>NZ_SMCP01000024.1 GCF_004342725.1 Testudinibacter aquarius | reverse complement strand
TTCAGACTGCTGACAAAGTCCTAGACATTTTGCTAGGACTTTGATCTAATAAGGAAAAGCCTTTTAAGGAGTTTCCGATGTTAAAGCCGCCTCCCTCTAATCAATCCAAACTCGAAATGGTCACGCTTGAACAACTCGTGCCGAAAGACCATTTAGTGCGTAAAATCGACCAAGCCATTGATTTTGAATTTATTCGCGATGAAGTGGCTCATCTCTATTGCCATAATAATGGTCGCCCCGCCATTGACCCGGTACGCCTGTTCAAAATGATGCTGCTCGGCTATATTTTCGGCATAAAGAGTGAACGTCAATTGGTCAAAGAAGTTGAAGTCAATATGGCGTATCGTTGGTTTCTCAGAATGACTATCACCGAAAAAGTCATTGATGCCAGCACCTTAAGCCAAAACCGTCTTCGTCGATTTAACGGTACTGACGTGTTTGAACGGATTTTTACGCACATTATTTTCCAAGCCATTGAGAAAGGCGTGGTGGGTGGCAAGCATTGGTTTACCGACAGTACGCATTTAAAAGCCAATGCCAACAAAAACAAAGCTACCAATGAACGGCGTGAGATTAAAGCCAGTGCTTATCTTGAGATGCTCAATGCCGACATTGATGTGGCAAGGCTGCGTGTCGGAAAAAAGCCTTTTGAGGTAAAAGAAGACGCGGAGCCTAAGCTAAAAAATACCAAAGTCAGCCGCACCGATGCTGAAAGCGGCTTTATGACACGCAACAACAAACCGCAAGGCTTCTTTTACCTCGACCACCGCACCGTTGATGGCAAGTGCGGTATTATTTTGGATACCTTTGTCACACCGGGCAATGTGAACGACAGCCAGCCTTATATCAGACGACTCGATGCTACCGCCAAACGCCTCGGCTTTAAGCCGAAGCAAGTCGGTCTTGATGCCGGTTACTTTACAGCCCCTGTGGCAGAAAGTCTTGAACGACGAGAGATTGCAGGCGTTTTCGGTTATCGTCGCCCACCGCGTACAAAAAATA
>NZ_SMCP01000023.1 GCF_004342725.1 Testudinibacter aquarius | reverse complement strand
GTGTAGCGTCCCATTTCTCATTACGTTTTACTAACGCATTGATAATGGTTAACAGTTTCCGCATACATGCCGTTAATGCAATTTTTTTCGCTTTGCCTCTCGCCACCAATCGCTCGTAAAAGGCTTTAAAAACAGGCTCAAAACGAACAGCAGATAACACCGCCATATATAATGCATTGCGAACAATGGCACGCCCACCGTGGCAGAATGATTTCCCTGTCCATTGCCCACTTTGCTGTGTGTGTGGAATCACGCCAACCAGTGAAGCAATACGTTTATTCGAGAGCTTGCCCAGTTCCGGTAAACTTGACATCAACACTGCAACGCAGTTCTTTCCGACACCTTTAATCTCCGCGATAAGCTCCGCTTTCTCGTTAAAATGCTGATTATGGTCGTCAATATCACTATCCAACCGAGCAATCAGGGTATTGAGCATTTCGATATGTTGACGAACACTGTCTTGCTGGGATTCGTGAATTTGTTGCAAGCGATTTAATTCGGCAACGCGCATATCGACAAGTTGCCGACGGCGAACCACCAGCGCTTCAAGCTGCTCTTGTTGTTCGGTCAGCGGCACAAACAGCATTTTTTCCGCCTCACCGTTAAGGTCTAAATCTCGTCCATAACGTGCCAGATTGAAGGCGTCTTTCTCATCGGTTTTGGTCATCGATTGAGAACGGGCATATTGAGCCGCTTTAAGCGGATTGGCAACCAAGACGCGAAAGCCGGCATGCGCTAACGCTTTGGCAACCGGCAGTTCTAATCCGCCGGTGGCTTCAAGGGTAACCAGTGCGATTTCAAAACGCTGAAGATAGTCCAAAAGATGGGCGATGCCTTTTGGGTTATTGGTTTGTGTTTTTGTTTTTTTCTTGTCGGTTAATCCAACGACAAGAGAACGTTTAGCAACATCAATGCCGCAATAAATCGGAGTGTTGTTCATCATTAACCAGCCTTGTATTCGGGTTTCGTTATTTCAACTGTTCGGTTTTGTTGATGAACGTTATCCACGCCTACGCTACAAGACGAGTTGATGCTCTAGGGGCGGTCAAGCTGTGGATAACGATTCGGTGCTGTGTTGCTAGTATACTTTATTTTGAATATACAA
>NZ_SMCP01000022.1 GCF_004342725.1 Testudinibacter aquarius | reverse complement strand
GTGTAATAGTTCAATTTCCTGCAACAATTTTAAGACTGGTTTTAATTAAAAAGCATTTTAGTATTTGCCTTTTGTCGTTCAAACATCACGGGTGAAAGATAGCCCAATGTTGAATGCAATCGCTGGTGATTATAATAACGCTCAATATAATCCGCAATATTTAACAGCGCTTCATCAAAAGTACGGTAGTTCTGCCGGTGGACTCTCTCGCATTTCAATGAACGAAAAAAACGCTCTGTTACCGCATTGTCCGTGCATTTCCCTGCACGACTTTGACTGGCTACCATATGAAATTCCGATAAGCAGTCCCGATATTGTTTACTCGTGTATTGTGAGCCTCTGTCTGAATGAAACAAGAGCCCCTTTTGAGGTTTTCGTCGATGTACCGCAAGCCGTAATGCCTTTTCTGTCAAATCCGTATCGATTGTTTTACTGCAAGCCCAACCCACTACCTTGCGAGAAAATAAGTCCAACACTACCGCCAGATATAGCCAACCTTGTTGCGTGTAAATATAACTGATGTCACCAACCCATATTGTATTGATATCTTTCGTATAAAATACTTGATTTAACGTGTTTTCCGCATAATGGCTCAATGATTTGCGATAGAACACGGGTTTTGGATAATGTGGTTTTAGTTTTAATGCGCGCATTTTTTTACGCACTTTTGCCCGCCCAATAGGAATGCCCTCCAGTCTCAAGGCATGCATCATGCGATTTACACCATAGGTAAATTCACTCTCTTCGTGCAGTTGAAGAATCCGTTTTTCCAGCGTAGAAAGTGCGGTTGTCGGCGCTTTAAGCCAACGATAAAGCGTGCTTCGATTAATCGAAAAACAACGTGTCAGTTGTACGTGCGAGTAGCCTTCTTTACTCAATACTAAACAACGGTGCTTTAGTGTTTGTCGAGAAAGAAGGCCGATACCTTTTTTAGCAAGGCATTATCACTGCGCAGTTGTTCCACCTCTGTGCGTAAACGCTGAATTTCTCGTTGCTCCGCGGTAATGGCTGGCTTTACGGGAGTAATGCCTTGTTTTTCTTTGATATATTGTACTTTCCAACGTTGTAATGCAGAGATACTGACATTCATTATTTTGCTGGTTTCAGCAACGGTATGTTGCTCATGCAACATTAAGTTTATACAGCGTTGTTTAAAGTCTGTTGTGAAGAGCTTTTTCATTGTCATTTCCTTTTTTATTACACAATAAAGTGGTCTTTAGTATGTTGCAAGGAATTAGACTATTACA
>NZ_SMCP01000020.1 GCF_004342725.1 Testudinibacter aquarius | reverse complement strand
CACAAGCTATTACTGATTCAAACTCTCTGAGCTTTGTCTTTGTCTTCGTCTTTTCTTACAACTCGCTCTGCTTTAGGGTAAAACCCTTGAGCGTTGTATGGTTAAGCCTCTCGGGCAATTAGTACGGGTTAGCTCAATATATCACTACACTTACACACCCCGCCTATCTACGTCTTAGTCTTAAACAACCCTTACACACTCTAAGTGTGGGAAAACTCATCTCAAGGCAAGTTTCGTGCTTAGATGCTTTCAGCACTTATCTCTTCCGCACATAGCTACCCCGCAATGCTTCTGGCGAAACAACGGGAACACCAGCGGTGCGTCCACTCCGGTCCTCTCGTACTAGGAGCAGCCCCTTTCAATTTTCCAACGCCCACGGCAGATAGGGACCGAACTGTCTCACGACGTTCTAAACCCAGCTCGCGTACCACTTTAAATGGCGAACAGCCATACCCTTGGGACCTACTTCAGCCCCAGGATGTGATGAGCCGACATCGAGGTGCCAAACACCGCCGTCGATATGAACTCTTGGGCGGTATCAGCCTGTTATCCCCGGAGTACCTTTTATCCGTTGAGCGATGGCCCTTCCATTCAGAACCACCGGATCACTATGACCTGCTTTCGCACCTGCTCGACCTGTCCGTCTCGCAGTCAAGCTTGCTTATACCATTGTACTAACCTCACGATGTCCGACCGTGATTAGCAAACCTTCGTACTCCTCCGTTACGCTTTGGGAGGAGACCGCCCCAGTCAAACTACCCACCAGACACTGTCCACGACCGCGTTTCGCAGTCTGTGTTAGAACATCAAACCTTAAAGGGTGGTATTTCAACAACGACTCCATATTAACTGGCGTTAATACTTCTCTGTCTCCCACCTATCCTACACATCAAAATTCAATGTTCAGTGTCAAGCTATAGTAAAGGTTCACGGGGTCTTTCCGTCTAGCCGCGGGTACACCGCATCTTCACGGCGATTTCAATTTCACTGAGTCTCGGGTGGAGACAGCCTGGCCATCATTACGCCATTCGTGCAGGTCGGAACTTACCCGACAAGGAATTTCGCTACCTTAGGACCGTTATAGTTACGGCCGCCGTTTACTGGGGCTTCGATCAAATGCTCTCACATCATCAATTAACCTTCCAGCACCGGGCAGGCGTCACACCCTATACGTCCACTTTCGTGTTTGCAGAGTGCTGTGTTTTTAATAAACAGTTGCAGCCAGCTGGTCACTTCGACTGACTTCACCTCCATCCGCAAAGGACTTCAATTACTATCAGCGCACCTTCTCCCGAAGTTACGGTGCTATTTTGCCTAGTTCCTTCACCCGAGTTCTCTCAAGCGCCTGAGTATTCTCTACCTGACCACCTGTGTCGGTTTTCAGTACGGTTTATGATAAGATAAGCTTAGCGGCTTTTCCTGGAAGTGTGGTATCGGTTACTTCAACTCCGTAGAGTCTCCCCATCACGCCTCTGATATAGATGACCGGATTTGCCTAATCATCCATCCTACACGCTTGGACCGGGACTTCCGTCACCCGGATAACCTAACCTGCTCCGTCCCCACATCGCTCTTATCACAAGTACGGGAATATTAACCCGTTTCCCATCGACTACGCTCTTCAGCCTCGCCTTAGGGGCCGACTCACCCTGCCCCGATTAACGTTGGACAGGAACCCTTGGTCTTCCGGCGAGGGGGTTTTTCACCCCCTTTATCGTTACTTATGTCAGCATTCGCACTTGTGATATCTCCAGCAGCCCTCTCGAACCACCTTCATCGACTTACACAACGCTCCCCTACCCAATCAGGGAACAGGTTTCAGGGTTCTGGTGTCAGTCTCTCAGACTTTCACTCAAACCATTCAACATTTTGGCAACCTCTTCGTATTCATTACGCCAAGCTTGCCATTGTTGTTTCTCTATATAATTCAGGTCTATACAATATCTTAACCAAACTCGTGTCTCATCTGCACTGCCTATTGCCATTGCAAGATAACGTCTAAACTCAGCAGATGAACGTTGCTTCGCAAAACCTTCTGCCAGATTGGCACAGATGCTTTTACTTGAACGTCTTAGTTGGTCAGCCAAGGCAAATTGTTCTACTTTTGGAAAATTTAATGTCGCTTGATGAATTTCTAATGAAACCCGATACGCTTTTTGAAATACATTTAAATCTTCAAATCGTTTTACCATGCCCTGACTCCTGTAGCCTGAACCCTGAAACCTGCTCCCTGAATGCCGCAGCTTCGGTGACTAGTTTTAGCCCCGTTACATCTTCCGCGCAGGCCGACTCGACTAGTGAGCTATTACGCTTTCTTTAAATGATGGCTGCTTCTAAGCCAACATCCTAGCTGTCTAAGCCTTCCCACTTCGTTTCCCACTTAACTAGTACTTCGGGACCTTAGCTGGCGGTCTGGGTTGTTTCCCTCTTCACGACGAACGTTAGCACCCGCCGTGTGTCTCCTAGACATTACTCTTCGGTATTCGCAGTTTGCATCGGGTTGGTAAGTCGGGATGACCCCCTAGCCGAAACAGTGCTCTACCCCCGAAGGTATTCATCTAAGGCTCTACCTAAATAGATTTCGGGGAGAACCAGCTATCTCCCGGTTTGATTGGCCTTTCACCCCCAGCCACAAGTCATCCGCTACTTTTTCAACAGTAGTCGGTTCGGTCCTCCAGTTAGTGTTACCCAACCTTCAACCTGCCCATGGCTAGATCACCGGGTTTCGGGTCTATATCATGCAACTAAGCGCCCAGTTAAGACTCGGTTTCCCTTCGGCTCCCCTATTCGGTTAACCTCGCTACATAATATAAGTCGCTGACCCATTATACAAAAGGTACGCAGTCACCCCC
>NZ_SMCP01000019.1 GCF_004342725.1 Testudinibacter aquarius | reverse complement strand
GAAGTGAAATGCTGTAATGCCGATGGTAGTGTGGGGTCTCCCCATGTGAGAGTAGGACACCGCCGGATTTTACCGAACACGAAAAATACAAAAAACACGAAAGTAAGTAAAGCGATAACCCCTAGCAGCGATGTTAGGGGTTTTTTGTATTGGTGCAAAAATAAATGTATTGGATGAAAAACAGGCATCAACACCAATTTTTTAGCTAATATCAAGAAAACCGCAATAAATATTATTAAAGAGTGCCCGATTATTTTATAGTAAGTTTAGTGTAAATTTACACTGTGCAGATAAATACTTATTTTAATAACAATTTAGGGGGCTTGTATGGATTTTTTTAACTTTTTTGCTCAGGCTGAGGAAATTGAGAATGATGCCCAGAGGTATTCTTTATTAGAGCTTATTTTTTTAACCATGACAGCAGTGCTGTCAGGAGCAAAAACATGGTGCGATGTTCACCAGTTTGGTGAAAGCCACCTCTCTTGGTTGCGTCAATATTTACCTTTTACACAAGGCATTCCATCTAAAGAGACTATCGCTGATCTTGTTTGCAAACTTCATTCAAGCCAATTAAATGATATTTTTATCAATTTTGTTAACGAATTACGTCAGAGCAAAAATCTTGAGCAAATTCCATTGGATGGAAAAAACCTTCGTAACTGCTTCGGTAATGAGGCGAAAAGTGCACTGCATAGTATTACCATACAAAGTAAAATGCGCGGTGTGATACTGATACAGCATAAATCTCCACGTTGGCGTAATGAACAGCAAGGTGTGTTGGAAATACTCCAGACATTAAAATTGAGGCGAGCGATAGTTTCCGTTTATGCCTGCAACACACAGAAAAAGATTGTTGAGCAACTTAAGGATAAGCAAGCAGACTATGTGGTTGCTTTAAATAATAATCATGCAATGTTCCGCAAAGAAATTGCAGCCTATTTTCATAAAATGGAACGAGAAAATCCACAACTTATTGATTATTATGATAATATAAATACTGGGCGACAGTATAAGAAATTACCCGTTGATGAATGGTTGTCTGAACCAATGCGCTGGGAGGGGATTCAAACGGTGCTGTGTGCAGAATCACTGCAGGCGTTGAGACAGAACAGAAAATTAGACTCTAAGTTAGATTGTTATATCAGCAGTTTAAATACGGCATTACCACAATTAGCAGAGAGTATTCGGGAGCATTTATCGCTCAAAAAAAGGAAGGTGCATTGGATGTTGGATGTAGTATATCGAGATGTCCGTGGTCTCAGTAGTAAAGATAGCGGGGAAAAGAAGCTGACCTCCTTGCGTTATTATGCATTGAATTTAGCCCGGCTGCACCCTGCGCAATTGAGTTTGCGTATGAAATTAAAAACTGCCGCTTGTTCGGATGCGTTTCGCGAAGAGCTGCTATTTGGTGTCGGTGAATAAGCTGATCTAGTGGAATAAGAGCAAAAAAACCGCACTTTAAACCCAGAAATAAAAGTGCGGTGTAAAGGGGGCAATTGCTATTGGATTTTAAGCCACCCCAAAAATAACCTGAATATATTCAGGAAGGTAAACCTTTAGCATCAAATCAAGATGGCTCACCGTCAAGGGCTTTCCGATCGAATAAACATTTAGTTGTGATATTTATATAATACAGAAATTAATAAATCAATCCATTGTCTATGCAGTTAATATATAAAAATCATTTAATTTAGATAAAATTTTATTTATTGTTGGTTTTATTAGATTTTGTATGATTTGAGATGGTGAATATTCTTTGCTATTTAGTGAAAAAAGACAAGATTTGAGCAATTAACTCCAATCTTGTCAAAATACCCAAGTGCGGTTATACTCCGTATTGTTGTTGATATTGGTGTACTGCAGGTAAATAGGCTTGATAAGCTGAGTTGCAGCGTAAAAAATCCAGTAAATCGTCCAAATCAATGATAGATAACACGCGACAAGCATAATCGCGTTCCACTTCCTGGATCGCAGATAACTCACCTTTCCCTCTTTCTTGTCGGTTCAATGCAATCATAACCGCACTGAGTTTGGCATTATTGGCGGCAATCAGTTGCATTGATTCGCGAATAGCAGTGCCAGCAGTGATGACGTCATCAACCAACAAGACTCTGCCTTGTAATGGACTGCCGATTAAATTACCTCCTTCACCATGATCTTTTGCCTCTTTGCGATTAAAACACAGTAGCTTATCGCAACCAAATTGATTGGCTAATGCAATGGCAACAGTGGTAGCTATCGGAATGCCTTTGTAGGCAGGACCAAACAGCATGTCATATTCGATCCCTGAGGCTTGAATTGCCGCAGCATAAAATTCGCCCAAACGAGCCAGATCGCTGCCGGTGTTAAACAGACCCGCATTGAAAAAATAGGGGCTGATCCGCCCGGATTTTAAGGTGAATTGACCGAATTTCAGCACATTGCGCTTGAGGGCAAATTCAATAAACTGTTGTTTATAATCCTGCATAAATCACCTTAATCATCGTTTAAGGCCGCACGTTGTACGGCAAAAATCTGCTCAATTCCACCCTGCGCCAATTCCAGTAATTGCAACAATTCCTGGTGACTAAATGGTTCACCTTCTGCGGTACCCTGCACTTCAATCATGCGTCCATCTTCTGCCATGACCACATTCATATCGGTTTCAGCGGCGGAATCTTCCACATATTCCAAATCGCACACCGCCGTGCCATCGACAATGCCGACTGAAATTGCTGCCACCAACCCTTTGATCGGATTGGTTTTTAAATCACCATTGGCAAGTAAAGTATTGATCGCATCAATCACAGCTACGCAAGCCCCGCTGATTGCTGCCGTGCGCGTGCCGCCATCGGCTTGAATGACATCACAATCGACGGTAATGGTGCGTTCACCAAGTGCGGTCAAGTCGATCATGGCGCGCAATGAACGACCAATCAAGCGTTGAATTTCCAACGTGCGTCCGCCTTGTTTACCGCGAGCGGCTTCACGCTGCATCCGCACATTGGTTGAGCGTGGTAACATTCCATATTCGGCAGTGATCCAGCCTTGTCCCTGCCCTTTCAAAAAGCGCGGTACACTGTTTTCCAGGGTAGCGTTGCACAGCACTTTGGTATCGCCAAACTCAACCAATACCGAGCCTTCGGCATGTTTAGTATAGTGACGGCTGATTTTTATCGGGCGGGTCGCTTGCAAAGGGCGGTCATTTGGACGCATTGGGATTCTCCATTATTATTCATCTATCATTCACAGCGAATTCTAGCATGAAACCGCACTTTACACACGACAGTCCGGTTTGAAATCGGTAGAATAGCCTAGTTTAATCATCGAATAAGGGAAAAATATGATTTACAGTATGACCGCATTCGCCCGCTTGGAACTGAAACAGGGCTGGGGCAATGCCGTATGGGAGATTCGCTCCGTCAACCAACGCTATTTGGAAAACTTTTTCCGTTTACCGGAGCAGTTTCGTGGCTTGGAAAACAACTTGCGTGAAAAAATCCGTCAGCGGATCACCCGCGGTAAAGTGGAGTGTAATTTGCGTTTGGAATTGAAAGCACAGACCGCACTTGAACTACAACTCAACCAACCGTTGGCGCAACAAGTGTTGCAATCACTCAAATGGTTGCAACAGCAAGTTGGCGAAGGCGAGATTAGTTTAACTGACGTGTTGCGTTATCCCGGTGTAGTTGAAACACCAGAACAAGATTTGGATCAAATCAGCCAAGATTTACTTACTGGGTTTGATCAACTGCTAGATGAATTTATCGCTATGCGTGGACGTGAAGGACAGAAATTACAAGAGATTATCCAACAGCGCCTACAAGCGATCAGTGTTGAAGCGGACAAAGTGCGCTCGCAAATGCCGCAGATTTTGCAGTGGCAACGGGATAAATTGCAACAACGTTTTGACGAAATCCAATTGCAAGCCGATCCGCAACGGTTGGAGCAGGAAATGGTTTTATTAGCGCAACGGGTTGATGTGGCGGAAGAGCTGGATCGTCTGCAAATGCATGTGAAAGAAACGACTGCAACCTTGAAAAAAGGCGGTGCTGTTGGGCGTCGGTTAGATTTTATGATGCAGGAATTAAACCGCGAATCGAATACACTTGCTTCGAAATCAATTAATGTTGAGGTCACCAACTCGGCAGTCGAGTTAAAAGTCTTGATCGAACAAATGCGCGAACAGATTCAAAATTTGGAATAAGCTAACACCGCACTTTGCATTTAACTCAACAGACCCTAAAGTGCGGTTAATCAGCTTGTTCTACTTTACAACCGCTTGCAATCACTTCGCCCAAGCTGTTACTCAACACCGCACTTTCAGCTCTTTCCCACCAGTTCCATTGGATATTGGCGTAGCGTTTGCCACTGTCGGAGACGACGGGTTGCAGATGCTGACTGATGCCGTTCAGGGTCAGCTGAATTGAAGGATTTTTTGAGTGCTGTTTGATGGCTGAAGCATTGAGGGCAGTCACTTTGATTTGGATATTGTCATCGCAGTAGTAGAGGTGGGTAGTATTGCGCTCAGGCAGGGTTTTATTTAATGCTGTCGAGCCGGAGGTGCTTTGTTGCGAGGTCAGGTTATTGTGGGTGTCAATCGGAGCATGACAAGCGGATAGCAAGATGATAATGCAGCCGAATAAACCTTTCTTCATCATAGGAATAAGCCTCATATTGACGTGATGAAATTTCAGTAAAAATGCCGTTATCATTTAAATAACGGCATTTTTTGATCATTTCTTATACTGATAACTGCCGTCGTTATTACGGATAAACGTGCTGCCGTTTTGTAAGGTTAAGCGGCTCACTCGGCCTTGTGAATTAACTTGAATCGTCACTTTGTCACCGGCTTTAAAGCTGCTGAGTGCTTTTTCACCGCCGTTGGCTTTGGTCATCGCATTGACATCGGCAATATTCAGATTGTTATTACGAAATACCTGCATCAAACTGACACCTTGTGGAATAGTCAACGTGCGGCTGCTACCGGAAGCCGTATTTTCGCTGGCTGGTTTAGTCGGTGCTGCCGTCGGTTTTGGCGCTACGGTCTGTTTGGCTGTGGTGGTTTTCGTTGCCGTGCTTGGCTGTGTTTTTGCCGGCGTGCGAGTGGCTTGCTCTTTCGGCGCTTCATAGCGTGGTGGCGTTGCTGCTGGTTGAGTGGCCGTAGTTTGTGATGCCACAGTCTGGGCACTGGTGTTTTGAGCACTCGTGTTTTGAGTTACCGTTCCAGCTGCAACAGCAGCGGCTTGGGTTGCGGCAGCCGTTGCTAAGGTTTGTGCATTGCTATCATTGGTGTTCGGTTGCGGTAGCAAGGCATTGTTTGGATTATTATTTTGGGTATTGATCTGGTCGTTAGGCTGGTTGATCTGCTCTTCTTCCGAGTGATTCAGCGATTGAAATTCTATCGGTAACGCATTCGAATTTTGCGCTTGTAGTGCATCAACAGTGGTGGTTGAACTTGGTTTTAACCAAAAGAAAATCAATAACACCAAAATCAGTGCCAATAAAGCAATGAATAAGCGACGGTGTTTGGCTGGCAAACGATTTAAGATGCCCCAAGTTTCTGGTTTTTTCAAGCGGTTGCTTAATGGCTCATGCGCGCTGTTTGCGTCATTAGCTGTGAACGGCTCAACCGTGCTTTTAGCCGTCATTTCGCTAGCGGTAGCTTCGTTTTGAGCTCCATTTTCTGCTGCAGATTGTAGATCATGAGGGGGTAGGTTTGTCGTGTTCATACTTTCCTCCTTGTGCTCACGTTTAGGTAACAAGCCTTTCGCCTTATCAAAAAAAGAGGGTTTTTCTTCAATCGGTTTTTTCGGCGTAATCGGTTCCATGTTGCTAAATTCAAATTTTAATTGATTCTGTTTTTCACCGGTGGTTGCTTCAGTATTGCTACGGTTTTGGTTCTCAGAAGTCACTAGACACCTCAAATTGTCAAAATATGTTTTTATGAATAAAAATATCTTTCTATTCTAAAGGAATTAGACAAAATAAAAACTGTTTTTGCTGGAATTTGGTGCGAATTTTTTACTTATGGCGTTAATAAGGTTTTATTCGGCTCACCGGCAATTTCACGCGCCAGCTTAGGCACGAGATATCCGGAGCTGATTTTTTGCAGCTCGCGATAAATTGCCAACGCCTGCTTGTCGTCCAGATAAAAATGGGCTGCGCCTTGCACTTTATCGAGCAAATGCAGGTAATAAGGTAGAATGCCTGTACTAAACAGTTTATCGCTTAATTGTTTTAACAATTGTGCATTGTCATTTACGTCTTTTAAGAGCACCGCTTGATTGAGCAGTACCACATTTGCCGCTTTTAAATGCGCGATATGATCGGCGAAAGTGCGGTCAATTTCATTCGGGTGATTAATGTGGGTGACCAGCACTTTGTTTAAGCGTGAAACCGCTAAACGCTGGCAAAGTGCGCTGGTAATTCGCTGTGGAATCACCACTGGCAATCGGGTATGAATCCGCAGGGTCTTCACATGTGCAATCTGCTCCAAACGGCTGATCAACCAGTCCAACTCGTGATCTTTCGCCATCAACGGATCGCCACCGGAAAATATCACCTCTTCGATTTCGGGGTGTGCAGCGATATAGTCAAGTGCGGTTTGCCAGTTCTGTTTATTGCCTTTGTTGTCTTGATAAGGAAAATGGCGGCGAAAGCAGTAGCGACAGTTCACCGCACAACCGCCTTTTACCATTAATAACACTCGGTTATGGTATTTATGCAGCAGCCCCGGCACCGCACTTTGCTGCTCTTGCAGCGGATCTTGACTGAAACCTTGCGCTTGAAAAAATTCTTGCTGTGAGGTCATCACTTGCAGCAAAAGTGGATCTTTTGGATTGCCCTTTTCCATTTTGTCGACAAACGGTTGTGGCACGCGCAATGGGAATAATCGACGTGCTGAAATAGCATTTTTAAATTGATTTAGTGGCAGATCGAGTTGTTCTAGCAGTTTTTGCGGATCATTTATCGCCTTTGCAAGGTAATCTAGCCAGCTTGGCTCTTCTCTAAGCAGGGTGTTTTGAGTTATCATAGACAAGTTTTATTAAAATTTTATCTGATCTTGTCTTAAGATCAGACTTTTTTCAAGTAATGAGGACATTATGGCAACCTATTCTACCAGTGATTTTAAACCGGGTCTTAAATTTATGCAGGACGGCGAACCTTGCGTTATCGTTGAAAACGAATTTGTGAAACCGGGTAAAGGTCAAGCGTTCACCCGCACCCGTATCCGCAAACTGATTTCCGGCAAAGTCTTGGATGTGAACTTTAAATCCGGCAACACCGTGGAAGCGGCGGATGTGATGGATACCAATTTGACTTTTTTATATAAAGATGAAGACTTTTGGCATTTTATGAACAACGAAACCTTTGAGCAGTTGTCAGCCGATGCTAAAGCGGTGGGCGACAACGACAAATGGTTGTTGGATCAAGCGGAATGTATTGTGACCTTATGGAACGGTGCGCCGATTTCTGTGACACCACCGAATTTTGTTGAGTTGGAAATCGTGGATACCGATCCGGGTCTGAAAGGTGATACAGCTGGCACCGGCGGCAAACCGGCGACATTAAGCACCGGTGCTGTGGTGAAAGTGCCGTTGTTCGTGCAAATCGGCGAAGTCATTCGAGTGGATACTCGCTCCGGTGAATATGTAGCGCGTGTGAAGTAATAGTATTGTATCGTTAACAATATAAACGGGGCGCTATCGCCCCACCTCAGATTATTGACAAAGATATTTGATGAGGCAGAGTAGGGGCGGATTATATATCCGCCCGTTTGTGAAGTGCGGCATAAGTACTTAATCAATAAAGGAAAAATGCAAAGTTCGGTTCGGGCGGATATATAATCCGCCCCTTGTATATTCAAAATAAAGTATACTAGCAACACAGCA
>NZ_SMCP01000018.1 GCF_004342725.1 Testudinibacter aquarius | reverse complement strand
TAAAGTCTGTTGTGAAGAGCTTTTTCATTGTCATTTCCTTTTTTATTACACAATAAAGTGGTCTTTAGTATGTTGCAAGGAATTAGACTATTACAATGGTAACGGCCGCACCGGTCGATTGATAATGAATGTAGAATTAATGAATGCAGGATATTCTATTGCTATTATCGAACCAATGGAAAGAGAAGACTATTATAATGCGCTAGAAAAAGCGGATGAGGGTGACTATCAACCGATTACCCGTCTTTTAAAAGACGCTGTACAACGTTCTATAGAACGTGAATTACAGGTAGTTTATCCTGAATGGCGAAAAGATCACATCGAATAAAGCAGCGTAGGGGCAATAATATCGCCCCAAACATTGCCTCATCAACTATCTTGATCAATAATCTGAAACTATTTGGGGCGATCATATCGCCCCTAACCGTTCTATTCTGCTGGTGCGCTAAAATTCGGGGCGAACCAGCTGTCCAGTTTTGCTGCTAGTTTGTCAATTCCAATTTTATTCAGTGCGGAAAATGCTTCGACTTGAATATCTCCCTGAAACGGCAGAATCGCCTCACGCACCAATTTCACTTGTTTGCTGCGTGCACTTTGGCTGAGTTTGTCGGCTTTGGTCAACAGCAGCAACAATGGTAACTCAGAGCTGACCGCCCATTCGATCATCTGTTGATCCAAGTCTTTTAACGGATGGCGAATATCCATTAAAATCACCACGCCCCCTAAGCATTCTCGTTTTTGCAGATATTCCCCCAGCGCTTGCTGCCATTTAATTTTCATCTGCTCCGGCACGGCTGCATAGCCATAGCCCGGTAAATCGACAATTTTACATTGTGGTTCCACTTCAAACAGATTAATTAACTGGGTGCGTCCCGGCGTTTTTGAGGTGCGAGCCAAACTTTTTTGATTAGTCAGGCTGTTAAGTGCGGTTGACTTGCCCGCATTCGAGCGACCGGCAAACGCAATTTCAATGCCGTTGTCTTCCGGCAGATGACGGATATCCGGTGCACTGGTTAAAAAATGGGTTTTTTGGTAATTCAATTTAATCTCTGACACGCTGTGTTCCTCGTGTTAATGGCAAATAAGATGCGCTAAAAAGGATCGGATTTTTTGATAACTGCCGTGCAATAAAGCGTCACCATCAAACTGATTTGGCTGCGACACCGGCGGAATCAGTTCACTGGTGTTGATGTGCAATAAGGCGTTGTCGCTAAATTCAAATTGTGAAATCAGTCCGCTCATGCGCAACTGTCCTTGTGGATCGCGCTGATAGAAGGTCAGCGCATGTTCAGCGTTCAATGGCTTGTGGTGGCGAAAGGCATGACACACATCCGTTGCCTGAATTTGATACACATCGACAAAACCCGCTTGCCCTAATTCGTAAAACTCCACACGCTCAATCTTGTGTGGAAGCGGTTGTTGCAGCGGATAATCCTGTTGGTTCAACGCCAACAGAATTTTGCGTTCACTCAGGGTTTGCAACTGAAAAGTGCGGTCGCCCTGCTTATTCTCGCTGCTGACGGTTGCCAAAGGTGTGCCATCGCCAGCAACACGAAAACTGAGCTGCTGTGGCTTACCGTGTAAATCAAAAAACGGCAAAGTGCGGTTCGAGCTGCCGCAAGCGGCAAGCAACAGGCAGGCTGTTATGCCCAACAACGGTTGTATTTTCATGGTTTATTTCAACTTAAATTGCAGTGCCAAGCCACGTTCGCCATAGCGGTTTGCTTCCGCTTGTCCACGAAAAACACCCCAGTCCAGCAACAATAATGTGCCGAAAAACAATGGCATAAATCGCCCCAATGCCCACGCCATCATGCCGTCGCTATACGCAGCAACAAAATAGCACAGCAGCGGAAATACCACGATAAAAACTGCCGTTCCACTGCGCCCACGATCGTGTAGACGTTTGACTACGATCGCCACCAGGCAGTACAGCACCAGCAACAACAACGCCGATGCCAAAAGTGCGGTCGCGGTTTGTTGGAATAACTGTTGCATCGGCAACAAATTCGCCAACAGCAATAATACAGCAAAGCAAATGCCGAACCCTTGCCAAAACCCTTTGCGGTTCAGGCGTCCTTTGAATGAAAACAGCAGTGACCACAATGACATGTTATTTTCCATCAGGCTTACAGTTGCCGGGCGATAAATGCCGCCACGTCTTGTTGGGCAATCATCTGTTTTTCACCCGATTTACGGTTTTTATATTCCACTTCGCCGTTTAGCAGGTTTTTCTCACCGATTACAATCGTATGCGGCACGCCGATCAATTCCATATCGGCAAACATCACGCCCGGGCGCTCTTTGCGATCATCAAAAATCACATCCACGCCTTGCTGCTGCAAAGTGCGGTAGAGTTCTTCGGCGTACTGCTGCACCGCCTCAGATTTGTGCATGTTCATCGGCACAATTGCCACTTGGAACGGGGCAATTTGCTGTGGCCAAATGATGCCGCGCTCATCATGGTTCTGTTCGATCGCAGCCGCCACCACACGGCTGACACCGATGCCGTAGCAACCCATGGTCATCACTTGCGGACGACCGTCTTCGCCTTGCACCGTGGCATTCATCGCTTGCGAATATTTGTCGCCTAATTGGAAAATATGTCCGACTTCAATCCCACGCTTGATTTGTAAGGTGCCGTTGCCACACGGGCTTGGATCGCCTTCCACCACATTACGCAAATCCGCCACTTGTGCCAGCGGCAAATCACGCAACCAGTTGATGCCGAAATAGTGTTTATCGTCAATATTCGCCCCGGCGCCAAAATCACTCATGTTGGCAACGGTACGATCAATCACCAGCGGAATCGGCAGGTTAATCGGCCCCAATGAACCCGCACCGGCACCAATTGCGGCACGAATTTCCGCTTCATCGGCAAACACCAGCGGACTGGCAACCTGTGCTAATTTTTCCGCTTTGACTTCATTCAGTTCATGATCGCCACGCACGATCAGCGCCACGAGTTGATGGCCGCTCTCTTCGCTGGCGTGTACGATCAAGGTTTTAACGGTTTTTTCAATCGGCAAGTCAAACTGTTCTACCAATGCAGCAATGGTTTTACAGTTTGGGGTATCGACCAAACGCAGTTCCTCGGTTGGCTCGGCACGTTCGCCTAAAGCGACCGCTTCCGCCAGTTCGATATTGGCGGCGTAATCCGATTCAGTCGAGAAAACAATATCATCTTCGCCGCTGGCGGCCAGCACTTGGAATTCATGCGAGGCACTGCCACCGATTGAACCGGTGTCGGCCTGCACCGCACGGAAATCGAGGCCTAGGCGGGTGAAAATATTGCTGTAGGTTTGATACATCACTTCATAAGTTTGCTGCAGGCTGGCTTGGTCGTTATGGAACGAATAGGCATCTTTCATCAAAAATTCGCGTGCCCGCATCACACCGAAACGTGGACGCACTTCGTCACGGAACTTGGTTTGAACTTGGTATAGATTAATCGGCAGCTGTTTGTATGAACTCAATTCACGCCGTGCCAAATCGGTGATCACTTCTTCGTGCGTTGGCCCCAACACGAAAGGACGCTCACCTCGGTCGGTGAAACGCAACAGCTCCGGACCATACTGCTCCCAACGCTCAGATTCTACCCACAGATCGCCCGGCTGCACCACCGGCATCGACACTTCCAACGCTCCGCTTTTGTCCATCTCTTCACGCACGATTTTTTCGACTTTACGCAACACTTTTAAGCCGGTCGGCAGCCAAGTGTACAACCCCGACGCCAACGGACGAATCATGCCCGCTCGCAACATCAGTTGATGGCTGACCACTTCCGCATTGTTCGGAGTCTCTTTTAAGGTTGAAAATAGATATTGTGATGTACGCATGGTATTTCCTGTAAATGGGTTTGATCTTGAAAAATTGGCGATATTCTAGCATTGGAACGGCATATTCAAAACAAAAATAGCCGTGTTCACGGCTCAGATTATTGACAAAGATATTTGATGAGGCAATGTAGGGGCGGATTATATATCCGCCCGTTTGCGAAGTGCGGTATAAGCACTTAATCAATAAAGAAAAAATACAAAGTGCGGTTCGGGCGGATAATTAATCCGCCCTTAGGCTGCCTTATCAATATCTTGCTCTGACTACAGCAAGTGCGGTCTAAAAGCGTTTGCTGACTTCCAGATAGAGTCGATTTTTATCGTAGCTGTAAAACGGATTATTGCTGTCTATTTTAGTATATGCCCAAGTCACTCTCGGGGTGATACCCCAGAAATGCAGGTTACGGTGCCAAATACTGAATTGTGCGCCGTATTCATCATTTTTTTGGCGAATACCGGTGAAATCAGCGGCTTTATACTGGCGTTTGGCGTAGTTGAGCGTGATTCTGGTAGAAATGCCGCCCATCCACTCCTGTCCCCAGCCGAGCCGTATATTTTTGCGCTGATAGGCATTATCCTTATGCCGTGCATTATCACGACTGTAGTCCACACCGACAACCCAGTATTGATCACTGCTTGGCATATACAACAACGTGTTTGACCAGAAATAGTTATTACCATTCAAGTGTTTGCGTGTCACATAACGCTGTTCCCCATACTCAAGTGCGGTCGAAATCTGCCAACGTGGCGCCAACCAATAGCTGAAATCCAAACGCAAACCGCTATTTTGAGAGAAACGCTTCAAAGCATCGCTGCCGGAAGCGCCACCGCCATACCAGCGTCTTTCGGTAAACGGCATCAACGTCACTTCGCTGCGTGCCGTTTGATAGCCCAAACCAGCGCTGATCCGTGCATTAAATTCATTGTATTTTTTGTTATCCCAATAGTAACGGCCATAACCGGACAGGCTCACTTTGCTGAAAAAGCCGTGTTGCAACGACCATTTTTTATCTGCGCCAAGATTGTAGCCAATCCCTTCCGCTTTTTCGCTTTGCCAAGCTTTCCAGCCGTTGACTTCCGTACCGGCTTTTGGTGCATTGTTGACGTTTGCCTCGTTTAAATAACTTAAACCACCTTGAAACGTCCACTGATCACGCCGATTAATTGCCGTTAAATAGCGGTCAATCAATTGTACAAATGCCGGCGACACATTTTCAGTGCGTAACTTTTCAAACTGATCCCGCGCCGCTTCATTATCATTATTCAAATACAGCACTTGCGCCATTTGGTATCGCACCGGAATCAAATTCGGGTTTTTAGCAAACAAAGTGCGGTATAAGCTCAATGCGCGAGCATAATCCTGTTGCTGCTGCGCTAAGATTGCCTCGCCCCACATCACTAGCATCGGATCGGTTTTGCCTTGCGCTTGATAAATCGGCAACAGCAGCGCTACACCCTCTGCGTTATTCTGCATTAATGCCGGCAGCAACGCCCGCAGCACCAACTCAGGATATTTCGCCAGCTCTTCTTTGCTGATTGAAATCGACTTAGGTTGCGACACCGCACTTGGAGCTTGTAATGTCGGTTGCGGTAACTGAGGCTGTGCCACCTGAAATTTTGACTCATCCAAACCTAAGCGTGGCGCCTGTTCGGTGGTCACGGTTTGTGCCTGCACTATGCCGCCAAATAAACCGCTAAAAATTGGCAACATTGCCATAGAAACAAGAAATTGATGGTTGATACGCATAATACTCTCAAGTAAAAAGGCTATCTGAATAAGATAGCCCGATTATAATCTATTTTATGAAATAAGGTTATTTTTGTTGCTCAGCGGCAAACACCACACCCCATTTACCATTATGCGCTTCACCGGCAATTTCTTCTGCTTTTTCACCGAAAAATGCGCCATTGAGTGGGGCAACGCGTTCACCTTCATTAATTTGTAAAATCGTTAGCGCATTATGTTCTGTATCATCATCAAGTCTAATTGTTGCATTTTCATTAAAGACTGCGGTACCAGAGATAGCAGCACCACTGATGGCACCCTCTAATAAGATAGCCTCATTGAATGCACTACCTTTAATTGCTTTATTATCAAAATCAGCGGTTAATTCAACATCACCCTCTGGGAAATAACCTCTAACTTTTTCATCTCCCATAGAAATAAACCGTATGGTATCACGCTCTCCACCCGAATAGCGCATTGTTCCTTTTTGTGGAACATTACTCTCTGGCGTTACTGCTCCGTTGTAGAAGGCATAAATTTGATCACCAGCCATAAAATCACCAATTTTTACGGATTTAATATTGGTTCTTGTTCCACAGCAAATACTTTTGATGTTATCAGACAACCAGACTGTGCTGATCGTAGTAATATCAATATTATTTGTATTCGGAATGACATTAAATTTCTGACCATCTATTACAACCTCATTAAGATTATCTGAAATTGTTGTAAATGATTTTGTATTCGCTGGTTTCGTTTTATCTGCTGCATAATTAAAACCGGCTCCGCTTAAAAGCGGTTTCACTTCTACCGGATTGCTTGGTTCCGACGGTGTTGGTGTAGTAGGTTGTGGTTGTGGTTGTGGTTGTGGTTGTGCTGGTGTTGTCGGTGTTTCTGTCGGTGTTGCTGGTTGTGCTGGTGTTGTTTGTGCCGGTGTGGCAGGTTGTTCTGATGATGTAGGATTTATCGGTGCCGGGGTTTCCGATGAACTGGAATCACCACCGCCACCACCACAAGCAGTTAAGACCAAAAGGCTAAGTGCGGTTAATCCTAATTTTATTTGTTGTTGTTTTTTCATAAATCACCTGTCTTTTTTAATTACGTGTTGCTGTTGAAAATAAATATACCCTTAGGTAGTTAATGTTTTTAAACGGTACACCCTTTGTAAAAAAATTCAAGCTTATCTCTTTTTTAAGGGGAAGTTTCCTCGCTATAAATCTTCAAATATTGATGCAGATCAACATTTACAAATGATATGCTTTATTATTTATCTAACAGATGGCTCAAGAGAACTTGCTATTTTCATCCATTGTTCTTTACAAATCTTTGGTTGTGCCATTAGCAGAATATGTTAATATCGCAATCAATTCTCATTTACATCAAATTAAGTGAGAATCAACAACGTTCATCTAAATGAGAAAAGGATATCTTAATGAAAAAAGTCATGTTGACCGCACTTTGTGCTCTCTCTGCCAGCAGCTTAAGTCAAGCCCATGATTTATGGGTGTATGCCCAAGATGCCAAACAAGGTAAACCGCTGCAAGCCGTGTTGGGCTATGGTGATAACTTCCCGGCAGGCGATCCGATTCCGGAAAAACGGCTGCATATTTTCCCACCACTAGAATTGGTGACGCCGAACAAAACCGAGGCGTTGCAACAGCAAGGGGAAAACTATCATTATGTCAGCCCGCAGGCTCTGGGCGCAGGCGAATATAAAATCAGTTCAACCTATCGTCCGACCTTCTGGTCAAAAAATGCCGACGGTTGGAAAATGCAAAACCTGAGCGAAGTGCCGGATGCCCACTATTGCGAGCAATCCAGTATGTACGCCACCACCTATTTTAATATTGGCGGCGCCAAAGTCAGCGAGTTTGCGCAAAAACCGGTCGGTTTAGAATTAGAAATCGTACCGTTGGTTGACCCGAGCCAAATCAAACCGATGCAAGTGGTGCCGGTGCAAGTGCTATATAACGGTGAGCCGGTGAAAGGCGCCACCATTATCGGCACGGCGGATACCTTGACTAAACTGGATTGGGATGCGGTGATGGATCATCGTGAACCGCAGGCATTTTCCGGCAAAACCGATAAAAACGGCGTAATGAATTTAATCCCGTTAGTCACCGGCAACTGGAAACTGAAAACCAGCCATGAAGCCGAATTCCCCGATCAAAAAATCTGTCAGAAAAAGAAAATGTATAGCACTTATACTTTCTCAGTAAAATAAAACGGTGCGAGCGCACCAACGAAAACAGCGGCAGGCAAGAATTTCTGCCGCTGTTTCAACCGCACTTTACTCCCATTACGCCGATTCCAACGGCGCCTGCACCATCAATTCGTTGGCTTCACTGTTGAACAACAGTAAATAGCTTTGATGTTGATATTATCCCAACACATAAAATAATTTTTAATACCTTGCATTACAAGGTATATTGCTATATGCTTTAGACATCGGTATTTCAAAATAAGGCTCATCATGCAAACACAACTACGCAAAGGGGTATTAGAGATGTGCATACTCGCACTTCTCAAACAACAAGACAGCTATGCCTACGATATGGTGCAGACCCTTGGAAAATACTTACCCATCAGCGAAGGTACGATTTATCCGCTGATGCGCCGTTTGCAAAATCAACAGTGGGTCGATACCTACTTGCAAGAATCATCCGGAGGACCTGCGCGTAAATTTTACCGCTTGACCGATTTAGGTAAAACCGAACTTCAATCCATGCAATCCCAATGGCAAGACTTTGCCAATAGTGTGAATCATTTCCTTAACAAAGCATCAAGCCACACAGGAGATCCATCATGATTAAAATCACTAACCAAAAAGAATTCTTAGCCCAACTGCAACAAGAATTAAAACATCTGTCATCGGCCGAATGTGACGACATACTCAATGATTACCGCAGTCACTTTGCCGAAGGTTTGGCGAACGGGCGTTCCGAGGCGGATATCATTGCAGGGCTGGGCGATCCAAGTGTCATTGCCAAAGAACTCTTGGCCAACCAATACATCGAACAATGGCAAAAAAAGAAATCCTTTAAAAATCTATGGTATGTGCTATCGGTCAATGCCAGTTTGGGTTTGGTTAATATTGGCGTTAGCCTGCCTGTATTGATGGGTATGCTCATCACAACCCTATTAAGCATTGGTTTCGGCATTTTAGCTGTACTCGGTACCGTTTTCGCACTCGCCTCATTGAGCCAACAACTTTTTGGCTTTCCTCAGCTCAATGCCTACCATTTGAACACGAGCGGCATCGGCCCTGTGTTGATTGACACCACACCAATCGGCCCTCGGCCTCCCAATATCGACATCAAAGGCAAAGATAATCAGGAATTCAAATTAGAACGAGGCAGTGATGGCTCAGTAACCATCTATACCCAGAAGGACGGAGAAACATTCACTATCGAGAAAAAAGCCGATGGTTCCATTGGTAAAATTTACGGTCAAAATAATCAAGGCGAATCAATTCATATTTCAGACATACGCAAACCCGGTTTCTGGTCACAACTATGTATAGGGCTATTTACTGCCGCCATCGGATTATTCGGTTTTTGGTTGACACGACGCACCATGAATCGCCTATTGAGTTTTTGGAAAAAACACCTGCAATGGACACAAACCACCCGAAAACAATTTATGCCCTGAGCGTCATAAAAATAAATTAAAGCGATAGGGTGGACACCTTATCGCTTTTTTTATAGCAAAATGAGGGGGCTCCGGCAGATTACGCCGTCGGCTCCAACGGCGCTTGCACCATCAATTCGTTGGCTTCGCTGTTCAGCAGCACTAAGTAACGTTGGTACTGTTTCAACACATCGGCGATCAACTCTTCCGTGGTCATATACTGCACATCGTAACCAATACGACCATCACCAAAATAGCTCACCGGTTCAAACACCTGTTCATGTTTCATACTTGGCACGCTCTGCTCTTCCTGCATCGAAAGTGCGGTATCTTTGCTTTGAATCATCACGCCGTAAATAAAGTCACGCATCACGCCTTTATGAATCACCAGTTCGATACTACGCTGTGGTTCATCCGTTTGGTTGATTTCGACCTGTAGCTGATGCTTATTCACTAATTCGTCGCGCAATTGGCTAAACGCCGGCTTGACTACCTGTTGTAAGAATTGCTGAATATCCTCTTCTTGGGTCTGCTTCAAAATCTGGCCTAAGCGCTTTTTCCATTTGTCACCACTCCAAAAAACCGTGGATTGGTTCAAACGGGTGTCGAAATAATTTTTATCCACCCGCAAGCCTTGCAGCAGACTGAAACACATCAACACCGTAATCACGGCAAACGGCAGTGCCACCACCAAGGTCATTGCTTGCACCGCACCCAAGCCGCCGGAATTCAGCAAGGCGATCGACAAAATAATCATCACCACGCCCCATAGCGCACTTTGCCACTTCGGCATATCCGCACTTTTACCGCTCGAGGCAATATTGTTTAATACAAAAATACCCGAGTCCGCTGAGGTGATAAAAAACAGTGACAAAATCAGCAACGCCAGCAAGCCACTCAAAGTCGATAATGGGAAATAGTCTAAAAACGCAAACAACAGGGTTTCCGACGCCCCGGTCAAGGCACTTAATGCCCCGCTATGTTTCACATCTTGCAAAATAGCGCTGTCACCGAAGATGGTAAACCACAGCAAATTGAAGGTCGCAGGGATGATCAATACCCCGAGGATAAATTCGCGAATGGTTCTGCCGCGTGAAATCCGTGCGATAAACAACCCGACAAAGGGCGCCCAAGAGAACCACCACGCCCAATACAGTACCGTCCAACCACTGAACCAAGCGGTGTGCTGCGAATCATAGCTAAAGGTACGGAAACTGATCTCAATCAGATTACTCAGATAATACCCGATATTTTCCGAGAAAACCGAAAGCAGATATACCGTTGAGCCGCTAAACAACACAAACAGCATGAGTATCAGTGCCAGGCTTAAATTGATTTCGCTTAAACGGCGCACGCCTTTGCCCACCCCGGAAATCGCCGACAGCACCGCAATGCTGACCACCACGATAATCACTAATGAATTGCTGAAAAAGCTGTTTTCGCTCAAAATACCCACCGCCTGCAGACCGGCATTCAGCTGTGACGAGCCGTAACCCAGCGTGGTGATAATCCCGAACAGCGTGGCAATCAACGCTAAGGCATCAATAATGTGTCCGTACACACCGTGAATTTTATCGCGGAGCAACGGATAAAACGCCGAACGAATCGACAGCGGCATCCGATAGCGAAAACCAAAATATGCTAGTGCTAAGGCAATCGTACCGTAGATCGCCCAAGGGTGTATGCCCCAGTGGAAAAAGGTGTAGAGCATGGCGTTTTTCTGTGGGCTATCTTGGGTAATTGGTGCCACCGAGTGCATCAACGGCTCCGCCACACCAAAATACATCAAACCGACCCCCATTCCGGCAGCAAACAGCATCGCCACCCAAGAGAAAAACGGATATTCCGCCTCTTCGTCATCACTGCCCAAGCGAATATCACCCAAGCTGCTCATCGCCAGTAGCAGCAAAAACAGAATAAAACAGCTGACCGACAAAATGTAAAACCAGCTGAAATAGTCAAACGCATAATTTTTTGCTGCATTCAATCCTTGCTGCATCGATTGGGGAAACACAATACAAGCTACCGCAATCAGCAGCACAAATAGAAAACTCGGAATAAAAACCGGCAAACTGAAAGTTGAATGTTTTTTTAGTAAAGAAAACAAACTATTAACTCCTTAGGTATTATTAAAATACATGCTTTATTTTTAGTTATAAGCATAAAAACCGCACTTATAATAATTTATTGGAATAAATAAATCAAATTTTAATCATAAAAAGGAATAAATGGTCAATACATTAGATAAAATTAGTATAAAAAAACCTGCTGGTTTAAGCAGGTTTGTCAGTTGGGTAAAATCGTTTTATTTCAGAAAATACTGATACGAATCCGAATCGGTAATATCCTGATAGGCGTAGCCCAACTCTTCCAAATGGTGTTGAAACACTTGTTCGGTGGCTTCGCTCAATTGGAAAGCGCAGAGAATATCACCGTAATCCGCACCGTGGTTGCGGTAATGGAACAGCGAGATATTCCACTGCGTGCCCAAGGTTTGCAGGAATTTGACCAGTGCGCCTTTCTGCTCCGGAAACACGAAACTGTACAGTCGTTCGCGTTGCGAACTGGTGCTGTGTCCGCCGATCATATAACGAATATGGGTTTTCGCGACCTCATCATCGGACAGATCTTTGACATCATAACCGTTCAAACGCAATTGACTGATGATCTCCTGTTTTTCCGTTTCGCCGCCACTGACCCGAACCCCGACGAAAATGCCGGCTTGCTGGTTGTCGGCATAACGGTAGTTAAATTCGGTCACTGCCCGATCGCCTAGTAAATGACAGAATTTAAGGAAACTACCCTTTTGTTCCGGAATCGTCACCGCAAGCAAGGCTTCATGTTTTTCGCCGATTTCACAACGCTCAGATACATAGCGCAGGCTATGGAAATTCAGATTTGCTCCCGATAGAATATTGATCAGCGTTTCGCCTTGAATGTTGTGCAGCTTGACATATTTCTTCAACCCCGCCAGCGACAATGCGCCCGACGGTTCGGAAATCGCACGCACATTTTCAAAAATATCTTTCACCGCTGCACAGATTTCATCGCTGTCAACGGTGATCACCTCGTCTAAATAGTGTTGGCAAACCCGAAAGGTTTCATCGCCAATCCGCTTCACCGCCACACCATCGGCAAACAAGCCGACCCGCTCCAAATCCACCGGTTCGCCGGCTGCCAGTGCGGCTTGCAAACAGGCAGAATCTTTTGATTCCACCCCGATCACTTTCACTTCCGGCATTAGCTGTTTAATTAACACCGCGACTCCGGCTGCCAAACCGCCACCGCCGACCGGCACAAAAATACGGTCGATATGTTGCGATTGCTGAATCAACTCCATCGCCAACGAACCTTGCCCGGCAATCACCGCAGGATGGTCAAATGGCGGGATAAAGGTCATATTATTGCTGTGCGACAGCTCAATTGCTTTGGCTTTGGCTTCGTCAAAATTGGCGCCATGCAGCAGCACTTCGCCGCCGAAACCACGCACCGCATCGACTTTAATCGACGGCGTATTTTGCGGCATCACGATCAGTGCTTTCAAGCCCAATTTTTTTGCCGAGAGCGCCACGCCTTGTGCGTGGTTGCCGGCAGAAGCGGCAATCACCCCGGCAGCTTTTTGCGCTTCACTCAACCCCGTGATCATGGCGTAGGCACCACGAATTTTGAAGCTATTGACCGCTTGACGATCTTCCCGTTTGATATAAATGGCATTGTCAAAGCGCTCGGATAATTTTGCCATTTTTTGCAATGGCGTGACCTCTACGACATCATAAATATTGGAAGTCAACACCGCTCTCAAGTATTCACTGCCGTTCGGTTGTGCTGAAAGTGTCATAATCCGATCCTACCGTCAATCCTGCAATTTACTGCGATCACGCACTGCGCCTTTGTCGGCACTGGTCGCCAACATCGCATAGGCTTTTAAGGCTAACGAAACCTGGCGTTGGCGATTTTTCGGTTTCCACCCCTGTTTCTCCTGCTCGGTACGGCGCCCGCGCAATACGCTGTCAGCTACCAATAATTCGATTTTACGGTTCGGAATATCAATCGAGATCACATCACCGTCTTGCACCAAACCAATAGTACCGCCGTTTGCCGCTTCCGGTGAAACATGTCCGATCGACAATCCTGAGGTACCACCGGAAAAACGTCCGTCGGTTAATAATGCGCACTCTTTACCTAAGCCCATCGATTTCAAATAGCTGGTCGGATACAACATTTCCTGCATACCCGGGCCGCCTTTCGGCCCTTCGTAACGGATCACCACCACATCGCCTGCAACAATTTTACCGCCCAAAATTGCCGCCACCGCATCATCTTGACTTTCGAACACTTTCGCCTTGCCTTGGAATGTCAGGATTGACTCATCCACACCGGCGGTTTTAACGATGCAACCGTTTTCCGCCAAATTACCGGATAACATCGCCAAACCACCGTCTTGGCTGTAAGCATGCGCTTTATTGCGGATACAACCGGAAGTGCGGTCGTCGTCCAGCGTGTCCCAACGGCAATCTTGCGAAAACGCTTCAGTGGTGCGGATACCCGCAGGGCCTGCGCGGAAGAAGGACCGCACTTTCTCATCATCGGTACGGATAATGTCATAGCGATCCAGTTGTTCCAACATCGAATAGCCTAACACGGTGCGGGTTTGGTTGTTCAGCAAGCCAGCACGATCCAATTCCCCCAGAATGCCCATCACGCCACCGGCACGGTGCACGTCTTCCATATGGTATTTGTTGGTATTCGGCGCCACTTTACTCAGGCACGGCACGATACGCGACAAGCGGTCAATATCATCCATATTAAAATCGACTTCGGCTTCCTGCGCCGCAGCCAAGAGATGCAACACGGTGTTGGTCGAGCCGCCCATGGCAATATCCAAGCTCATGGCATTGTCAAACGCCGCTTTAGTCGCAATCGAACGTGGTAGTACACTGTCGTCGTCTTGCTCGTAGTAACGTTTGCACAGTGCTAAAATTTGTGTGCCGGCTTGCAGAAACAGTTGTTTACGGTCAGCGTGGGTTGCCAAGCATGAGCCGTTGCCCGGTAAGCTCAAGCCTAAGGCTTCGGTCAGACAGTTCATCGAGTTGGCGGTGAACATGCCGGAGCAAGAGCCGCACGTCGGGCAAGCTGAGCGCTCAATCGCTTCACTATCGGCATCGCTGACCTTCGGATCGGCACTTTGAATCATCGCATCGACCAAATCCAGCTTGATCAACTTGTCGGACAGTTTAGTTTTGCCCGCTTCCATCGGTCCGCCGGAAACAAAAATGGTGGGGATATTCAAACGCAGCGACGCCATCAACATACCCGGGGTGATTTTGTCACAATTGGAGATGCACACCATTGCATCGGCACAGTGGGCATTGACCATATACTCGACCGAATCCGCAATCAGCTCTCGTGACGGCAGCGAGTACAGCATGCCGCCGTGCCCCATCGCAATGCCATCATCCACCGCAATGGTGTTGAACTCTTTGGCAATGCCGCCAGCGGCTTCAATTTCGCGCGCCACCAATTGTCCCATATCTTTTAAGTGCACATGACCGGGCACAAATTGGGTAAAGGAATTGACCACCGCAATAATCGGTTTGCCGAAATCCTGATCTTTCACTCCGGTCGCACGCCACAGCGCGCGTGCGCCCGCCATATTGCGACCTTGGGTGCTGGTCGCCGAACGTAATTTAGGCATCTTTTTTCCTCTTTTATATTAATCGGTTATCCAAAGTGCGGTTTGACCGCACTTTTATATTATCCACTGGGCTATACTTTCATCAGACTATGCTTTCACTGCCACATATTGCACATCAAACAACTTGTCCAATTGGTTGATCAAAGCGTCGATCGGGCGTTCTGTCATCACGCTAAAATCCAAGCAAATCTGCTCTGTTGTCGACGTCATATGTAATTGGCTCACGCAATAACCGCGATGGCGCACCACCCGCAGTACTCGCTCCAACACTTCCGGTCGCCATTGGGCTTGTAGGGTCAACTGATACTGTTTCATGTTTCTCTCTTCACTGATTCAAACAAACGGTTGATTCAAACCGCACTTTGGCTTTTTAAATGCCGATAACTAAACACCAATGTCTTCCAACATCGTTTCATTGCTTGCCCCCGGCGGCACCAGCGGCCACACGTTTTCATCGGAGTCGATGCAAACATGCAGCAGATAGGCACCTTCACTGTCGAGCAGGCGCTGCAAGGCGTCTTGCACCTGATAGCCGTGTTCAATTCGCTCGCCTTGAATACCAAACGCCGCAGCCAAGATCACAAAATCCGGGTTGTCATCTAAAATGGTTTCGCTGTGGCGCCCATGGAAAAACAGTGACTGCCACTGACGCACCATGCCCAAACGTTGGTTATCCAACAATAAAATTTTAATCGGCAGTTTACCACGTTTAATCGAACCCAGTTCCTGCACATTCATCATAAATGAGCCGTCGCCACTGACCAAAATCACGCAGTCGTTCGGACGTGCTTTTTGCGCCCCGACCGCCGCCGGCAAGCCGAAGCCCATTGTGCCCAAACCTGCCGAAGTGAGATAATTTTCCGGTTGATTGTGTTGCATATGCTGCGCCGACCACATTTGGTGCTGCCCGACATCGGTGGTGACCACCGCACTTTGCGGTTTCATTGCCGACAGTGTTTTCAATAATGTCCAAGGGTGAATAGTGGCTTGCCCTACGTTCGGCGGATAGACGAATGGGAAATCCTGAATTAAACGCTGAATATCCTGTTGCCAAGGTACAATATCCAATTCACAACACAAGCCTTGAAAGGCTTGGCTTAAGTTACCACGCAACACAACATCCGCTTGGCGCAATTTATTGATTTCTGCAGGGTCAATATCCGCATGGATCACTTTTGCGTGCGGTGCAAAAGTATCCAATTTACCGGTCACCCGATCATCGAATCGCGCGCCAAACACCAGCAATAAATCACTCTCTTGCACCGCATAATTCGCTGCTTTGGTACCGTGCATACCCACCATCCCCATATAATACGGGGTGTCGGCGGCAATTGCGCCTAAACCTTTGATGGTAGAAATAGAAGGAATTTGGGTTGTTTGCAAAAAATTCCGCAACGCCGGAACCGCACTTGCCATGCCAACACCACCGCCGATATATAAAACCGGGCGTTTGGCTTGCTGCAACAACAACTTTGCCTGTTGTAAGTTCTCGGCAAGCTGATCAGCTGCGCTATCCAATGCCAAAACTATCGGTTGTGCCGTTGTTGGCGCAAACTGTACATCTTTTGGAATATCAATCAACACCGGCCCCGGGCGACCACTTTGTGCAACTTGAAACGCTTGTGCCAGAATCAGCGGCAGCTCTTCAATATTCTGCACGATAAAACTTTGCTTGGTGCACGCCAACGATAAACCTAAGACATCAATTTCCTGAAACGCATCAGTGCCGATAAACGGGGTCGCCACTTGTCCGGTAATCGCTACAATCGGCACCGAGTCCAACAGTGCATCTGCCAATCCGGTAATCAAATTGGTGGCGCCCGGTCCTGAAGTCGCAATGCACACTCCCACTTTTTTGCTGGAGCGAGCATAACCGATTGCCGCCATTGCCGCGCCCTGCTCATTACGGCACAACAAATGATCCAACCCTGAATCGTAAATCGCATCATACACCGGCATAATCGCGCCGCCGGGATAACCAAAAATCACCTCGACCTGATGCGCTTTCAAACTCTCTGTGACTAATCTCGCTCCGTTCATTTCTTCCCCATTTACCGCACTTTGAATTGATAAACCATTTTTAAAACCACAAAAAAACCCTCACCGGTTAGCGAGGGTTTACTGATAACAGACTGGTACAGACCAATTAACAACACCGCTCGCTGTCGGTGATAATAATCACCAACCCGAGAAGAGTGCTAATAATTCGGCTTACTTGCCTTTTTTGCTGCATTGATTATACCAATCTGCTCTAAATTCATTCATCTGGTTACATAAATACCATATTTTTCTAACGCTGCAAAACTTTTTTTCAATTTATGCCTAAATCTGGTGTTAAACCATTTCAGGCTGTTTATTTTGAAACAAACGGTATAGACTAAAGTGGCTTACCTGCCAAAAATTAAGGAAAATCGTATGGCGTCCTATAATCAAAAACAAAGTACTTTAATCCAACAACTTAAAAAAATCGTCGGCGAAAAGCATCTACTGACAGAGCCGAACCGCACTTTGCCCTATCGACAAGGCTTTCGTTTCGGCAAAGGGCAAGCATTAGCGGTGGCGATTCCCGCCTCTTTAATTGAACAATGGCGCATCTTACAAGCCTGTGTCAAAGCTGATGTGATTGTAATTACCCAAGCGGCAAATACCGGTTTAACCGGTGGTTCCACCCCTGACGGTAATGAGTATGACCGTGATATTGTGATCATCAATACGCTGCGAATCGATCAGATTCAACTGATTAACCATGCCGAACAAGTCGTCTGCCTACCCGGTAGCACCCTGTTTCAATTAGAAGCCGAATTGCTGAAACATGGACGCGAAGCCCACTCGGTGATCGGCTCATCTTGCCTAGGCGCTTCAGTGCTGGGCGGAATCTGTAATAACTCTGGCGGTGCATTGGTGCAACGTGGTCCGGCTTATACTGAAATGGCGCTGTTTGCGCAAATTGACAGCAACGGAGAGCTTCACCTTGTCAACCATTTGGGCATCGAATTAGGTGACGATCCCGAAGAGATTTTGTCGCGCCTGGAACAGAAGCGTTATTTGGAATCCGATATTCAAAACGACGATCGTCTCGGACACGATCACCATTATTGCGAACACGTTCGCCAAGTAGATGCCGACAGTGCCGCACGCTTCAACGCAGATCCGCGCCGTTTGCACGAAGCCTCTGGCTGCGCCGGAAAATTGATGGTGTTTGCGGTGCGTTTAGACACTTTTCCATTGGAAAAAAATACGCAGGTTTTCTATATCGGCAGCAACCAAACCGCCGAACTAGACGACATTCGCCGCCATATTTTAACGCAATTCCAATCCCTACCGGTCTCAGGCGAATATATTCACCGCGAAGCCTTTGATGTAGCAACGGTTTATGGCAAAGATACGTTTTGGGCAATCAAAAAATTGGGAACTAATAACTTACCCAAATTATTCAGTTTAAAAAATAAAGTGGATCGAATCTGCGACCAAATTTCTTTTCTACCAAAACATATTTCCGACAAAATGTTACAGCTTTTCAGTAAAATTTTACCGCAACATTTACCGAAAAAAATGCTGGAATATCGCGATCGCTATGAGCATCATTTAATTTTGAAAATGGCAGGAAGTGGCATTGCAGAGGCAAAAGCCTTTTTAGAACGCTATTTTTCCGAGCATAGCGGTGACTTTTTTATTTGCAACCCGCAAGAATCACAAGCGGCGATGCTGCACCGTTTTGCGGTTGCCGGTGCGGCTGTCCGTTATCGGATTATTAATCACAAAACGGTTGAAGATATAGTGGCGCTAGACGTTGCGCTGCGCCGCAATGATCGCGAATGGTTTGAGACCTTGCCTGCTGAACTCGATCAAAAATTTATTCATAAACTGTATTATGGTCATTTTATGTGCCATGTGTTCCATCAGGATTACATTGCCAAAAAAGGAACTGATCCGGTCGCGTTGGAAGAGGAGATGCTGGAATTGTTTGATCAACGTGGCGCACAATACCCGGCGGAACACAATGTCGGCCATCTTTATCATGCCAAGCCGGAACTGAAAAAATTCTATCGCGATCTGGATCCGACCAATAGTTTCAATCCGGGTATCGGCAAAACATCTAAATTAAAAAATTGGCAATAGATCTAAAGTGCGGTTTGGCTGACCGCATTTTCAACCCAGCTGAATCGCTTCAGTTTTTTATTGAGAAAACGATTCAGATCAAATTTAGCAACGAAATTTAGGATATACTGAAAAAAATATCAACAAGGAGACGCTTATGATTAATAAAGATACCCAGCTCTGTATGTCACTTTCCGGCAGACCTGGCAATTTTGGCACCTTATTCCACAACTACCTTTACCAGAAGCTAGGCTTGAATTTCATCTATAAAGCTTTTACCACCCAAGATATTGAGCATGCAGTAAAAGGCGTGCGCGCCTTGGGCATTCGCGGTTGTGCGGTTTCAATGCCGTTTAAGGAGAGCTGTATTGCGTTTTTAGATGAACTCTCCGCCTCCGCCAAAGCCATTGACTCTGTCAACACCATCGTCAATGACAACGGTTATTTAAAAGCCTATAACACCGACTATATTGCAATCGCCAAACTGATCGAAAAATATCAGCTTAATCCAAAATCCAGTGTAATCGTACATGGCAGTGGTGGTATGGCGAAAGCGGTAGTGGCGGCATTTAAAGATGCCGGCTTCAAAACGCTCAGCGTATACGCCAGAAATCCGCAAACCGGCAAACACTTAGCCGAATTATACGGTTATCAATATATAACCAGCCTTGAACAGGTAAAAGCGGATATTATCGTCAACGTAACCCCGATTGGAATGGAGGGAGGCAAAGAGGCAACCGAGCTTTCCTTTCCCTTGGCAATGATCGAACAAGCGACCACCGCCTTTGATGTGGTAGCATTACCGGCGGAAACCCCACTAATCACCACCGCACAAAAACTGGGAAAGCAGACAATTTCCGGGGCAGAAGTGATTGTGTTGCAAGCGGTAGAACAATTTGAGCTTTACACTGGAAAACGACCTGATGAAGCATTAGTTGCTGAAGCCAGTACCTTTGCCAGAGCAAACACCTGATTCCAAGAGCACTATCCAAAGTGCGGTCAACCGCACTTTAACCGCGATTAGCCTCATTAGCCTCATTAGCCTCATTAGCCTCATTAGCCTCATTAGCCTCATTAGCCTCATTAGCCTCATTAGCCTCAATTGGCATAGTAGCCGCAAACGCAAAAAACCCCTAACATCACTGCTAGGGGTTCTCACTTTACTTACTTTCGTGTTCTTTGTATTTTTCGTGTTCGGTAAAATCCGGCGGTGTCCTACTCTCACATGGGGAGACCC
>NZ_SMCP01000017.1 GCF_004342725.1 Testudinibacter aquarius | reverse complement strand
CTACGCTACAAGACGAGTTGATGCTCTAGGGGCGGTCAAGCTGTGGATAACGATTCGGTGCTGTGTTGCTAGTATACTTTATTTTGAATATACAAAGGGCGGATTATATATCCGCCCGTTGCGAAGTACGGCATAAGCACTTAATCAATAAAGAAAAAATGCAAAGTTCGGTTCGGGCGGATATATAATCGGCCCCTACTTTTACAATATTAATCGTGTATTTTAACCTTTGTCAGCAGTCTAAAGCGCAAATTTTATTGCGCCTTTTTTCTCACTGTCGTCTTATTTGGAAATTTGTTTCTCGCGAATTTCTGCCAGCGTTTTGCAATCAATACATAAATCGGCTGTTGGACGGGCTTCTAACCGGCGAATACCAATTTCTACACCGCAAGATTCGCAATACCCAAAATCACCAGTTTCCAATTTAAGTAGGGTATGGTCAATTTTTTTCAACAATTTGCGCTCACGATCACGGTTGCGCAGTACCAGACTGAACTCTTCCTCTTGGGTGGCGCGATCGGCCGGATCCGGAAAATTAGCGGCTTCATCTTGCATCTGTGCCACCGTTTTTCCTGCTTCATTGACAATTTGTTCACGCCAGGCTGTCAGAATCTTTTTGAAATGAAGAATCTGTTTTTCATTCATATATTCTTCACCTTCTTGCTCTTGATAAGGTTCCACACCTGCCAATGACAAAAGACTTAAAGATGTTTTTGCAGCTACTGAACTCATGCTGTTCTCCCGTAGTGGGTAACCTCAATCGGCGTATGCTAAGCCGATATTACCCGATTATTTTAGTCGAAAATAAGAAGAAATTTAGATGATAAAAATTTCACGCCTTTTTAAAGGCGATATAAATAGCAGATGTTAAATCTTTTGGCAAATAAAATGCGGAATGTAGCGGTATGATTTTTGTTCGATTAGATAAAAATATTAAAAAACAACCAGTTAAAAAGGTAAATAAAATCCATATTTTGCGAACTAGATCGCAAAAATAAAGTGCCTGTTTTGGCGATTGCGGCTTTTTCTTAAAAAATGGATAGGGAGCAAATCTATCACGTAAAAATGCAGGGCTGAATGGGATGAATCAGTGAAATTACAATATGTTGCTGTTTGTTGGCTGTTGAGCCTGACTCAGATTGTTTGGCTTCCGGCAGATTGGCTAGGTTATCAAGGGATGTTGCGGCTGCTTGCGATATTGCCGTTAGTTTTGCTGTCAATAAAGCCGTTGCGTCGTCGATACAGCACTGGGTTGTGGTCGTTGTTTTTTATCTTATTGAGCGCTGCTTACCAACAGCATGAGATTGCTGCAACATTAAGTAAGGCTGAACAAATTGTGGCGTTGCGGCAGCAAAATATCAATGTGGAATTTAAAATCATCGCACTGCGTCAGATGCTGCCAAACCGTAGTGTCACGGTGGTGGCGCAAGCGGATTTAGCCGATCAAGGCTTAGGTAAAATCAAGATTAATCTGAATTGGCAGTTAGATGAGCAACCGCACTTGGGGCAGGTTTGGCGTGCTAATTTGAAACTGCGCCCATTGAGCACGCGTTTGAACGATGGCGGATTTAACCGACAACGCTGGCTGTTATCACAGTCGATTTTAGCCGGTGCGGTGGTGAAGCAAGGGCAGTTATTATTTCAACAAAACAGTTGGCGACAGCAAAAATTGGCGAGTGTTTTGGCAGAGACGGAAACGCTGCGTTATCAAGGCGTTATTCTGGCGTTGGCATTTGGTGAACGAGGCTGGATGAACGCTGACGATTGGCAAAAATTTCGTGAAAGCGGTACCGCACATTTAATTGCAATTTCCGGATTACATATTGGTTTGGTTGCTTGGCTCGGCTGGGGCGTAGCACGCTTGTTGCAATTATTGCTAATCGGCCTCGGGTTAAAAATACACTATGTGACTTATCATGTTCCCCATTTAGCGGCGTTGGCCGCTGCGGTTTGCTATGCTTATCTAGCTGATTTTTTGATTCCGACCCAAAGGGCACTGTGGGCGTACTGTTTCTGGCTAGCTTTCATTTTTATGCGCATCCATCTACCGGCTTGGAAATTACTGCTGTTGATTGTGGCTTGGTTAAGTTTGATTGATCCGCTGAGTGTGCTCAATGAGAGTTTTTGGTTATCCTGCGGCACTGTTGCACTATTGTGTTGCTATTATCACTGCGTTCCATTAGCGCCACTGTTACAAAAATGGCGCTGGCGCGGAAAGTCGTTAAAACAAGCCGTGCCACCGTTGTACTGGCTGTGTGGCTTATTCCATTTGCAATTTGGTTTATTGCTGCTTTTTACGCCGTTGCAGTTGCTGCTGTTTAATGCGCTGCCAACGGGATCATTTTTGAGTAATCTACTGCTGGTGCCATTTTTCAGTTTTGTCATTATTCCGTTGATTCTGTTGGCGTTATTCAGTGGTGGCATGGTTTGGTCTTGGGTGGATAGCCTATTAGCACAAGCCTTGCTGTGGTTGGAGGCGTTGCCCAATAGTTATTTGACGCTTGCTGCCGACCAACAGTGGCTGATCATCACCGTCTGCTTGTCATTATTTTTACTCTTGTTAGGCTTAACACACCGATACCGCACGCTGAATTCAACAAGCGAACAAACTCAACAGCCTATTTCCGGGCGCAAGCCGTTAATCATTTGCACCCTATTAATCGTGCTGTGTTGCAGTAAATTATGGGCTATTACCACATGTAAACCAGATTGGAAACTGGTCATGCTCGATGTCGGGCAGGGCTTGGCGGTATTGATCATCACTGAGCGGTCTGCCACCTTGTTTGATACCGGGCAGGCATGGCAAGGCGGCAGTATGGCAGAGACAGAAATCTTACCGTTTTTACGGCGGAGTGGCTTACAGTTGGAACAGTTGATTATCAGCCATGATGATAATGATCACGCCGGTGGTGCTGAGATTTTGCTGAAGCATTTCCCAAGTGCGGTATTGTTCAACAGTTCCGAACGTGATTATGGCGCCAAACAGCAACGGCCTTGTATTCAGGGGCAAAGTTGGGCGTGGCGAGAGTTCCGTTTTGAGGTGTTTGCGCCGTCACAACTCAGCAAAATTGCCAAAAATCGGGATTCGTGCGTCTTGTTGGTCACTCGAGGCAAAGTGCGGTTTGTGCTGAGTGGTGATGCTTATCAGGCAACAGAAAACCGGATTGCGCCATCGATCGGCAAAGTTGACTGGCTGCAAGTCGGGCACCACGGCAGTAACACCTCCAGTGGCTGGCTGTGGCTGAAACATTTGCAGCCGCAGCTGTCGTTAATCTCCAGCGGTTTATATAACCAGTGGAATTTACCGCACTTTGCCACACAGAACCGTCTGCAACAGATCCAAAGTGCGGTCTATAATACCGCAACGGACGGACAAATTACGCTGAGCGTGACCCAAGATCAATGGCAGATTTCAACACAACGACGTGGGGTAATCCCTTGGTATCACATAATTATTGGCTTAGAAAAGGAAATACAGTTAGAATAACCTCATTTTAACGCTTAGCTGAGCGCGAGCGATATGTAATGGAAATAATGACTTGATGGAAGACAAAGACTTTTCGACAGCAAAAACCTTTAAACGCCTGTGGCCAATGATTTTACCTTTCAAATCCGGATTAATTGTAGCGGCGATTGCTTTGATTATCAATGCCCTAACCGATGCAGGTTTAATCTCGATGCTGAAGCCATTGTTGGATGACGGTTTTGGCAAAGCCGATACCGATTTTCTAAAAATGATGGCGGTGTTGGTGGTGGTGTTGATTTTCTTTCGCGGGCTGAGCAATTTCATCTCAACGTACTGTTTGGCGTGGGTGTCGGGCAAGGTGATTATGAATATCCGTCGCCGCCTGTTTAGGCATATGATGTTTATGCCGGTCTCCTTTTTTGACAATAATTCATCCGGTAAACTGCTGTCGCGTATCACTTACGATTCTGAGCAGGTGGCGTCTTCCGCTTCAGGGGCACTAGTGACCATCGTACGCGAAGGGGCGTATCTATTGTCGTTGCTCGGGGTAATGATTTATACCAGCTGGCAGCTGTCGGTGGTGTTGTTTGTTATCGGTCCGATTATTGCGATCCTGATTCGTCTGGTGTCGAAGCATTTTCGCCGCCTCAGCAAAAATATGCAAACGTCAATGGGAGAACTGACCTCTTCGGCAGAGCAGATGCTGAAAGGGCATAAAGTGGTGTTGTCGTTTGGCGGACAAAAAGTCGAGGAGGATCGTTTCAACCACGTCAGCAACGATATGCGTCGTAAAGGCATGAAAATGATGATGGCATCGGCGATCAGCGATCCGGTGGTGCAGATTATCGCCTCGTTTGCGCTCGCCATAGTGCTGTATCTGGCGACTATTCCGAGCATTATGAGCCAAAACCTGACAGCCGGCGCATTCACCGTGGTGTTTTCTTCGATGCTGGCGATGATGAAGCCCTTGAAATCCTTAACTAATGTTAATGCCCAGTTTCAGCGCGGCATGGCAGCTTGTCAGACATTGTTCAGCATTATGGATCTGCCGCTGGAAAAAGATAATGGTACCGTTAGTGTTGAAAAAGTGCAGGGCAATATCAGTTTTGACAATGTCAGCTTCCATTATGAAGGCAAAGAGAACAACGTACTGCAAAATGTTTCGTTCGAGGTGCAAGCCGGCAGCACAGTTGCCTTAGTCGGTCGTTCCGGATCCGGCAAATCGACGATTGCGAATCTAATCACCCGGTTTTATGATGTTGAACAGGGCGAAATTCGCTTAGACGGACGTAATATCAAAGATTACACCTTACAGAACTTGCGCACCCATTGTGCGGTGGTGTCGCAACAGGTACATTTGTTTAATGATACGGTGGCGAATAATATTGCGTATGCCGCCAAGGAACAATACACGCGCGAACAGATCATCGAAGCTGCCAGAGCCTCGCATTGTCTGGAGTTTATCGAGGCATTGCCGCAAGGCATGGACACCGAAATCGGTGAAAACGGCGTGATGTTGTCCGGTGGGCAGCGGCAACGTTTGGCAATTGCACGGGCGTTGTTGCGTAATGCAACAGTTTTGATTTTAGATGAAGCTACTTCAGCGTTGGACACTGAATCTGAACGGGCTATTCAAGCAGCAATCGACGAACTGCGTCATGACCGCACGATTATTGTCATCGCCCATCGCTTATCAACCATTGAAAATTCGGATGAAATTTTGGTTATCGATCATGGCAAAGTAGTTGAGCGTGGCACACACAAACAGTTGCTGGCAGCAGGAAGTGCATATTCGCAGCTGCACAAGCTGCAATTCAGCCAGTAAATCAAACAATTGAGCAAGTAATCGAGCAAAGAAAGGATATTGTAGTATGAATTTTTGGTACCAAAAAACGATCTCGGCATGGCTGCTGGCGGGTTTGCTTTCTCCTTTGGCTTTGCTGTTTTGGGGGATTACCGCACTTCGTCGTGTGGCATATCGCTTTGGAATATTTAAATCTTGGCGAGCGCCACTGCCGGTGGTGATCGTCGGTAATTTGTCGGTCGGCGGCAATGGCAAAACACCGTTTGTCATTTGGCTGGCGCGCCGCTTACAGCAACAAGGCTTAAGAGTGGGGGTGATTTCGCGTGGTTACAGTGGCGAAATGAAACAATACCCGCAATTGGTGTGTGCTAATGCGGATACGATGGAAGTCGGTGATGAATCGGTGTTGATCGCACGTCGCAGCGGTGCCAAAATCGCAATCTGTGCTAATCGGCGTCAAAGTATTGAATTACTGTGCAAGGCATACCATATTGATGTGATTTTGAGCGATGATGGTTTGCAGCATTACGCCTTACAGCGTGATATTGAAATCGTTATTGTTGATGCCGAACGGCGCTTCGGCAACGGTTTTTTATTACCGGCAGGACCGTTACGCGAACTGACCGGACGTTTAAAAAGTGTGGATGCGGTGGTCTGTAATGGTGAGCATCCACAGCCCGGTGAAATTCAGATGCGGTTACAAGGTGAAGTGGCGGTTAATTTGCTGACGCAAGAAGAGCGTCTATTAAGTGACTTTGCCGATCAGCCAATCGTTGCAATGGCTGCGATTGGTAATCCAAACCGCTTTTTTACTACGTTACAACGTCACGGATTAAATATTGTTAAACAAAAAGCCTTTATTGACCATGCTAAATTTTCACAAGAAAAGTTGGTTTCCCTTGCCAGCCCGCAACAAATTTTGCTGATGACCGAAAAAGATGCCGTGAAATGCAGCAAATTTGCCCGTGAAAACTGGTGGTATGTACCGGTCGAAGCCGTATTAGAGCCGTCGATTGAGGATGTGGTCAATAAAATCATGCAAAAGGTGAAAAAAGATGAACACTAAGTTGTTACAGGTTGTCGCCTGTCCACGTTGTCACGCTAAATTACAATATGATAAGACACACCAGCGTTTAATTTGTGAATTTGAACACCTGGCCTATCCGATTAAAAACGGAATTCCTGTGTTGTTACCGGAAAGTGCGGTAGCATTGACCATTGATGAACAACCACTCAATGAAAAAAACCTCAAATAGGGAGCTGTGATGCAAAGATTTAGTGTCATTATTCCTGCCCGTTTTGCGTCTTCACGCTTGCCGGGTAAGCCGCTGGCAGATATTGCCGGCAAACCGATGATTCAACACGTTTGGCAGCAGGCAAAAAAATCCGGTGCTGAACGGATTATCGTGGCGACCGATCATGCAGAAGTGGCGGCCGTGGCTACTGCTTTCGGTGCGGAAGTTTGCATGACTTCAGAACAACACAATTCCGGTACTGAACGTTTAGCCGAAGTTGTGACAAAGTGCGGTTTGGCGGACGACGAAGTTATCGTCAATGTGCAAGGTGACGAACCGCTGATTCCGCCATCGATTATCCGGCAAGTGGCGCAAAATCTGGTAAATAACACCGTCAATATGGCAACATTAGCCGTGAAAATTGAAGAAGCAGACGAGCTGTTTAATCCAAATGTGGTGAAAGTGCTGACCGATAAAAACGGATTGGTGTTGTATTTCTCCAGAGCGGTGATTCCTTGGGATCGCGATCAATTTGCGCTATTCAAACAAGGTAAGATTCAAGCGGCGGATTTAGATTTAGCGAAAAACCACTATTTACGTCATATCGGATTATATGCTTATCGTGCCGGTTTTATCCGGCAATATGTGCAGTGGCAGCCGACCGCACTTGAGCAAATCGAATCGCTTGAGCAGCTGCGGGTGTTGTGGTACGGCGAAAAAATTCATCTACAGCTGGCTGATGAAGTGCCGGCTGTGGGTGTTGATACCTTTGACGATCTTGAAAAAGTTCGCCAGATTTTAGGCGCAGGAAGATAACCCTTCCTAACCTAATCCATCAGCATGAACAGCGATGTTAATGCAGTAAAATGTAAATTAAGGAAACACAATGTTAGATAAAATTTTAGGCTCAGTCGTATCCAGTGTATTAGGTGGTGAAGCCGGGAAACAAGGGCAGGCAATGGCAGTTATTAATGCCTTGCTATCCTCACAAGGCGGTATTCAAGGGATTTTAGCCAAGTTCCAACAGGGCGGTTTGGACGATTTGTTACAATCGTGGTTGGGAACCGGTGAGAATAAAAGCATTTCTCCGACTCAGGTTGAAGATGTGTTTGGCAAACAAGAGCTGCAACAAGCCGCGCAGCAAGCCGGGATACAAGATGAAGCACAGGCATCTGATCTGTTATCACAATTTTTACCACAAATTGTGGATAAACTGAGCCCAAATGGTGCGATTGATAATAACCTTTCAGGGGATCTGCTATCAAAAGGCATTCAGTCTGTTTTGGGCAATCTGTTTAAATAAACAATTGGCTTAAGCTAGTCATATCTTATCGGGGCGGGTGAACTATCCGTCCTTGATGTATCTGTTCCATATCCTATTTCAACAGTGAATCCACCATGTTTGATGCCAAACGTTTTCTTGCCGAAGTCACCAGTGAACCCGGAGTTTACCGAATGTATGATGATAAAAATACGATCATCTATGTCGGTAAAGCTAAAGATCTGAAAAAACGTCTGGCGAGTTATTTCCGCAAAAATGTATCGAGTAAAAAAACGGAAGCCTTAGTATCGGTGATCGCCAATATTGATGTCACTGTTACCCACTCGGAAACGGAAGCACTGCTGCTAGAGCACAATTACATTAAGCAATATCAACCCAAATACAACGTATTGTTGCGTGATGACAAATCCTATCCGTTTATTTTACTGACCAAAGAGCGCCATCCACGCTTAACGGCATTTCGCGGCAGTAAAAAAACAAGCGGGGATTATTTCGGACCTTATCCCAATGCCGGTGCGGTACGCGAAACCTTATCATTGATTCAAAAACTGTTTCCGGTGCGTCAGTGTGAAGATACGACTTATCGCAACCGCTCGCGCCCGTGCCTGCAATACCAAATCGGACGTTGCTCCGCACCTTGCGTCAGCGGTTATGTCAGTGACGAAGAGTATAATCGGCAAGTCAATTACGTTCGCCTGTTTTTGCAAGGCAAAGATCAACAAGTGCTGCAACATTTGGTCGAGCAGATGGAGCAAGCCAGCCAACAACTGAATTTTGAAAAAGCGGCACTTTACCGTGATCAGATTCAAGCTGTGCGTGCGGTCACTGAACAACAGTTTATTTCCAACCAAAATACCGATGATCTGGATATTATCGCAATCGCCTATCAGCACGGTATCGCTTGTATTCATGTCATGTTTATTCGTCAAGGCAAAGTGCTCGGCAGCCGCAGCTACTTTCCGAAAATTCCAAGTCATACCGCACTTGACGAGGTGAGCGAAACCTTTTTCGGCCAGTTTTATCTGCAAGCCGGGCAAGGCAGAACCATTCCGAAAAAAATCATTACCAACCGCCAACTGGAACAAAAATCAGCCTTAGAACAGCTGTTAAGCCAACAAGCCGGATTTAACGTGAGTATTCAAGACAATGCCAAAGGCAAACAGTCTAAATTTTTACATCTGGCACAAATGAATGCCGAGATTGCGCTGACCGATCAGCTGAAACAGAGCGGACGAATCAAAGAGCGGTATCAAGCCCTGGGCGAACTGTTACAGCTGCCTTCAATCCGCCGCATGGAGTGCTTTGATATCAGCCATACCATGGGTGAACAAACGGTCGCCTCCTGTGTGGTGTTCAATCAGGAAGGTCCGTATAAAGCCGATTACCGCCGCTTTAATATTGATGGAATTACCCCCGGAGATGATTATGCCGCTATGGAAAAAGCATTACTAAAACGCTACAACAAGCCGCTGGAGCCTGAAAAAATTCCTGACATCATCTTCATTGACGGCGGTAAAGGGCAGTTGAACCGCGCTTTGGAAGTCTTTGCCAAACTGCAAGTTGAGTGGGATAAAAATCACCCTTTGTTAATCGGGGTAGCCAAAGGAGAAGATCGAAAGGCCGGTTTGGAAACGTTAATTATCAGTAAAGGCGGGCGCGAACTGCATTTGCCTGCCGACAGTTTGGCACTGCATTTGATTCAACATATTCGTGACGAATCCCATCGTCATGCTATCGGCGGACATCGTAAAAAACGTCAAAAAGCCTTTGCTCAAAGCGGGCTGGAGTCGATCGAAGGCATCGGCAGCAAACGCCGTCAAGCGCTGCTGAAATATCTTGGTGGTATGCAGGGCGTTAAAGCGGCGACATTGGAAGAGTTGGCCAGTGTGCCGGGGATCTCGCACAAAATGGCAGAAACGTTGTTTGAACGTTTACGTGAATAACGGCGAAATCTTGTTTTCGGCCACATAAATCACAGAAGCGCAGAGTTGATCATGCAATTCCGCTCTACTTATACTATAATATTGCTTTTTAATTGATACGATTAGCATTATTTCACCTGAATTCGAGTACCGATTATGACTGAAACGGCACAAACTATTCCTGAATTGGCGAGTTGGGCTAAACAACGTGAATTTTCGCTGAATCTGCCGACTGAGCGTTTAGCTTTTCTGCTGACGATTGCGATTTACAATAACGAACGGATCGATGGTGAGATGATCGAACACGATCTGATCGATATGTTCCGTCTGGTGTCGAATGAATTCGGCTTGGCGGAAGAAACCGTGCCGCAGCGTGCCAACAACGCGATTAACGAGCTGGTGAAACAGCGTTTTTTAAACCGCTTCAGCAGTGAATTCACCGAAGGGCTTTCCATTTACCGCTTAACGCCGCTCGGCGTGGGCGTGTCCGATTACTATATCCGCCAACGCGAATTTTCTGCTTTGCGCCTGTCGGTGCAGCTTTCGATTGTGGCGGACGAAATTCAGCGCGCATCGTCTGCCGCCGAAGAAGATGGCGATGAACACCATTGGCGTAGAAATGTGTATGCCCCGTTAAAATATTCGGTGGCGGAGATTTTCGACAGCATTGATTTATCGCAACGAATTATGGACGAAAATCAGCAGGGGATTAAAGAACAGATCGCCGAATTGCTGACCAAAGACTGGCAAGCGGCGTTGCTCAGTTGTGAACAGTTATTGGACGAAACCTCAGGCAATCTGCGTGAATTGCAAGACACGCTCAATGCTGCCGGCGATAAATTGCAGGCGCAACTGCTGCGGATTGAGGATTGCATCATTGGGCGTGCCGAATTGGATTTTGTCGGGCAACTGATTGTCAATCTGCAAGCCAAACTGGATCGTATTATCAGCTGGGGACAACAGGCGATTGACCTGTGGATCGGCTATGACCGCCACGTACATAAATTTATCCGTACTGCGATTGATATGGATAAAAACCGTGTTTTTTCGCGCCGCCTGCGCCAATCCATTCACCACTATTTTGATGCGCCTTGGTATCTGTGGACAACCCAAGCCGAACGCTTGGTTGATTTGCGTGATGAGGAGTTGACCCTCAGCGATGAAGATGCCCTAGGTGAACTGCCGGAAGAACTGCAATACGAATCCTTATCCGATCTGCACGAACAGATCGTGGAACAGATGCAAAGCCTGTTAATCCGCTACCGTGAACACAATCAACCGATTGATCTCAGCCAAGTCCTGCGCCAACAGCTGGAAAATTATCCGCTGTCGCGCCATTTTGATGTGGCTCGGATTATTGTCGATCAAGCGGTGCGCCTCGGCATGGCAAGCGACGATTTCTCAGCGATCTATCCGCAATGGCAAGCGATCAATCCACACGGCGCCGAAGTGCAAGCCAATGTGATTGACGGTTATAAATAATTTTTCTGCTAAATGAACGAACTCACTATGATAAATCAGACCCCTGAAGTAATGCCAACCAAACTCGCCACTGCAATTGCCAATCCGCTGTTTCCGCTGGTGGACAGCCTGCTGCGTGCCGGCCGTCATATCAGCCTTGAGGATTTGGACAATCACGCTTTTTTGATGGATTTTCAATATGAACTGGAAAGTTTTTACCGCCGTTATAACGTTGAACTGATTCGCGCGCCGGAAGGCTTTTTCTACCTACGTCCGAAATCCAGCACCTTGATTGGGCGCAGCGTGTTGAGCGAATTGGAGATGCTGGTCGGCAAAGTGTTGTGCTATCTCTACCTCAGCCCCGAAAGGTTGGCGCAGCAAGGCATTTTCAGCAGCGAAGAAGTGTATGACGAACTGTTGAATCTGGCCGACGAAAGCAAATTGCTGAAAGCCGTGAATCAGCGTTCGTCCGGTTCGGATTTGGACAAGCAAAAACTGGCGGAAAAAATGCGTGCCGCTTTAAACCGTTTGCGCCGTTTGGGCATGATTACCAGCGTCGGTGATCAATACAGCGGCAAGTTTGTGATCTCCGAATCCGTGTTCCGTTTCGGTGCGGAAGTGCGGTCAGGCGATGATCCGCTTGAAGCACAACTGCGTTTAATCCGTGACGGTGAAGCCGCCAATGCAGATTCGCTAAAAGAAGAAAAACAAGCGAAGAAAGCCGCACTTGAGCCGGAAAATAGTGAACTTGATAACGAAGCCGAAAACGAAGATGAAAATGAATTTGATGATGAAATCGACAGCAATGATGAACAAGGGGATCGTGAATAATGTCAGAATTTGAAAACGAACAACGGTTTAACCAAGTCGAAGACATAATTTCAGATAACGTCCTCGCCACATCAACCCCGGTACAAAGTGCGGTTGAACGCGGTAAATTCCGCTCGCTGACCTTGATCAACTGGAATGGTTTTTTCGCGCGTACCTTTGATTTGGACGAATTGGTGACCACGCTGTCCGGTGGTAACGGGGCAGGGAAATCCACCACGATGGCAGGTTTTGTGACCGCATTGATTCCGGATTTAACCCTGTTGCATTTCCGTAACACCACCGAAGCCGGCGCTACCAGCGGTTCGCGCGATAAAGGCTTACATGGCAAATTGCGCCCGGGCGTGTGTTATGCGGCGTTGGATACGCTCAATTCACGCAATCAGCGTGTGCTGGTCGGGGTGCGTTTGCAGCAAGTTGCCGGGCGGGATAAAAAAGTCGATATTAAATCGTTCTCGATCCAAGGCTTGCCGTTAGCGGTGGATCCGACTGCACTTTTCACCGAAGCGGTGAATGAAAAACAAGCTAAGGTGCTGGCATTAAACGAATTGAAAGAGAAAGCCGAACAAAACGGGGCACAGCTGAAACAGTATCATTCGGTAACTGATTACCACAGCATGATGTTTGAGTTGGGGATTATTCCGAAACGCTTGCGCTCGTCATCGGATCGCAGCAAGTTCTATAAACTGATTGAAGCCTCGCTCTATGGCGGGATTTCCAGCGCAATCACCCGTTCCTTACGCGACTATTTATTGCCGGAAAATCTGGGCGTGCGCAAGGCGTTTCAGGATATGGAAGCGGCATTGCGTGAAAACCGCATGACCTTGGAAGCGATTAAAGTCACCCAAGCGGATCGTGATTTGTTCAAACATTTGATTAACGAATCCACTGCCTACGTTGCCGCCGATTATATGCGCAACGCCAATGACCGCCGTCACAATATCGACAACGCCTTGAATTTCCGCCGTGCCTTATTCAGCGCCAAACAGGAACAAACTTTTTCCGCACAAAAACTGATTGAACTCAGCCGTGAAGCGGCGGATTTAGCGGAGAGCGAAAAACGTCTCGAAGTGGATCATCAAAGTGCGGTCGATCATCTGAATTTGGTGCAAAATGTATTGCGCCATCAGGAAAAAATCAACCGTTATCAAGACGATGTCAACGAATTACGCGAAAAACTGGAAGAGCAGCAAATTGTGGTCGAAACCGCCGCTGAGCAGTTGGAAGAGGCACAACACCGGGTTGAACAGGGCGAGATCGAAATCGATCAGGTGCGTGGACAACTGGCGGATTACCAACAGGCACTGGACGCACAACAAACCCGTGCCTTGCAGTATCAGCAAGCGGTGAAGGCGTTAGAGAAAGCCAAAGCGGTGTGTGGCTTAAACGATCTGGCGTTGAAAAATATCGAACAGTATCACCAAGAGTTTGAAGATCAAGTCGAAGAGTTGACGGCGAATGTGTTGCAGTTAGAGCAACGGATGTCAGTGTCTGATGCCGCCAAATCGCAGTTTGACAAAGCCTATCGTTTGCTGACGGAGATCGTCGGCGACGTGCCGCGTTCTGCCGCATGGGAGCAGGCGAAAACCTTATTGGCGGACTATCCGCAACAGAAAGCGCAGGCGCAAAGTGCGGTCGGCTTACGCAGCCAAGTCAATGAATTGGAACAGCGTTTACAAGCGCAAAACAGCGCCAAACAACTGTTGCAAGAGTTTAATCAGCGTAGTGGTTTGGGGTTAAGTGACCCGCAAGCCCTGGACGAATTCCACTTGCAACAACAAGATTTAGTCGATGAACTGAGCCACCATCTTGCCGAACAGGGCGAGCAGCGTTCCGCCTTGCGGCAAAAACGTGAACAGCTGACCGCACTTTATCAAGAAAACGAGCGCAAAGCCCCGGCATGGCTGACGGCGCAATCGGCGTTGGAACGCTTGAGCGAACAGAGCGGGCAGCAATTCGGCGACAGCCAAGATGTGATGGACTTTATGCAGTTGCAACTGGAAAAAGAGCGTGAGCACACCATGGCACGCGATCAGTTGCAGTTGCAAAAACAGCAGTTGGAACAGCAAATCAGCCGTTTAAGCCAGCCGGACGGTTCGGAAGATCACCGTTTGAATGCCCTTGCCGAGCGTTTCGGCGGCGTGTTGCTGTCGGAATTATATGACGATGTGCCGCTTGATGACGCGCCGTATTTCTCCGCCTTATACGGCCCGGCACGCCATGCGATTGTGGTGCGCGATCTGGATGCAGTGAAAAAACAGTTGGAAAATATTGAGGACTGCCCAGACGACCTATATTTAATCGAAGGCGATCCGGCAGCGTTTGATGACAATGTGTTTTCCGCACAAGAGCTGGACAGCGGCGTGGTGGTTCAAGTTTCGGAGCGGGAAGTACGCTACTCCAAATTTCCTGAAATTCCGCTGTTCGGACGAGCGGCGCGGGAAAAACGCTTGGAAGATTTGGCCGGTGAGCTGGACGAAATTAACGAACAGCACGCCCAGCGCTCTTTTGATGTGCAAAAATGCCAGCGTCTGCACCAGCAATTCAGCCAGTTTGTCGGCTTGCATTTGGCGTTGGCGTTCTTGCCTGATCCAGAGCAAGAGATGAAGCAAATCAATGCACAGCGCAATGAATTGGATCGTGAATTGAATCACTTGACCATCGGCGAACAGCAAGTGCGCTTGCAATTGAGCGAAAGCAAAGAGCTGGTACGTCTGTTAAATAAACTGTCGCCACAATTCAATCTGTTAGCTGATGAAACTTTGCAAGATCGGATTGAGGAATATCGCGAACAGTTGTTGAATGCCGAGCAAGACGTGCAATTCGTACGCCAGTTCGGACAGCAGTTGCAACAGCTTGAACCGATTGCCGCCAGTTTGCAAAGCGATCCGCAAAATTATGAAACGTTGAAAAATGATTACCAAACCACGGTTGATCAACAAAAACGGGCACAACAGTGTTTTTACGCGCTATCCGATGTGCTGCAACGGCGCGCGCATTTCGATTATGAACAGCAGCTACAAAGCGAAGGCTCAGAGCTGAACGAACAGTTGCGTCAACGTTTGCAACAATTGCAGCAACAACGGGAGCAGCAACGCAATCAACTGCAACAGAAACAGAAACAGTTTGCCGAATTTAATCAGGTACAAATCTCGTTACGCAGCTCGCTGGACGCGAAAAATCATATGTTGCTCGAGCTGTTGGAAGAGGTGGATAAAATCGGCGGACGTGCCGACGAAGGCGCAGAACAGCGTGCATTGCAACGGCGCGATGAGTTGCACCAAACCCTGTCACAAAGCCGCCAACGCCGCAACTATGTGGAAAAACAGCTGACCTTGTTAGAGGCTGAAGGTGAAAATTTAGTGCGCAGTATCCGCAAATCCGAACGCGATTACCGCACGCAGCGCGAGCTGGTGGTTGCCGCCAAAGTCAGTTGGTGCGTGGTGTTGCGTTTGTCACGCAACAGCGATGTGGAACGCCGTTTGAATAAACGCGAACTGGCGTATCTCTCCGCCGATGAATTGCGTTCGATGTCGGATAAAGCCTTGGGCGCCTTGCGTACCGCCGTCGCCGATAATGAATATTTGCGTGATGCCTTGCGTTTGTCGGAAGACAGCCGCAAACCGGAAAACAAAGTGCGGTTTTTTATCGCCGTTTATCAACATCTGCGCGAACGGATTCGGCAGGATATTATCAAAACCGACGATCCGATTGATGCAATCGAACAAATGGAAATCGAATTGTCACGCTTGACCGAAGAGCTGACCAACCGTGAACGCAAACTAGCGATCAGCAGCGAAAGTGTTGCCAATATCATGCGTAAAACCATCCAACGCGAGCAAAACCGTATTCGTATGTTGAACCAAGGTTTGCAAAATATCGCTTTCGGACAGGTGAAATCGGTGCGTTTGGTGGTGAATATCCGCGATACCCACGCGATCTTACTGAATGCGTTATCGGGCGAGCAGGACGATTACCAAGATCTGTTCAACAATAATCAAATCACCTTCTCCGAAGCCTTGGCGAAACTGTATCAGCGGGTTAATCCGCACATTGATATGGGACAACGTACCGCACAAACCATTGGTGAAGAGTTGCTGGATTACCGTAACTACCTTGATCTGGAAGTGGAAGTGTATCGCGGCGCAGACGGTTGGTTGCGCGCGGAAAGCGGCGCACTTTCAACCGGGGAAGCCATAGGTACGGGGATGTCAATCCTATTGATGGTGGTGCAAAGTTGGGAAGAAGAGAGCCGCCGCATTCGCAGCAAAGATATTCTGCCGTGCCGCTTATTGTTCCTCGACGAAGCCGCCCGCCTCGATGCCAAATCGATCTCAACCCTGTTCGAACTGTGCGAGCGCCTCGATATGCAGCTTCTGATCGCCGCGCCGGAAAATATCAGCCCGGAAAAAGGCACCACCTACAAACTAGTGCGTAAAATCGCCCACAACCATGAATACGTTCATGTGGTCGGCTTGCGTGGCTTTGGGGCGACGGAGTAGGGCAAAGTGCGGTTGTGAATTGTAGGGGCGTATTCTGTACGCCCTAAATCTCTTTTTTGAGTGTAGAACAGATGAACACACAACAAATCGATCAACTCAGTAAACAAAAAGCCTATTATCTGTATGATTCCGGGGCGATTCATCGGTTGGAAATCGGCACGACTAAAGGCTTGCAGCAAATTCACCGTTATTTATTTGACGGCTTATATAACTTTGCCGGTCAGATTCGTGAGTTAAATATCTCAAAAAGCAATTTTCGCTTTGCTAATGCACTATACCTAAAAGCCGCCCTTGCCGCGATTGAAAAAATGCCTGAAAACAGTTTTGAACAAATTATCGAAAAATACGTTGAAATGAATGTTGCGCATCCGTTTTTAGAAGGCAACGGACGCTCTACCCGCATTTGGCTCGATCTGATTTTTAAAAAACGTTTAGGCAAAGTGGTTGATTGGGAAAAGGTGGATAAGCATTTATATTTACAGGCGATGGAACGCAGCCCGGTCAATGATTTAGAAATCCGTTTTTTATTACAAAATGCCTTAACCGATAAAATCGATGATCGCAAAGTCTTTATCAAAGGGATTGATCAGTCGTATTATTATGAACAGGCAGAATGACCGCACTTTGATTAAATGGAAGCGTGAATGGGTGAGTTATTGGAAAGATGAAACTGGTAAAACCTTGAAAGAACTTGAATAGGAATAACTAAAAATAGACCTATTCGTCAAGAACCAATTTTTATGGCATCTATTAATAAGGAATAAAAATGCACAACCTCGCCATCGCTGTGCTTTGCAGCGTGATCGTGTCGGTGTTTTTGAAAGTGGCACGCAAGCAACATATTCAAATCGCCCAGGCGATTGCCTTTAATTATATTATGGCGATCGGCTTGAGTTATTATTTTTTGCAGCCCAATTTTGCCGGGCAGTCGATCGGCGAAGTGGTGGCGCAACATGACGATTCCTATCTGTTTTTAGCCTTGGGGATTTTGCTGCCGACGGTGTTTATCGTGATGTCGCATGCGGTGGAAAGTGCGGGGATTGTGCGCTCTGATGCGGCACAGCGGTTATCGCTGTTTTTACCGATTTTAGCCTCGTTTACCATTTTTAACGAAGTGTTGAGCGGCAGCCGTGCGGTTAGTCTTGTGTTGGCGTTTACCGCACTTTTATGTTTGTTATGGAAAAAAGACGAGCCGCAACAAAATCTTGGAGAAAGTGCGGTCGGCAAAGGTTGGTTAAATCTGCTGTTGGTCTGGCTCGGCTACGGCGTGATCGATATTCTGTTTAAGCAAATGGCAAAGAGCGGTAGTGCATTTCCGTTGACGTTGTTTGTGTCGTTTTGCTTGGCGGCATGTGTGATTTTTATCTATTTACTGATTAAACAGACCCGTTGGCACGGCAAAAGTATGCTGGGCGGTTTGCTGCTCGGTGTGCTGAATTTTATGAATATTCTATTTTATATCAAGGCACACCAAAGTTATAGCAGCAATCCGACGTTGGTCTTTGCCGGCATGAATATCGGGGTAATCTGTTTAGGCACGCTGACCGGCGCATGGCTGTTTAAAGAAAAAATCAATAAAATAAATATGATTGGGGTAGGATTGGGAATTGTATCTATTATCTGTTTATTTTATTTGGATAAATTAGTAGGTTAAGCATGGCGGATTTCAGTTTTTTTATTTACGACTACGAAAGTTTCGGCATTAATCCGGCAAGCGACCGTCCGGCGCAGTTTGCCGGCATTCGTACCGATGCCGATTTTAATATTATCGGCGAGCCGGTGATGGTGTATTGCAAGCAAACAAATGATTACCTGCCTGCGCCGGAAGCCGTGTTGGTGACGGGCATCACGCCGCAAGAATGCAACGAAAAAGGCGTATCCGAACCGGAATTTGCCGCCCGTATTTTGCAAGAATTTTCGCAACCCAATACTTGCGTGATGGGCTATAACAGCATTCGTTATGATGACGAAATGACCCGATATACTTTTTATCGTAATTTTATCGATCCTTACGAATACAGCTGGAAAAACGGCAATTCCCGTTGGGATTTGCTCGATGTGTTGCGTGCCTGTTACGCCTTGCGCCCGGAGGGGATTAACTGGGTGTATGACGAAAACGGCTTGCCGTCGTTTAAATTAGATCGCCTGACGCTAGCAAACGGGATTGAACACAGCAATGCGCACGACGCAATGGCAGATGTATATGCCACGATTGAAATGGCAAAATTGGTCAAAACCAAACAGCCGCGTCTGTTCGAGTATTTTTTCAATCTGCGCAACAAAAAAGCGGTGGAGAAACTGATCGATACCGCCAATATGACCCCGTTGGTGCACGTTTCCGGTATGCTCGGCAATTATCGCGGCAATACCGCACTTGTTGCGCCGCTGGCATGGCATCCGACCAATAATAACGCCGTGATCGTGTGTGATTTGAGTGCCGATCTCAGCGATTTGCTGAGTTTTGATGCCGAAACTCTAAAAGTACGGTTATACAGCAAAAAAGCGGAGTTGGAAGCGCAGGGAATTTTGCCGGTGCCGCTGAAATTAGTGCATATCAACAAATGCCCGATTATCGCCCCGGAAAAAACGCTATTGCCGCAAAGTGCGGTACGCTTGGGGATTGATCGTGAACAATGTCTGCAAAATCAGCAACGTTTGCTTCAATCTTATGAAATTCGTGACAAAGTGATCGCTATTTTCAGCGAACAACGGGAATATGCCGACGATCTGAATGTGGAAACCGCACTTTACCGCGGCTTTTTCAGCGATGCTGATAAACGCAATTTGCAGATTTTACGCACTTTAGATGCCGAACAGTTAAAAAATCCGGATCTTACCTTTGAAGACAAGCGTATTCCTGATTTACTGTTCCACTACCGCGCGCGCCATTTCTACCGCACGTTGAACCGCGCCGAACAGATTAGATGGCAAAAATACCGCCAAATGAAACTGGAGAAAAGCGCAGAAACTTTTGTGCAATCGTTGCAGCAATTAGGCGAACAGCACCAAAATAATCCTGAAAAACTGGCGTTATTGCAACAGGTGTATGAGTATGGCGAAAAATTACTGCGTTAGCCAGATACAGCTTGCTAATGATTTCACCTTGAAATGCCTGAAATATCGGCTTAAAGGGCAAAATAAATGCCGAACGGTAACATTCGGCATTATGGTTATTAGAGCTGTAGTGAGATTCAGATTACATCTTTTTCTGAACTTTGGTTGCGGTATTATCAATCGCTTCACCGGCAGATTGGATATCTTGCCCGGCGCCTTTTACCGTGTTACAAGCGGATAATGTTCCAATTGTTGCGGCTAAAATCAATGCCCAAATTATTTTCATAATAACCTCTCCTGCGATTTTTGTTTCAAATTGTAGGGATTTAGCAAGTAGTTTATTGAACTACATACCAAATATTACACCGTAAAAACTCAAATGGCAACCATCAAGCGGCTTGGATGCCTGTAGCCTTAATGGCTTTTGCTGCTTTCTAAGCGTTCAAAAGACAGGGTTCTATTTTCCAAACGACGTAAGAATAAGGTCGCAATGCCGGTGATAATCAGGTAAATAGCTCCAGCAATACCATAGATTAACAATGCATCATATTGCGTGCCGTACAGCTGACGGGCATAGCCCATAATGTCCATAATCGTGATGGTTGAAGCCAGTGATGTGCCTTTGAATACCAAAATGATCTCATTGGTGTAAGACGGCAGCGCCCGTTTTAACGCAAAAGGTACTAAAATCAGCAGCGTTTGCCAGCGGCTTAAACCGAGTGCTGCCGAACTTTCCCATTGTCCTTTTGAAATTGCTTTCACCGCCCCGTGAAAGAGTTGCGCAGAGTAGGCCGCACTGTTGAGTGCTAGCGCCAACATCGCGCAAAACCACGCATTGGACAACAGTGACCAAGCCGGGCTATCGATAATCCATTGGAATTGCCCCGGGCCAGCATAGATTAAGAAAATTTGCACCAATAATGGCGTACCGGTAAACAGCGTGATATAACCGTTGACCAGCGCTTTCAAAGTGCGGTTTTCCATCGACAGGATAAAGGTAAACAACACTGCCAAAATAAACGAAATGATTAAGGCGACCGCTGTCAATGCGAGGCTGGTTGGAATGCCTTGTGCGATAATTGCAAAATAGTCACTGATCATGCTGCCTCCCGTTCAAAACGAGTGAAGCGTTTTTCTAGGAGAGCAATTCCGATTTTGCTTAAAATCGTGACGGCTAAATAGAGCAGTGCCGCAATCCCGTACCAAGTAAACGGCTGGTGAGTGTTGGCGTTGCTCAGTTCTGCCTGGCGCATCAGATCGTTTACACCAATCAGGGAAACAAGTGCGGTATCTTTCAATAAGATCAACCATTGATTACTCAAGCCCGGTAAGGCGTGACGCCAGACTTGTGGCATAATAATCGAGATAAAGGCTTGTGAACGGCTTAATCCTAGCGCAGAGGCCGACTCCCATTGCCCTAATGGAATGGCTTGAATCGCACCACGCAAAGATTGTGAAGCATAGGCGGCAAATATAATCGCCAATGCGACCACGCCCGACCAAAATGGGCTGAATTCGATAAAATCACCGGTGAGAATGAATAAAACCTGGGTTGAGCCGAAATAGATCAGCAGCACAACTAAAATTTCCGGTAAACCGCGCAATAAGGTTAAAAAAATCGAAGTCGCATTGCGAACGCAGCGTATTTTTGCCGTTTCAAACACCACGAAAATCATCGATAGAATCAAGCCGAGAATTAATGCGCACACAGCCAACCCTAAGGTCATTAGGGTGGCTGATAACATCAGTGAAAGAAAATTGCTAAACATAGAGCGTGATTATTTTCCGGACATCCAAGTGTCATAAATTTTTTGGTATTCACCGTTGGCTTTAATGGCCGCTAAACCCTTGTTCAACTCTGCCAGCAGTTCAGTGCTGCTTTGATTGACGGCAATACCCAAACCGCTGCCGAAATAGTTCGGATCAGTCACTTTGTCTCCGGCGAATGCTAAGCTGTCGTCAGTTTTCATCCAGTCGGCAAGTACCGCCGTGTCGCCGAAAATAATATCGATACGTCCGTTTTTCAGATCCAAAATCGCACTTTGCAAGGTAGCGTAGGATTTTGCGTTATATTGTTTGCCGTTTGCGGCAATATATTGTTGGAATGTGGTACCGTTTTGTACCCCGACACTTTTCGCACTGCTTAAATTAGCTTTGCCTTTTACTGCGATAAAGCTGGCGGAGCTGTCATAGTAAGGATCGCTGAAGCTGACTTGTTTGGCACGCTCTGCGGTGATGTCAATGGCAGAAATGGCAGCATCAAAACGTTTGAACTTCAAACTTGGAATCAGACTGTCGAACGCATGGCTTTGGAATTGGCAATTCGCCTTGATTTCAGCACAAATAGCGTTGGCGATATCAATATCGAAACCCACGATTTTTCCGCTGGAATCGGTATTTTCAAATGGCGGATAAGTCGGTTCGGTTGCAAAGGTAATATCCAATGCGTTGGCAGAGAAGGCAGTCGCCAAAAGTGCGGTGGCAAGCAGTTTTTTCATGGTAAGCTCCTTAACGAAGAGAGTAAAATTAAGTATAACAAACAGTGAGTGTGATAAATTTAGTGTGATAAATATTGTGCAAAAGCGTCGGTTTTTGGATTTTTGAAACAGTCGGCAGCACCGATTTCAATAATTTTTCCTTGTTCCATATAGATCACTTTAGTGGCCACTTTGCGTGCCACGGCAACTTCGTGGGTCACAATCATCTGAGTGATTCCGGTCTGCTTCAACTCTTCGATGATTGAGACCACTTGTGCCGTGATCTCCGGATCGAGCGCTGCGGTCGGCTCGTCAAACAGCAGCACTTGCGGTTTCATCATCAAGGCACGGGCAATCGCGACACGCTGTTGTTGCCCGCCAGACAGATGTAATGGGAAACGGTCAGCGTGATCTTCCACCCGTAAGCGTTTTAGCAAACCTTGCGCCCGCTCCACTGCCTCCGCTTTGCTCAGCCCCAACACCTTCATTGGTGCTTCGATTAAGTTTTCTAACACAGTGTAATGTGGCCACAGATTGTACTGCTGAAACACCATGCCGACATCTTTACGCAATTTACGAATTTTTTTAGCATCGGTATTGGCGGATAATTCAAATTGATTACCGGCAATCGTCAATTGACCGCTCTTTGGTACTTCCAACAGATTCAGTGTGCGGATCAGGGTGCTTTTGCCGGCACCGCTCGGCCCGAGCAACACGATAATATCGCCATCTTGCGATTCAAAATTAATGTCGAATAGGGCTTGCTTATTGCCGTAAAAAAAATTGAGGTTTTTAATACTGATCGTCATGCTGAAAAGGGTCTTCGTTTATGGGAATAAATAATCTGGAATAGTAATGATAAAAAAAGCGCTATGCAAATAAAATCGCAAAAAAAGCGAAAAAATTTGCATAAAAATGCAGGTTTGCTGCATTAAATTCAAAAGCGGATAAAAATAACACAGTCAATAAATAGGTAAAATAAAAGGGAAGCATAACTTCCCTTTTCAGACTGCTGACAAAGTCCTAGACATTTTGCTAGGACTTTGATCTAATAAGGAAAAGCCTTTTAAGGAGTTTCCGATGTTAAAGCCGCCTCC
>NZ_SMCP01000016.1 GCF_004342725.1 Testudinibacter aquarius | reverse complement strand
GGGAGGCGGCTTTAACATCGGAAACTCCTTAAAAGGCTTTTCCTTATTAGATCAAAGTCCTAGCAAAATGTCTAGGACTTTGTCAGCAGTCTGAAGCAGCCGAAAGGCTGCTTTTTTTAGTTGAACTAATTAATGTTATGCTGGCATATTTTGGCGTAAGACCTCATTAATCCGAGTCTGCCAGCCTTTTCCTGTGGCTTTAAATGCTGCTAATATATCGCTGTCTAAACGTAATTTGATCGCTTGTTTCGGATTGTCTATGCGTGGTCGTCCACGTTTTATCAGTTGTGCACCTTGGTATAAATCGGCTTGTTTAAAAAATGTGTCATCAAGCTCTGGCGCATCATCGGGATCGACCCAAGTGTTGTTTAAAACGTTGTTGTTCTCTTTCATTTGCTTTCCTCATTGAAATAATACGACGCTTTTGATTGCGCCAAGTCCAAACAATAACGACAAGGCGCTCTGCCAGCATGCCGATAGTGATGTAACGTATTTCACCATAATCTTGTCGCGAATCTTCGGCGGTAAAATGGTGACCACTAAAAACCTGTTTGGCTTGTGCAAAATCAAGCCCGCGCTGTTGTAGTGTGTTATCTCGTTTAAGGTGATTATATTCAACATCTGTCAAATTAATGTACCCCCATTAATTGATTAAATCAAGTGCTATGTAGCTTAATCAAATGGCGAATTAACCAACACTACGCATAATAAGGTTTGGAATATTGATCGCAAAACTTCCTTGTTTCTAAGCGTTGCCGATTCAGGTAAAATAACCGCACTTTGTTTGACGACTGGAAAGAAAGATGAATTTTATCGGAAAAATTATCGGTTTTATTCTCGGCTACCGTTACGGCGGTTTCTGGGGGGCAATTTTTGGTGCGGTGTTGGGGCATTTTGTGGATAAAAAAATCTATGAAATGGGTAGTGTCAGCTCCTCATTTTTTAGTAAAACCTTGACCCGGCAGCAGCTTTTTTTGCAAACCACCTTTGCGGTGATGGGGCATCTGAGTAAAGCCAAAGGGCGGGTGACACAAGAGGATATCCAGCTGGCGCAAGCGTTTATGAGCCGTTTGAATCTGGATTCCGCGGCACAGCGCATGGCGCAAGAGGCTTTTAGTCGTGGTAAAGACGCTGATTTTCCGATCCGCCAAGTGATTCGTGAATTTCGTGTGGCTTGCGGCCGTCGCCCGGATTTGCTGCGGATGTTTTTGGATATTCAAATCCAAACCGCACTTGCGGATAACCATTTGGATCAAAACGAAAAATCGCTGTTGTCGGTGATTGCCCAAGAGTTGGGGCTGTCGCAAATGCAGTTTGAACAAATGATGGCGATGATTTACGCCTCGCAACAATTCGCTTCCGGTGCACAATATCAGCAACAAGGTGGACAGTATCAGCAGCAGGGCGATTATCAAGGCGGACAGCCTTACCGCACTTCCGCTGCGGATAATCTGCAAGCGGCATATCAGGTGCTGGGTGTGGCTGTAACCGATGATCAGCTGAGCGTAAAACGGGCTTATCGCAAACTGATGAACGAGTATCACCCGGATAAACTGGTTGCCAAAGGCTTGCCGCCGGAGATGATGGAGATGGCAAAAGAGAAAGCACAAAAAATTCAAGCTGCCTACGATCTGATTTGTAAAAGCAAAGGTTGGAAGTGATGGATCAACACCGCTGGTTTCCGCTCTGTTTAGCCCTGTTTATTGTTGCAGTCGCGATTTGGTCGGGGATAGCACCGCACTCAAGAGCAGTTTGGTATGCGGAAGTTGCGCCGATTTTTGTGGTGTTGTTTGCTTTGCTGGCGACCTATCGCTTATTTCAATTCAGCAATCTTGCCTATTTTTTAATGAGCCTATGGATGATTTTGCATCTGGTCGGCGCACATTATACTTTTGAGCAGGTGCCGTTTGACTGGGGCAGTCGTTTGCTGAGCGGTTGGTTGGGCGAAGGGCGCAACCATTTTGATCGTGTGGCGCATTTTATCATTGGTTTTTACAGTTTCCCGATGGCGGAATGGTTGCTACGCCGTAAGTTGTGCGGACCAATTTTAGCCGGTTTCTTCTCGTTATTTTTTATTATGAGCATCGCAGCAAGTTATGAAGTCATCGAATGGCAATATGCAGTGATCGCCGGTGGTGATGACGGCACTGCGTTTCTTGGTTGGCAAGGTGATGTCTGGGATGCGCAAAAAGATATTTTAGCCGACACCCTCGGTGCACTGACCGCACTTGCCTTGTTTTATCTGGTGCGCACTGATAAAAGAGCGCTATGATGCGGGTTATTTTAGCACCAATGCAAGGCGTGCTGGATCCGTTCTTGCGCCACCTATTAACTCAAGTCAACGATTATGATCTGTGCCTGTCGGAATTTGTGCGGGTGGTTGATCAATTGTTGCCGAAAAAAGCGTTTTACCGTCTTTGCCCGGAATTACAGCATGGCGGTTATACTCAAGCCGGGACACCAGTGCGGGTGCAGTTGTTGGGGCAGTTCCCTGATTGGCTGGCAGAAAATGCACAAAGAGCGGTGGAACTGGGATCGCACGGGGTTGATTTGAACTGCGGCTGTCCGTCGAAAACGGTGAATAACAGCCAAGGTGGCGCTTCGTTGCTGAAACAGCCTGAGCTGATTTATCAAGCCACCAAAGCGATTCGCAGTGCATTGGGCAAACAGCATCAGGTTAGCGTCAAAGTGCGGTTGGGTTGGGACAGCGACACGGCGGCGTTTGAAATTGCCGATGCGGTGCAGCAGGGGGGCGCGGATGAAATCACGATTCACGGACGGACCAAGACGGACGGCTACCGTGCTGAGCGCATCAACTGGCACAAAATCGGCGAGATTCGTCAACGTTTAACGATTCCGGTGATTGCCAACGGCGAAATTTGGAACTGGCAGGACGGACAACATTGTCTGGCGCTGACCGGTTGTGAGGCGCTGATGATCGGGCGCGGCGCGCTGAATATCCCCAATCTCAGCCGTGTGGTGAAATTTAATCAACCGAAACTGGCTTGGCAGCAGGTGCTGCTGCTGTTGCAGCAATACGTTAATTTGGAAAACCCTGATGATCGCGGCTTTTATCACGTTGCCCGCATCAAACAGTGGCTGCGTTATCTGGAAAAAGCGTATCCACAAGCCGAGCAGCTGTTTCACATCATTAAAACCGAATGTGGTTATCAAGGTTTAAAGGCAGAAGTGGAGCGCCAGACCGCACTTTCTCTTGTATAGGAAATAAAGTTGAAATATCAATGGATCTTTTTTGATGCCGACGAAACGCTGTTCTCATTTGATTCGTTTCGTGGCTTACAACAAATGTTTGCGCAATATGATGTTGAATTTACTCAACAGCATTTTGCCGATTATCAGACGGTCAACCAACCGTTGTGGCAGGCCTATCACCAAGGCAAAATCAGCGCCGATGAATTACAAACCACACGTTTTAACCAATGGGCGCAACATCTCAGCCGCCAGCCGAGCGAACTCAATCAGGCTTATTTGATTGCCATGGCCGATATTTGCCAACCGTTAGACGGCGTCGAAGCAATGTTGCAAACTCTGTCTGAAAAAGTGCGGTTTGGCATTATTACCAATGGTTTTAATGCGATGCAGGATCTACGCTTGCAAAAAACCGGGTTGAAACCGCACTTTGAGTTTGTGCTGGTGTCGGAAAATATCGGTTTGCCGAAGCCGCATCACGGCATTTTTCAACACGCCTTAAACCTAGCGGAAGTCGATGATAAAAGTGCGGTCTTGATGGTGGGCGATACGCTGGAAACCGATATTCTCGGCGCACAAAACAGTGGTTTGGACACCTGCTGGCTCAGCCACGGCAAAACGAATGATACCAATATTCAACCGACCTACCAAATTGCTAATATGGAGCAACTAGTCCAAATTGCACAAGGGGGGCAAAGATGACTCGAATCAATGTCGTACCAGTCAGCGAGTTGTGCGATCAACATCTGCTGGCAGAACACCGTGAACTAACACGAATTCCCAATGCGGTCGCTAAAGGCAAATATAATTTGGATGGACAGCCCGATGATTATAAGTTGGGCACCGGGCACGTTAAATTTTTTATGAATAAGCTGACCTTCCTGCACAAGCGTTATCAAGCGCTACATCAGGAATGTCTGGCGCGTGGTTTTAATGTCAGCAACCGCTGGGCGCAAGATCTGCCGTCAACACCGGAGCTATGGTTAGATTATGTACCGACCGACAATGCCTTATGGCTTAACCGGGCTAGAATTGCAGAACGTATGCCGGTAAAAGCCCGTTTTACACCACATAAAATGCCAGAAAGGGTAGAGTAATATGCAGATTGTGATTGCCTCGACCAATCCGGTGAAAGTCAATGCGGTCAAAACTGCCTTCTGCCAACTGTTTCCAGACCGCACTTTGCATTTTGAGGCAATGCCGTCCCAGTCCGGCGTGGCGGAACAGCCAATGAGTATGGCGGAAACCAAACAAGGCGCATTTAATCGGGTGCAGTTCTGTCAGCAACAGTTACCAAATGCGGATTTTTACCTGGCGATTGAAGCCGGAATCGAACATTTTGATTACGGAGCCGCCACTTGTGCTTACATTGTGATCAGTGATAACCTGCGGTTTTCAATCGGGCGCAGCGCCGAACTGCCGATTCCGAATGTGATTTTTCAACAATTAAATTCGGACACCGAGCTAGGCACTATTATGGATCGGTTGTTTCAGACTGAAAATATCAAACAAAAAGGTGGCGCAATGAGCCTGCTGACCAACGGCAATGCCAGCCGTGAAAGCGTCTATGTGCAGGCGATTATTTTGGCGATGGCACCGTTTTTACATCAAAAATTGTTTTGTACTTAACGGGATAGTCTCGTGGTTTGCGCTTGGCTGAATAAAGAGAATCTTTGCCGATTCGGATAAAGTATTAGCATTCTTATAAAAAATATCTGTATAATAAGCAGGCTTATACTCTTTGTCAGCGTGCGGCTATCAAAAATGATCTCTTTTACGTTATTAAAACGGTTGTGTGAAAACCATTTTTTATCCCCATTCTTTGCTACTCTAAACCCGATTGCAGATTATTTTTGCTAGTCGCAATAAAGAGATGAGCATCATTTAACGAATTATTTTAAAAGGAAAATCTCGTGACTCCAATTGTTAAACAATTTAAATACGGTCAGCATACCGTAACTCTAGAAACCGGCGCGATGGCGCGTCAGGCAACGGCTGCTGTGATGGCGAGCATGGACGATACTTCGGTTTTTGTGACTGTGGTAGCGAAAAAAGAAGTGAAAGCCGGCCAGGATTTCTTCCCGTTAACGGTTAACTATCAAGAACGTACCTATGCCGCAGGGCGTATTCCGGGCGGATTTTTCCGCCGTGAAGGCCGTCCTTCTGAAGGCGAAACCTTAATCGCACGTTTAATTGACCGTCCGATTCGTCCGCTGTTTCCGGAAGGGTTCTATAATGAAATTCAAATCGTAGCCACCGTGGTTTCGGTCAATCCGCAAATTTGCCCGGATATCGTGGCGATGATCGGTGCTTCAGCGGCGTTGGCGTTGTCTGGCGTGCCGTTCAACGGTCCAATCGGTGCGGCGCGTGTCGGATTTATCAATGATCAATTCGTGCTGAACCCGACCATGGCGGAACAAAAACACAGTCGTTTGGATTTAGTGGTTGCCGGAACGGATAAAGCGGTTCTGATGGTAGAATCTGAAGCAGATATTTTAAGCGAAGAGCAAATGTTGGCGGCGGTGGTGTTTGGTCACGAACAACAACAAGTTGTGGTCGACAATATCAAACAATTGGTGAAAGAAGCCGGTAAACCACGTTGGGATTGGCAAGCGCCTGCGGTCAATACCGCACTGGTGAACCAAGTGAAAGCGTTGGCAGAAAGCCGTTTGGGCGAAGCCTATCGTATCACCGAAAAACAAGCGCGTTATGAGCAAGTCGATGCAATTAAAGCGGAAGTGATCGCAACATTGTTGGCAAATAATGAAGATGAAAGCGTCAATGAGAATGTGATTGCCGATATTTTAGGTGCATTGGAAAGTGATGTGGTGCGCAGCCGCATTTTAGCCGGCGAACCACGAATTGACGGACGTAGCGTCGATACGGTGCGTGCCTTGGATATTTGCACCGGCGTGTTGCCGCGTACCCATGGTTCGGCAATCTTCACCCGTGGTGAAACCCAAGCGTTGGCGGTTGCCACTTTGGGAACTGAGCGTGATGCACAAATTATTGATGATATTACCGGCGAGCGTACCGATCATTTCTTGTTCCACTACAACTTCCCTCCGTATTCCGTGGGCGAAACTGGTATGATCGGTTCCCCGAAACGGCGTGAAATTGGCCATGGTCGTTTGGCAAAACGTGGTGTATTGGCTGTGATGCCTAGCATTGAAGAGTTCCCGTATGTGGTGCGTGTGGTGTCTGAAATCACTGAATCGAACGGTTCTTCTTCGATGGCATCGGTGTGTGGGGCTTCTTTGGCGTTGATGGACGCCGGCGTGCCGATTAAATCAGCCGTTGCCGGGATTGCGATGGGCTTGGTGAAATCCGACGATAAATTCGTAGTCTTGTCCGATATTTTGGGTGATGAAGATCACTTGGGCGATATGGATTTCAAAGTCGCCGGCACCAAACAAGGCGTGACCGCACTTCAGATGGACATCAAAATCGAAGGGATCACCGCTGAAATCATGCAGATCGCATTGAACCAAGCTAAAGGTGCCAGAATGCACATTTTGGGGGTGATGGAGCAGGCGATTGAAGCGCCACGTGGCGATATTTCTGATTTTGCACCGCGGATTCACACCATGAAAATTGATCCGAAGAAAATCAAAGACGTGATCGGTAAAGGCGGTGCGGTGATTCGTTCCTTGACCGAAGAGACCGGCACCTCCATTGATATTGCCGATGACGGTACCGTCAAAATTGCTGCAACCGATAACTCTGCCGCCAAAGCTGTGATGCTGCGCATCGAAGACATCGTTGCCGATGTGGAAGTGAACCGTGTTTACACCGGTAAAGTCACGCGTATCGCTGATTTTGGTGCATTCGTCGCCATTGTTGGTAACAAAGAAGGTCTGGTGCATATTTCCCAAATCGCTGCGGAACGTGTGGAAAAAGTGACAGATTATCTGCAAGTCGGGCAAGAAGTTGCGGTGAAAGTGGTTGAAATCGATCGTCAAGGCCGTATTCGTTTGACCATGCGTGACATCAACCAGGGACAAGCCGACGAAGTGCAGGCTGCCGAGTTGGACGCTGAGTAATAAAATATTCAAGCCGCGAAATTTGCTGTATGATTAGCAGCGCGGCTTGAGTTTTTATCCAAGGGTTATGAGCATGAAGATCGCCAATAATATGATGAATTACACAAAATCACTTTGTGTGCTGGCATTTTTATTGCTGGCGGCGGCATGTTCAATGCGTCCGACTATTCCGCTGATTTCCGACAAAAATGTGACCTTGGCTGAACAAAATCCATTGCTGCATTTCGATCAAGAAGTGATGATTGCACGGATCAGCCAGGTGTTACTGGTAGGAAATTTGGCAAAAAATGAGCGAGCGTCGTTACATTTTGAGCGTGGAGTACTATATGACAGTTTGGGATTGTGGGGATTAGCCCGTTATGACTTTACCCAAGCCTTGATGTTGCAACCTAAGTTAGCGGCGGTTTATAATTATTTAGGGCTTTACCTCTTGTTGGACGGTGACTATGACGGCTCTTTAGATGCGTTTAATGCAGTGCTGCATCTGGATCCGAATTATGAATATGCTTATTTAAATCGCGCACTAAACTTCTATTACGTTGGTCGTTACGGGCTAGCGCAACGCGACTTTTTAACTTTTTATGAGGCGGATCCGAGTGATCCTTACCGCACTTTGTGGTTATATTTGAATGAATTGAAATATAAGCCTTATGAAGCAAAACAAAATTTGGCGCAACGGGCGAAAGGATTGTCCAATGAATTTTGGGGCACCAATATCGTTCATTACTATTTAGGTGAATTGTCTTACGCAGAATTACAGAAGAAAATTGATAATTTTGCCGTGCCGTATTCGCCGCAATATGCCGAAATTTTAACTGAAACCTATTTTTATCTTGCAAAACAACAACTCAATCTGGGGAAGGTTGACGAAGCGACAGCTTTGTTTAAGTTGGCTATGGCCAATCAAGTATTTAACTTTGTTGAGTATCGTTTTGCCCTGTTCGAACTTTCACATTTACGCTTGAATAATGTGCAAGAGTGAGATCGAACATTAGCGGTTGTATTTGATACGAACTAAGTTAATAAACCGTCTTGATTGGGATTGTTTTATCACCGATTGCGCTGCCGGGTTGCATTAATTATTCGGCAAAATGGTATTAAGGTGAATCATTTCTCAGCGGTACGAATCTGCCCCAGTGCAGGATGTCGTACTGGACGCATTCTATCACGCAACAATTTATCACTATCTGCGGTCTTAACATGATAAGCCGCTTTGCTACTATTGAGTAAAAAATGACAGAACAAACTACTTTAACCTTTAACGATTTGGGCTTGCCTGAATCATTGATTTCCGCTGTAACGGCTATGGGATTTGTAAATCCGTCACCGATTCAGCAAATTTGTATACCGCACTTGCTAAACGGCCGTGATGTGCTGGGCATGGCGCAAACCGGTAGCGGCAAAACCGCTGCGTTTTCATTACCGCTGTTGGCTCAGATCAATGCCGATATTCGCACGCCGCAAATGTTGGTGATGGCACCAACTCGCGAATTGGCGATTCAAGTAGCCGATGCTTGCGAACAATTTAGTAAAAACATCAAAGGCTTGAATATTGTTACCCTGTATGGCGGACAACGTTATGATATTCAGTTGCGTGCCTTACGCCAAGGTTCACAAGTCGTAGTGGGTACGCCGGGACGGATTTTAGATCACATTCGTCGTGGCACCCTGAACTTGTCCGAATTGCGCTTTATGGTGCTGGATGAAGCGGATGAAATGCTGCGTATGGGCTTTATTGACGATGTCGAAGAGGTTATGAGCAAACTACCGGAACAACACCAGACCGCACTTTTCTCAGCCACGATGCCGGAACCGATTCGCCGCATTACCCGTCGTTTTATGCGTGACCCGCAAGAAGTGAAAATTCAGGCATCACAGCAAACGCTGCCGGATATCACTCAAAGCTGTTGGTATGTCAACGGCGTGCGTAAAAACGAAGCGTTGTTGCGCTTCTTGGAAGTGGAAGATTTTGATGCAGCGATTATTTTTGTGCGCACGAAAACCGCAACCTTGGATATTGCCGAGCTGTTGGAAAAACACGGCCACAGCGCCGCAGCGTTGAACGGCGACATGACCCAACAACTGCGCGAGCAAACCCTAGACCGTCTGCGTAACGGGCGGTTGAATATTTTGATTGCGACCGATGTGGCGGCGCGCGGTTTGGATGTTGAGCGCATCAGCCTGGTGGTCAACTACGATATTCCGTTGGATGCAGAGTCTTACGTACACCGCATTGGGCGTACCGGTCGTGCCGGACGTGCCGGACGTGCGTTGTTATTTGTTGAACCGCGTGAAAGACGTTTGCTGCGTAATGTTGAACACTTGATGAAAAAGCAGATCGATGAAGTTGAATTGCCGAATCACAAAACGTTGGAAGCTTGCCGTCGTGAGAAATTTAAGCAACAAATTTCTACCCAGCTGGAGCACCATGACCTAGAAAAATACCGCAGTTTGCTGGAAGATATGTTTACCGCCGATCAAGATCATGAAGATTTGGCGGCGGCGATGATGATGTTGCTGCAAGGTAAACAAAAATTGATTCTGCCACCGGATCCGGTGATTAAAGCCCGTCGTGAGCGTCAAGAAAATCCACGCTCGAGTGATAGACGTGGACGTGGCGATGCTCGCGGTGATGATCGTGGCCGTCCGGCACGCGAACAAACCCCAATGGATTTATACCGTATCGAAGTCGGGCGTGCCGATGGGGTGGAAGTGAAACATATTGTCGGCGCAATCGCTAACGAGGGCGACATTGACAGCCGTTATATCGGACACATCAAACTGCACGATGACTATTCGACAATCGAATTGCCGAAAGATATGCCGAAAGAGTTGTTGCAACATTTTGGTAAAACTCGAGTGCTGAATAAACCAATGCAGATGCGCTTTGTTGAAGAGGTGAAAGGCGACGGCGGTTTCGGTGGCCGTGGTGAACGCAAAGGTGGTTTTGCTCGTGGCAAAAGAGAAGGCGGTTTCCGTGACGGTGGACGCAGTGACTTCCGTGGTGGACGCGGCAATGATCGTTTCCAAGAGCGCAATGATCGCAGCGGCAAGCCAAGTTTCGACCGCAAACCACGTCGTACCGGACGTAGAGAAGGGTAATCCCTCTTATTTTTAACCGAGATTTCTGAAGTAGGGGTGGATTATATATCCACCCGAACCGCACTTTGCATTTTACCTTTATAGATTGAATGCTTATATCGTACTTCGTAAACGGGCGGATATATAATCCGCCCCTACTTTTAGCAGAGAAATCTCATATTTGTCTTTTGTTAGTTGCCAAATTGAGATCTCCATGACCGCACTTGAACAAGATCAATACTTTATGCAGCGTGCACTAGCGCTTGCCGATTATGCCGAATCGCTGGGCGAAATTCCGGTGGGTGCGGTGTTGGTTGATGAGCACGGGCAAATTATCGGTGAAGGCTGGAACGCTTCCATTTCAAAACACGATCCCACTGCGCATGCTGAAATCGAAGCGATTCGACAAGCGGCAAATGCGCTGCAAAATTATCGTCTGCTCAATACTACGCTGTATGTGACGCTAGAACCCTGCACGATGTGTGCCGGAGCGATTTTGCATAGCCGAATCAAACGCTTGGTATTCGGCGCCAGTGATCACAAAACCGGCGCAGTCGGTTCACGCTTTCATTTTTTTAATGATTATAAAATGAACCATTTTCTCGAAGTGACCAGCGGTGTATTGCAACAGCAATGCAGCGAAAAACTGAGTAACTTTTTTCAGCGCCGCCGAGCCGAAAAGAAAGCACAAAAGTGTGCTGCTGTGCAGGAATAGGCGACACCGCTGTGTTATTCATCATCTTCTTGTTGTAGCTGCCGTAATTGCAGGGCTACATCATAAATTTGTTGACGGGCAGTTTCGATCAGCTCGTCACAACTGCCCTCACTCACGAGGCTGATCACCATCGGTAAATTCATACCGCTATACAGTGAAGTGCGGTCGAGGTAGTGCATCGCAACATTACAGGGCGTGCCGCCCATGATGTCGCACAACACCACCGTTTTACCGCTAGTGTGGCTTAAAGCCAGTTCGAATTTTTGTTTGAAGTCGTCGCTACCTTCATGCGGATAAAGACAGACGCTCTGGGCGTTTTCGATTTTGCCGAGAATCATTTCAGCGGTTTCCAGTAGGCTTTTAGCGAATTCACCGTGACTGATTAAAATAATATTCATATTTTCTCCCATAGTTATTATAAATTTTGGCTGGTTAAGGTTTTATAAATCGGTTTATCGCTGAATCGAAGTGCGGTCGGGCGTACGCCTTCAGTTTCAAATACGATAATACTGTTGTCGCCTTGCTGTAAATATGGCGCCGGTAGATAGAGATAGCAGGTTGGTCCCTCTGACCAATAGCGTCCCAGATTTTTGCCGTTGACGATGATTACGCCTTTGCCGAGTGTGCTGGTGTCAATAAAGCTGTCTTGTGGTGCTTGCTCAAGGGTTAATTTAAATTGATAAAAAGAGGGATTGGCGGAGTTGGAGGAGCCGCTAAAATCAATCTGGTGTAGTTTGGTAAAATCTAAAACGTACTGTTGCCAACCGCTGTGAAAATGTAGATCTAGCACCACACCACCGCTGATCCCCTTGCGCTGTGTCGGCGCAAGCATTTTACCGCCGTAATTCACTCGCCCCATATTTTCCACCAATAAATCCAACTGGAAGCGATCATTCGGGGTTTGCAACATAATATCTGCGCCGATTTCATGTTGATATTGGGTGGTGACTTTTTGCTGATCGTTGAACACTTGCACCCGATCACGGGCTTGATAAATCCGCAATTTCAGTTCGTCGCTGTGGCTGTCGGCAAATGTGCGGTAGAGTATATAACCATGATAATGCCCCAACTGCTCCATATTTTGCGTGTGCGGACTGTCATGGCGGAAACTGATTTTGTCTAAAGTGCTGAACAGTGAAACTTCCTGTTGCAACGGCAAATCGGCATAGCGGAAAAAGTGCGGTAACAGCGGTTCACAAATCGGGCTGGCATCGGGATACTGTTTCAGTACTTGTTGTAGCAGATAAAATTTTTGTGACGGTTCGCCCCATTCGCGGATCGGCGCGTCGTAGTCGTAGGAGGTTACTTGCGGCAAATCGGTGTCGCCGCGCGCGGAGCAACCGCTCCAAAAACCGAAATTTGTGCCGCCTTGCAGCATATAAAAGTTGATGCTGGCGCGATCTAACAGGGCTTTGCTACAAGCGGCAAGATCTTGTGCGTCGCGCGTAATCACGGGTTCTTTCCAGCGATTAAACCAGCCGTCCCAAAACTCCATGCACATCAATGGAAAAGTGCGGTTGTGACGGAGGAAATAGAGCTGTAATTGGTCTAAATTTTCATTGCTACGTGAGCCGAAATTGCCAGTCGGCAGAATGTCGTCTTCGATTAATGCGCCGGCTTCCAACGCGTTTTGCCACGCGCCGTCAGAGGTGAACAGCGGCACATCGACCCCGTTTTCCAGCATGATCTGTCTGATCGCGCGTAGGTAATCTTTGTCATTGCCGAATGATCCGTATTCGTTTTCGATCTGCATCATAATGATATTGCCGCCGCGCGTGATTTGATAGGGCGTGACCAATGGCAATAGATGATCGAGATAGGTTTTGACCGGCGTTAAAAATTCAGGGCTGTTGCTACGAGGGCGTAAATTTGGAATGTTCAGCAACCATGCAGGCAAACCGCCAAATTCCCATTCGGCGCAAATATACGGCGACGGGCGCAAAATTATATACAGCTCAAGCTGTTGTGCAATTTGGATAAAACGGACTAAATCAGCGTTGTCGTCAAAATAAAATTGATCGGGCTGTGGTTGATGCAGGTTCCATGGCACATAGGTTTCAACGCTATTACACCCCATCGCTTTCAAATTATACAAAGTGCGGTACCAATAATCGGGAACGATACGGAAATAATGGACTGCGCCGGAGATAATTTTAAACGGCTTGCCGTGCAGTAGAAAATCGTGTTCGCCAATTTGAAAGGGCATACTTTACTCCTTAAAATTCAGAATCGACGATCACGCCGTCCATATCAAAAATAATGGCTTCTAACATATTACCCTCGTGGTTTTAAATTCAATTAACAAAGGTTGTTGTAAAGACAAAACACACATCGCTGTGTGCTTTGTCTTCAAAGTGCGGTTGATTAACCTTTTGCCAGTATGCCGAGCCAAGAGAATAGAATACACAAGGCAATGATGATCATAATGGCTTTATTGGACGACATTTTTGGTCGCCCCAACAGCCAGTAGATAAAGCCGACCACTAACGCAGGCACTAATCTTGGCAAAATCAGATCTAAGTTAGCTTGCGCCGAAACCACTTTTTCACCGATGGTTGCCACATAAGGAACAGAGACGTTCACCATGGTGGCACACATCACCCCGACAACAAACACCCCCAATACCGTAGCGGCGTTGGTTAAGGCATTCAGTTTATGTCCTAAGGTGGTGACAAGATTGACCCCTTCGCGATAGGCGATTTTCAGTTGTACCCAACGGAAGATCATGGTGGCGATGGCGACCATCACCCACAAACCAACTCCCAGTGGGTTGCCGCCGATTGCCATCGTCGCAGCAATTGCCCCCATAATGGCAGGCACTAGTGAACCAAAGATGGCATCACCAATGGCAGCGAATGGCCCCATCAAGCCGGATTTTATCCCGGCAACTGCCTCAATTGATTTCTCGCCTTCTTTCTCCTCCAATGCCAAGTCGATTCCTTTCACAATTGTGTTGAAGAATGGGCTGGTATTGAAAAATTGGTTGTGCATCACCATCATTTTTTTCAGTTCCGGCGAATTATCACCATACATTTTACGCAGTTGTGGCAACATAATCCAAAGATAGCCGGAACCCTGCATCCGCTCGTAGTTCCAACCAAGTTGGTTGAAAAATAGGCTTCGAGTATTGATTTGACGAAAATCGGCATCAGTCAATTTATAATTTTTCGGATTACCGATAGTGTTATTGAAATTAGAGTTCGTCATCTTCGATTTCTCCTGTAGCAGATGTGGATTTTTTAGCTGAAGTGTTGCTGTCATTGTCATTAACACTGCGTTGGTAAACCATTACGGCGAAAGCAAAACCGATAGCTGCCATTGCCAGCATTGGCAGACTGTTGTAAGAGCGGCCGAGTGAACTTGGCAGCAAGCCGTCTAAGGCGTTGCCGATTGCTGCGACATTACCGAACAGCGTGATTAGGATTGCGGTTAATGCAAAGCTGAGAATCAGATAAGCAATATGGCGTTTTGTCGGCAGATAGCGTAATAAAATCGCAAAACCCAGTGCCGGTAGCACGCCACCGGCGAGTGTTAAACCGTCAGCAATAATTTTTAAAATACCAGACTGCATCGCAGAAACTAATGCCTCGACCAATGGACCGCCAAATACTAAAGCCAAGAAAATCGGCAGGGCGCGCGACAATCCCCATGCGATGGCACCACATAGATAGTTGATATTGATGGCACCGTAAGCGTGGTCATTGATATTTTTATCGATTCTGTGTGCGAAGAACACATTTGACATCCGTGCCAGAATATCGGTGTAGACCATTAACGCAGCAATTGGTACGGCAAGGGAGGTGAGTGCCAGTTGTGGATCCATGCCGACGGCAATCGAAAATGCGGTGGCGATAACCGTACCGGAGTTGGCATCAATCCGTGAAGCACCGCCAAATGTACCGACACCCAGCACAGTCAGTTGCATTGAGCCGCCGATTAACAGACCGGTTGTCATATCGCCCATAATTAACCCGGTCACTAAGCCGGCAAATACTGGTGATCCGGCACTGGAGACAATGGTCAGTTCATCTAAGATTTGATAAAACGCATAGATGGTAATTAATAGAATTTGCCACCATTCAATCATGATTAATACCCCTTATAAAAGTTTCATTAAGTTAATTTTTTCTTCATTGGGCACCATTTGTGCGGTCAGAAAAATGCCTTTTGCAGAAAGTTGTTGAAATACGTGAATATCGTTATCGGTGATATTGACGGATTTTTTTATGGAACGGGTATGCTCGGTTTGCGACATGTTGCCGACATTGATTTCTGCTAGGGTTACGCCATGTTCGACAAGTCCGAGTAAAGTTTGAGGATTGCGGGTGATCAGTAATACGCGTTGTGAATCGTAGCGTCCGTCGTTGATATTTTTTGCGGCTTTTTCAATGGTCAACACACTTAAATTGACACCGGCAGGGCAGGCTAAACGCAGCCCCGCTTTGTCGATATCATTGTTTGCGGCGACTTCATCCACCACCATAATACGTGAAATATTAAGATAAGAAGTCCAGAGGTTAGCTACTTGACCGTGAATCAGACGTCCATCAATTCGGGTATGAATAATCGCCATGTTTTTTCTCCTTGTTATTTAAAATGAAATCGGGGTGGCGTTTTGCTGCAACACCTCATCCAATTCTTGGATATTTTGCATGCCTTGAGTTTTCAACCATTCGATTGAGGCAGCTTTACCTTGTGCTTTGTAGATTTTGGCACCGTCTGCCCAAGTGGCACGACCGCATAACACGCCGTTGTAATGGGAGCCGGCTTGTTTGGCGAAAACCAGTGTTTGTTGGAACAGTTCAGCGGAGACCCCGGCGCTGAGGAAGATAAACGGCAGCGGTGACACCGCACTTTGCTCGGCAAAATAAGCAGCGGCTTCAGCTTGGCTGTAAAGCACTTCGTCTTTGGCATAGCCTTCGACATATTTCATGTTGACCGGCACTTCGACTTTGAACACATCCACGCCATATTTGGGATCGGCATAGCTGCGCATCGCTTCGATGACTTTGCGGGGTTTCAGTTTGGCAAAGGCTTTTTCATCTTCGATGTTAGCGTCATAGGTTAAAATTTCTAAGAACAGCGGCATCTCTTCCGCTTTGCATTCAGAGGCGATACGCTCGACAAAGGCTTTTTTGCGATCATTAATGCAATCCGGTTCGTCCACGTCGACATACAGCAGCAATTTGACGGCATCCGCGCCCTTCTCTTTTAAGCGCAATACGGAAATATCGTCGATTAAATCGGGGAAACGCCCGACAGTGGTTTTGTCGTAGCCGGTTTTTTCATACGCCATCATTAAACCGGATTCGTTGTCTCTGGCAGTGGCGGCTGACCAGCCGAATTCGGGATCTAATAAGATTGAGGAAGCATACGGGGTTAAAATCTGGGAAACCAGGGTTTTGAATTCACTAATTTGTTGTGGGGTGATATCATCGCCTAACATCCGTTTCAGGGCGCCGCGCTGATCAATCGCCAGTGCACTGATGATACCTTGTTGATTACAAATTTTTTTTAAGCGTTCGATTCTTTTTGACATAATAACTGTTCCTTAAATTCCGTCTTCTGGTTGCGCAGCCTGTGGTTTGCTTTGGTTTAATTCATCACTGAGTTTGGTGATCCCTTGTTTGCCGCTATTTAATGCTAAGTTCACTAAGTCGGAAAATGCCAATTCATCTTTTTCCATACTGCATTCAATCAGCATTTGCAGATTGCTGCCGGTGATCACTTCAGCGATCGCTAAGTCTTGCGTAATTAATGCGGCGGTTCTGAAAGGCGAGCCGCCAAGGATATCGCAGCAAAACAGTACGCCGCGGGTATGATTCAATTGTTCAAGTGCGGTCAGAATATCTTGTTTCAGCTGGGCGGGGCTTTTACTCTCCGGAAAATCAATAAAAGCGATATTATCCTGTTCCCCGATAATTTGATTGACGGCATATTGGATACCGGAAGCAAAACGACCGTGTCCCAGTACAATAATACTAATCATGTAAAACTCCTTAAAAGCAGTTGGGGACAATCCCCCAACCAAGGTCGATATTATTGTTACAGCAAACCGGCAAAGCGTCCGATAATACCCATGGCAACAGTTAGAATAATCAGGCGTAGTGGCGACCAACCTCGTTTAACCAGATAGTACATTAACAAGGTATATACCAGTGGCAGGAATGCCGGCATCAATTTGTCGATCACATCAGCTTGCACTTTCACCACGGCATCACCAGCGGTGATTTCCAAGGTAGTGTTGAAGCGGATGTAGGTTGCCACTAAAGCACCGATAACGGTCATCCCCACAATTGAGGCGGCATGTCCGACTTTCTTAGTGTTGGCTTTAATCACCGGAATGGCAGCGACCCCCATGAGGTAGGAGTAGTGCGCCAAACCGAAGCGTAAACCAAAGTGTACGATATTAAACACCACGAAGAAGAAAACTGCGCCCATAATCGAGCCTTGCAATGCCAAACTGGCGCCGATACCACCACAAATCGGCAACAAGGTCAGCCAGAACATGGCATCGCCGATACCGCCCAATGGTGCACCAACTGCGATTTTGGTACTTTGGATACTATTGACGTTCTGTTTGGAACGTTCCATTGCCAAAATAATTCCCATCACGAAGGTGACCAAGAACGGGTGAGTATTGAAGAAGCCCAGATTCCCTTTCATGGATTTGCTTAAATCTGCTTTATTGGTATGGATTTTTTTCAGTGACGGCGCTAGCCCGTATAACCATCCTGCCGCCTGCATTCTTTCATAGTTGAACGAGGCTTGCAGCAACAGTGAACGCCATGCCATGACATTGATGTCATGTTTTGTCAGTTCGGCACCGATGCTTTGATCTTCATAGACATCGTCATTTTGTGCCGCTGTTTGAGTATTCAGTTTAGATTCCATCTTCAAACTCCTGTTTTTTAACTTCAACGGTTTCAGTGCCTTTACGCATATAGTCGATAATTGCCATTGCAGTCGCAGCAGCAGCGATTGCCAAGACCGGCAATTGCAGCCAAGCGGCAGCGACAAATCCTAAAATAAAGTATGGGATATAGACGTTTTTCATCATGATTTTCATCAAGACGGCAAATCCGATAGCCGGCATGATTCCGCCTGCAACGCCCAGGCCGTCGATGACTTCTTTCGGTAACATTTCGATAATTTTACCGGCGTGTTCCGCACCGAAGTAAACCGGTAGGAAAGCACAGAAGAAATAGAACGTTCCCAATACCAACAAGCCGAAGTAATTGACGTAATCGATGCCTTTCAGATTGGCTTCTTCCGCCATTTTGTCAACGCGTGACATCACTGCGGACATGACCGAGAATAGGAACGTGATCCCCATTTGCACGGCGATGGCAAACGGCACAGCAACCCCGACGGCAACCTTTGGATCGGTTTTGGTGGTGATCGCAAAGGTTGCGCCGACCACAGTACCGATGATAACGTTTGGTGGTTGGGCGCCGGCGAGTGGTGCCAAGCCCATCCATACCAATTCTAATGTACCGCCAACCAAGATGCCGGTTTGTAAATCGCCAAGGACTAATCCGACGATCGGTCCGAGTACCACCGGACGGTGGAAGTGGGTTAAGCCGTTATAGAGATCGAGACCTGCTATAAAAGCAATGATGCCGAGGAGAATTGATTGTAGCAATCCAATTTCCATGGTGTGCCTCCTTATTTGAGTAGTTTAAATAGATCTATGGATTCTTCAGTTGGAACGCCTTGGATATAGCATTCCACCCCAAGCTGCTGAAGCCTTTTAAATGCTGCGGCATCTTGTGAATCCACCGATACCGTTTTATAAATTTGTTGTTTGCCTTCGGCAAAGTGCATATTGCCGACATTAATTTTTTTCACCGGTACGCCGCCCTCGACCAATTTCAGGAAGTCGGAAGGACTGCGGCAAACCAACAGAATTTTTTGTCGATCGGCGGCACGGTGAATATTGTCAATCACTTTTTGTAATGGCCAAAAGCGCACGTCGATTCCGTCGGCCAGCACCATTTCCATCAGATTCTGCTGCATTTCATCTTCGGCCACTTCATCGTTAGCCACCAGCACCAGATTTGCGCCGGCAAAACCGACCCACTGCACGCCGACTTGACCGTGAATCAGTCTTTCATCGATACGACTTAATACAATATTAGGCATAATTTCTCCTGAGCTGCAAAGAGCGGTTAAGGTTGATAAGGGTGAATGATAACGCCTTGCACCACCCGATTCACTTCGCCGCTCGGGCAAGGATTATCGGTGGTGTGACCGCTTAACAAAGAGCGGTAGAACGAAAACATCTGGGCAAAAACCACATAAGGGAATGCCAACGCAAGATCGGTTTCATCGGCTAGTCCGTCCAAACAAAATTGCAGATGCTGCGGCAGTGCCGGCTCCGGCTTACTGGTCAGAATCAGCAATTCTTTTACTTTCTGATCGCGTAAAATTTCTTGGCAAAGATCGATATCATATTGACGGGTATACGGGTTATTTGACAGATATACGATCACAATAGTCTGATTGTTGATAATCGATTTAGGCCCGTGGCGGAAACCCAGTGGCGTGTCGTACATGGCGACCACTTCGCCGGCGGTTAATTCAAGTAACTTAAGGGCGGATTCTTGCGCTAAGCCCTTGAAACCACCACTGCCGAGATAAACAATCCGTTCAACCTCTTGTGCTGCAATGGTTTTAATCCGTTTGTGCTGCTGTTGGATAAACTGGGTTGTGGTGTTGATCACTTGCTTAACTAACGTCGGGGCAAAGTGCGGTTGCAAGAAGATAATTGCCGTGGCTAGCGTCATTGACGAGAAGCTGGAAGTCATTGCAAAGCCGTTATCATTGGTTTGTGGCGGCAGTGCTAGTGCATAAACATTATCGCAGTGATGATAATCTTGATAGAGCTTGCCGTGTTGATTACAGGTGATGATTAAATGGTAACTGTGTTTCACCACTTGGTTGACCAATTGTACTGCTGTGGCACTTTCCGGGCTGTTGCCGGAGCGGGCAAATGAAATCAGTAACGTCGGTGTATCAGAGTCCAGATATTGATAGGGGTTAGAAACCAAATCAGTGGTGGCAATGGCAGCAGCTTGATGTTTGGTCAATTGGTTGAAAAACGGCACTAATACCTCACCAGAAAAGGCGGAAGTACCGGCGCCGGTCAAAATGATGCGTAAGGCTTTTTTCTCAAAGAGTGGTGCGAGAAAATGGTCAATAGCTTGGCGTTGGTTATCGATCAGCGCCATTGTTTGTTGCCAGCAATCCGGTTGCTGGCAGATCTCTTTTGCAGTCCAAAACGCTTGAGCTTGTTCAAGTAATTCTGTTTTCAGACCCAAATATTCCATGATAACTCCTTAATTGATTAGACATAAATTGATGTCGTGTCTGGTAAGGGGCCAGCCATGGTGTTGAGAAAAGTATTTACTGCTTAGCGCTATTTTGTATCAGCTAAGATAACCTCGACGCCTTGATCCTGAAAAGCCTGTAAATATTCTTGCGGAATGCCGCTGTCGGTAATCAGCATATCAATTCCGCTGAACTCGCGAATCACATGAAAGCTGCGTTTACCAAATTTACTGGAATCGGTCACTACGATGATTTGTGTTGAAATATCACACATCAGACGATTTAAATTCGCCTCTTGCTCATTATGCGTGGTAATCCCGACTTTTAAATCATAGCCGTCTACGCCTAAAAATACCTTGTCAAAAAAATAGTTTTCTAAACTCTTCTCTGCAGAAATTCCGGAAAAAGAGAGCGCATTTTTTCTTAAGATCCCACCGGGCATACGAACCTGAACGCCATCGGCACTCACCAGTTCCATCGCTACATCCAAACCGCTGGTCATTACTACCACATCATTGAGATGCTGCATATTTGCCGCAATTTCTTTGGTGGTGGTACCGGAATCCAGAATAATCGATTGCCCGTTTTGAATCTGTTTCACCGCAGCTTGCCCGATTAAACTTTTGACATCGGCATGCTGGCTGCGTTTCTCTTTTATGGATAATTCATGCATGATCCGGTTATTAGGCAAAGCAAAGCCGTGTGAACGCAGTAGATAGCCCTGTTTTTCCAGATAACTCAAATCACTGCGAATAGTAACGCTGGATACCGAGCACAGCTGTGCGAGTGCTTCCACTCGAATGCTGCCCTGAGTATTCACAATTTGTACAATTTGCGAGCGTCTTTCCACAGTACTTGTCATTTTCAACCCCTTACGAAAGAATCGAATACGTTTTCGTTTTCTTTCGATTAAATTTTGAATGGCTTCATTTATGAAGTAAAGTGCTTTTTTATAAAAAGTGTACCTAATCACAAATTTGGCTAAAATTTAGCTTGTTTTTGTGATAGTGATAACGTTTTTATCGTGATTTTTAACTGGGCGTGAGTGTAACGAATTTGCCAAATGAAAGCAAAAGAAAATTATTTAATATAGTTTATTAAATCAGGGTAGTGGGCGGTAAGTTGCTGCCATTTATTGCTATCAATTTGTAATGTAATGAAAAATTCACCGTTCTCAGTGATGTTTTCGGTCTGAATGTAGTGGTTTTGATAAAATAAGTGTCTTACTTTTCCTTCCGTTATCGGTAATAGCAATTGTAAACGTAAGATTTGGTTTTCGAGTCGTTGTCGAATCGCTTCCAGCAGTAGATCAATTCCATCACCATGTTGGGCAGAAAGGTAGACCGCACTTGGCTTGTTTTGATCATCATATTCGATATGCGGTGCTACGTTTTCACACTGATCAATCTTATTGAACACCAGCAGCACCGGCACGTTTTCGGCACCGATCTCTTCCAATACCGAGTTCACCGCTTCAATATTCTCTTGACGTCGTTCATCTGAGGCATCAATCACATGTAGCAGTAACGTCGCTTCGGTGGTTTCTTGCAGGGTGGATTTAAAGGATTCGACCAAATCATGCGGCAAATGGCGAATAAAACCGACGGTATCGGCAACAATAGTGGTGCCGACATTGTCGATATTCAGCTTGCGTAGCGTCGGATCGAGTGTAGCAAACAGTTGATCCGCAGCATAAACCTCGGCGGTGGTCAGGGCATTGAATAAGGTGGATTTGCCGGCGTTAGTGTAACCGACCAGTGAAAGTGTCGGAATTTCGGCTTTTTGCCGAGTTCGACGATTGAGATTGCGCTGTTGAGTGACCTTCGCCAGTTTCGCCTGTAATTGGCTTAACCGCACTTTGATCAAGCGACGGTCGGTTTCCAGTTGGGTTTCTCCGGGGCCACGTAAGCCGATACCGCCCTTTTGGCGTTCCAAATGGGTCCAGCCGCGGATTAAACGGGTAGAAATGTGTTTAAGTTGCGCCAATTCAACCTGTAATTTGCCTTCATGGGAACGGGCACGTTGGGCGAAAATATCTAAAATCAACGTGGTACGGTCAATTACCCGACAGCCGCATAAACGTTCTAAATTACGGTTTTGTGCCGCACTGAGGATATGGTTGACCAACACAATGTCGGCATTATGCAGTTTGACCGCTTCTGCCACTTCTTCTGCTTTGCCCTCGCCGAGATAGTATTTGGCTTGTGGCGCAGAGCGAGAAGTAGTCAGTACCTCGACCACATCGACTTGGGCAGACGCCGCCAATTGACGACACTCTTCGATGTTGTCCAGATCTTTTTGCTGTGAGAAAAAAACATGCACCAAAATGGCACGTTCGTTTTCCAGCAACTGCTCCCGAACACCTTTGGCTGCACCGATGGTACAATCGAAAATAGCGCTCTGTTTGGTGTCACTGAGAGCGCTGTTGTTATCATTATCGATCAAATGGTTTGTCCATCAACGGCTATTGGTTGTCGTCGTTTTCGACTTTATTGTCATTCGTCGTTGCAGACGATTGCGAATTATTGTGGTGCGAAATCGAACGAGCCGGCACGACGGTAGAAATCGCATGTTTGTAAACCATTTGACTGACGGTATTTTTTAACAAGATAACAAATTGATCAAATGATTCGATTTGTCCCTGTAATTTGATACCGTTGACCAGATAAATCGACACGGGAATACGCTCACGGCGTAGTGAATTCAAGTAAGGATCTTGTAGGGATTGTCCTTTTGCCATCGTTGGATTCCTCATATTTGTAGTTATAGTGAATTTTTATAATGGTGTACCAAGCGTAATAGGTTGAGCAGGAAATGACGGCTTGGTGTCTTGTCTGTCTCCTGCTTTCAATATAACAATTTTATTTGATAATGTCATCAGGCAGGCGCTAACGGGATGATGTTTCTTGCAAAATCCGGATGATTTTTTGTTTTGCCTGTAAAATATTCAGGCTATCCAGCCAGTGAATTTCAGATTTCCAACCACGCAGCCATGTAATTTGCCGTTTTGCCAGTTGACGGGTAGCGCAGATTCCACGATAAATCATCTCTTTTTGGTCGTAATCACCGCATAAATATTCCCACATTTGGCGATAGCCGACACAGCGGATCGAGGGTAAATCTAAATGGAGATCCTGCCGCTGGTACAACTTTTGTACTTCTTGCTCAAACCCTTGCGCAATCATGTTATGGAAACGTTGTTCGATACGTTGATGCAATACCGCTCGGTCTTGCGGAGCGATGGCAAATTGCAAAATCTGATAAGGCAATTTTTCGCCGGCGGTTTCGGTCAACTCGGTCATGCTTTTGCCGCTGATATAATACACTTCCAACGCACGGTTAATCCGCTGCGGATCATTGGGATGAATGCGTGCCGCCGCAACCGGATCGATTTGCTGCAGTTGTTGGTGCAAATATGCCCAACCTTGTTGTTTGGCAATTTGTTCAATCTCAGACCGCACTTTGTCATCCGCCGCTGGCAATGGTGATAATCCTTCGAGTAAGGCTTTGTAATACAACATCGTACCACCGACCAACAGCGGTATTTTGCCTTGCTGAGTAATTTGCTGCATTTCGCGCAAGGCGTCGTGACGAAAATCGGCAGCGGAATAACTTTCTGCCGGATCTTTAATGTCAATCAAGCGGTGTGGTGCTCGTGCCAGCTCTTGTGGCGTAGGTTTGGCGGTGCCGATATCCATACCACGATAAATCAAGGCGGAATCGACACTGATGACGTCCAGTGGCAGTTGTTGGCGCAATTGAATCGCCAGATCGGTCTTGCCGGAAGCGGTCGGCCCCATTAAAAAAATCGCCGTCGGTTTTGGATTATCAGCGGCGGAGATTTGGCTGTCATTCACTCGGATTTTCCTCGGTTAAATAAGGTTGTAGATCGAGGGGCCGCAGCAAATGTTTAATCTGTTCCGTTTGATTGGTTGCCAGTTGTTCGACAGTAGCAAACTCATTGGCGGCATCAGCCAGCGACTGCATCGGCGTTAAATCGAGACTATCCACTAAGGTTTTGAGAAAATCCTCAAAACGGTCGAGCGGCTGATTCAGTAGGCTCACTAAACAAGTTTGCAAGTTTTGCCGCCGTAACAATGTCGGAACTGCACTCAGGGTCAGGCGGCTTTTTTCTGCATTGCCGTATTGGGTAATTTCAAAACCGCAGCGGGCAAAGTGCGGTTTTTGCTGTTGCCAGTGTCGGGTCTGTTCAGGGCTGAGATGAATCACCAATGGAATCAGCAGCGGCTGAGTTTGAATTTCGTTTTGTGTCAGCGTCAGGCGAAGTTTTGTGCGTTGTAACGCCTTGGCTGAAACAAGGTAAAGCTGTTGCTGTTGCTGTAATAAAATCAATTGCTCGGTGGTTAATAACGTCAGCAAACGCAAATGTGGTGTTTCCGGCTTATCAACTACGGGATGATAACGCGTTTCAGAGGTTGGCTTTTCGTTGTGTAATAAGGCTTGGTAAGCCGTTCCATGTGCTTTGGTATAAGGCGTTTTATAGCGTTCAAAAGGTGGAGTAGCTGCTTTTTGCTGCTCGCGGGGAGTATAGATGGCTGTTGGTTCAGCGACCGCACTTTTTTGTTTTTCAATTTGCGGTTTTTCAATATTAGCGTTTCTATTATTTTGCGTTTCGGCGGCAAAAATATTTTCTCCAGCCGCTGCTCGAGTGGTGTTGGCAGTCGGGTTGCTGGTGTGTTCGCCAAAATCCAATTCAGTTGCTGATTCGAGCGCATGCGATATGCCTTGATGAATAAAATCGTGTACCAGACGGTTTTGGTGGAACCGCACTTCGTGTTTTGCCGGGTGCACATTGACATCCACTTGCGACGGATCCAAATCGATAAACAGCACAAACGCCGGATAGCTTTCGCTGGGGATATGTTCGCCGTAAGCAAGGCGTACCGCGTGGTTGATGGTTTTATCACGCATCATACGACCGTTGACATAGCTGTAATTCAGGTCATTTTGTGGGCGTAACAAACCACTGTCTGCCACCCAGCCATAAAGATGTAAATCATTATGGCGCCAATCAATTTGCAAGGCGTGGTTGACAAAATCCTGCCCGCAAATTGCTGCGAGGCGTTTAATTTTTTGTTGTGGATCGACTGCTTTGCGATAGTGACGCACCACTTTGCCGTTGTGGCTCAGGATAAATGCAGTTTGCGGTTTGACCAGCGCAATTCGGCGGATGACTTCGTCGATATGGTTAAATTCGGTTTTTTCGGTACGAAGAAATTTGCGGCGTGCCGGCGTATTAAAAAATAGGTTTGCCACATTGACAGTAGTGCCAACTGGGTGGGCGGCAGGTTGTATCGTTGTTTCCATCTCCCGACCTTGTGCAAAAACCTGCCATGCTTCCGCTTGTTGCGGCGGGCGAGAGGTCAAGGTCAAGCGTGAGACCGAGCTGATACTGGCAAGGGCTTCGCCGCGAAAACCTAAACTTAAAATGGCTTCCAGATCTTCTAAGGTACTGATCTTACTGGTAGCGTGACGAGATAAAGCTAATCCCAGTTCTGCTTTTGCAATGCCAAAACCATTGTCACGAATACGGATCAGCCCGGCGCCGCCATTTTCAATTTCGATGTGAATCTCGTCAGCACCGGCGTCTAAACTGTTTTCAACCAGCTCTTTCACCACCGAAGCCGGACGCTCTACCACTTCGCCGGCGGCGATCTGATTGGTGAGTTGTGGCGAAAGAATTTGAATCGGCATGGCTATTTCACTCTTTTCGGTTTAGTCGCGCAGTTTAATTTTCTGCCCAACACGCACATTATCATTGTTTAAGTTATTCAAACGGCGTAATTCACGCAGCTTTATATTATATTTGATCGAAATGGCACCCAAGGTTTCGTTGTTTTTCACGGTATGGTAAGCCGGCGTATTGCTGCTGACCGCACTTTTACCGCTGCTGGAGGCGCTTTTACTATTGATGGCTTCACCGCTACTGTTGTAATAATCAATTAAACCGAGATAGATGGCATTGGCAATCTGGCGGCGATAAGCCGGCGTGGCTAATTTATTCTCTTCTTCATGGTTGGATAAAAAACCGGTTTCGACCAACACCGAAGGAATATCCGGTGAGCGCAACACGCCGAGGCTCGCATGTTGTGGTACATTTTTACTCAATTTGGCAAAACGTCCGAAACGTTTCAAAATGGATTGACCCAGTTGGTAACCAGCCCGTTGTGAATGCCCGAATTGCAGATCCAATACGGTTTGGTTCAAGTATTTCTCGTCATGAGAAGCCAGCACATTACCAGCGCCGCCGAGCAGTTCTGATTGCTTTTCGTGATCTTCCAACCAGCGTCCCATTTCGCTGCTGGCGCGTTTGTTTGATAACACCCAAACCGAAGCGCCACGCAGTGACGAAGAACCGTTGGAGTCGGCATGGATTGAAATCAAATAATTCGCTTTGTTTTTACGTGCAATTTCAGAACGGTCAGGCACTGAAATGTAATAGTCGCCGGTGCGGGTCAACACACTTCTAAAACGGGCATCTTTATCGAGTAGCGCTTTTAACTCTTTCGCAATTTGTAAAGTGACATTTTTTTCACGCAGCCCTAAACCGGTGCCAATAGCGCCCGGATCTTTCCCGCCGTGCCCGGCATCAATCGCAATGATAAAGACTCCACTGCGTGAAGCAGAACTGCGGACGGACTTATTGTTATTGCTGCTGGTATTCTTGTTTGTTGCTTTGGTGCTTGTCGATTTGGCAGCCGGTTTATTCGGTGACGCAGTTGTGGTTTTGCCGACTGGATTATCCAGTGACAGGATGATTTTTTTACCGTTATTTTGAAATTTGAAATTGCTTTGTTGACTAAGCTCTAAAACCACCCGCAGGGTTGAAGAGCGTGGTGGATTGCTGGTGCGCAAATTGGTTGCAACACTGCCACTGATTTTTTTCGGCAGCAGATTGGCATGACTTTGGCTGTTGGCAAAATCGATGACTAAGCGTTCCGGATTTTGCAGTGTGAAATAGCTGTATTTGGTTGCCAACGAGAAAGAAAATTCGATCTTGGTACTTTTAGCCGCATTTTTGACCTCAATTGAGGTCAACGTGCCGGCATTGGCGGCAAAACTGATTAAACCCAATAATAATGTTAACAGGTAGGTTAAAAATAAAGCGGTTTTTTTCATTCTATGATCTTTCGTCAGGTCGTTTTATGTTCAAGCCGTCTATTTTCCGTAGTTTTACGGCAGTTGGCAAATAATTTGTTGCGCAATAGCGCTGTGTGCAGTCAGAGATAATTCTCGTCCTTGTGCCAGATAGCTCAGACGCAGGCTGAGATCGGCTGTTGGGATCATGCCACCGCCTTTATCCGGCCATTCCAATAACAGCAACGAGCCGGATTGGAAGTAATCGCGAATACCCATAAATTCTAGCTCCTCAGGATCCGCCAAACGATAAAGATCGAAATGATAGATGGCTGCTGTTGCCAAATGATACTCTTCCACTAAGGTATAGGTCGGGCTTTTTACATTGCCGCTGTGCCCCATTGCCTGAATTATACCACGGCTGAAGGTGGTTTTCCCTGCACCCAGATCGCCATATAGATAGACAACAAAACCGTTGTTTTGTTCTAGTGCGCTAGATTGTGTCAGTAGATGGCTTAAATGAGCGGCAAACTCAAGTAATTGCGCTTCATTATCGAATTGGGTGGTGTAAGTTGGGTTGTGCAATAACGGCATAGCAGATAATAGATATTATATAAGTGGTGAATCGGAATGTTAATCATAGAGGAATTTGAGTGGCAATGCACGATCAAAACCGCACTTTTGCTGCAAGTAGTGTTTAAAATAGATAATATAGAAAAAAGAGTTATTTGAAAATTTGGAGCGGGAAACGAGACTCGAACTCGCGACCCCAACCTTGGCAAGGTTGTGCTCTACCAACTGAGCTATTCCCGCATTTAAGATAGGTACTGACGTTATCAGTGGGGTGCATTATACAAAAAAATAATTTGCCTGCAAGCCCAAATTTAAAAAAAAGTTTTTGATTGATGGAAATTAAGGCATTTTACTTGAAAAACCGTGAGCGATAGCAAAATGCCTTATTAGGGGTTGTTGATGTTTGATAATCCAAAACGCTTATAGGGCATTATCCGAGGTAATTCGGTAATTTGCCAAGCATCGCCAAAACATGGAACACCGCGACCAACAGCCCGAATAACATTACCAAATAGATAGTGACCTTGCCACCTTTTACCTTAAAACCGCTGTCTTCAGGATGCAATTGACGCGATTTTCTGGCGAGCAGTGCCGGTGTCATGCAAGTCCAAATGGTTGCGACAGCGCCGGCATAGCCGATGACCATCACAAATCCGAACGGAAACAGTAATGACATGATCAATGGCGGCAGAAAGGTCAGTAGCCAAGTTTTGCTTCGCCCTTTACGGCTGTTGTCGAATTGGAAAAAATCTGCCAAAAAATCGAATAATCCCAGTCCAACGCCGATAAATGAGGAGAGAATTGCCGCCATCGAGAATACATGGATTGCATGGCTGACTTGTTGCGAGTCGATGACCGCACTTAGGGCGTTTAATAAAGCGTCGACGTTGCCGCCTTGTGCAATCACCGGCGCAAATTGATCGCGCGGTAAATTGCCAAAAATGCTGAACAGCCAAAGCGCATAAAATCCAAGTGCGATCAGCGTGCCACCCAGAATCGCTTTTTGTGCTTTTCGCTCTTCACCATAATGAATTCGCATTGAGGCAACCGAGTGGTGGTAACCAAAGGAGGTCAGTGCGACCGGCAGTAATACCATTAAATAACGGGCGTATTCGCTGTCGTGGCTATAGCGGTCAAATAAGATATTGAGATCAATATGCAGCGACATGCCGGAAATGCTGAAAACGAAGCTGAGAATCATAAACGCGATTAACACAACTGAGATACGGCTGACAGCTTTGGTGGAATACCACACAAAAGCTGAGAAGATGAGCACGAATAAAACCGCAGCTATATTGGAGGAGATATCCAGTAGTTGTGCGATGATTAGACCCGAGGAGGTGGTGTAGGCGTATAGTAAAATACAGCCGACAAAATACACCGCTAAATTATTGATAAAATTAATTTCTTTACCTAATAAATCGCGGGTGGCGCTGTCAAAAGAGGCTCGGATATCATAGTGCTGAAAGGCTTCTAGCAGCAGCCAACCGGATATTGTCATGACTAACATGGTCAGGGTAATTGCGATTAATGACCAAATTGTCCAAGCTCCGGCGCCAGCGCTGGGTAAGCCCAGCATGCCGGCACCGACACAAACGCTGGCAATAACACAAGAACCGCCGATTAAAGAAGGTTGTTTTTTCATGTGTAACACTCCATAAACGCAAGAATCGGGTGAAAGTGCGGTCTGATTGCTGCGCTGACCGCACTTTATCGAATAAAACAGGTTATCAATCAATCGATTCAATCAACCTCTTTTAGGCGTGCGGTAAAGTGTCGCAGAATCGGTGGTTCATATACAAATTCTAACCCTTTAATATTATGGATATTTTCTTTTATTTTTTGAAATGCTTCAATAATAAAATCCATATGTGTTTGGGTGTAGGTTGCACGGGGAATCGTCAGCCGCAGCAGCTCTGCCGGACAAGGGTGCTGCTTACCAGTTTGCGGATCGCGTCCCAGCAAAAGCGAGCCGATTTCTACGGCTCTTATGCCAGCGGTTTTATACAGTTCACATGCTAAAGCATGGGCGGGGAATTGCTCTGCCGGGATATGCGGTAACAATTTTCCGGCATCGACAAAAGCAGCGTGTCCACCGGCTTGCTGGCAATAAATGCCGACGGCTTGCAAGCCGTCCACCAGATATTGCACTTGTTGGATTCGATAGGCGAGCCAGTCTTGGCGCATACCATCTACCAAGCCGACAGCAAGCCGCTCCATGGCGCCACCCTCCAAGCCGCCGTAAGTCGGAAACCCTTCTTGCAGCACACACAAAGTACGACATTCGGTATAGACATCTAGCAGGCTGTCGTCTTTGAAACACAGCAAACCGCCGATTTGTACCATGGCATCTTTTTTGGCAGACATTGCCAGAATATCGGCGTATTTATAAGCCTCGTAGGTGATCTGCTCTATGCTCCAATCGGCATAAGCAGCTTCACGCTGTTGAATAAAATAGGCGTTTTCAGCAAAACGGGCAGAGTCCATCACCACCGGAATTTGGTATTTCTGTGCAATTTCATAGGCACCTTTCAAGTTAGCGAGTGAAACCGGCTGTCCGCCGGCAGAGTTGCAAGTGATGGTGCTGACGATATAGGGGATATTTTCGGCACCGATTTCGATAATCGCTTGCTCCAGTTTAGCAAGGTCAAAATTGCCTTTAAAATCTTCATAAACATCAGTATTAAATGCATTGGCACAATAAATGTTTTTCGCGACACAGCGATTGATCTGGGTATGACCTTGAGTGGTGTCGAAAAAATAATTTGAGAGAGCTACCATGCTATCCGGCTTACCGCCCTTTTCACGTTCTCTTTTACGGATCAACACCGGAATATAAAGCTGTTCAGCACCACGTCCTTGATGGGTCGGAATCGTATGCTGATACCCAAAAATCTGTTTAACGGTGGCGGCTAGCGTGTGGTAACTGCGACTGCCGCTGTAGGCTTCGTCTCCGCGCAGCATGGCTGCTTGCATATTTTGTGTGATGGCGCCGGTACCGCTATCGGTCAATAAATCAATAAAAATATCTTCGCTGTCCAATAAAAACGGGTTCATGCCGGCATTTAAAATCGCTTGTTCGCGGTATTCGCGACTGGTGGTTTTCACCGGTTCAATCACGCGGATACGAAACGGTTCAGGTAAATGTTTAAAATGATTCATAATAATGATCCTTTTTTAGAATAAAGTAAGCCCTTATTTGTTGAGTTAACAAATAAAGGATGTGCAATGGCGCCAAATTAATCTTGACGTATGTTGAAGAGAAAAGGATATTTATCCGAATCGTCGTTATGGAAACGGGTAGGCAAGTTTGTGATCTTGATTAAACCAAGTCTTTAATGTGAAGGTTAAGATTTTCATATTTATTTCCCAAAATAAGTGGTGAAAATTACGAAAAATCAGTTATTGAGTATTCACAGAAAAGCGCTTTTGTCACGATGAAAATAACAGCAATGAGAACTGGCTCACAAAATAAAGTTAGATTATTTTGTGAGCAAAAGAGAGATTACGCTAAATTGATAAAGTGCTGCCGATAGTACGCCAGTTCGGCGATGGATTCACGAATGTCATCCAGAGCCAGATGGGTATTTTGTTTTTTAAACCCGTCTAAAACGCTAGGTTTCCAACGTGCGGCAAGTTCTTTGAGTGTGCTGACATCTAAATAGCGGTAATGAAAATAATCTGCTAATTCAGGCATATAGTTAAATAAAAAACGTTTATCCTGCGCTACGCTGTTGCCACAAATTGGTGAACAGTGCTTCGGCACCCATTTTTTTAAAAAGTCCAAGGTACGTAACTCGGCGGCACGTTCGGTCAGCTTGCTTTCTTTCACCCGTTGTACCAAGCCGTTGGCGGTGTGGGTTTTGACACACCAGTCACTCATGGCGGCGAGCTGTTGCTCGGACTGATGAATTGCCAGCACCGGCCCTTCGGCGAGGATGTTCAAATCCTTATCGGTGATAATGGTGGCGATTTCAATGATCCGCTCTTTTTCAGGATCTAAGCCGGTCATTTCTAAATCGATCCAAATCAGATTTTGTTTATCTAATTGCATAATATAAGGTATCCTAATGATTCAAATTCAGGCGTTATTCTAGCGTAAAAATAATCAGGGGTAATAAATTTTTTGAGCAAACAAAAGTTAACCAAAAACCAGAAACGCAGGATCCAATCCAACAAGCAGAAAACGTTGAGTGAATATCAACAACGTAAAAAAGAAAAACGGGATAGCGTGGAATGGCAAGATGAAATGCTGGGCGAGATTCAGCAAGGGCGGGTGATCTCACGTTATGCGCTGCATGCGGATATTGAAGGTCATAATCGAGAGGTTTTTCGCTGTAATCTACGCCGTACAGTCAGTAATTTAGTAGTTGGTGATTATGTGTTGTGGCGTGCCGGGCACCAGCAGCTGCAAGGCATTAGCGGCGTGGTCGAGGCAGTGCAGCCACGTAAAAATGTGCTGTCGCGCCCAGATTATTACGATGGCATTAAATTGATTGCCGCTAATATTGATAAAATTTTTATTGTGTCAGCCATGTTACCGCATTTTTCCAGCAATATCATTGACCGTTATTTGGTGGTTTGTGAAAGTTTAGGTATCGAACCGATTCTGGTATTGAATAAAGTAGATTTATGCGAGGAAAATGAGCGACAAGAAGTTGAACAACTTTTTGATATCTATCGTAATATTGGTTATCAAGTGTTGATGTTGTCAACACAGTCCGGTGAGAATATGATTCAATTTACTGAGTTGGTGAGTCAAGGATGTGCCATTTTTGTCGGGCAATCCGGTGTCGGAAAATCCAGTTTGTTGAACTACTTGGAACCGCACTTAGGATTACCCATCGGCGCGGTGAGTGAAAATTCCGGTTTGGGACAACATACCACTACGGTTTCGCGTTTGATCCGTTTAAAGTGCGGTGGCGAGGTGATTGATTCCCCCGGCATTCGTGAATTTGGTGTATGGCACTTGGATAGTAATACTATCACCAATGGATATCGTGAGTTTCAGCCCTATTTGGGCGGTTGTAAATTTCGCGATTGTAAGCACTTGGATGATCCTGGTTGCATGCTGCAACAAGCTGTCGAGCAGGGGAAAATCCACCCGCTACGTTTCGAGAATTACCATCGTCTGATTGTAGCGTTGGACGAGAATAAAGCCGGGCGGCATTTTGTGACAAACTAAGGTTTGAGGGCGGTTTTTAGCGGGCAGAAAGGGCGTTAATATAGTGTTTAAATTCGTTTATAAAATGTGAAATCTGTTCGTTTTTTGAACTTATTTTAATAAAAAATGTGCGATAACTCATATTTTTTCCAGTTATGGCTTGATTATTTAAGTGGAATATTGATACTAACCCCACTAATTATTTTAATCGGTAAAATAATTATGAAAAAATTGTAATAATGGTGATATTCGGTAGGTATTTTCGTATGCTACTTGTAATTGTTACCAACATGTTGATTTATATTCAATGTTATTCATCTCTATAAGGAAATCACTATGTACTCAAAAGAAGTTACCATCACAGCTCCAAATGGCCTGCATACTCGTCCAGCTGCTCAATTTGTTAAAGAAGCCAAAGCTTTTGCTTCGGATATTACAGTAACTTCCAATGGCAAAAGTTCAAGCGCAAAAAGCTTATTTAAACTGCAAACCCTGGGACTGGTGCAAGGCACTGTGATCACTATCAGCGCTGAAGGGGAAGATGAAGAGAAAGCGGTTGAACATTTAGTCGCATTGATTCCAACCTTAGAATAAGAAACCATTTGATCTTTCACCGTATAACTAGGTGAAAACGCATGGCTGCAATCAAACGTAATATGAACAGCGAATAGTTGGACTATTCGCTTCGGCAATTTTATCCAAGAAAAGGTTTTATTATGATTTCAGGTATTTTGGCTTCACCAGGGATTGTCTTCGGAAAGGCGTTGGTTTTAAAAGAAGAAGAAATTGTGTTAAATACAAAATCCATTGCTGAATCTCAAATCGACGCTGAAATTCAGCGCTTTTATACCGGTCGCGAAAGTGCGGTAGAACAGTTGACGGCAATTAAAGAGAAAGCGACCAGAACACTCGGCGAAGAAAAAGGCGCTATTTTTGACGGTCATTTGATGATTCTGGAAGACGAAGAGCTGGAAGAAGAGATTATTGCGTTGATTCGTGATGAGCAAATGACGGCTGATTTTGCGGCAAGCAGCGTGATTGATCAACAAGTTTCGATGTTGGCAGAAATTGACGATGAGTATTTAAAAGAGCGGGCTGGCGATATTCGTGATATCGGTAACCGCTTGATAAAAAATATTTTGGGTATGCATATTATTGATTTAGGTGAAATCAATCAAGAGGTTATCTTAGTTGCCAATGATTTGACGCCGTCTGAAACCGCACAGCTGAACTTGGATAAAGTATTGGGGTTCATCACTGATATCGGTGGTCGTACTTCACATACTTCGATTATGGCTCGCTCCTTAGAGCTTCCGGCGATTGTAGGAACCAATATTGCCACCAAGTCCATTGTCAGCGGTGATATGTTGATTTTGGATGCCGTGAATAACCAAGTGCTGGTTAATCCTACGCAAAACGAGCTGGAAAACGTAAAAAATTTACAACAGCAGCTTGCCGCAGAAAAAACCGAATTGGCAAAATTGAAAGATTTGCCGGCATTGACATTAGATGAACATCGGGTAGAAGTTTGCGCAAATATTGGTACCATTCGTGATATTGACGGTGCTCACCGTAACGGTGCTGAAGGTGTCGGGCTATACCGCACAGAATTCCTATTTATGGATCGCGATCAATTGCCCAGCGAAGAAGAGCAATTTCAGGCTTATAAAGAAGTCGTAGAAGCGATGGAAGGTAAATTAGTGGTATTACGCACCATGGATATTGGTGGTGATAAAGAGCTACCTTACCTCAATCTACCAAAAGAGATGAACCCATTCTTGGGCTGGCGTGCAATTCGGATTGCTTTGGATAAACGTGAGATTCTGAATGCACAATTAAGAGCGGTTTTACGCGCTTCGGCTTTTGGCCAATTAGCCGTGATGTTCCCGATGATTATTTCAGTGGAAGAAATCAGAATCTTAAAAGCGGTGGTGGCAGAGCTAAAACAAGAGTTGCGCAACGAAGGCAAAGCATTTGATGAAAATATTCAAATCGGGGTGATGGTCGAAACACCATCTGCGGCCGTCAATGCTAAGTTCTTGGCAAAAGAAGTCGATTTCTTCAGTATCGGCACCAATGATTTAACTCAGTATACCTTAGCGGTTGATCGTGGTAATGAGTTGATCTCCCATTTATACAATCCAATGACACCGTCAGTATTGAATTTGATTAAACAAGTCATTGATGCTTCTCATGCGGAAGGCAAATGGACCGGTATGTGCGGTGAGCTTGCCGGGGACGAAAATGCAACATTGCTGCTGCTTGGTATGGGACTTGATGAGTTTAGCATGAGTGCAATTTCAGTACCAAGAATCAAGAAATTGATTCGTAGTGTCAATTTTAAAGATGTGCAACGTTTGGCTGAAGAAGTACTGGAACAGCCGACAGCGGCAGGCATCGAAGCAAAAGTTTCTGCTTTTTTAACCGAAAATGGCTTAAACTAGATACAAATTAAGAAATTTCGGGTAACATAATACTGATGTTTTGATGGATTTAATGAGGAGAATGTAAAATGGGTTTATTTGATAAACTGTTCGGTTCAAAAGACAATAAAGGGGCTGAGGTTGAAATTTATGCACCGTTGTCTGGTGAAATTGTCAATATCGAAGATGTGCCGGATGTTGTTTTTTCTGAAAAAATCGTAGGTGACGGTATTGCTATCCGTCCAATTGGAAATAAAATTGTTGCGCCGATTGATGGAGTGATTGGTAAAATTTTTGAAACCAACCACGCATTTTCAATGGAGTCCAGAGAAGGCGTTGAATTATTTGTTCACTTTGGTATCGACACTGTTGAGCTTAAAGGCGAAGGATTTGTCCGTATTGCTGAAGAAGGCCAGGAAGTGAAAAAAGGCGACACTATTATTGAGTTCGATTTAGCCCTGTTGGAAGCAAAAGCGAAATCAGTATTAACGCCGGTTGTTATTTCTAACATGGATGAAATCAGCAGTATTGAGAAATCGAGTGGCACGGTTGTATTGGGTGAAACCGTTATCTTGAAACTAAAAAAATAAGCTGATTGACATTGTGAAAAAACCGAGTTAATTCTCGGTTTTTTTATATCTAAAGTGCGGTCTGAGTTTATTCCAATTCACCGCAGAAACGATAGCCTTCGCCGTGAATCGTTGCAATAATTTCCGGTGTATCTGGATTGGCTTCGAAATGTTTTCGAATACGCCGAATGGTCACATCTACTGTTCTATCATGCGGTTTGAGTTCACGTCCTGTCATTTTTTTCAACAAATCATCACGGGTTTGAATTTTTCCTGGATTTTCACAAAAGTGTAACAAGGCACGAAATTCGCTGCGCGGTAGTTTGTTATTTTCGCCTTCAGGAGAAATTAAAGTGCGACTATTAATGTCTAATATCCAGCCATTAAAACGATATTGATCAACATGTTCGTGAGAAACTGGCTGATCTTTTTCTGACATAGTACGTTGCAGTAGATTTCTGGCTCGAATAGCGAGTTCACGCGGATTAAATGGTTTGGTAATATAGTCGTCAGCACCGATTTCCAATCCTAAAATTTTATCGACTTCATTATCACGTCCGGTCAGAAACATCAGTGCAGTATTGGCGCTTTCACGTAGTTCGCGTGCCAGCATCAGCCCGTTTTTTCCGGGTAAATTGATATCCATCACCACCAAATTGACGGAGTGGCTAGATAGAATCGTATGCATTTTATTACCATCAGAGGCTTCCATCACTTCGTAGCCTTCGGCTTCGAAAATATTTTTTAGCGTGTTGCGGGTAACTGCTTCATCTTCGACGATAAGGATTTTAGGAATACGCATTTATTTTTACCTATAAAATCACAAGGACTATAAACTGTCTTATGGCATTCAATTTTTAAGACAGCGAATTTTACTTTTGATAAACAAAATAAAATATTAATTGCAGAATTGCAACGTAACTATAACATAAAGAAAATAAAAAGCGCACCATTCTCAACTAAAGTTTGACTTAGGTCATCATTTCTTGCTGCATTGATGCCCAAAACAGTTAAAAATAAGTATTAAAATGATGCGATATGTTCTCAAATATTAATGTTCTTTGGTTTTGAAGAATTGAACGTCAGGATACCGCTCTTGCGCTAAATTTAAGTTTACCATGGTTGGGGCGATATAAGTCAGATTATCGCTGCCGTCTAAGGCTAAATTTTGTTCGTTTTTACGCTTAAATTCTTCAAATTTTTTTACATCAGCACATTCAACCCAACGCGCGGTAGAAACATTGACTGTTTCATAAATAGCCTCTACGTTGTATTCGCTTTTCAGGCGGGCAACGACTACATCAAACTGTAATACGCCGACAGCACCGACAATTAAATCATTGTTCATCAACGGGCGGAACACCTGCACAGCCCCCTCTTCCGAAAGTTGCACCAATCCTTTCAACAATTGTTTTTGCTTTAACGGATCCCGTAAGCGGATACGACGGAACAGTTCTGGCGCAAAATTGGGAATGCCACTGAATTTTAATTTTTCACCTTGGGTGAAGGTATCGCCGATTTGAATTGTGCCGTGATTATGCAAACCGATAATATCACCGGCGTAGGCTTCTTCGGCGTGACTGCGATCACCAGCCATAAACGTTAGCGCATCAGAAATAACCACATCTTTGCCGATTCGCACATGGTGCATTTTCATGCCTTTTTCGTATTTTCCGGAGACAATCCGCATAAAAGCAACTCGATCTCGGTGTTTGGGATCCATATTGGCTTGAATTTTAAACACAAATCCGCTTAATTTATCTTCTGCAGGGGAAACATCACGCAGATCGGCGTGTCGCTGTTGTGGACGGGGAGCCCACTGCGTTAAGCCGTCCAGCATGTGATCCACCCCAAAATTACCCAATGCGGTGCCAAAAAAGACCGGTGTTAGTTGACCTTGTAAAAATAGGTCCAAATCAAATGGGTTGGATGCACCTTGCACCAATTCCAGTTCATCACGTAGTTGCTGGGCTAAATCACTGCCGACCGCACTTTCCAATTCAGGATTATCCAAGCCTTTGATAGTGCGGACTGTTTGGATAGTATGACCTTGACCGGTTTGATAAAGATAGGTTTCATCATTATAAAGATGATAAACTCCTCTAAATAATTTACCACAGCCGATAGGCCAAGTGATAGGCGCACAATGAATGTTCAACACGTTTTCGACTTCATCTAAGAGTTCCATCGGATCTCGAATATCACGGTCGAGTTTATTCATAAAGGTTAAAATCGGTGTATCGCGTAAACGCGTGACTTCCATCAATTTAATGGTTCGTTCTTCCACCCCTTTGGCGGAATCAATCACCATCAAACAACTGTCAACCGCAGTCAAAGTGCGGTAAGTGTCTTCCGAAAAGTCTTCATGTCCGGGGGTGTCAAGTAAATTGACTAAGCAATTGTTATAAGGAAATTGCATTACAGAAGTTGTGATTGAAATGCCGCGTTGTTTTTCCATCTCCATCCAGTCAGATTTTGCATGTTGACCGGAGCCGCGTCCTTTCACAGTACCGGCAGTCTGAATCGCTTCTCCGTAAAGTAGAACTTTTTCAGTGATGGTGGTTTTACCCGCATCGGGGTGTGAGATAATCGCAAAAGTGCGGCGCTTATCGACTTGCTGTGGATATGGATTTAATGACATTGTATGTAAATAGGCTCTAATAAATGAATAAATGGTTAAGGCTAGTATTGTCGCTGATCTGTTGCCTAAAAACAATGAATCATTATAGCAGTAGAAATAAAGGCTATGATCGATATTAAAATATAGATAAAAAATAATTTTTGCCCAGACTTGGTATAAAAAACCATCGCTTGATAAAAAACAGAAAAAAAGTGAGAAAAAGGGGTTGCAAAGAATTTCTGAATGTCTATAATGCGCACCTCACAACGAC
>NZ_SMCP01000015.1 GCF_004342725.1 Testudinibacter aquarius | reverse complement strand
TTTAGTTTATTTTTTACGTCCCACTGAAACTCAGTAAGACTTCACCAATGTCTTGCACAAGTGCCCACACAGATTGTCTGATATATTGTTAAAGAACAAATTTCAACAGTTCACTTATCTAGTTCCCCGTGGAAAGGAGGCACATAATACTGCACCCAAAAATTAAGTCAATACTTTTTTTATAAAAAGATCCGAATCTTTATCAGTTGATCTTTTTTTATCCAAAAAAATTATTTACATGCCGATAACGACACATTCTGCAACACTTTTCGCTTTTTGCAAGCCACTATTAGCAGTGGCGCGATCACCCAATGGTCCGATAAAAATTCGGTTCCAGTTTGCGCTGCTGGAAATTCTTGCATCAAAACCAGCCATAACTAGCTTAGCCTGCAAGTTTTCTGCTTGCTGCCGATTTTTAAATGCACCACATTGTAATCCAAATTTTGCTGTCGTTGTTGCCGTGGTCGTACTTGGTGTTTTTGCCGTGCTATTCTTCTCTGTTTGTGGCTTAGTTTGCGATTTAGCCTGAACAATTTCAGCTGTTTTTTCAGTGGCTTTCGCTATCGGCTGTGTTTTTGTTTTTTCCGTTGGTGTAACTGGATTAACTGCTGCATCTCGTTGTGCTGTAGCTTGTTGTGGCGTTGCAGCACTCGCTTGAGCTCCTGCACTCTTATCCACTTTTGCCACCTCAGTTACTTGGGCATCCCGTTCCAGCAGCTGCAAAATTCGTTTCTGCTCTTCTGTCAGATTTTGTACTTTATCTAAACTTTTCTGACTGTTATCAACCGGAATTTCACGCGTTTCCAAATCACGGATATAACTCCACACTTCCTCCGGACGGCTAGGCAGAGTGCTTTTCGGCTTATTGTTCTCTTCAACTTTTTCGGGATTGGCAACAATACCGTTTTCGATTGATTTCTCTTTTAATAAATATAATCCCGCTGCAAACACAGCAACTATAGCCGCGGCAATCACCAGCAACAATCCCTTGTTTACCCGATTTGTTTTTTTCTTTGGTTTTGCTCTGCCACGAGTAGCATAGTCACGTTGAACCACTCAAATTACCTTATCTAAATTAGCGTTTATCGTAAATAAAGCGAGATTTTACTGAAAAAGTCAGCAAAAGCCTAGCATCTATCGTGATTATCCTGTTTTCTAGTTAAAATCTTGCGGATCGACATCTAAAATACAACGCGTGTACCGATTTAAATTCAGCTCATGGCGTCGCAGTGAAAATTGAGCCAGGCAATGCTGCAACACTGCTCTTGACGAATGTTGTAATAATAAATGCCACTGATATTGCCCGGCTTTTTTCGTTTGCAACGCTTCAATCGGTCCCAATAGCTGCAAGCCTTGAATCGCATTTTTTCGGCAAAAATCATCGAAGAAAGCAGCAAGTGCGGTTAAATATTCGACCGCACTTTCATTGCTTTTACTTTTGGCACGAAATAATGCCTGTGCCGAAAAAGGCGGCAGCCCCATTGTTTGGCGTAATTGCAAAGCCTGTTGTGCAAATGCGCTATAACCCTGTGTCAGTAATGTTTGTAACAACGGATGCTGTGGAAAATGGGTTTGCAGCACAACTTCACCGCTTTTGCTTCCTCGCCCAGCACGACCCGCTACTTGCACATACAGCTGTGCCAACCGCTCTTCACTGCGGAAATCTTGTGAAAATAATGCCCCGTCAATATTCACCATTGCCACCAAGGTTACATCAGGAAAATGATGGCCTTTCGCTAACATTTGTGTCCCGATCAGAATTCGGCTCTGTTTAGTTGTTATTTGCGCTAAGCTCGCTTCCAAAGCACCTTTACGTGCAGTGCTATCGCGATCAATCCGGGCAATACCGTAATCCGGAAATTTTTCTGCCAGCACCGCTTCTAACTGCTCGGTTCCCATTCCGGAAGTCACCAAATGGGTAGAACCGCACACGGCACACTGTCGCGGTACTTTGGTTTTTCGATCGCAATGATGGCAACTTAAAATATTATTTTTTTTATGATAGGTGAAAGGGCGATCGCACTGTTCACATTGTGCAATCCAACCGCATTCATGGCACAGTAGAATCGGAGCAAATCCACGCCGATTAAGAAACAGCATCACTTGGTTGCCTTTGGATAAATGCTGCTGCATTAACGCAATCAACTGTTCCGAAAGCCCACGATCAACCCGTTGTTTTTTAAGATCCAGCAGCTTATGGTTCAGCACTGCACTGTTCATCGCCCGTTGATTCAGCACCAAGTGACGATATTTACCGCTAGCCACATTTGCCAAACTCTCCAAGCTCGGCGTGGCACTGCCTAAAACCAGCGGAATATGGTTGTTTTTCGCCCGCATTACTGCTAAATCTCGGGCATGATGCCGCCAACCTGAATCCTGCTGTTTATAAGATAAATCGTGTTCCTCGTCGAGAATAATCAATCCCAAATCCTGAAATTGGGTAAACAAGGCAGACCGAGTGCCAATGACTACCGCACTTTCTCCACTCTTAGCACGTTGCCACGCCAGTAACCGCTGAGAATCGGTTAAATTAGAGTGCAATACATCGATCGGCAGCTTAAAACGGTTTTCTACATGGCGCACAATTTGCGGTGTCAAACCGATTTCAGGAATCAACAACAACACCTGTTTGCCTTGCTGCAACACATGTTCCATCAGATGCAGATAGACCTCAGTTTTACCCGAACCGGTGACACCGTCCAGCAGCCAACATTGAAAACCGTGACTGACACAAACTGCGCTGACTGCCAGCGCCTGCTGTTTATTCAAACGCAGTTTATCCTGCTGATTCAACCAGTTATGTTGTTGAAGTGCGGTTTGCCAAACTTCAGGCTGAGCAAACAAATGCTGCTCGGCAATCCATTTTTTTTCAAGCAACGCTTTATAAATCGCACGACTAAATTCTGCTTCTCGCTGTAAAACGCCGTTTTCAGCCGCTTCAGCCAGTTGTTGCAGTGCTTGCTGCTGCTTTTTGGCTCGTGTTAATTCGCCTTGCGCCAAGGCGATTTTCCCCTGTGGCAAAATTTTCCAAACCGCATCAACCGCACTTTGTGCGGTTTCTCCTTGACGCAATTTGACCGGCAATGCCTGAAACAACACTTCGCCTAACCCGGTTTGATAGTAACCCGCCGACCATTTTAACAGTGCATACAATTCGTCACTAAATACCGAGGTTGCATCTAGCACACTGATAATTCGCTTCAGTTGTTGTGGCGCCACATCGCTTTGCGCTGGAAATTCAACCACAATTGCAATCCGCTTTTGCCGCCCGAACGGCACCACAACACGACTGCCGATGTCTAGCGCAGCGGAAGGCTCAATTAAATAGTCGAAATAGTGCATTAAAGGCATTGCCAACGCAACGCGGACCAGACGCATCATACTCTCACCGATTGGGAAAAAACGCATTATAGCGGATTTCCTAATATACCGCACCGCTGATAAAACCAGTGCGGCTACAAAAACTTGGCGACTATTGCTTAACCGCAGGTTATGCTGTATAATCCGCCGTCTTTAAAACACCTGCGCATTGCGCATATTATTAACTACATATGGTGTCGGGCACGCTCCCGATAGCGATATGGCTTCATACTGAGGTTTTCCATGAAAAAAGGTATCCATCCTGAATATAAAGAAATTACGGCAACTTGTTCTTGCGGTAATGTCATCAAGACCGGTTCTACAACCGGTCACGATATCAATCTGGACGTCTGTGGCGTGTGCCACCCGTTCTATACCGGTAAACAACGTGTAGTTGACACCGGTGGTCGCGTAGAGCGTTTCAACAAACGTTTCAGCATTCCGGGTTCAAAATAATCGCCCGAAGCAAGCGATCCTAACGAAATAGTTAGCAACACAAAAAACCGATTTCAGCAATGAAATCGGTTTTTTCATGCGTTATACTGATACGCTATACTCAAAGCAAAACCGTACTTTTGTCTCACATAAGGAAACCCAATGACTGCTCCGATTCAACAATTACTCGACATTATGGCACAACTGCGTAATCCGCAAGGCGGCTGCCCTTGGGACTTGGAACAGACTTATCAAACAATGATTCCTTGCGTGTTGGAAGAGAGCTATGAAGTAGTCGAAGCGTTAAAAACCGAAGATTTCAGTGCCCTACAAGAAGAGCTGGGCGATCTGTTGCTGCAAGTGGTGTTTCTCAGCCAGTTGGCAAAAGAGGATCAGCATTTTGATTTTAATACGGTGGTCGCAACCTTAAGCAACAAGCTGATCCACCGCCATCCACACGTTTTCGGCGATAAATCGGCAAACAGCGCCGCAGAAGCGTTAACCAATTGGGAAAGCAAAAAACAACAAGAGCGCTTGAATAAACAACAGACTTCATTGTTAGACGATGTTCCGCATGCACTGCCTGCACTACTGCGCTCTGAAAAATTGCAAAAACGTGCCAAGAAATTGGGTTATCAACCCACTACCGTTGCACAAACTATCGCCCAAGCCGAACAACAACTGGCAGCAATCAAAAGTGCGGTCGCCGCCAATCAAGATCACGCAGCCAAACCGCTGGCAGAATTGCTGTTCAGCGTCAGCAACCTCTGCCGCCAACTGGGTCTGCAAGCCGAAAGTTTACTGCGTGATGAAAACAGCCGTTTTGAACAAACGGCAAGGGCATTTGAATCTTATTCATCAAACAAACATTTTAAATAATCTAATACGATATTTATTTATATTTTCTCCAACTTCGCCAAATGCGCAATCAGCCATTTAATTCCTTGATTTTGAAAAGCGATTTGGAGGCGGGTGTTATTGTCGCTGCCTTCGACGTTGATAATCGTGCCGTTGCCGAATTTCGGGTGACTAACTTTCTGCCCCATTTTCCATTGGCTTTGGTTAAGCAGATTAATTCCTGAATGGCTGAGCGCACTTGCATTCGAAGACTGGCTAAAAGTGCGGGTGACCGTGCCGCGTAGGCGGATTTCACGGATACACTCCGGCGGCAGTTCCGTGACAAAACGTGAAACCACATGGCGTTCTTCCTTGCCGTATAAGCGACGGCTTTCGGCGTGGCTGATGGTGAGTTGCTGTTTGGCACGGGTGATGCCGACATATGCCAAACGCCGTTCCTCTTCCAAGCGACCGCTCTCTTCCAACGCCATGCGGCTGGGGAAAATCCCCTCTTCCACCCCGACAAGAAACACGCGCGGAAACTCCAGCCCTTTAGCCGAGTGTAACGTCATCATCTCCACGCTCGGCTGATGCTGATCTGCCTGTCCTTCGCCGGCTTCCAGCGAAGCGTGGGTGAGAAAGGCTGTCAAATCGCTCATGTCATCAGCTTCGTCAGGCTTGATAAATTCACGAGTGGCAGAGACCAGCTCTTCCAAGTTTTCGATCCGCACTTCACCTTTCTCGCCTTTCTCCTGCTGGTACATTTGGTACAAACCGGAATGTTTAATCACAAAATCGGTCTGCCCGAACAGCGGCATTTCATTGCTGTCCTGCTCCAGGGCGTTGATCAATTCCATAAAACGCAATAAAGCAGTGGCTGCACGCCCTGCCAGTTTATTCTCCTGAATTGCCAAATTGGTGGCTTGCCACAAGGTGATCTGCCGCTCTCTGGTGAGCTGGCGCAAGGTATCCAAAGTGCGGTCGCCAATGCCGCGTGGCGGAGTGTTCACCACCCGCTCAAAAGCGGCATCGTCATTGCGGTTGGCAATCAGGCGTAGATACGCCAACGCATCTTTGATCTCCTGCCGTTCAAAAAAGCGCATTCCGCCGTAGATGCGATATGGAATCTGCGCTTGCAGCAACGCCTCTTCCAACACCCGCGATTGGCTGTTGCTGCGATACAACACCGCACAATCGCTATATTGACCGCCATTTTCCTGCCACTGCTGAATTTGTGCCACCACAAAACGGGCTTCGTCCAACTCATTAAAAGCACAATAGATCCCGACCGGTTCGCCTTGTGCGCCTTCAGTCCACAAATTTTTGCCTAAGCGGTCGCTGTTATTGGCGATCAATTGGTTTGCTGCTTGCAAGATATTGCCGGTTGAGCGGTAATTTTGTTCCAAGCGAATGGTTTCGGCGTTGGGATAATCCTGCAAAAAGCGCTGAATATTTTCGATTTTTGCGCCACGCCAGCCATAGATTGACTGATCGTCGTCGCCGACAATCATCACCTTGCCGTGCTCTCCGGCAAGCAGTTTGATCCACGCATATTGGATATTGTTGGTATCTTGAAATTCATCGACCAAAATATGCTGAAAACGTTGTTGGTAACGTTGCAAAATCAGCGGCTTTTTCAGCCACAGCTCATAGGCTCTGAGCAGCATTTCGGCAAAATCCACCAAGCCGGCGCGATCGCAAGCGTCTTGATAAATCTGGTAAATCCGAATCCACTCACGCTCACTGCGGTCATCATGATCATCGATTTGATGTGGTCGTAATCCGTTGTCTTTTTTATTATTAATGTACCAACAAGCTTGTTTCGGCGGAAAGTTTTTTTCATCGTAGTTGTGCAGTTTCAGTAAGCGTTTCAGCAACCGCACTTGGTCTTCCGAATCCAAAATCTGAAAATCTTGCGGCAGATTGGCATCAGGATAATGCGCACGCAACAAGCGGTTGGCAATACTGTGAAACGTGCCGATCCACATGCCGAATAACGGTTGGGCGTTATCGCGCTGCAAAGTAGCGGTGATCCGTTGGCGCATTTCGGCAGCGGCTTTGTTGGTAAAAGTCACCGCCAGAATATGCGACTCCGGCACATTTTCCACCCCGACCAACCAGGCAATCCGGTGGGTCAGCACCCGAGTTTTGCCGCTGCCCGCCCCGGCAAGTACCAGATAATTGCCTAACGGCGCCGCCACCGCCTGCCGTTGTTTGTCGTTTAAACCGTCTAAAAGTTCTGAAAATTCCATATTTGCCTGCTGAATACTGTTTATTTATACAGCGGAATTATAACAGGATTTTCGTCTAGGGAAATATTTTTTCGGCGAAAGTGCGGTTGCTTCAAGCAAAGCCGCACTTTTCTTTGATTTTAGCGAAAATTATACGAAGAAAGTATAATTATACGATCCAAGTATAATTTCAGCTAATTTTGACTAACCGATTGATCTAAAATCCATGTTTTAAATGCACTTTCATTGATAGACTGCTTATTTTTAGTATCTCTGGTCAGTAATTCACGATTTTCTAACTTACGTACGCTGCCCTGAATCGATGAGGTTTTCACCTCTGCCACGCCTAATCTACTTGCAAGTTCATGCCGGTTACGTTCGCTATAAAGTGCGGTTTCCCCCTGAGCTACTGCCAACAATAACTGCCGATCCAATGCCGTCAATGCTTGCCACACTTTGTGGTAATCGGCACCTGTGCCGCTTTGAGTCAGCTGAATTTCAGTGGCTTGTTCAAGCGTTAATGCGGGATTAATGATCATCCGCTCAATGATCTGACGCAAGTACATTGGTGTTTGGTTCAGACGTAGAAAAATTTGATAAAGTGCGGTTTTGTCGATGAATACTTCTGTTCTCTGCTGGTAAATATCCGCTAAAAAATCGGAAAAATCACGCCCCAACGGCGGAAAATCAATTTGATGCGAAAAGTGAAAAAACGGGGCTTTGCCGTTATTAAACATCACGCGCAAATCATTGGTAGATGAGCCGGTAAAAATCACTTTAATTTTATCGCGATATAAATCCAGCCCTGTTCGTAACGAACCGACCACATTGCTATTATTCACACCGCGCGCCAATTCTTGAATTTCATCGAGCAGTAATAAAGTCGGTTTTTTCTCATCTGCCAAACGCGCGATAATTTGACTGATCGGCTCAGCCGCCGTTTGCTTGTCCAGCTCAACGCCACTGCCGGCAATCGAAATACCTTTGATTTGAGAAAACCAACCTTTCACCTTATTGTTTTTATTTTCAGAAAACAGTTGTAGAGAAGCACGAAAGTCATTATCGCTGTCCATAAAACTGTGATAAAACACGCTGAAACCTTGCGCCTCTGCTAGCGGGGCAACATCATTCAGCAAAAACTGAGTTTTTCCCATTCGGCGCGGTGCAAAAAGCGTAAGTGCATGAAAAATACCCGATTTAAAGTTGGCTAACAGCGTTTCCGCCAATGTGGTGCGGTGAAAATAAAGTGGATCTCGAATCAGCATAAATCCCCCCGGCTGGATAAAATTATACTAAATTATACTCACAATGTATAATTATACAAGTTGAGTATAATTTCAGCCAATTTTACCCGCTTTGCGGAACTAAAACTCAGCTTCAACCGCAAAGGTTATCGGCTCACCGCTGATCGGGTGGGTCACGGTCAAGGATTCGGCATGCAGGCACAACCGTGGCGCCAGGGCTTTGGCGGCGGGGTGGGCGTAGAACTTGTCGCCCAAAATCGGATGTCCGAGCGCCAACATGTGCACCCGCAGTTGGTGCGAACGTCCAGTAATCGGGGTCAGACGCACACGGGCAGTGTTGTTTGGATAGCGTTGCAGCACTTGGTAATGGGTGACCGCTCTTTTGCCGTTTTGATAACAAATTTTCTGGCGTGGACGATTTTCCCAGTCGCAAATCAGCGGCAGGTTGATAAATCCGTCGTCGGCGTCAGGGTGCCCCCACACCAATGCCTGATAGTGCTTTTTGGTTTCACGATCACGAAACTGGCGCTTCAGTTCCTGCTCGGCTTTTTTGCTTAACGCAAACAGGATAATGCCACTGGTTGCCATGTCCAAACGGTGCACTGCTTCGGCAAAGCCGAACTTTTGCCGCACTCGAGTAGTGGCGCTGTCGAGATATTCCGGGCGGTTACCCGGTACCGACAGCAAGCCGCTCGGCTTGTTGATCGCCGCCAGATAGTTATCCTGATAAACAATTTCCAGCCAAGGCTCACTCGGCGGATCGTAATGAATCAGTGCCATGCTGTTTCCTTCTCGCTATTCCTTGTTACTGACAATCAACCGCAAGCTGTCCAAGCGCCACGTGGCTTGTTGTAGTTGCTGTAACGACTGCTGTTGCAGTTGTTCCAGTGCGATGACTTCGTCTTGGCGGATATTTTTATTCACCGCTTGCAGTGCGGTCAAACGTTGGTATTCGCCGTTCAGTTGCTGTTCGGCGTTGCGCTTTGCCGCTTCAATCAAGGCGTGCGCTTTGGCGGCGATCAGATTTTCACCCTGTTGCAAGGCGTGTTCAATCGCACTTCGCGTCATTTTCACCACTTTATTCGCCATATTTTTGCCGATTGGCTTGAGCTGTTTTTGCAATGCGCTGATCGCCACTTTGTCCGATAAATCATTGCCTTTGCTGTCGAGCAACAGGCGAATCGGGGTCGGCGGTAAGAAACGGGTGAGCTGCAACCCCGGCGGGGCTTGCACTTCCACCACATAAATCAGTTCCAGCAACAAAGTACCTGCCGGCAACGCTTTGTTGACCAATACCGCAACCGCACTTTTGCCGATGTCGCCGGCCGTGATCAAATCAATGCCGTTACGAATCATCGGATGATCCCAGGTCAGAAATTCCAGTTCTTCCCGGGCAAGTGCCAACTGGCGATCAAAGGTGACAGTGCTGCCGTCCTCCTTCAAACCGGGAAAATCCGGCACCAGCATATGCCCGGTCGGGTGGATTACAATGCTTTTTTCGCCGAGATCTTCCTGTTCCAAGCCAATAATATCAAAAAGATTTAGGCTGAATTGAATCAAATCAGTGGCTGCATCGTTACTCGCAATATCCGCCGCCAGCTGCTGTGCCGATTCACCGCCGTTGGAATTCAGTTCCAACAGACGATCGCGTCCTTGTTCCAACTCCAATTTCAGTTGCTCGCGCTGTTGGCGCGTGGTTTTAACAAATTGAGCAAAATCGTCGCCGTCTGCCGTCTCGCTTAAAAACGCCTGCAACCGCACTTTGTGTTGTGCAAAAATCGCTGCGCCCATCGGGCAGGTTTCTTCAAAAGCGTTCAAGCCGTCGTGATACCACTGTGCTAGCAGCTGCTGGCTGCTGTCGGCAAAAAACGGCACATAAATTTGAATATCGTGTTGCTGCCCGATCCGATCCAAGCGTCCGATACACTGCTCCAACAGATCAGGATTGGTCGGCAAATTGAACAATACCAAATTCGAAGCAAACTGAAAATTGCGTCCTTCTGAACCGATGGTCGAGCTGAGCAAAATTTGTGCGCCGTCTTCGTGCTGCGCAAAATAGGCGGCGGCTTTGTCACGCTCAATAATGCTCATTTTTTCATGGAACACTGCCGCACGAATTCCCTCTTTTTCACGCAAGATTTGTTCCAACTGAATCGCCGTATTCGCATGTTGACAGATTAGCAGGATTTTTTCATCACGGTGATTTTTCAGGAAGGTGAGCAGCCACTCAATACGCGGATCGAAATCCCACCATGCTGCGCTCGGATTAAGTTTTTGGAACAGCATTTCCGGGTAAAACAACACGTCGTCGGCCACATCTTCGCCCAACATCTGCCACACTTTGAGTGCATTTTGATACTGTTTCGGCAATGCCAGCTTAATCTGGTGTAAAGTGCGGTTTGGAAAGCCTTTCACCGCTTGGCGGGTATTACGAAACAGTACCCGGCTGGTGCCGTGGCGGTCAATCAGATTACTGATCAGCTCTTGTCTTGCCGCTGTCTGCTGCTCGACTGAGGACTGCTTGCCGTTGATAATTTTAAATAGCGGCTCAATGTCTTGCTCGGATAACAGATCGGCAATGCTGTTTTGCTCGCTTGCACTGAGCGTCTTATCGTTTAATAACGTATTGACCGCATCGGCCACCGGCTGATATTGCTGTTGTTCTTGCACGAAAGCGGTGTAATCGTAAAAACGTTCCGGATCGAGCAGTTTCAAACGGGCAAAATGGCTCTCTTGCCCCAGTTGTTCCGGGGTCGCAGTCAGCAGCAGCACTGACGGAATCTGCTGTGCCAGGGTTTCGATCAGTTGATATTCAGCGCTAGGCTGGCTTTCACTCCATTGCAAATGGTGCGCCTCATCGACAATCAGCATATCCCATTGGCTGGCGCCAAGTTGGGCAGCACGGCTCGGCTGCTGCACCAGCCAATCCAACGAGCAGATCACCAAGGCTTCAGTGTCAAATGGATTTTGCTGCGCACTTTCCCCATTCTGCCCATCAAAATCTTGGCTACGTTCCTCATCAAACAACGAAAAAGGCAGGTTAAAACGGCGCAGCATCTCCACCAACCATTGGTGCTGCAAACTTTCCGGCACAATAATCAACACCCGTTCAGCTTTGCCGCTGAAGCGTTGTTGTTGCAAAATCATACCGGCTTCAATGGTTTTGCCTAAGCCCACTTCGTCCGCCAACAACACGCGCGGCGCAATCCGATGACCGACTTCGGTGGCGATGTGCAACTGATGCGGAATCAAACCGGCACGAATGCCGCGCAAGCCACGCAGCGGCGATTGAAATTGTGCTTGCTGATGTGTTAACGCTTGAAAACGCAGATTAAAATGTTCGTTGCGATCGATTTGTGCCGCAAACAGGCGATCTTGCGGTTTGCTGAACGAAATTTTATGATCCAATTCCATTTCGCGCAGCACCGCACTTTCGCCGTTATCCAAGCGTACGCCCTGATAGCTCAACACGCCTTGCTGCTCATGCACTTCCACCACTTGCAACTGCCACCCTTGATGGTGCTTAACGCTATCGCCCGGATTAAACTGCACCCGGGTCAGCGGCGCAGAAGCAAAGGCATACACCCGCTGCTCCTCTGCGGCAGGAAACAACAATGTCACCGTGCGCTGATCCATGCCGACCACAATCCCCAAACCCAATCCGTTTTCACTCTCGCTGATCCAGCGTTGTCCGATTACAAATGCCGTCATCTCTTTTCTCTAAAACTGTTTACTCTAATCCAACTAAAAAGGCGCTGATTATAGATGAAACTACGCCTCTAGTTTACCCTTTTCCACTAAAAAAGATGAAAATATCAAAGATCCGCATTTTGCCCTTTTTACGCTGGCGGTCAATAAAAGATCTAGGCTATAATTCAGCCACACTTCCCCTGTAAAGGATTTCCTATGAACTATCTGACCTTGATTAAAAACGAACTGTTTTCCGGTTGGACAAAATTTGAAGCCGCCTGGATTTTTTTGTTTCTGGCACTGCAAATCGGCGTCTACATTTATCAACCGGAATCGCTGCTGGCGGTGGTCTCCGGCATCAGCGGTTTGCTGTGTGTGGTATTTGTCAGTAAGGGAAAAATCAGTAACTATTTCTTTGGACTGATTTTTGCCTACACCTATTTCTACGTATCCTGGGACAACAAATTCTATGGCGAAATGAGCACCGCACTTTATGTGTATATCCCGTCGCAATTTATCGGCTATTTTCTTTGGAAAGCCAACATGAACAATAACGACAACAACGACAGTGTGCTGGCAAAAACCTTGAGTTTTCAGGGCTGGTTAATCACACTGTTCTGCATAGTGGTCGGCTCAGCATTGTTTATCGGATTTCTAAAAACCACCGACGGCAACTCTATCGGACTGGACGGCGTCACCACCGTGATGGTCGTGGTGGCACAATTGCTGATGCTGCTGCGCTATCGTGAACAGTGGAACTTTTGGATCATCATCAACATTCTCTCGATTATCCTGTGGGCAGACACCACTGCGATGTATCTGATGTACTCCGCCTATTTGCTCAACTCGCTTTACGGCTACTACAACTGGACCAAACTCTCTAAACAAAACCCGATTCAACGCTAACTCAAGACCGCACTTTGCCCGTGTAAGTAAAAGCAAAGTGCGGTATCCTACATTCGATTTGCTATCGCTTCATCATCGCTTGTTTTCCGCACTATATGATATATACTACTGATAGCTATCAGAAGGGGAGATATACAATGGAAACCGCAAAAATTTTTACCACCGGTCGCAGCCAGGCGGTTCGTCTGCCGAAAAAATATCGCTTCGACGGCGATGAAGTCAGCATTAAACATTTCGGTAATGGTGTTTTATTATTGCCGTTAGACAATCCTTGGCAGATGATGGCAGAAGCGCTCGACGAATTTGAAACTGATTTTGAAATAACGCGTGCCGAGCAAACGGCAACTGTTCGAGAGGAATTGCTCTGATGTACATGCTCGATACCAATATCTGTATCTACATTATCAACCATAAACCGCCACAAGTATTTGAAAAATTTAACGCCTATCGTCTAGGTGAGCTTTGTATCTCCAGCATTACTGCTGCTGAATTGGCGTTTGGAGTTGAAAAATCAGGCTCGCAAAAAAATAAAATTGCACTGCAAAAATTCCTGACACCACTGGACATTATACCGTTGGAAGAATCAGCAATCTGGCATTACGCACAACTGCGACATAATCTGGAAAAGAGTGGACAACTGATCGGCAGTTTAGACATGCTGATTGCCGCACAAGCGCTGGCGCTCGACTGCACGCTGGTCACTAACAACACCAAAGAGTTTCAACGAATTACGACGCTTAAATTAGAAAATTGGATTTAGGCTTCACACAGTTGACCGCACTTTGCCCGTTTAAGCAAAAGCAAAGTGCGGTATCAGAATTTGAGATAAAATGCTTTGGTTAAGTTGATAAAATCCGGATGATATTGATTATCCGCCTGATAAATCGTGATTTCACTGCGTTCTGTTTGTGGTTGAACCGCACTTTCAGGTAATAACCTAAACTCCAGTAAAACCCGCTGCGGCGCTTTGCCCTGTTTGGTGATAACCTCAACCCATTTAGCACAATACAATACGGTTTTCGATAGTGCTTGTCGTAAATGCTGTGCCATGTCGTACGGCAACACCCAGGCTATTTTACCGCTGGGATTTAACATCCCCTGCGCCGCCAACACCCAAGCCAGATGTCCTTGTTGCGCCATATAACGTGCTGTCTGCCGTTGCGCATCACGGCATTCCACACCGCCATTAAAATACGGTGGATTGGCAATAATCAGATCAAAGTGCGGTTTAACCTGCCTCACATACTCAAAAAGATCGTGATGAATCACTTCCATTCGCGACGCCCACATTGATTGCCGTATATTTTGCGCCGCCTGCCGTGCCGCCGCCGAGTCGATTTCCAAGGCGGTGATATGATAATCCTCCCCCTGCTGTGCCAACCGTTGCGCCAACATCAATGCCAACAAACCACTGCCACAACCGATATCCAACACCGACCGCACTTGAGCAGTCTCCGCCCACGCCCCCAGCAAAATGCTGTCCGTACCAACTTTCATCGCACAACGATCATGCGCAACAGCAAATTGTTTAAATTGGAATGTCGACATTGAAGATCCTTAGGGTCTGTTGATAAATGAGAACAAAAAATAAAGGATAATTCTACCACAGACAAATTTAAGACGGCTGAAGTAAAACAGGCTATAATCAACACATAAAAAGATTGAGGTAATTTATGACAACAGCACAACATTTTGAAGAATTTGACTTAGCGCCAGAACTGCTGAAAGCCCTGCGCGATAAAAACTACCAACGCCCGATGCTGATTCAGGCGGAAGTGATTCCGCATGCGTTAGAAGCGCGTGATATTCTCGGCTCTGCCCCAACCGGCACCGGCAAAACGGCGGCATTTTTATTACCGGCGATTCAGCATCTGTTGGATTTCCCACGCCGCAAACCGGGAGCCCCTCGTGTGTTGGTGCTGACCCCGACCCGCGAATTGGCAATGCAAGTGGCGGAGCAAGCCAAAGAGCTGGCAAAATATACCAAACTCAGCATCGCCACTATCACCGGTGGTGTGGCTTATCAAAATCACGGCGAAATTTTTAATAAAAATCAAGATATTGTGGTTGCCACCCCGGGGCGGCTGCTGCAATACATCAAAGAAGAAAATTTTGATTGCCGTGCGGTGGAAATCCTGATTTTCGACGAAGCAGACCGCATGCTGCAAATGGGCTTCGGACAAGATGCGGAAACCATTTCTGCCGAAACCCGCTGGCGCCGTCAAACCCTGCTATTTTCAGCCACCTTAGAGGGCGAGCTGTTGGTTGATTTTGCCGAGCGGATTTTGAATGAGCCGGTGCAAATTGACGCTGATCCGAGCCGCCGTGAGCGCAAAAAAATCCAACAATGGATGTACCATGCCGACAGCAAAGAGCATAAATTCAAATTGTTGGCACGCCTGATTGAAAACGAAGAGGTTGAACGTGGCATTGTGTTTGTGCGCAAGCGCGAAGAGGTGCGCGAACTGTCGGAAAACCTGCGTAAACGTGGAATCCGCAGCACCTATTTGGAAGGCGAAATGGCACAAACCCAACGTAACAATGCGATTGATAAACTGAAAAACGGCGTAGTAACGATTTTAGTCGCAACCGATGTCGCTGCTCGCGGCATCGACATTGAGGATATCAGCCATATTTTCAACTACGATCTGCCGTACAGTGCCGACACTTACCTGCATCGCATCGGTCGCACCGCCCGTGCCGGTAAAAAAGGCAATGCCATTTCATTGGTGGAAGGACACGATTATAAACTGCTGGGCAAAATCCGCCGCTACACCAACGAAGCATTAAAATCACGCATTGTCGAAGGGCTTGAACCCCGCACCAATCCGCCCAAAGACGGCGATCAAAAAAGCGTCAGCAAAAAACAGAAAGCCCGCTTAAAAGAGAAAAAAGCGGAAAAACAGCAAGAGAAGAAAAAAGTCAAAGTGCGCCATCGCGACAGCAAAAACATCGGCAAACGGCGTAAACCGACCGATCCGCAACGCACAGCAACTCCAACGGAACAAAGTGCGGTCAACAGCAAAAAATAACGGAATTAAAATCAACAAAAAAGGCGGAAAAGTCCGCCTTTTTTTATGTCCTTCAGCATCGCTGAAGACTAAAAACTCACACTTAACTTGCCGTAAACTGATGTGCCACTTTCATTGTAAGTTGCGGCGCCGGCGCCACTGCGATACAGCTTTTTATTGAAGATGTTATTGACGCCAAGCCGCACATCAATATTTTTGTTGATTTTATAACCGGTGTTCAAACCAACCAAAGTATAACTGCCAATTGTGGTGCTGGTATCCAAAATGTCTCCGGTGGTATTCATACCGGCTTCAGTACGATTTTCTGCATATTGACGCGGTTTTTGTCGTCCATAAAACGTGGCGCTCAATTGTGTATCCCATTGTGGTGTGATCTGCCAATCAAGGAAGGTGTTAATAGTGTATTTCGGGATAATCGACAGCGGATTGCCGGTCGATTTATCCTTGCTTTGCAGCATATAAGTGAAGTTGTTGCTCCATTTCAAAGTGTCCGTCAGTGGCATAGTGAAACTGCCCTCCAAGCCTTCAACCACCGCTCTTGGAATGTTAGTCCATTCCAGCAATTGATAGCCGTTGACACTTTGCAAAAATTCCTTGCCGGCTGCAATTTTATTACGGTAATCATTGCGGAACCAAGCAAAAGAAGCGCTCCAGTCACGCAAATTATATTCTACTCCCAGCTCTTTATTGATACTGGTTTCCGGTTTTAAATTGTCATTCCCTATCAAATAACACTGGGTCGCATCACCTATCGGGCAACCGTTGCCACGGGTAAACAACAAATATCCCGGCGTACTTTGATATAAATTCGGTGCTTTATACGCCTGTGCCACCCCGCCTTTCAGCGTCCAATGATCGTCCAAGTGATAAAACGCATTCAAGCCCGGACTCACTTTGCTGCCGGAACGACTGTTATAATCAACACGTAGTGCCGGAATTAAATTGATTCTGTCACTCAACAACAGATTATTTTCCACAAATGCAGAAAAATTGTCTTGCGCCGTTTTGCCTTTATTCAAATTTTCCAAGCCGACAAAAGTCGCACGATCGGCAAACATTTGTCGCATTGATGCCGGATCTTGCAAGCTATCGTGATTAAATTCTGCACCCAAAGTGACCACTTGCGGCACGCCCCATTCAAACGGCACGCTGATTTCGCCTGCCAAACGGGAATTTTTTAGTTTACTGTCATCATAACTTAGCTCGCTGATCCGCCCTTCCGGGCCACCGGCTAAACCTTCTAACAAGCGGCTATTGGTGGTGTACTCATAGCTACCGATCAATTTACTGGTTCCCCAGGACCAATCACCTTGATGCATGATCGAATAGTTGCGACGATACATGCGGTTGGTTTCACTGCCGTATAAATTTTCGGTCAATTCGGTCGGGTTGTTATGCTGGGTGTCACCAGCATAAATATTACCTTGACGGCTATAAGAAGCATCGACGGTAACCAGCTGTTGCGGACTGATTTTCCAAGCAAGCCGTCCGGCAATATCACGGTTACGCACGCCTTCTCTGCCTGCCGCATTCGAGCCGTTTTGCAACGTATTGATATCCTGTGCATCGGCATCTGTTTTGTTGGCACTGCCGTATAAACGGAACGACAATACATCATCTGCCAGCGGTCCGTTTAAGTTGAAACCCACCCGATTCGTGGTGCCTTCTTTGCTATCAAAAGGTTGATTAGTGTAGTAAGTTAACGCTCCACTCAACTCCTCACTAATTTTTTTGGTCGTAATATTCACCACTCCACCTGCCGCACCGGAACCGTAACGTGCTGCTGCCGGACCACGCAATACTTCGATTGATTCAATCTCCTCTGCCGGCACCCAATTAGAATCGCCGCGAGTATCCCGTTGTCCGCGCCAACTATAACGCACCGAATTACGCGAACTCACCGGTTTGCCATCGATTAAAATCAGAGTATTTTCCGGTCCCATACCACGAATATCGATCTGACGGTTGTTACCACGCTGTCCGGTTGCAGTATTGCCGGTCAAATTGACACCGGGCATTTTGCGCACCAGTTCGGAAATATCATTGGTCACCGCACTTTTGCTGATCTGTTCCGCTGACAGTTTGCTTACTCCTAAAGACTGTTTAAGCTGTTGTTCAGCGGTCACATTAATTTGTTCCAACTGCTGATCGGCAAACACTAGCGAACTAGAGGCCAATAAAATAGCAATAGTGATTTTATTTTTGACAAATGACATGATTAAGATTCCTTAGGCTTGATTTTATTTAAAAAATTCGCACAAAGCGAAATGTAAAAAATCGCTTTTCGACTAAATTAATAAAAATATCATAAAGGAATTATTTGATTTAAGTCAATGAGAATTGTTACTATTATTTTTTATGTTTTATTAGAACTTGCCCGATAACTTCATTTGAGTGTTTAACCGCATGAAAAAACTGTTTTATCTTTGTTTAATCCTCTTTGGCATAACAGGTTGCAACATGACTACTACTTCACCCCAAACCACACCAAAACCGCACAGCAGCAACAAAAGTGCGGTTCAAAATCCACAGGCGCTATTCACCCTCAGTACTCAAAACCGCACTTTTGAAGGAAAACATTATCGCCTGTTTATCGCCACACCAAAACAGCATAGCAGCGCTAAGATTTTATATCTGCTTGACGGCAATGCCCATTTTCCAATGGCATTACAAATGATTGATCCCAGCCTGCCGCTGCCGACTATTGTCGCCGTCGGCTATCCGACCACGGGGGCTTACGCTGTTGCCGAACGCACCCGAGATTACACTTTTGCTGCAAGTGGAGCCGAATTTCAACAAGGTGGCGGCGCCGCAGATTTTTTACGTTTTTTCAGCGATGAACTGCAACCGCACTTTATAACGCAAGTTAGCCACAATACCGCCACGCCGGTGAAGCAAATCTTCTTCGGGCATTCGTTTGGCGGCTTGTTCGGGCTTTACAGTCTGTTTCAGCAGCCACAACGCTTTGATGAATATATTCTCGCCAGTCCGTCACTTTGGTGGGGTAATCGGGCGATTTTGCAACAGAAACCCACTGTTTTTGCAAATAAACCGGATTCGCTGACACTAACCTTAAGCGAATATGAGCAAAATCCGAATGCCGATCCGCAGTTAGATCCGACACGAAGAGCACGGATTTTACAGCGCCGACAAGGACTTACTGTTGAACAATTGAATATCATTTTACAACAAGACGGTATCAATAGCCGTTTTATCTTGATTGCCGACACCAACCACGGCAGCTCCGCTGCCCCGGCACTTGGCATTGCACTGCAAAAAGCACAACAAAAGTAAAACAAATTTGTTATAGTTTCGTGGTTATTCAGTGAAAGCAAAAATAAGGAAAACAAGATGCAATATCGACAATTAGGCAACAGCGAGCTGCACGTCAGTGCTATTTGTTTGGGCACGATGACCTTTGGCGAACAAAACAGCGAGGCAGATGCGCACCAACAACTGGATTATGCCGTGTCGCAAGGCATCAATTTTATTGATACCGCCGAAATGTATCCGGTGCCGGCGAATCAAAGCACCTATGGCAAAACCGAGCAATTTATCGGCAGTTGGTTAGTAAAACAGCCGCGCCAGAATTTGATTCTTGCCAGCAAAATTGCTGGCCCCTCACGTGGCAATGACAATCAGCACTATATCCGTGGCGGATCACGCTTTAACAAACAACAAATTTTTGCCGCTTGCGAGGCCAGTCTGCAACGGCTGCAAACCGACTATTTAGATCTGTATCAACTGCATTGGCCGGAACGGCAAGTGAACTATTTCGGGCAACTGGGGCTGAGCGCACTGGATGAAGCCGCAGATATTACTCCGTTGCAAGAAAGCCTGGAAGCGCTGCAAACCTTGCAACAGCAAGGCAAAATCCGCTATTTTGGCTTGTCGAACGAAACCCCGTGGGGGGTGATGGAGTGCTTGCGCCTGCACAAAATGCACGCTTTGCCGCAAGTGATGTCGGTGCAAAATCCGTATAATTTGCTGAACCGCAGCTACGAAGTGGGTCTCAGTGAAATTTCATTGCGTGAACAGGTCGGTTTGTTGGCGTATTCACCGTTGGCATTCGGCATGTTAAGCGGCAAATACCGCACTCAGCCATGGCCGCCAACCGCACGGTTAACCCTGTTTGAACGCTTTAAACGCTACAACAAACCAAAAGCCTTTGAAGCGGTGGAACGTTATGCCGCTATTGCCGAACAAGCCGGTATCAGCCTGACCGCACTTTCACTCGCATTTGTTAACCAACAACGCTTTGTCGCCAGCAATATTATCGGTGCCACCAGCCTCGAACAGCTTGCCGAAAACATTGCCAGCATTAACGTGCAGTTAAGTGAAGCAACATTGGCGCAGATCAATGCAGTACACGCAGAAATCAGCAACCCGTGTCCATAGCTCAACAACGTATTATTCAGTATTATTCAGGCACGCCGCGCAATAGCGGATATTTAATAAAAGGCGCAACCGAGGTCGAAGCCGGTAAATCGTTAAACAACAAAATAAACGGTTTCGGCGGAATCACTTTCTCATTGCGCCATAAGCTGCCCATGCCGACCAGTTGAATATCTTGCGGCAAATTGGCAATGCCCTGCTGTAGGACTTTAATCGTGTTTTTGCGTGGGTGTCCGATCACAATTGCGGTGCCGTGTTTGCGGGCATATTGTAGCGATAGATTAAACTGGCGCTGCACATCGGCATAATCATCGCTGTCATCCAAGAAAATATGCCGATCCAACGCCACCACGCCATTTTCTCGTGCGACTTTAATCGCCACACTGCTGCCGATGGTGCGGCTGTCGAGGAAAAACAGTTTGTGCCGTTGCAACTGCTGCATCAAATGAGTCATCAACGTGCGGTCGGCGGTGGCAGCACTGCCCATATGGTTATTCAAACCAATGGCATACGGCACTTTTTGCCGTGCATACTCAATATTGTTTGCCACTTGTTCGGCGGACATTCCAAGCAACAAGCCCTCTTTTTCCAGTTTCATTTTGGCTTTCGGCTGCATCGGCTGGTGAATCAAAATATCGCGCGCTTGCTGCTTTGCCTGTTTCGCACGAGCCATCGCATTCGGTGCCGACGGAATAATCGCTACCGAAATCTCTTTCGGCAGGTTATAAATTTTCTGATCGTCGGCACGATAACCGATATCGTCGATCACAATCGCCAAACGTGCCGCAAAACCGCTGCCTGACAGCAGTAGAAAACAGCAAAGTGCGGTTTGAGATACCCTTTTTAACATAAATAAAATTTAATCTTCTTTCTCTTGTAATAGCGCAATTAATTTTTCTTTGCTTGGTAGCACAGTTTGATATTGGCTGGCAAAAATTTGCTCATTATTTTCCGGCAGGGTATAACGCACCACCGCTTCGCTTTTATCTTGGCATAATATCAAACCAATCGTTTTATTTTCATCCGCCAAACGGATTTCCCTGTCATAATAATTGACATACATCTGCATCTGTCCAATATCTTGATGTTTTAGTTCACCATTTTTCAGATCGATTAAAACAAATGCTTTTAACAAACGATTATAAAAAACCAAATCAATACGAAAATGTTTTTCATCAAACGTAATTCGTTTTTGGCGAGCAACAAAGGTAAATCCGGTGCCAAGCTCTAATAAAAAATGTTCTAACTTATCAATCAGCCGTTGCTCTAAATCACTCTCGGAATAAACCGCACTTTCCGGTAAACCGATAAATTCTAAAATATACGGATCTTTGATAAGATCTTGCGCCTTTTCAATACGCAGTCCCTGTTTTGATAGAGCCAGCACTTCCGATTTATTTCTGCTCAACCTCAAACGTGTATAAAGTGCGGTATCATATTGCCGTTGTAATTCGCGCAAACTCCAATGATTTTTGGCAGATTCGATTTCGTAGAAGCGCCGTTCATTTTCATCGCCAATCCGCATTAATTTTAAATAGTGCGACCAACTTAAACTGAATACGTCCGTTGTTTTATCCGATTTCCGAGACAGTGTCTCGGAAATTTGAGCTTGATATATCGTATAAAATTTACGCATATTACCCAAATTATCTTCCGGAAACCCTCTGCCAAACTCAGCAGTCAATTTGGTCGATAAATCTTTTAGAATTTTTTTACCATATTCAGCCCGCTGTTTTCCTTGCAGCTCTTCCTCAACAATCAAGCGGCCAATCTCAAAATAAGTCGCCACCATAGTGCTATTCACACTCTGGACGATTCGGGTGCGTGCAGATTGCAAAATCTGGGCAATCTTATCGTAAAAATTTTGTTGGCTATCTGGTAATCTTGCCATCACTTCACCCAATTCAACGGATTGACCGGTGTGCCTTTGCGGCGGATTTCGAAATAGAGTGAGGATTTGCCTTGCCCGCCGCTGCTGCCGACTTCGGCGATTTTCTGACCGCGCTTGACGAACTGTCCGTTTTGTACGCTCAAGCGCTGGTTGTAGCCGTACAAACTCATATCACCGGCTCCGTGATCGACCACGACCATTAAGCCGTAACCTTGCAGCCAATCGGCTAAAATCACCCGCCCATCGGCAATCGCTTGCACCGCTGCGCCGTTGTTGCTGTTGATCACAATGCCTTTCCAGCGCAATTCGCCCATTTGTACCGAACCGAAACGGTTGGCAATGCTGCCACTGGTCGGTAAGGCATATTGTTTTTTGCCGGCGCCTAAGCCACTGGTTTTGCGGGTCAACTGTTTCTCTGTTTCAGTCGGTTGATACGGCTTATCGCTCTTTTTCTCTTGTTCGGCTTTTTTCTTTTGATAAGCAGCAAGCTCTTGTTGTTCACGCTGTTTCGCGCGTTGCTCTGCCTGTGCGATAGAGCGCTTCAGGCTGTTTTCATTCTCTTTTAGCACATCAAGCCGATTTTCGCCTTGTTTAATCGAACGATCTAACTTATTTAGCGTCGATTTGCGCTCATTTTGTGTTTTTTGCAATGAAGATTGTGATTGTTTCTGCTTATTCAGGATAGCTTGCTGTTGTTTCTGCTGCTGTTGTGCTTCGGCTTTTTGGTTTTCCAGACTGATCTGAGTCTGTTTGATCGATTCGATCAACTCGCTGCGAGTACGATTGAACTGTTGATAATACGCATACATCCGATCGCTTTCTTGCGCTTTTTCCGACAGCATTTTTTCAATGACCGACGGATTCAGACCTGCTCGATAGGCTGAATCCAACTGCTCCGCCAATTTTTGTTTTTGTGCCGCCAGCTGTTTTTCCAAACGCGCAATTTGCCTGTCGGTTTCACGGATATTTTGCCGTAGGCTACCAAGATCCTGCTCGGTTTTACGTAGTTCGCCCAAGACATTGTTGATACTGTTTTCTTGTTTTTTCAATTCTTGTTGCAAGCGGTTCTGCTCTTGGCGCTGCTGTGAGAGCTGTTGTTGTTGCTGTTTAATTTGCTGCTGAATTTTAGACAGATCTTGCTGGTTGGCATGGCTTGATTCAGGATAACCCAGCAAAACAAATGCCAAAACAAGCGATAAGCTCAGCGTCATCGCATATCTAAAAAAATCTCTAGCGTTGTTTACTCCCCGCACCGGCACGCGCTTTAACTCCCTTTTACCTTAATGCTAACAAAATTAATACATTTTAATCGCTTCTTTGCAAAAGATCAGCAATTCTCAGCAGAATATCAGCAAAGATCCGGATTAGCTATTTAAACTTCGGAAAATATTTGCTATAAATGCCACATATTTATTTTTAAAACCTATAACAGGAGAACTTTTTTATGGAATTAGTATTCATTCGTCACGGTTTCAGTGAGTGGAATGCCAAAAACTTATTCACTGGCTGGCGTGATGTCAACCTGACCGAACGTGGCATCGAAGAAGCCAAATCTGCCGGACAAAAATTGAAAACAGCCGGTTTCGAATTCGACATTGCATTCACTTCCGTGTTAACCCGTGCCATCAAAACCTGTAATATCGTGTTGGAAGAAGCCGATCAATTGTGGATTCCACAAGTCAAAAACTGGCGTTTGAACGAACGTCACTACGGTGAATTGCAAGGGCTGGATAAAAAAGCCACCGCAGAAAAATACGGTGACGAACAAGTGCACATCTGGCGCCGTTCATATGACACTTTGCCACCATTATTGCCACAAGACGATCCAAACTCGGCACACAACGACCGCCGCTATGCCCATTTGCCAAGCGATGTGGTGCCGGACGGTGAAAATCTGAAAGTAACTTTAGAGCGCGTGTTGCCATTCTGGGAAGATCAAATCGCCCCTGCGTTATTGAGCGGTCAACGTGTTTTAGTCACTGCACACGGCAACTCCTTGCGTGCGTTGGCAAAACATATTGAAGGTATTTCCGATGCGGATATTATGGATCTGGAGATCCCAACCGGTCAGCCGTTAGTGTACCAATTGGATGACAACTTAAAAGTGGTTAAAAAATACTATCTGTAATTTAACCGAATAACGTAATACTAACCGCACTTGCTGATCTCATCGGTCAAAGTGCGGTTTTTTGTATCCGTTGAGTGCGATTTGACAATATTTGTACAGTCTTGCCTAGTTTTATTTGGTTAAAGCAGGCAAGAGCGGTTATACTTACCGCTTACCTATTCATTAATTTATTTTTACGGACTAAGATTTAAATGGAAGATTTTATCCCTAAGGCTGTCGAATTTGCGGGCAATCACACAATCATGGTCGTGGCTTGGGTCGTGGTTTTCATCGGGGTGATCGTCACCTTTGCCAAATCGGCAACCTCTGCAGTCAAAGTGATCAACAATATGCAGTTGACGCAACTGATCAACAAAGAACACGGTGTGGTGGTTGATGTTCGCAGCAACGATGAATTCAAACGCGGACACATCATCGGCAGCGTGCAAGCGTTACCAAGTGAGATTAAAAACCGTACCGCCAGCATTTTGGAAAAACATAAAGCGGTTCCGGTGATTGTGGTCGATGCCAGTGGATTAGGCTCTGAAGCCTTGGCAAATCAGCTGCACAAACAAGGTTTTGCTCAGGTTTATAGCCTGAAAGAAGGCATCGGTGGCTGGCGTGGCGCCAATTTACCACTGGTGAAACACTAATTTCCTTTATTCTTAAAATTTCAAATCAGGGAGCTGACAATGGCTGATGAAAACACACAAGACGCAGTAAATAACGAAGAAGCCGTACAACCGACACTGCAAATCCAACGAATTTATGTCAAAGACGTCTCTTTCGAAGCGCCGAATCTGCCGACTATTTTCCAACAAGAGTGGAAACCACAGTTGAAATTCGATTTAAACACCGAAACCGTTGAACTGGCTGAAGGCTTATACGAAGTTTGTTTAAATCTAACCGTCGAAACCACCTTGGAAGACAGCAACGACATTGCTTTTATCTGTGAAGTCAAACAAGCCGGCGTCTTCACCGTATTAGGCTTGGAAGGCGTACAGCTGGCGCACTGTCTGACCGCACAATGCCCTAACATGCTGTTCCCGTATGCGCGTGAACTGATCTCCAGCTTAGTCAACCGTGGCACCTTCCCGGCGTTGAACCTGTCTCCGGTCAATTTTGATGCGCTGTTTATGCAACAATTGCAAGCACAGCAGGAATCTGCGGAACCAGCTGCCGAAACAACGCACTAAGCATTAATTTTCTCAATATATAAAAATCGCAGGCAATTGTCTGCGATTTTGTTTTAGAACTTTCCCACTTGTTGCAAAATCATTGCATAGCACTTTTAGCGTCTGTATGATATTACATAGAAATACTATACGCGAGAGGACTAAATAATGACCTTGTCTGTAAAACCAATCCCAATCCAAGCAACGACTAAACAAGATTATCTTGCACAAATTCAATCCGTTGAAATGCAACGTATAAAACTGCGCGCACTAATCGAGCAGGCAGAAGAAAGCCGGTTTGAACAGTGGGAAAATATGGAAGCTGATCTGGATGCTATTTTTCATGAATAAACGCCAGCTTGTTCGTTCCAATGCTGTCCTTCAAGATCTCAATGAAATTGCTGAATATGGGCGACGCTATTTCTCTGCTGAAACAAACCAAAAATTTAAAAACGGATTAGTTCATACACTAAACATACTGTGCGATTTTAATATGGTACTTGGAACAGCCAGAAATGATATTAAACCCAATCTACTGATGTTTCCCTATCAACGTTACAATTTATATTTTTATCGTACTGAAACACAAATTATTTTATTACGGATATTACGTAGTGAAGTCGATACACTGGACCCATCAAATTTTCCTTTTTTTTAGATAACATAAATAACCATAAAATAAACGTTAAAAATAAAAAAACTAACCAAGGAAAGAATATGACCACCGCTCTGACCAATACCCCAATCACCGTGCTTGGCGCCGGTTCGTTCGGCACTTCATTAGCTATTGCGTTTTCGCGCAACGGCTACCCGACTTATTTGTGGGGACACGATCAACATCATCTGCAACGTTTAGCGGATGAACGGCAAAACAACCAATTCTTACCAGATATTACCTTTCCCGATTCCTTGATTATCGAACCTAGTTTACGCAAAGCAATTCAGGCATCGCGCGATATTTTACTGGTAGTGCCAAGCCATGTATTCGGCGATGTGATTGCTCAGATAAAGCCATTGCTGAGAGATGACAGCCGCTTGATTTGGGCGACTAAAGGATTAGAAAGGGATAGCGGACGATTATTGCAAACGGTGATCAAAGAACAGCTCGGCAGCCACTATCCGCTGGCGGTACTGTCCGGCCCAACCTTTGCTAAAGAGCTGGCAAACGGCTTGCCGACTGCAATTGCCTTAGCTTCCGATAATCTCCAATTTGCACGTGAGGTTCAAACCCGGATTCATTGCAGCAAAAATTTTCGAGTGTATATCAACAACGACATGATCGGTGTGCAACTGGGCGGCGCGGTTAAAAACGTGATCGCCATCGGTGCCGGGATTTCCGACGGTATGGGCTTCGGTGCCAATGCGCGTACCGCACTTATCACTCGCGGCATTGCCGAAATCACCCGCTTGGGGTTATCATTGGGCGCACAGCCGGAAACCTTTATGGGCATGGCGGGCTTAGGTGATTTGGTGCTGACCTGCACCGACAATCAGTCGCGTAACCGCCGCTTTGGCTTGATGTTGGGGCAAGGTTTCAGCGCCCAGCAAGCGTTGGATAATATCGGACAAGTGGTCGAAGGGTTTTATAACACCAAAGAGGCGCATTTGTTAGCACAACGCCAAGGGATCGAAATGCCGATCACCGAACAGATTTATCAAGTGCTGTTCTGCGGCAAAGATGCGCGTGATGCAGCATTGGCGCTGTTGGGGCGTGAACGCAAAGAAGAATATAGCAAAGAGTGAGAATTATGACCGAAATCTCTCCGCAAAAACTACTGGATTTATGGCTATCGATCCGCAATGAAGCCAAAGAATTGGTGGACAACGAACCGATGTTGGCGAGTTTTTTCCATGCCACTATTTTGAAACACTACGATCTCGGCTTGGCACTGAGCTATATTTTAGCCAACAAGCTCTCGAACCCGATTATGCCGGCGATTGCGCTGAAAGAGATTATCGAAGAGGCTTACCAAAATCACCCCGACCTGATCGCCTATGCCGCCAGCGACCTGCTCGCCGTGCGCGAACGCGATCCGGCAGTGCAGATGTTCTCCACGCCGTTGCTGTATTTGAAAGGCTATCATGCGTTGCAAAGTTACCGTATCACCCACTATCTGTGGAAAAGTGGTAGAAAAGCCTTGGCGATTTATCTGCAAAATCAAATTTCGGTGGCGTTTGATGTAGATATTCACCCTGCAGCGCGGATCGGCAAAGGGATTATGCTCGACCATGCCACCGGCATTGTAATCGGTGAAACTGCGGTGATCGAAGATGATGTTTCGATTTTGCAAGGGGTCACCCTCGGCGGCACCGGCAAAGAGTGCGGTGACCGCCACCCGAAAGTGCGCGAAGGCGTGATGATCGGTGCCGGAGCGAAAATTCTCGGCAATATCGAAGTCGGACGCTTCGCCAAAATCGGCGCCGGTTCAGTCGTGCTGCAACCTGTACCGGAATACGCCACCGCCGCCGGTGTCCCAGCCAAAATCATCGCCCAACAACAAAAAACTAAACCCTCATTTGAAATGGATCAGTATTTTGACGATTGCGCTGAGCAGTCGGAATACGAATTTCGGAATATTTAACCGTCCTGCCAGCTCACCAAGTGCGGTGAAGACCGCACTTTTCAGCAATTATGCGAACAGTTTAAACGCATAACGCGCCAAGCTGAAGGCGATCAGCCACATAATACAGCCGATGGCAAAGTCCAGAATGCGCCAAGTTTGTGGACGTTTGAACAGCGGAATCAGCAAACGTGCGCCATAGCCCAAGCCGAAAAACCATAAGCCGGAGGCGAAAATTGCCCCGATTAAAAATTCAAGTTTTTGTTCAAACTGCAGGGTCGAGGCAATGCCGCCGATAATCACCACGGTGTCGAGGTAAACATGCGGATTGAGCAGGGTTAAGCCCAAGGTAATCAACACCGTTTTGAGCGCACTTTGCGACGATGATCCGGTTTGATCAAGGCTTAAACCGCTGCTGCCCTGATAGGCACTGCGAAATGCTCTGGCACCATAGACCAGCAAGAACAGCGCTCCAATCACTGCCAACGCCAAGGTTGCGCTCGGGCTTTGGCCGATGAGGCTGCCCAAGCCCATTACACCAATGCAGATCAAGAGAAAATCGCACACAAAGCAGGTGAGCGATACCCAGAAAATATGCTGTTTTAATAAACCTTGCTTCAGCACAAAGGCGTTTTGTGCGCCGATGGCCACAATCAAACTACCGGAAACCAAAAATCCTTGAATAAGCTGTTCCATATTAAGCCACTGTTTTTACAGGTTAATATTCGGATTTACCGCATTGGCAAAATCCAACTGCCGCCAGGCTTCATACACCGTCACCGCCACCGCATTGGACAAATTCATGCTGCGGCTGTTTGCCACCATCGGCAAACGGATTTTTTGCGCCAACGGCAGACTGTCTAAAATCGGCTTTGGAATCCCGCGGGTTTCCGGCCCAAACATCAAAAAATCGCCTAACTGATAGCGTACTTCAGCATGGTTCGGCCCGCCTTTGGTGGTTAACGCAAACAACCGTGTCGGTTTGGCTTGTTGTAAAAACTCTTCAAATGACGGGTATTTTTTGATTTCGGCAAATTCGTGGTAATCCAAGCCCGAACGGCGTAGTTTTTTGTCGTCCCAAGCGAAACCTAACGGCTCGATCAGGTGTAAACGAAAACCGCAGTTGGCGCATAAACGGATGATATTACCGCTGTTTTGCGGAATTTCTGGCTGATATAATACAATGTCTAACATAATTTTTAAGTTTGAAAATAAAAAGCAAACTATACCACTCTTGCCTATTTAAACAAGTGCTGAAAGCCGCTTTAAAATTGGATAGAATGCGTTATACCGTTATCAACACGCAAAGCAAACAGAGAGCAATCATGCCTGAATTACCTGAAGTCGAAACTACCCTGCGCGGCATCGCGCCATTTGTGTTGGGGCAACAAATCGAGCAAATCCGTGTCCACCGCAGCAAATTGCGTTGGGAAGTCAGCCCCGAACTCAGCGAGTTTTACAACGTGCGTATCACTGGCTTGCAGCGACGCGCCAAATACCTGATTTTAGAAACCGAGCAGGGTTATATTGTCGGACATCTAGGGATGTCAGGATCGTTACGGATTGTGGATATAGATGATGAAAGTGCGGTACGCGACAAACATGATCACCTAGAGTTTATTTTCGGCAATGGTAAGATTTTGCGTTATAACGATCCACGCCGTTTCGGCGCTTGGCTATGGACCGAAACCTTAGCCGATTTTCCGCTGTTCGCCAAACTCGGCCCCGAACCGCTGTCCGACGAGTTTAATGCGGATTATTTTTGGCAAAAAAGCCGCAATAAAAATACGCCGATCAAATCGTTTGTGATGAACAATGCAGTGGTAGTCGGTGTCGGCAATATTTACGCCAACGAAACCCTGTTTCTGTGCGGCATTCACCCGCTTACTCCCCCAAGCTGCTTAACTCGCACACAATGTTATAAACTGGTCGAACAGGTGAAACAGGTATTAAAAGACGCAATCCGTCAAGGCGGTACATCGTTAAAGGACTTTGTACAACCGGACGGTCGCCCCGGCTATTTTGCGCAACAGCTGTATGTGTATGGTAAAGCCGGCGAACCTTGCCCGACTTGCGGCACCAAAATTGAAAGTGCGGTTATCGGGCAACGGAATAGTTTTTATTGTCCGAGGTGTCAGGGATTGTAACGGTAAGAAACAGTTCCGTACAACCCGAAGTGTATGCAAGTTATTCGAGATTACGGATGAATCAACTCTGTTGGGGCTTTGGAATACCGCACTTTTCCTTCGCCCCTTGTGGGAGAAGGACAGATTTTTGCTTCGTTCAGAAGCGAAAATCAGGATGAGGGGTAAAGTGTGGTGCAGTGTACCGAGATCTCACCCTCATCCGCCCTTCGGGCACCTTCTCCCATCAAGGGAGAAGGAAATAATGTACTGTAACTGAGTTGAGCGTAGTCATTAGAATTCCTTCGCCCTTGTGAGAGTAGGAAAGTTGGGATACAGCCCGAAGTGTAAACGATGTCATCGGGTTAATATGTAAAGGATGTTCTAGTTGTACCAATCAACTAATTCCCAACACTCCTTTCATCTGAGCAATCACCTCTTGCACCTGAATCTGTTGCATCAAATCTTTACCTTTGGCGCGGGTCGCCCAAGGCAGTTCGGCGGAGGGTTTGCCGTATTGCGCCTGAATATTTTGTTCATACACCGACACCACATTGGCCAGATTGTTATACGGTGCGGTGCGCAGCGGATTGTGCACCGCATATAACCCAATCACCGGTGTGCCTTGCGTGGTTGCCATATGCGCCGGACCGGAATCCGGCGAAATCAGCAAATCCACGCTATCAATCAATGCCATCAGCTGTAACAGCGAGGTTTTACCGACCACATTAGTCAACACAATACCGCTCTTTTGCGCAATTTCAGCTGCCATCGCCACTTCGCGTGGCGCAGGAGAGCCCGCAAGAATGACATTGATATTCTGTTCAGCAGCATAACGAGCCACCGCCACATACCCCTCGACCGTCCAATCTTTTTCTGCTTTACTGGAACAAGGGCAAATCAGCAGATTTTTTCGGCTCGGATCAATCAGACTGCGGACATACTCCCGATCTGCCGCCGTCAGTGGAATATCCCAACGAGGCGGGCTTGGCGGCACGCCGATGGCTTGCGCGAACGCCAAGAATCCGTCCAAAACATGCGGATTTTGCGGCTCGTTGATGGTACGGTTGGTGAACAACCACTGCCCTTCACGTGCCCGTTTTTTCGCGAATCCAATTTTATACTTAGCTTTAATCCCCAACGACAGCACAGACGCCCGAAGTGCGGTTTGCATATTGAGCAGCGCATCAAAACGTTGGTTTTTCAATTGTTGCCAAATCGCCAATACACCACGCCAACCGCACTTTTTATCAAACACCACAGTTTTCACCTTCGGCAACACCGATACCAGCTGAGCTTCGGTTTTGCCGACAATCCAGGTGATTTCCGTGCTTGGATAGTGGCGTTGGATCTGTTGCACCATGGCAATCGCATTGCACACATCACCAATCGCCGAGAGGCGCAAGATACAAATTTTTTCAGGAGCTTGGGTAAAAAGCGGTTGTTTTGCCATAACTTTCTGCATAATTAAAGGATTTTTGATTGGGATTTGATTTATTCTAAAGTAAAATCGAAAAATTACCATGTTAATCTGCGGACAATACGATGGCTTACATTCAACACGGCAACCAATACTTTCTCCTGAATAGCAACACCACACTGGCGCCTGAACAACTGTTTGATATTGAATATTGGCAGCAGCAGCAACGAGTGATCGGGCAAGCCAAAGGGCGTGGGATCACTTGGTTTCTGCAAGCCGACGATTTGGATATCGGCAAAAATCTGGCGCTGCGTCACTACTACCGCGGCGGCTGGTCGGCAAAATTCAACCGTGACCGCTACTTTGATTGTGCATTGAAAAACAGCCGCAGCTTTACCGAATTCGAGATGTTGCGTCGGTTGCACAAAGCCGGATTACCGGTGCCACAGCCGATTGCAGCACGGGTCATAAAAAAAACCATCGGCTACCAAGCAGATATTTTGTTGCAGAAAATCGAAAACGCACAGGATTTGACCGCACTTTTACAGCAACAAACCCTGAGCGAGCCACAGTGGCAGGAGATTGGCGGCTTGATTCGGCAGATGCACGATCTGCAAGTATGCCACCGTGATTTAAACGCACACAATATTTTGTTGCAACAGCAACAGGGGCAGCACAAATTTTGGCTGATTGATTTTGATAAGTGTGATTTTCTCAGTGGTGATAATTGGAAAGCCGATAATTTGGCACGGCTGCACCGCTCTTTTCTCAAAGAAATCGGCAGAATGCAGATTCAATTCAGCGAACAGAATTGGCAACAGCTGCTCACCGGTTATCATTTTTAAGCTTTCACGTCTAGGGTCTGTTGATGTTTGGCGTGTTTTTGCTGCAACGCCTGATATACCACTTGTGGCACAAGGGCTTGCGTGTCGCCACCGTGTAAGCTGATTTCACGGATCATGGTCGAGGAAACATATGACCAACGATCCGACGGCGGAAAGAACAGGCTCTCTACACCATGGGTCAGCAAGCGGTTCAAATGTGACAGTTGCAGCTCATATTCAAAATCCGCCACTGCCCGCACGCCGCGAATAATCGCCTTGACCTGATATTGCTTGATCACCTCGGCCAGTAAACCGGAAAAACCGATGACTTCAATATTCGCCAAGTGTCGGCATGATTGCTGCACCAGTTCAATCCGCTGTTCCAGCTCAAACAACGGCTTTTTACTGGGGCTGGCCGCCACCGCCACGATAATTTTCGGGAACAGCAACGCACTGCGCTCAATAATATCCAGATGCCCGTTGGTAATCGGGTCAAATGTGCCGGGGTAGATCACGGTAGTTTGCATCTTCAGTGTCCTATTTTTCCAGATAAGGGCGCAATAATAACATCAAACGATCCAGTGCGCCGCGATTTTCCATTAATACCTGATAGCCTGCTTCGCCATAGCGTTGTGCCAGTGTTGGCGTTGACAGTAACCCATCGACTTGCTTCGCCAACGCCTGGCTTTGACTCTCGATTTCAATCACACCGTTCACCGTTCGCAAAGCGCTGAACACCTCTGGAAAATTAAAAGTGTGTTTACCAGAGATTACCGGCAGTTTAAACGCCAGTGGTTCCAGCGGATTGTGTCCGCCGATCGGCAATAAGCTGCCGCCAACAAAAGCGATATCGCTGATGCCGTACATCAACATCAGCTCGCCCATTGAATCAATCAACATCACTTGCGTTTCTGCACCCGGCACTTGCTGCGCCGAACGCCGTACCGCACTTAGCCCCGATTTTTCAATCAGGTCATATACGGCTTGAAAACGTTCCGGGTGGCGTGGCACCAGCAGCAACAATAAATCGGGATAACGGTGCAGCAAAGTGTGGTGCGCTTGCAAGATAATTTCATCTTCGCCTTGGTGGGTACTGGCGGCAATCCACACCGGACGCTTGCTTGGCAGCCATGTTTGGCGTAGTTCTGCGATTTGTTGCTGTAATACCGCACTGAGACTTAAATCATACTTTAGATTGCCCATCACACTCAGACGTGATTTGTCATAATCCAAACTCAGGTACCGGCTGGCGCTAATACTGTCCTGCGCGGCAATATGTGTAATTTGCGACAACATCTGGTGCACAATTTTTTTCAATTTGCCATAACGCGTTGCCGAGCGAGCCGACAAACGAGCATTGGCAATCACTAACGGAATATTACGTTTCGCTAACTGACCAATAAAGTTCGGCCACAATTCGGTTTCCATCACAATACAGAGCTTCGGCTGCACAAAACGTATAAAGCGTGCCATGGCAGTCGGGGTGTCATAAGGAAGATAGATGTGTGTCACGCGATTGCCAAAGGCCGATTTGACCCGCTCCGAACCGGTCGGTGTCACTGTGGTAATCGTCAGCGCCAACTGCGGATATTCAGCCAAAATCGTATTCACCAACGGCTGCGCCGCCATCACCTCGCCAACGGACGCCGCATGAATCAACACCCCATTTGGCTGTGGCACAATATTGTTTCTCTTATAAATACCATAACGTTCATTCAACCGCTGCCGATACGCTGGGGATTTGCGGCTACGGAAAAGGGTGAACAGCAGGATGAAGGGCTGAATGAGATAAATTAAGATGTTATAAAGTAAAAAAAACATAATGCCTCATTTGGTCATATAACAATGCTATGCGCGTTTATTTGCCAATAAGGCATTTTGCCCTAACACCGTTAAACGGTATTTTTGTGTTGGACTACGAGGTGAGTCAGGTTCCGTCATCTCGACCAAGCCAGCAGCTACCGCCGGTTTCAAATAATTGTCCATAAATGTCGGGCGATGTAGTAAAGATAATGTTTGTAATAGCATTTTTGTACTGAGTGGCTGAGTAGCTAATGCCTCTAACAAAGCAAGAGTTGTCGCACTTACCTGATTATTTACTTGTTCGGTTACTTGTTCGGTTACTTGTTCGGTTACTTGTTCAAATCCCTGATGTATCGGCAAACGAATCAAAAAATAGCTACGATCATCATCAGTTTCGAATTCAGGTGGTGGCGAACCATTTTGCTGCATCATGCGCAATATTTTGGGGATTCCCGTCGATCGCCCCTCAGTGAGTTCCAATTCCTTCAAAAACTCTCCAATCCGACGATTACGATAGCGGCGGCTCACAGCATTTCCTGATTGAAGATCTTGCAGCCGAATAGCACGATCTGGACCAGGAAAGCTCAATACCACTAAGGCTTGCCGATCAATCCGAATTTCGATCGGCTCACGAATTTGATAAGAGCGATGATACACCGCATTGACCACAGCTTCTTCTATTGCCGCAAACGGAAAATTCCAAAAACGCTCAACCTCTGCTTGGTGTGCAAGTTTTATCACGCCCTCTTTGATGTAGTTGCTCTGAATGTAGGCTAGAGCATCCCGAGTAATACGCCCGAGAGGACCTTTGAAAATTTTTTCTTCAAAACGATCACCGCCAACCCCGTCAGAAAAATAAACAATATCAATCTGCGTTGCCGGAAAAAATTGCTCTGGATGAGGATTAAAAAAAAGCAAGCCGACATTTTTTGGTAGTACCATTTCACTTGGTCCACCCACAATATTCATTCTGCGCGCCAGTGTTTCCAACTCAAACAATTGAGCCTCACTCGCTAATTCACTGTTGACTTCTTCAAGAAAATCTCGCATCAAACGGGGGGAAAGATCGTCCAACCTTGCTGTCTGACGATAACGATCATCAAATGGTACACTGGCTGCTAACCCCAATAACTCTCGCTCATCCTCACCGGAAGCTTTTACAGTACTCGTGTGTTTACGCAGGTAATAGCCCCAATCACTTTTTTTATCACTCAAACTGAGCTTGGCACGATAAGGGCGCATTTCACCACCTGGTGCCCATAACACCAGAATGGTTTTACCTTGAATTTCATAGGTTGCTGTCAGTGGATGATAATGTGGGAAGATCGCCGAATATCCTAAATTTAGCAATTCTTTTTGAATGGAATCAATTTGTTGCGGCAATAACCCAACTGGCGGCAACTGAGGCTGCCCTTGTTGCTCATCAAGCCCGATCAAAATATATCCGCCGCCGATATTATGAAAGTCATTGGCAAAGGCGCAAAGGGTATGCAAAATCGCCTCGGGATTCCAACCCGCTTTATATTCAATACGTTCACTTTCAACCGTACGTTGATGAAGCAAATCGTTAATATTGATAGGTAACTTTGTTAGCATAAGCCCTTAATTTAATCCATTAATTCGGTAGAATGATTTAAAAATCGTGCTACACCATTTTCACAAGTTGTTAATTTTTGCTCAATGACATTTTTTAACAAACGGTCATTTTCCGGCAGGGCATCACGCTCGGCTTCATTGTGCCATAGGTGATAAGCAATCGCGGCAAAACGAATATCTTTGCGTTTTACGCCATTGTTAAATAGGCGTGCCACAAATTCACTGTCTTCACGCCCCCAGCCGACAAAATCATTATTAAACCCATTTACCGCCAGGGCATCTTCACGGAAAAATGCCATATTGCAGCCCCGAATCCCTTTGTAATAATCACGCTTTTCTTTATGTAAAATCGAATTTAACCATGGTAAATGGCAAGCGGAAAGGCGCTTTTCCAAACGCTTTTCAATCCCTTTTTGATACCATTTTATTTCAGGATACTTCGTCGGTTGCTTTAGGATTTCAGCGGTTTTTGGCTGAGGTAACACCACTCGACTGCCCTGAATAAAGATGCCTTTTTTAGCTGCTTTTAAGTGATCTTGAATAAACTGAGAGTGCATCACCATATCGCCGTCAATCACCACAATATAATCCGCCGTTGCTTGTGCTAACGCACGATTTCGGGACTCAGCCAGTTTAAAACCGGTATCCGGTTGCCAACTGTGGATCAACGGCACCGGAAAAATCGCTTGGTATTGCTCAATCACCGTTTTGGTTTCGTCCGTCGAGCCGTCATCAGCGATAATCACTTCTTTTGGCAATGTTTTTTGCACCAAGACAGATTGTAAAACCGCACTTAGTGCGTCCGGGCGGTTATAGGTGGTGACAATCAATGACGCTTGTAAGCGTTGATTCGCTTCCATCAATTTAATGTATTTATAATATGCCCCCATTGCATTGGCACAGGCGATGACAAAACCGTCTTGTCCGTCTAAAAACCCTTTTTTCAGCAGATAATTTTTAATAAATGCCGATACGCCGTGTGTGATTGCACTGAATACTGAAGCACGTTTTTTAAATTTATTTTGCTCTGCAAACAGTGTGGTGTACTGCTGCATTTTATTGATCAACGCACTGGCACCGTCAAAAGAGTAGTGCAAAAAATGCTGCTTTAACTTCACTAATTCAACATTTTGTGGAATATCTAAGGATTCATGTACTTGCTTATCATTGAACGTAACTAAAGTGCGGTTATACAATCGTTTAACATAATCAGGATACCAACCGCAGGTTTTGATCACTTTACCGCGATAATGATTCAAGCGCAAAATAGCGTATGCTTTATTAGTTTCGGTTAAATCCAGGGTTTTAAGCTCATTGATAAGCGCTTCAGGAAACACTTCATCACTATCAATATTGATAATCCAATCATGCTTTGCTTGTTGTGCCGCCAAATTTTTGAGCGGACCAAAACCGATAAACGGCGAGTGATAAACCACTACATTGTCAAAGCGCTGCGCAATCGTCAATGTGCTGTCTGTCGAACCGTTATCCAGCAGTAACACTTCATCAAAATCCGTAAGGGCAGTCAGGACTTGTGATAAATATTTTTCTGAATTATTCACTAACATCGTAACGGTGATGGGAAGTTTTTTAGTCATTTGCTTAACTCTGTATATTAAAATTTATTGGCGACGATATTCATAATAATAAAACGTGTTTCTACTCAAATAACCACTCTTTTCGAATATCCTCGGGATTAATTTCATTAATATTATCCTGATAGCAAACTATATGCGTTGTTTCCTCACTTTTAGGTCCCCAGTTTGCCAACCCCAGATCATGGCGGTGATAAAATGCAATAATTTTTTTATTGAAGCCGGAAGCAATATGAATCACGGATGTATCTGGTGATATGACTAAATTAGCATGGCGAATAAGCTCTATACTCTGATAAATCGATGTGGTATTTTCATATAAATACACATTATTATCAGCGCCTATAAGTTCTTTCAACATCGGCGTTACTGCCGGATAAGTCAATACTACAATTTTTCTATCCGCAACTTTCGCTCTCAAATCTGCCAATATCAAACGGATCTTCTCCGCAACAAATCTACGCGATCTAGGTGCACCAAAAAAATTAATTGCAATATAATCAGTTAATTGATTTTTTTCTAAAAATTGCGATATCTCAATCACACTTTGCGGATCCGAGGGGATATCATATTGCCTATCAATATTATCCAATCCCAAATACATTAATGCCGTTTGATAAACCTCAGAAAAATGCAACCGTTGATCATCAATATTCAGGTTAAACAGGTGATAGTTTTGCTTAAGGTAGCCGATATTGACTCTGGCATTAATCAACCGAATCAGCAATAAATCGCGATTGCGCACAAATACCGTCGGATCAATTAACGCATCGTACCGCACTTTGCGCAATTTAAACCCCACTTTAATATAATCCAAAATATGTTTTCTTCTGACCGGATAAAGCGTATCGATATGAGGATTTTTTTCAAACAACGATCTATCGCTACAAACTACGCCAATTTTTATTGCTGGATTATATTTTTTCAGCTCACGAAAAACAAAAGAGCTAACAATATAATCGCCAATTTTTCCGTCTTGACGCAGGAACAGTACGCTTTTTAGCTCGATGTTATCAGGCATAGGTTTAGTTTTGTCTAGGATCCATTTACCTAATGCAATACGCCATTGGCGCAATTGATATTTTATTTTTTTCATCTTTATATCAAATCAATTATTCGTACAAAAAAGCCCGCATTGCGGGCTTTTAATATATTAGAGAAATTTATTTTTTCTCAACTTGTTCTTTTAAGGTTTGGATACCTTGTGCCGCTTCCAGCAATTTAGTCGTTGCTTGTTGTTGTAAGGTCACCAGCGCTTGTTGCTGTTCTGCGGTTGGTGGGGTGACAACGTAAATGGCTGAATCTGTCATTAATTTGATGAAATCATCAAAACCAGAAGTAAATTTGCCTTGTAACGCTTTGGCTTCAGCCGTTTTGATTTTTAAACCTTCAACACTGGCTTTGATTTCTTTATATTTATCTGCAATTTTGTTGAAGATTACCGCTTGATCTTCCGGTGTTGCCGCACTCATCAACTCGGTTTGGAATTTTTGAATTTCAGCTAAATTACCGTTTTGTTCGGTTGCTGCGTCAAAAGCTTGCAAATCTGCCTTTAAATCAGCATTTTTGTCACCACAAGCGACAACCGCCAATGCAACAAATACGAAAGTAAAAAATTGATAAAAACGTTTCATGGATTAATCCTCTAAATGAATAATAAAGTAATGTTCTTGCCGCACAGTTCTTTTGAAAAAGGCTCAAGATTTGGCTAGTTTACGACCTTTATTTGTTGAGGTAAAGCAATTGTCTATTTTTACTGTGACTTAGGCTGTACTCTCATCAACTGAATAATACAGTTTACCAATTTCAATTTTTTGCCGACCTGTCGCTTCACGCCATTTGTTGGTATCACGCAACGAATAGACGCAGCCACAATATTCTTGTTGGTAAAAACGTTCACGCTTGCTGATCTCGATCATGCGTTGCGAGCCACCGCCTTTACGCCAATTGTAGTCCCAATATTCCACATCATCATATTTTTCCGCTGCACGGTGACCGCAACCGTTGATTTGCTGCATATCTTTCCAACGGGAAATTCCCAGACAGCTGGTGAACACCGGAAAACCGTTTTCATGGGCATATTCCGCCGCTTTTTCAAAACGCATATCAAAACACATGGTGCAGCGAATGCCGCGTTCCGGCTCGTCTTCCATGCCTTTAGCACGATCGAACCAGTTTTGGCGATCATAATCGGCATCGATAAACGGAATATTAAATTTTTCGGCGAAGCGGATATTTTCCTCTTTACGGATCAAATACTCTTTCAGCGGATGAATGTTCGGGTTGTAAAAATAGATGGTAAATTCAATGCCCGAGGCCAAAATCGCTTCCATCACTTCGCCGGAGCAAGGCGCACAGCAGGAGTGCAACAGCAGTTTGTTGTGTCCGTTCGGCAATGCCAGGTTAGGACGTACAAACGGACCTTGCTCTTTTTGTTTACGCCGTTTGGCACGCACAGATACAAAGTGCGGTTCAGTGGTTGGTGCAGTTTCGCAGACCGCACTTTTAGTGTTTAAGTCTAATTCAGTCATCATATTTTTTCTTAGTAAGTGCGGTCAACAGAAAGATATGCCAACGCAACCAGTGCTTGTTTATAATCGCTTTCAGGCAGTGGAGCTAGTGCAGCCACCGCTTTTTGTGCTTCGTCCTGTGCTTTTTGCATTGCATAGTCTAAAGAGCCGTGTTGTTGCATTGCTGCCAACACTTGCGGCAGTTGATCGCGTCCGCTGCCATTTTCAATCACATTACGAATCATCGTTTGTTGTTCAGCATCACCGTGTTGCATCGCATGTAATAACGGCAATGTCGGTTTGCCTTCGGCTAAATCATCACCAATATTTTTGCCCAATGCCTGTTGGTCAGCGCTGTAATCCAGCACATCGTCCACCAATTGAAACGCAGTGCCGAGATAACGCCCGTAATCAGCCAGCGCCTGTTCAATCTTTTCATTCGCTTCGGTGACAATCGCGGCACATTGCGTTGCGGCTTCAAACAGGCGCGCCGTTTTGCTGTAGATCACCTGCATATAGCTTTGCTCGGTGGTGTCAGGGTCATTACAATTCATCAGTTGCAACACTTCCCCTTCGGCGATCACATTGGTGGCATCCGACATGATCTTCAGGATCTTCAACGAGACCAAGGACGTCATCAATTGAAAAGCACGAGTATAGATAAAATCCCCGACCAAGACACTCGCCGCATTGCCGAACAGCGCATTGGCGGTCTCTTTGCCGCGTCGCATATCCGACTCATCCACCACATCATCATGCAACAACGTTGCCGTGTGAATAAATTCGATAAAAGTAGCAGCGGTGATATGCGCCGTACCTTGATACCCCAACGCCCGCGCTGCCAAAATGGCGATCATCGGGCGAATGCGTTTGCCGCCACCGCTGATAATATAGTGTCCCAATTGATTGATCAGCACTACATCTGAATTCATCTGCGCCAAAATCAGCGCATTGACAGCGTGCATGTCTTCAGCGCAAAGTGTCTGGATCTTTTTTAGATCGAAGGGTTGATGTCCTGTCATGATTGCAAACTTGCCACGTCAATAATTATTTCGGAAAGCCGCATTGTACCCGAATTTATCGAATTTCTAAAATCAATCCTGCACAAGGATCAAATATTTTAAACTTATCCAAAATAGTTGCTTGCTATCAGGCAATTTTTTGCGTAAAATCCGCACCCTATTTATATGAATTTTGATTGTGCCATACGATATAAACAGGCAATTCGTTTATTCGGCACATATTTTAGCGGAGTTTTTTCTATGTACGCGGTTTTCCAAAGTGGCGGTAAACAACACAGAGTGAGCGCAGGTCAAGTTGTTCGTTTAGAGAAACTTGAAGTAGCAACTGGTGAAACAGTTGAGTTCGACTCAGTGTTGATGGTCGTCAACGGTGAAGATGTAAAAATTGGTGCCCCATTAGTTGATGGTGGTAAAGTAGTGGCTGAAGTCGTTGCACACGGTCGTGGCGATAAAATTAAAATCGTTAAGTTCCGTCGTCGTAAACACAGTCGTAAACAACAAGGTCACCGTCAGTGGTTCACAGAAGTGAAAATCACTGGCATCAGTGCCTAATTTAGAGGAGATCGAAAATGGCTCATAAGAAAGCTGGTGGTTCCACTCGCAACGGTCGTGACTCTGAAAGTAAACGTCTTGGTGTTAAACGCTTTGGCGGTGAATCAGTATTAGCCGGTAGCATTATTGTTCGTCAACGTGGTACTAAATTCCACGCAGGCACTAATGTTGGACTTGGTCGCGATCATACTCTGTTTGCAACGGCAAACGGTAAAGTTAAATTTGAAGTGAAAGGCGATAAAAATCGCAAATACGTAAGTATTATCGCTGACTAATTTAATTTCAGAGTTGAAGAACCCCGCACTTTTATAGCGCGGGGTTTTTTATTAGCACTTTTATCAGGTAAAAAGTGCGGTAAAATTGATACAACACAATTGGACACAACAAAAGAGATGAAGAAATCGGTCAGTGGTTTTTTGTTTGCCTTAACCACAGCAGTTTGCTGGGGTATGGTGCCGTTGGCATTAAAACCGATTTTACGTTTTATGGACAGCAGTACTATCGTTTGGTACCGCTTTTCGGTAGCTGCTGTCGGCTTGCTGATCATTTTAAAATTTTTAGATAAATTGCCACAGGCTAAATTGTTGCTGAGCCCGCGTTTTCGTTGGCTAACGATTATTGGTATCATTGCACTCAGCGGCAATTTTTTACTGTTCAACACTTCGTTAAGCTATTTGGATCCGGCAGTGACGCAAGTGATCGCGCAAGTCTCCCCCTTTTTAATGATGATAGCAAGTGCGGTTTTCTTGAAAGAATTGATTGGTCCGACACAAAAAATCGGTGCAGTTTTATTGGTTATCGGCTTGCTGCTGTTTTTTAACGAACGCTTAGCAGAATTACTGACCAGTATGACAACCTACACCAAAGGTGTGTTACTCAGCCTATCTGCTGCACTGATTTGGGTTGGCTATGGTTTAGCACAAAAACTGATGCTGCGCCGTTTCAATTCTCAACAGATTTTACTGATATTTTATACCGGCAGCGCCCTATTGTTCACACCGATGGCAGAGGTTGGCAGCGTCAGCCGTCTGCCGCTGTTAGAGTTGTTTTGTTTGGCATTTTGTTGTTTAAATACGTTAGTTGCTTACGGCTGTTATGCCGAAGCGATCAACCGTTGGGAAGTGTCTAAAGTCAGCGCAATCATTACGCTGACTCCGCTGTTTACTATTTTATTTTCGGAAATCGCCTATCTGGCCGCACCTCACGCTTTTGCGTTGCCGGATTTAAACCTATTATCGTATATCGGTGCCTGTGTGGTGGTTACCGGTGCCCTGTGCTCGGCAATCGGGCATACTTTTTTATTTCGTCGTCCCAAGAAATCATAATGAAATAACGTGATAAAGAGTCAGACGAACAGGAGAAACAGATGAAATTTATTGATGAGGCGTTAATTCGCATTGAAGCCGGCGACGGCGGCAACGGTTGTGTCAGCTTCCGCCGCGAAAAATATGTGCCGAAAGGTGGCCCTGACGGCGGCGACGGCGGTGATGGTGGTGATGTTTATTTGGTTGCCGATGAAAACTTGAATACCTTAATCGACTACCGTTTCGAAAAACGTTTTGCCGCCGAACGCGGGGAAAACGGACGCAGCGCCAATTGCACCGGACATCGCGGCAAAGATATCACGCTGCGTGTGCCGGTCGGTACTCGGGCAATCGATCACGACACCCAAGAAACAGTTGGTGATCTCACCCAGCACGGCATGAAACTGTTAGTAGCTAAAGGCGGTTATCACGGTTTGGGCAATACACGTTTCAAATCCTCGATCAATCGCGCACCACGTCAAAAAACGAACGGTACGACTGGTGAAAAACGCGATTTACAACTGGAGTTAATGTTGCTGGCTGATGTGGGAATGTTGGGACTACCCAATGCCGGTAAATCTACCTTTATCCGCGCGGTTTCTGCCGCCAAGCCAAAAGTGGCGGATTATCCGTTTACCACGCTGGTGCCGAGCCTAGGCGTCGCCAGAGTGGACGCTAACCGCAGTTTTGTGATTGCTGACATTCCCGGTCTGATCGAGGGGGCTTCCGACGGTGCCGGCTTGGGGATTCGTTTTCTGAAGCATTTGGAACGCTGCCGCGTGTTAATTCACTTGGTCGATCTGAATCCGATCGATCAAAGCGATCCAGCGGACAATATCGCCATTATTGAATCAGAACTGTATCAATACAGTGAAGCGCTGGCAGAAAAACCACGCTGGCTGGTGTTCAATAAAATCGATACCTTAAGCGCCGAAGAGACAGAAGCCCTAGCCGCTGAAATTGTCGAGCGTGTAGGCTGGCAGGAAGATTACTACCTGATTTCAGCCGTTACCGGCAAAAATGTTCAGGCACTGTGCCGTGATATTATGCAATTTATCGAGGATAATCCACGCGAAACGCTCTCAGCCGAACCTGAAACAGAAGAGGTGAAATTTAAATGGGATGACTACCATCAACAACAAATCGCCGCCCACAGTGACAGTAGCGAAGATGACGATTGGGATGATGACTGGTCAGAAGAAGATGAAGAGGGCGTAGAAACGATCTACAAACCTTAATTATTGATACTAGGATCTGTTGATCTTGGTTTATAATTTGAGTTATAGACAAAGCGCAACAGCCCCTATACCGCACTTTGCATTACGATAGCAAAGTGCGGTTTTATTTATCAGCTAATTAAAAATCGACGTCACTGCCAACACCCACACGATACTGCTCACCGGTCCCAATAACCCCATTGAGACACCTCCTAACCTAAATTCGGACTGCTTGATCAAGCCGGTACTAAAAGCAATCGCATTGGGTGGCGTCGACACCGGTAGCAGTAGTGCACAAGAAGCACTTAATGCAATGATTAAAGGTAAGGTTGCCGGGCTGAAATCGCCACTGGAAATGCTCATCAAAGACAGCGCAATAGGCACTAAAATAGTAGTTGCAGCAGTATTACTCATAAAATTAGACAACAACACGGTAATAAAGCCAAACAACAACATCAACAAATAGAAATTAATTTGCACGCCGCTCAACTTATCAACAAAATGCGCTGCCAGCTCCTGTTCCTGAATTGCCATTCCCAGTGCAAGACCTCCGGCAACCAACATTAAGGTATCCCACGGCAAAGCACGTACATCATCGGCATCCAAGACACCCAACATAGTAAGCGCGACAATCGGAATACCCGATACCGCCGCAATCGGAATACCAAACCATTTAGAGGTCAACCAGAAAAATAGTGTTATGCCCAACACCACCATCATAATATTTTTTTGCAGTCGAAGTTCCTTACTGCTCAACTGGTCACTATGCTCTACGGTTGGCAATGCAAATTGAACCGTCATCTCCTCACGTCCCACACGATAGCGGCGCAGCAAAATTCGCCAAAAAATATATAGTAGCAACAACGCAATCGGTACACCGATGACCATCCACTCTAAAAACGAAATACTAATCCCAACCGCTTCCAAAGCGCCAACAGCAATGGCATTTGGTGCCGAGCCGATGATTGTTCCCATGCCACCAATAGAAGCTGCCGTTGGGATTCCCAGCAGCAGGGCGCGAGAAAAATTGGATTTTTTATCTAGCGAAGCAAAAATCGGGCTAACCGTTGCTATCATCATCGCAGTCGTTGCGGTATTACTCATTAACATTGAAATAACTGCCGTGGTCAGCATCAACCCCAATAAGATAAATTCCGGTTTCTTGCCAAATTTAGGCAATAAAATCCCCAGCAACGCTTCATCTAAACGGGTTTTCTTCATTCCCTCCGCCAAAAAGAAACCACCCAAGAAAAGCCAAATCACCCCGTCAGACCAGGTTTGTACATAGCGCATCGCATGCTGGTTTTCGTCGGTGCCCATCACCACCACCAGATAGCCAATCACCAATATCCCTACAGAAAACGGCGGAATGGCTTCGGTAATCCATAGTGCAATAGCCAAAAAAAGTAACAACAATACCAAGTTCTGGGTTTGGGTAAAGCTGGGGTCGGACAACCAATACATCATGCCCAAACCAAAAAGAATGGAGAGTAAAAACTGAATAACCTTGCTCTGTCTTGCCATTGCAAAAGGATAGAGGCTCAGTTTTTTAAGAGAGTAAGCGCGCGAATCTGCCATAGAAAACATCCATAAAATCAATCAGTACCCTTGATTCTAGGCAAAAAAGCACATGTAAGACAAATCATCCGGAGTCAAATTGTTACTCACCTCACAGATTATTTTCTGAAACAACAATTGGCTAGCAAGGCATTAACGAGAATGTCACAACATAGTTCATAAAGAATAACAGAGCCTAAAATTAACCCAATAAAAAACCTCCCGAAGGAGGCTTAATCATATGCTTTGGCGAACCGCACTTTACAGTTACAGTACAACAACATCCACAGCTGCTGGGCCGCGTTGAGAATCTTGTACGTTGAATTCTACACGCGCACCTTCTTCTAAAGTTCTATAGTTGTCACCAACGATACCAGAGAAGTGAACGAATAGGTCTTTACCACCGTTTGACGGAGTAATGAAGCCGAAGCCTTTAGTTGAGTTGAACCATTTTACAGAGCCTGTTAATTTAGACATGCTGTCATCCTTAATCAATAATTTTAAATAAAGTTGCTTGAAAATAAGCTGTTTGCTAACACTTGAACTTAGATAGAGATTGGTATTCAAAGACTTTCAGGAAAACAAAATAAAATTTGTATTAAGGAAGTGCAGGAAATATCGAACTTAAATAAACCTCGTCTAGCTGTGGCGCATTAGAACACGATTATCGATGAATAACAAGCGATTTATGACTTTATTTTCGGAAAGTTCATGAATAATGTCATATTAAGATATTAAGAAAATTATGCTAGAATTTTGAGGTGCTTATGAAAGCATAGGTGGGTCTGCAAATAAACAGCCCCACCAGTGGGTAGCTAGTGGGGCTAGTTGCAGACCTTGTGATTTATATCGACAAGGAAACCTTTATGAAACGTTTAATAATGTATCTAATCGTTATTCTGCCTTGCTTACTACTAACAAGTAGTTCGCCTACTGGAATGTAGCAGATCATAACCTTAATAAGCGAGCGTTGGGGAACGCCCGCTTATTTTTTATTCTAGCAATAATATTATTTTTGTCAAATCACGAGATCAGCAATAGCTAATCGCACATTGATTAAAGCACGATGATTCAAAAATAGATAAATGGCACGCCCTACAGGATTCGAACCTGTGACCTACGGCTTAGAAGGCCGTTGCTCTATCCAGCTGAGCTAAGGGCGCACGGTTATTGCATCATTAGTTGGATATATAAATAAGGGAAGAAAGAAGTGGTCGGCGAGATAGGATTTGAACCTACGACCCACTGGTCCCAAACCAGTTGCGCTACCAAGCTGCGCTACTCGCCGACAAGTAGCGTGCATTATAAGAGTCTGAAATTTTTCGTCAATCACTTTTTATCTTTTTTAGTTCAGTCGCTTATTTTTTAACGAATTTCCTCTTACAATCCCCGCTTTTTTCTGCCAAAATAACCTAATTCGTTAGAGTATTACTAAAAAAGGATTAATAAATGTCTGCGCAAATTATTTCCGGCACACATATTGCAGCTCAGATAAACACCGAGATTACAGAAAAAATCCGTGATCGTATACGTGAAGGTAAACGGCCGCCGGGGCTAGCTGTCATTTTAGTCGGTGCCGATCCGGCTTCACAAGTCTATGTCGGCAGCAAACGCAAAACCTGTGCGGAGCTGGGCATTTATTCGCAATCTTACGATTTGCCAGCTGAAACAGACGAACAAACGCTATTAGCACTCATCGAACAACTGAATAATAATACGCAAATTGATGGTATTTTAGTTCAACTGCCGTTGCCGGCACAAATCGACACCACCAAAGTGATTGAACGTATAACTCCGAGTAAGGATGTCGATGGGTTTCACCCATACAACGTCGGGCGTTTATGCCAGCGCATTCCTCTGCTGCGCGCCTGTACCCCTTATGGTATCATCAAATTGTTACAAACCACCGGCATCAATCTGTACGAACAGCATGCTGTAGTCGTCGGCGCTTCAAATATTGTCGGACGACCAATGGCGCTAGAGCTACTACTGGCGGGCTGTACCGTCACGGTTACTCACCGCTTTACGCAAAATTTAGAGCAGCATATCCGCCAAGCTGATATTTTGGTCGTTGCTGTCGGCAAACCGCACTTTATTCCGGGCGATTGGATCAAAAAAGGCGCAACAGTTATTGATGTCGGTATAAACCGTACCGAAAATGGTTTAGTTGGCGATGTTGATTTTAATACTGCCAGCGAAAATGCAGCATTTATTACCCCAGTGCCCGGTGGCGTTGGGCCGATGACGGTTGCGATGTTAATGAGCAATACGTTGTATGCCTGCGAACACTATCATGACCAATAACGATTTTTATCGGGAATCCTATCTCGGATTTCTATTCTAGCACCCTAAAAGGAGAAAGATATGTCTTTGAAAAAAACTATGTTACTCGCTACTGCTTGCTCTACTGTATTAATCGCTTGCAGCCACTCCGTAGATAACCAAGTCGCCGTAAAAGATTATCAAGAACCTATTTTGACGGCAAAATGGATCAGCTACCAATGTGAAAATGGTGTTGATCAAAAACAGGCAAAAGCCCGCTATCACTTTGGCGAAGCCACTGCAGTTGCGCAAGTGACTTTAGGCGAGGAAATTTTAACCATGGATTATGATGGTGATAAATCCAATCCGGAAACAACTGTCTTCAGTGTTGGTGATTACTCTTGGTCCATCAGCAATAACAACGCCGGGCAGTCCCCTGAAAAAGAGGGCAACGGCTTCCTGACCTTGACGAAAAACGATACGGTTAACGGTGCGACCGTTAAAGTCGATCAAATTTTGAAAAAATCCTGCTTCCCGGTTAAATAAGCCTTAACATCGAGCTATACCATAAAAAACCCTGTCATTATCATCATGACAGGGTTTATTTTAAACTGAGCTTAGCAACAGCTTAGTTAGCCGAGATCACCACACGGCGGTTTGGACGCAGGCAGTCACGCAATGCTTGTCCTTGTTCCGCTTCACACGCCACCACTTGATCTGCTTTGCCGTGTCCGACTGCTGTCACTGCACTTGCCGCAAATCCTTTCGAAACCAAATAGGCTTTCACCGCTTCCGCACGCTGTTGTGACAAGCGTTGGTTATAGCTGTCCGAACCTAAACGATCGGTATAGCCGTCCACTGTCAGCGCTTTGCTGCCACTCACATTTAAACCACGCGCCACTTCATCAATCGTCGATTTGCCTTTGGCGCTCAAGGTCGCCGAGTCAAAATCAAACAAGAAGTCGCCCGACAGTTCATACTGATTGTTACAGCCGGTCGGTTTCCAGAAGAATGATTGGGCATTCATGTCTTTGTCGAACAACACTTTGTATTGACAAATTTTATGCTCACCGTTTTGACGGTAGTTGAACACATAATCCCATTCACGCACCGCAAACAAGCCTTCGCTAAAGTGCGGTCTGCCGATCAGATAATACAGCTGATCTTTGTTCATGCCTTTTTCGATCATGCGCACGTTATCCCAGTTCGGCCAAATGCCATACTGCGAACCGCTGAAATTCACACCGGCATCTTCCACTTTCGGCCACACCGGCTGATCGGTCGTGCCATCGGATTTAACATCGCTCAAACGACAGCCCGCCAATGCGACTGCAACTGCCAGTGGTAGCGCATACTTCACTAACTTTAATTTCATCTCACCATTTCCTTTTTGTTGACCGCACTTTGCACAACGTTGTCCAAAGTGCGGTTAAGATTTATTACCACTGATAACCTACGCTGACAGAACCACCGGCATCACCTTGACTGGTTGACATACCGGTCAGTTTCACCCCGATTTTGCCATTGTCAGAGATTCTGGAAACACCGATAGCCAACGCGTTTTCACCGCGATAAGTACCTGCACCGACAGAAACCATGGATTTACCCGGCAAGTAGGCTTGGTAGAGACCGGCGGTTGCCAACGCTCCGGCGATACCCGCTCTGGCACTCTTATCAACTTCATTGATACGTCTGCTCAGGTTATTCCCCATCGCTTGGACTTGCCCGAAGTTGACCGCATCACCCGCTTCTGTTGCATTGGCCACATTGCTGATTTTGGTGCCCGCTGCATTAATACCGCTGGTCGTCAAGCTAGGGCCATTGCCACCACCCGTGGTCAAGCCGTTGCTATTCATCACAGTGCCACCGGTGGTAACACGGCTGAACTCCGGAGTATCGGTCATGCTGATGGTCAGGTTATTACCACTCACAGAAGTGCTGATGTTTTTACCATCACCCTTCACATTCACAGTATTACCCAGTTTCGCATCATAGCTGCCACTATCACCGGTAAAGGTAATTGGTTTAACAATCTCTTGGTTGAAGTAATTCAATGCTCCACCAACACTGTTTGCTGTTACTGTCGAACCATCCGTTTTGGTGATGGTATAAGTCGGAGCCGTCACCGTACCGTCAGGGTTAACTTTCGCGCCATCGCCCAATGCTTTAGCAACAGATTCTGCAACATCACGAACTTGGCCACCATTGACAGCTTGTTGGCTACCTGCAGCAATGCTGCCGGCTTTCACCCCGTCGATCACAGTATTGCCTGCATTGATACCGTTGTTGTCGATCTTGACAGTATCACCGAACTTGGCACTGGCAACCTCCACATCATTAGCCAATGCCACAGTGATATTGCCCTTGGTATCCACTTGCGTCATGATGTTTTTGCCGCCATCAAACTTGCTGAAGTCGGTATTGCTGTCCGCACCTTTCACATTAACCGTTGATCCCAGCTTAGCAGTATAAGTATCACCGCTGTTGGCACCAAATTTCAGACCGCTATCAACTAAGTCGCTAGTGGCGTTTTTGATCGCATTATGCACATCGCCACCGTTCACTGCATCGGTACTGGTTGCACTGATATCACCCGATGCCACATTCGTGATCTTAGTTCCTGCCGCATCAATCCCGGCTTTCGTCACACTCGGACCACCTGCGATGGTTAAGCCATCGTTGTTGATGGTGGTATCGCCCGCTTTAACGCTGTCCACCTTCAGATCTTTAGCGGTAGCAACATTATATGTCATACTGCCGTCGCTGTTGGTTGTTGGGGTAACCACAATATTGTCACCCGCAGTAACCGTCGTTTTGGCTGCAGCTGCCGCTTTATCCAATTGATTAATGGCTTCGTTGACACTGGTCACCGAATTGCCGCCAACATTCATCTGGGTGTTGTCCAACTGCGCCACAGTGTTGCCGCTGTCATCGACCACTTTAACCGTGCCGGTTGTGCTCACACCATCCTTGCCGACACTGGCCAAGCTGGTGCCGTCCGCACCTTTAACACTCATGCCGTCCACCCCATAGCTGGCGGTGCGGCCGTCGTCGTTGGTCACAGTGGTGCCGCCGCCGTTCAATACCGTGGTATTGCCGTTGGCGTCTTTGCCGACCGTCACGCTGTCTAAGCCGCTCAGATCTTTCGCCAAGGCAACACGAATCAGACCATTGTCGATTTGGGTCATGATGTTTTGTCCCGCATCAAACTTGCTGAAATCGGTATTGCTGTCTGCGCCTTTCACTGCCACCGTGCTGCCTAACTTAGCGGTGTAATCAGTGCCGTCATTGGCACCAAATATCAGTCCTTTATTGGTCAGGTTGACAACTTGATTGTTCAAATCCGCCGCATTCACTGCTTTATTCGCATTGGCTACATCGCTGATATCACCCGCACTTGCCACATTATTCAAGCTGGTACCGCCGATAGTCGTAATCACACCGGTCGTATCATCTTTAGTCGCAGTTGCCTCAGTGCCCGCCAAGGTCACACTGTCTTTGTTCGGTGTGCCGTCTGCGTTTTTGTCGTATTTGACCGCAAAGCTGTCAGCCGTTTGTTGCACACTGTTCAACTGGTTCAACGCCGTGTTGATATTGGTAATATCGTTGCCGTCGTTGTCTTTCACTGTAATCGGTGTGCTGTCCAAAGAAGCAACTTCTTTACCATCCTTGTCTTTGATCACCAGACCGTCGGCACCGTAAGTGCTGGTATTCGTGCCGTCGGTGACGGTGGTGCCCGTTGCCGTCAGTTTGGTGACATTGCCCGCACCGTCATCAGCCGTTACGCTGGTGGCAGTAATATCCTTAAAAGTCGGGCTCTCTTTCATGCTCACGGTCACCGTGGTTTTACCGTCCGCATCTTGTGTAACATTGGTTGCCAAGTTGGTAGTGACAGTATCGGTGGCATTACCCGCCACAATCGCCAGCTCATTGCCCAGTTTATGCGTTTTAACATCCGCATTATCGGCATTGACTTTAAAGCCGCTGTCGGTCAAGCCTGTGACCGCACTTTGCAGATCAGCCACATTCACCGCATTGGTCAACACCGCACCGCTGGCATCACCCAAAGCCGTATCGCCCAAGCCGCTCTTCACATTGGTGATTTGGTTGCCACCATTGTTCAAGCCGTCTTTGGTCAAGCTGACCGCACTGCCCGCAGTACCATTGCTGATGGTCAAGCCGTTGGTGGTGAGTTCACTGTCGCCAACGGTGACTTTTTCCAATCCGGTCAGGTTTTTCGCCAGTTTGACGGTGATCGAACCGTCTTCCGCACCTACAGTACCGATGTTGTTATCGGTCAATTGATCCGCAGCTGCACCGCCTTTCACGCTCAGCACGTCAGTCGGTTTGCGTTTCACGGTCACCGCTGTGTTGTCGCCTTGGTATTGGGTTTCGGTATTTTGAATCGCCGTATACACATCGCCGCCGTTGACTGCATCGGTGCTGTCCGCTGCTACCGTACCTGAACCCACATTGGTGATCTTGTCACCGCCCACATCCAAGCCGTTTGCGGTGCTGGTCAACGTGGTGTTATTGGTGTCATCACCAATTTTCACACTGCTGAATTCCGGTGTAGCCGAAGTAGCAATCGATACTTTTTGCCCATCTTGAGTAATGACGATATTTTTACCGGCATCAATGGTCACCGTATCCTCGGCTTTCACTGCCGTGACCGCACTTCCACTTGCTGTGCCGTCCGATTGAGAAGTCGTGACGTTCCAGCCTTTTTGCAAGGTTTCAATATTTTGATTGGTAGCAAACAACTGGCTGCCATTGACCGCATCCGTACTGTTCGCACTCAGATCCCCCGCCTTGACATTGGTCAACTGCACCGGCGTTGTGCTGTCTGTGCCACCCAAGGTTACTTTATCTTTCACAGCTGGATCATCATATTGCACCGCATTGTCTGCTTTCGCCAGCGAATCGGTCACTTTGTCGCTCAACTTCAGCTTGATGCCTTGGTCTGCTGCGGTTGTTTCAATTTGATCCGCCGTACCGGTCACCGACAATGTTTGTGTTTTCAGGTTAACATTACCGGCACCGCTGTCGCCTGAGGTATTCAGCGCAACGGCATCAACTGTAGTGTTAATATTGGTTACCTGATCATCCACATATTTTTTATTGGCAGCATCACCATCTTCAGTCGGTGCAACCAAGCCGGTCACTTTGCCATCACCAATCGTCACCGGATTGTTACCACTAGTCACAAATGTTGGTGCGGTCACCGTACCGGTAAAGGTCGGTGCATTTTTCATGCTTACGGTCACCGTAGTTTTACCGTCCGCATCTTGCTCAACTTTGGTTGCCAAGTTGCTGCTAGATGTGTCTGTGGCATTACCCGCCACAATCGCCAACTCGTTGCCCAGTTTATGGGTTTTAGCATCCGCATTATCGGCATTGACTTTAAAGCCACCATCGGTCAACCCTGTGACCGCACTTTGCAGGTCAGCCACATTCACCGCATTGGTCAACACCGCACCGCTGGCATTACCCAACGTTGTACCGTCCAAACCGCTCTTCAGATTAGTGATCTTATCACCGCCCACATCCAAGCCGTTGGCTGTGCTGGTCAATGTGGTGTTATTGGTGGTATCACCAATTTTCACGCTGGTGAACTCCGGATTCTCCGCCAATTGAATTTGTACGGCTCCGGTGGTTTTATCCGTAATTGTTTGGATATTTTTTCCACTGTAGCTGCCTGCTGTCGCCGCATCCGTTGAGAGCGCTGTCAGGCTGCCATCAGTTGCACCGTAGATCTTCAGGGTTTCACCTAATTTACGCTCAACATCGCTCGTGCCATCTGCTGCTACACGGCTGTTGCCGGCAAAAGTCAGTGGTTTCGCTGCTGCGCCTGCCACTTCATTCAATTGCGCCACATTCACCGCATCGGTATCCGCTGTGCCGGTAGCAACATTGGTGATCTTGTCACCGCCCACATCCAAGCCGTTGGCTGTGCTGGTCAGCGTGGTGTTATTGGTGGCATCACCAATTTTCACACTGGTGAATTCCGGTGTATCAGAAGTGGCAATAGTTAATGTTTTGCCCTCTTGAGTTACCAAAATATTTTTGCCGTCTTTAAACGTCACCGTATCATTCGGTGCTACGTTCGCTGCGGTCGTATCATTGGCTTGCACATTCCACCCGGCACTGGCAACCTCGCTAACCGCTTTCAACTGGTCTTCTGTCGCGGCTTGCCCGCTGGTGATGTTGGCTGCATCAAAGGTAGTATTGGTCAAACCGCCAACCGTACCGGCTTCGCCATTGATCGTCACCGGTTTGCCTGTGGTTGCATTGCCAATAGTAACGGTATTCGCCAATGCCAACTGCGTACCACCGGCAATGGTTGTACTGGTGATGTTGCTATCGCCTTTCACATTGATGGTGTCGCCCAACGCATATTTATTGCTGCCCTCGGTGCCACCAAAATTAATACCTTTGGCAATATTGGCCGCATTGGTTGCTATATTCGTGGTGTTGATTGCTACATTTTGGTTGGTTTCAAACAATTGAGAACCATTAACCGCTTGTTTGCTGTCAGCAGATAATGTTCCCGGTGCAACATTGTTAATCGTCACACCACCGCTGGTATCACCATCTTTACCCACCAAAGTAACTGAATCGGTAGCAGTAAATTGATCACCAGTCGAAACATTGCCACCTGCTGCGGTATTGGTGTTGCTGTAGCGAAGCGCACCCGGTGCGGCTTCCACTGTTACAACACTATTTCCGTCGGCACCTTGCGCAACCGTAACCTGCGTGCTTTCTTCATTACCGGAAACAAAATCAACCCGCTTACCGGCAGCCACATTACCAATTTTATCTTCGGTGATATCGTTACCGATTTCCCAACCACCGGCAACTTTATTTAACTGAGACATATTCACCGCATCGTCGTCATTCACGCCGTCTGCCACATTGGTGATCGGTAAGCCGCCTGCATCAATGCCGGCACTGGTAATCGTCACTTTGTCACCAACCGACAAACTTTCGGTTGCGACATCAGTTAATCCGGTCAGATTTTTCGCCAATTTCACGGCAATAGAACCATCGGCATTACCCACCGTACCGATATTGTTATCAGTTAAATCGGTTGCTCCGCCAGTAATGCTCAACACTTCAGCCGGTTTGCGTTTCACGGTCACCGTTGTGTTATCCCCTTGGTATTGGGTTTCCAGATTGGTAATGGCATTTTTCACATCGCCGATGTTGGCAGCGTTGGTGAGGGTGTCGCCTGCGGCATCTGCCAAGGTTGTACCGTCAACACCGCTCTTCACAGCGGTGATTTGTTGGCTGCCTGCATTGATACCTTCGGCGTTAATCACCGGGCCATTGGTGATGGTCAAACTGTCAGCAACTAAAGCCGCTGCAGTAGCAATGGTGAATTCTTTGCCATTTTGGGTGATTTCAATATTTTTGCCATCAATAAATTTAACCGTATCGCCCATCGCAACTTTCTCTGCTGCTGTTGCGTTAGCCTGTACATTCCAGCCTTTGCCCACTTCAGTTTGCAGATTGGTGATATTTGTTGCATTCGTAGTTACATTAGTATTGGTGGCAAACAATTGAGAACCGTTAACCGCTTGTTTGCTGTCAGCAGATAATGTTCCCGGTGCAACATTGTTAATCGTCACACCACCGCTGGTATCACCATCTTTACCCACCAAAGTAACTGAATCGGTAGCAGTAAATTGATCACCAGTCGAAACATTGCCACCTGCTGCGGTATTGGTGTTGCTGTAGCGAAGCGCACCCGGTGCGGCTTCCACTGTTACAACACTATTTCCGTCGGCACCTTGCGCAACCGTAACCTGCGTGCTTTCTTCATTACCGGAAACAAAATCAACCCGCTTACCGGCAGCCACATTACCAATTTTATCTTCGGTGATATCGTTACCGATTTCCCAACCACCGGCAACTTTATTTAACTGAGACATATTCACCGCATCGTCGTCATTCACGCCGTCTGCCACATTGGTGATCGGTAAGCCGCCTGCATCAATGCCGGCACTGGTAATCGTCACTTTGTCACCAACCGACAAACTTTCGGTTGCGACATCAGTTAATCCGGTCAGATTTTTCGCCAATTTCACGGCAATAGAACCATCGGCATTACCCACCGTACCGATATTGTTATCAGTTAAATCGGTTGCTCCGCCAGTAATGCTCAACACTTCAGCCGGTTTGCGTTTCACGGTCACCGTTGTGTTGTCGCCTTGGTATTGGGTTTCCAGATTGGTAATAGCATTTTTCACATCGCCGATGTTGGCAGCGTTGGTGAGGGTGTCGCCTGCGGCATCTGCCAAGGTTGTGCCGTCAACACCGCTCTTCACAGCGGTGATTTGTTGGCTGCCTGCATTAATGCCGGTTTGGCTGATGCTCGGGCTGTTTGCCAAAGGTGTGCCGTTGGTTTCAGTAAAACTTAAACCTTTAGCGCCATACACCGCAGTGTTGCTGCCATCAGTCGCCACCACCGACACCGGGTCACCCAGTTTAATCGGTTTAACAGACACAGATGTAACGCCGCTAACCACTTCCAAACCGTCTTTATCCAGCTTGTTGTTGTTGATGGTAAGGCTGCCTGTTGCGCCAAGGTTGATATCTTTTGCCAGTTTTACCGTTAAGGTATCTGCGCCATTTGAAACAACGCCAATGTTATTGTCGGTAAGATTGGCTTCGGTGGTATTGCCGCCTTTAACATTTAAGGTTTCGCCGAGTTTGCGGGTGGCGTTGTCACCGCTGTCACCGGCAAAAGCAATACCTTTGCTGGCAATATCTTCAGAGGCTGTCACGCCTTTGGCGATATCTTCCTTGGTCTTATCAGTTAAGTCCAGTGCATAATCGGTAACGTTAGTAGTAGCATTTTTATCACCCGCAGTCACTTTAACCGCACCTGTGCCGGATACAGTAGTGCCGTCGGCATTCACGGTATATTCGGTGTTCACGCCGGTGGTGGTTGAGGTAACACTGGCTACATTGGTGCCTTTGACTACGCTACTGGTTTTAGCCGCATCTTGTACCGCTTTCAACTGGCTATAATTAACCGCATCGGTATCTGCCGAACCCGCAGTAACATTGGTGATTTTCTGGCTGCCTGCATCAATACCCGTGGTGGTCATGCTCGGACCACCATTGCCGGTGCTGATGGTTGGTGCCGTGATTGTGGTGGCGTTAACGCTAGTAAAGGTTGGCGTCATACTGGTAGACACTTTAATCCCACCATTATCATTGGTGATCAGAATATTGTCACCATTAACAAAATTCAACGTGGTATTGTCTTTATCAATCGTCTTCGCTGTCGTACCATTCACCTGCGCTGTCCAAGATTGAAGTGCACTATCGGCTTTGGCAATGCTGTCTTTCGTCTCTTGCGAGAGGTCAACTTTGTAGTTAGTGATATTGGTGGTGCCGTCTTTCGGATCGGCGCTCACTGTCACTGCGGTGGAACCTGCGGAAGCCGTTGTTCCGTTAGCATTAACGGTATAAACCGCTTGGCCATTGGCGCCTTCGGTTTTCACCACACTGGTCACATTGGTTCCATTTGTCACTTCGGTTTTCGCTGCTTTAATTGCATCGTGTACGGTAGTTTTACCGGTGTCACCAATATTGGTCATGGTGATGTTGCCATCTGTAGCCAACTTGGCATCGCCGCCTAAAATGCTTACGGCAGTAGTGGCAACATTACTCAAGGTTAAATTAGTCGCATACAACTGGCTGCCGTTGATAGCGTCGGTGCTGGTTTGGCTAATGCGTCCTGCTGCCACATTGGTCAGGGTGCGCTCTTTATCTGTGTCACCTACGCTCACGGTGGAGGTAGCGGCGGTGCCGGCAAAGCCGGAGTACTTCAAACCACCTATCCCTGCTTCGGTGGTGTTAACCACCGCTGCGGTAGCGGAATTGCTACCTAAAGCCACATCACCCGCATTGGCAGTGGCTTTAGCCGTATCTCCGAGTGCCAAAGCACCATCGGTTGTTGCCTGGCTGGAATAGCCAATCGCGGTTGCAGTATACAGTGCGCCGGTTGGCGTGGTGGCTCGGCTTTGTCCGCCAATCGCCACGCCCCCAAAATTATCCGATTCTGCCGAAGTGGCTTGCGCCCCCAGGCCGATTGCCACCGCATTCTGTCCATTAGCAACCGTTCCACGTCCCATGGCGACAGAGCCGGTTGATGCATTACTCTCATGACCAATCGCAACCGAATCGGCACCATCAGAGGTCTGAGCATTCAAGCCCATGGCAATACTTTGTGCACCCACTGCTTTGGCATTAGGCCCCAGTGCCATTGCATTTGCGCCGGTGGCACCGTCATTGTTGTAGTTGCCTGCTGTAGAATCAGTATTCGCTACGCTATAAAAATGGGTTAATTTGCCGGAAAGTGTATCCGCCACTGCATACAACTGGCTGCCGTTGATGGCATCTAAGCTGGTGGCAGACACTTGTCCGTTAGCGACGTTTTGAATTTGACGTGGTTTGGCAGCAGTGCCCACACTCACTACATCACCGTCAGCCGGGGCTGCACCAGCAGTAGCATAAGTGTAAGTTAAGCCGTTTAAATCAGTTTTTGCGGTATCTACAGCTTTGCTGACGGTAGAATCATTGCCCAACACCACAGCGCCATCTAAACCAGTGCCGACAATGACATTGTTGCCCAACACCATCACATTAGAGGAGCTAACATTATTGTTGTTACCCACAATGCGGATGCCGCTTGAGCCGCCAACAATCATGGCATTGTTGTTACCAAAAGCACCGGAATTATTGGCGGCAATCGGCTGAGCAGAAGTACCATTATCGTTACCAATGGTATAAGTACCGCTGCCTGAAATATAAGACGGATCACCCAGGGCACCGGAGTTAGCGCCTCTCACGACGTTACCGGTACCAATCGAGATGGTGTTTTCAGCCAATGCTTGCGCCCCGGTGCCCAAGGCGATGGCATTAGCCGCGGTGGCGGTGGTAATTTGATAGGTTGTTCCAGTTGGCAAGGCACTACCAATCGCAATCGCCGCTTCGCCGGTAACTCGGGTGGCGGTGCTGGCAACCACTGCACCATTGGTATTATAACGCGCACCACCGATGGCAATACCGGCTTCCGCAGGCGTAAGTATTCCCCTTGCCAGTGTTCCTGCGGTGGCATATTGCCCCACGCTTACGCTGCCGTTAGAACCGGTGGAATTGGCATTGGCACCCACTACAGTGGCACCGGTGGAGCCGGTGATGAGTGTATTGCCACCCAGCGCGGTGGCACTGCCCACGCCCAACAAGCGTTGGTTGGTGATGGTGGTTTCATCGGTAGCCACAATGCTGGCACCATAGCCCAACGCTACGGAAGCCAGATTTGCCCCCCGACCGCCTACCATAGCTCTGGCGTTATCACCGATCACCACATTGCCTGCGCCTGGATAGTTACTGATACCAAAATTATTGTTTGTGGTATTCATATCAGAAGTGCTCCAGTCTTTAGGCACACTGGCGGCGTTACGTCCAATCGATACGCTACTGCTAGCCGCCCAAGCGCCTTCGCCAACGGCGGTGCCCAGGTTGGCCCCCGCATTCCTACCGATTGCCGTGGATGAGCCTGCTGTGGCACTGGTTAGACCTGAGGTAGTTGCCCTGGCATTATCACCAATCGCAACACCGGAATACGTGGTACTGAGGGCGTTAATGCCGATGGCTATGGCATTCCCAGCAGAGCTATTAACGAGGGCAGCGTTGCCCATCGCAATTGAATTTGCTCCGAGTGCCCTTGCTGTATAACCCATTGCGACAGCATTGGCATTGGTGGCTTGCGAGGTTCTGCCAATGGCGATGGCATTATCTTGGCTCGCAACAGCGCCAGTGCTTAATGCCACTGTGTGAGAAGCCGCCATCGCTGTAGCAGCACTGCCTCTGCCTGCGGTTTGTCCAATAGCAATATTATTGTTGCCGGAAACATATTGTCCGGCCTGCAGCATGGCAGCGAAGTTGTTGCTACCTGAAACGTTTTGCCCGGCTTGCGAAGACAGCGCCAAGTTGGTGTTGCCGCTCACATTCTGCCCAGCACTACGACCAATGGCAGTATTTTCAGTATTAGTGGTTCCTGTTGTGGCAGTGCCTGCACTGTTGCCGATGGCAATGGTGTAGGCTTGAGTATTCAGTTGCCCTGCTGCGCTACCCATCACGACACTGCCTTGACCCAAGGCATGGGCGCTATTACCAACCGCAATCGCACTTATAGCGTTAGCCTGGGCTGAGCTGCCCAATGCAACGGTATTGCTGCTGGTGGCTTGCGTACCGACGGTACCAATGGCAACGGCATTGTTGCCGCTGGCAATGGAATTGGCTGCCGAACCGCCGCCGATGGCGATGGCTTGCTGGCCGGTGGCTTGTGCATAGCTACCCACAGCGGTTGAATAGCCTGTGGCGCTGCTTGACAATGCGCTATCACCAATAGCGACAGAGCCGGATTGTGCGTAAGGCGCAGCGGCTGTACCACCAAAGCCTGCACTACGACCAAAGGCAATATTGGCATTACCACTGACGCCGGAGCCCGCTTGGAAGCCCATGGCTAAGTTGGCACGACCGGATACGTTTTGCCCCGCATTGCCACCGATTGCCACGTTACCGTTGGCGGTGGTGGTTTGTCCCACACCGGCAGCACTACCGATGGAGATATTAGTGCCGTTTGCAGGATTGGCGGGACTGCTTGTACCATTGGTGTAAGCCCCTCTACCAATCGCTATATTGGCTCCGCCGGCTAATGCCTGCGCCCCTGAGCCCAGTGCTACCGAATCAAATCCCGTTGCATTAGTGCTCACGCCAATGGCAACGGTATTGGCAACGGTACCCGTGGCCAGATTACCGATGGCAATCGTACCACCACCACTGGCTGTTGACTGCCCGCCAATCGCAATCGAATCGGTGCCACTGGCCTGTGCGCCTCTTACCGTATTAGAACCAATCGCAACCGCTCCAACTGCACTGGCGGTGGTGGCATTGGCGCGGTTTGTCGCATCTGCCGCATTACCAATCGAACCGCCTATTGCCACCGTTTGGCTGGCAGTAGCGTTGGCAAAAGAACCCAGCGCTACCGCATCGTTTCCGCCGGCATTCGCTTTTACCCCAAATGCCGAACCACGTGTGCCGGCCTCGGCATACGGCCCCATTGCAGTGGCCCAAGCACCATTGGCCTTCGCGCCACTGCCCAATAAGGTAGCCGCGACTTGCCCGTTACCATTGGCACAACCCCAGACGGAAGCCAACTGCCCGGAGCCATCCACCGCAGAAACAGCGCTGTAATCCACGCCTGAGGCTGTACCTGTTCCACCCCAGCAACCCGTATTACCTACTGCGCTGCCAATAACGATGGAGGCATTAGGAGAACCATTTGTATATCCTGTTGTGGAGACAACCACAGCTTGAGCCAAGCCGGCGAACGCCATGCTGACCGCAAACGCCACGGCAGACAAAGGAGACAAGAGCGAATGGTTGCTTGCACGCACCAGCGTACGAACTGAGCCACCTTTGCTTTGAGATGATCCGAGCTCAGACACCACAACCCACGCCTGAACAACCTTACTCCAGATCACTTTATAAATTTTATTCATTGTTATACTCCGTTACACTGACTTGTCAAAAACAAAATCTTAATTATTTTTACAATTAAGACTATAATTGCGGCATTAGAACACTTTTTTAATTACTTTTCTATATGCTGAGTAAAAAAGTTTTTTATTACATTTACCAACATAAAAATAAAATAATTCATACGAATCGACATATTCGGTCAGAATGATTAAATCAATAAAATAACTTTATGAAAATAATCAGTTTTATGTTTTTTTATAAAACTAATCAGAGACAGAGTGGCAGGAAGTGTTCCGTGGAATAGACAAAGTGCGGTCTAAAAAACCGCACTTTGTTATATTGATAAGTTATAACTATTTCATTAAGTGTAAAAAGCTATGCTTTACGCCAAATGGTGCCGTCGGTGCTGTCCTCTAAAATGATGCCCATGGCGTTCAATTTATCGCGCGCTTGATCGGCCGCAGCCCAATTTTTGTCGGCACGGGCTTGGTTGCGTTGTTGAATTAAGGCTTCAATTTCAGCAACTTCGCTATCATTTGAACCGGCTTGCAAAAAAGCTTCCGGTTGTTGATATAGAATGCCCAACACTTCGCCCAGCTCACGCAAACGTGCTGCTAAGCCGTCGGCTTGTGCCGGGGATTCCTGCTTGGCTTTGTTGACTGCTCTTGCCAATTCAAATAGCACCGACAGCGCATTGGGCGTGTTAAAATCGTCATCCATCGCTTCCTTAAACGTCTTTACAAAACTCTCTCCACCGCTAGCTTTTGCCAGTGGATCGGTGCCACGCAGGGCGGTATAAAGTCGTTCAAGTGCGGTGTGCGCCAGATTCAAATTTTCTTCACTGTAATTTAATTGGCTACGGTATTGCCCGGTCAGCAGAAAATAACGCACGCTTTCGCCGTTGTAATGTTTCAGCACCTCACGAATGGTGAAGAAGTTATTGAGCGATTTCGACATCTTCTCTTTATCGACCATGATCATGCCGGAATGGATCCAGTAGTTGACATAATCATCGCCGTGGGCACAGCAAGATTGCGCGATTTCATTTTCATGGTGTGGAAACATCAAATCCGAGCCACCGCCGTGGATATCAAAGTGCGCGCCCAGCTCTTTGTGGTTCATTGCCGAACATTCGATATGCCAACCGGGACGCCCCAAACCCCAAGGCGACGCCCAGCTCGGTTCGTTCGGCTTCGACATTTTCCACAACACGAAATCCATCGGATTTTGTTTGATCGCAGAAATTTCGATTCTGGCACCGGCTTGCAACTGATCCAGATCTTGCCGCGACAGCAAGCCGTATTTGCCAAAACTCGGCACTGAGAACATCACATCGCCGTTATCTGCCACATACGCGTGTTTGCGTGCCAGTAATTTTTCGACCATCGCAATAATCTCAGCAATATGGTGGGTGGCGCGTGGCTCACGCGTGGGGGCTTGAATATTCAAGGCACTGAAATCGGCATGCATTTCCGTCACCATGCGATCGACCAGCTGATCACAACTTTCGCCATTTTCCGCTGCCCGTTTAATGATTTTGTCATCCACATCGGTGATGTTGCGCACATAAGTCAGGTCGTAGCCACAATAGCGTAAATAACGGGCGATCATATCAAAGCAGACAAAGGTGCGCCCGTGACCAATATGGCAGTAGTCATACACCGTCACACCACACACATACATCCCCACTTTTCCGGCATGGATCGGTTTAAATTCTTGTTTTTCCCGTTTTAACGTATTATAGATTTTTAACATTTTCTGTCCTGCGTTCTCTGTCGTCGTTTAAATAATATGACTGATTAGGGTCTGTTGAGTCAGTAGCCGTTTTGTTATTTTTATGAAATAATAGCACCACATTATCACGTTTTTACCACAATTAAATAGGATTTAATTTATGGTCACACTACACACCAATTTTGGCGATATCAAACTAGCATTAAACAGCGAAAAAGCCCCAATTACCAGCGAAAATTTTCTAAATTACTGTAAAAAAGGCTTTTATAACAATACCATTTTCCATCGTGTGATCGATGGCTTTATGATTCAGGGTGGCGGCATGGAACCCGGCATGAAAGAGAAAGCCACCGACAAACCGATTCAAAACGAAGCCAGCAATGGGTTAAGCAATAAAAAAGGCACAATTGCCATGGCACGCACCAGCGATCCGCACTCTGCCACCGCCCAATTTTTTATCAATGTGGCCGACAACACATTCTTGGATTACCGTGGCAAAAAGATGTACGACCGTGACGTGGTGCAAGAGTGGGGCTATGCCGTGTTCGGCGAAGTGGTCGAAGGCATGGACGTAGTAGAGAAAATTCGCCAAGTGAAAACCGGCAATAAAGGCTTCCACCAAGACGTGCCGCAAGAAGATGTGGTTATTCAATCGGTGACGGTGGAGTAATTCCGTTTTTATCCGGTTACTGACAAAGATATTTGATTAGGCAATGTAGAGGCGGATTAACTATCCGCCCGTTTGCGAAGTGCGGCATAAGCACTTAATCGAGGAAAACGCTTATGGACTCCGTTGAACAACTCAAAAAAATACTCGATACAAAAAGACCATTAGATCCTATTACGGCGCAATCATTACAAGATGATTTTATGATTCGATACAATCAAGCCTCTAACGCTATCGAAGGAAACCAATTAACGTTAATTGAAACAAGAGTATTGCTTGAAAACGGGATGACGGCTAAAGGTAAGCCGTTTAAAGATCACTTAGACGTCATCAACCATCAAGAGGCCATTTATTATCTATTAGATATTATTAAGAATAAAGAGCCGTTATCTGAGCGACACATTAAAGAATTTAATACATTACTTTTAAAATCAACAAAATATGAAATGTATTCGGGCAAATACCGTTCTGTTCCTGTCATGATTCAGGGGGCAAAGCATATTCCGCCTCAACCGTACTTAGTGCAAAACGAAATAGATAGGCTACTAGAAAAAAACGCAAGGGATAAAGAAGAAGGGAGAGCTGATTTAGAGCGTATTGCTGAATTACATGCTAATTTTGTCCGTATTCATCCTTTTGTTGATGTGTAATAGTTCAATTTCCTGCAACAATTTTAAGACTGGTTTTAATTAAAAAGCATTTTAGTATTTGCCTTTTGTCGTTCAAACATCACGGGTGA
>NZ_SMCP01000014.1 GCF_004342725.1 Testudinibacter aquarius | reverse complement strand
CTCTAGGGGCGGTCAAGCTGTGGATAACGATTCGGTGCTGTGTTGCTAGTATACTTTATTTTGAATATACAAGGGGCGGATTATATATCCGCCCGAACCGAACTTTGCATTTTTCCTTTATTGATTAAGTGCTTATGCCGTACTTCGCAACGGGCGGATATATAATCCGCCCCTACCTTGCCTCATCAAATATCTTTGTCAATGATCTGAATCCGGCATTACTGCCGGCTGGAAAACAGCTTAAGCCCTTTTTGCACCGAGTTTACAAAACAGATGAGAAAGCAGGCAAAAACCAGTCAACCCGCTAGTCAGCATGTTGACTGCAATCAATAAACAGACCCACAGCCATTGTGCACTGACAAACAACGGGCTGGCAGACAGCCCAAAAAGTAAAGAAAGCAAAATAAACAACCCACGAATAATACTTATTAATTGCCAACAACCCAAATCATCATCCTTATCTCGGTCAATCATGTTATTAAAAATTGACCAATTTGTAAAAAGCATGGCAATTTTAACCTACAAAATCCGATAAAAATATACCTACCACGCATTATTTTTAGATTTTATCTAGGTTATGCTAACGAAAAGGGCAATCCTTGCAGTATTTACCTTTTTTCTTATACTTTTTGCAGCACTTATTTTTCTTGCCCATGTGAACGACTGATTATATTTTATCCGCTAACGATCCCGCTTCGCCACCAAACGCCTCGAGTAAGCGTTCGCTGAGCTGCGCCAAAATTCCGCTCATTAAAATAAAATCCGCATCAAAGCGCTGGGCGTAATCCTCTTTCAGAATGTCGTCATTTTTTTCCCGTACTGTATCAGCAAATTTAAGTCGTTTCAGACTGCAATCTTGTGCAAAGATAAAACTCAAATGTTCTTCCCATTCCAATGCCAATTTAGTGATCTGTTTAGCGGCAGCAAAATGGTTCTGCATTTCATCGCTTGCCAAATCCTGCTGTTTGCAACGAATCACCGATTCATCGGTGGTGGAAGTCAGTTCGGCTTCACCCAATGCTGTCAACCACTGCGGCAGGTTGTCATTGGCGATCCAGTCGGTCATCACCGTCGCCGGATCATTGGCAAATACCAGCGGCACCACCGGCAGTGATCCCAACGATTTACGCAGTAATGCCAGCGTGTCTTCCGCTCGTTTTGCCGAAGCAGCGTTGACATAAACCAGATCATTGTCGGCATCAATCCAAAGTGCGGTTTGCTGCTTTTTACTAAAGGCACGCGGCAACAACTCATTGATCACATCGTCTTTCAACGTCTGTTTTTCCACTTTACTCAGCTTGCGCTGCTCTTTTTCTTCCACACTTTCGATACGCTGCTCCAGCGCTTGTTTGATCACCGCTGCCGGCAGAATTTTTTCCTCTTTTTGTGCCAACAACAAAATTTGTCCATTCACGCTGAAATGCAACAGATCACTGCCATTCAGCGGCGGTGCCCAACCGAATCTGCTTTGATCATGGCTGCCACACGGGAAAAATGCCTGATGTGGCAACGCAGCGTCCAACGCTTGGCTCGACCAGTCCAATTTTTTACTTAAACGGTAAACCATGACATTTTTAAACCAATACATAAATCTCTTTTCCTGCTTATGTTAGAATGCGCAATATTGTAACAGACCTTGTTAAGGAAAAATGTATGCAACAAAAATTAATTGCCTTTATCGGTGCGGGCAATATGACCCGAGCGATTATTTTAGGCTTGCTTCGCAGCGGCTATCCGGCACAAAAAATCATTGCCACCAATCCAAGCAACGGCAAATTGGCAGCCTTGGCGGAACTGGGGGTACAAACCTCGCATAATAACCGTTTTGCAGTGGAACAGGCAGACGTGGTGGTATTGGCAGTGAAACCGCAATTGATGGCCACTGCCTGCGCCGATTTTGCTGATCAAGATCTCAGCCAAAAGCTGCTGATTTCGATTGCCGCCGGCATTTCAGTCAAACGTTTGAACGCATTATTGCCCAGCGCAACGGCAATAGTGAGAGTGATGCCGAATACGCCGTCACTGCTGTCTGTCGGCATGGCGGGGCTGTTTGCCAATGCCAAGTGCGGTGCTGATGATCGAACCTTTGCGGCTGACTTAATGTGCGCGGTCGGGAAAATTTGCTGGTTACAGCAGGAAAGTGCAATTAACAGTGTAATTGCCACTTCCGGCAGCAGCCCGGCGTATTTCTTTCTGTTTTTGGAAGCGATGCAGCAACAAGCGATCAACATGGGTTTAGACCCAGCCACCGCGCGGCAGTTGAGCCAGCAAGCCATGCTGGGTGCAGCAGAAATGGCGATCGAAAACCCGCAACTGGAATTAACAACCCTGCGTGAACAAGTCACCTCCAAGGGCGGCACCACTGCCGCTGCATTGCAGGTTTTTGAACAACATCAGCTGAAACAGATTGTTGCCGAAGCCATGCAAGCCGCCGTTGCCAGAGCTGAAGAGATGGAGAGCCTGTTCTGATATGTTTCGCACCTCGCCCTTTGTCTGGTTAATTTGTAGTTTTATCGGCTATTTTGCCGCTTATGGCGTAGTTTTGCCGTTTTTGCCGGTCTGGCTGAAAAGCTATCACTATTCGGAAGAGACCATTGGCATCGTGGTCGCCTTCTCTTTTCTGTTTCGTTTTGCCGGCAGTATGCTGTTTTCACAATGGGTCAAACAGCCTTCAGCCTTAATTTCGATGTTACGCCTGATTGCGTGGTTCAGTCTTGGCTTGGTGTTGGCCATTGCCGCCAGCAGCGAAATCGCTTGGTTGCTGATCGCACTGATTTGGCTGTTCAATGCGGTGTTCGGCGCCGGAATTCCGTTGACCGATGCCTTGGCTGGCAACTGGCAGCGCCAACTCACATTAGATTATGGCAAAGCCCGTTTAACCGGGTCACTGGCGTTTATCGGTGCTAACTTGCTCGGCGGCTATGTGTTGGGTCTTTTCGGTGATCGAAGCATGATTTGGCTGGTAACCGCACTTTTATTGGCTTATGGTGTGCTGCAGATGCTGTCGCCCAATCCGTATCCGCAAAATCCGGACCACAGCCAAAAAGTGCAAGCCAATGTCAGTTATAAAACCATTTTAGCCAATAAACAGATCCTGGCGTTGTTGGCGGTTCTGGCGCTGCTTCAAGGCAGTCATGCCGCTTATTATGCTTATGCCGTGTTGTATTGGGCAGAATTAGGTATCGGGGTTGAACTCAGCGGTTGGTTATGGGGTGTCAGTGTGGCAGCAGAAGTACTGGTGTTTTTCTTTGCCGGGCGTTTGTTAAAAAACTGTTCACTCTACTCGCTGCTACTGGTCACTTCGGTGGTGGCAGTGTTGCGCTGGATCGGCATGGGATGGGCAGAACACTTTATCCCATTCTTGCTGCTGCAAACCCTGCACGGCATCACGTTCGCACTGTGTCACTTTGTGACGATCCGCTATATCACCGGCTGTCCGAGCAGCTATATCGCCAAGTTACAGGCGCTGTATAACGGCGTTTGCAGCTGTTTAAGTGTCGCGCTGTTTATGCTGTTTGCCGGCGTGGTGTATCGTTATAATCCGGTGTGGGCATTTTATTTGATGGCAATTTTAGTCTTACCGAGTTTTGTATTGCTGCAAAAGCTGAGAAAGCAGCAGCCGATTGAATGATTCCTACAGACCCTAAGCAAAAATTCCTAACAGCAGTGCAATAAAAATACCCATGCCGAAATAGTTATTGTTGAGAAATGCCTTAAAACAGTCGGCACGGGTGCGCTCGCGCGTGAGTTTGCATTGATACACAAAGCAAAGTGCGGTCACGGCAACCGCCACATAATACAACGGGTGCAGCTGCGCCAGATAGCCGATAGCGGCAAACAACGTTAAGGCGACAAATTGCAATAACGCAATGATCTTATTGTCATATTGCGCAAACAAAATTGCGGTGGACTTCACTCCGATGCGCAAATCGTCATCACGATCCACCATCGCATATTGGGTATCGTATGCCACCGTCCACAGCAGGTTGGCGAAAAACAGCAGCCAGCACAACAACGGCAACTGTGCGCTCACGGCGGCATACGCCATCGGAATCGACCAACCGAACGCCGCACCCAACACAAATTGCGGCAGGTGGGTATAGCGTTTCATAAACGGATACACAAATGCCAACGCCACCGCAATAAACGACAGAAAAATCGCATAGCCATTCAGGTTGAGTACCAACAAAAATGAAAGTGCGGTCAGCACCACAAACAAGATTTTCGCCTCTTTTTCGCTAACCTCACCCGTTGCCAACGGGCGGTTGGCTGTGCGTTTAACACTGCCGTCAATATGGCGATCGGCGTAGTCGTTGATCACACAACCGGCGGCACGCATCAGCACCACTCCCCCGATAAAAATCAGCAATATTTTGGTATCCGGCACTGCCCCGGCTGCCAAAAACAACGCCCACAGTGTCGGCCATAGCAACAGCAGCGTGCCGATGGGGCGATCCAAGCGCATTAAACGGGCATAGGCGTGTAATTTTCGGGTTAATACTTCGGGCATTTTCGTAATGGTGTGTTGTCGAATAATGAGCGGCGTTTTGTGTTACACCTATCATCGCTATCAATCAAATATAGACGCTATCTTACCGCAAAATAAGTAAAAATACTCTGCATAACACACTAATTTTTTTCAGTTCTATTTTTTGTGGGCTAATCGCTTTCCGTCTAGCCAAGCGATTGCACTGCCAAGCAACAAACCGGAAATATGTGCCGCATTACCCACCTGCAAATTCAGCAAGGGCCCCACAAACCCAACCGCAATCCCCGTCAACAACAGATAGATAAATCCGCTCGGCAAGCTAAATCGACGCAACGGATCAACCCGGCTCATCACGTAAACATAGCCCAAGATCGCAAAAACCACGCCAGACAGCCCGAAAAATGCCTGTCCGCTGAACGCATTTTGCGTAATACCGCTGATCAGCGCAGCAGCCAAAAACAGTTGCAACACTTTGCCTGAGCCGCAAGAGCGCTCAATCATGGCACCAAAGACTAACCAATAGGTTAAATTAAACACAATATGGCTAAGCGACAAATGCACCAGCGCATGAGTAAAAAATCGCCAAATCTCGCTGTATTGGCTGCTGTCTTGCGGGAAATGCGCCCATAAATACACGTCTGTTTGATAATCGCTCAAGCTTAGCAGATACACCACCACGCAAATCAAACCGATCAGCGCCGTCACCGGGGCGGCGGCAATTGAGCTCCACAAGTTCCGCCACTGCGAAAGATTGGGCAGCAATGCCTTAAAACGTCCGTTTAAGGAATAGGTTTGCCCGTCTTGCCAACTCGCCTGCATATACTTTTCGGCAAACGGCGTGTGCCGGTATTGCTCCGCCTCATTTAACAGCTGGTTCAGCTGCGGATCATCTTCTTCCAGCGCCAACAAATAGTGCCCTTGTTGTTGATATAGCGGCAAATCACGCCGATATTCACGCCGGATATAGTCACGAAAGCGCAGTGCCAGTTCCGGTTTGTCAGTACTTAAAATTATTTTAGTCATCGTGTTTTAGAAAACAGAATTAGAAAAGCCACAAAGTTACGCTATACTAGCGCCTCGTGTAACAGATTGGAAGAAATACGAGGAGAATTCAGGTGCATAACCAACCACAACTAAACGGCTTTTCCGGCTTTGCTTGGGCAACCGCTCTTTTTTGCCTGCCGGCGATTCTCTGGCCACTGGCACTGCTGATTTCTCCATCGGTCGCCGATAATCCGGCACTTAGCAGCCGTGCGGTCTATTGGTTTTCAACCGCACTTTGGGTTTATCCATTAGGGTTATTCGCTACCGCACTTTTATTGGCAAAATTGCGGCGTACCGCACCACAAGCTGCATGGTTGTTGCTATTTGCAGCATTTATCGCTTTTTACGGCTCCCTCGCCTATTTGATTATCCGGGTTTGGCACTAGGTTAACACCTATTCACTTTGCAAATCACTTTCATAAGGCAAGCCGGCACGCAGCCAACCTTCAAAGCCGCCCTGCACACTGGCAACATGGTCAAAGCCTTGCTCGATCAAAAAATGGGCAACATTCAGGCTGCTAACCCCGTGATAGCACATCACTAGAATCGGAAAATCATAATCATAGTGATCCAAAAATTCGCCGTAACTTTGATTGGTGAGATGAAACGCTTGCGGCGGGCGGCGATAACTGAAGTTTTTCAGATCGCGAATATCCAGCAATACCGCCTGATTATCCTGCACCTGCTGCCACGCCTGCTGCGCGGTCACTGTTGCAATTTCAATGCTCATAAAATACCTTTATCAAGAAAAATTTAACAGAATATTAACATCTAAGCTCAATGAATAAAAGTGCGAGGAATAAAAGTGCGGTTCAACGCTCGGTTTTGTTGCTATTCAGCAGAAACATCAGATAGCCACTGAGAAAAATCAGCAGATAGCCGAGCCAACTGAATACATCAGGATATTGATCAAACAGTACTATACTGAACAACGCAGCAAAGATCACCGAAGCGTACGAATACAACGACACCTCTTTGGCGCTGGCGTAACGATACGCCAAAGTAATCCCAAACTGCCCAACCGTTGCCATCACGCCGGACAGCAACAAATAGCCCAGTTGCGCCAACGACATCGGTTGAAACTGCCACACCACCGCAGGTAGCAACACAATGGTTGAGAAAAATGAAAAGAAAAACACAATGGTATAAGGCGATTCGGGACTTGGACTCAGCGCCAATACCCGCAGCATCAAATAAGCCGCTGCGGCGAAAATAGCCCCACCAATTGCGATCATCGCAGGGAAAAGTGCGGTTTGCTCAACATTGAAACCGGGTTTGATAATCAGCAGCACTCCGATAAATGCCACCAAACATAACCCTATTTGCCGTAACGAAATGGGCTCTTGCAGAAAAATCGCCGACAGTCCGATCAACACAAACGGCGACAATTTTACGATCATATCGGCATCACTCAACAGCAGGTGATCGATCGCATAAAACCCCATCAACACACCAAACAGACCAAATATCGAACGCAGCACCAAACTGCGCCGATTAAGCGTTTGTCCAAAAAACAACGTGCGGTTTTTCCACACCAAATAACCGCTCAACAATGCGGCAATGGCGTTACGAAAAATCGACTTCTCTACCACCGGCAAATCCCCAGCCAGCTTGACACACACCGCCATCAGGGTAAAACCCAGTGCCGAAACCAGCATCGCAATAATGCCTTTAGTCAGATTTGTCATCGCCGCAACCGCACTTTACTTTAATTCAAACTCACTTAATGGTTTTTATGGGTTGTTCCGTACAAAATACGGTCGGTGTATGCCATCGCCAACGCCGATGCCAAAAAGCCTAAATGCAGCAGCAGTTGCCACATCATCTGTTTTTCCGGCAAATTTCCGACATTGATAAATGTCTGCAGCATATGGATTGAAGAGATGCTGATGATCGCCATCGACAGTTTGACTTTCAATACCGAAGCATTAACATGATTCAGCCATTCCGGCTGATCGGGGTGATCGTCGGTATTCAGGCGCGAGACAAAGGTTTCATAACCGCCGACAATCACCATAATCAGCAAGTTGGCGATCATCACCACATCAATCAAGTTCAACACCGCCAACATCACCATATTTTCATTCATTTGGTTAAGATTGACCAACAGTTCCCAGAGCGATTTGATAAATTTATAGGCATACACCATCTGCACCACAATCAGCCCGATATAAATCGGCAGCTGAATCCAGCGACTGGCAAAAATAATTTTACTGAAAATTGAGGTTCTTCTGATGCGATCTTGTTTTTCGTTTGTGATATGCATAATGTTCTAAAAATGTTAACTAAAAAAGTGGAAGAAAATTACCTATTTTCGGTTTAAATAGCAAGATTCTGTAGAAAAAAATTAAGTGTGTACTTTTTGTTCTATTTTGCCTATAATAGTAAACGATATACCTGCCATGCCTATGAACTTCTGTTTACGCACAAATCGGCAGGTTTTTTTTAATGCTATTTTTGATTATAAGTATATGACAACATTCTGCAAACCAGTTAAAACAAGTGTAGAACACATTAAAACTTGGCAACAGCGGGGTTTAAATATCCCTAATCAAGAACGAGCAGTACGCTATTTAGATTATATAGGCTATTACCGACTTTCCGCTTATACCATACCTTTCCAAGATCCCAAATCAAGTAGTCATCAATTTAAGCAAAATGTGAGTTTTGATGATATTTTAAGCCTTTATATCTTTGACCGAGAATTACGTTTACTAGTCATGGACGCTATCGAACGAATTGAAGTCGCCATTCGGGCACAAATATCTAACGTGCTTTGCAATGAGTTCAATGATGCCTTTTGGTATCTTGATGAGAACTGCTTCGATCAAAATTATCAGCATTTCAGACTGTTAGCAAATATTGAACGACAACGGCTTGAGGAACAAAAACGCTTAAAGCGTGATTATGATGCGATTGAGAGCCGTAAAAATATCTCATTAGATCAAAAAAGAATATTAAGAGACAAGGTACAAAAAGAAAACTTTCTAAGGCATTATTTGAGTCAATACGATCAACCAAAGCTACCGCCGTCTTGGATGATGGTAGAAATGCTAACTTGGGGTGACCTAAGCCATTTATATACAGGCTTAAAATCAACTTTATTACGAAAAAAAATTGCTGGTAATTTAGGATTACATGCTGAGGTCTTTGAATCTTGGATAAAAACCTTAAATGATGTCCGCAATGTATGTGCCCATCATAATCGCTTATGGAACAAAGAATTTGGTAGAAGTATTAAAATTCCAACATCAAAAAGCATCATATGGCTGCAGCAAGCAGTTATTCTAGCAAATCCGGCAATTCATGCTGAAAAACGCATTTATATGGTATTGGTTGCCTTACAAACCTTATTGTATAAAATCAGTCCAAATTCTCAATGGGCACAACGCTTGAAACAGCTCATGGCTAAATATCCAAAAATCGCAAAATCCAATATGGGAATGCCCGAAGAATGGCATAATGATGATTTTTGGACATTTGCACTTAAACTCAAATAAGGGAAATTGATGATAAAGACACGAATCCCCCTATACCTCATAATTGCTGGTCTGACAGCTTGTAGCAACAAAGCAGTGATCGATTTACCTGATTCGCAGCGTGATGCCAAATCCTATGCTATCGCCTATCAAGCCACGGTGCAGTCTTTTCAAGGGATTGTAGGCGAGAATTATGAAGTGGATGATTTCACTCGTGGCGCACAGGCTTGGTATCGTGGTGATATCAAAACCAGCATCGCCAGCATTCGCGATCAGCTGTATAACCAGCTGCAAGACAGTGATTTGTATGCTTTTCGCAGCGGTATTGTATTTGCCGGCGAGTTGCAAAACAACTTTTCACGTTTAAATCAAAATTGCTGGTCGTTGTTGAACAAGCCCAGCCTGACCCAAGGCATTTATGATGCGATGCGTGATTTACGCCGTGATCGCGTGCGTGACGAAAACGATCCATATTTGACGACAGGAACCGAGCAATTTCTACAAAATTGTCGAAAATAGCAACAAAATGTGATTTAGGTCACTTTTTAGTGATTTTTATTTTGAACTGAAAATCAGAATGGCGAATAATAGCCGATAGATGATACTTGCTGCTTCACTGTTCAAAATGGGGCAGCAAAGTTTTTTTCTCTTTTTGCTGAAACGTTTCATCAAATAATAAGTGCCATACTTTTGATTTATTGGTAACCGTTGGAAGAGAGAATTTTCTTTTTCTTAAAACTATCTACAACAGGAGCATTGAATGTTTAACTTACCGGAACATAACATTCATTTATCAGCAACCGCCGATAATAAACAACAAGCGATCGAAATGGCTGCCAATGCGTTGGTGCAAGGCGGCTATGTCGCCGCGGGTTATCTACAAGGAATGCTGGCACGCGAACAGCAAACTTCAACTTTTTTAGGCAACGGTATTGCGATTCCACACGGCACGCTGGAAACCCGCGATATGGTCAAAAAAACAGGTGTTCAAATTTTTCAATTTCCAAATGGAATTGAATGGGGCGAAGGTAATACGGCTTATATCGTGATCGGCATTGCCGCCCGCTCTGACGAGCATCTAGCCTTGTTGCGTCAATTGACCCATGTGCTGGGCGACGACGACACGGCCGCTTCGTTGGTGACGCTGCAAGACAAAGCTGAGTTTCGCGCGATTTTAATGGGCGAGAAAAAAGAACCGGCATTGCAGCTGGATTTTATCACCCTTGATGTCGAGACCAACAGCACCCTCACCTTAACCGCAATCAATGCCGGCAAACTGGAGGCCAAAAGTGCGGTTGACCCACGCTTTGTCAGCCAAGTGATTGCCGATCAAGGATTGGTCATCGGTAATGGGATTGTGTTGAATGACAATGCGCAAGGCAATCAATTTAACGCTGTGGCGTTCAGTCGTGCCAAACAAGCGTTCAATAATGCCAACGGTGACGCGGTACAAGCCGTCATAACGGTTGCCGCCGTTGATGATCAATTAAATTCAGTTTTAGCACTCCTATTAACCGCCGAAACACAAACCGCACTTTTACAAGCAAGTAGCGCCGAGCAAATCATCGCCTTGCTGGACGGAAAATCTGTCGAAGCCGATAACACACAAAGCACAACAAGTGCGGTGCAGCAAGTTGTCGGCACTTTTACCGTGCGTAACGAACACGGTTTACACGCCCGCCCGGGTGCGTTATTAGTCAGCACCGTGAAACCTTTTGCCGCAAAAGTCACGGTTGAGAATTTAGATCGTCCGACCGCTGCCGTGAATGCCAAAAGCTTGATGAAATTGGTGGCACTGGGCGTCGTCGCCGGTCACCGTTTACGCTTCACTGCTGCAGGTGATGATGCCAAAGCGGCTATCGAAGCCATTGGCAAAGCCATTGCCGACGGTTTGGGCGAAGGGGCTGGCATCACACCACAACAAGCGGACAGCATTGAAGAGGTGACAAGTGCGGTTGCAACAGCAAGCACCACCCCTGCCACAGACGCAGTAAATAGTGACGGACAAATTGAAGGCACGTTCAGCTTGAAAAACGAACACGGTTTGCACGCTCGCCCTTGCGCCTTGTTGGTGCAAGAAGCGAAAAAATTCCAGTCTGCGATTACCGTTGAAAATCTGGATCGCCAATCTGCAGCGGTCAGTGCCAAAAGTATGATGAAAGTCGTGGCACTCGGTGCCTTGAAAGGACACCAACTACGCTTTGTCGCCAAAGGGGAAGATGCGCAACGGGCGATTGACGCTATCGGCGCTGCAATTGCCGCTGGTTTGGGGGAATAATCATGGCAAAGATTGCAACGATCACCCTGAATACGGCTTACGATTTGGTCGGGCGTTTAAAACGCATCGAGTTGGGCGAAGTCAATACCGTTGAAACCTTGGGGCTGTTTCCGGCAGGCAAAGGCATCAACGTAGCAAAAGTGTTGCACGACTTGGATGTTGCGGTGGCCGTCAGCGGTTTTCTTGGTGAAGAGAATCAAGGTGACTTCAGCCAACTGTTTAAGACGTTGAAACTGGACGATAAATTCCAGCGTGTTCCCGGTAAGACGCGTATCAACGTAAAAATCACTGAAACAGAGGCTGATGTCACCGACCTGAATTTTTTGGGCTACCAAATTGATGATGCCAGCTGGGCAAAATTCGTCGCAGACTCTTTAAATTGGAGCCAAGATTTTGATGTCATTGCCGTTTGCGGCAGCCTGCCGCGTGGCGTCAGCCCGGAGCAGTTTACCGCCTGGTTAAACCAATTGGGTCAGCATGGTGTGAAAGTGGTGTTGGACAGCAGCCACGCCGCCTTAACCGCCGGACTAAAAGCCAATCCGTGGCTGGTGAAACCGAATCATCGCGAATTAGAGGCTTGGATCGGTAAACCACTGCACAACTTAGAACAAATTATCGCCGCCGCCAAACAATTGAAAGCACAAGGCATTGCCAATGTGATTATTTCGATGGGCGCTGAAGGTTCAGTCTGGCTCAGCGATCAAGCCGTGGTGCAGGCACGCCCGCCAAAATGCGAAAACGTGGTCAGCACCGTTGGCGCAGGTGACTCAATGGTCGCCGGTTTGATTTATGGTATCAGTCAAGGTTGGCAACAAGCGCAGACATTGGCTTTTGCTAGCGCTGTTTCTGCCTTTGCCGTTTCACAAAGTAACGTCGGCATCAGCGACCGCACTTTAGTTGATGACATTTTGCAACAAGTTCAAATTAACGTAATAGAAGGATAATCACATGAACATTCTACTGGTAGAAGATGCCGCTTTAGGCAAGGCGAAAACCTTTTTGGTGCGCCAAGTATTCGCTGCCGCCGCTGCAAATGCCGGACACAAGGTGGTTGAACGTGCCGCCGATGCCGATATTGCGCTGGTATTGGGTGACAATTTACCGAATGATCCGCAACTGGCCGGTAAAAAAGTCTATCTGGCAAACTTGAACAGCGCCTTTGCCGCACCGGAAAGCACCGTTGCCGCAGCACTCACCAAGGCAAGCGATTATGTTGCCCCAAGCACCAGTGCGGTCAACGTATCCAGCAATAGCGTGAAAAATATCGTTGCTGTCACCGCTTGCCCGACCGGCGTTGCGCACACGTTTATGTCGGCAGAAGCGATCGAAGCCTACGCCAAACAACAAGGTTGGAATGTGAAAGTGGAAACCCGTGGTCAAGTGGGCGCCGGCAATCCAATCAGTGCCGAAGAAGTGGCTGCGGCTGATTTGGTGTTCGTGGCAGCAGACATCGACGTGGATTTAAGCAAGTTTGATGGGAAATTGATGTACCGCACGTCTACCGGTTTGGCCTTGAAAAAAACTGCGCAAGAGTTCGACAAAGCCTTTAACGAAGCCAAAATCTTCACTGCAACTGCACCAAGTGCGGTTAAGCAAGAAGCTAAAACCGAGAAAAAAGGCGTGTACAGCCACTTGATGACCGGGGTATCACATATGCTGCCGGTGGTGGTTGCCGGGGGATTAATCATCGCGCTGTCATTTGTCTTCGGCATCGAAGCCTTCAAAGAAGAAGGCACCTTGGCAGCAGCGCTGATGAAAATTGGCGGCGGCAGTGCTTTCGGTTTGATGATTCCGGTGTTGTCCGGCTATATCGCCTACTCGATTGCTGATCGCCCGGGCTTAACACCGGGTTTGGTCGGTGGAATGCTGGCTAGTTCAATTGGTGCTGGTTTCCTGGGTGGGATTATCTCCGGTTTCCTTGCCGGCTATGTCGCTAAAGCGATTGCCGATCATGTGAAACTACCTCCAACCATGAATGCGTTAAAACCGATTTTAATCATTCCGTTTATCGCGACTTTGGTTGTTGGCTTGGTGATGATTTATATCGTCGGTGAACCGGTTGCATGGATTATGCGCAGCATGACCGAATTTTTGACCGGGATGCAATCCGGCAGTGCGATTCTGTTGGGGATTATCCTAGGCGCAATGATGTGCTTCGACATGGGCGGCCCAGTCAACAAAGCGGCTTATACCTTTGGCGTCGGCTTGTTAGCATCCTCGTCCTATTTGCCAATGGCCGCGGTGATGGCGGCAGGTATGGTGCCGGCACTGGGCATGGGCTTAGCCACTTTCCTGGCGCGTAAAAAATTCAATGCCAGCGAGCGTGAAGGCGGCAAAGCGTCATTCGTGTTAGGTCTGTGCTTTATCTCCGAAGGCGCAATCCCATTCGCCGCTCGTGACCCAATGCGTGTGATCCCAAGTTGTATGGCTGGCGGAGCCTTAACCGGTGCACTTTCGATGCTGTTCGGTGCAAAATTGATGGCGCCACACGGTGGTATCTTTGTGTTGGCAATCCCAGGTGCCATTCAACCGGTGTTGTTATATCTCGTGGCCATTATCGCAGGTACTGCCCTCACCGGCTTCCTGTATGCTGCGATTAAACCAAACGAAGAGAAATTGGTATAATCGTTTTCAAATAACAACGAAAAACCTCAGCCAGCGGCTGGGGTTTTTTATTTACCGATTAAGGTGTGTAAGCTTAGGATCTGTACTGGTCAGAAAATCGGAATCATTAATTCAGGTTGGCTACGGTGGCAAAAAATTTGGTGCCCGTCGGCAAAAGTGCGGTTTGGTGGTGATTGAATCTCACATATACCAATAATTTTTTTGGGGCAACGGTGTTGAAACGGACAGCCTTGTGGCGCTGGAGTCTCGAGGATACTGTCGTCACGCAACAGTTTTGGTGCATTGTTTGGTTGCGGCTCTAAAATTGCGCCCAGCAAAACTTCGGTATAAGGATGAAACGGCGGGCTGAAAATCTGTTCGCTGCTGCCGATTTCACAAATTCGCCCTTGATACAACACCGCAATCTGATCGGCAAAGGCGCGCACCACCGCCAAATCATGCGACACCAAAATATACGCCGTGTTCTTCTCCGCCTGCAACTGTTTCAGCAAAGTCAAAATGGCGGCTTGAATCGAGACATCTAGCGCTGATGTCACTTCGTCACACAAAATCAATTGCGGTTCGGCAGCAAAAGCGCGGGCAATTCCGATCCGCTGCTTTTCACCGCCGGACAGCTGTGCCGGAAAGCGTGGTAAATAGCTTTTCGGCAAACGCACCGCTTCCATCAGCTGTTCACAACGTTGCTGAAGTGCGGTTCCGCTGAGTTGAAAGTAGCGTTTTAGTGGTGCCGATAAAATTTCTGCAATCGTATGCCGTGGGTTTAACGCACTGTCGGCATTTTGAAAAATCATCTGTAAGGCTTGCAATTGCTGTAGGCTACGCTGTTTGACCGTTGCCGCCAGGCTGGTTTGCCCGAGTTGCACCGAACCTTGCAACGGAGCTTGCAAGCCGGCAATCGCCCGCAATATCGTTGATTTTCCTGAACCGGACTCACCGACTAACGCCAGCGTTTTTCCTGGCTGCAAACTAAAATTAATCCCGGCAACGGTTGCAAATAGTGAACGCTGTCGCAACCGATCCAGCCAACTGCGAGGTTGATAACTGATTGCCAGATCACTCACCGTCAATAGAGGGGTCGCTGCGTCTGTCGTCAGTGCGGTGGTTTCTGCGGTTGCTGCCAACGGCAACCTCGGTGCGATAATATCAAAATGACAACGCACTTCGCTTTTCTCTGCTTGACTGGGGTCAGCTTGGCGAAGCAACGGAGCTGTTTGACGACAGACCTCTGTAGCATTAGCACAACGTGGCGCAAAAGCACAACCTGACCGCACTTCGCCCACTGGCGGCGGAAACCCTTGCAACGCTAATGGAATGCGCTTGCTCTGCATGCGTGGAATCGCCTGTAGCAAGGCTTGAGTATACGGATGTCGCGGTTGGCTCAGCAGCTGCTCACTGTCGCCTTGCTCCACAATTTCACCGGCATACATCACCACTACTCGCTGGCAAACCCGGGCAATCACGCCCAAATCATGGCTGACATACACCATTGCCACTTGAGTTTGCTCGGCAAGCTCGTGTAAAAACTCCAAAATATGCGCTTGCGTGGTCACATCCAGCCCGGTGGTCGGCTCGTCCAGCAACAAGGCTTTTGCACCGCACGCTAATGCCATCGCAATCGCCACCCGTTGTTGCTGACCGCCGGAAAGCTGGTGCGGATAACGCTTCAACAACGTTTGTGCCGACGGCAAACGCACCAAATTTAGCAGCTCAATCACTTTGCGGTGCCGTTGCTGCCGATCAAGACGAGTATGCAGTTTCAGGCTTTCATCAATTTGCGCACCGATGGTTAAAGTTGGCGTCAACGCCTGCCCGGCATTTTGCGGAATCAAGGCAATTTGTCCGCCACGCAAGCGGTTTAATTGTTTGGCTTTCAAACTGAAAAGCGGCTGTTTGGCAAAATAAACTTCCCCCTCAAAACGGGTCAAACCGCTCTTGAGATAGCCCATTAAGGCCAGCGCCAAAGTGGATTTACCGGAGCCTGATTCGCCGACAATGCCGATCGTTTCACCGGCTTTAATGCTTAGCGAAATACGGCGCAAAATCGGCTGTTGGCGGTTATCCTTACTAAAACCCAAATTCAGATTATCGACTTTAATCAATTCGGCACTCATCGTGTTACCTGCTCTTTTGCCCGATCAACGCCCAGCGCCTTGCCCAGTGCGTCTGCCAGCAAATTAATACCGATAATCAAACCGGACAACGCAATGCAGGGATAGACCACCGCCCATGGCGTAATCGAGATAAAACCGCGCTCGTTGGCAATCATCAAGCCCCAATCCGGGGTTGGCGGCGTGGCGCCGAAGCCAAGAAACGACAATGAAGAAAACGCCAATAACATCCAACTCCAGCGCATCGCCCCTTCGACCAATAAAATATCCGCCACATTCGGCAGCACTTCGTGCCAAATCAAAGTGCTCAAACGTTCGCCGCGCGCTTTTGCTGCGGTGATAAAATCCCGTGACACCACTTGCAGGGTGGCAGCACGTGACACTCGAATCACCGCCACGCCATAAAAGAAACCCAGAATCGGCACCACCGTCCAAGCGCCACCTTGTGTGACTGAAGCCACCAATAACAAAAACAGCAGCCACGGAATCGACAGAAAGGCATCGACCAAACGCATGCTGATTTCATCGGTTTTACCGCCGAGCACGCCAAGCAAGATGCCGACAAAGCCGCCCCACAATACCGCTATCGCCGCAGCACAGGCGGTGACCACCAGCGCCAAACGTCCACCGTATAGCACCCGGCTGAACATATCACGCCCCAAACTATCCGTTCCCATTAAGTGTATCCACGACGGCGCCTGCTGAATTAAATCAGCCTGCTGAGCCGTCGGATCATAAGGCGCCAGCCATGGTGCGAGCAGTGATAACAGAATATAGGCGACAGTCAGGCTTAAACCCAGCACCCCTGACGGACGAGAAACCATGCGTTGTAAAGTAGGTTTGAAAGAATGAAACATGGCAGATTTCCGTTAAAGTGCGGTCTTCGCATGGCGCAGACGTGGATCAAGCAGCAAAATCAGCAGATCTGCCAGCAAGTTGACCACAATGTAGATGATGGCAAAAATCAGCGCAATCGCTTGCACCAACGGCAGATCGCGGTCATAAATTGCCTGTAACATCAGCGTGCCCATGCCCGGATAGTTAAACACCTGCTCGATCACCACCACACCGCCCAGCAGCCAGGCAATTGTCAACGCCACCACGTTAATCGCCGGAATCAGCGCAGACGGCGCAAGGTGTCGCCAAAAAATGCGACCTGCCGGTACGCCTTTCAGTTTCGCCATTTGGATGAAATCCGACGCCATCACCTCAATCACCGCCGCCCTGGTCATGCGCAAAATATGTGCCGTCATCACAAACGCCAGCACCAGCACCGGCAATACCAGGTTCGGCAACAAATCCGCTATCGGTGCATTCGGTGGCACGGTGGTAATGGCCGGAAACCAGTTGAGCCACACCGCAAACACAAAAATCAGCAGCGCCGCACTGACAAATTCAGGAATCGTCATTGCCAACATGGCCACGCTGGAAATCACCAAATCCGCCGGTTTATCGCGCCGAATCCCCGCCCAAAAGCCGAACAGCAACGCCAGCGGAATACCGATCGCCGCCGCAAAGCCGGATAAAAGTGCGGTATTGCGAAACCGCTCTTGCACCAATTCGCTGATCGGTTTGCGCCGTTTCAGCGACGTGCCGAAATCCCCTTCGGCAATGCCGCCGACCCATTGTTGGTAACGTGCCAATGCCGGTTTGTCCAAGCCTTGCTGTTGAATACACTGTTGCAAGCGCACTCCCTGCGCCGCCCGTTGCAGATAGGCGGTGCAGACGTTGCCGGGCAGTAGTTCAACCACACTAAAAACCAAGCCTGAGACGAAAATCAGGGTGAACAGGGCGAAAAACAGGCGTTGTAGAATCGTTTTAATCATAAGTGCGGTTTGCCGCCATAACAGAGGCTTGGGCGGCAAAATCAACGGTTATTTTTTTTCAATATCTTGGAAGCGGATTGCCATCTCTTCGGTATCCGCCGCCAAGCCGAACAGTTTGGCGGAGATCACCCGCACCGCATTTTGGTGGAACGGAATAAATGCGCCACCTTCAGCAAACAATTGTTGTTGCAGATCACGATAAATCGCTTTGCGTTTGGCAAAATCCAGCTCTTGCCGTGCTGCATCCAATTTCTGATCGAAGGCGGCATTATTCCAATGGCTTTCATTCCATTTTGCGCCGCCGCGATAGATTTCGTTGAACACCTGATCGGCAGGACGTTGGAACCAAGAAGTCACAAAAAACGGCTCAACCATCCAAGTATCGGTCCAATAGCCGTCTGCCGGCGTGAGCGCCAGTTTTACGTTGATGCCGGCAGCTTTAGCTTGTTGTTGATACACTTCCGCCAAACGCAACGTGCCGTAATCCACATCGGAATAGTATAAGGTCACCTCAATACCGTTAGGATAACCGGCTTGCGCCAACAATTTTTTCGCCCCGTCGATATCGGCTGCACATTGCAAGTCGGTCGCATATTGATCGCCTGACCACACCGGGGTATCACAACTGATGATATAACCGTTTTCGCCCATCACCAATTTACCGAACGCTTCACGATCGGCAAAAATCCGCATTGCCTGACGCACTTTCGGGTTGTCGAACGGCGCAGTATCGGTGCGCATGATTAACCCCGCCCAGCGCCCGGTCGGTACGTTTTGAATCGTATAACGTGTTTTATCGGCAAACAGCGGTTGTTGCTGTGCTGTGACGGAAAACAGCATGTCAATCTGCCCGGCTTGCATCGCCGATACGCGCGCTTGCTGATCCGGAATCGCAATAATATCCAAATTTTCGGTTTTGGCTGGCCCTTCCCAGTAAGCGTTAAAACGGGTGAGTTGGGTTGTGCCTGCCGGATCCAGTTTGACGATTTGATAAGGCCCGGTGCCGTTTTCACTTTCGCACAACTTGCTCATCTCGTTGTGACAGCTCTCTTTGTCTAATATTCGTACACGATAATCCATTAACAAAATCGGGAAATCCGCATGCGCTGATGTCAGATTAACTTGCACCGTCAACGGATCCAGTGCGGTCACCGATTCCACAATCTCCAAACCGGCGCGCGCCGGGCTATCGATACTTTCCGATTTAATCCGCATTAAGGAAAACACCACATCTTCCGCATCGAAGGCATTGCCGTTGTGGAATGTGACCCCTTGGCGCAATTTAAAGGTCCAAGTTTTGGCATCTGCGCTGGCTGACCATTCAGTTGCCAAATCCGGCACCGCTTGCTCATGCTCGCCTTGACGCACCAAACGGCTGAATACCGTTTGCGATAAATAGGAAAACGGAGTTGGCGAGATCGGATCGAGCGATTCGGCGCCGCCGTAACCCAGTTCATGCGGAATACGCAAGGTTTCTGCCTGCACCGAGGCGGAAAGTGCGGTCAATACTACCGCAGCGGCAACAAAAAATTTCATAAGTAATAACCTGTATTGGGAGTGTAAATTTGGTTAGAGAGAATAGCATATAGCATTCTATACGGCTATATCGAAATCACACTTTCTCACCGGGCTCATCATAACTTATGGTTATAACTTATTGCCGTAATTGATTCAGGCACGCAATATGCTGCGGAGTGATGCCACAACAACCGCCGATAATCTCCGCCCCCGCCTGTTGCCAGGTTTCGGCATAAGTGCGGTATTCATCTGCCGACAGGTCGCGCAATTCACTCAACCCTTGGTTGGCGGCGCCTTTGTTCGTCTGCGGCGAAAAACCGTTGGCATAAACGCCGATTTTTATTTTAAGCGATTGGTTTTCCAGCCATTGTTTTAATCTCCTAACCGCACTTTGCATCACTTCCGGAATCGAACAGTTAAACAAAACCGCTTCCACTTGGTTTAGGTTGAGTTTCTCTAATGTCTCAATTAGTGTTTCGCCCGAACGCAAGGTTGGCGTGTCCAATGCACTATCATCGAGGGTAAAGGAAATCCAGATCGGCTTAGTTTGGTTTGCCAATAATTGCAACAACAATGCGGCCTCGTTTGATGAGGACATGGTTTCGCCCAACCAAACATCGGCATACGCCTGTTGCTGTGCGATAAACATCTGCCACACCGCACTGGCCTGTTGCGTATCAAACAGATCCGGGCGATAGCTGCCGGCCACCGGCGGCAAGCTGGCGGCAACAAGGCGGTTTGGATAGGCTTCGGCGGCTTCACGCGCCAAACGCGCAGCCAGTGCAACCAGTTCCGCCCCCTGCTGCACAAAGCACGCTTCGCCCAAATGAAACGGTACGCAAGCGTAGCTGTTAGTGGTAATAATATCCGCACCGGCGTCCAAAAAATTGCGGTGCGCCTGCGTGACCCAATGCGGTGCTTCAATCAGCGCCAATGCCGACCATTCCGGCTGTTGAAACGGCGCACCGATGCGCAACAATTCACGCCCCATGCCACCATCGAGTAGTGTAAAATTCATCTTCTGCCTCACTGTTACATTTGCGTTAAAATAGTAGAACAGCACTCGCTAAATAGCAACACAGCCTAAAAATTTCTTTATTGCTTTCTCAATACGGTTTGCTATAGTGCATTCGATTTTTACACCTGTTTACAACCAAAAGAGACGATCATGGCATTTGCTTCACTGTTTACCCTATTAGATGATATCACCGCCGTATTGGACGATGTGGCGCTGATGACCAAAGTCGCTGCCAAGAAAACCGCCGGTGTGGTCGGTGATGATCTAGCGCTGAATGCCAACCAAGTCGCTGGCGTGCGTGCCGAACGTGAGCTGCCGGTGGTCTGGGCAGTGGCGAAAGGCTCGTTTTGGAATAAAGTGATTTTGGTACCGCTGGCCTTGCTGATTTCATCCTTTTTTCCGGTGGCGATTCCGTATTTATTGATGATTGGCGGTGCCTATCTCTGTTTTGAAGGCGTGGAAAAGATTTTTCACAAGCTGCTGCACAAGCACGACACTGAAGTAGAAAGTGAGGTCAGCGGCGAGATGACCCCGGAACAAGAAAAAGACAAGATCAAGGGGGCTATTCGCACTGACTTTATCCTGTCGGCAGAAATCGTCACCATTGCGCTGGGCATGGTCAGCGACTATAACCTGCTGACGCAAACACTGGTCTTGTCAGCAATTGCATTGGGGATGACCGTGCTGGTGTACGGCCTGGTTGGTGGCATCGTCAAACTAGACGACTTAGGATTTTGGTTAATGCGCAAGCAAAGTGCGGTCAGCCAAGCCCTCGGCAGAGGCATTATTTTTGTGATGCCACACTTTATGCGCCTGCTCAGTGTGGTCGGCACGCTCGCCATGTTTTTGGTCGGTGGCGGTATCATCGCCCACAATCTAGGCATTCTGCACCACTGGCTAGAGCAGATGAACTGGCTCGACGGCTGGGCGTTTAACCTCGCGAGCCTGATTATCGGTGTGGTTTGCGGTGCGGTGGTACTGCTTGTCGTGGCTAGCGTCAGTTCTGTGTTTAAGCGCAAAGCCACCCACTAATTAGCTACAGCTCACTACCAGAAAATACAAAAGTGCGGTATCAGCCTCAGCCAAGCCGCACTTTCTGCGTAACATCAACCTTACAACTCAACCACCAACTTATTATATGCCGTTCTGACTTTTGCCAGCGCCGTTTCCACGCTTTCATCGCGGGCTAAAATCACGCCCAAACGGCGGTGACCGTTAACTTCGCCTTTGCCGAACAGGCGTAAATTGGTGTTGGGTTGTGCCAGCACTTGTTCTAAATTGCCAAACCGCACTTGCGTGGATTGTCCTTCGACTACAATGGCTTTGGATGCCGACGGGCTGATCAGATTAATCGGCGGAATCGGTAAGCCGAGAATCGCGCGGGCATGCAGCGTAAATTCAGAGAGTTCCTGTGAAATCAAGGTCACCATGCCGGTATCGTGTGGGCGCGGTGAGACTTCATTGAAAATCACGTCATCGCCACACACAAACAACTCCACCCCGAAAATTCCTCGACCACCCAAGCCCGCCGTAATTTTGCCCGCTATGCTTTGTGCTTTTTCAAGTGCGGTCGCTGACATCGCTTGTGGCTGCCACGATTCGCGGTAATCGCCGTCAATTTGAGTGTGTCCAATCGGCGGCAGGAAAGTCGTGCCGCCAATATGCCGCACCGTCAGCAAGGTGATTTCATAATCGAATTTGACAAAACCTTCTACAATCACCCGACCGCCACCGGCTCGCCCGCCTTGCTGTGTATATTGCCACGCCGCCTCCAGCTGCTGCTCGGATTTAATCACACTTTGCCCATGCCCGGAGGAGCTCATAATCGGCTTAATCACGCAAGGCAGCCCAATTTCTGCCACCGCACTTTGTAATGCAGCAAAATTGTCCACAAAGCGGTAATTCGAAGTTGGAATGCCGAGTTCTTCTGCGGCAAGGCGGCGAATGCCTTCACGGTTCATGGTTAAGCTGGTCGCTTTTGCGGTCGGAATCACATTAAAACCTTGCTGTTCCAGTTCCAGCAGCGTATCAGTGGCTATCGCCTCTACTTCCGGCACGATATAATCCGGCTGTTCTTTTTCCACCAATGCTTTCAGGGCTGCACCGTCCAACATCGAAATCGTGTAGGCACGGTGTGCCACTTGTTGTGCCGGCGCATTTTGATAACGATCAACGGCAATCACCTCCACCCCTAAGCGTTGCAATTCAATCACGACTTCTTTACCCAATTCGCCGGCGCCCAGCAGCATCACTTTGGTGGCAACGGGCGTTAACGCTGTTCCGATAGTAGTCATAGCTTTTTCCTTGTTCGCTAAATAGAAAAAACCGAGCAGAGGGCTCGGTTTATAGACGATTAATGTTGCAGTAAGGCGGGATCAAGCGCCAAATCGGCATTGTGATTAACGCCAATAGTGGCCGCCAACACACGGCGGGCAATCTCCTGCGCTTGTGGCAATGAGTGATCGGTATAGGTGCCGCATTGATATTCATTCAATTCAGGAATATCTTTTTGATCAACCACCTTCAACACATCTTGCATCGATTTTTTCCATGCTTCGGCAACTTGCTGCTCACTTGGCGTACCGATCAAACTCATGTAAAAGCCGGTGCGGCAGCCCATCGGCGAAATATCGATAATTTCCACCTGCTCGCTGTTCAAATGGTCACGCATAAACCCGGCAAACAGATGCTCGAGCGTGTGCACCCCTGTCATCGGCATACTTTCAAGATTCGGGCGGCAAAAACGCAAATCAAACACCGTGATATCATCACCTTTCGGGGTGCTCATAGTTTTGGCGACACGCACCGCCGGCGCCTTCATTTTGGTGTGGTCCACAGTAAAACTATCAAGTAACGGCATAATTTCTCCTCAATGCTAAAAATCTAAAAATTTAAAAAATAATTTGAACTTTCTATCGGCTGTTTGGTCTTATTATACAAGCAACTTGCAGTTGTTTTCTAATAATTAAGTTGGTTCCTTAGGTTATTTCGCGCTCTCTTGTAGAGCGCTTTTTTTATGGCAAAATTCTAAACAAAGATCAACAGACCCTAGTACCCTACGCCTGATTTTGTAACGCTAAATACTGCTCAAAACTGACTTCATCCGCTTGTTCAATCGCCTGTTGTTGCCGCACTGAATCCTGAACCGCTTGTTGCAATTGCTGTTCGCTGAGCGTGCGATAAGGCTGTGATAAAAACGCCTGTTTAAATTTCTCGGCTTGTCGCTCAGCGAAAGCAGCGATGCCCAGCTGCTGACAATCGGCTAATACTTTTGCTGATAAAGTCAAATTAGGATCAGCAAACGCTTGGCGCAACTCACGGCAAATTTGGACATATCCCTGCTCCTGCCCGACACAATCGACCACCGCTGCCAATTGCAGCAGATCATCAAAAATCGCTTCACCCATCGCTTGCAGTGAATATTCATTCTCATCACAGCCGACACCGATAGTCTGCTGCGGTTTACGCCCTGCCAAAATGACTTTATTCCAGTTTTTGCGGCAACACTGCTGTTCGCTGTCGCCCAACGGTGGCGCCTCGGCCAATTCACACCACAACATAAACAGATCCAGAAAATAGATTTGCTGTTCGCTGATGCCGACGGCAGAATACGGATTGACGTCCAGTGACCGCACTTCCACATATTGAATTCCACCACGCTCCAATGCGGCGACCGCTCTTTCTCCCGGCAGGGTGACCCGCTTCGGACGGATTTGGGCATAAAACTCAGCTTCGCTTTGCAACACATTGGCGTTCAGTTGGCGATATGTTTTAGCTTTCTGTTTGCCTGATTGCCCATCCGCTTGGTTGATCGCTTGGTCAATCGCTTGAAATTGCGGTTCAGGGCGGCGAGTGGCAGCACGCAACGAGGCGGTATATTGGCTCAATTGGTTATAATTAATCCCCAGATTGGATTGCGTATCCGTGGTGTAACCCAAATCACTCAAGCGTAACGAGGTGGCATATGGCAGGTATAAAAAGCCATGCGCAGACTGTTCAAACGGAATCTGGGTTTGGCGTCCTTGCAGAAAGCAGCTGCAAATTGCCGGTGAAGCGCCAAACAGGTATGGGATCACCCATCCATAGCGCAGGTAGTTGCGGATCAGGTTGAAATAGCGTACTGACAACTGATCTTGTTGTTGCGCTTCAGTCAGTTCGGGGAAGCGGCGCTGCCAATACGGTTGATCAAACGAAAAATTGTAGTGAATCCCGGCAATGGTCTGCATCAATGCGCCATAGCGATTTCTCAAGCCTTCGCGATACAAGGTTTTATATTGTGCCAGATTGGAGCTGCCGTACTGCGCCAACACAATGTCGCTTTCATTATTGATAAAACACGGCATGCTCATTGGCCAAAACCGCTCTTTGCCCATGTGTTGCAAGCTGAAACGGTGCAGATCCCATAAAAAATCGGTCAGTTCACCGGCTTTTTCCCGCACCGGCGTGACAAATTCCATCAGGCTTTCGGCAAAATCAGTGGTGATCCACGGGTGGCATAATGCCGAACCTAACTGTGTAGGATGCGGTGTCAATGCCAAATGTTTATCCGGCAGAAAACGTAATGTTTCCCGTTCCAAGCCACGTTTGAAGTGCTGTACTGCTTGCGGGTGCTGTTGTAGCCATAAAAGTGCGGTATCTAGGTTTGGTAACACGGTGCTTTCCTCGTTTCTTAAAGCTGGCTCAGGGCGATCAATAAAAAATAACGCAGTCCTTTCCCTAACGTAATAAAAATCAAACTAGGCAGCCAGTGCAAACGTAGCCAACCACTTGCCACACATAACAAATCGCCGATAATCGGCAGCCAACTGAACAATAAAGAAACACTGCCGTAGCGGGCAAGCAGTTGTAGCCCTTGCTGCTGTCGCCGATTTAAATGCTGCCATTCCGGCATGCTGACCATGCGCCCCACTGCATAGCTGGTCATACTGCCGAGGCTATTGCCGACAGTGGCAACCCACCATAGATTGAAGATTGCCAGTATATTGTTTTCAAAAGAGAAACGGTTTAATAACAGCAAACCGCTAAAAACCACTTCCGAATTGCCAGGCAATAAGGTTGCGCTTAAAAAAGCACTGACAAACATCAGTAACAACTGACTTTGCGCCACCCAAGCCGGCAACCAATTCAGCCATTCACCAGACAAAGCGTCGCTCATCGCTCAGCTTTTAATAAGCGGTTGTCGCGCACATCAAACACGTCCATCGCGCCAGCATGACTTGCCGTAATCCCAAAATCGCCGTCTTCAAACACCAGACAACCGTGCGGCGCCACCCCGAGCAACTCGGCACAACGCAAAAAAGTATCTGCTGCGGGTTTATGATTGAGCACATCGTCAGAAGTGACGATAGCGGAGAAATAACGGGCTAAATCAAATTTTTCGATTAAAATCTCAGTCATTGAGCGATGTGCGCCAGTGCCCAACGCCATTGGGATTTTTCCGTTGAAATAACGCACAATTTCAAAAGCCGGCAGCAATACCGCACTTTGCAACACTCGCTGCACCCCCAACTCACGTTTTTTCTGCACCACCTGTTCCAGCAGGTGCAGCGGCATGCCACCATCGCGCATAATCGCTTCGGCAATAATGTAAGTGGTTGCCCCGCTCAGTTGGTACATCAGTTCGCCATTTAATGGATAACCAAAATATTCACCGGTTTCAACCCAAGCCTGTTCATGCCCCGGCATGGTATCGATCAGCGTGCCGTCCATATCGAAAATCAGCCCTTGGTAGCCGCTGATAATCGTTGGGCTTAATATCAAATCCGTCATAAATCCAATCTCTATTCAAGCTTGACTCAGGGCGTAGTTACACGCCTTTATATTGCAAATACAGCACTGTTGCCGCCACGCGCGAGTTCACATTCAATTTGCGCAGCATATTACGGATATGCACTTTGACCGTCTCTTCCGAAATAAACAGCATCTCGGCGATCTGCTTATTCGACATGCCTTTGGCAACCCGCTCCAACACCGCACTTTCACGTTCGGTCAGCGAAAGCAGTGGTTCAGGAGAGATTTTACGTTGCTGTAATTGGTATTGAATCTCAGGACTATAAACAATTTCGCCATGCGCCAATTGTTTAATCTGTTGTAACAGCAGATCCGGTTCACTGTCTTTCAATAAATAACCGTCTGCACCGGCATCAACCAACGCAAAAATATCGGCCTTAGCATCGGATACCGTCAAAATCCCGATATGGGCTGTCACGCCTTTTTGCCGCAACTGCTGCAAAGTTTCCAAACCGGTCAACCCTTTCATGTTGAGATCCAAAATGATCACATCCGGCTCTTGCTGTTGCGCCAAACGAATCCCTTCCTGCCCGTTGCTGGCTTCGCCAATCACTTGAAAGTCAGGTTCTAATTCAAGCAGCTGTCTGATCCCACGTCGCATTAACGGGTGATCATCGATGATAAGAATACGGTATGATTGCGACATAAATTTCCCCACTAGCCGATAAAATGGCTTTTATTATAGCGTTTTTTGAGCAAATTAACGCTATCTTGGATCATAATATTGCAAATGTTGCTGGCTGTGGAACGGCACAACTTTGTTTTCACCGCTGTTGGTCGTGATCAATTGGTAGAATTGCGGATAGTTAAAACTGTAGCCTTCAAAACGATCTTCACCGCCAAAACGGCTCATGGTATACATTTTATTAATTTCTTTGATTTTATTCTGCTTCTCATCGTGGCAATAGTAGTACACTTCCGGATTGTTGTATTCATCCAAAATATAAACATTAAAGCTACCGTTACTATTATCTTCAAAGAAAAATTGCAAAAACCCTTCACTAGCGAATTCGCCGATTTCTAGTGGAAAATGGTATTTATGATGCTTCACTTGCGTATCTGTATTGCGAACTGATTCAAGATCATGCTTATTCGCCGTTTCGCAGCGCACAACGCCACCTTCTTCAATTTTTAAGTCACGGCTTTCATAGGAGAAATTCCAAACCTTGCCACCCACTTGCAATCGGTTGACCGAACGTTTATTTAAAATCACACCGACTTGAGTATTAATACATTTTTTAATCAACTTCTCGGTTACGGTCAGCATTTCAGCACGATAGCGTTTGCTGTAGCAGAAGACTTGTACCGACTCCAATGGATTAGCGCCACGATGGATTTTATGTGCCAGCACTTTCAAGCAGTTTAAAATGGCATGTTCGCCGGCAAAATGCAACGTGCGGATCTCATTCCAGCGGTTGCGATAGATCAAATCGATGCTGCCAACCAAGCTCTGTTGCTTTGGTCCAAAGTTGAACAAATCGTTGGACGACACACTGCGTCGTTGGTTGCCATCAATCGATTCGGTTGGATCATGACTAAGATTTACGGCAACAAACAGGTCACGCAATTCACACGGATGGCTTAGTTCCTCATTACTTGGGGGAGCGGTTTGTTGTGCGAGTGACAAACGCAAATCGGTGACAAATTGCTGAATCTTACCCAACCCGATGGTTTGGCTGCGAATATACAGATGGGTTTTGGCTCCAAGCAAACCGTTAAAATAGGCCCAAGCCACCAATTGGCTAAGATTTTCGGCATATTCCACATAACGCTCATTCGAGCTGGAGACTTGCTTCAGACAGCAATTGATAAGATACCAGCCGTCTTTAACCGCACTTGAATGACGAACTTCGACAAACATCAACTCTTTCTCAGTGATGTTGTCGGCAATTTCGCGATTAAATAGCGTAACTTTCTCCGGCAGCACTTCAAATGCGGTATACAGCTTGCGCGTCAGAATGCTGATGTCTTCCGGCATCAAGTCTGCCGAAATTTTTTGTTTGCGGGCAAAGATAATCAGATTGCGGTAGCCTTGCATCAAAATGCCGACCAGACTGTGATAAAACGCTTTGACCTGCTTAATTTTCCAACTTGCATGGCCATTCAGGGAGCGAATATCCTGTGGCAACCAACCCCAATCAGCAATCAGCTGTTGCAACTGCTGATAGCGCCAATTATCCGAATTCTGTACGCCAGCAAAATCACGATTGGCTTTAATATAGAAACAACGACGCACTAAATCCAGCCGATGCAGATCATTGATGCGCAAAAGATAACTGCTGACTTGTTGTAACATTGCCAGATAAGGGTCAAAGTGGTGATCAACCGGTGTCGCTGATAACAATTGCTGTTTAAATTGCTTGGAAATCAGTTGTGGCTCCGGATATTCCGCCATCAGAGCCTCCAGCAATAACACCTTAATCACCGATTTATACGGTGAATCCACCGCTTTGAACAGATGCCACAAAGTCGCACCAAAATATTCATTGGCGGACAACATTCCTAAGCTGCCAAAATCAACCCAATCATTCGGTTTGATTTTGCCTTCCTGCACCCATTTTTCGACTAAGGTGTCATAATGCTCTTCATTGTTGACCGGCATATGCAGCCACAGCAATGGTTTGCCGGCCAAGCGGATTGCCGAACGGTAAAATTCGTCTAGCAACAACATATACTGACTGCTGCCGCAATGTTCAGTGCTCAGTGTTTCGGAATAGGTGATATTGCGGAAATGATTTTCATCCAGCAGGTAAAAATTGACTTCAATATTTAACGAATTTGCCCATTTTTGAATCAGCAAGGTTTTTTGCAACAGTTTATTACGCTGAACAAGCGTCAAGTGCGGTTGGTGGCAGACCCAAATATCCAGATCAGACTGGCTGTTTTGTGTCATCGAACCGGTACTACCCATCGCATACACGCCACGAATGAGTGGGGTTTCGGTCGGTTGCGTGATTGAAGCTGAGAATTGCGTGAAATCGTCATCGACAAAAATTTGCTTCAGATATTTAAGCTGATAACGTGTTGCTTTGAAATCCACAATGCCAGCCGGCGCATCATTGACAAAGCCCGGTAATAACGTATGGTTGGTATTCAGCAACAAGGTGAGTAACTGAAAGACATGTTGAAACTCATCCGAGGTGCCTACCAAGGATTTCTGATAACGCGTCTTGTCCAATGCCGCCACTAACTGTTTAGCAGATTTAAGATAACTACTCAAAAAACCATCTCACAACAATCAAAACATTTAGTAAATGTGACTTATGTCACATTATGTTAATCCAAGGTTAAGCCTATCACTTAAACCTGATCAGGTAAAGCTAAGTCAAATTTTTTAATAAACTAATTAATTGTCATGTCAGTTGTCATTGCGACTGCGTGTTTTAAGTCTCAGATCATACTAGTGAAATAGATTGATCAAATCCGATTGTGCCGCTAACCGCACTTGTCTTCCAATCGCCAAATTATCCTGTGCATAGACAGACAACTGCTGTTCACCGACTTTCAATTGATATTCAAACGTATGCCCCAAAAAGTGTCGTCCAATAATGGTTGCATTTGGCTTGCCCGTAATGGAAAGTTGCAGCATTTGTGGGCGCAACAAACAAAAGAGCGGTTTCAGCCGATCAATCGGTTGCCCGTTTGCCAAGGTTAGTACACTTTGCCCGCGCAATTGCCCCAATTCAGACTCCAGCGTTTGTGGATCAGACAAACGGCAAGGCAAATAGCTACCACTGCCGAGAAAATCCGCAACGAAGCGACTATGTGGGCGCTGATACAGCTCAACCGGCTCGCCAAACTGTACAATTTTACCCTGCTCCATCAGCGCCAGTTTATCGGCAAATACAAACGCCTCTTCTTTGCTATGGGTCACAAACACCGCCGAGACTTGTTGCTGCTTCAAAATCCCTTTCATCTCTTCAATCAATTGATAGCGCACTTGGCTGTCGATATTGGAAAACGGTTCGTCTAGCAACAACAGATCCGGTTTACACGCCAACGAACGTGCGATTGCTACGCGTTGCTGCTGCCCACCGGAAAGTTCGTGCGGATAACGTTGTAAAAATGCAGAAAGTTGCACCAATGCAGCCATTTCCGCCACAATCTCAGCTTGTGCTGTTTTAGGCGTTTTACCCAGTCCAAACGCAATATTTTGCGCTACCGTTAAATGGGGAAACAAGGCGTAATCTTGAAAAATCATACCAATTTTGCGCTGTTCTACCGGAACTTGCGATAAATCCCGTTGATTGAGCACAATCGTTCCCTGTGTCAGCGGCACTAAACCGGCTATCGCTTTCAACAACGTGGTTTTGCCACAACCGCTGGCACCCAGCAAACAAAGAATATCATCATCTTGAATCTGCAAATTCAAATCCTGCAAAATGGTTTGCTGTGCGTAACACACTTGAAGATGGTTAATCTGTAACGATTTCATTCAACTTATTTCTCTTTTATCTGGCAGACTTATCCGCTAACAGCGAACGGGTCAAAATAATCACCGGCACCAATCCGACCAATACCAAAAATACCGCTGATAGCGAAGCTTGCTCTAACTGTTCATCCGAGGTTAAGGTAAAAACATGCGTTGCGAGGGTATCAAAATTAAAGGGGCGCAACAGTAATGAAGCGTTCAACTCTTTCATACTTTCCAGAAAAACCAACATCAGTGCGGTCAGCAAGCCTTTGCTCAATAACGGAAAGTGGACTCGCAGCAACATTTTCAAGCCGTTATAGCCCAAAGTACGCGATGCCATGTCAAGCGACGGTGCAATTTTGTTCAATGAAGTTTCAACACTGCCGATGCTCATCGCTGAAAAACGAATGATATATGCCGACACCAAGGCAAACATCGAACCGCTGAATACCAGCCCGACCAGTGGGCGATCCAGCCAGCGCATCAGATCATTCAACCAATGGTCAGCGGTAGTAAAAGGAATCATTAAGCCAATTGCCAGCACCGTCCCCGGCACGGCATAGCCCAATGAAGAGAGCGGCAGACCGTAGCGTGCCAAATATTGTCCGCTACGATTTTGTCGCTGAGTCAGGCGCTGCTGGTTTAGGCGTTTAAAAAACAGTAATAACAGCGCCAGCAACACGCTAATCAGTGCTGCGGTGATCGAAACCGACAGACTATTGTACGCATAGTGCCAAAAGCGATCATCCCAAGACTGCTCAAAATAATGGTATGACCAATACAACAGCTTTGCCAGTGGAATAAAAAAGGCAAAACTGACCAAGCCCCAGCAGTAACTCTGCGCTAGCCAGAGTTTCCAGCCGTGAAGCGGGCGTAGCGACTGACGACGCTCATAGCCTCTTTGGTACAGTTTTTGTTTGCGGCGACTGTAGCGTTCGAGGCTTAGCAACAGAAAAATCAAAAACAACATCAATAGCGAAATTTGCGATGCAGTACCCAAATCGCCCAAGCCGAACCAGGTGTCATAAACCGCAGTGGTCAACGTTGGCACCGCAAAGTAAGACACCGTACCAAAATCGCCTAAGGTCTCCATCGCCACCAATGCCGTGCCGATGGCCATTGCCGGGCGCACCAACGGAAACGTCACTTTTTTAATCAATCGCCAACCGCTTACACCCAAAATTTTGGCGCTATGATTCAGGTTTTCCGACTGTTCCAATAATGCAATGCGAGTCAATAAAAAGATATAAGGATATAACACCAGCGCCAAAACCAGGCACGCTCCGCCCAAGGTACGGATCGGCGGAAACCAGTAGTCTTGCCCACTACTCCAGCCAAACAGTTGGCGCAAAGCCCCTTGCACCGGCCCGGCAAAATCCAATAAATCGGTGTAAAGATAACCGACCAAATACGGCGGCATCGCCAGCGGTAAGCACATCACCCACTGCAACACACCCTGTCCTTTAAACTGAAAGGTGGAAACAATCCAACTACAAGGCAACGCAAAAATCAAGCTGAGGATCACCGTGCCGCCCACCAGCAACAGCGAATTTTTGAGGTAATCGAACAGCACCGTATTCCACAGGTGCGAAACACTTTCCCCTTGCGAAAAAGTGGATTGATATAAAATTGCCGCAATCGGCAATAGAAAAAAAGCGATGATCACCACCGCTGTGAAAAACCAGCTAATCCGCCAAAATTTATTCATGATTGTTACGAGCAACTACGATGACTACAAGCACAAAAGAGCGGTCAACACCGCTCTTTTTTTATCATGCCTATAAAAGTTAGTTATTATAGATCAAATTTCACTTCGTCCACTAATTTTAATGCTTTATCGTAATTTTCAGCAATGGTTTCCAACGGTAATTTATCCGCGTTGAACGTTCCCCAAGACTGCACTTGAGCAGAGAACGGCACACCCGGTTTCACTGGATATTCGTGGTTTAATTCTGCATAGGCTTGCTGTGCACTGTTGCCGCTTAAATACTCGACCAGTTTGACCGCATTGGCTTTATTCGGGGCATGTTTGGCCACTACCACACCGCTGATATTGACATGGGTACCATAGGAATCTTGGTTAGGGAAGTTGAGATAAGCTGCTTCTGCCCAGCTGCGTTGCTTGTCATCATCCAGCATTTTACCGTAGTAGTAGCTGTTGCCAATCGCATAATCACACACACCTTCTTTGATGGCTTTCACTTGGTCACGGTCACCACCTTGTGGTTTTTGCGCCAAATTCGCTTTTAAACCTTCTAACCAAGCTTTTGCTTTGGCTTCGCCGTCATGGGCGATCATGGAGGCAACCAGCGAAACATTGTAGGCATTTTTACCGGAACGCACACACACTTTACCTTTATATTCCGGTTTGGCTAAATCGTAGTAAGTGAAATCCGCCGGCAGTTTGCCCACACGATCTTTAGAGCTGTAAATCACGCGCGCACGTGTGGTCAAGGCAAACCACTGCTCTTTCGAATCACGATATTGTGCCGGAATATTTTCTTCCAACGCATGGCTGTGAATTGGTTGTGCCAGACCGGCATTCACTACATCCATCACGCGTTTGATATCAACTGTCAACACCACATCAGCAGGGCTTAATTCGCCTTCGCGTTTAATACGCTCAACCAATCCTTTGTCGTCAAAAATCAAATTTACTTTGATTCCGCTCTCTTTTTCAAAATTTTTCAGGATCGGTTCAATTAAATAGGGTTGACGATAAGAATAAACATTAACCTCTGACGCAACTGCAGAAGCCGCCATTACCGCAGAAAACCCCAATGCAATTGCAACATGACTTTTTTTCATTATTTTTCTCCATATTTATTTATCGGTTTAGAAATTCCACGCCAGTATAAACCAATCACCCCCGATGAAAAAGCGAATAATTATCATCTTTTTAAAAAAATGATCTTGATCACAGTTTCTCTATACAACGTCTCCTATTCAACAAGGTATTTTTGCTCTGCTGTCATTTTTCTAACTGCACTCACGCTGTAATTCGGGTAGAATCAAGCCAATCCGCTTTTCCATTCAAAACAAGAGGTCAATCATGCCGTTTAACTTACGCAACCGCCATTTTCTGCGCTTAATGGATTTTAGCCCGACGGAAATTCAATTTCTGCTCACCTTATCCGCTGAGCTGAAAAAAGCCAAGTACAGCGGCACCGAACAACCGCGTTTACGTGGCAAAAATATTGCCCTGATTTTCGAAAAAACCTCAACCCGCACTCGCTGTGCTTTTGAAGTGGCGGCGTTTGATCAGGGGGCCAATGTCTCCTACATCGGACCCAGTGGCTCACAAATTGGACATAAAGAATCGATGAAAGACACCGCCCGCGTGCTGGGTAGAATGTATGATGGCATCCAATATCGCGGTTATGGACAAGAATTGGTAGAAACTTTGGCGAATTATTCCGGTGTGCCTGTATGGAACGGCTTAACCAATGAATTCCACCCGACTCAAATCCTCGCTGATTTTTTAACTATGCTGGAACACGGCAACGGCAAGCGCTTAAACCAAATGAAACTAGCCTATCTCGGCGATGCACGCAACAATATGGGTAACTCGTTTGTCGAAGGCGCAGCATTGATGGGATTGGATCTACGCTTAGTCGCACCAAAACAGTTCTGGCCTGATCAGGCATTATTAGATCAAGCCGCTGAAATTGCAGCAAAAACCGGTGCAAAAATCCATTGTACTGAAAACATTAACGACGGCGTGAAAGGCGTGGATTTCCTGTATACCGACGTCTGGGTTTCAATGGGAGAGCCACCGCAAGCATGGCAACAGCGGATTGAGCTGATGAAACCCTATCAAGTTAACCGTCAATTATTAGCGCTGACCGCCAATCGACACGTGAAATTCCTGCATTGTCTGCCGGCGTTTCACGACGATCAAACCGTTGTTGGCAAAGAAATGTTGCAGAAATACGGTATGAATGGACTGGAAGTCAGTGACGAGGTGTTTGAATCAGAGGCTTCTATCGTATTCGATCAGGCAGAAAACCGCATGCACACCATTAAAGCCGTGATGGTGGCCACATTAGGCGATTAATCACGCTGCAAAACCGCACTTTACGTGTTTATTACCCCCTTAAAAATGAAAATAGGAAAATAGAAATGACAAAAATTATCCATACCGAAAAAGCCCCAGCCGCCATCGGTCCTTACGTTCAAGCCGTGGACTTGGGTAATCTGGTGCTGACTTCCGGTCAAATTCCGGTCAATCCGAGCAACGGCGAAGTGCCACAAAATATCCAAGCGCAAACTCGCCAATCACTGGAAAACGTCAAAGCGATTATCGAACAAGCCGGATTACAGGTTAAGGACATTGTTAAAACGACGGTTTTTGTGAAAGATCTAAATCAATTCACTACGCTAAATGCAGAATATGAAGCCTTCTTCAAAGAAAACAACCACCCCAATTTTCCAGCGCGTTCTTGTGTTGAGGTGGCCCGTTTGCCAAAAGATGTGGGCGTCGAAATCGAAGCAATAGCGGTTAGAAAATAATCCTTTTGTTCGCATACCATGGGCGGATTTCAGATCCGCCCCTAAACCCACCACTCAAAAACCGCACTTAAATAACCTTTCTGGCTTAAACGCTGTGTTCTTAGAATAAATGCTTGACTTGCGATTAAATTAATTGAAAAAAATATAACAAAAGCGCAAAATCCGATTTATGATTTTTTAACTTTTGAGAGTATTTATTATGCAAAAAATTGTCATTGTCGGCGGTGGTGCCGGCGGGCTGGAGCTGGCAACCTTTCTCGGGCACAAACTGGGACGCAAGAAAAAAGCCAGCGTCACGCTAGTCGACCGCAACCAAACCCATTTATGGAAGCCATTGCTGCACGAAGTGGCGACCGGCTCACTGGATGATGGTGTCGATGCCTTAAGCTATCGTGCCCACGCCAAAAACCACGGTTTCTCCTTTCAACAAGGTAGTATTACCGCACTTTCACGCGAAAAGCGCAATGTTACCTTAGCGCCAATTTGTGACGACAATGGCGATTTGCTGGTTTCGGAGCGTAAAATTCCCTACGATATTTTAGTGTTGGCGATCGGCAGTAAATCCAATGATTTCAATACCAAAGGCGTTGCCGAACACTGTATTTTCCTCGACAGTCCGGAACAGGCGCACCGCTTCCAACACAAAATGCTCGGTTTATTTTTAAAATTCTCCGAAAACCGCACTTCGCCGGACATGGTTGAGTTAGAACAGAAACTACCGTTGGTCGATCCTAACAATGTCAACATTGCGATTGTCGGCGCCGGGGCAACCGGAGTCGAGCTGTCTGCGGAATTGTATAACACCGCAAAACACCTCTCCTCCTACGGTTTCGGCAAAATCGACAACAGCTGTTTGAAAGTCACCTTGGTCGAAGCTGGCAATAAAATCCTACCGGCGCTGCCGGATCACATTTCTGCCGCCGCCCATTATGAATTGCAAAAATTGGGCGTTGATGTGCGCACCAACACCATGATTACCGAAGCCAATGCGGCAGGGCTGCAAACCAAAAGCGGCGAAACCATTCCGGCAGATTTGATGGTGTGGGCGGCAGGCATTCGCGCTTCAGATGTGACGCAACAATTCGACGGTTTGGAAGTCAATCGGCTCAATCAATTAGCGGTTAAAGAGACCTTACAAACTACGCTGGACGAACATATTTTTGCCATTGGCGATTGCGCTTCACTGTTGCAAAAAGACGGCAAACCCGTGCCGCCACGAGCACAAGCGGCACACCAAATGGCAACCACTTGCGGCAAAAATATTCTGGCATTGTTGGAAAACAAACCAATGAGAATTTTCACTTATTACGATCACGGCTCACTGGTTTCGTTATCAAAATTCAGCACCGTCGGTAGTTTGATGGGGAACTTAATGAAAGGCTCAATGACCGTTGAAGGTCGAATTGCCCGTTTTGTCTATGTTTCACTGTATCGCATGCACCAAGTCGCGCTACACGGCTGCTTCAAAACCGGCTTAATCATGCTGGTCGGACGAATCAACCGTTTTATCCGCCCATCAATGAAACTGCATTGATCCATTCCGTCACCGCACTTTGCTCCCCTTCTAGCTTAAAAGTGCGGTTTTACAACTCATAAGCCCGAATCAAATGCTCCAGCGGAAAACCAAATTGTTGGTGCAACTTGCGGATCATTCCCAAGGTTAACTTGCGTTTTTTATTCAACACTTCATACACCCGATTCAGCTGCCCAATTGCCGGCACCAAATCTTTTGCGGTCAATCCCTCTTGCTCCATACGAAATTTAATGGCTTCAATCGGATCCGGCGGCTCAATCGGATAGTGCTTGGCTTCATAGGCTTCAATCAATAACACCAGAATTTCCATTTTATCAAATTCAGCAGAGCCTATTTCAGGTTGATGATCAAACATGGGTGAAATAATCGCCAATGCTTCTTGGTAATCTTGTTCAGTTCTAAGTGGTTTAATATCCATGCTTCTTAATCCTTGATTTCGACAATATTGGCATCAATTTTATCGTACTGCTGATGTGTCCCAATAAATTTTATATATATCCAGCCAACAGGATAAAAAATTGAGGTCACTAACCTAAAATCATTCCCTTTAATGTTAAATACCACCCTATTATTTTTTAGAATACTGGCATTGCCATATGTGGCTTTTACATCATTCGGACTCCGCCAATTTGCTTTTTTAACCTCTTCAACCCACAGTTTCAATGGTTGCTCGGCAGTGGGATAATTCTGCCAAAAATGCTTTAATGTTGCGACTTTCAATATTTTCACTGCGATTAATCCTTGGTCAGTCTAGTCCCAAAATGGGATTATGACAAGTATTGTATTGTCACTACAGACTACTTACCGCTGCAAACTTAGCGATTAATCAGCGGAAAAATCGGATGGCGGATCGCAAAAATATTTTTTATCCTCAAATTAAATAGCGTAAAATTAGAAAGTTGATTAGGGTCTGTTGATGTTTGTTTATATTTTGAGTTGTCGTTTAAAATAAGCACAATCTAGGCGTAAGCCGAAATCAATAGTGGGACTATTGATGAGGGTTGCAACGACGAGTGTGCTTATTTTAAACACAATCCATAGGACTATGACGCTTTTTCGCCACTACTTTTGGTACTACAGCGGCGTTAAAAATCGTTCGTTTAGAATGACTAAACTTCACAACTTTTGCCTTATTTATTTGCAAAAAGAGTGGCGAAAAAGTGTCTATAGCTCAAATTATAAACAAACATCAACAGACCCTATTCAATTTCACCTTGCAACACGCTCTGCAACACCGGCAAATGGCTGTGTTCAATCACTTTTGCCGCTGTCAGCAATGTCAAACGATCATACTGCGCGTGCAGTTGGCGCAGTTGTTGTAAATCGGCTTGCACCGCCTCCGCGCTCAGCTCTTGCCGATAACGACGGCAAAATTCATCATAATGCGCAAGCGGATCTTGGTGCAGCCATTGCCGCAGTTCATTGGACGGTGTCACCGCTTTCAGCCACAACACCCCATCCAACCGCACTTTGGCAATCCCGCGCGGCCAAAGCCTGTCTGCCAACAGTGCCGGAAAATCATTTTCATCAAAGGTATAGACGCGTTTAAGGTAGTACATCGTATAATCTCCAAAAATAAAGTATTAATCTCATTATTGCTTGAATTTGACGCAACACAACCGTTTTTTGTCGATTTATGCTAATCTGATTCCATCATTAACATCATTAAATGAAATAGTATGAACACAGTTTTAACCTCCATTTCTCAATTTGGGCGAATTTTAGGTTCGCTGTTTTATCATGCACCGGAGCAGGTGCAAAACCAGTCGCTATTAGCACTATTTCAGCATGGCGAATGGCAGGTAAGTTGCGATTTTTTAAGCCAAGCAAAACGGGAGCAGATTCAGCACTGCTTGACCCAGGGAATTGCTCAAGGGCAAGCGCAGTTGAATGAGGATTTTCAAGCGTTGTTTATTGGTCCGAATTCGCTACCGGCGCCACCTTGGGGATCGGTTTATCTGGACAAAGAGACGGTAATTTTTGGCAGTTCATTGCTGGAATTGCGTGATTTTATGCAGACCTACCACATCAATCTGGAGCTGGCACAAAACGAGCCGGAAGACCACTTTGGTTTGATGTTGATGATGGCAGCATGGCTGGCGGAAAACCAACCGGAGCAACTCAATGAATTTTTACAGCAACATTTGCTGACATGGTCAGGGCGCTTTCTCGAACTGCTGATCGCCGAACAGCACCACACTTTCTACCGCGGTTTAGGACTGTTGAGCCAAGCATTGTTAGACAACTGGCAGCAACAGTTGCAACTTGAAGTACCGAAAGTGCGGTGGTATCGCTAATAATTCTGTATCATATTTTACTTATATATCCTCAATAGCTTTTGGTATTCCTCAAAAAGTAATTGAAATTCTGAAAAATGATATACTTATGTTTATAAAGCTATACCGCCAATTAATTCAAAATATAAAACATAATTAAATATATTGTCAGGAGTATTTGTGAAATTTGAAACCTTTAAAGCAGGTGAATGGCAACAGCAATACCAATATAAAAGTTTTTTACCTGTGACAGTCAATCGAGAATGGATATGGGAAGATTCACAAATCAATACCTTATTAGAACGTGCCTCACGCACGTTGGCAGAGCTGGATGCCTTTACCCTAATAGTACCTGACGTCGATTTATTTATTCAGATGCATATTACTAAGGAAGCGAATAATTCATCACGCATTGAAGGAACGCAAACCCATATTGATGAAGCTGTTTTAGACAGTAGCCAACTGGCACCGGAGAAACGTGATGATTGGCAAGAAGTACAAAATTATATTCAAGCAATCAATGATGCCATTGATGAATTGCAACGCTTGCCACTATCAAATCGTTTGTTGAAACAGACGCATGCTATTTTAATGCAAGGCGTGCGTGGTGAACACAAAACTCCGGGAGAGTTCAGAACATCACAAAATTGGATCGGAGGAAGCAATTTGACCAATGCTGTATTTATCCCTCCTCACCCAAATGAAGTGCCTATTTTAATGAGCGATCTAGAATTATTTTGGCATAACGATCAGATCAATGTACCTGACTTAATTCGTATTGCGATTAGTCACTATCATTTTGAAACAATTCATCCTTTTCTTGACGGCAATGGTAGAATAGGGCGGCTTTTAATTGCACTTTATTTGGTCGGAAAAGGTTTATTGCGTAAACCTTCGTTATATCTTTCAGACTTTTTTGAACGAAACCGTGCTAGCTATTATGACGCATTGATGCGTGTACGGATTTCTAATGACATGACACATTGGGTTAAATTCTTTCTGTCGGCAGTCATTGAAACGGCAAGCAAGGGCAAACAAACATTTGAGAATATTTTGGCATTGCGACGAGAAATTGACCAAAGAGCTTTTGCTTATGGAAAACGGGCTGAAAATGTTCAATTACTCTTACGCCATCTCTATCGTCGTCCTGCTATTACCGTGACTCAAGCAAGTAAGTTGATAAAGAGTAGCCATCAAACTGCCTCCTCATTGCTGAATAAGATGGCTGAAGATGGTATTTTACAAGAAATTACAGGCTATCAACGCAACCGAGTGTTTATGTTTTCTCGTTATTTAGACTTATTTGAGACTTAAAAGTACTTATCTGTATTAGGCGCTGTTAATATTTGTTTATAGCTCAAATTATAAACACCCCCTAAGTTCAGACCGTAAAATGGAGATAATCTATTTTATGTGTAAGTTTAAAGTACCAAACATTACATATAAATCTTTATGTGTAAGATTGTGGGGTCTAATTTGAGATAAAACCGATACAACATATTTTCGATCCTAAGTTGCTACAGTAGGGCAAATTTTATCCAACTACAAAAACAATTTTTAAATATAGTAGGGTCTGTTGATCTTTGTTTATATTTTGAGTTGTCGTTTAAAATGAGTACAAGCTAGGCGTAAGCCGAAATCAATAGCGGGACTATTGATGAGGATTACAACGACGAGTGAGCTCATTTTAAACACAATCCGCAGGACTATGACGCTTTTTCGCCATTACTTCCCGCTACTACAGCGGTGTTAAAAGCTGCTCGTTTAGAATGACTAAACTTCACAACTTTTGCCTATTTATTTGCAAAAAGAGTGGCGAAAAAGTGTCTATAGCTCAAATTATAAACAAAGATCAACAGACCTTACATAGGGATAAGCCGTGACTAAAAAAAACGAGCGCTACTACCAAGCTTTTCTACAGCACAACCATATCTCGCGTCGTGGCTTGCTGCGTGGGGTGTTTAATGCCGGTCAAAAGGCACAGCAGCAAATCAGTAGTGAAGTCTATCAGCGACAAGCCACTCGTCCGCCACAAGCCGTTGCCGAGCCGTTGTTTTTAAAATTTTGCAATGGCTGTGGTGACTGTGTGTCCGCTTGTCCGTATGGTTTAATCCGTTTGCAAAATCAAAAAGCGCTGCTTGAAATTGATTTTTGCAGTTGTGATTTGTGCGGGAAATGTACTGAAACCTGCCAAACCGGTGCATTACATCACGAAGTGCGGTCAGACACCGAGCTGCGACCGCACTTTAGTCATCTGTGCTTACGCCAAAAAGGACGCAGCTGCACGCTGTGTGAAACCAGCTGTGCAACAAATGCCATTTCGTTTGATCGCGCCAGCCAAAAAATCATTTTGGACACAGAAAGCTGCAACGGCTGCGGCGAATGCAAAATCAGCTGCCCGTCGCACTACATTGAATTGAAATTAAAGCCATCTTCTGTTTTAACCTAGGGTCTGTTTTTTATCGATTTTTCCGGCAGGAAAAACAAATTTCCACAAGATTTCCCGATTGTTATTTGCTATATTCAATCCATTCAAGCGATACGTTACCAACTCAATAATTATTTGAATAAAATCTTAGAGGTCGCTATGCAACGCTTTGATTTATTAAAGAATGCCAACCTGATTAATAGTGCGGTTTACCAAATTATTTATACGGTCAAAAACCAATTTAAACAGTGGCAACTCGATTGCGAAACGCCGCAAGTGGAAATGTTGCTGACCCATTTGGCGATGGCATTAATGCGACTGATTAATCATACGCCAGAACAGCACGCCTTGACGCACGAAGTATTGACTGAAATCGAAAGTAGTGAACACTACCAGAACTTAATGGCTCACCATCAAATTGTCTTAGGTATTATTGACGAGAGTTTACCCGATTTGACTATTCCCGCCGCCGAAGAGAGCTATCTGATTGCCAATTTATATAGCTTAATGCTCGCCCAGCCCCAGTGTTTCCAGCCGAGTCGGCAAAAAAGTGAGGCTTAGCCATGTTTTTGAGCGCATTACAAAAACAAAATCCGCGTCTAATCGACAGTGCAATAGCCCTCTGGCAAGCAGGAAAAATTCTGCCTGATACTTATGTGATCGATGTCGATCAAGTGCTGGAAAACGGCAAAAAATTGGTTGCCTGTGCCAAACAACACAGCTTATCGTTATATATTATGGGCAAGCAGTTCGGCAGAAATCCCTATTTATGCCGTGAGTTATTAAAACTGGGATTTGACGGTATTGTAGCAGTTGATTATAAAGAAGCACGCCAATATTACCGCCATCATCTGCCGGTCGCCCACGTTGGGCATTTGGTGCAATGCCCGACGATGATGTTACAGCAGATCATCAAAAATAAACCGCAAGTGATGACAGTTTATTCGTTGGAAAAGGCAGCACAAATTTCACAAGTCGCCCAGAAATTAAATATTACTCAGCCAATAATGCTCAAAATCTGCACTCCACAGGATATTTTTTATCAAGGGCAGGAAAGCGGTTTTTTACTCACTGAATTGCCGGATACGCTTAAAAAAATAAACGCATTAGCCAATATTCGTGTTGTCGGGGTTACCCATTTTCCCTGTTTATTAGCGGATTTATCAACCAATAGTCCAGATGGAATCACGACTACGCCCAATTTTAATTCTTTATTGCAGGCAGCGAATATTTTACAAAACAATCAATGTGAATTAACGCAAATCAATGCGCCCTCTTTAACCTGTTGTGCTTCAATACCGTTATTGAAAAATGGTGGCGCAACCCATGCGGAGCCGGGACACGCATTAGCCGGCACGATTCCGATCAATCAAAACGGGGAGCAGCCGGAAAAAGTTGCCATGCTGTATCTCTCTGAAATTTCGCATCATTTTGATCAGCATTCGTACTGTTTTGGCGGCGGCTATTACCCGCGAGGGCATCTTGAAAACGCACTGGTGGGACAAACGTTGCAACCAAGCAAAATGCTGCCGTTTGAGGTGGGTAATATTGATTACCACTTGGTGCTGGACGGTATTTTTCCGATCGGTGCGCCGGTGGTGATGTGTTTTCGAACCCAAATTTTTGTCACCCGCAGCGATGTCGCCTTAATTAGCCATGACAGCAATGGCAACCCGGAATTAATCGGTATCTTTGACAGTCAAGGCAATGCACGGGAGTCAGCCTTATGCTAAAAAAATTTATTGTGATCGTGATCGACGGCTTCGGGGTTGGTGAAATGCCCGATGTTGCCCAAGTGCGGTCACAAGACATCGGCGCTAACACCTGTGAACATATTTTGCAGCAAAAACCACGGTTGCAACTGCCAACCTTAGCACGACTGGGTTTAATCAATGTGTTGGGCAAACCCTATAATCAAATGGATTTCTCCTCTGAGGCAATTTTCGGCAAAGCGCTGTTGCAACATCAAGGGGCAGACACCTTTATGGGGCATCAGGAAATTATGGGAACCTTGCCGCTTGCACCGTTGGTGATGCCGTTCAATCAGGTGATTGATCAAGTAGCAGCGCATCTAACCGCCACCGGCTATCAGGTTGAACGCCTGAGCCGAGACGGTCTGTCACTGCTTTGGGTCAACGGACACATTGCGGTCGGTGATAATTTAGAGGCGGATTTAGGGCAGGTTTACAACATTACCGGCAATATTAGTGCTGTCGGTTTTGACACCATTTTAGCTGTCGGACAGCAAGTGCGGGAAATAGTGAAAGTCGGGCGCGTGATTGCCTTTGGTGGCGAACTGGCGTACAGCCAGCAAATTCTGGATGCAATCGAATGCAAACAACAACACTATATCGGGGTCAATGCCCCCAAATCCGGCGCCTACGAACGTGGCTTTCAAGTCGCCCATCTCGGCTATGGCGTCGATCGTAAAACCCAAGCGCCTTATCTGCTGCAACAAAAAGGCATTGCAACAGTATTGATCGGCAAAGTTGCCGATGTGGTACAAAATCCGCAAGGTATCAATTATCCCCGTTTGGTCGATTCTGAGCAGATTTTACAGCTCACCTTAGAGCATATTCAAGCAGCGCAAAGCACTTTTATCTGTACCAATATTCAAGAAACTGACCTCGCCGGTCATGCGCAAAATATCGATCGCTACGCTGATCGACTGCAACTGGTTGATCGTTGGTTAGCCAAGATCTTACCCTGTATCGGCGAGCACGACTGCTTAGTCGTGTTGGCAGATCACGGCAATGACCCGACGGTCGGTCACAGCCTGCACACTCGTGAAAAAGTACCGCTGTTGGTGTATCAACCCGGCAAAGCAGGCTTTAATTTGGGCGAACGCGCTAGCCTGTCCGATGTCGGCGCTTCGGTCTGTGCGTTTTTTGACGCCGAAGCTCCACAAAATGGACAGTCCTTTACCGCACTTTTAGTTGATAACACTGAGTAGGAGAAAATATGAAAATTGTAGTAGGCGGACAAATCGAGAAAGAACTTTTGGCGACCACCTTGCGCAACGCCTTGGCGGCAGCACAAATCGAGGCGGAAGTGAATGTTTTAAACGATATTGAAGCCGCAATGGCAATTCAAACCGGGCAGGCGGAGTACTATTTCGGCGCATGCAATACTGGCGGCGGTGGCGCGCTGGCAATGGCGATTGCAATCATCGGCGCCAACCGCTGCGCTACACTGGGAATGCCCGGCAAAATTTTGTCCGACGCAGAAATTGCTCAAGCTGTTGCCGACGGCAAGGTGGCGTTTGGCTTTACTGCACAGGATATTGAACGAATTGTACCGGTGGTGGTTAAATTGTTGTGATCTCCGACTCACCTCATTTAAGGAGTAACCCATGGAATTCTTGGCTAAATTAATGGAGATCCCATTACAAAATCTGGCATTAATGGCGGCTATCGGCGCAATTTCAGCGATGATGGCAAATCGAGGCATTGCCGTTTTCCATGACGGTTTGCGACCGCTGGTGCCGGAATATATTGAGGGACGTATGAGCCGCAAAGCCCTTGCCGCAACCAGCTTTGCCTTAAGTTTCGGTTTGGTAATCGGCTTCGGGATTCCTTTTTCGCTCACAGCACCGATTATTTTGGTTCACAGTCTGTTGTTGGGCACCGATGTGATTGGTACTTGGACCAGCGACAGCAAAAAAGGCTTTATATTATCCGGCATTCTCGGTGCTTTGTATGCAATTGCCTTAATGGTCGGATTAAAATCCGTGGTTGAGCTGTTTGCCTTAATGCCGGTTAATTTTATTAGCGCCCTGAGCAAAGTCGGCGATCCGATCATCGCCTGTTTTGCAATTTTCCCGGCGTTGGTGGTCTCCTACCAATACGGTTATAAAAAAGGAATTTGGGTACTGATCGCCACCATTATCGGCTATGCTTTAACCAAAACTGTCGGTGAAATTCAGTTTGGCGCAGCCGACACCAAACCAGTCAAAATTGATCCGAACGGCGTGGCGCTGCTGTTTTCGATGATTGCGATGTTCTATTTTGCGATGCGCGAAAAAGCCAAACCATTGGCAGAAGGGCAAAAAGGCAGTAACGAAATGTTGGTCGGATTGTTTTCCGAGCGGGTAAAACGGATTCAAAAACACACTTGGTTACTGGCACTCAGCGGCGGTTTGACTGCGGTTGCCGCCACCATGTCTTTTAGCCTGTTGGCAGAAGGTCCGGTCTCTTTGCAATTGATGGCACAAGATCAACAAACCAGCGCCACCCTGGTTGCGTTGGCAAGAGCAGTCGGTTTTATACCCCTGGTCGGTACCACCGCCATCGCAACCGGCGTTTATTCACCTGACGGCATGAAGTTTATTTTTGTCGCCGGTCTGGCTATCGACAATCCGATTCTCGCCTTTATCGCAGGCTGTGTGATTATGATTTTAGAGGTAAAATTCCTCGCAAATCTGGCACTGTGGCTGGATAAATATCCCGGCGTCAAAGCCTGCGGCGACCATATTCGTACCGCAATTACCAAAATGTTGGAAGTTTCGCTGCTGGTCGGCGGCATGATTGCTTCTAACGCAATTCTGCCCGGCATGGGCTTTATGATTGTAGCCGGTATCTATTTGCTCAACCGCACTTCTAAACGACCGTTGGTAGAAATGGCGATTGGCCCGGTTGCTACGATTATTGTCGGCATCACCGCCAATATTTTAATGTTAATCGGTTTAAATTAGGAGTTCACATGGGTTATACCTTGATGCACGAACATATTTATCTCGATCTCTCAGCTGTGAAACAAGACGACGACTGTCTGCTCAATGCCTTTGATCTGATGGTCGCCGAGTTCAAACAGCTGAAAACATTAGGTGTAGAGAGAATCGTCGATGTCACCAATATCGGCATGGGGCGCAATCTTGCCTATGTCGAGCAAATCCAGCAGCACAGCGGCGTGGAGATTGTATCTGCCACCGGCTGTTATAAAGAGCCGTTTTTGCCGGACTGGTTTTATCAAAAAACGATTGACGACATTGCACACCATTTTATCGAAGAAATTGAAATCGGCATCGAGGCAAGCGCGCGCAAAGCAGGTATCATCGGCGAAGTCGGCAGCGGTTTTGACGGAATTAGTGAAGCAGAAAGTAAACTGCTGCAAGCTGCCGCCCTCGCCTCACTTGCCACCGGCAAAATGATTACGACCCACACTTCACTAGGGCGTTTTGGACATGAACAGTTGGACTTGTTTACCAATATGGGGCTGAGTGCGGAGCAGGTGATCATCGGCCACACCGATCTGGCAGGTGATCGTGATTATCTACAGCAACTGCTGGATCGTGGCGCTATTGTGGAGTTTGATACCATCGGTAAACTTAGCTATCTCAGCGACGAACTGCGGGCTGACTTATTCAGTGAAGCCGTTGCCAAAGGCTATCAGCAACAACTGCTACTGTCCGTTGATATCACCCGAAAATCACACTTGAAAGCCAATGGCGGTATCGGCTATGCCTATCTGTTTACGCATTTTTTGCCGATGTTATTCGAACGCGGTGTCACCGAGCAGGATATTGAGGTGATTTTGCAGCACAACCCGAATCGGATTTTGGCACGTCAGACCGCACTTTAGGGTCTGCTAATATTTGTTTATATTTTGAGGAAAAAACATGACCGTTTACCCACTCGACAGCCTGAGCATCACCGAAGCCACACAAAAACAGTTCGCCCTGGTAGATGCAATCAGCCACTATTTCATCGACGGTGAATTTCTGTGTGGTGGCGATCTCGGCTTAAAGTGCGGTTTCAACCAACCGGCAATCACACGCAAAGTGGAACAGGTTTTAGCTCGGTTTTTCCATAGCGAAGATGCAGTATTGGTTCACGGCGCCGGCAGCGGCGCGATTCGCGAAGGATTGGCGGCACTGCTGCGCTGCGGCGACTCGGTGTTGGTGCATCAAGCGCCGATTTATCCGACCACGCAAACCACGTTCGAGCAAATGGGTTTAGCGGTTTTGCGTGCCGATTTCAATCAACTGACCGCACTTGAGCAGGCACTGCAACAACAGCGCCCGCACGCGGTTTTGATTCAACACACGCGCCAACAACCACAAGACCGTTATCGCTTGGCGGATATTATCCACTGCTGCAACCAACACCAGATTGCAACACTGATTGATGATAATTATGCGGTGCTGAAAGTCGCCGCAATCGGCTGCGAGCTGGGAGCAACGCTATCGACCTTTTCTACCTTTAAATTGTTTGGACCGGAGGGGATCGGCGTGGTGCTCGGCAAGCAGACGGAAATTGAGAAAATTCGTCGCAACCACTATTCAGGTGGCAGCCAGGTTCAGGGGCATCAAGCACTGGCGGTGTTGCGTGGCATGACTGTTGCTCCGGTGATGCACGCCGTGCAAGCGCAAGTTAATCAGGAATTGGTCGAGCGTCTGAATAGTGCAGAATTTCCGATGGTGAAATCCGCCTTTTTGATTAATGCGCAGTCAAAAGTATTGATCGTTGAGTTTTATGCGGAAATTGCAGCAGCACTATTGCAGCAAGCGCCTAAATTCGGCGCCTTGCCTTATCCGGTCGGTGCCGAATCCAAATATGAGATTCCGCCACTGTTCTACCAAATCTCCGGCACGTTCCGTCATGCGGATCCAGGCTTGGAAAAACGTATGATTCGTATCAACCCGAACCGCGCCGGCGCCAATACTGTGCTGCGAATTTTACAACAAAGCTATGCCGCCGCAACCGAACAATAGCCCGAACCAGCACCATAACAAGTGCGGTTGCTTATTCAATCCAAGTCACCACATCCTCAATCGGTTTGCGATATTTAGCGTTCGGTGCTTTGGCACGATAACCAAAGGTTACCATCACCGAAACACCCCACTCTTCGGCATCAAAAGCACCATTTTCTGCCAAAATGCGGTTGACTTCGGCGTAGTTGAAGCCCTCAATCGGACAACTGTCAATCCCGATTAATGCCGCACCGCTCATCATATTGGCCAACGCAATATAAGTTTGCTTGCTGGTCCAGTCGAACAACGCGCGTTCACTGTCGAGCACGTCAATATCCGTAGCCTGAAACTGTTGATATCTTGCTAAGGTTTTGCTGATCTGCTCTGGATTTAAACCACGTCTCAGCAGGCCTTGGCGGAAAAAGTCCGAATCGTAACGGGCATTTTTCTTCGCCAAAATCACCAGCAGATAACTGGCATCATCCAACTGCGTTGCCATGCCCCAGCTCACCGGTTTCAATTGTTGTCGCAGTTCGGGATTTTGCAGCACCAGAAACTTCCAGGGTTCTGAGCCGACCGAACTGGGCGACAAGCGTGCCAGCTCTAAAATATACTCAAAGTCCTCACGGCTGACTCTCTTCAGCGGATCATAACGGCGAGTCGCCGCCCGAAAATAAAAGCCATCTAACACCTGTTGTTTTGTGATATTGCTCATCCTGATTTCCTTGGTTTAAGTTATTTTCCACCACTCGGTGACAGTTTTGCCACCGATACCCCAATTATCCATCGGGTTAAACCCCTTAGAAATACTCGCGTAATGCTTCGGCAGCGTCCTTATCGCCCTGGGCGGCAGCCTGTTCATAATAAGATTTGGCGCGGGCGTAGTCTAGTTTGACACCTAGTCCTTGGACATACAGAACCCCGAGATTGTGTACCGCATTGGGATCTCCTTGTGCAGCGGCCTGCTCATAATAAGATTTGGCACGGGCGTAGTCTTTTTTGATTCCTAGTCCATTTTCATAGATGAACCCGAGATAGTTGTGTGGTCAGCATTTCCTTGTGCAGCAGCCTGTTCGTAATAGAATTTGGCGCGCGCGTAGTCTGTTTTGACCCCTAGTCCTTGTTGGTACATGTACCCGAGTTTGTTTTGTGCCTCGTCATATCCTTGTGCGGCGGCCTCTTCGTAATAGAATTTAGCGAGGTCGTAGTCGCCATTTCTTTGGGCGGAAAGACCTTGCTCTGTGATTTCCTCTGGCGTTGCGGCGGCTACAGGCAGGACGACAAAGAACAGGCTAAGTGCGGTCATGAATGTAGCGCACAGACGTGCGAATCGCTGTGGGGGGGGTTAATAACATGCTGTCTCCTTTGTGAAGTCGAGAGTAAATTACGTATTGGCTCAATTTCCAATCATCTGTTCGGTAATATAATACTACTGATAGTGCAAGTTTGTAACTCAAACCATTTTACGGGCATGGCTAACGGTTTGTAGCAACGCTAATACTGCCGGATCAGCAAAAATATCATCTAAAGTGCGGTTTAAGCGTCTGCGCCAGTTTGGGTATTGGGTGCTGGTGCCGGGAATGTTGACCGGTTCGGTCATGCCGAGCCAATCTTCCGGCTGCAAACCAAATAATGCGCTGTTGACCGCTGCCACATAGCGTTGCAGAGCGTGGTTGAATTCCAGCGGACAATCAGAACTAAGACTGGCATCAACCCCGGGCGGAATCTCAAGCTGCGCCTGTTGCAAGCGTTGCAAAATTTTCTGCTTGGCGTTGACCCGATCTTGTTGCAATCTTGCCAAAATTTTCGGGTCGGGATAAACCTGATATTGCTGCCCCAACTCAAAATCGTGTCCACGCCAGTAGCCGTTGACCGTCGGTAGATCGTGGGTACTTAACGTCGTCATCGCCTGATACGGATACTCCGCCAAGGCTCGGCTTTGCCCTTGCTGATCAAACTCAAAATAGAAAATTTTATACGAAAAAATACCGGCGTTTTTCAGTTTGCTGACAATCGCCTTCGGCACGGTACCCAAATCCTCACCGATAATCATACACTGCTGACGTTGGCTTTCCAGCGCCAGAATCGCAATCAAATCGTCCACCGGATAGCCGATATAAGCGCCGTTTTTCGCACTGTCACCGCACTTCACCCACCACAAGCGCAACAAACACATAATATGGTCGATACGCAATGCACCGCAACTTTGCATATTGGCACGGATCATCTCGATAAACGGGCGGTAAGCTTGTTGTTGCAACACATGCGGATTCATCGGCGCCAAGCCCCAGTTTTGCCCCTGTGGTCCCAAAATATCCGGTGGTGCGCCAACCGAAGCAGTCAAACAAAACAGTGATTTATTCCACCAGGTTTCTGCGCCGTTCGGGGTCACGCCCACCGCCAAATCACGATATAACCCGATTGGCATCTGTTGCTGACGGCAAAATTGGTAACACGCCTCGATCTGCTCTGCGGCACACCATTGCAGCCAGGCATAAAACCGCACTTGCTCAACATGGCTGTGTTGAAATTCGCTGACCGCTGCTGAATGATAATCCTGATATTCTGCTGCCCAACAATCCCAGCCCCATTGATTCTCCGAACGACGACTAAGATCCGCATGCAGCGCATCAAAAGTCGCTTGCACTTGCAAACTTTCTCCACCTTGTTGCACAAACTGCTGAAACTGCCGTTGGCGTTCGCTGGCAGCCTGTTGTTCAAATTCAGCAAACGCCAGTTGCAAACCCTGCAATTTCAGCGCCATCACCGCACTGTAATCGATCCAATCCCGCTGGCGCAAATCAGCCAACTGCTGTTGCACTTCCGCCGATTGAAACCAGTGCTGCGCTGCTGCACTTTGCCGGAATTCCGGCAGGCTTGCCACATCGATATAGATAATATTCAACCAGTTGCGTGAAGAAGGGCTGTATGGACTGGCGCCTTCCGGATTGGCAGGAAACAGTGAATGAATTGGGTTTAAACCGACAAAATCGCCGCCGTTTTGCTGAAATTTGGCTAAAAATTGCTGCAAATCGCCAAAGTCGCCAATACCCCAGTTCGTTTCCGATTTTAGGGTATAAAGTTGAACACAACTGCCCCACAGTTTTTGCTTATTTTGAATTTGCGGCAGTTGATAACACTGACGAGGCGCCACAATAATCGAGCTGTCCGCCTGGATTTGACCGCACTTTAGGCTGAGTTGATGATAGCCGAGTGGTAAATCACGCGGAAAGTTCAGCACATTGTTTTTCACTTTGCCAACCAGTGTGTCACCGTTTTCCAATTGCAGTTGCCATTCGCCATGATAACGCTGTCCGTTATGCTGATTTAAGCGCAAATACGCCGGGCTGTTGTGGTAAAACACCTTCACCGTCGGCAGCAAGCCTGTAGCCATATTTTGCGGAACATTGCCGCCAAAACTGGCTAAGATCTGCTGTTTGACCGCACTTGGCGCATATTTGCGCAAACCACGCTCATCAAAAAAATAGCGATGAATCCCGGCGTTAGCAAACTGCCGTTCCAATTGCCGTTTTGCTTGAAGTTTCGTCATGATACCCATCCTATTTTGGCAGCCAAATCCGCTGTTGATAATCACGAATTGAGCGATCAGAGCTGAACGCCCCCAAACGTGCGGTGTTCAAAATCGCGCTGCTCAACCAGCTTTGCTGATCCTGATAGCGCAACCCGACCTGCTGCTGCGCCGCCACATAGCTGTCAAAATCGGCAAACACCAAGAACGGATCACGTTGCAACAAGCTGTCCAACAACATACGGAACATCGTTTTATCGCCGCCACAGACTTTACCTTTGGTTAAGAAATCGACCGCACTTTTCAAGGCTTTATTCTGTTTATAGTAGCTTTTCGGATCATAGCCTGCTTGCAGCAAGGCACGCACACTCTCCACCGTATGCCCGAAAATAAAGATGTTGTCGGCACCGACCATTTCCGCAATCTCCACATTGGCGCCGTCCAGCGTACCCAGCGTGAGTGCGCCGTTGAGCGACAATTTCATATTGCCGGTGCCGGATGCCTCTTTACCTGCCATCGAAATCTGCTCGGAAATGTCAGCTGCCGGGATGATTTTTTCCGCCAAACTGACGCGGTAATCCGGCAAAAACGCCACTTGCAGCTTATCTTTCACGCTTTTATCGTTATTGATCACCTGCGCCACATTGTTGATGGCATGAATAATGTTTTTCGCCAAATAATAGCCCGGCGCCGCTTTGCCGGCAAACACAAACAGGCGTGGGGTATAATCCCTATTCGGGTTATCTTTCAGCTGCTGATAGCTGTGGATAATATTCAGCAGGTTCAAATGTTGGCGTTTGTATTCGTGGAAACGTTTGATTTGAATATCAAAAATCGCCTCGCAATTGACCTGCAACCCTAAACTGCGCTCGATCTCCTCCGCCAGAATCTGCTTGTTGCCTTGCTTGATTTTCAGGTATTCTTCACGAAAACCGCTGTCGTTGACGTGCTTTTCAACATCACCAATCAACGACAGATCGCGCGCCCAGTCACGGTTGCCGCTATTTGGCAAAGTGCGGTCAAGCAGATCAGCGAGGTTAGGATTCGCCAAACGAATCCAGCGGCGTGGTGTGATACCGTTGGTGACATTGCAAAATTTGTTCGGGAACAGTTGGTGGTATTCCGGGAACAGATCACTGACGATTAAATCCGAATGGATTTGCGCCACCCCGTTGACCGCATAGCATGCCACCACACACAAATTCGCCATTCTGACACGATAATCATACAAAATGGCGACTTTTTGCCAAACTTCGTTGTCATCGCCAAAACGCTCCGCTACTTGCTGTTGGAAGAAGCTATTGATTTTATCCACAATTTGGAAATGGCGTGGCAACAGGCGTTTGAACAAGCGTTGATCCCACTGTTCCAAGGCTTCCGGCAGCAAGGTGTGGTTGGTGTAAGCAAAAGTGCGGTTGCAAATATCCCACGCTTCGTGCCACGACAAATTGTATTTATCCAATAACAGACGCAGCAACTCGACAATCGCCAAGGTCGGGTGGGTGTCGTTCAGCTGAATCACTTGCTGTTGCGGCAGTTGTTGCAAGCTGTAGCCCTGACTGAAATGGCGATCCAAAATATCCGCCACCGAACAGGCGCAATGGAAATATTGCTGCATCAAGCGCAATTTCTGCCCGTTTTGATGGTTATCGTTCGGGTATAACACCTTGGTTAGACTGGCGGCATCGACCACCTGTTTTTCTGATTTCAGGTATTTGCCGTCGTTGAACAAAGCCAAATCAAACGACTGTTCGTTATCCGCCTGCCACAAACGCAGCGGTTGTACCACGCCGTTTTGGTAACCGAATACCGGCAAGTCATAGGCTTCACCTTTGATCAGCAAGGCCGGTTGCCATTGGTGTTTATCGCCGTCCAGCCGTTTGCTTTTGCCGCCAAAACCAATTTGGCAGCTTCTGCCACTGTTGTAAGCCTGCCATGGATATTGATTGCGTGACCAACTGTCGCCGTTTTCCACTTGGCGCCCCTCGGCAAACGACTGTTTGAACAAGCCGTACTGGTAATGCAAACCGTAACCGGTCGCCGGCTGCTCAATTGCCGCCATCGAATCCAAATAACATGCCGCCAAACGCCCCAAACCACCGTTGCCGAGCGCCGGATCGCGCTCCTGTTCCAATAAATCCGTCAATTCGATTTGATATTGTTGCAAGTACGAGCGCACCGGCTGATACCAGCCCAAATTCAGCAAATTATTACCGGTCAAACGCCCGATTAAAAACTCCATCGAGAGATAATTGACATGGCGCTGTTCAGACGCTAACGGCTTGCTTTCACAATAGGAGAGATCCAACACCGCTTGCGACAAGGCGTGATACCACTGGGCTAACGTTAATTGCTGCGGGTTGTCGAAACCTAAATAACGGCACTGTTTTTTAATCGCCAAATCAAACTGTTGATGATTGAACGCAATTGTTTGTGTCACTGACATGAAACCTGTCTCCTAAATAGTAATAAAACGTCAATAAATGATTTAACGCTATTATGCAACAACCTGATGATTTTTACTCCTCCTTGTTGCAATCTTTGTAGGAGGATAATTGAGGCGTAAGCGGATTAGCGCTTGTCGCCACCGAAAATAGCTTTTATCATTACTTTTTTACCACACTATTCAGGAAAAATAATGCTTATTCCGTCTAAGCTCAGCCATTCGTCACGTTTACAGCATGTCGTTGTCCGCTCGCGTTTGCTGGCGGTATTGGAACAAGCAGCACAGTATCCGTTAGTGTTGATCAATGCCCCTGCCGGTTACGGCAAAACTACGTTGCTGTCACAGTGGGCAGAGAACCAGCAAAATCTCGGCTGGTATTCGCTTGATGAAAGCGACAATGAAAGTGAGCGTTTTATCGCCTATTTTCGTGCCGCTTTGGCACGGGCAACCCATCAGGAAAACTGCTCCACCACCAATCCGGCACAAACCAATTTTCTGGCGGCATTGAGCCAATTATTAGTGGAAAGCAATCGCTTCAAACCGCACTTTTTTGTGGTGATTGACGATTACCACTTGATTGATAACCATGACATCCACGAAGGACTTAAATTCTGGATTAAAAACCAGCCACAAAACATGACCCTGATTTTGATTTCACGCAGTATGCCGCCGCTGAATCTTGCCAATCTGCGCGTGCAAGAGCTGCTGTTGGAGCTGGACATCACTCAATTGCCGTTCACGCATGACGAAAGTCGCCAGTTTTTTCAGGGACGAATCGATCCGGAACCTGAGCAAGAAGCACTGTCAGAACAGGAAATTCATCGGCTTTGCGATCAGGTCGAAGGCTGGCCGACCGCACTGCAACTGGTCAATTTGTATGCCCGCCAACATCAAACATCGTTACACGAAGCGGCAAAGTCAATCACCAAAATCAACAGCAACCACATCAGCGAATATTTGAACGATGAAGTGTTTCACAATCTTGATGCGGATACTCGCCTGTTTTTACTGCGCTGTTCACTGTTGCGTTCGATGAATGAGTTTTTAGTGGAGAAGATCACCGGCTTATCCGACAGCCGACTACGCTTGGATAATTTGGTGAAACAGGGCTTGTTTGTCTATCCGATCAATATCGATCAACAAGAGCAGTGGTGGCGTTTTCACCCGCTGTTCGCCTCGTTTTTAACCCATTCACGCGAACTGACACTGCCGGAACTGCAACATTTACATCAACAAGCCGCCGATGCTTGGTTGGAAATCGGCTATGGCACCGAAGCGCTGTACCACGCCATGCAACTGCAACAGCCGGAAACCCTGTTGGCACTGTTGCAACAAATCGGCTGGCAGCTCTATCACCAAGGTGAACTGAAATTATTGGAAGAGAGCCTAAGTGCGGTGCAATTTCAGCAATTGGCAACCTATCCCCGTTTGGTGCTGTTGCAAGCCTGGTTGCTGCAAAGCCAGCACAAACACCATGAAGTGGGCGGACTGTTGCAAAAATTTAGCGCAGCGATCCAGCAGCAAAATATCGACATTGATCGGCAACTACAAGCAGAATTCGATGCGCTGCGGGCGCAAGTAGCAATCAATGCCGGTGATGATCAAACCGCATTGCAACTGGCAACCACCGCCTTGCAATATCTGCCGCAAGAAAAACAGTACGCTCATATTGTCGCCACCGCAGTGATCGGCGAAGCACAACATTGTCGCGGCCAGCTGAACCAAGCGCTGAAAATGATGCGTGAGGCGGAAAAACTGGCGCAACAAAACCAAGCCTATCACCATATTTTGTGGTCGCTGTTGCAGCAGGCGGAAATTCTGCTGGCGCAGGGGTTTCTGCAAACCGCCTACGATATTCTGGACAAGGCCACGCTGCTGGTAAAAAAACAACATCTGCAAAAACTGCCGATGTATGAATTTTTATTGCGTCTGAAAGGGCATATCTTATGGGAATGGTATTCACTGGACAAAGCCGAAGCGATGGCAGAAGCCGGATTGGAGGTGTTGGCCAACGAAGCGGATAAATTACAGTGCCTATCGCTATTGGCAAAAATTTCAATTACCCGTGGCAATCTGGACAATGCCGAACGAATCCTGCGCCACCAACGCAACCTGCTGCAAACCCACCATTATCACAATGATTGGCTGTCGCACCACAATGAAGCCGAACTGCTGTGTTGGCAGATGAAAGACGACCGGCAGCAAACCCGCTCTTGGCTGCTGCAAAGCGACCGACCGGCACAAGATACCAACCATTTTTCGCACCGCCAATGGCGAAATATCGTGCGTGCCAACATTATTTTGCAGCAATATGCAGACGCATTACTGCTCAGCGAGAAATTGATCAGCACTGCCAGGACTTATAACTTTATCAGTGAGTTAAATAAAGATTTGGTGCTGTACAACCGCATTTGTTTCCTACAAGGCAATGCGGTCGCCGCACAAAAAAGTCTGCTTGAAGCGCTGGAGCTCAGCAAACAGACTAATTTTATCAGTATTTTTGTGATTGAAGGCGAAATCATGGCACAACAGCTGCGCCAACTGTTGCAATTAAACATTTTAGACGAATTGTTAACCCATAAAGCACAATTTATTTTGCGCAGCATCAACCAGTACTATCGGCATAAATTCGCCCATTTCGATGAAACCTTTGTTGAAAAACTGCTGCAAAATCCGCAAGTGCCGGAATTGCTGCGCATCAGCCCATTGACCCAACGGGAATGGCAGGTACTGGGCTTGATCTACTCCGGCTACAGCAACGAACAAATCGCCACCGAACTGCAAGTCGCCGCCACCACCATCAAAACCCATATCCGCAACCTGTATCAAAAAATCGGCGTCAACAACCGCGCCGAATCGATTGAATACACCCGGCATTTATTAACCTTAATGGGCTATTCCAACTGATTGCTACCGCACTTTGCAATAAATAAGTGAAAGTGCGGTTTAGCGCTATCACTTGTTATCTAATTGCTGAATATCTGTTTTTAAACGTTTTATCACCCATTCGTTCAGGCTCAAATTTTCAGCATTAGCAAATGCGGCAATCTCTGCATGCAACGCTGGTTCCAAGCGTAAATTAAAACGCCCAGAATAGTGTTTATACGGTTCAATACCTTTCTCTTTACAAACTGCTAAAAATTCCCGTAGTGAAATTTCCCCTTCTTTGCGCAAGTTCTCCACATCTTCTGCATAAAAATCCGCACCGCCATTTAAGCCGCTAAATTCACCGCGAAACAGCCCAATTTCATCATCATAAGCGATAACAGCCTTATGTCCTTCAATTGTCATTATATTAATCAAGGGATTACTCCATTCTCTTCTAGCCATTTTCTTACACTGGCAACCGCACCTTTATCGGTATCAGGGTTGGGATGTGGACGATGAAAAACGTTCACTTGTTGAAAGAGAATAACAGCTATACGCGATCCCTCTCTTTCCTCAATTTCAGCACCGAGATCTAAAAACAAAGATTCAATATCTTTCCAACGAATGTTGCCACTAACAGGGCGTTTAAAAATAAGCTGCAATGTTAATTTTGATCTCTTTTTCATACTATTCCATCCAAGCGAATAGTACCATGTTTTAGTACTATTTAAAGGAAAACTTTATACGTTACATCAAAAGTTCGGTTTAGCGTAAATTTAAGCCATCACACCACAAACGTCAGGGAAATTTGATTTTTAGCGGTTTCAAAATTGAGAGCAATATGTGGCTTTTTGCCGACGGTGAGATTATGAATTTTCAGCCAAACATAATAAAACAGTCCGGAAAAAAAGCCGCTGCTGCCTTGGGTGTGTCCGAGGTTAAACGGCTCATTGATTAACAGATCAACATTGCCGGTCATCAATTTATAGCTGATTTTTTTATTATTCAAGCTGCGTACAATCAAATTGTGCAACTGAGCCGGCTGCTGCGCGTCGACAATACAAAAATTTTCCTGTAAATCGATCAGTGTTTCGATATTGTTGGGATTAATATCTTGTGCTGGAATGTGTTTTACCGCTTTCATTTAAAGCCTCTTGTTTATTTTCATTGACCAATAGTTATAACAAAAAAGCCGTTGAAAAAACTGATAGAGATCACAAGTTTATTAGGGTCTGTTGATGTTTGTTTATATTTTGAGTTGTCGTTTAAAATAAGCACAATCTAGGCGTAAGCCGAAATCAATAGTGGGACTATATTGATGAGGGTTGCAACGACGAGTGTGCTTATTTTAAACACAATCCGCAGGACTATGACGCTTTTTCGCCATTACTTTTCGTACTACAGCGGCGTTAAAAGCCGTTCGTTTAGAACCACTAAACTTCACAACTTTTGCCTTATTTATTTGCAAAAAGAGTGGCAAAAAAGTGTCTATAGCTCAAATTATAAACAAACATCAACAGACCCTATTTTTATCTGAAAAAACCGCACTTTGGTCATCAACAAAAAGTGCGGTTGAACAATCAGTCCCGGCCTAAGCCTAGCCTTTGACCCCGCCAGCAGTTAGACCACCGACCAGCCAGCGTTGCGCCAGTAAAAACACGATGGTGATCGGGATGGCCGACAACACGGCGGCGGCGGCAAAATCGCCCCACAGGTAATTTTGCGGATAGAGATATTGCTGCATGCCGACCGCCAAGGTGTAGCTGTTGACATCACGCAGCAGCAGTGACGCCACCGGAAATTCAGTGATGGCAGCAATAAACGACAGGATAAACACCACCGCCAAAATCGGCACCGACAACGGCAAAAGAACCAAGCGGAACGCCTGCCACGGCGTCGCACCGTCCAGTGCCGCTGCTTCTTCCAACGAGCCGTCGATGGTTTCGAAATAGCCTTTAATCGTCCAGACATGCAGCGCAATGCCGCCCAGATAGGCGAAGATCACCCCACCATGGGTGTTCAATCCCAAAAACGGCACATAGATGCCCAAGCGGTCAAATAAGGCATACAACGCCACCAGCGACAGCACCGCCGGGAACATTTGAAAGATCAGCATGCCTTGCAAAATGGTTTTTTTGCCTTTAAATTTCATGCGGGCAAAGGCATAAGCGCAAGTGGTGGACAGCGCGACAATCCCGACCGCACTAATGCTGGCGATTTTGACCGAATTCCACAGCCACAGCAGCACCGGAAACGGGGGTTTGCTGATTGAGCCGTCCGCATTGGTCACTTCCATACCCAACGCCAGCTGCCAATGTTCCCACGAAATTTGTTGTGGAATCAGATCACCGATCGCCAAATTGCCCGGCCGCAATGAAATCCCAATCACCATCAGCAGCGGAAACAGGATAAGCGCCAAAAAGCCGATTAACAACAGATGGGTTGCCCACAAACGGTAACGCATCGATTTAGGTTGCACCATTGCCATATTGTTTCTCCTAATCCAGTTTTAACTTAGTGGCTTTCAGATTGAGCAGCGCCAAACCGCCAACCAACAGGAAGATAATCGTGGCGATCGCCGCCGCCAAACCGAAATCTTGTGCGCCGCTGCCTTCAAAGGCGATGCGGTAGGTGTAGCTGACCAATAAGTCGGTGTGACCTGCCGGGGTTGAGGTGCCGATCATATCCGGACGTCCGTTGGTCAACAATTGAATCAACACGAAATTATTGAAATTAAACGCAAACGAAGCAATCATGAGTGGCGTGAGTGGTTTGATCAGCAACGGCACTGTGATTTTGCTGAAATTCTGCCAGGTGCTGGCACCATCCATCGCCGAGGCTTCGTACAAATCTTGCGGAATCGCTTTCAGCAAACCCATACATAAAATCATCATATACGGATAGCCTAACCAAGTATTGACAATCACCAACATCACTTTGGCTAACGTCGGGCTATTGAACCATTCCGGGCGAATGCCAAACACCTGATTTAAAATCAGGTTGATTTCACCGAAACTTTGGTTGAACAAGCCTTTAAAAATCAGAATTGAGATAAACGCCGGTACGGCATAAGGCAGAATCAGCAACAAGCGGTAAACCCCTTTGCCTCGCAACGGCTCCCACTGCACAACACAAGCTAAAATCATGCCGATAATCACGGTGAACAAGACCGTCAACACCGAAAAGAGGATCGTCCAGATAAAAATCTGGATAAACGGTTTTTGAATGCCCTCATCGCTGAAGATTTTAATGAAGTTGCTCCAACCGGTCAGCACCGTATAACCCGGCTCCAACGTTTCCGCTTGCCAATTGCCTTGGTTATCAATCAGTTGAAAAAAACCGATTTCGTTATTGGCTTTATAACGTTTGCCGTTTTCCAGATTAATCAGCTCTGCGTTTTCATTATTATACTGATAACGCGGGCTTTGCTGGGCAAATTGGCGTAGCGAACTCATGCTCAGTTCAGCGCCGTTTGGCAGAACCAAGCGGCTTTGCTGCAACAGATTGCGGTTTGCAATCACGGTTTTTAGCGGCACCGCAGGCTGTGCGCTGACCGCACTTTCGAGGTGTAGTGCGATCGTTTCACTGCCAAAGCGAAAATCATTGGAAAGATAGTTCTCGCCCTGCGCCGATGTCACTTCTATTTGCCACTGGTTATCCGCTTGCGCAAACAGCTTGAAGTCGTATTTTTCACCGGAGAAATAGCGTTGCTGCGACAGCACGCTGACCGCTCTTTCAAATGCCAGCTGGTTGGTACCGCTGTAATTGGTGAACGCAATCACAATAGTGCAGATCAGCGGAAACAGAATGAAAATGCCCATGCCCATAATGCCGGGATAAACATAGCGCCACGCATAGGTTTTAGGGTTGGCAAACACATAAATACCGGAACTGATCACCACCAAGGTCAAAATCGCAAACAGAATTTCGCCTTGCAGATACATTACGGAGACCAGATAAAAATCGATCAGCAGCACAAGGGCAATCACTCCCCATTTAAGATACTTGGCGAAAGCACCATCCGCAGAATATGTACCTGGTTGAGGGATTGGCTGTGGGATTGGTTGAGGGATTGTTGGTTGCATAACACCACCTGAACAATAGACCGCACTTTGTTTTGTTAAAAAGGCAAAGTGCGGTTAAAACAAAAAATAATTACACCCGATTTTTACTGCGCTTTAATCCGTCCTGCCGCATCATCCAACGCTTGTTTGACGCTTTGCCGTTGGTTGACCGCATTGATAATCGCACTGCGCTCCGCATACCAGAATGCAGACATTTGCGGAATATTCGGCATAATTTCGCCGTTTTCCGCATTCTGCATCGTGGCAGCAATCCGACTGTCTTTTGCCAATTCGGTTTGATAAGAGGTCAACGCCACCGCACCCAACGGTTTGTCTTTATTGACGCTATCCAGCCCCTCATTGGTCAACAGGTAATTTTCCAAAAATTCGACCGCTAAATCCTGATTCGGGCTGGCGGAGTTGATGCCTGCGCTCAAGACACCGACAAAGGGTTTTGACGGCTGACCATTCAAGGTCGGCAGCACGGCTACGCCGTAATTGATACCGCTCTTTTCAATATTGCCCCATGCCCAAGGACCGTTAATCGTCAATGCAGTTTGTCCTTTGTTAAAAGAAGCTTCAGCAATGGCATAATCGGTATCGGCATTGATCACCTTATTTTTCACCAAATCGACCACAAATTGCAAACCACGCTGCGAGCCTTCATTGTTGACTCCAATATCAGCAGTGTTGTACTGCCCGTTTTCATACTTAAACGCATATCCGCCATCTGCTGCGATAATCGGCCAAGTGAAATACGGTTCTGCCAAATTCCACATCACTGCATTTTTGCCTTCTTTTTTCAGTTTTGCATCCAATGCCGTTACCTCTTCCCAGGTTTTTGGTGCTTCTGGCAGCAAATCTTTATTATAAATCAGCGATAGGGCTTCTATTGCCACTGGATAACCGATGATTTTACCGTTGTAACTGACAGCATCCCACGCAAAAGGAACGAACTTATCTTTAAATGCTTGGCTTGGGTGTAACTCCGACAATAATCCGGCTTGTGCGTAGCCGCCAAAACGGTCATGCGCCCAAAAAACAATATCCGGGCCGTCGCCGGTTGAAGCGACTTGCGGATATTTCTCTTCCAGTTTATCCGGATGTTCGACCAACACCGGAATACCGGTCTCGGCTTCGAATTTTTTACCCACTTCCGCCAAACCGTCATATCCTTTGTCACCATTGATCCAAATGACAAGTTTACCGGCTTCCAGCTTTGCCAGACTGCTGCTTGAAACGACTAATGCGGCAACCGCACTTAGTGTCAGGGTTAAATATTTATTTTTGATCATAACCAGTCCTTATTTGAATAAAATGATTTGAATAACACAGGTTGTCGCCAGTATTTTCACTAATATTGCCGTTTTAATATCAGGAGGGCATCATCCCTGTTACTCCTCCCTTGCCGCACAAACGGTGATCCTGATCACATAAACCGCACTTTTTGCGATAGTAATCACAAAAAATAAGCGTATAAACCTGATCTTGATCACAATATAAACGTATAAAAAATATTCTTTGTTTTAGACCTATTTTTCACCTCCGCCTAAAAAAATTCTGCAAAGGATGATTTTTTTCTTGCTTTCTCTCGGCATACTAACCACCATTAACTATTGGGTTATAGCAAATATAATAGAATAAAAACCTGCACAGGGGAAAAATTATGTCGAGTCTTTCTTTACGCAAAGTCTATAAATCTTATGGTGATATCCACATTTCCAAAGATATTAATTTAGAGATCGAAGAAGGCGAATTTGTGGTGTTTGTCGGACCTTCCGGCTGCGGAAAATCGACACTATTACGCATGATTGCCGGCTTGGAAGACATCACCTCCGGTGAGCTGTATATCGGTGATACCCTGATGAACAATGTGCCCCCGGCCAAGCGCGGCATCGGCATGGTATTCCAATCTTATGCGCTGTACCCGCACTTGGATGTGGCGGAAAATATGTCATTCGGTTTAAAACTAGCTGGGGTCAACCAAGAAGAGCGCAACAAACGTGTTAATCAAGTTGCCGAAATTCTGCAATTGGCACATTTGTTAGATCGTAAACCCAAAGCCTTGTCCGGCGGACAACGGCAACGGGTGGCAATCGGACGAACCTTAGTTTCGCAACCACAAGTCTTTCTGCTTGACGAACCGCTTTCCAATCTAGACGCCGCATTACGGGTACAAATGCGAGTCGAGATTTCAAAACTGCATAAAAAACTCAACCGCACTATGATTTATGTTACCCACGATCAAATCGAAGCCATGACCTTGGCAGATAAAATTGTGGTGTTGAACGCCGGTGGCATCGCTCAAGTCGGTAAACCGTTGGAGCTGTATCACTATCCGACGAATCGCTTTGTCGCCGGGTTTATCGGCTCACCTAAAATGAACTTCTTACCGGTGAAAGTCACCGCTGTTGAAAAGCAACGGGTACAAATTGAACTGCCGGATGCTCATCATCATCATTTTTGGATTCCGGTGGAAGGAACCGGGGTCAAGGTCGGTGAAAATCTTTCCTTAGGCGTGCGCCCAGAACATCTGATTCCGGCAGACAAGGCGGAGATCAAATTGAAAGGCATCGTCACCGTGGTCGAATTGCTAGGCAACGAAACCCAAATCCATCTAGAAATTCCGGAAATCAAACAACCGACCTTGGTCTACCGTCAAAACGATGTAGTGCTGGTCGAAGAAGGGCAGGTGATGGATATCGGGATTGTACCGGAACGCTGCCATTTATTTAAAGATGATGGTACTGCCTGCCGACGGCTATATAAAGAAATCGGCGTGTAATCACCCAATAACGCTCTGTTTTTAAATCCATTTTAACTATTCCGACTATTTTAAACATAGTCGGACGGGATACTTTTGTCTGTAAAATCCGGCTTATTGCACTGATAGTGCTTCAGGGAAAATAAGCCACTTAAAATGTAGTAACTTTAACCTATAAAAGAGGCCAACATTATGAACAGTAAAAAAACATTGCTCACCATTGCCATCGGCAGCACGTTGCTTGCCGGTACGGCAAGTGCGGTTGATTTCCACGGTTATGCCCGTTCCGGCATCGGTTGGACATCCGGCGGCGGAGAACAAACTACTTTCACCGCAACCGGTGCTCCGGCGAAGTATCGTTTGGGTAATGAAGCCGAAACCTATGCCGAACTGAAATTAGGGCAGGAATTATTCAAGCAGGGTGAGAAAAGCATCTATCTAGATACTAATGTTGCTTATTCCGTCAGCCAACAAAATGATTGGGAATCCACCAATCCGGCATTGCGCGAAGTCAACGTTCAATTTAAAAACTTTGCCGATTCACTGCCAGGCGCGACACTATGGGCAGGTAAACGTTTTTATCAACGTCACGACGTACATATGAACGATTTCTACTATTGGGATATTTCCGGTCCGGGTGCCGGGGTGGAAAATATCGATCTGGGCTTTGGGAAATTGTCATTGGCGGTCACCCGCAACACCGAGGCCGGTGGTGCCGATGCGTTCGGCTATTCTAGTTTCTACCGCTTCAATTCCAGCACAGGGAAAATTGAGTATATCACCGAAAGAAATAAAGCCGATGTTTACAATGATGTGTTTGATGTCCGTTTAGCCGATCTCAATGTCAATAAAAACGGAAAACTGGAATTTGGTGTTGATTTCGGTAATGCACACACCAAAGACGGTGCAACATTTGCCAATGGTGCCAGCAAACGTGGCTATATGTTGACGGCGGAACATACTCAAAATGAATTTTTCGGTGGCTTCAACAAATTCACTGTGCAATATGCGACCGATTCGATGACTTCTTGGAATACCGGGCATTCGCAAGGTGGTTCGATTAATAACAATGGTCATATGCTACGTTTAATTGACCAAGGAGTAGTGAAATTCAGTGATCGCATCGAAGCAATGTATGCTTTAATCTACCAAAAAACCGACTTAGATAACAATAAAGGTAACACTTGGTACTCTGCCGGCATCCGCCCGATGTATAAATGGAATAATACCATGAGTACATTAGTTGAATTTGGCTATGATCGCGTTAAAGACCAAGCCAGCGGTAAAAAGAATGACCTAAAAAAAGTCACCTTAGCCCAACAATGGCAAGCCGGTGACAGCATCTGGGCACGCCCTGCCATTCGCGTATTCGGCACTTATGCCGACTGGAATGATAAATTCGGTGATCGTGTCGGTACTGCAAAAGCCAATGATCATGAATTTGTCTACGGTGTTCAATTCGAAGCTTGGTGGTAATTCACTTTCTACCGCTCTTTGGACCTTCAAAGAGCGGTTCTTTTTTATCAAAATCTGAGGTCAATATGAAAAAATGGATTAGCTCAACCGTATTAAGTTTCGGTTTATTCTGTTCCGCTGCAAGCTATGCAGCACAACCACACATCAATCCACAAGTAGTCAGCAAACTGGCTTGGCAAGAAATTGGCTTGTCACAACAACAAACGACCACACTTGATGCCCAACAACGCAATCTCAGCGGTATTGACAGCCCGATCGCCGCTTACCGTCTACCTGCCAATCAGGGAACGTTGGATATTACGATTAGCAGCTCGGTTGAAGACAACGACCATATTTTTGTCCCGAATGTCGCCGTTTTGGATGCCAATTTCAATCTAGCAGCCACTTATCCGGCAAATACTTTCCAGTTTCAAAACGAGAGCGGATTGCAAAGCAACCGCTTAAGCAAAGCACTGCAACTGACCCCAACACCGAATCAGGATTACATCTATTTGTTAGTTTATACCACTAGTGAAGATCTGCAAGGCAGTACCACTGTGCCACATCCGGCAAAGCTGTATGCTAAAGCCCGCGGCAACCAACCACCGGCAATTGATGATTTGCAAGCCAAGCACAGCCTTAACGGGAAAATTCATATCGAGGTTGACGGAAAACAAAGTGCCCAGTTTATCGGCTTGGCACTGCCTGAATTTAAAGCTAAAAGCACAGTCGAACCACAAGCTGTCGGTCGCAATACAAAAACCGGGAAACCATTAACAAAACCCGTGGAACAAGAAACCGAACAATATTTTAATAATGCAATTCGCAATGCAATGAAAAACAATGATGTTAACCGAGCGATGAATTTAGTTAATGAAGCCGAACAGCTCGGTCTCAGCTCGCCGCGTAAAACATTTATCGGATTGGTATCACAAAAATAGTTTTAACTATCATCTTCCTTTTTCATTTTGCCTTGTTCACCCCACTGTGACTACTGTGGGGTATTTTTGTAATCGAACGACACTCCACAGCGCTCTCAAAACCGCACTTTAACCACGATTAGCCTCATTGGCCTCAATTGGCATAGTAGCCACAAACGCAAAAAACCCCTAACATCACTGCTAGGGGTTCTCACTTTACTTACTTTCGTATTTTTTGTATTTTTCGTGTTCGGTAAAATCCGGCGGTGTCCTACTCTCACATGGGGAGACCCCACACTACCATCGGCATTACAGCATTTCACTTCTGA
>NZ_SMCP01000013.1 GCF_004342725.1 Testudinibacter aquarius | reverse complement strand
TGCCGATGGTAGTGTGGGGTCTCCCCATGTGAGAGTAGGACACCGCCGGATTTTACCGAACACGAAAAATACAAAGAACACGAAAGTAAGTAAAGCGATAACTCCTAGCAGTGATGTTAGGGGTTTTTTGCGTTTGTGGCTACTATGCCAATTGAGGCTAATGAGGCTAATCGTGGTTAAAGTGCGGTTGACCGCACTTAGCTTGTATCGAACTTGTATTCAACAAGCGTAAGCGTTGATTAAAAAGCCAGCATTCCCCTTCATTTCTTAGCCGACATCAAGAAAACTGCAATAACGATTGTTCAAAAACCGCCTATCATTTTATAGTAAATATAACGTAAAACTGTATAAGGTGTGTATTGTTCGTTATTGTTGAGGAGGCGTTATGGATTTTTTTCACTTTTTTGCGCAGCCGGAGACCGAAAATAGTCATGATAGCCAACCTTGTCCTATATTGGAGTTGGCGTTCTTAACCATGAGTGCGGTGATATCCGGTGCAAAAACATGGCAGGATATTCGACAATTTGGTGAGCAACACCTGTGTTGGTTACGCCACTATTTACCCTTTGCTCAAGGGATTCCCTCTGAAGCAACGATAGCCGCACTGCTCAGCAAACTACACCCCAGCCAATTTAATGATATTTTTATCAATTTTATTAATGAACTCCGCCAAGCCAAACAGCTTGCCCCCATTCCGCTGGACGGTAAAAACCTACGCAACAGCTTCGGTCATGAGGCAAAAAGTGCGCTGCACACGATTACGCTGCAGCCTAAACCGCATGGGCTCATCGTGGCACAGCCGAAAGCGCCACGCTGGCGTAATGAGCAGCAAGGCGTGTTGGAAGTGCTGGCGGCCTTAAGGTTAAGACGCGCCATCGTCTCGGTGTATGCCTGCAACACCCAGAAAAAAATCGTCCGGCATCTGTGGGACAAGCAAGCGGATTATGTGGTTGCCCTGAATAATAACCATCGTGCTTTTCGCCAAGAAATCGCGGCCTATTTTCATAAAATGGAGAGAAAAGCCCCGCAATCGATTGAGGATTACCACGACTTAACTACGGGACAGCAGTATAAACAATTACCCGTTGGGGAATGGCTGACTGAACCGATGCAATGGGGCGGAATCAACGTAGTGCTGTGTGTTGAGCCGGCAGCGCAATTAACCTTGGCCAGAAAGTCGGAGTCTAACGCAGCCTGTTATATCAGTAGCCTCAAGGCGGGATTACCGCAATTTGCCGAGAGTATCCGCCGGCCATGGGGCGCTTAAGAAAAATAAAGCGCACTGGATGTTGGATGTGGTGTATCGGGATGAACGGGGGCTGATAAGTAAAGACAACGGGGAGAAGTGCATCACCGCATTACGTTACTATGCGCTGAATTTAGCCCGGCTGCACCCGGCTCGCTGCAGCTTGCGCATGAAATTAAAGCGGGCAGCGGGCTCGCAACCGTTCCGGGAGGCGCTGTTGTTTGGCGAGGGGAGGCCGGTTGATTGACTGAACTTTTAGCAAAGCTACAGGGGGAAAAGTGCGGTCAGGGTACAACCGCACTTTGATGTATTTAGTGTGATGTTGGACATCTACTTCATTTAATATAGCTCACCACATCGTCAAAAGCGCGACGAGTTTTAGCACGAGGTTCACCGGCACGATAGCCAAAAGCCGCCATTACGCTGAGTTTAAATGCTTGTGGGTCGTATAACCCTTTTTCTACTAATGCATTATTCAGTTTTTCAAGTGGGAAGCCTTCAACCGGGGTTGAGTCAATCCCAATCATAGCGGCACTGGTCAGCATATTGCCCAAGGCGATATAACACTGGCGGCTTGCCCAGGCGTAATACGCTTCCTCTGTATTTAAATTAAATTCATTTTCACAAAAATTGCGGTAAAACCCCTCATATAATGCGATCACTTCAGCGGGTAATTTCATGATTTCTGCCCGTTGTTGGCGAATGTATTCACTACCGGGTTGTAATGCACTTTGTTGGCGAGCCAAGATCACAACAAAATGGCTGCAATCCATGATCTTATCTTTAGCTCCCCAAGCAATGTCACGAATCAACTCTTTAATTTGTTGATTCTCAATCACGAGAAAACGCCAAGGTTCCAGTCCAAAGGAGCTGGGAGATAAACGGGCTGTTTCTAGAATAAAAGTCAGATCGTCTTGGCTGATTTTTTTATTGGGATCGTAGCTTTTGCAAGCGTAGCGGTTGTGGTAAGCGTCTAAAATTTGTTGTTTTGATATCATGTTAAGTTCCTAAAAAATAATTTAAAAAGTATAGTGAAATCAAGATTATGATTTAAACCATTTGTCGCCATAAAAGAACAGTGTCATGCCGATAAACACAACAGTTAATCCAATAAATTTCCAGAGGGTTGCCGAGCGTATGGGCATTGAGATTAAGCCGTAATGATCAATTAACATTGCCATAATCAATTGCCCGACAATGATAAAAAACAGCATATTGCTGACCCCGACTTTTGGTGCAAGCAATACGGTGGTAAACACAACCATTGCGCCCAAAGGGCCGCCGATCCATTTCCACCAAGCTTGATGAGGTAAGTTGACCCAGACTTCGCTGAGGTTGGCTTTACTTAGCGTAATGAATAGTAGCAATAGGGTGCCGGTAAAGAAGGAGATTAATGCCGCAACCACAGGCTGATCGCCAACGGCTTTGCTGAGTTGACTATTGATCGCAGCCTGAGTGGCGAGTGCTAATCCGGCTGCGAAGGCAATCAGGTAGAAAAACATTACAACGCGTCTTCGTTTTCTTCTGCGGTGCGAATGCGGATAACCCGTTCAACATCATAGATAAAAATCTTGCCGTCACCGATTTTTCCGGTTTGCGCCGTTTCGATAATAGTATCGACGCAAGCATCCACTTGTTCGTCAGCAATCACGATTTCCAGTTTAACTTTAGGTAAGAAATCAACCATATATTCAGCGCCGCGATAGATTTCAGTATGCCCTTTTTGACGACCAAAACCCTTTACTTCGGAAACCGTCATGCCGGTAATGCCCACATCGGATAAGGCTTCTCGTACGTCATCTAATTTGAATGGTTTGATAATCGCTTCGATTTTTTTCATGTTGATTCCTTATATTCTTTGCGTGCTGATTTAGGGCGGAAACTTTCAATGATGTCTGGCACTGTATCAATATAAATGCCGTCGATCAACTGCAAACAATATGGAATGGCGCTAAAAATACCGTTGACCAATACTTTGCCGTATTGATCTTTAACCCCTTCGAGCGTCTCCTTAATGGCTTTCGGCTGACCGGGCAAGTTAATGATCAGGGATTGTTTCCGAATCACGCCAACTTGACGTGATAAAATCGCTGTCGGCACAAAATGCAGGCTCACTTGGCGCATCTGTTCACCAAAGCCCGGCATTTCCCGATCAGCAATGGCTAGTGTTGCGTCAGGCGTGACATCACGTTTGGCTGGGCCGGTGCCGCCGGTGGTAAGCACCAAGTGACAATGGTGCTGATCAACCAGTTCAATTAAGGTTTTCTCAATTTCGGTTTGTTCATCAGGAATTAAACGGGTTTCGACAGCAAAAGGTTCGGTTAAGGCATTTTCCAACCAACGTTGTAATTCCGGAATTCCTTGATCGGCATAAATGCCTTGCGAGGCGCGGTCGGATACTGAAACCAAGCCGATTTTTAACTGTGTTTGCATCTGAATCTCTTCCTTTATGTGTGGCTTAATTTATGGATTAGCCGCTGGCTGTTGCTCTTGTGCCTTCAGTTCGGCAATGGCATGGCTCATACTGCGCTGAATCAATGGAATTCGCTCATCGTCAGGCGGTAATTGGCGCAGCATCATTTCCCACGACATTAATGCCATTTTATAATCTTCTTTTTCAAACGCACTGAATGCCAATAAACTGAGCGCCTGAATATTATTATGATCTTGCTTAATCACTTCACGCAACAACAATTCTCCGCGTGTTTTATCATTCTCGTCTTGTGAGAACATTAACACTCTGGCATAGCTTAACTTATATTCCGTATTTTCCGGCGCAAGTGCGGTGGCGCGTTTATAGCTGTCCAGCGCCAGTTGTCCATTGCCGGCTGCCATGCCAATTTGACCGAGCAACCACCAATTTTTATCGTTATCCGGTGCCTGTTGCAGCTCAGCGCGCAGTGCGATAGTAAATTGTTGCAGCTCTTCAGTGGTTAACGGCTGTTGCTGTTCTTGTGCTAAACGTTGTTGCAAGTGCGGTAGCTGAGCGTGGGCATTTTCCAGCATACTCTCGCCATGCCATGAACCGACACTAAAATAGGTGACCAAGGCAATAGCTGTTAAGACTAATGTGCCAGAAGTGAACCAGATTTTTCCGTTTTTCAAGCGACTGTTTTGCATTTCAGTTTGTTGTAACGGAATATCGTTTAGCAGCCGTTGTTGTAATTCGTTTTCACTCTGTTGCGGATCGTCCAGTAAGCCTTGTTCATTATCTTGTTTTAACTCTTGTAGCCGATCGTAATAAAAGGCACGATTCAGATCTTGCTGCTGAACCGCATTTTTATTCTTACTTTTAGCCAACAACGGATAGAACGCCAACAATGCGGTGATGAGGGTGAGCAGTAAAAAAACGAGCCACAACATTATTTTTTCTCCTTATCGTCGGGCTGTAGAATCTTGTTCAAACGCTGCTGATCAAGCGCAGAATCCGCTGACTGATGTCGCAAGTGCGGTTTGCGTCGGAATAAAATCAAAATGCCGATTAACAACAATGCTGCGGGAATCAGCCACAAGAGCAGTGTTGACGGCGCCAGCGGTGGATCATATGTGACAAAATTACCGTAGCGCTGCACCATATAATCAACCACTTCTTGTTTGCTTTTGCCTTGTTGCAGCAATTCATAAACTTTAGCCCGCATATCGGTTGAGATCGTAGCATTCGAGTCTGCGATATTATTATTTTGACATTGCGGACAGCGCAGTTGCTGGGTCAGCTGCTGATAAGCCTGTTCTTGTTGCGGTGAGCTGAACTCATAACTATCGATCGCAGCAAAAATCGGCAGGCTGAACAAAAAAACGAATAAAACGATTAGCTTTTGCATGCGCTCTCCTCGCGCTGAATTTTTTCAAACAGCGATTTAAACTTCTCTTGCCAAACGGTTTCGTTCATATCGCCGGCATAGCGGTAGCGAATCACCCCTTGGCAATCGATCAGGAACGTTTCCGGTGCACCGTAAACTCCTAAATCTAAGCCGAGCATACCTTTTTGATCCAAAATATTCTGTTGGTACGGATTGCCTAAATTTTTCAGCCATTGTGCAGCTTTGCTTGGGTCATCTTTATAATTGATACCGACAATGGTGATATCTTGCTTGGCGAGCTGGTTTAAATATTGGTGTTCGGCATAGCAGGTTGGACACCAAGTTGCCCAGACATTTAGCAGCAATGGTTTACCTTGTTGAAAAATGGCCTCAGTAAGCGCTTGTTCCCCGTCTTGCAGCGATGGCAGTTCAAAGTGCGGTACGGGCTTGCCGACCAGTGCAGACTCCAATGTTTTCGGATCTTCACCGGCGGAGTTGCGCACCAGTTGCCAAGCAAATACTAACACTAGCCCCAAAAATGCGAATAGTGGCACAAACAGTTTTTTATTATTCATAGACATCTCCTTGCTTGGTGTTCTGCCGAGCAATTTTGCTCAAACGGTAACGGCGATCCAGCATTGACAACAAGCCGCCCAGTGCCATAAACAGTCCACCAATCCAGATCCAGCGGATAAACGGTTTGTAATATAAGCGCACTGCCCAAGCGCCATCGTCCAGTCGCTCGCCAAGTGCTACATAAATATCGCGCCCAAAGCCCCAATCGATTGACGCTTCGGTCATACTCATCCGGCTGACGGTGTAAAAGCGCTTTTCTGCGTGCAGCATAGTTTGCAGTTTGTCGTGTTTAAATACTTCGATTTGCGCTTTCACACCTTCGTAGTTGGCACCGTTATGTGGCGTGACGCCTTGAAACACGAAACGGTAATCAGCGATTTGTACGCTGTCGCCGCTGTTCATGCGAACATCTCGTTCAATGCTGTAATTTTGGCTGAAGGCGATACCGAATACCGTCATCGCCACCCCCACATGGGCGGCAATCATCCCCCAATGGGAACGAGAAAGTTTGCTTAAGCCCTTAACAAAGCTGTGACGGTGAGTGGCTCGTTGCTGCATTTCGTATAAGCTGAGCAGTAAGATCAGGCTTGCCATCATCACGCCCAACACGGCGGTTGTAGTGATGCGGTCAAATAACAAGTGCGGTAATGCGAAACCGCAGACGACCATGATAATTAGACTGATTATCACGGGTTTGCGAATAGCGCTGACTTGATCGCGTCGCCATTTGACCAGTGGGCCGATGCCCAGAATAAACGAAAACGGCACCATCAAAATTAAAAACATTTGATCGAAAAACGGCGCACCGACCGATATTGAGCCTAGTCCTAATTGTTTGTGTACTAATGGCAGCAAGGTGCCGATCAATACAATCGAAAGTGCGGTCATCAAAAACACATTGTTGAGCAGCAGCAGGCTTTCACGCGAGTAGCGTTCGTAGTGAGTGGTCGAACGGATTTGATGCCCTTTAACGGCATACAGCGCCAGTGAGCCACCGATGACCACGACCAGATAGGCGAGAATATATAATCCTCTGGTTGGATCAGACGCAAAGGCGTGTACTGAAACCAAGATGCCGGAACGGACTAAAAATGTGCCGAGCAAACACAGTGAAAATGCCAAAATCGCCAATAATACTGTCCACGCTTTGAAACTGCCACGTTTTTCGGTGACTGCTAAAGAGTGAATCAGCGCCGTGCCGGCAATCCATGGCATCAAGGAGGCATTTTCTACCGGATCCCAGAACCACCAACCGCCCCAGCCCAGTTCGTAATATGCCCACCAAGAGCCGAGTACGATTCCAAGGGTTAAAAACAGCCATGCCGCCAGTGTCCACGGGCGTGACCAGCGTGCCCAAGCGGTGTCTAATGTGCCGCCGAGTAAGGCAGCGATTGCAAAGGCGAATGCCACTGAAAAACCGACATAGCCCATATACAGGAGTGGTGGGTGAAAAATCAAGCCAACGTCTTGCAACAACGGATTCAATTCACGACCGTCGACCGGAAAATCGGGGAAAGTGCGGTCAAACGGGTTAGAGGTAAAAATAATAAACACCAAAAAACCGATGCTGATCAAGCCCATTACCGATAACACGCGTGCAATTGCTTCTTGCGGCAGGCTCTTGCTAAAAATAGCGACCGCTGCCGCCCACAGTGACAGCAGCCAGATCCACAATAGTAACGAGCCTTCGTGCGATCCCCAAACAGCCGATAAGCGATAGTGCAGCGGCAACGTGGTGTTTGAGTTATTAACAATGTACTGAACGCTGAAGTCGTTTATCGCAAACAGATACGCCAGTGCCGTGAAAGAGAGCGTCAGGCAGAAAAACAGGCTGAATGTCATCGGTTTTGCCAGCGACATCAGCGTTGCATTATTGTTGCGACAGCCGTAAGCCGGTAACACGGTCAACAGCACAGCAAGCGCCAGAGACAATGCCAGTGCATAATTTCCTAGTTCAGCGATCATTTGGTTGCCTCAGTTTTATTGGCGTCGATGGTTTGTTGCAAATGTTGTTGAAATTTATCCATATTTTGCTGGTCTTTTTCTGAAACGTTTTTCAAATCTGCGGCAGAAACACCCATCGGTTGATGGACTTTCTGCATTTGGCTTTCCAGCTCCGGCGGTACATAATTTTCGTCGTGTTTTGCCAATACTTCATGGGCTTTTAGGGTTTTTTCATCAATCAACACCCCTTGCGCCACAATGCCTTGCCCTTCACGGAACAGATCCGGCAAAATGCCTTCGTATTCCACTGTCACGGAGGGACCGATGTCATTGAGATCAAACCGCACTTTCAGGCTGTTTGGATCGCGCACCACGGTGCCTTCCACCACCATACCACCGATTCGCAAACGTTGTCCCGGTTGTGGTTTGGTGTCACTTTTGTGATCTTTGCCATAAATCACTTCAGTCGGGGTATAAAAGAGATCGATATTTTGTCGCAGCGCATACAGCATCAAACCAACGGCAATCGAAACACCGAGCAACGCTAGCAGTAATAGACTCAGGCGAGATTTGCGTCTTGGGTTCATTGCTGTTCTCCTTGTCGAGCTTGTTGAATCCGTTGCTGGCGTGCTTGTTCTTTAGCAATTTGTGTCAGTAAACGTTTTTTGTCATTCAGGCTGACCGCACTTAGTATCACGATTGCCAGCAGTGAAACGCCATAACAGAGCCACACATAGAAACCGTAGCCGCCCATATTCAAAAAATCTTGCCAAGTTTGGAAAAACGGGGTCATTTTTTCCCTCCAATAAATTGATTAGCCAAAGCCTGCACCCAAGGACGCTTTTGCTCTTCTTGCAGTAAAACATTGCGATAGCGGATCAGGGTTAGCCATAAAGATAAAAACAGAAAACCCAAAATGGAAAGCAGCAACGGAATCAACATTGACGTTGCCATTGACGGCTTTTCAAATTTGGTGATGGTAGCGCCTTGATGTAAGGTGTTCCACCACTCGACCGAAAAGTGGATAATCGGCAGATTTACCACCCCGACCAATGTCAAGACAGCAGCCGCTTTGGCAGCACTGCGGCGATCCTGAAAGGCGGAATACAGCGCTAAAATACCGAGATATAAGAAAAACAGGATTAATGAGGCGGTTAAACGGGCATCCCAAACCCACCAGGTTCCCCACATTGGCTTGCCCCAAATCGCACCGGTAGCAAGGGAAAGAAAGGTTAATACCGCCCCAATCGGTGCCATGGCGATCATTGAAAGGTAGGCGTGACGAATCTGCCAAATCAAACCGACCGCAGCGGCAACAGCCATGGAAGCATAGATTCCCATCGACCAAATTGAGGCTGGAACATGCACATAAATCATTCGAAAGCCATTGCCCTGCTGATAGTCGGCTGGGGCAAATGCCAAGCCCCAAACCCAAGCAATAGTCAGCAATAACAAGGCGAACACGCCGGCATAGGGCGCAATGTTGCCGCAGATGCGGTATTGGGTTTCGGCTTTAGCGTAAGGGTGTAACCATTTCCACATGCTCTATTTCACTCCATTTTATTCAGTTTAAATTTAATCAAGGCTGATACGCAGTGCTGCTGCAATGGCAAAAGGTGCCAGACTGACACTCAGCGCCATTATCGCGCCCAAAATAGCCAGCTGTCCGCTGTAATCAAGCTGTAGTTGTGCCGCATCCAAAATTGAGGCGGAAAAAATTAATACCGGAATAATTAACGGTACCACTAATAAACTCAGTAAGACGCTGCCTTTGCGCAGCGCAACCGTCAACGCCACGCCGATAGCACCAATGGCACTCAAGGTTGGCGTGCCAAGTAGCAGGGTTAAAATCAGCGCCCACCAAACCGTCGGTTCCAATGACAGCAGCAACGCAGCAATCGGTGAGAGCAGAATTAATGGAACAGCCGTCAGCAACCAATGGGCGCAGACTTTTGCCAACATGGTCAGCGGTAAAGGGTATGCCAATAGCATCAATTGCTCCAACGAACCATCACGAAAATCATCGGCAAACAGCCGTTCAAACGCCAATAACGCCGACAGCAGTGCGGCAACCCAAACAATGCCCGGGGCAATGCGGGTCAGCAATGCCGGCTCCGGGCCGATTAACAGTGGAAACAGGGTGATCACCAGCAGAAAAAACCATAACGGATTCAACAGCTCGCTCTTTTTTTGCCAAGCGATTTTTAATTCACGTTTGATGATAGGGAAAAAAATCATTCCAGATTATCCTTTCTACTCTGATTGACCACGTCAGTCTTGACAATCACTTTTGAAGGGCTGCATTGACAATCGTAGTAAGCGCTTACTTTCAAGCGCTTGATGGCTGGTCAAGATCACGATTCCCCCTTGGTGGCAGTGCTGTTCAAAAAGTGCGGTCAGCTGTTGTTGTCCTTGTTTGTCGATCGCTGTAAACGGCTCGTCTAAAATCCACAGGGGTGCTTGGCTCAGCCATAAACGTGCCAGCGCCACTCGTTTTTGTTGCCCGGCAGACAGGCGATAGACCGCACTTTCCTCATAACCACACAACCCGACTTGCTCCAACGCCTGCCAAATAATCGCCTCACCGGCTTTGCATGGGCTGATCTGTTGATAAAATTTTAAATTTTGGTAAGGGGTCAACTCACTTTTCACACCACTGGAATGCCCTAAATACAGCAGCTGTGCCAAATAGCTGTCGCGCGATTTGAAAATATCCAACTCGTTCCACCGCACTTCTCCCGACAACGGTTGTGAAAGTGTGGTTAAAATCCGCAATAGGCTGGTCTTCCCAATGCCATTGTGTCCTTCCAACTGCACAAATTGCCCGCTTTCGAAGACAGCAGAAAACGCAGCAAACAGGCGTTTTTCGCCGCGTTGGCAGCTTAAATTGTGTAGTGTCAGTCGGTTTTTTTCAAACATGGCGCAAATTTATAAATATTCCTTAAAAATGAAGCCAGATTTTAGCATAAGTGATTGATTAGTGATAACTATCCGAGAATATTTCACTACCTCTTTAGGTGTATTTGCGGTGGACTTATAACTTAATTGATTGATTTGATAAATGATTTTTCACATATCGATTTGCAGTTTCTTTGATCTAACGCAAATATTGTAATAGTTATTGTACAAAAAATGATAAATGTAGAAAAACTTTCTGCAAGCCGAATTAAAATCTGATATTGTGCAAAACAATTTGATTAATTGGTTTGAAATATATGGATATTAAATTACATCTGAATGCAACTACAACACCAAAAATTCGTGCTTATATACAACAATCTAGCAAATCAGAAAATGAATTGGCACAAGAGTTGGGAGTTTCCTTGCAAACAATTAGAAAATGGCGGAATAGATCTGATATTTGGGATCGTTCGCACACCCCAAATAAAATACGCAGAACACTTTCAGCAGAACAGGAAATTTTATTGGTCTATTTACGCCGCCACTTAAATTTATCTCTTGATGAGTTAGTAGAGGCTGTGAGAATGCTGATAAATTCGCAAGCCTCACGTGCAGGTATCAGTCGGGTGCTCAAGAAGCAAGATGTTGGTCGAATTTCAAGAAATGCCCTTCCGACAGAAATCGGACATGTTCATTTTGATTTTGTTTGTTTACCAAAAGCTCTCTCCCCAGAGGCAGATTATCTGTTGGTTTTGATTGAAAAGATGACAGGATTTATTAGTTTTGCCTGCTTAGATGAAAAAATGGAAAGAAAGCAAAATATTATTGATTATTTTAAATCTGATCTACTGTTTGATATTAAAACAATTGAGATTAGTAGTAATAATAAACTTGCAATAGATTTTGCTAGAAATTTGTGTAAAAAAAATAAAATACAAATTAATAAATCTATATTGATTGATGTGGATTTTTCAAAAGACTTTACTAAATTAGTGAGTGGTGAATTAACAGATAGTAGATTAGGGTTTGATGCATTATTACTAATTTATGAAGAGTATTTAAATATTGAATTAGCTCGCTCTAGATTAAATAAATTGCCACCATTACAGTATATAAATTCTATTGTTAATCGTGGCAATAATTGAATCATTTTTGTTGGTGAAGATAAATGATTTCTTTTGCAATATCCATTAATAAAACAGCGTTCATGATGTGATCCTGTGCATGAACCATAATGATAGTGACTAGGATTTTTCCCTCCCCTTGATCGCAACTAATCAATTCAGTTTGAATTTGATGAGCTTTTTTCAAGATGTTTTCTGCTTGTAACATATACTCATTACTGAGTGAAAAATCCTTTTTCTTTGCTGCAGAAATAGCTTGGATTAACAAACTCCGACAGCAGCCGGCATTCACAATTAAATTCATAATCTGTTGTTCTAATATATTATTACTCACTTAATATCCTCCAATAAAGATAATGCGTGATCAAGGATTTTTTCTCCATCGGTCATGCCATAATCCATCATATTTATACAATCGACTTTCTTATTATATTCATTGGCAATATTCTGAAAATCACTTAATTTATATGCAATTTGAGGGCCGAGCAATGCACAATCGAATTGCTGAATTAATGTTCTAAAATCTTGAGATCCTTTGGCTTGAATGTTAATTTCTAATCCTCTTTTTTGAGCAGCATTCAGCATTTTTTTAACCACTAGACTGGTTGACATTCCTAAATCACAGACGAGTAAAATAGATTTCATTGTCTTTCTCCTTTCATTGTTTCTCTAAAGTTTGGTTTTTCAAGAATTGATAAAGCAAGGGAATTGGTCTTCCACTGGCGTAAATTCCGTGATCACGTTGAAGTGCTGTTCCGCTTATATCAAGATGAAGCCATTTGCAATTATGAATAAAGCGACTTAAAAAGAAACCGGCAGAAACACAAATTGCAGCATTATTGGATGGCGTGTTACAAAAATCGGCAATCTGGCTTTTTACCTGTTTGAGAAAACTTTCATCATAAGGAAGTTGCCAGATTCGATCTTGGGTTTGTTGAGAGGCTATTATAAATTTTTCTGTGAGTGTCGCATCATTACTCATCATTCCGCTAATATCGTAACCTAAAGCTTTTACAACGGCACCGGTTAAGGTTGCTATGTCGATTAGGTATGTGGGATTTTTATTTGCTGCATAGCTTAGCATATCAGCTAGAATTAGGCGTCCTTCGGCATCGGTATTGATGATTTCTACCGTGTGTTTGGAATGCATGGTTACAATATCCCCTGGACGCATTGCAAGTGCAGTCGGCATATTTTCAGCAAATCCTAATATGATATTAAGGTTAACTGGTAACTTCATTTGGATGACAGTATCGAGCAATCCAATGAGCACAGCTGCGCCGCACATATCATATTTCATTGTCGCCATTCCTTCGCCTGATTTAAGCCAAAGCCCTCCAGTGTCAAAAGTGATACCTTTACCTACAAAAGTATAACTTTCGATGCTATTTATATTGCCTTGATAGCTTAATTCGACAAGATAAGGTAAATTATGGCTACCTTTTCCTACAGCATGTAGTGCATTTAAATTTTGCTTAATTAAATCCTTACTGTTTAGAATATTGATCATTAAGCAATGCTTTTTAGCATAACTTTTCAATTCAAATGCCATATATTCAGGTGTGATATAATTACTTGGTGAATCAGAGTATTGTCTAGAGCGTATCATTCCTGAAACAATGGCTATAATTTCTTGATAGATCGGATTAAATGTATTTTGTTGTTCGTTATCTTTGAATAATGCACCAAATTGTTTAATCGGATTTTTTTGCAATGTTTTATAATTTAAATTTTGTAAATTATAAGACTGATTATAAACCTCGATAAGCAGCTGTTTAATTAATTCAATATCTTCTATTTTATTAATATCAAATAAACTAACATCAATAAAAATAATACTAGAGTGGGATTCTCTTATCTTTTTCCGCAAAAATTCAAAATTAGTTTTTAATGCAGCAGAAGCTTGTTTGGAAATAAATTGTTGACATGCACCAGGATTCTCAGGCAAGAAATAGATATTTTCACAAACAGGATTTAATCCAATTGAAACCGTATTATCAGTATAGCGTTCCAAAGTTGTTTTCAATGACGCAAGTATAGGTAATGTTTCTAAATAATCCAGATTAGATCGCCAAACAAACAAGGTTGATTGCGATAAATATGGATTATACTCCTGCCAATTTGCACTTAAAAAGGATAATTTCATTTTAATTCCCCCGTCACTCTCATTTGATAAGCAGCAAGCCAGTCTTCATCGGCAGGGTGATAGCTAGTTCTGCCATTCTCTTTGTTAGCAAGATAAACTGTAGCTGGAATTGCTTCTGTTGCAATCACAAAAGAGAAATTGTCTATATTCGTTGAAACGCCAACATTACCATTTTTGTTCATACAGACGACGGAAAGATCACCGGCTTTACCATAACGTTCATATAATGTGAGTTCTAATTCATTTAAAGTTGCATCGGCGGCCTGCTGAGGAGACATTCCATCACGCATTTTACGAACGACTTCATAGCTGGTGCAGCCTTTCATTAAATCCTCACCTAAACCAGTCGCTGTCGCCGCACCAATATTGGAATCGGCATAAAATCCGGAGCCAATAATAGGGGAATCACCAACCCTTCCCTGACGCTTCATAAATAAACCACTGGTAGAAGTACCTACGCAGATATTTTGAAGTTGATCCATTGCAATAATTCCAACTGTGTCGTGACCTGAATAAGGGCTTAACCCTCTACCAATAGTCTGGTTATAGCGTTTTTGGTAGAATTCTTTTGCCCGTTCAGTAAGCATGTTTTTTGCCATAAACCCCTTTTTTATTGCCCATTTTTCAGCACCTACGCCGACTAAAATATTGTTGAAGCGTTCATTACTGAGTGATTCGGCAATTAAAATTGGATTGGCAATATTTTTAATTCCAGCAACAGCACCGAATGCCAAGGTTGTACCATTCATAAAAGCCGCATCTAATTCGACTTCTCCTTCTTCATTAGGTAAACCACCATAACCAACCGATTTATAATAGGGATAGTCTTCTACAGTTCTGATCGATTCAGTTATAGCTTTGCTGCTGTGTTCACCGCACTTCAGCAAATAGCTTGCAGAATTAACACCTTCATATGCCATTCTCCAAGTAGCAATTAGTGCCCATTTTCTTTTTTTCATACTTACAGCCCTTGTTCTTTTTGACGGTATTGCGCATCAATAATACGGAAGAATGGTAAATAGATCATTGCGGCAATCAATAGATTTAGAATTTGTATAATTGCGCCGGAAATATGTCCAGTTACAATGAAACCACTGATCACTGGTGGTAGTGTCCAAGGAATATAAACACCAGTGGTTGTAGCAACCAGTTCAAGTGACATTGCGAGATATTGCACAGTGGTAATGATAAGAGGGGCTAAATTAAAAGGAATTAACATAATTGGGTTTAAAATCACTGGTAAACCAAATAAAACCGGTTCATTAATATTGAATATTGATGAACCGATGGCAAGGCGTGATACTTTTTTAGCATGTTGACTACGGGCAAAGATTAGCATTGCCAATACTAGTGCTAAGGTAGAACCTGAGCCCCCCATCCAAATCATATCGAAAAATTGTTCAGTGATGACATGTGGTGGGGTTAAACCATTTTGCATTGCTGTTAAATTCTCAGCCTGATTTTCCAACCAAAATGGACGTAAAATACCATTTACCATTGAGCCTGAATTAATTCCTACTGACCATAATATATTTATACTAAAAACTGTTAAAATAGCACCAATATATGATGTACCGAAATGGCGAATCGGGGCAGCAACAAATTCGTAAATAAAACGGTGAATTGTTTGATATTCAGTGTGTGCGAAGAGTTGTCTGATAATTAAAGCAAAAATTAAAATCACTAATGCAGGAATTAATGCTGCAAATGATTGTTGTACTGCTGGAGGAACTCCTTCAGGCATTTTGATTACAATATTTTTACGGATTAACCAGGTAAAAAGTTCCGTCCATAATAGTGCACCTATCATCGCTATAAATAGTCCTTTTGAGCCAAGCCATTCTGTTGAAATAACAGTACCGATGTTTTCTATTTGTAGAAATGGGGTAACAATCAAGAAAGATGAGAGAGATAAAATTCCTGCAGAGAGCCTATCAATGTTATAACGTTCAGCCAGTCTATAAGCAACTAAGAAAGAAATAAAAATCGCCATAGTCGAAAAAATAGCATTGAATGGAATTTCAATAGTATTTGCCCAATTTTGACCGAATGTTTCTGCCATAAAGATCTTATAGTGTTCACTGGGAAATGAGCTGATTACCAATAAAATAGAACCGACTATAATAAATGGCATAAATGAAATATAGGCATCACGTATTGCACCGAGATGTGGTTGTTGTGCTAATTTACCTGCAATAGGCATTAGTTTATTTTCTAATTTTTTAATAAATGTACTCATAGCAATATCCCTCTTGGAGTGGTGGTAGAGATCTCTGTTTGAAATGTAACACTCTTTTTTGAGATAAAATGTGATCCTTGTCTCAAATGTAAAAATATATCATATGATTATATTTTTTGTTTTTATTTATAATTTTGATTTAACTTAACATTTTTAATGTTTTTATTATTTTAATCATATGATATTTTTATGTAGGTGGTAGGCTTGTTAATACTTTTATTTTGATTATCATAAAAATGTGATTTATATCACAATAAATACTATGGAATTATAAAAGAGTGATATAAATCACATTTAAAAATAAAACCTTAAATATAACGCTGAGATGAAAATGTTATCTGCTAATGCAAAAATGAAAGTGTTGGAAACCGCAACTTTCCATGATATCGAACACTATCTGGCTTTAAAAGTGCGGTTAAACAATGAAAGTCAGGAATATGCGCTGTCATCGACGCTAACGCTGGAGTTTTTGCAGCAATTGCATTCGGTACAAGACAAGGCGATGCTGCAGAAATTGGAAAAAGAGCTGCAATTGACGGCATTGAGCGTGCAAGACAATAAAGATTCGCTGTTGCTGCAAGTCAAAACCCTACGCAGTGAAAAAATCCTGCGTTCTTATCTGCTGCTTTCGATCAGCACCCTCTGCGAACAGTTACAGATTGAAAGTCCGTTGTAATCCTGTGCTAAGCCGAAGCTATCCGAATGATAGCTTGCTTTTTCAACGATAATCACTAAAATCAGCCCAATATTTTTGATTGTCGAGGATTCTACTATGACCGCACTTTTCAACCACACTTTACCCAAAGTGGTGCTGCACGAACATATCGAAGGTTCTGTCGCACCGCACTTGGCATTGCAACTGGCGGAAAAATACCAAGTGCGGTTGCCGCCGGATTTTTTATATCAAGCGGGCGAATATGATCCGCTGGATTTTCCGAACGGGCGCTATCGTTATGACGAATCAGATTTTCGCGAGTTTGTGAAAACCTATGATACCGTCGCTGATCTGGTGCGTGATGCGCAAGATTACTATTGGGTGACCAAAGACTATCTCAGTCGTAACGCCAAACAGGGGCTGATTTACTGCGAGCTGATCACCTCTGCTTTTCATATGTGCACCAGCGTTGACGAACACGGCAACACCGCTTGGTCGGCACAGCGTTACCACGACATTATGCAAGGCATTGAACAAGCGATTGCCGAAGTGCGCTCAGAGTACGGCACCGAAACCCGTTTGCATGCCTGTGGCGTACGCCATCTGCCTTATGCGGATATGCTGGCGAGTGCCGCATTTATTGCGCAAAACCCGCGTACTTCGGTCAGCGGCTTTAACATCGCCGGCAATGAAAAAGCAGGACAGTTCTCCGATTTCGCCGAGTTACATCAATTGGTTGCTGAAATTCCGCTGCCGAAATCCTATCACGCCGGCGAAATTTGTGGCGCAGAAAGTGTATGGCAGGCGATCAAGTACGGTGCGGTCAGAATCGGTCATGGCATTGCCTCGATTCAGGATCCTGAATTAATTAATTTATTGATTGAACAGCAAATTACTTTAGAAGTTTCCCCCTGCAGCAACCGAATTTTAGTACCGGAATTGCAGGCTTCGCTGGCCGAGCATCCGCTGCGTAAATTGTATGATGCCGGGGTGCGGGTCTGCATCAACACCGATGATGCCGGGCTATTCGGCACTGATATTGAAAAAGAGTACCGGATTGCGGCACAGCAATTTGGCTTCTGCCGTGCGGAGCTGTTTGACATCAGCCTGTGTGCTTTAGAGTGTGCCTTTGTGGAAAGTGCGGTCAAAGCGCAACTGATCCAGCATGTTTATCAACAATTTACCGCACAAGATTGGCAACAGCTTGCCGACCTTATCCAAACTTGCCCGAATCCAGCGCTAAAAGTGCGCTTGCAGCAGCGCTTGACCTATCGTCAATAATCTTCCATTAGGGCGGTATTTTAACCGCCCTACAATCTAAAATCCGATCCAGCTCACATTCTGTCATAAATCCGGTTCTGTTTTCAGATTTTCTTCTCTAGAATGTGTTCAAATCTCATCGAAACGTTTCGATGAAAAGTACAAAAAAGAAATTTAAGGATACCAGATGAAGAAAACCGCACTTTTAAATGCACAGCTATCGCATTTGATCGCCACCCTAGGGCATACCGACAGTTTGACGGTGTGCGATGCGGGGTTGCCGATTCCGGACAGCATTGAGCGGGTTGATTTGGCGCTGACCGCCGGCGTACCGCACTTTGTGCAAACGGTGGCGGTGGTGACCGAAGAATTATTTGTCGAAAGTGCGGTGCTGGCGGAGGAGATTGAAACCCAAAATCCAGAAGTGCATCAAGCGTTATTGCAACAGCTAAAACAATTGGAACAGCAACAAGGCAATAAAATTGCGCTGGATTATGTCAGCCATGAAGAGTTTAAAGCGTTGAGTTGCCAATCAAAAGGCATTGTGCGCAGCGGCGAATGCACGCCTTATGCCAATGTGATTCTGCATTCCGGCGTGCCGTTTTAAGGGGAAATTGAATGCAAGCGCAAACTTTATTACGCATACAAGGCATTGATAAATCCTTCCCCGGCGTGAAAGCATTGAACAACGCCTGCCTGAATGTGTATGCCGGGCGGGTGATGGCGTTGATGGGCGAAAACGGCGCCGGCAAATCGACCCTGATGAAAGTTCTGACAGGCATCTACAGCAAAGATCAAGGCACGATTGAATATCTGGGCAACGCGGTGACATTCAAGGGGCCGAAAGACTCGGAAGAGGCAGGCATTAGCATTATCCACCAAGAATTGAACCTGATTGACAATCTGACGATTGCGGAAAATATTTTTCTCGGCTGCGAATTTGTCAACCGATTCGGCAAAATAGATTGGGCGAAAATGTATCGGGAAGCCGACAAATTACTGGCGAAATTGGGCGTGAAACACAGTAGCCGCACGCTGGCTGGCGAGCTGTCGATCGGCGAATTACAAATGGTGGAAATTGCCAAAGCGATCAGTTTTAAATCGCGGGTGATTATTATGGACGAACCAACTGATGCGTTGACCGACACCGAAACCGAGTCATTGTTTAAGATTATTCGTGAATTGACCGCCGAAGGCTGCGGTATTGTTTATATTTCGCATCGGATCAAAGAGATTTTTGAGATTTGCGACGATGTGACCGTGTTGCGTGACGGCGAATTTATCGGCGAAAGTGCGGTGGCGGATCTGAATGAAGACCGTTTAATTGAAATGATGGTCGGTCGCCGCTTGGACGAATACTACCCGCATTTAGAAAAAGCCCGCGGCGAAACGCGCTTGACGGTCAGCAACCTGTCGGGCAGTGGCGTGCACAATGTCAATTTTACGCTGTATGCCGGCGAAATTCTGGGGGTTTCCGGTTTGATGGGCGCCGGCAGAAGCGAACTGATGAAAGTGATCTACGGCGCATTGCCGAAAACCGCAGGCGAAGTGCGGTTGAACGGCAAAATCGTTGAAAATCGCAGCGAACAAGACGGTTTGCAAAACGGGATTGTGTACATCTCTGAAGATCGCAAAGGCGACGGCTTGGTGTTGGGGATGTCGGTGAAAGAGAATATGACCTTGACCGCACTTCAGCATTTTTCCCAATATGGCTATATCCAAAAAGGCGCAGAACGCTTGGCGGTGGACGATTTTATCCTGTTGTTCAATATCAAAACCCCAAATCGCGATCAACAGATCGGATTACTATCCGGCGGCAACCAGCAAAAAGTGGCGATTGCCAAAGGCTTGATGACCCGTCCGCAGGTGCTGATTCTGGACGAGCCGACCCGCGGCGTGGATGTCGGGGCGAAAAAAGAGATCTATCAATTGATCAATAAATTTAAAAACGAAGGGCTGAGTATTATTTTGGTCTCTTCGGAAATGCCGGAAGTGTTGGGCATGAGCGATCGGATTTTGGTGATGCATGAGGGTGAAATAAGCAGCGAATTTATGCGCGGCGCGGCGACACAAGAGCAGCTGCTGGCGGCGGCAATCGGCAAAAACGGTCACAACTGATTTGAGGTAAACGGAAAAATGGTCACGACAACAAAAAAGACAGCTTTTAATTTGAAGGGATTTTTAATCGAACAACGTTCGATTATTGCACTACTGGTATTGGTGTTTATCGTTTCGCTGTTGAACCCGAATTTCTTCAGCATCGACAATATCTTAAATATTCTGCGTCAAACCTCGGTGAATGCGATTATCGCGGTCGGCATGACGTTTGTAATTCTGATTGCCGGCATCGATCTCTCGGTCGGTTCAGTGTTGGCGCTGACCGGCGCATTTGCCGCCACCATGGTCGGCTTGGACATTTCGATTTTTATCGTGGTGCCGGTGGTGTTGATCGCCGGAATGTTGCTTGGCGGTGTCAGCGGTTTGATTGTCGCCAAAGGCAAGGTGCAGGCGTTTATCGCCACCTTAGTCACCATGACCTTATTGCGCGGGGTCACCATGGTTTACACCGACGGTCGTCCGGTCAGCACGGGTTTTTCCGATAGTGCCGATCAATTTGCGTGGATTGGCACGGGCTATTTGTTCGGTATTCCGGTGCCGATCTGGATTATGGTGTTGGTGTTTGCGCTGGCATGGTACATTTTGCAGCACACTCGCATGGGGCGTTATATCTATGCGTTAGGCGGTAACGAAGCGGCGACCAAATTGTCCGGCATTAATGTCACCAAAATCAAACTGTTCGTGTTTGCCGCCAGTGGCATGCTGGCTGCATTGGCAGGATTGATCGTCACCTCGCGTTTATCGTCGGCACAACCGACCGCAGGGGTCAGCTATGAACTGGATGCGATCGCCGCAGTAGTGGTTGGCGGCACCAGTTTAATGGGCGGCAAAGGGCGTGTGATGGGCACCTTAATCGGAGCGTTGATTATCGGTTTCTTGAATAACGCATTGAATATTTTGGATATTTCATCTTACTATCAGATGATAGCGAAAGCGGTGGTTATTCTGGTTGCGGTATTAGCGGATAACTATTTGGGTAACAAAAGTCTTAAGTCATAATACTTTAAGTCATAAAACTTTAAGTTATAAACAACAGCCGTAAAGTGCGGTTTAATTCACCTTAACGTTTAACAACGAGGAAACAGTATGAAAAAATTAACTACAGTCGCATCTGCATTAATCATGAGTTTGGCGGTCAGCGGTTCTGCGTTGGCGAAAGAAACGCTTGCGTTGGCGGTTTCGACCTTAGACAACCCGTTCTTCGTGAGCCTAAAAGACGGCGCGCAAAAAGAGGCGGACAAATTGGGCTACAATTTGGTGGTATTGGACTCACAAAACGATCCGGCAAAAGAGCTTGCCAATGTGGAAGATTTGCTGGTGCGTGGCGCTAAAGTGTTGCTGATTAACCCGACTGATTCTGAAGCGGTCGCCAATGCAGTGATGCGTGCCAACAAACAAGGCGTGCCGGTCATCACCTTGGATCGTGGTGCAGCCAAAGGGGAAGTGGTCAGTCACATCGCCTCTGATAACGTTGCCGGCGGCAAACTGGCCGGGGATTTCATTGCGGAAAAATTGGGCAAAGAAGCTAAAGTGATCCAACTGGAAGGCATCGCCGGCACTTCAGCGGCACGTGAGCGCGGCGAAGGCTTTGCGCAAGCGGTTGAGGCAAACGGCTTTGCCTTATTGGCAAGCCAACCGGCGGATTTTGACCGCACCAAAGGCTTGAACGTGATGGAAAACCTGTTGGCGAGCCAAAGTGCGGTGCAAGCGGTGTTTGCGCAAAATGACGAAATGGCATTGGGCGCATTGAGAGCGTTGCAAGCGGCGAAAAAAGAGGTGTTAGTCGTCGGTTTTGACGGCACTGACGATGCCGTGCGTGCGGTGGAAGCCGGAAAATTGGGCGCAACCATTGCGCAACAACCGGAAAAAATCGGCGAATTGGGCGTAGCAACGGCGGATCGCGTATTGAAAGGTGAGCCGGTCGAAGTGATGATTCCGGTGCCGTTGAAAGTGGTGAGTAAATAATTTAACAGAAATCGGGCGAGAATTCCTGCCCTAGACGGCTGACAAAGGTTAAAATACACAATAAATATTGTAAAAGTAGGGGCGGATTATATATCCACCCGCACCGCACTTTTCATTTTTCCTTCATTGATTAAGTGCTTATACTGCACTTCGCAAACGGGCGGATAGTTAATCCGCCCCTACTTTGCCTCATGAATGACTTTGTCAATAATCTGGAGCGGATATTTCCGCCCGATTTGATGTAAAAATAAACTGATGTAAAGCAGGTAGTTTATGACACAAACAAAAAAACTGGTGGTGCTGGGTAGTATTAACGCCGATCATGTTCTTGCCGTACCGCACTTTGTCAAACCGGGCGAGACGTTGGCAGGCAACGGGTATCACATCGCTTACGGCGGCAAGGGCGCTAATCAGGCAGTGGCTGCGGCTCGCCTAGGGACGCAGACCGATTTTATCGCCTGTATCGGTGACGACACTTTAGGCACAGCGATGAAAAATGCATTTGCACAGGACGGCATCAATACCGACAGTATTGTAACGATTCCGAATGAAATGAGCGGCATTGCGATGATTCAGGTGGCAGCAAGCGGTGAAAACAGCATTGTATTGGCGGCTGGCGCCAATGCGTATTTAGATCAGACGGTAGTTGATAAATTTGCCGACAACATCGCACAAGCCGATGCGTTGCTGATGCAGTTGGAAACACCGTTATCCGGCATCACAGCCGCGGCTAAAATAGCCAAAGCCAACGGCACGCAAGTGATTTTAAATCCGGCACCGGCACAATCGTTGCCCGATGAACTGTTAGCACAGCTGGATATGATCACCCCGAACGAAACCGAAGCTGAGATTCTGACCGGCATTAGGGTGACGGATCAAGACAGCGCACAGCAAGCGGCGAATGTGTTTCATCAAAAAGGCATTGCGACGGTGTTGATTACGTTAGGCGCAAAAGGCGTATTTGTCAGTGAAAAGAGCGGTTTTAATCGGATTATCGCCGGTTTTCGTGTGCAGGCGGTAGATACCACTGCCGCAGGCGACACCTTCAACGGCGCTTTGCTGACCGCACTTTTAGAACAAAAAAGTTTAGTGCAGGCAATCCGTTTTGCCCACGGCGCAGCGGCGCTTTCGGTGACCCGTCACGGCGCACAACCGTCGATCCCGACCCGGGAGCAGACGGACAGTTTTCTTTTGGCTCAAGCGTAAAAATGAGGGAAAGAAGATGGCGACGATGAAAGATATAGCCCGTTTGGCACAGGTTTCCACCTCGACGGTGTCGCACGTCATCAATAATTCCCGTTTTGTCAGCGATGAAATTCGCGATAAGGTGCTGGCGGTGGTGCGTGAGTTGAATTATACCCCGTCGGCACTGGCGCGCAGCTTAAAAATCAAAGAAACCAAGACCATTGGAATGCTGGTGACCGCCAGTGCCAATCCGTTTTTTGCCGAAGTGCTGCGCAGTGTGGAGCGTTATTGTCATCGTCACCAATATAACTTGATTTTGTCTTATACCGACGGTGACGGCGAACGGCTGCAACGCAATCTGGAAACCTTGATCCGCAAACAGGTAGACGGCTTGATTTTGATGTGTGCCGAATCCCATTGGCAATTAAATGATGATATCAGCCAGCGGCTACAGCTGCCGATGGTGATGCTCGACTGGTGGCCGACCGCACTTAATGCGGATAAAGTGCATGAAAATTCAGAATATGGCGGCTATTTGGCGACAAAAACCTTAATTGATGCCGGACACCGCGATATTGCGATTATCACCGGCAGTTTCAAAAAATCCCTGGCGTTAAATCGTTTGAACGGTTATCAGACCGCACTTTCACAGGCGGGTATTCCGTTCAGACAAGATCGGGTGTTCGAAAGCCATTTTGATATTGTCAGCGGCATTGAAAGCATGCAGCAGATCCTGCGGCTCGATCCGCGCCCAAGTGCGGTATTTGCCTGTTCGGATACGATTGCCATCGGCGCTTATCAGGCGGTTTGGCGCGCCGGCTTGCAAGTCGGCAAAGATATTTCGATTATTGGCTATGACAATATCGAATTGGCGCAATACCTTTCGCCACCGCTGACCACCATCCACCAATCAAAAAACAATCTCGCCAAACAAGCGGTGGAAATGCTGCTGGCGAGGATCAAAAATCCACAGCTGCCGTACCGCACGTTAACCCTCGAACCGCACTTGGTGTGGCGCGAATCAGTGGCGCTGCGGGGTGTTAAAGGATTTGTTGTGACAGTAAGTTAAAATGCGGTTTCACCGCACCCAGATTATTGACAAAGATATTTGATGAGGCAACGTAATGTAGGGGCGGATTGCATCCGCCCATTTGCGAAGTGCGATATAAGCACTTAATCAATAAAGGAAAAATGCAAAGTGCGGTTCGGGGCGATATATAATCGCCCCCTTGTATCTTGCCCCACTCAAAATGGTCAGACATTATATCACTGACCGCCAAGGATAATAGTATATTGTTCGCCCCCTGAGTGCCTAGACACTGTAAAGTAGATAAAACTATTATCCTTTCATCAATAATCTGAATGGTATCAAAGCGCGCACAACTTGTGCTGACGCTGCATTGACAAGGATAGAAAAGATGATGAATAACAAAATAATGGGGATTGATGTTTCTAAGCATAAACTGGATTGTGCCCTGATAAACGACCTGAATATCGGTAAAAGCCGTAGCAAAGTCGTTCCTAATACCGATGACGGGTTTTATGCGCTGATTCAGTGGCTGAAGAAAAAGACGGATAATGACCTTGCTCATTTGCATATCGTAATGGAAGCCACAGGAGTTTACCACGAAGCCGTTGCCTATTTTCTCGCTGAAGCGGGTTTTACTCTGTATGTGGTTAATCCTGCGGATGCTGCCAAATTCACACAATCTTGCAACGTACACAAAACGGATAAAACAGACAGTAAAGCGCTTGCTCAGTTTGGCATACAGATAATCTTGCATGGACATGTCCGCCCTTGGCAGCCCGAACCGAAGGCGATTAGGGAGTTGAAGGCGTTAATCAGTCGGCTGGATGCGCTTGAAGCAGATTTGCAGCGGGAACGGAATCGGATGGAAAAAGCAGAGGTCTCATCGGCTTCCATATCGGTTATTCAGTCGATTGAAGTCATTCAGCAGAATTTAATGACTGAAATTAAACGATTAAAGCAGCATATCAATAACCATATCGACCGCCATCCGCAGCTGAAACAAGATGTGAGATTGTTGAAAAGTATCCCCGGTGTCGGCGAAGTGGTTGCGCTACGCATGACAACACTTTACCGCAGTCGCACTTTTCAAAATGCCGGACAGATGTCAGCTTATGTGGGATTGGTGCCGAGGCTAGGTGAATCAGGTCTGTTTCGCGGACGGTCGATGATATCGAAGCGTGGTAATCCGATTATACGAGCAAAGCTGTATATGGGAGCAGTCGTGGCGAAGCAATATAATCCCGATATTCGCAGGCTGATAGAGCGGTTGCTGACTAATGGAAAGACGATGATGCAGGCGCTAGTGGCGGGTATGCGGCGCATTGTGCATATTTGCTTTGGTGTGTTGAAACATCAGAGGGAATATCAACCTCAAATCAGCATGTGATTGAGGTTGATTTTAGGTGGAAGAGATGGTATCTACTGTTACAACATTAATCGTGTATTTTAACCTTTGTCAGCAGTCTTAGTGCGGTTTCAGCGCACCCTGATTTTACAGCACTAAGCGTACGATTTTATCGGCTTGTAAACGGCGGAAGCGGTTAAGTAGTTTTTTGACTTCCGGCGGATAACTGTGCAGTTTTTCCAGTTCACGGTAGTGGCGAAGTTGCTGAGTGTGTTGGCGGATAGTTTGCAGTTCACGCTGCACCTGTGGTTGCAATTGCTGCTGCGGATCTTGAATCAACAGCGCATTTTCTGCGTCCAAGCGCCAAGCACGTGGGTTGAGGTTGTTGCCGGTCAATAAAATATAGTGATCATCGACCCATACCCCTTTCAGGTGGTAGGAGTTATCGCCGTGTTGCCACAAACGCACCGTCAGTTGACCATTATTCAGCATTTTTTGCTGCTTTTTGCAGAAATTTCGCAAATTCATTTCATACAGATAAGGTAATGCTGCCGACATGTTAAACGGTTTGTCCGGTGCAACATAAAAATCGTTGGCAGTTTTGTCACCGACAATAATTTCCACTGCTTTCCCCTCTTTCAACAACTGTGCCAGTTGCAGCCGTAGGCTGCGTGGAAAGTTGAAATAGGGAGTGCAAATGGTCAGTTTTTGCTGTACCACACCGAATAATGCCTCGATAACAGCATTCAATTGATTGCCGTTTGATAGCCCGAAAATCGGTGAAATCAGCAACTGGTTTGGATCGAACCTGACCGTCTCACTGACGCGATATTGGCTGTGTTGGCTGAGTTTTTTCCGATAGTGGCGAATCGCAGGGCGGATGCTCTTGTCTTTGCGGACGGGCTGATCCAAACGCTGCACCGCACTTTGATCGTTCAGGCAGTCGCTTAAAAATGTGACAAAACTGTCGGCTAACGCGCGGTTGCGGATTTTTTGGTAGCGGTCATAACGATATTTATCTTGTTGATGCAAATAGACATTATTAATACTGGCGCCACTGTAGAGAATGGTGTCGTCGAACACCGAGCCTTTAATGTGCAGCACCCCGAACAGTTCACGGGTGTTGATCGGCACGCCGTGGAAAGCAATATCGTTTTGTGGATCCAGCGCATGTTTTTGGCGTTGCTCGGTATACCATTCAGCGTTGGTCTGTTGGGTTTCGGCACCGATTAAACCGCGCTGTGCCCGGTGAAAATCGACAAACACGTGAATGTCCAATTGTGGATTACGTTGTTTCGCCTGATATAATTCAGCCAGCATTTCTTGACCGGCTTCATCGTTTTGCCAGTAAAGTGCGGTAATGTAAATGCGTGTTTTTGCCTGCCGGATCAGCTGAATAAAGTGTTGTTTATAGTCTGCGGTGGAGTAAATAAACTCTACACCTTCCGCTATTTGTGGCAGAAACGGCAGAGATTGTAGCTGGTGCAAAGACTGACGATATTTAGTATTCGGCATAAACAATAATAATTAATAATCAAAAGTATCAAAATTCAAAAAAGACAATAAAGTGATTTAGTTTACCTGCGTTAATTCGGTTTGAACAGGGTTTTGCTGAGAAGTTTGCTTAAATTGAGATAAAAATTTGCTATAATAAGCGCCATATCACGTTTGTATGTTGGCGCATATAAACGCTATTTCAGCCATCAACCTATAGGCACCTGCATGAACGATAAATCCAGCCGCAAACCAGCATTTCAACAACCTAAATCCGGTAGCCGTTTTTCGGCGAAAGAGCCGCGTGGCGAGCGCAGTTCGCCGCGCAATCCTCGTTATGACGGCGGACGTGCTGAACCACGTGGTGACAGACAGGAAAAACGGTTTTCAGAAAACCGCACTTCAGATAAACCTCGTTTTGAGAACCGCCCTACCGGGGATCGTCGCCGCTTCAACGAGAAAGAGGGGGAGCGTAACGAACGGAGAGCACCACGTCAAAACCGAGAAAGTGGGCGTGATGAGCGTAGCCGTGATAGCCGCAACAGTGATAACCGTAGCAGAGACAATAGAGAGCGTCAGGGTAGCACAACACCTGCTTTTGTCTGGGGCGAGCGAGAAATGAAAGCGACTAAAGCCGGGAAAAACAGCGAAGGCAGTGTTAAGGTGATGATTAAAGGTGACGTCGCCGGGGAGAAAAAAACCGGCCCGTTGTCACCGCGTGCACCGGAAAAAATTCGTAAGAACCGCAATGAAGAGATGAAAATCTATGGCGAAGCCGCTTGTTTGGCGCTGTTCCGGCAGCGCCCGGAAAGTATTGTTCGTTTGTGGACCAATATTGAAACCAGCCACCGTATCGGCAAACTAACCAGCTATTTAGCAACTGCGAAGAAAGCATATCATGTGGTGGACAACGCCGAATTGGCGTTGGTGAGCGGTAGTGAGCATCACGGTGGAATTTGTATGCTAGTCAAAAAAGCAACGCCGATGAATTTGGAAGCGTATCTAAAAACCGCTAAATTGCAAGATTGTGTACTGTTGCTTGACGGCATTGACAATGCTTATAATGTCGGCGGGGTGATCCGCACCGCTGCGTACTATGGCGTAAAAGGCATTGTTTGTGAAAGTGCGGATAAGCTGTATTCAGCTGCCGCCGCCAGAGTGGCGGAGGGGGCGATGGAGCATATTTATGCGTTGGAAAGCAGCAGCACTGAAACGGCGTTGAAAGCGTTGAAAAACGCGGGGTATCAATTGGTTGCAGTCACGGCAAATAAACAGGCGCAACCGTTGGATAAAGTAGTGTTAAGCGATAAAGTGGCGTTTGTACTCAGTGAAACAATGCCGGCACAAGCCAATCCATTGGTTGAACAATCGGTGGTATTGTCGTTTGAAAATCCGTTGAATAGCGGTTTGAATGTGGCGGTCAACGCAGGTGTGTTGTTGTCACGTTGGTATTTCCGCTAGCGCAACAGTTTAAAGTTTGTCTGAATGGTGCAGCAGAGCAAAGCGTTCCCAGAGCGTGTCTTCTGACTCGATATGTTCTGGGTCTGTAATAATGCAATGGTTAATCGGACAGACTTTTTGGCAGGTCGGAACATCATAATGCCCGACACATTCGGTGCACAGAGCGGGGTCAATCACATAGATTTCTTCGCCCATGCTGATCGCCTGATTCGGGCATTCAGGTTCGCACATATCACAGTTTGTGCATTTTTCGGTGATCAGCAGCGCCATAAATATTGTCTCAAGTTTTAGATGGGATCGGATTAAAAAGCGGATGATTATAATCAAAGTCGCCGAAAAAACCAACAACTCTAACCTTTAAATTTTTATTGAAAAAACTGTTATGCAACTAAATTCATCTAAAATTTCGCAGCTTGCGCTGTTTATTGTTCTGTTTTTTGCTTTGATTTTAAGTGCGCTGTATTTTTCCTATCGTCAAAAAGCCTCGATTGATGCCGTGTTGGAGAGCGATTATGATGTTTCGATGGCAAGGGATTCCATCGGGCAGAATAAAAATGCAAAAACCGGTTACTACACCCTAGTGCTTTCATGGTCGCCGGGTTATTGTCAGAATTTGCGAGCCGGTAATGCCGGGGCGATTCCTAAATCGGCAGCTTATCAATGTGGAGAGACCCAAAAATTCGGTTGGGTTATTCACGGTTTGTGGCCACAGAGTGCGACGGCACGCCGGGTCAGCGATCATCCGCGTTTTTGTCAAGGCGATTTGCCGCCACTGGAAGTGGCATTGTTAGAGAAATATCTGGCTCATTCCCCGAGTTTGCAGTTGTTGCAGGGAGAGTGGGAGAAACATGGCGCTTGTGCGTTTAGTCAAGCAAAAGACTATTTTGACAAACAACAAGAATTGTTTCAGAGCTTGAAATTGCCGGATTATGATCTCAAACGTTCAGACTTATTTGCTTGGTTGCGGCGCAATAACCCACAGTTAAGCGGTAAATATCTGGGAGCTGGGCGTGATGAGCTGCAAATTTGCTATGATTTGGCATGGCAGGTGATCAACTGCCCGAAAATTCGATTCTAGCAGAATTACTAAAAATTCTGGGTTAAAGTGCCGTAATTGCAAAAGAAATGTGTTCAAAGTGTTAAAATTGGCTGCGCTTGTTGGTAAAAAATCAGATAGGTTCTGCCACAAAAAAGTTTTGGCGGTATAATCAAAAGACCCTAATTTCAAACATTAAAATTTTACATTGTGGCGCTAGATTAAATTGCTATAATCAATCCGCTACGGTACACAGAAATCGCTGTAAAATTATCAATCACAATTAAATAAGAGGACTTATTATGTCAGTAATTAAAATGACCGACTTGGATTTGGCGGGTAAACGTGTTCTTATTCGTTCCGATTTAAACGTACCGGTGAAAGACGGGAAAGTGACTTCCGACGCGCGTATCAAAGCATCGATCCCGACAATTGAGCTGGCGCTGAAGCAAGGTGCGAAAGTGATGGTCACTTCTCACTTCGGTCGTCCTACGGAAGGCGAATATAACCCGGAATATTCGTTGCAGCCGGTGGTTGATTATTTGAACAAAGCATTAGACGTGCCGGTGCGCTTAGTTAAAGATTATTTGGATGGGGTAGACCTTGCTCCAAATGAATTGGTGGTGTTGGAAAATGTACGCTTCAATAAAGGCGAAAAGAAAAACGAAGACGAGTTGACCAAAAAATATGCTGCGCTTTGCGATGTGTTTGTAATGGATGCTTTCGGTACTGCACACCGCGCACAAGGTTCGACCCATGGTGTGGCAAAATTTGCCACAGTAGCCTGTGCCGGTCCGTTGTTGGCAAATGAATTAGAAGCTTTGGGCAAAGCATTGAAAAGTCCAGCTCGCCCAATGGTTGCTATCGTTGGTGGTTCTAAAGTATCGACCAAATTAACCGTGTTGGATTCTTTATCAAAAATTGCGGACCAACTGATTGTGGGTGGCGGTATTTCCAATACTTTTGTTGCTGCGCAAGGCTTGAATGTCGGACAATCGCTGTATGAAGCCGATTTGATTCCGGAAGCCCAGCGTTTAATGCAAATTGCGGATATCCCATTGCCAAGCGATGTACGTGTTGCCACTGAATTTTCTGAAACTGCACCGGCAATTGAAAAAGCCGCAACAGACGTGCAAGATAATGAACAAATTTTGGATCTGGGTGATCAATCAGCAGAAGTGCTGGCAGAGATTATTCGTAGTGCCAAAACCATTTTGTGGAACGGTCCGGTTGGCGTGTTTGAATTCCCTAATTTCCGTAACGGCACTGAAATTGTAGCAAAAGCGATTGCAGACAGTGATGCTTTCTCGATTGCGGGCGGCGGGGACACCTTAGCGGCAATCGATTTGTTTGGTATTGCCGACAAAATCTCTTATATTTCAACCGGTGGTGGCGCATTCTTAGAGTTCGTTGAAGGTAAAGTATTGCCGGCAGTGGCGATTTTGGAAGAGCGTGCCAAAGCATAAACCGCACTTGAGTTAATCTGATTTATCAACTTTGAGAGTTGTAACAGCTCTCGTTTAAACATAGGAAATCTACCATGTCAAAATTATTAGATATTGTAAAACCGGGCGTTATTACCGGCGATGATGTACAAAAAGTCTTTGCTTATGCCAAACAACACGGCTTTGCTTTGCCGGCGGTAAACTGCGTTGGTACTGACTCAGTGAATGCCGTATTGGAAACTGCGGCACGGGTTAAAGCGCCGGTTATTGTGCAGTTTTCTAACGGTGGGGCTCAATTTTATGCGGGTAAAGGTATCAAGCCAACCGATGGTTCTCGTGCGGATGTATTGGGTGCGGTAGCCGGTGCAAAACACGTACATCAACTGGCAGAACATTACGGAGTGCCGGTGATTTTACATACCGACCATGCCGCTAAAAAATTGTTACCCTGGATCGACGGTTTATTAGAGGCCGGTGAAAAACACTTTGCAGAAACCGGTAAACCACTGTTTTCTTCACACATGATCGACCTTTCTGAAGAGCCGATGGAAGAGAATATGGCGATTTGCCGTGAATACTTAGCGCGGATGTCAAAAATGGGCATGACACTGGAGATCGAAATCGGTATCACCGGTGGTGAAGAAGACGGCGTAGACAATTCCGGTGTTGATGAATCCAAATTGTATACTCAGCCGGAAGACGTGTTGTATGTTTATGATCAATTGAATCCGGTCAGCCCGCGTTTCACCATCGCTGCGGCATTTGGTAACGTACACGGTGTGTACAAACCAGGTAACGTGAAGTTAAAACCGTCTATTTTAGGTGCGTCACAAGAGTTCGTTTCTAAAGAGCGTAATCTGCCACCAAAATCAATGGACTTCGTGTTCCATGGTGGTTCCGGTTCTTCAACTGCAGAAATCCGCGAAGCCATCAGCTACGGTGCGATCAAAATGAACATCGACACCGATACCCAATGGGCAGCTTGGGAAGGTATTCTGAACTTCTATAAAGCGAACGAAGCTTATTTACAAGGTCAGCTGGGCAATCCGGAAGGCGCTGATTCACCAAACAAAAAATTCTATGACCCGCGTGTTTGGTTGCGTAAATCAGAAGAAGCCTTGTCCAAACGTTTGGAACAGTCTTTTGATGACTTAAATTGCCGTGATGTACTGTAATTGCGGCTAGTTTGAAGCGCCACGAATAAGGCGCTTCTGCTCATAATAAAAAAGCACTCGTGTTGAGTGCTTTTTACGTTTTATCAATATGTTATTTGCTGTGGCAGCAGCAATCAGATGCTTTTTTATCAAAGCGAGCTGCTGCTTCGTCCCAGTTGACTACGTTCCAGAAGGCTTTGATGTAATCCGGACGGCGGTTTTGATACTTCAGATAATAGGCGTGTTCCCAAACATCCAAGCCTAAAATCGGGAAGCCTGCTACACCTGCAATCTCTTTGCCCATCAATGGTGAGTCTTGGTTGGCGGTGGAGACAACAGATAATTTTCCGTCATTCAGCACTAACCATGCCCAACCTGAACCGAAGCGGGTTGCAGCTGCTTTTTCAAATTCCGCTTGGAACGCTTCAACAGAACCGAAATCGTGCACGATAGCGTCTTTCAATGCGCCTTGTAAAGTAGTGCCTAATTTCAACCCTTTCCAGAACAGTGAATGGTTAGCGTGTCCACCGGCATTGTTGCGAAGTGCGGTGCGTTTATCAGCAGGGATTTTGTCCAAATTAGCAATCAGTTCACCGGGACATTTGTCTTGCCATTCCGGCAAGGTCTCTAACACCGCATTGGCATTGTTCACATAGGCTTGATGGTGTTTGGAATGGTGAATTTCCATGGTTTGTTTGTCAAAGTGCGGTTCTAATGCATCGTAGGCATAAGGTAATTCAGGTAGAGTATAAGCCATTTTCATTTCCTCATTTGGTTGAATAAAGCGCTAAAAATAGTGTTTCAGTAATGCTTCGTTAGGATGAAGCGAATCGAATTTTCGATACTCAGTGTAGCAAAGAAATTGATCGAGATCATTAAATGTTTATTGATAAATATGTCAGATTAGATTTCGCATAAAATAGAAAGGCAGAACGTTTATTTTCTGCCTTTTGTCGCTTAAACCAGCTTGTGGCTGACCGCACTTTTATGTTTGTTGTCTTACTCTTGGTTATCTTTAGAGGCGTTCACTGCGGCAACAGCCACCATGTTGATGATGCGGCGCACCGAAGCCACCGGCGTCAGAATATGAGCCGATTGGCGCAAGCCCATCAACATTGGGCCAACGGTGATTGCGGTGGTTGCCGAACGCAGCAGATTATAGCCGATCCGTGCCGCTTCCATGTTTGGCATCACTAATAAGTTGGCGCCGCCTTTCAATGGACTGTCGGGCATAATGTTTTTACGCAGTTTTTCCGATAGTGCGATATCAGCGTGCATTTCGCCATCGATAATCAATTCCGGATCACGTTGCTGCACTAACTGCAAGACTTTACGCATTTTGACCGCACTTGGGTGATCGCTGGCGCCGTAGTTGGAGTGAGAAATCAATGCCACTTGCGGTTCAATCCCGAAACGACGCACTTCTTCTGCTGCCATTAGCGTGATTTCCGCCAAAGATTCTGCATCCGGATCTTGGTTGACGAAAGCATCAGTGACAAATACGTTGCCGCTCGGCATCACCAAGCCATTGACCGTTGCTGCGGTTTTTACACCGTCTTTCAAGCCAATTACGTTACGGATAGATTTGAGGTGATCGGCATAAGAGCCGACTAATCCGCAAATCATGCCGTCGGCTTGACCTAGATGCACCAACATTGCGGCGATTGTCGTTGGGTTGATGCGAATTTCTTGTTTTGCCAATGCCGGAGTGATGCCACGACGTTTCATAATGTCGTAATAGCCTTTCCAGCAGGTTTCGTAGCGTTCATCTTTTTCGATATTGATAATTTCGAACTCTTTGCCTTCTTCAATTTGTAAGCCGAGCTGTTTGATCCGTTGTTTAATGACCTCCGGACGACCGATCAGAATTGGTAATGCGATTTCTAATGTTGCAATCTCTTGCACGGCGTGTAACACACGCGGTTCTTCGCCGTCGGAAATGATAATCCGTTTTTTATCAAGACGAGCTTGAGCGAAAATCGGTTTCATGAACAGATTGGTTTTATACACAAATTGAGTCAGTTTTTCGATATAAACGCTGAAATCATTGATTGGGCGCAACGCCACTCCGGAATCCATCGCCGCTTTGGCGACTGCCGGGGCGATTTTGATGATTAAACGTGGATCAAATGGTTTTGGAATCAGGTATTCCGGACCAAATGCCAGTTCTTGATCACCGTAAGCGGAGGAGACCACATCGCTTTGTTCGGCATGCGCCAGTTCGGCAATTGCGTGTACCGCAGCCAGTTTCATCTCTTCATTAATAGTGGTGGCGCCTACATCTAACGCACCGCGGAAGATAAACGGGAAGCACAAGACATTGTTGACCTGATTTGGGAAATCCGAGCGGCCGGTGCAGACAATCGCATCCGGGCGTACTGCTTTGGCATCCGGCGGCAAAATTTCCGGATCCGGATTGGCAAGTGCCAAAATAATTGGGCTTGGCCCCATGCTTTTCACCATTTCTTGCGTTAAAGCACCGGCGGCGGAACAGCCCAAGAAAATATCTGCATTGGGAATGGCGTCTGCCAGATGACGAGTACCGTTATCTTCAATGGCATAAAACTTTTTGGTTTCATCCATGCGATCGGCATCTTCACGCTGTTTGTAAATCACCCCTTTGGAATCACAAACAGTGATGTTTTGTTTTTCCATACCGAGGGCACGCAGTAAGTTTAAGCAGGCAATCGCCGATGCGCCAGCGCCGGAAACAACGAGTTTGACAGTTTTGATGTCTTTATTAACGACACGCAAGCCATTGATTACCGCCGCAGCGCAGATGATGGCGGTGCCGTGTTGGTCATCGTGGAATACCGGAATTTTCATTCTTTCACGCAGTTTTTTCTCGATATAGAAACATTCCGGTGCTTTAATGTCTTCTAAGTTGATGCCACCGAAAGTTGGTTCGAGCGAGGCGATAATCTCGACCAGTTTATCCGGATCGCGCTCGTCAATTTCGATGTCGAACACATCGACACCGGCGAATTTTTTAAATAACACGCCTTTGCCTTCCATCACCGGCTTGCCTGCCAAGGCACCGATATTGCCCAAACCGAGCACTGCCGTTCCGTTAGAGATCACCCCGACCAAATTACCACGAGCCGTGTATTTATAAGCCGCCAGCGGATCTTGCTGAATTTCCAGACACGGAATAGCGACGCCCGGCGAGTAGGCAAGCGCCAGATCGCGTTGGGTGGCGAGAGATTTGGTTGGGGTCACTTCGATTTTTCCCGGAATCGGAAATTCATGAAAATCAAGTGCAGCTTGGCGAAGTTGTTTATCCATTGTCTAATCCTTATCAATACAGGTTGTAAATAGGTTGAATTGGTTTGATCAAAACGTTAAAAAAGTGGAATAAATTATACGCCTTATTTCAGTATTGTTGAGGATTGTTCAAGGAGTATGTGATATGGAACACATATTTTTTGGTGAAAGGCTTTTTAAGTAATCGAGCATTTAAGCAAATTTAATCCACGATAATTTGGCTTAGTAACTGTATCTTTAAGGTTAAAGGGGTACAATATGCGCAATAGAGTATCGCAATAATAAAAATAAAGGATTTGATGATGCGTTTAGATAAATTTTTGGCAGAGCAGAGTGGGCTGACCCGTTCACAAGTGGGAAAAACCTTACGCAGCGGGGTGGTTACGGTTAACGGTGCGGTGATAAAATCCGGCGCAACCCAAATTTCATCGGCGGATCACATTCTGTTTGACGGTGAGTTGTTGCAGTGGCTGGAAGCCGGACAATACCTGATGTTACATAAACCGGCAGGGTATATTTGTTCCCATGACGACGGCGAATACCCTACGGTGTATCAACTGTTTGATTATCCGCTCAGAAATAAATTGTACTCTGTCGGACGCTTGGATGTCGATACCACCGGCTTGGTGTTGTTGACCGATGATGGGCAATGGTCGCACCGCATCACCTCACCCAAATTTCAATGTGAAAAAACCTATTTGGTGACGCTGGCGGATCCGATTGAAAATCACTATCAAAGTGCGGTTGAGCAGGGCATTTTATTACGAGGCGAGCAAGCGCCGACTAAACCTGGCAAACTGGAGATTGTGGATGACTACAATCTGAATTTAACCATCAGTGAAGGGCGCTACCATCAGGTGAAACGCATGTTTGCGGCGCTAGGAAATAAAGTGGTCGGACTGCACCGTTGGCGGATTGGCGCAGTAATTTTGGATGAGACGTTGGACGAAGGTGAATACCGCACTTTGACAGCGACAGAGGTAGCCGGCTTTAAATAACAGACCCTAGTTAATAACATAGCCATTTGATGTTGAAATCAGGAACAAGAATGTTACAGACAGGAAAGATAAGACACATTAAAAAAAGCCCGATTTTCGTGTTGATTTTGGGGATTTTGGCCATGTTGCCACCGTTGGCAATTGATATGTATTTGCCATCGTTTTTGGATATTGCCCGTGATTTAAATGTGAATTCGGAGCGGGTGCAAAATACGCTGGCGCTGTTTACGCTGGGTTTTGCCGCCGGGCAATTGCTGTGGGGACCGGCAGCAGACAGTTTCGGACGCAAGCCGGTGATTATGATTGGCACACTGATTTTTGCGCTGACCGCACTTTTTCTGACACAGGTGGATAACATTCAAGAATTCTTGGTTCTACGCTTTATTCAAGGCTTTTTTGGTGCGGCACCGGCGGTGGTGCTGGGGGCGTTGCTGCGCGATCTGTTTTCAAAAAACTACTTCTCCAAAATGATGTCGATGATTATGTTAGTGTCGATGATTGCGCCACTGTTGGCGCCGTTTATCGGCGGCTATCTGGCAAAATTTTTCCATTGGCATTCCATTTTTTATGTGTTGGCGTTTTTTGGGGTTTTAAGCTGCTTACTGGTGTTTTGGAAAATTCCGGAATCTCACCCGATCGAAAAACGTGTCCCGTTTAGCTTGAAAGTGGTGATGCGGAATTTTGCTTCACTGATTCGGGTGAAAGCGGTGGTCGGCTATGTGTTGGCAGGGGCTTTCTCATTTGCCGGTATGTTCTCATTTTTAACCTCGGGTTCGATTGTGTATATCGATATTTATGGGGTAGCGCCGGAGCATTTTGGTTATTTCTTTGTGATGAACATGACGGTGTTGATTCTGTTTACCTCGATTAACGGTAAAATGGTGCTGCAAGTCGGCGCAGAAAAAATGCTGCGTTTTGGCTTAAGCATACAATTTTTGGCGGGTATTTGGTTGTTATTGGTTGCGATATTAGACTTGGGATTTTGGCCGATGGCACTGGGCGTTTCAGCCTTTGTCGGGATGTTGTCAACTATCGGCTCTAATGCGATGGCAGCGATTTTGGATCGCTTTCCGCAGGTTGCCGGTACTGCCAATTCCTTAGCCGGTACGATCCGTTTCGGTATTGGGGCAGTGGTCGGTTTCTTAATTGCGCTGGTGCCGATTAGCAATGCGGTGCCGATGTTGTTGTCGATGTTTCTATGTACTTTATTGTCGGTGCTGAGTTACTATTTTTTAACTTACCGTAGCCTTAAATCGGTATAAGATTCAGTACGATGAAATTAACTATCAAAGATATTGCGCGTTTAAGCGGTGTCGGGAAATCAACGGTGTCACGGGTGCTGAATAATGAGCCGAATGTCAGCGAAACCACCAAAGCGCAGGTGTTGGCAGTGGTCGAAGAATACAATTTTCAACCGTCACGCAGCGCTCGGGCGATGCGTGGTATTGAGAATCGGGTAGTCGGGATTATCGTCACCCGTTTAGATTCACCGTCGGAAAATCGAGTACTGCGCGGCATTCTGAATGCGTTGCAGCATGACGGCAGCGAACATTTTATTGTCGAAAGCCGTTTTGAGCCTAAATTGGTGGCAGAGCATTTGCGCTTCTTTGCACAGCGCCGTGTTGACGGAGTGATTGTGTTTGGTTTCAGCCAATTGCAACAAGAATTGCTGTTACCCTATAAGCAAAAATTGGTGGTGGTGGCACAGCACTATCCCGAATTGTCTTCGGTGTACTATGATAATTACGCCTCTATTCGACTGCTGATGCAGCGCTTGTATCAACAGGGGCATCGGCAGATCGCCTATCTGGGCGTGGCGGTGGACGATCATACCACGGGACTATTGCGTTATCAGGCTTATCTCGATTTTTGCAGCGAAAAACAACTGGAACCGCACTTTGCTTTAGGTTCACTGGATTATCATAATGCCTATCAGCAAGCGCCTTTAGTGATTAGTGAACAGACCGAGGCTGTGGTTTGTGCCACCGACAGTATCGCCATTGGTGTCAACAAGTATTTACAGCAGCAACAACGCCGTGATATTCAAGTGTGTGGTGTCGGCAATAACAAACTGCTGAAATTTCTGTTTCCGCAAACCTTGAGTATCGAGTTCGGGCTGTATCGTGCCGGGGAGCGTGCACTGCAACAGCTGCTGAGCTTGCTGGCGCAACCGGAGCGGATCGAACACTTTTGTGTGGCTTGCCATTTTCCCGAAGAGATAACAGACCCTAATCAGGGCGAATCATAAGATCCGCCCTTTGTTGGTTAGGCTGGCTAGCGATGCCTCGCATTATTCCACATAAGGATCAAAAATAGTGGCTTTGCGAGTCGCCATTTCTTCATAAAGGCTCCATTTGCGATTAGCCACTTTTTGCGCCCGAACTGCAATCTCAGCGGCTTCGTCAGGGTGTTGCTGTTGCAGCATTTGGAAGCGGGTTTCGTGGCTGCGGTACTCTTCCAGTGGCACGCTCGGACGCAAACTGTCGAGTGAAAACGGAATTTCCCCCACTTCTTTTAATGCCGGATTGTAGCGGAACAGCGGCCAGTGTCCGGATTTGACCGCTCTTTGCTGCTGTTGCAAGCCCTCTTCCATCTGAATGCCGTGGGCAATGCAGTGGCTGTAGGCAATGATGAGCGACGGCCCCGGATAGACTTCGGCTTCGCGCATGGCCAGCAACGCTTGTTGCGGATCGGCACCAAAGGCAATCCGTGCCACATACACATTGTTGTAGGTGATCGCTTGCATCGCAATATCTTTTTTGCTGGCTTGTTTGCCGGAAGCGGCGAATTTGGCAACGGCACCGAGCGGGGTGGATTTGGACATCTGTCCGCCGGTGTTGGAGTACACTTCGGTGTCCATCACCAAAATATTGACATCGGCGCCGCTGGCCAGCACATGATCCAAGCCGCTGTAACCAATGTCATAAGCCCAACCGTCGCCCCCGACGATCCAGATGGAACGGCGAATCAGGTGATCGGCAACCGACTTTAAGTTAAGCGCACTGTCGCTGCCGATGTCGCTTAACCGCACTTTCAGTTCGGCAACCCGTTTGATTTGTGCCTGAATTTGAGATTCGGTTTTTTGTTCGCTGTGCAGCAGTTGCTCGACCAGTTTCGGCTCCAAGTGCGGTGCTTGTTGGCGCAATAATTCCTGCGCCAATTGCTGGTGTTTGGTTTCAGCCAGACGGAAACCGAAGCCGAATTCGGCATTGTCTTCAAACAGTGAGTTTGACCATGCCGGGCCACGGCCATCGGCATTTTTACTCCAAGGTGTGGTCGGCAAATTACCGCCGTAAATCGAGGAGCAGCCGGTGGCATTGGCGATCATCAGCCGATCCCCGAACAGACGTGACAGCAAGCTGAGATACGGTGTTTCGCCGCAACCGCTGCAAGCGCCGCTGAACTCAAACAGCGGTTGCAGGAACTGCACGCCACGCACATTGGAAAAATCGACTTTCGCCCGATCGTTATACGGAATGGTTTCAAAGAACGTCAGGCTCTGTTTTTCCTGTTCCAGATACGGGGTTTTTTCGTACATATTAAGCGCTTTATGGCTCGGATTGTCCAAATCGGTCATCGGGCAAGCATCGACACACAGCGAGCAGCCGGTGCAGTCTTCCGGATAGAGCTGAATGGTGTAGCGCGTGTCCGGAAAACCGCGCGCCGTGGTCATCGCTGAGCGGAATCCGGGCGGCGCTTGTTCCAGCAGCGCTTTGTGGTAGAACTTGGCACGAATAGCACTGTGCGGGCAGACAAAACTGCAATTGCCGCATTGAATGCAAAGTGCCTGATCCCAAATCGGAATATGCTGGGCGATATTGCGTTTTTCCCATTGGGTGGTTGCCGACGGATAAGTGCCGTCCGGCGGCAGCATCGACACCGGAATCAAATCGCCTTTGCCTGCCATCATTTGTGCGGTAACTTGACGCACAAATTCCGGTGCTTTGCTTGAAACCGGTTGATAAGCCCGCTCAAGTGCTGTCACCCGTGCCGGAATGTCCACCGGATAAAGGTGAGTTAATGTGTGATCGACGGCGGCAAAATTCTTTTGCACCACCGCTTCGCCTTTGCGCAAGTAGGTTTTCTCAATTGCTTTTTTGATTTTGGCAATCGCCTTGTCTTTTGCCATCACGTTGGAAAGGGCAAAAAAGCAGGTCTGCATAATGGTGTTGATGCGTTTGCCCATGGCGGTGTCTTGCGCCACTTTGTAAGCGTCGATCACGTATAGTTTAATATTTTTATCGATAATTTGCCGCTGCACCGCACTGGGTAGTTTGTCCCAAATGCTATCGGCAGCATATTGGCTGTTCAGTAGGAAAGTGGCATTGGGGGCAGCATTGCCCAACATATCGGTGGTTTGCAAAAAGGTTTCCTGATGACAGGCGATAAAATTCGCCGATTGAATCAGGTAGGGGCTGTTGATCGGGTGTGAGCCGAAACGTAAATGGGAAATGGTTTGCGAGCCGGATTTTTTCGAGTCATATACAAAATAGCCTTGTGCGAAATAGTCCGGATCATCACCGATAATTTTAATTGTATTTTTATTGGCGCCAACCGTGCCGTCTGCGCCCAAGCCGTAAAACATCGCACGCACCGTGTCTTGACTTTCGATATCATAACTTGGGTCAACCGTCAGGCTGGTGTGCGTGAGATCGTCGCTGATGCCGACCGTAAAATGCTGTTTCGGATGGGCTTGTTTCAGTTCGTCAAACACCGCTTTCACCATTGCCGGGGTAAACTCTTTACTCGACAGCCCGTAGCGTCCGGCGATCACTTTTGGAAAAATCGGCAACTGCTCTTGGTTTTCGATAAGTGCGGTCAGGATATCCTGATACAGCGGTTCGCCGTTGCAGCCCGGTTCTTTGGTGCGATCCAACACGGCAATTCGTTTGACACTGCGCGGCAGTTCCGCCAACAGATGTTCGGCGCTTAGCGGACGGTATAACCGCACTTGGACTGCCCCCAGTTTCTCACCTTTGGCATTCAGATCACGGAGGGTCTCTTTCACGGTTTCAATGCCGGAACCCATGGCGATAATCACCGATTCCGCCTCGGGATCACCGTAATATTCGACGATTTTATACTGCCGTCCGGTCAGCTCAGCCAACTGCTGCATTTTTTCTGCCACGATGTGCGGTGTGTTTTGATAATACAAGTTGACTGATTCGCGTGCCTGAAAATAGACATCCGGATTTTGTGCCGTGCCGCGAATAAACGGATTGTCCGGGCTTAATCCTCTGGCACGATGGGCGCGGATCAACTCGTCGGGGATCATCGCTTTGACTGCTTGATCATCAATCAGCGTAATCTTATTGACTTCATGGGAGGTGCGGAAACCGTCGAAAAAATGGATAAACGGAATGCGGGCGGAAAGCGTGGCAGCATGGGCAACCAGCGCCATATCATGGCTTTCCTGCACTGATGAAGCTGCCAACATGGCAAAACCGGTGGTGCGTGCCGCCATCACGTCTTGATGGTCGCCGAAAATCGAGAGACCTTGTGCCGCCAGCGAGCGTGCCGCAACATGAAACACTGCCGAGGTCAGTTCACCGGCAATTTTATACATATTCGGCAACATCAACATCAGCCCTTGTGAGGCGGTGAAGGTTGTGGTTAATGCACCGCTTTGCAGTGCGCCGTGCACTGCCCCGGCAGCGCCGCCTTCGCTTTGCATTTCCGCTACCAGCGGAATATTGCCCCAGATATTTTTTTGTTGTTCCGCAACCCACAAATCGACCAGTTCCGCCATGGTGGAGGACGGGGTAATCGGATAGATCGCACAGACTTCACTGACACGATAGGCAATTGATGCGGTGGCTTCGCTGCCATCGCAAGTGATCATTTTCGTATTGAATTGACTCATCATTTTCTCCTAACTGGCAACCGCCACCATTTCTAACGCATGACAAGGACATTGCAGATAACAGGCTTCGCAACCGGTGCATTTGGTGTAATCAACTTGGTAACCTTTGCCTTTGCCCAGACGGATAATCGCCTCTTGCGGACAGGCACCGAAGCAGCCGTTACACTCAAAACAGTTTCCACAGGAGTAGCAACGTTGTGCCTCATAAACCGCCTCTTGTTCGTTCAGGCCGCCCAAGACTTCATCAAAGGATTTGGCGCGCAGGTGTGCTGCCATCGTCGGCTGTTCGCTCTGTTCGGCATCGGTTTTATACCAAAGGTGCAGCCGGTTATATTGAATCAGCGGATGTTTACTCGGTTTTTGATAAGTGCGGTTATGCAGGTAGGCATCGATATGATAAGCGGCTTTTTTGCCGTGTCCGACTGCAATTGTGACGGTGCGATCGGACGGCACCATGTCGCCGCCGGCAAACAATCCGGCATAACCGGTCATCATGTTGTCATTCACTATTACCGTGCCGTCGGCTTTATAATCCACGCCCGGAATGCCTTGGGTCAGTTGGCTGTCGATATTTTGTCCCAAGGCCAGAATCAGGGAGTCGGCTTCCAGATACTCGTATTCGCCGCTCTGTTGTGGGCGGCCTTTGTCGTCCAACCGCATTTTTTCCAATTTAAAACGTGTGCCGTCGATTTCGTTAATGGTGCGCAGCCAGTGGAATTCCACACCTTCCTCGATGGCTTCGGCGCACTCAAAATCATGTGCCGGCATATTGTCCCGATCACGGCGATAGATCACCATCACATCCGATCCCAAACGTTTGGCGGTGCGTGCCGCATCCATTGCGGTGTTGCCGCCGCCATAAACGGCGACCCGCTTGCCTAATGTTGGCGCTTGTCCCATGCCGATATCGCGCAAATAGCTGACCGCATCGGTCACCAGCGACGGATCATCATTGGGAATATCGACACCCCGCCCGATGTGGGCGCCGACGGCTAAAAATACCGCATCAAAATTGCCCTCCAGTTTAGCCTGCAAGATGTTATCGACTTTGCAGTTTAAGACGATGTTGACTCCCATCTCTGCGATGCGATTAATCTCGGCTTCTAAAATCGGGCGTGGCAAGCGGTAAGCCGGAATGCCAAAACGCATCATGCCGCCAGCCAGCGGGGCGGAGTCGCGCACTTCCACTTGGTGGCCTTTCAGGCGCAAATGATAAGCCGCAGACAAGCCGCTTGGGCCTGCGCCGACCACCAGCACTTTTTTGCCGCTGTCGGGATTGTTCAGCTCAACCGGCCAATGTTGCTCGATGGCCAGATCCCCCAGAAAACGCTCAACGGCGTGAATGCTGACCGCATCATCCACTTGGGTACGATTGCAGGCGCTTTCACACGGATGGTAACAAACCCGCCCGTGAATCGCCGGCATCGGATTGTTGCGCATCAGCTCTTGCCATGCCGCTTGGTACTGTTTTTCTTGTGCCAAGGAGAGCCACTGCTGGATATTGCTGCCGGTCGGGCAGGCATGGTTACAGGGCGGCAGGGAGTTGGTGTATACCGGCACTTTGGTTTGCACCGGTCCCGAGCCCTTTTTCTCGGTCAGATCCGGTGGAAAGGTCATATCAGCTTTAACATCTTTCATGGCAATGTCCTTTATTGTTTGTGCAAACAACGGACTGCATTCCCCTGAAATTGTGGGGAATCTCGTTATCATCTCGAGTCGTGTTGAGGTAAAAAGTAATATTCGCTTGTTAACCGCTTTTATCGGCGGATAGCACTACAATACCCTATTTTTATTAAGGAGATGTAGTTATCTGCACTTTATGCGAGAAAGATCAATTTTTGCCGGATGGTGGTGGCGAAAAATGCGAACTTGCCCGAAATTTTGCATGATTTCGGGCATTCAAGGGAGGCTAAAGTAGGCTAAGTGCGGTGATGGTCTTGTTCGGTGATCGGGCGGATCACGCGGCACGGCACACCGGCGGCAAGGACATTATCGGGAATATCAGTGGTAACAATGCTGCCGGCGGCAATCACGCTATTGCTGCCAATCGTCACGCCGGGCATCACTTTCACGCCGCCGCCAAACCAGACATTGTCACCGACGGTAATCGGATAGGCATATTCCAAGCCTCGATTACGCCGCTCGACATCGAGAGGATGACCGGCGGTATAGAAACCGCAATCCGGCGCGATAAACACATTGTCGCCAAAGGTGACTTTGGCGCCGTCTAAGATCACACAATTATGGTTGGCGTAGAAATTCTCTCCGATTTCAATGTTATAGCCGTAATCACACCAAAATGGGGCGACCAGAGAAAAATGGGTTTGGGTTTTGCCGAACAGTTGCCGAATCAACTGTTGCTGCTGTTCCACCTCAGACGGACGCAGTTGGTTGTAATCATAGCAACGCTCTTTGCAGCGCAACCGCTCTTGAATTAAGTCGGGGTCGTTGTTGGCATCATAAATCAAGCCTGCCAGCATTTTCTGTTTTTCTGTCGTGTTATCTGTCATTGAATTAAGCCTCGTGAAAAGTGCGGTCGCTGTCAAATCATTGCACCGCACTTTGCTGATTTATACACTTTGTAGCAAATACACCGCTTGATAAGGCGCCAATTCAATGGTGTCGCCCAAAGCCAATGCTTGCGGATAATTATGCAATAGTGTCTGCCATTCACCGGCAGTCTGTTGTGGACGTTCAAGTGTTTGCGTTTGGTTACTTAAATTGGCCAACACCCACAATTTTTGCTTGCCATCAGTGCGCAAATAGCTCCAAACGGACGGGTGCTGCGGCAGCAGATCCTGATAATCGCCGTCAGTCAATATCGGCAGGGATTTACGCAGCTCAATCAATTTTTTATAGCAATAAAATACCGAATCAGGGTCGTTGACCGCACTTTCGGCATTCACTTGCCGATAATTGGGGGCAACACCGATCCAAGGTTCGGCAGTGCTGAAACCGGCGCTGGCTAGCGTATTCCACTGCATGGGGGTACGGCTGTTGTCGCGTGATTTCTGTGCTAAAATTTTCAGTACCAAGGCTCGATCCAAACCTTTATCCAACAACTCTTGGTACATATTCAGGCTTTCCACATCACGATATTGCTCAATGCGGGTGAAGCCCGGATTAGTCATGCCGAATTCTTCGCCTTGATAGATGTACGGTGTGCCTTGCATGCCGTGCAATACCATGGCCAGCATTTTGCCGGAAATCGTGCGAAGTGCGGTTTCGTCGCCAAAACGCGAGACAATCCGTGGCTGATCGTGGTTGCACCAGAACAGCGCATTCCACGCTTTGCCGTGCATGCCTTGCTGCCAGTAGTTGAAAATCGACTTCAGCTCGACATAGTCCGGCGTTGCATAAGTCCATTTCTCACCGTTGGGATAATCAACTTTCAGATGGTGGAAATTGAAGGTCATTGACAGTTCTGAGCCGTTCAGTGCAGCGTATTGTTGGCAATTTTGTAAGCTGGTGGACGACATTTCCCCGACCGTCATTAAACCGCGCGGTTGAAAAACCTGTTCACTCAATTCACGCATAAATTCGTGAATTCGTGGCCCGTCGGTATAGAAACGACGGCCGTCGCCTTGATCATCACTTGGGAAATCCTGATTTTTAGACACCAGATTGACCACATCCAAGCGCAGCCCGTCCACGCCTTTATCTGCCCAAAAATGGCAAACCTGTTGCAGCTGCTGGCGGACTTTTTCATTTTCCCAGTTGAGATCCGCTTGTTCGGTGGCAAACAGGTGCAAGTAGTGCTTGCCGACCTGTTGACACCATTGCCATGCGCTGCCGCCAAATTTGGAACGCCAGTTGTTGGGGGACTGCGTTTGATCTTCACCACGCCAAATATAGTAATCATGGTATTCACTTTCCGGATCTTGTGCTTGTTTAAACCAAGCGTGTTCGGTCGAAGTATGGTTGAACACCATATCCATAACAATCCGGATATTGCGCTGATGCGCTTCGGATACCAACAATTCAAAATCTGCCATCGTGCCGTAATCCGGATTGATGGCGCAGTAATCGGCAACATCATAGCCGTTATCAATTTGCGGCGAAGGGTAAATCGGGGTGATCCAAATTCCGTCGATACCTAACATCTGCAAATAATCTAAGCGTTGAATAATACCGCGAATATCGCCGCGCCCGTTGCCGGTGGTATCCTGAAAACTTTTGGGATAAATTTGGTAGATAACCCCGTTCTTCCACCATTCTGTCTGTTGCATTGCTTGTCCTTTTATCTGTTTATTGCGGTTCAAAACCGCACTTTCAATTTTTTCGTGTGTTATTGCGCTAACGTGCCTTTTGCCGCTTGGCGTTTATACACCACAATCGTCAACAGCAACGGCACCACCACTGCAACCAGCATCGCCAAGGCAAAGATGCCCCAATATTGCGGTTGAATCGACAGAATCCCAGGCAAACCACCGACGCCGATGCCGTTTGCCATCACCCCTGCCAAGCCACAAATTAAAGCGGCACAGGCGGAACCGATCATGGCGCATAGCATTGGGAAACGGTATTTTAAGTTGATGCCATACATCGCCGGCTCGGTCACCCCTAAGTAAGCGGAAATGGTTGCCGGCACCGAAATTTCACGCTCATTCAGTTTTTTACTGATTAATACGATGCCGAATACGGCTGAGGCTTGGGCAATGTTTGACAGAGCAATCAACGGCCAAACCGGCGTGCCGCCCAGGCTTTGGATCATCTGCATATCAATGGCCAAGGTGGTTTGATGAATTCCGGTGATCACCAGCGGTGCATACAGGAAGCCAAATAAAGCCGCACCAATCGGGGCAAAGCTGCCGGTCATGGCCGCTTTCACTGCAATTGCCACGCCGTTGCCGATTTCGCGTCCGAATGGGCCGATTAAGGCGTGTGCCAAAAATACGGCGATAATTAAGGAACAGACCGGTACAATCACCAAATTCAAATAGTCCGGTACAATCCGTTTGAAGAAGCGCTCGATCCACGCCAATGCCATCCCGGCTAAAATCGACGGGATCACTTGTGCTTGATACCCGACTTTATCAATGCTAAACCAGCCGAAGTCCCACACTTCCGGTACTTGCGACCCTAAACCGTAGGAGTTCATCAATTGCGGAGAGACCAGGGTCACCCCCAACACAATGCCTAAAATTGGTGAGCCGCCCATTTTTCTGACCGTTGACCAACAGATACCGACCGGCAAGAAGAAGAAAATCGCTTCGCCCAACAGCCATAAAAAGTCATAAATGGTTTTCCACATCGGGGAAGATTGCACCAGTGTTTGTCCGTCCGACATCGGAATATCACCGATCACATTGCGGAAACCTAAAATCAAACCGCCGCTGATCAGCGCCGGCAACAACGGAATAAAAATCTCCGCAAAATGCGAAATCACTTTCTCGTGCCATTTCATATTCTGCCGAGCCGCCACTTTCGCCGCCTCTTTATCAGCAGAACTGAGATTAGTCTGTTTTAACAATTCTTGATAGTAATCGCCCACCTCCGGCCCGATCACCACTTGGAACTGTCCGGCATTGGTGAAACAGCCTTTCACCATTGGCAACTGTTCCAACGCTTTCACATCGGCTTTAGCCGTGTCGTTTAAGACGAAGCGCAGACGGGTAATGCAATGGGTGACCGTTGCAATATTATTTTTACCGCCGACCAATTCAATGAGACGGCTAACGTTTTGCGGATCCAGTTTTTTTGCCATGATTTTTCCTTAAGCAATTTCATTAAAATAACGCTCGAATTTTAGGCTTGTTTATTTTTTTATCAATGGGAACGTTCCCAAATGGTGATCACGATCACGAATTGGACATAAAAAAATCGATATCCGATTCAGCAAAGTGAACGAGATATCGATAGCTTAGTTTCTTGAACCTAGTTTCTTTAGCCTAGTTTCTTGGGCTTAGCTTCTTGTTAAACTTTTTCCGAGCGTAAACCTTCTTGGCGTAAATAATTATTCAGCTTGGCTAAAGCATGTTCTTTTTGTGCCTCAGGCAACAGCGAAACATGAATATTTTTGAGAGCGGCAACTAAATTCCAATAGAAATCCAAAGTGATTGAAAATCCCTGTTTTTTCGCCAAAATGTAAGCTTTTTCTGCGCCGATCCGTCGCAGTTGGCTCACATCAGTAATATCTACCTTTAATAATAAACGCTCATGTTTTATACTGAGATTCGGCAGTTCTTTAATCCGTTTTTTGCGAGCAAGTTGAAAGTCAATTTTTTGTTGTTTGACTTGTTCGATCGATTGGTGTAAAAATTCACGATAGAGTATATCGTTTTCAGTAATCGTTTGTGGTAAGCGATAATAACGCGAAAGAGAAAGCGCGTTGTTACTGCTAGCTAAGCAGGGAGCCGCACCATATCGCTCCAATTGTTGTGCCAAATCACCTTCGGCACGCAAATAGAATACACCAGATTGCATAATGCCGAACAGATGATTATTTTGATAAAATCCATATCCGGAAAATAAACTATTAACCGTAACATCTTTAATTAAACGATCCAATTTTTTTCGAATCAAATAAGTATGTTGTTTTATATGATTATTCATAAGTAATTTCTCCATCTCAAGGCTGAATTTAAGTGGCGGAATTATATTAATTTACACAATAAAGTATCGGATTGAAGAAATAATTTATTTTGTGATACGCATTCCTAAAATAATTTTTTCTTTTTAATTTTTAACCTGAATTTCATAATAAATGGAGTTCTTTTTTCAGCTGTGTAAGTTTGCAGTACGTCAGATAGAAGGCAAATCTAACGTATTTTTAAAAATAATACTTGCATAATAAAAAAGGATTCAGTATGTTAAACGCAACTGTTTGATAAGGAACGCCACAATGAATTTTAGTCGTACTGCAACTCACCATCATCACACCTGATATTTCTTTCAGGCTCGTGGTGTTGCTTGGAAGATAAGCCTCTTCCGAGTCATGTACGATAAAGCAATGACAACCCCTCGGAAGGATACTTTCGAGGGGTTTTGTTTTTTAGGTTTGAATTTTAAGGAAATTATTATGTTAGATAAAAAAAGACTACGTATTGCTATGCAAAAATCCGGACGTTTAAGCAAAGAATCACAAGAATTGCTGAAACAGTGCGGAGTGAAAATCAACTGGAACGAGCAACGCCTGATTGCCTATTCAGAAAATATGCCGATTGATATTTTGCGGGTGCGTGATGACGACATTCCGGGTTTGGTCTTCGACGGTGTAGTCGATCTGGGCATTATCGGCGAAAACGTGTTGGAAGAGGAAGAGTTGGGGCGTCTGTCCGCCGGGGATAAGGTGCAATATAAAATGCTGAAACGCCTAGAGTTTGGTGGCTGTCGCTTATCTTTAGCTGTGCCGCGTGATGTTGCTTATAATAGTGTGCAGGATCTCACTGATGCCCGTATCGCCACTTCATACCCAAACTTGCTGAAACGTTATATGCAAGAAGAGGGGGTGCCGTTCAAAAACTGTTTATTGACCGGTTCGGTCGAAGTCGCCCCAACCGCCGGTTTGGCCACGGCAATTTGCGATCTGGTCTCTTCCGGCGCTACGTTGGAAGCCAACGGTTTGCGCGAAGTGGAGATTATTTATCAGTCCAAAGCTTGCTTAATCCAACGTGCTGCCGAATTGAGCGAAGAAAAACAAGCGTTGGTGGATAAGCTACTGACCCGTATCCAAGGGGTGCAGCAAGCTAGCGAAAGCAAATATATTATGCTGCATGCGCCGAAAGACAAACTGGATGCTATTACCGCACTTTTACCCGGCGTGGAACACCCGACGATTCTACCGTTGGCGCACGATGACAGCAAAGTAGCTATGCACGTGGTCAGCCAAGAAAACCTGTTCTGGGAAACCATGGAAGAGTTAAAAGCCGTTGGTGCCAGCTCGATTTTGGTGATGCCGATTGAGAAGATGATGGGTTAAGTTCTATTGTATCAATAACTTGCTACCGATTGCGACGTTAGTCGCTGTCGGAAATAACGGAGAAAAAGAATATGCAAACCATCATTTGGAACAACTTAACAACAGCTGAACAAACCACCGCACTTGAACGCCCTGCAATCACTAATTCGCAGTCTATCGAACAAACGGTGTTAGAAATTCAAAAAAATGTAAAAAACAACGGCGACAGTGCCCTGCTTGAACTAACTGAAAAATTTGACAAAGTGCGGTTGGACAGCTTGACGGTTTCAAACGAACAAATTTTGCAAGCAACAAGACGTGTGCCGGAAGCGTTAAAACAGGCGATTCAAAATGCGTACCGCAATATTGAAGCCTTTCACCAAGCACAAAAACCCAATGTGATTGAAGTGGAAACCCAAGCCGGGGTGAAATGCGAAGTGTTGACTCGCCCGATTAATAAAGTCGGCTTATATATTCCCGGCGGTTCTGCACCACTGTTTTCGACCGTATTAATGTTGGCCATTCCGGCAAAAATTGCCGGTTGTCAAAAAGTGGTGCTGTGCACTCCACCGCCGATTGCCGATGAAATTCTCTATACCGCCAATCTGTGCGGGGTGGAAACCATCTATGCGGTGGGCGGGGCGCAAGCGGTGTTTGCCATGGCATTCGGCACCGAAACCGTTGCAAAAGTGGATAAAATTTTCGGACCGGGCAATGCCTTTGTCACCGAAGCTAAACGCCAAGTCACCCAACTGGGGACGGCAATTGATATGCAGGCAGGCCCTTCCGAAGTATTGGTGATTGCCGATGAATTGGCCGATGCGGATTTTGTGGCAAGTGATTTATTATCACAAGCAGAACACGGCGCAGACAGCCAAGTGATTTTGCTCACCCCAAGCAAAACATTGGCGGAACAGACCGCACTTTCCATTGAACAGCAGCTTGCCAGCCTGCCGCGTGCCGAAACCGCTCGCAAAGCCCTGAGCCACAGCCGCACCATTATCGCTGAGGATTTACAGCAGTGCGTTGAAATTAGCAACAGCTATGCACCGGAACATTTAATCGTACAAGTGGAAAACGCCCGTGCGTTACTGCCGCAACTGGACAATGCCGGTTCGATTTTCTTAGGCGCATATTCCCCTGAAAGCATGGGCGACTACGCCAGCGGCACCAACCATGTGTTGCCGACCTACGGCTACTCGCGCACCAGCTCAAGCCTTGGTTTAGCGGATTTCAGCAAGCGCATGACGGTGCAAGAACTCACCCCGCAAGGTTTTAAAGAACTGGCACGCACAGTCGAATTGATGGCAGCCGCAGAACAGCTAGATGCGCATAAACAGGCGGTCAGTATCCGCTTGGCGAAGATGGGATAAAGAGGAAAATATGATGACTATTTCACAACTTTCACGTAAAAATATTCAAGCCTTAACGCCGTATCAATCGGCGCGCCGTTTGGGCGGTAAGGGTGATGTGTGGCTGAATGCCAATGAATATGCGACTTCGCCGGATCTCAACCTGCAAAACCGCACGTTTAACCGCTATCCCGAAGCGCAACCGCAACAATTGCTGGAGCGTTATGCCGCTTATGCCGGATTAAAAGCGGAGAATGTGCTGGTCAGCCGTGGTGGTGATGAAAGTATTGAACTGATTATCCGTGCCTTTTGTGAAGCGGACGACAAAGTGCTGTATTGTCCGCCGACTTACGGCATGTATGCGGTCAGCGCCGAAACCTGTGGCATTCAAACCACAACCGTGCCACTGACGGCGGATTTTCAGTTGAATTTAGCCGAAATCGAACAAAATCTTGAACAAGTGAAAGTGATTTTCGTCTGTAGCCCGAACAACCCGACCGGTAATGTCGTCAAGCGTGAGGACTTGTTAACCTTATTGGAGATGACCCGTGATCGTGCTGTTGTGGTGGTCGATGAAGCCTATATCGAATTTTGTCCGCAGGCGACGATGGCAAACGAATTGGCAAATTACCCGCACTTGGCGCTTATCCGCACCCTGTCGAAAGCCTTTGCCCTCGCCGGGTTGCGTTGTGGTTTCACCTTGGCAAATCCGGAATTGATCAACATATTGCAAAAAGTGATTGCACCGTACCCGATTCCGGTACCGGTCTCCGATTTAGCCTGTCAGGCGCTCGATCAAAACGGTCTGGCGGAAATGCAGCAACGGGCTGCCGAAGTGATTGAATACCGCACTTGGCTGATTAACCAACTGCAATCGCTGCCTATCGTGGCGCAAATTTTCGCTAGTGAAGCCAACTATATTCTGGTCAAACTCCAAAACGGAACAAACGTGTTTAAAACCTTATGGGATCAGGGTATTATTTTACGTGATCAAAACAAGGCTCTCGGCTTAAGCAACTGTATTCGGATTACCATTGGCTCAGAACAAGAAAACCGCCGAGTGGTTGAAGCGATTCGGGCGATTTCCGCAAAATAATAAGGACAACATCATGACACAAACCACTCCACAAAAAATTCTGTTTATCGACCGTGACGGCACGTTGATTGATGAACCGAAAACCGATTTTCAGATTGATACGCTGGAAAAACTGAAATTTGAAGCGAACGTGATTCCGGCATTGCTGAAATTGCGCGATAAAGGCTTCCGTTTTGTGATGGTCAGCAATCAAGACGGTCTCGGCACCGAGTCACTGCCGCAGAAAAATTTTGATCTGCCGCATAATGCGATGATGGAGCTGTTTCAATCGCAGGGCATTGAATTTGATGATGTCTTGATCTGCCCGCATCGCCCGGAAGACAACTGCACCTGCCGCAAGCCGAAACTGGGATTGTTGAAAAAATATATTAATAAAGGGCTGTTCGATCCGAAGCACAGCTATGTGATCGGCGATCGTTCAACCGATATGCAACTGGCGGATAATTTGGGCATTACCGGCTTGCAATACCACCCTGAAAATCTGAATTGGGATTTGATTGTTGAAAAAATTCTGGCAAAACGGATTCGCAAACCGGGCTTTAAGCCACGCCATGCAGCAGTAGTTCGCACTACCAAAGAAACCGATATTCGGGTTGAAGTTTGGCTGGATGAGCAAGGCATGAATGAGATCAAAACCGGGTTAGGCTTTTTTGATCATATGCTCGATCAAATTGCCACTCACGGTGGTTTCCGCATGAACGTGACAGTGGACGGCGATCTGCATATCGACGATCACCACACCATCGAAGATACCGCACTTGCCTTAGGTGAAGCCCTGAAACAAGCCTTAGGCAATAAACGTGGTATTGCCCGCTTCGGCTTTGTACTGCCGATGGACGAATGCAAAGCAGAATGTGCGCTGGATCTCTCCGGTCGTCCGTATCTGAAATTCAAAGCCAAATTCACCCGTGACAAAGTCGGTGATTTCAGCACCGAAATGGCAGAACACTTCTTTATGTCGCTCTCTTATGCTTTGGCGTGCACTTTGCATTTAAACGTCAAAGGCAAAAATGCCCACCATCAGGTTGAAGCGCTGTTCAAATGTTTCGGCAGAACCTTACGCCAAGCGATTCGAATTGAAAGCGACCAGCTGCCAAGTTCGAAAGGGGTGTTGTAGTGGTGAAATGTGCATTGAGCCCCGCTGATAATATTTTCAAATAAACTAATAGTGATAATAATGGAGAGAAATATGAAAAAAATCGGATTAACTTTTTTAATATTGCTTTTAACTGGTTGTGTAAACACGGAATTATCGACTAAAGATAAAGTCTATAATCCTGAAAATGAGGCTCGCATTCGTTTATATGGGCAAAATGGCAGGCCGACTATTATGGCAATATCCATTGACGGCAAAAAAGAAACTGTCAATGTGGGTGGTAGTTTAGGACAAGCCTTTTCATCTTTCATTGGAACAAAAGGTAATGAAAGTATCGGTATGCCGGAAAGTGAGCTGAGTAAAGATCCAAGCAAATTATCAGGCATTATTTCAGGAGCATTCTTTAAAGAATTTGTTATTCCGGCCGGTAGCGAGGTAACGGTAAATAATTCGATTATGGGGAATCAGCATAAGCACCATGATCCTATTTTTAATCATACCGTGATTGTTACTTTTAAAGGCTGCACAGGAAAAAAAGTGATTTTTACTCCAGAGGCTGGTAAAGATTATGAAGTTGCCCCGATTGGCTTAACTACGGGGTGTAGTGTAACTGTGTATGAAATCAAGTAATTGATTAAAATCGCAATTAAAGCTTATATTCAAATTGTACTTTGAGAAAGTAAGATGAAACGGTCTGCGCTTTTGTATTTGCACTATTTAGCTTTTACAGACTTAATCTGGGCACAATACACAGGAGAATCATACTGTTATTGGTGTGAATCAGCGAAGTGAAATATATTTGGAATTAAAATAAGGGCACAAAAGATAAGGGAAAACTATGGATATTGTGATTATCGACACCGGCTGTGCCAACTTGTCATCCGTGAAATTTGCGCTGGATCGTTTGGGCTATCAGGCAAAAATCAGTCGGAATCTGAATGAGATTCAGCAGGCGGATAAACTGCTGTTGCCGGGAGTGGGAACCGCACTTGCGGCGATGAAAAATCTACAAGAGCGCCAACTAATTGATACTATTCTCAATGCCAGTCAACCGGTGTTGGGCATCTGCTTGGGCATGCAGTTGATGACCGAATTTTCTGCAGAAGGCAATTTAGCTACCTTGAATTTAATGTCGGGGCATACGGATTTAATTCCCGATACGGGCTTACCGTTGCCGCATATGGGCTGGAATCAAGTGCAGTATGAAGCGGAGCACCCACTGTTTGCCGAGATTGAACAAAACAGCCATTTTTATTTTGTTCACGGCTATGCCGTACTGCCGAACGAAAATACCATTGCTACTTGTGATTACGGTGTAGCGTTTTCAGCGGCGCTAGGTCACAACAATTTCTACGGGGTGCAATTCCACCCAGAACGCTCCGGCAAGGCCGGGGCACAGTTGTTGCGCAATTTTGTAGAAAATACCTAAAGTGCGGTTAGATCCTCGCATTTTGCGATCACTGTTCCAGAAATGCTTATTGACGGTTTTTTACTTGCAAAATACTGTATATAATTACAGTTAAATTGAGTGGAGGGAAAACCTGATGAGTGAGATTAAATTGTTTGAAAATAGCCAGATTCGTTCAGTTTGGGACGAAGAAAAACAAGAATGGTTTTTTAGTGTGGTGGATATTGTTCTGGCATTAACAGAAAGTAATAATCCCCGTCGATACTGGAGTGATTTAAAACGAAAATTACAGGTTGAAGAAGGGGCAAATGAGTTGTACGAAAAAATCGTACAACTGAAATTTCAATCTACTGATGGAAAAATGTATAAGAGCGATGCTACTGATACACAAGGTATTTTCCGTATTATCCAGTCTATTCCATCGCCAAAAGCCGAGCCGTTTAAAATGTGGTTGGCGGAAGTGGCAAAGGAGCGGATGGATGAAATTATTGATCCTGAACTGACGATTGATCGTGCGTTGGAAACCTATGCGAAGAAAGGCTACTCCCGTGAATGGATTAATCAACGTTTGCAGGCGATTCAGGTGCGCAAAGAATTGACCGACGCTTGGCAGGATCACGGGGTGGAGCAAGGGCGTGAATTTGCAATTTTAACCAATGAAATTACTCAAGCTTGGAGCGGAATGACCACGCGTGAATATAAATCGTTCAAAGGGTTAAAAAAAGAGAGTTTACGCGACAATATGTCTACCACTGAACTGGTTTTAAATATGCTGGCGGAAGCCGCAACGAAAGATATTACTCAAATTAGCCACCCGCAGGGCTTTGATGAAAATCGAGAAGTGGCAAAACGTGGTGGTAATGTCGCCAAGGTGGCTCGGGAAAGTTTAGAACAAGAGACTGGGAAATCCGTGGTCACTCAACAAAAAGCGATTGATTTTTCAGAACTTATTAGCAATGTTGCCAAAATTAACAAAAAATAGGAAAGATAGCCACAATGAAAAAATCCATTATTATCCCGGCACTTGATCTGATTGACGGTCAAGTGGTGCGCTTACATCAGGGCGATTACGGCAAGCAGACCAACTATTCGTCCAATCCGACCGCACTTTTTGCCGATTATGTGGCGCAAGGGTCGGAGCAGTTGCATTTGGTAGATTTGACCGGGGCGAAAGATCCGGCGAAACGTCAAACAAAATTAATCGGAGAAATCATTCAAGCGACAAATTGCTCGGTGCAAGTGGGCGGTGGCATTCGCACTGAGCAAGATATAGCCGATTTATTGGCGGTGGGTGCAAATCGAATCGTGATTGGCTCAACTGCGGTGAAAGAACGTGCGATGGTCAAAGGCTGGTTTGAAAAGTACGGTGCGGAGAAGTTCGTGCTGGCGTTAGATGTGAACATTGCCGCCAACGGCGAAAAAATTATTGCCATCAGCGGTTGGCAGGAAGCCAGCGGCGTATCGCTGGAGGAATTGATCGAAGATTATCAATCAGTCGGTTTACAACATGTGTTATGCACCGATATTTCGCGTGACGGCACCTTGGCAGGTTCGAACGTCGATCTATACTGCGAAATTTGTGCTAAATACCCGACAATTCAATTCCAATCCTCCGGTGGTATCGGCTCGCTTGCGGATGTGGCTGCATTAAAAGGCACGGGCGTAGCTGGGGTAATTATCGGGCGAGCGTTATTAGAAGGCAAATTTAGTGTAGAGGAGGCGATTGAATGCTGGCAAAACGGATAATTCCTTGTTTAGACGTGCGTGACGGGCAGGTGGTGAAAGGCGTGCAATTCCGCAACCACGAAATTATCGGCGACATCGTGCCGTTGGCGAAACGCTATGCCGATGAAAGTGCCGATGAGCTGGTGTTTTACGATATTACAGCCTCGTCGGACGGGCGTACCGTGGATAAAAGCTGGGTTGAACGGGTGGCGCAAGTGATCGATATCCCGTTTTGTGTTGCCGGTGGGATTAAAACTATCGACGATGCGGAAAAACTGTTCGCCTTCGGTGCGGATAAAATTTCGATCAACTCGCCGGCGTTGGCGGATCCGGAGTTGATTTCCCGCTTGGCAGATCGTTTCGGGGTACAGGCAGTAGTGGTCGGGATTGACAGCTGGTTCGAGCAAAGCAGCGGCAAGTATTGGGTCAATCAATATACAGGCGATGAAACCCGCACCCGTCAAACCCACTGGCAGCTGCTGGATTGGGTGCAAGAGGTGCAAAAACGTGGTGCAGGTGAAATCGTGTTGAATATGATGAACCAGGACGGCGTGCGTCAAGGCTATGATTTAACTCAGCTCAGGGCGGTGCGTGCGGTGTGTAACGTGCCGTTGATTGCCTCCGGCGGTGCGGGCGAAATGGTGCATTTTCGTGATGCGTTTATGCAAGCCAATGTGGACGGCGCACTGGCGGCGAGCGTGTTCCATAAACAAATTATCAATATCGGCGAACTGAAAACCTACCTTGCGGGGCAAGGGGTGGAAGTGCGGTGCTAAGATTTTTCTAAAATAGGATAAAAAATGTTAGATATGCAAACAATCGACTGGCAAAAAGTGGATAACCTGCTGCCGGTAATCGTGCAAAATGTTGAAACCTGCGAAGTATTAATGCTTGGCTATATGAACCAAGCAGCATTAGAAAAAACTGTAACTGAAAGCAAGGTAACATTTTTTTCACGCACTAAGCAACGTTTATGGACTAAGGGCGAAACGTCGGGCAATTTCCTCAATGTTGTGGATATGAGCCTGGATTGTGACAATGATACCTTATTGATTTTAGCCGATCCGATTGGTGAAACTTGCCATACCGGGGCGGAAAGTTGTTTCCACCAGTTTGCCAATAAAGAGCAGCCGGATTGGATTTTCTTCAGCAAGTTGGAGCGATTGATCGCCGAACGCAAAGGTGCCGATCCGGACAGTTCTTACACCGCACACCTGTATTCGCGCGGCACCAAACGTATTGCACAAAAAGTCGGTGAGGAAGGAGTGGAAACCGCACTTGCCGCCACGGTGAAAGATCGTGATGAAACCATTTGCGAAGCAGCGGACTTGGCTTATCACTTGACCGTCTTATTACAAGATGCCGATTTATCTTGGGCAGATGTGATTGGCAAGTTGAAACAGCGGCATACTCAGTAACTCAACAATCCCCAAATTTATGATAATTTGGGGATTATTCTACCCATTGATTTTTCTTGAGTTTTTGCTCTGCGCCAATAATTTTCCACTTTAATTGCTGAATTTCTTGTTGTAAAGCTGGCGAAGTATTGCTCAGTTCTGACTGTTGCTCACCATTTAAAACCGCACTTCCACTATTTGAGATAACACCGATCGCATCGCCTCGATTGAGCATTAGCGGTGGGTTATCTATTTGTGGATGCAGCAGCGACTGACCGAATGTGCTGATGGTGTCGCCTATTCCAAGTAAATCAAACAAGGTTGGCAGCAAGTCATATTGCGTTGCTAATGTTTGCTGGCGCAGCGGTGCTAAGCTGCCATCGGGAGTATAGATAATCAATGGGATATGAAATTGTTCATGCAGATGGTCAGAGCTGGTTTTCAAGACATGATCGGCAGTAAAAATAAAAATAGTGTTATTGTACCAAGGCTGTTGTGCGGCGTTTTGCATGAATTGCTGCAAAGACCAATCGCTGTAGCGCAAAGTATTTAAAAATCCGTTTTTGTCGGCATTATCATGGGGATAGACATGAAATTCAGCGCCGGGATCGGCAAAGGGTTCATGTGTTGTGCCGGTAAATAAAAACGCAAAAAACGGTTTTTGTTGATATTCGGTTTCATTCAACTTTTGGTTTAAAAACATCAAGCTATCGTAATCCCAGCCAAATTTTGGCGTATCCTGCGGATATTGCCGAACCAAAGGTATATCCTCTTTGCCGTAATATTCCTGAAAACCGAGAATACTGGCGATACCATCCATATTAAACGAGCGGCGATTCGATGATTGCAGCATTAAAGTGCGGTAGTGGTGTTGATTGAGGATTTCAGCCGGTTTATTCAGCCGATTTAACTCCAGACCAAAACCGAGTGCCGGAAAATTATTTAATGCCGGTGTTGAAGTGAGCGCCGCTTGGATGCCGATAATACTGCGTTGTCCTGCAGCGTAGAAACGATCCCAAACTTGTGCTTTCGGAATCAAGCTGTCGATAAACGGTGTGACGTGATAATGACTGCCTGCGAGCCCGTCGATATATTGATAACTCCAACTTTCCAGCAAAATAAACACCACATTTTTCTTTGTATTGTTTGAGGAGGCTGCTGTTGCCTTAAATTGAAAGTTGTCGACGCATTTTTTGTGGCATTGCTGCTTTTCTTGTTCAGTTAAAATATCAAGTGTTGTATTAGATTGACGGTTTTTTGCCTCTTTCGCAATAACAAATACGCTGTTCAGAATAAGATTGGATTCGGCAGATGTGACGTTGTGTTTGAAGGCATCGGCATAACCGATCGGGCGGCTTTGTATAATCATGCCGCGCGCCAACCAAAAACAGAACAGAACGAAAGCAGCGTAAAGAATAAAGCGTAACCAGATCGGTTGAGATAATGTCACCGATTGGCGAGCAGTGATGTTGATAACCGCACTCTTATAACAAATTGCAAATAAAATCAGTAATACAATACCGGCTAAGGTGTAGATAATGCGTGAGGTTAATGCCAATTCTATAATCAGATCAAAATCGTCGGTGAGTTGAAACAGCTCCTGCCCGATATGGCGGTAAACTTCGCCGAAATAAGTGATATCGATTAAGGTTAACGCCAACATAATTAATGATAACAGCAGCCCGATATAGGCGAGTTTTTTCAGTAACAGCGGCTTTTGAACAACTTTTAGCGGTAAAGCAGCAATTAATAGTATCGGTGAAAATACAATCACACTGATATGCATATCAAACCGAAAGCCTTGCCAAAACACATGCCAATATTGTGTTGAAGTTAATGTACTAAAATAATCAGAATACAGCCCGATAAAAAGCAGGCGGCAAAGCGCAAACATTGAAGCGCTGGACAACAGCAGCAAAAAAGGGAAGCGGAGAAAGGCAAACATAAATTTTTAATGTTATTGATAAACAGTCTCAATATTATACCAACTATTGTGACAATGGCATAGAATGGATAAAGTGATTTATGCGCTGGATCTATTTTATCTTGAGAAAAAAAGAAAAGTGGTGGGCGATACCGGTCTCGAACCAGTGACCCCCTCCTTGTAAGGGAGGTGCTCTCCCAACTGAGCTAATCGCCCGACAATAATCATTAGTGAGGAATTATCAAATGATTAAGTGCGGTTTTGATTTTAAACAATTAAGTGGTGGGCGATACCGGTCTCGAACCAGTGACCCCCTCCTTGTAAGGGAGGTGCTCTCCCAACTGAGCTAATCGCCCACTTAAGATTGCTTTAAAATCAAAGGGATAAGTTTGTGCGGAAAGTGGTGGGCGATACCGGTCTCGAACCAGTGACCCCCTCCTTGTAAGGGAGGTGCTCTCCCAACTGAGCTAATCGCCCGCTAGGTCAAACTTATAACAACAAACAGACACTTACGAAAAAGTGGTGGGCGATACCGGTCTCGAACCAGTGACCCCCTCCTTGTAAGGGAGGTGCTCTCCCAACTGAGCTAATCGCCCATTTGTTGTGAGCGAGCATTATAATGGGTGCAGCTTTGCAGTCAACGGTTTTTTATTTTTTTCGGGCTAATTGGCGCAAAAATAAACATCTAAGATTAATTTTATCTATCAATAGCCGTCAGTCATAGTACAATATCCAGTATTTTATTTTTATTCTCGAATTTACAAGGTCAAGCAATGGATATTCAACCCCTGTTCAATTTTAATCCTGGCGTGAAAGTCAGAACCCGTTTTGCCCCTAGTCCGACCGGTTTTTTACATGTTGGTGGTGCACGTACCGCACTTTACTCTTGGCTGTATGCCCGCCACAATCAAGGCGAATTTGTATTGCGGATTGAAGACACCGATTTGGAACGCTCCACCCAAGCCGCAACCGATGCGATTTTGGAAGCGATGGAATGGCTGGATATGCACTGGGAACACGGTCCTTATTATCAAACCAAACGCTTTGATCGTTACAATCAAGTGATCGACCAAATGCTGGAACAAGGCTTGGCATACCGTTGCTATTGCAGCAAAGCGCGGTTAGAGACTTTGCGTGAACAGCAAGAGCAAAATAAAGAGAAGCCACGTTATGATCGCCACTGCTTGCATGATGATACGCATCAGGAAACCCAACCGCACGTGGTGCGTTTTAAAAATCCGACCGAAGGCTCGGTGGTTTTTGAGGATGCGATCCGTGGCAGAATTGAGATCAGCAACCAAGAGCTGGATGATTTGATTATCCGCCGTACTGATGGCTCGCCAACCTATAATTTTTGTGTGGTGGTGGACGATTGGGATATGGGGATTACTCACGTTGTGCGCGGTGAAGATCACATCAACAATACGCCACGTCAAATCAATATCTTAAAAGCGCTGGGTGCCCCGGTGCCGGTGTATGCGCATGTTTCAATGATTTTAGGCGAAGACGGGCAAAAACTGTCCAAACGCCATGGTGCAGTCAGTGTGATGGAATATCGCGATGACGGTTATCTGCCGGAAGCGCTAAACAATTACCTAGTGCGTTTGGGCTGGGGGCACGGTGATCAGGAAGTGTTTAGTCGTGAAGAGATGGTCGAGTTATTTAACTTGACCTCGGTCAGTCGTTCCGCCAGCTCGTTTAACCACGATAAACTATTATGGTTGAACCACCACTATATCCGCGAATTACCGGCGGAAAAAGTCGCAGGCTATCTGGCATGGCATATGCAAGATCAGCAGATCGACACCAGCAATGGCCCAAGTTTGGCAAGCGTGGTGCAAATGCTCGGCGAACGTTGTAAAACCTTAAAAGAGATGGCTGTGGCAAGCCGTTATTTCTTTGAAGATTTTTCTGAATTTGAAGAAAGTGCGGTCAAAAAACATTTTAAAGCCGCTGCAATCGAACCGCTTAGCGTGGTGTTGCAAAAGCTGACCGCACTTGATGACTGGAATGCACAGGATATTCATCAAGCGATCGAGCAAACCGCAGCAGAATTAAACATCGGCATGGGCAAAGTGGGTATGCCGCTACGGGTTGCCGTGACCGGTAGCGGGCAATCGCCATCGCTGGACGTGACATTGGTCGGCATCGGCAGAGAACGCAGCTTGGTGCGAATTGAAAAAGCACTGGAGTTTATCCAAAACAAGTTATCAGCATAAACAACTGATTTAATTTTCGCCATTCGATGCCAAAATTGCAAAGAATTGCAGAAATCAGATTGACAGATCAAAGTGCGGTTATTAATATAGCCGCACTTTAGTGACCTGTCATTAAAACCATTCTTATGGGGATATAGCTCAGTTGGGAGAGCGCTTGCATGGCATGCAAGAGGTCGTCGGTTCGATCCCGTCTATCTCCACCAAACCAATTTTTCCACAATCCATCACTCTAATATAAGCTCAATATTTTTATTCGAGATAACAGACCCTATTTGCTGTCATAAGCCGTGAAGCAGTATAAGGTTAATTGAATAACCCAGCCGATAGAAAATGCGAACAGTAGCGTGGCAAAGCCCAGTGTGCCGCCGAGTAAAAAGCCGATCAGGGCGACGCTGCTTTCCATTAGGGTGCGCACCAAACCGACTTTGAGTTTAAAGCGTTGGCATAGTCCGACCATTAAGCCGTCGCGTGGGCCGGCGCCCATATGGCAGGTGAGGTAAAACGCAGAGCCGGTGCCCATCAATAAAATGCCGATCACAGCATAGCCGATCTGTCCAAGTGCGGTTGCAGGCGAGGCGACCATTTTAGCGGTGACGCCAAGCGCAATCGCGATCAAGATAATATTCAACACCGTGCCTAAACCGATTTTTAAATGCAGCGGAAACCAGCATAACATCACCAGACAACTGACGATAAAAGAAGCAACGCCGACACTGACTTCGGTTTGCAGGGCGATGCCCTGTGACAAAATTGTCCAAGGAGCAGAACCGAGATTGGAGACCAATAAAAATCCTTCCCCGATACCGACCAAGATCAGCGAAATGCACAGCGGCACGAAGCTCCGGCTTTTGAACTCCCATAACCGACTGGCGCTCCATTTGGTTTTTGGGAGAACGGCGAACTGTTTTTTGAAGGTATTAACGGTCATAGATTTCCGAGAGTGAGCAATATCCACGCCATTTTAATCGTGTTCTGCTCAATTGCTAAATTATTTTTTAGTATCAGTGAGCTAAATTGAAAAATATCCCGGTTAGTTGACGGTGATCACAGTTTTAATCTTGCGGGCGAAAGGTGAATTCTATACCATTTGTTTTTTAGAGTAGAGGATATTGAGGGAGCAGTTATGTTAGCAACATTGCAGGATATTCTGGACACGGTTAAAGCCGAAAATTTGACCTATCAACAAAAATTAATGACATTAGGTAATATTGCCGAGCGTTTGTTTGATCCAAGAGACCTGTTGGGTTATAGCGATGAAGAGTGGCAATATCTTCAAAATCAAATGATTTGTGATTTGAATGAAGGCTATGCGGTTTATCGTCCGCGCTACATTTTGCCGGATTATTCGGTCTATGTTAAAAATGGTTGTCGCTTTCTGGATCTGCCGGTACCGAAAACCCTTGATGAAGTGTTGGACGGATTGCTGATTATTTACTCCCATGTTCCGTCGATTACCACGTTTCCGGTTTATATCGGACGGTTAGACAGCTTGCTGGAGCCGTTTATTTGCGATGAAGCGCAAGACTATATCAAAATTAAACGCTTTTTAAATCATATTGATAAAACCGTACCGGACTCTTTTTGTCACGCCAATATCGGCCCTTATGAAACCCGTGCCGGACGACTGATCCTACAGGCGGTGATCGAGCTGGAAAACACGACGCCGAATATGACGATTCGTTATGATAAAAACAAAACCTCGCGTGAATTTGCTGAGTTGGCGGCAAAAGCCTGTTTGCTGGTTTCCAAGCCGTCGTTTGCCAATGATGCTTATTATCGTGCCGATTTGGGCGAAGAGTATGGCGTTGCCAGTTGTTATAACGCCTTGCCGGAATGCGGCGGGGCTTATACGTTGACTCGTTTGCGTTTGGGCACGATAGCCAGAGCTTGCAGCTCGGTCACGGAAATGGTGGAACAACTGTTGCCGAAAGTGGCTAAATTGGCACTTTCTACCATGGATAAGCGGCATCAATTTATTGTCGAACAGAGCAATTTTTTCAAGACCAGCTTTTTGGAGCAAGAAGGCTTTATTAAGCGCACCAATTTTACCGGAATGTTTGCGATTGTCGGTTTGGCTGATGCCACCAACCATCTGTTGCGGCAAGAGGGTTTGGACGAAACTTTTGGGCAGAGTGCGCGAGGTGAGGAAATTGCCACTGCAATCATGCAAAAATTAAAAAGCGTGAATGACAGCCATATCGGGGTTTACGCCGAAAGAACCGACAACCACTATTTGTTGCATGCCCAAGTGGGTGCCAGTATTGATGCGGAAGATAAATTGAATACGCCGGCACATCGGGTCAAAGTCGGACAAGAGCCGACCTTATTAGCACACTTAAAACAATCCGCGCCGTATCATCAATATTTTCCATCCGGCACTGGCGACTTATTTGTCTTTGATCAAACCTATGTTGATCACCTTGATGCCGTGGTGGATATCATCGATGGCGCCTTTGCTCTGAATTATCGCTATATCACCACCTATCTGAAAAATACCGATTTGATTCGAGTTACCGGCTATCTGGTGAAGAAAAGCGAAGTCGAACGTTTCCGTCAAGGCGAGGCAGTATTGCGCGATACGACTTGGTTTGGTGCGGGAACCGATGACTGTGCGCAGGTGTTTGACCGCCAACTGCGTGATCAGGGCAATGTCAATGCCGGATAACGGTTTGTTGTCAGATAATGATTCAAAGTGCGGTTTGCTGACCGCACTTTCCAATATTACGCTACCGCTGCACCGCATTATTCCTTTTTCTAATGTTGAAGGCGCAGGCAACCGCATCAGTATTTTTCTGCAAGGCTGCAAATTGAACTGTTTGTATTGCCACAATCCGGAAACCATTCCAAGGTACAGCGCTGACAGTAAACGGGTTAGTCTGCGTTATCTCTATGATCAAGTTCAAGATTCAATGCCGTTTATTCGTGGCGTGACGATTTCGGGCGGCGAGCCGACCATTCACCATCGTAAATTAGTGCCGCTGTTTCAGGCGTTGCGCCAACTGGGTTTAAGTTGTTATTTGGATTCGAGTGGTTTTTTTGAGTTTGAACCGATGCAAGAGTTGATTGCGCTGACCGACAAATTTTTATTTGATCTGAAAGGCAGTGGCTTGGGCTTGCAAGCACTTTGCTTCGAGCGTAAAAATCAGAGCGGAAAAGTGCCGGACAATTTGATCACGACACAGCGAATGAAGTCGGCAAATTTGACCCGCAATCTTGACAATTTGCGCCGTCTGTTAGCGCTGGGAAAAATTGAAGAAGTCCGCTTGGTTGTGATGCTCGATTTTGTTGATAGTTACGAGTTGATCGAACAGACAGCAACGTTGCTCAAAGGGCATCCAGAAGTGATTTTTAAGCTGATTCGAGTGCACGCCAAAGGCACGCGCGATCCAGATGGTATTACGGCTTATATCCCGGACATCGGCTATATGAATCAGCTGGAACAATATGCCAGAAAGTGCGGTATCAACAAGGTAATAACGGTTTGTTAAATCAATATTTTGCTGTGTTTTTAATCAAGAAATTAGAATATTTTTATGATTAGTTGATTTTGATCGCATTATGGAAATTATTTTCAGATTTTTTTAGAAAAAGGCGTATAGTTGCACCAATCAATAGGCTATCAAATCGACTATCTTTAATAGAAATTGATATATTTTAAGCTATATTTTTTATAACAAAAATTTTAAAGACTATTCTAGAGGTAATTATGGACTCATTAATGAGCATATTAGGCATCATTGTGCTGTTGGGCATTGCATTCCTATTATCAAACAATCGTAAAGCGATTAACCTTCGTACGGTGTTGGGAGCATTAGCGATTCAAGTCAGTATCGGTGCATTGATTCTTTATGTGCCGGCTGGGCGTGATGCACTTTTAGCTGCTGCGGAAGGTGTACAGAAAGTAATCAATTATGGTAATGATGGTATCGGTTTCTTATTTGGCGGCTTGGTCAGCGACAAAATGTTCGAGGTCTTTGGCGGTGGTGGTTTCGTGTTTGCGTTACGGGTATTGCCAGCCATCATTTTCTTCGCATCGTTGATTTCAGTGTTGTATTACATCGGCGTAATGCAGTGGGTGATCAAAATTATCGGTGGTTTCCTGCAACTGGTGTTGAAAACCTCCAAAACAGAATCTATGTCGGCAGCCGCCAATATTTTCGTTGGGCAAACTGAAGCGCCGTTGATTGTGAAACCGTATATCGCCAAAATGACCGAATCAGAGCTGTTTGCGATTATGTGTGGTGGTTTGGCGTCGGTTGCCGGGGCAGTCATGATCGGTTATGCCCAAATGGGAGTACCGTTGCCGTATTTGATTGCAGCCTCGTTTATGGCGGCACCGGGTGGCTTGCTGTTTGCTAAAATTTTGATTCCACAAACTGAACATCCGCATGATGATTTGGATCACGATGCGGTGGAAGAAAAACCGTCTAATGTGTTAGATGCCGCTGCTGCGGGGGCGTCTTCCGGTATGCAGTTGGCACTGAATGTAGGCGCAATGTTATTGGCATTTATCGCCTTGATTGCCTTGTTGAACGGGATTATCGGCGGTATCGGCAGTTGGTTTAACTATCCGGAGCTGTCACTGCAAATTATTTTAGGCTGGGTGTTCCAACCGTTGGCATATGTTATCGGGGTGCCATGGAATGAAGCACAAGTCGCAGGTTCAATGATCGGACAAAAATTAGTCATCAATGAATTTGTGGCTTACATGGATTTTGTCAAATATCTGGGTGCCGAAGCGCCGATGGTGCTGACTGAAAAAACTAAAGCTATCATTACTTTTGCTTTGTGTGGTTTCGCTAACTTCAGCTCTATTGCAATCTTGATTGGTGGTTTAGGTACTATGGCGCCAAACCGTCGTTCCGATGTCGCTCGGTTAGGGATTAAAGCGGTTATCGCCGGTTCTTTGTCGAACCTGATGAGTGCCGCAATTGCCGGCTTGTTTATCGGTTTGACCGGTGCAGTATTAGTCGGATAATTCGTCAAAAAACTGCTAATATTTAAACACCACGCCAGGCGTGGTGTTTGTCATTGGTATTTTATGTAACAAGGTAGTGTCATAATGAATAGATTAGAAAATAGACAGACTTCAGCCAAACTGGCGTTAAGTTTGATGGATTTGACCAGCTTAAACGATAATGACAGCGATGCGGTGATTATCGAATTGTGCCGGCAGGCAAAAACAGATTTTGGTTCGCCGGCGGCGATTTGTGTGTACCCACGCTTTATTCCGATTGCGCGCAAAACCTTGCGCCAGCTTGGCTTGAACCAGGTGAAAATCGCCACCGTAACCAATTTTCCACACGGCAATGACGACATCGAAATTGCGGTCACTGAAACCAAAGCAGCCATTGCTTACGGTGCAGATGAAGTCGATGTGGTGTTTCCATACCGCACTTTGATCAATGGTGATCAAAAGTGCGGTTTCGATTTGGTCAGTCGTTGTAAACAAGTCTGTGCCGAGAATGGCGTGCTGTTGAAAGTGATCATCGAAAGCGGTGAATTACAGCAAGCGGAGTTGATCCGTTTGGCATCTGAAATTTCGATTCGTGCCGGTGCCGATTTTATCAAAACCTCGACCGGTAAAGTAAAAGTCAATGCGACCTTGGAATCCGCTGCGGTTATGTTACAAACCATTGTGGATTTGCAAGTGCAAGATCGGGTCGGTTTTAAAGCGGCCGGTGGTGTACGCACCGCACAAGATGCACAGCAGTATCTGCAATTAGCCGCAGATATTCTCAGCGCTGGCTGGATCAACCCGACACATTTCCGTTTTGGCGCCTCTGGGTTGCTGAACGATTTGTTGGGAACTTTAAGTGGTAAAAGCCAGTCTAAAACAACGAGTGGATATTAGTGATATCAATAGTTATAACAATAGTCATAACAATAGGAAAATAACATGAAAAGAGTCTTTATTTTAATGATGGATTCCTTTGGAATCGGGGCTGCCGCCGATGCGGATAAATTTGGAGATGTCGGGTCTGATACCTTAGGGCATATTGCTGAGCAATGTGCAGCAGGCAAAGCGGATAACGCCGAGCGCAGCGGTGCGTTAAAACTGCCTAACCTGACTAAATTGGGGTTGGCATTGGCAGCAAAAGAATCAACCGGGCGTGTGCCGGCAGGAATGGATGGCGATGCAGACGTGATCGGCGGCTATGCCTTTGCCAAAGAGATTTCATCCGGTAAAGATACGCCATCAGGTCACTGGGAAATCGCCGGGGTGCCGGTGTTGTTTGATTGGGGCTATTTTAAAGATCATCAAAACAGCTTCCCACAAGAACTGTTAGACCGAATCGTAGCAAAGAGCGGTATTCCGGGCTATTTGGGTAACTGCCACTCCTCCGGTACCGTTGTTCTGGATGATTTGGGCGAAGAACACATGAAAACCGGCAAACCGATTTTCTATACTTCTGCCGATTCCGTATTCCAGATTGCCTGCCATGAAGAGGCGTACGGCTTGGAGAAATTGTATGAGTTGTGCCATATCGTACGTGAAGAGTTGGAAGGCTACAATATCGGTCGTGTCATTGCCCGTCCGTTTGTGGGTGACAAAGCCGGTAATTTCAAACGTACCGGCAACCGCCATGATTATTCGGTGCAACCACCATCAGCCACGGTACTGCAAAAACTGGTCGACGAAAAACAAGGCGAAGTGGTTTCTATCGGTAAAATCGCTGATATTTATGCCCACACCGGCATCACGAGCAAAGTGAAAGCAACCGGATTGGAAGAGATTTACGACAAAACGATTGTTGAGATCAAAGCCGCTGGTGATAATACGATTGTGTTCCCGAACTTTGTCAATTTTGATTCGGACTATGGCCATCGCCGTGATGTGGCAGGTTATGCCCAAGCGTTGGAATATTTTGATTCGCGTCTGCCGGAAGTATTGAAACTGGTGGAAGAGGGCGATTTACTGATTATTACCGCTGATCATGGCTGTGATCCGACTTGGACAGGTACTGACCACACCCGTGAGCATGTGCCGGTGTTGCTGTACGGCAGCGAGGTACCGAAAGGCTTCTTGGGCAAACGTGAAACTTTTGCCGACATCGGACAAACCATTGCTAATTATTTTGACCTGTCGCCAATGGATTACGGCACATCAATGATTAACTTTAATAAATAATTGAATTAAAAATAACTGATTAAAAAAGAGGACTAAAATTATGCCAACTCCACATATTAATGCTGTTGACGGCGCTTTTGCCGATGTTGTTTTAATGCCGGGCGATCCGCTGCGCGCTAAATATATTGCAGAAACCTTTTTAGATGACGCCAAAGAAGTGACCAATGTGCGTAATATGCTGGGTTACACCGGCACTTATAAAGGGCGCAAAATTTCGGTTATGGGGCACGGCATGGGGATTCCGTCTTGCTCGATCTATGCTAAAGAGCTGATCACCGAATACGGTGTCAACAAAATCATCCGTGTCGGTTCTTGCGGTGCGGTACGAATGGATGTCAAATTGCGTGATGTGGTGATCGGTGCCGGTGCTTGTACCGACTCAAAAGTCAACCGTATTCGCTTTAAAGATCATGATTTTGCCGCAATTGCCGACTTTGATATGACACAGGCAGCGGTGCAAGCGGCGAAACAAAAAGGGGTAAACGTGCGGGTCGGTAACATCTTCTCTGCCGATCTGTTTTACACGCCGGATGTGGCGATGTTCGATGTGATGGAAAAATACGGCATTTTGGGCGTAGAAATGGAAGCCGCCGGTATTTACGGTGTTGCCGCTGAATTCGGCGCCAAAGCGCTGTGTATCTGCACCGTTTCCGACCATATCCGTACCCACGAACAAACCAGCGCTGAAGAACGTCAATTAACCTTCAACGACATGATCGAAATCGCATTGGAATCCGTGCTGATCGGCGATCAAGCCTAAATTTAGCAAAAGTGCGGTCTTACGATCAACTGATGATCAACTCTCTAAAGCAGCCGAAAGGCTGCTTCAGACTGCTGACAAACCCACTAATTTTTATGGATAGTGGGTTTTATTTTGGGCGTAGTGGGTCAAAATACTTTTTTAGATTAGATGAAGCCTA
>NZ_SMCP01000012.1 GCF_004342725.1 Testudinibacter aquarius | reverse complement strand
ACAAAGCTCAGAGAGTTTGAATCAGTAATAGCTTGTGACCGAATAATAACAGTGAAATAAAGTGAAGTAAAAAAACTGAAAGAACAAAGAAACAAGACAATCAAGCCGAATTATTCCGGCGGCGATAGTGCAGTAGTCCCACCTGAACCCATGCCGAACTCAGAAGTGAAATGCTGTAATGCCGATGGTAGTGTGGGGTCTCCCCATGTGAGAGTAGGACACCGCCGGATTTTACCGAACACGAAAAATACAAAGAACACGAAAGTAAGTAAAGTGAGAACCCCTAGCAGCGATGTTAGGGGTTTTTTGCGTTTGCGGCTAAGCGAGGCTAATCGTGGTTAAAGTGCGGTTTTGAGAGCGCTGTGGAGTGTCGTTCGATTACAAAATTACAAAAATACCCCACAGCAGTCACAGTGGGGTGAAAAAGGCAAAATGAAAAAATAGTGCGGTCAAACCGCACTTGGGTTAATGTAATGATTTTCCGGCTTGGTTTAATATTTGACATTCCCAACCATTGTATTCACCAGCGTATTCCTCGGCTTGCAGCTCAAATTCTTCGACCAAATTAAAAATACTATCATCATCTAAAGCGGATTCATGTTGCAATGTGACTAAATAAAATGCTTCATCATCATATTCAACAGGTTTATCGGTATATTGTATGTTGAATAGCGATTGTTGGGCGTAAAAATCAATAAATTCTTCCATCAGCTCTCTATTTTCAAATTGAAACTTGTGAGTGATGGCATGTAATAGTGAAAGATCCTCTCCCTCTTGATGAAGCAGTGCTAATGTTTCTACAGTAGCATTTAATTTCATTTCTAATGAGGATGGAAGTAGAAAATCATAGTATAAATCACAGTTTGGATCACTTTGACTGACAATCTCATCAATATGATCTAATTTCATTTGCTGCAACTGGGAATGAAAGCTCTCGCTGTGTTTAGTATAAAAATAGAGTGTAACTTTATTTTGCAAAAGAATATAGCCAACGAACAAGCTTTCGCCAATTGACATTAATGGTAGCAATGTTTGTGATAATTGATCTAACTGCGCCTGCTCATAGATAGCTTCAGTAGAATTAAACGCAAAAGGAATTGAAAAATGAGTGACATATGGGTATAAATGGGTATCCAGTTTTTCAGTAATATTTAAGTTTACGGTGATTATGGCTTCCGTTCCTTTAATTGAAGTACGATAAGTTTGCCAACTATTTTTCGATTCCATAATAAATTACCTATTTAAATGAAGCCCAAATCGGTGCATGATCAGAGGGTTTTTCCATTGCTCGAATTTCCAAATCAATACCAGTTTCAACGCAATGTTGTGAAAGTGCGGTATTGGCAAGAATTAAGTCGATGCGTAAGCCGCGATTTTCATCAAAACCTTTAGAACGATAGTCAAACCACGAGAATTTATCATTCGCTTGCGGATGCTGCTGCCGGAAGGTATCGATCAGGCCAATGCTTAACAGACGTTGTAACCACGCGCGCTCTTCCGGGAGAAATGAGCACTTGCCGGTACGCAGCCAGCGCTTACGGTTTTCTTCACCGATCCCAATATCTAAATCCGTTGGGCTGATATTCATATCACCCATCAAAATAACTTGATTTTCAGGCGGAAGATGGTTTTCTAGATAGTCTTGTAAATCGGCATAAAATTTTTCTTTAGCCGGAAATTTGGTTTCATGGTCGCGACTTTCGCCTTGTGGAAAATAACCGTTAATAACGGTTAGTGTGCCATATGCTGTTGCCAAATCTGCCATGATAATCCGCTTTTGCGCTGATTCTGTGTCGCCAGGGAAGCCACGGCGTACTGCTAACGGTTGTTGTTTACAAAGTAAAGCGACACCATAATGTCCTTTTTGACCATGATGAAAAATATGGTAGCCCAAATGTTCAACTAAATGATAGGGAAAATCTTCATCGGAGACTTTAATTTCTTGCAAACCAATAATATCAGGTTGGTGTTTGCTGACAATTGCTTCTAATTGTGCTGGTCTAGCTCTTAATCCATTGATGTTAAATGATAAAAATTTCATATATTCCTATTTATCTAATTTAAAATAAAAATTTTAACAGAATTTAGTTAGGCTGTCTGGTTTTCTCGTGTGCTTTTTTACTGAGTAAATTTGTATTTAATCATTGCCTTAAATTTGTTAAAATATCGCCAGTTTTTTATACCAAAAGGTTGAAATATGTTCAAAAAAAACAAAATAAGCAATTTATATTGTTTGGCAGGTCTGATTTTTTCGGTGTCTGTTTTCGCAGAGCAAACCGCTACTGAAACGCCGTTGCAAGCGGTAAATCCAACACAACAGGTTGTGGCGGAAGCAGTACAAACCGTTGAGGCAGTGCAGCCGGAAGTTGATGTTAATATCGCTGAAAGTGCGGTTGTCGATGAAGCGCAAATTGCCGCTGCCTTACAGGCACAACAAAAACTACAACAACTTTTAGCCGGAACCCCGGTTCAGTTTGAAGCGGCTTTGGCAGATTTATATGCGGCTAACGAATTTGCCCCGATTTGGACAGACAAAACTGCTGAAAAAGCGTTTTTGCAACAGTATGTGGTTTGGGTATTGAGTGGTGTTTCTGCTACTTCGGCGGAGCAATTAGCGCTTATCAGTCGTACAGATGGTGTTATGCAACGTGATATTTTACTAAGTGATGCATTTTTAAACTATTTGCACTATCAAGAGAATTTGAAAAAATATTCGACCAAATGGCTGTATGGTAATAGTGGGTATAAAGCTGCATTACCTAGCCAACTTGGTTTAGAAAATTGGAAGAAAGCTATCACTGATGGCCGTTTAGCTGCGTTTGTTCAACACTTAGCGCCAACCAATAAACAATATCAGCAAACTGCCGATAAAGTATTAGTTTCATTGCCGGATAATATTGGTAGTTCGGTAACGGTCAATGAAACCTTGAAGCCCGGTGTGCGTTCAGCAGATGTTAAAAATTTGGCGATACTTTTGCAAAGTAAAGGTTTCCTCAGCGCTGATTATTCTGCTAATGATGATATTTATGGTGATGAATTGTTAGCTGCGGTAAAAGCTTTTCAAGCGAAAAACGGCTTAACAGCGGACGGGATTGTCGGGGCAGGAACGCGTAATGTGTTAAATCAGAATTTGAGCAATAATTTATATAAATTATCGATTAATGCTCAGCGCTTAGGATTATTGCCGAACAAAACTGACGGCATTTTCGTTAATATCCCGACTTACCAACTATATTATTATCGTGATGGACAGTTGGTATTACAGTCGAAAGTGATTGTCGGTAAAAAAGATCGCCAAACTCCGGTGATGTACAGCCGTTTGAGTAATGTGGTGGTTAATCCACCATGGAATGCGCCGGTACGGAATATCAATCAAGATATTATTCCGAAAGTGCGGCAAGATCCAAGTTATATTTATCGTAAAGGCTACACTATTATCGACGGACAAGGGAGAACGATTGACCCTTATACCATTGATTGGGAGAATATGACGGCAAAAAATTTCCCATACCGTTTGCGTCAAGCACCGGGTGGTGACAGCGCTTTAGGCAGCTATAAATTCAATATGCCGAGCAGTGATGCCATCTATTTGCACGATACACCATCAAAAGGTTTGTTTGCGCGTAATGACCGAGCGTTGAGTTCTGGCTGTGTTCGGGTGCATAAATCCGATGAGCTGGCGAGTTTGCTGCTGGGCGAGAACGGTTGGAGTGCTGAGCGCAAAAATCAAGTGCTTGCCAGTAAGAAAACCACATCAGCTAACTTAAGTAAACGTGATGATGTTTATCTCTATTATGTTACGGCGTGGGTGGATAACGGCAAAATTCATACGGTGCCGGATATTTATGGCCATGATAAAAAATTGGCAAAAACCGATGTAAATTGGAAGGCAATTAAACAAATATTGCTTTAAAGCCGATTAATTTGAGACATTGCTCTGAAAATCATAAAAAAGCTATTGAATAATAGCTTTTTTTATGTTTTCCTAAGTCGTTTCATTAAAACTGAACTTATGCTCTTTTTTGTCGTCGAAGTAAGAGCATTATTTATTCCAATTTAAGAATCTTAACTTATCGTAATATTATGACTGAAATTAATCATCAACGCCGTCGCTGGCTGGCATTGGGGGGAGTGGTATTAGGTGCTGCACTTTTGCCGAGTGAAGTCTTGGCGGCAGTGTCTACACCAAAACCGCGAGTGCTCACTTTTAGAAATATCAATACCGGTGAACGTCTGACTTCTCAGCTAAAAAATGGCAAAATTGCGAATGCAGTCGATTTGAAAAAATTGGATCATCTGCTACGTGATCGCCGTACCCAGCAAATTCATCGCATCGAACCGCAGCTGTTCAGCAAGCTTTATCAAATTCAGGGTAATTTAGGACTTCGCAATACCGAAATCCAAATTATCTGTGGTTATCGAGCACCGGCAACCAATGCCGCAATGAATGCTCGCAGTCGTGGTGTGGCGAAAAATAGTTATCATACTCGTGGACAAGCGATTGACTTCCGGATTGACGGCATTTCATTGGCGAAAGTGCGTAAAGTGGCGACTAGCTTAAATAATGGCGGAGTTGGGTATTATCCGCGTAGTAACTTTGTGCATATTGATACTGGACCTAACCGCACTTGGAGCGGTAGCTAAACGGCGGTGATGTTATGCATGTTGAAATTCTTCCCGTTACCGCTTTTCAGCAAAACTGCTCAATTATTTGGGATGAACAGAAAAATGCTGCAATCATCGATCCCGGTGGTGAAGCTGAGAAGTTAATCGAGTTTATTGAAACGCAACAGCTTCAGTTAGAAAAAATCCTGCTGACGCACGGGCATTTAGATCATGTTGGTGCTGCCGATCGGCTGAAACAGCATTTTCAAGTGGAGATTTGGGGGCCTAATAGTGCCGACCAATTTCTATTTGACTCGCTACCGGCGCAGTCACAACGTTTCGGTTTAGCGGAAATAGCCGTATTTTATCCCGATCATTGGTTGGATAAGGAAGGGCAGATCATCACTGTTGGTGATATGAATTTTGAAATTCTTCATTTGCCGGGTCATACTCCCGGACATATTGGTTTTATCGAACAGCAAAAAAATATTGCGTTTAGCGGTGATGTGCTGTTCTACAACAGTGTCGGACGCACCGATTTTCCGCGCGGTAATCATCAACAGCTGTTGTCTTCAATTAGGCAAAAGCTGTTTAAATTAAATGACGAGATGATCGTGATCGCCGGACACGGCCCAGCGACTAAAATCGGTCTCGAAAAACAGAACAATCCTTTTATAAAAAACTGATATTGGCTACTTCGACCGCACTTCAAGTGCGGTTTTTTCGTTAATAGCGTGATGGGTCATCTTCGTTTGGACGCGTTTTAAAGCGACGATGCAGCCACATATATTGATCAACGCCTTTTAATATTTCTTGTTCTACCAGTTGGTTCATCTCTATCGCAAGCTGTTTTTGATCCGGTAATACTGGGAAAGCAGTCGGCTCAGATACAGATAGATGATAGCCGGAACCGTCATTGTTGCGTAATGGTGCGAACGGCACAACATGTGCATTCGGCACTGATTTCAGTAAATAGTACGAGCCGGTGGTAGTTGCGGCATCGGGAACCGCAAAAAAGGGCACAAAGACGGCGTTTTTACGTCCATAGTCATGGTCTGGTGCATACCAGATCATGTTTCCCTCGCGTAGCGCCCTAATCATACCTCGCAGATCTTTTCGGTCGAGCAGCGCTTTATTCGAACGAATTCGTCCTTTGTATTGTATCCAATCAAATACCGGATTGTCGTTGGGACGATAAACGCCGATACCAGGTTGGTGCAAGCCGATAATCCGCGCACCGAGTTCTAAGGTTAAAAAATGTACCCCGACTAAAATAATCCCGCCATCGAGATGATTTTTAATATGTTGAATGCCGCTGGCAGTGCTCCATTTTTTTATCCGGTTATCGGACCAGAACCACGCCATACCGGTTTCGATAATGCCCATACCCACTGAATAGAGATTTTTTTGCAAAATGGCTTCCCGTTCCGATTCACTTTTTTGCGGGAAGCAAAGCTCCAGATTGCGGCGAACAATTTTTGCTCGTTTTTTGCCGATGCTCAATTTAGAAAAAATCCAGCCTAATCCCGTGCCTATTTTTAACAAAAAGGGATAGGGGAGTAATAACAGCAGCCTGAAAAAAGCCAATCCAATCCAGAACGGCCAATATTTAGGGTGCAAAAAAGTGGCTTTAAAGTGTGGTATTTGTGATGCTTTAGCCATCCATCATTCCTGTATTCATCTGATATTTTTAACTTTGCTATAGTTTAACGGAAAAAATTATAAATAAACATTTTTATGCTAAAATCAGAAAAATTTTATCAGGAGCAAATGATGACACAATATTCGACTCAATTTAAACAAGCGAAAGTTTTGGTGCTCGGGGATGTGATGCTCGACCGCTATTGGTTTGGCGCCACCAACCGAATTTCACCGGAGGCACCGGTGCCGGTGGTGCGGGTACAAAACAATGAAGAACGGGCTGGCGGAGCCGCTAACGTGGCAATGAATATTGCCAGTTTGAATGTCGAAGTAAAATTATTGGGATTAACCGGACAGGACGAAGCCGGTTTGGCACTGGAAAAAATGCTGCAACAACAACGGATTAACTGTGATTTTGTGGCACTGAATACGCACCCTACCATCACTAAATTACGGATTCTGTCCCGTCATCAGCAACTTTTGCGTTTAGATTTTGAAGAAAACTTTCATGATGTTGAAAGTGCGGTTTTGTTGCAAAAATTACAAGGTGCCATTGCGCAGAGTGGTGCGTTGGTTTTATCGGATTACGGCAAAGGCACACTGAATGCGGTGCAACAGATGATCCAAGTAGCGAAACAAGCTAACGTACCGGTATTAATTGATCCTAAAGGCACTGATTTTGAACGTTATCGCGGCGCAACGTTATTAACGCCGAATTTATCTGAATTTGAAGCGGTAGTCGGACATTGTGTTGATGAACAGGCGATTCAACAAAAAGGGTTACAGCTGATTGCAGATTATCAATTAGAGGCGTTGCTAGTGACCCGATCGGAAAAAGGTATGACATTACTACGCCCGAATGCTGAGCCGTTTCATCTGCCGACCGAAGCCAAAGAGGTGTTTGACGTGACCGGTGCCGGAGATACGGTTATCAGTGTGCTGGCAACGGCGATTGCCGATGGACGTAGTTTGGAAGAGGCTTGCTATTTGGCAAATGTTGCTGCCGGTATTGTGGTCGGTAAGCTGGGAACATCGACTGTTACGCCGGTAGAGCTGGAAAATGCGATTCATCACCGCGGTGAAACTGGTTTTGGAATTATGGACGAAGTGCAGTTAAAAAGCAGTGTTGCCGAAGCAAAAGAGCGTGGGGAGAAAATCGTGATGACCAATGGTTGCTTTGATATTTTGCATCCGGGGCATGTCTCTTATCTAGAAAATGCGCGTAAATTAGGTGATCGTCTGATTGTAGCGGTGAATTCCGATGAATCGGTGAAACGATTAAAAGGGGAAAGTCGACCGATCAACTCGCTAGCTGCAAGAATGGCAGTGTTAGCAGGACTCTCTTCGGTTGATTGGGTGGTCGAATTCAAAGAGGATACGCCACAGCGTTTAATTGGCGAGATTTTACCGGACTTATTAGTCAAAGGCGGTGATTATAAAGCGGAAGAGATTGCCGGCAGCCAAGAGGTGTGGGCGAACGGTGGCGATGTGCGGGTGTTGAATTTTGAAAACGGCTACTCAACCAGCAGCGTGGTAAAGAAAATTCAGCAGCTCGGCTGATACTGTTCGATTTTTGAGAGTTAATGTTTGATTACAGTAAAGGCGGATAAATTTCCGCCTTAGTTTTAGGTTTTTAAATTAAAAATAGCCATCAAATAGCAATTCCAATATAAAAGAGTACCTTGCTACCGTATCAAAATCTAATTTGATACCTGTTCTATCAATCGATCCAAGCCAAGTTGATCGTAGGCTTCAATATCTTGGTCGTTACTCTCATCAATAATCAAATCATTGAGTGCGAGGCAGCCGTAGGCTTTGAGTTTGTTTTTGGTAAAGTTTGAGCGGGCGGCGGAGCTTTTATTATTGAGGCTAATCACGCCGATGGTCGCATTATTATTGCAGCTATATTTATTGATAAAGACTAAATTATAGCCTGATTCACGGATATAGCCTGTTTTGCTGATAGAAGCATCAAATATCTCTTCGCGCACTAATTTATTGGTATTTTGCATAAATACGTTGGTTCGATTGGCGCGAATATAGGTCGCACGGGTGTTGGAGAGCGCTTTTAATTCGGGTTTGCGTAGTGAGTATTTAGCAAGCTTCACCAAGTCCATCACGCTGGAAATATTACGGTTAGATAGGCCTGAACTATCACTAAAACGAGTTGAGTTCATTTTTAATACTTGCGCTTTTTCATTCATTTTTTGAATAAATCGAGCTCGACTCATGCCCGCAGAGCGAGATAAAGCATGGGCAGCATAGTTATCCGAATGCACAAACATCGCTTTCAATAATTCCGAACAGGCAATCGGTGTATTTTTAGGCAGTTTGGTACGGGTGCCTTTAATATTGTCGTTGTCTTCATTAGTGATACGCGCGGTGCAGTTAGGATTACGATTATTTTCTAAAAACACATTGGCAGTCATCAATTTTGTGACCGAGGCAATCGGAAGCACACTATTGGGTGAACGGCTTTCTAACACTTTGTTATTGGTAAAATCATAAACCACATAAGATTGTGCGGATAACAGCGGTGATATAGATAAAAATAAGGCTGATAGCAGTAAGTTTTGCTTGCAGCCTCTCATTTTACTGAGTAAAGAGCTTATGTAAGGCATATAAAAAGCCACCTTCGGATTGATAAATTAGCATGCAATGTGATAAAAAATAGACTTAATTTTATAATTTAAACATATTTTTTATCATTTTGCTCGTATCATTTTTTCTTACAGCCATCGGCAGTAGAATCTAGCCAGAGAAGATGGAAAATCGCAGGTATAAAAAAAGCTACATATAGTAGCTATCTTTTGGTTTTAAATCATTTTTTAAATGGTGCCCGAGGGCGGACTTGAACCGCCACAGCCCGAAAGCCGAGGGATTTTAAATCCCTTGTGTCTACCGATTTCACCACTCGGGCACTGATTTGATGGAGGCGTGTCCCGGAATCGAACCGAGCTACATGGATTTGCAATCCAGTGCATAACCTCTTTGCTAACACGCCACTATGTAACTAAGTAATTAGTTCCAGTATTTGTTTGGAGCGGGAAACGAGACTCGAACTCGCGACCCCAACCTTGGCAAGGTTGTGCTCTACCAACTGAGCTATTCCCGCACACTAAACGATGATATAACACATCGTTAATCAGTGGTGGGCATTTTACTGACTTCTGATTTACTGTCAATGTTTGATTGCAATTTTTTGCCTGATTGCCGAAAAAATGAGTGATTTTTGTGAAATTTAATCAAAGTGCGGTTTTGATTTGAGGTTACGGATATTCGGTGCTTTAATCGCCTGCTGCTTTGTGTCAGAATGACACACTATTTGCAATTAGACTGTGTTGAGGCAAGATTATGACCACTTATTCCATTGAAACCGAACTCGCCCAATTGGGAAATCGCACTGATGAAAAAACCGGTGCGGTTTCTGCCCCAATTTATCTTTCCACCGCATACGGCCATCGCGGTATCAATGAATCGACCGGCTATGATTACACGCGCACTAAAAACCCAACCCGTACCGTACTGGAAGAGGGTATTGCCCGTTTAGAAGGCGGTGATCGCGGTTTTGCCTGTGCGTCGGGCATGGCGGCGATTCAGTTGTTGATGTCGTTGTTTACTGCACCTGACGAGTGGATTATCTCCAGCGATGTGTATGGCGGAACCTATCGCTTGCTCGATTTCAGTTATAAAAACAACAACAGTGTTAAGCCGGTGTATGTCAATACGGCAGATTTAGCCGCCATCGAAAGTGCGGTCACACCGAACACCAAAGCGATTTTTGTGGAGACACCATCCAATCCGCTGATGGAAGAGTGCGATGTGGCGGCGATTAGCAAGATTGCCAAAAAACACAATCTATTACTCATCGTGGATAACACCTTCTTAACGCCGGTGCTGTTCCGTCCGATTGAGCATGGCGCCGATTTGGTGATCCACAGTGCGACCAAATATTTATCCGGGCATAATGATGTTTTAGCCGGATTAATTGTGTCGAAAGGCCAAGAACTGGGCGAGCGCCTATTTTATCTGCAAAATGGCGCCGGGGCGGTATTATCACCGTTTGACTCATTCTTAGCAGTGCGTGGTTTGAAAACCTTAGCCTTGCGTATGGAACGCCATCAGCAAAACGCACAGGAAATCGCCAAATTCTTAGCCGAACAAGATCAAGTTTTAGACGTGTTATATTCAGGTAAGAGCGGTATGTTGTCGTTCCGTTTGAAAGATGAGAACTGGGTTAATCCGTTCTTAAAAGCGATTAAGTTGATTACTTTTGCCGAGAGTCTGGGCGGCACCGAAAGTTTTATCACCTATCCGGCAACCCAAACCCATATGGATATTCCCGAAGCGGAGCGCATTGCCCGTGGTGTGTGCAACCGTTTGTTGCGTTTTTCGGTCGGATTGGAAAACGTGGAAGATATTAAAGCCGATTTAAGCCAAGCGTTCGCCAAATTAGCCTAACCTCAGGGATGTTTGACCAGCATAAAAAGGGATAGCCTCAATCTATCCCTTTCCGTGATATTCCCGGTTTTAAAACAAACAGAGTTTGCAACACATGGAACCTTATGAATTCAACCGCACTTTTAGAGTTTGATCGCCAGCATTTATGGCATCCTTACACCTCAACACTTAACCCCTTGCCGGTGTATCCGGTGGCAAAAGCCGAAGGTGTGGAAATCACCTTGCAAGACGGACGTAAGCTGATTGACGGCATGTCGTCGTGGTGGGCAGCGCTGCATGGCTATAATCATCCACGCCTGAACCAAGCGGTGAATAACCAGCTACAGCAGATGAGCCATATTATGTTCGGTGGCTTGACGCATGAACCGGCAGTACGCTTGGGGCAATTGCTGCTGGCGTTGTTGCCATCGGAATTGCAGAAAATTTTCTATGCTGATTCCGGATCGGTGGCGGTGGAAGTGGCGATGAAAATGGCGATTCAATACCAACACACATTGGGAAAATCCAGCCGCTGTAAATTTGCTGCGATTCGTGCCAGCTATCACGGCGACACTTGGCATGCAATGTCGGTGTGTGATCCGGTAACCGGCATGCACTCGCTATTCAGCCAGCGGTTGCCGATCCAATTTTTCCTGCCACAGCCGCAAACCCGATTTGCTCAGGCGTGGAATCCGAGCGATATTCAGCCGCTAGCCGCGTTATTGGCAACGCACGGTGATGAGATTGCGGCGTTGATTTTAGAACCGATTGTGCAGGGCGCCGGCGGCATGTATTTCTATTCGCCACAGTATTTGTGCGCCGCAAAAAAACTGTGTGATCAATATGGTGTGTTGCTGATTTTCGATGAAATCGCCACTGGTTTCGGTCGCACCGGCAAGTTGTTTGCCTTGCAGCACGCTGATGTGGTGCCGGATATTCTCTGCTTGGGCAAAGCCTTAACCGGCGGCTATTTAACCCTGTCGGCAACAATCACTAGCAATCAGGTTGCCGACACCATCAGCCGTGGCGAAGCGGGCTGCTTTATGCACGGGCCGACCTTTATGGCCAATCCGTTGGCATGTGCCGTAGCTGCCGAGTCAATCCGCCTGCTATTGGAAAGCGATTGGCAAAGTCATGTCGCTAGAATCGAAGCGCAGTTAAAGCAGGAATTGGCGTTAGCCGCCACTTGGGATTGCGTGGCAGAGGTGCGGGTATTGGGTGCGATTGGTGTGATTGAAATGCAAAGTGCGGTCAATATGCGCAGCTTGCAAGCCCGCTTAGTCGAGCAGGGCGTGTGGGTGCGTCCGTTCGGCAAATTGGTCTATCTGATGCCACCGTTTATTATCACCTCAGCGCAACTGTCACAGCTGACAAGCGGCGTGCTGAATGCGCTGAAACAAGAGTATGGTTTATGCTAAATTTTTATGCCGAACAGTTGGCGCAACTGCAACAACAGGGGCGATACCGCACTTTGCCTGACATTCGCCACGAGGGGAAATGGATCTGGCATGACGAGCGCAAAATGCTCAATTTTTCTTCCAATGATTATTTGGGCTTGGCTGCCAATCAACGATTAAAACAGCAATTTTTAGCGCAAACCGACTGGCAACAGGCGAGTTTTACCTCGTCGTCGTCACGTTTGCTGACCGGCAATTTCCCGATTTATGCCGAACTGGAAAGCGTGATGGCAAGCCAATTTCAGCGTGAAGCCTGCCTGTTGTTCAATAGCGGCTACCACGCCAATATCGGCATTTTGCCGGCGCTGGCGGATAAACAAACGTTGATTTTAGCCGATAAGCTGGTGCACGCCAGTTTGATCGACGGCATTCGTTTGTCCGCTGCCGATTATCAACGCTATCGTCATAATGATTACACCCATTTGCAGCAGCTGCTAGAGAAAAACAGTAAAAGCTATCAACGGATTATTATTGTCACCGAAAGCGTATTCAGCATGGACGGCGATATGGCGGATTTGCGGCAGCTGGTGGCGTTGAAACAGCGCTATCGCAATGTGATGCTGTATGTCGATGAGGCGCATGCGCTGGGCGTATTTGGGCAAAATGGACTGGGGTTGGCAGAAAACTGCGCTTGCATCGGGCAGATTGATTTTCTGGTGGGCACCTTTGGCAAGGCGCTGGCAGCGATGGGGGCTTATGTGGTGTGCGATCAGGTGATTAAAGACTATTTGATCAACAAAATGCGCCCGTTGATCTTCTCGACCGCACTTTCGCCATTGCTGGCGCAGTGGGTCTATTTTCTCATGCAACGCTTGCCGGAAATGCAAATGCAGCGGCAACATTTGCAGCAGCTGAGCAGCGAATTACAACGCGGCGTGGAGCAACTGACACAACAACCTTCGCCCAGCCGCAGTCAAATCGTGCCGTATATTCTTGGCGATAATGCGAGCACCCTCTCCACTGCCGAGCGGTTGCAACAGTGCGGATTCTACTGCCTGCCGATTCGTCCGCCGACGGTGCCGAGTGGTACCTCGCGGATCCGTTTTTCCTTGACTGCCGATATGGCGACTGACGAAGTGGCACAGCTGCTTGATGTATTAAAAGGATCACAATAATGCAGACCGAATGGCTGATCAGCGCAGAAAATAACCCGAATCTCATTCTGTATTTTGCCGGTTGGGGCACATCGCCGCAGTTGGTGAAACACTGGCAATTACCGCCCGATACCGATCTGTTGCTGTGTTGGGATTATCGTCATTTAAGCCTGAATGCCGATCTCAGCCGCTACCGCACTTTACATTTGGTGGCGTGGTCGATGGGCGTGTGGGCAGCGGAGCAGACGGTGGCAGATTTGCCGTTCGCCACAAGTGTAGCAATTAACGGCACGCCGTGTTTGATTGATGATCAAGTCGGCATTCCGCAGGCAATTTTTGAAGGCACATTAGACGGCTTTAATGATCTTACCCGTACCAAATTTGAACGACGAATGTGTGGCAAACGTGAGCTATTACAGCAATATCAAGCAATTGCGCCACGTCCGACCAACGAAATTGCGCAGGAGTTAGCGGCGGTGTATCAGGTATTTGCACATGCGAAACCGGCTGCCATTCACTGGCAAAAAGCGATTGTCGGCATGCAGGATCAGATCTTTCCGACGGCCAATCAGTTAAATTATTGGCGGCAAACCGATTGTGAGGTCATACAGCTTGCGCTACCGCACTTTGCCTTGGCGGCGTTTAATACGTGGTCTGAGCTATGCTAGCGAGATTGGATAAAAAACGGATCAGCCACTGTTTTGCCAAAGCATTGGCTAGTTACGACCAACACGCACAAGCACAGCAACAGATCAACCGCCGTTTGGCGGATTTATTGCACTATAGCCAACAGACGAGCTTTCAGCAGGTGTTGGAAATTGGTTGTGGCAGTGGCGATTTAACCCGTTTATTGGCGCAAGATTATCAAGTGCGGTCATGGTGTTTGAATGATCTCAATTCAAGTGCACTGGCACTGGCAAAGCAGCGGCTGGCTACAGCAGAGGTGAAATTATGGGCAGCCGATGCCGAGCAGTTTGAGCGCACTTTGGTTTTAAATCAGCAATTTGATTTGCTGGCTTCGGCTTCCACCGTGCAGTGGTTTCAGCAGCCGCAACGGATTATCCAGCTGGCAACGCAGGCGCTCAAACCAAACGGCTGGCTGTTGTTCAGCACCTTTTTGCCACAAAATTTAGTGGAAATTAAGCAGCTGACCGCAGTTGGCCTGGATTATCCCAGCCTGCAACAATGGCAAACATGGCTAGAACCGCACTTTGAGCTGATCGCACAAGACCAGCAGGCAATCCAATTATGGTTTCAGCAGCCCAGTGCTGTGTTGCGCCATTTGCAAGCCACCGGGGTCACCGCCACCAATCAACGGCAGTGGACAAAAGGCAAATTGGCGGATTTTTATCAGCGTTATCAACAGCAGTTCAGCGTCAACGGCAAAGTGCGGTTGACTTATGCGCCACTGCTGATGTTGGCAAAACGGAAACAGAATCAATGAAACAGCAACAGATCATGTTTATTTCAGGCATTGATACCGATGTGGGCAAAACCATTGCCACCGGATTTTATGCCAATCGGCTTGCGGCACAAGGGCGGTCGGTGATCACGCAAAAACTGGTGCAAACCGGTTGTTCAGGCGTTGCCGAGGATATTCAACGCCACCGTAAACTGCAAAATTTGCCGCTGCAACAATGCGATTTGGACGGTACCACTTGCCGCTATGTGTTTGATTACCCCTGTTCACCGCACTTAGCGGCACGCTTGGCGCAAACCGAGATCGACTTGGCGCAGATCACGGCCGATACACAAATTTTAGCGCAGCAGTATGACGTGGTCTTGATCGAAGGCGCCGGTGGGTTGGCGGTGCCGTTGAATAATGAATTGACTACACTGGATTATTTGCAACAACAAAGTTATCCACTGATTTTGGTCACTTCCGGCAAACTGGGCAGCATCAACCACACTTTATTAAGCCTTGTAGTCTGCCAACAGCGTGGCATTGCGCTGCAAGCGTTGATTTACAACCACTATCCGCAAACCGACCCGATTATTGAAAACGAAACCCAAGCTTATTTGCAGCGCTATTTAACCACACATTTTCCGCAGGCGGAGTTTATTGAGTTGGGGGAAGTGGTTTAGATTCGTCGAGTTTCCTTCCGCCTTGTGTGGCGGAAGGAAATGACGTATGGATTTAATCCGCCACTTTCACCCCATAAAATGCAGTATAACCAAACGGACTTTGTTGGAAATTTTGTACCCGTAGGCTGGTCGGCACATAGTTGACTGAGTGTGCTAGCGGAATCAACGGGGCCTGTTGTTTGGCAATTACTAACGCTTGTTGATATAACGCTGCTCGTTGCGCCTCATCAGAGGTGGTGACCGCTTGCTGAATCAGACTTTCAAATTCCGCATTGCACCAGCCGGCGTAGTTGGTGCCGCCGACGTTTTCACAACCGAGCAATGGCGCTAAAAAATTGTCTGGATCGCCGTTGCGACTGGTCCAGCCGTAAGTACCGGTGTAAAACTCGCCTTCACGGGTGCGTTTGTTAAAATCTGCCCATTCGTGGGTGACTAAGTTGGCTTTGATGCCGATTTTCGCCCAATCTGCTTGCAAAATTTCCGCAGTGCGGCGTGGGTTCGGATTGGATGGACGCACCACCGGCTGCACCCAAATTTCAGTTTCAAACCCATCGCCATAACCGGCGTCAACCAGCAATTGTTTGGCTTTTTCTAAATCAAACGGATAATCTTCAATCGTATCGTTGTAGCCCAACACGCTTGGCGGGAATGGATTTTTTGCCGCCACGCCGCTGCCGCCTTGATAAACCACGTTGATAATCGCCTGTTTATCGGTGGCATAATTCAGGGCTTGCCGCACTTTCACATTTTCCAACGGCGTTTTGCGGTGGTTGATGCCGATGTAGGCTAAATTTAGCCCTTCTTTGGCAAATAACCGCACTTTAGGATTGTTTTTCATCTGTTCGATATCGGCGATATTCGGGAAATCAATGACATCGCAAGCACCGGTTTGCAATTTGGCGTAACGCGCGGTAGCGTCCGGCGTGATGCTGAAAATCAGGCGATCAATATCGGCTTTGCCACGCCAATAATCGGCGTTGGCGCTGTAGCGAATCGCTTGATCCAATTGATAGCCTTGAAACACAAACGGCCCGGTGCCAATCGGTGTTTTATCAATTGCTTCCGGCTTGCCTGCTGCCAACATCTTATCGGCATACTCTTTGGAATAAATTGACAGAAAATCCATCGCCACAATTTTCAAGAATGGCGAATAGGCTTGGTTCAGGTTGATTCTCACTGTGTAGTCATCGACTTTTTCGACTGATTTCAACAGCTTTGGCAGTGCCATCCAGTTGAAATAAAAATAGGTTCCGCTGGAAACATGGTGGAACGGATGATCTTTGTCGGCTTGGCGCAAATAAGAAAACAACACATCGTCGGCGTTAAAATCGCGGCTCGGGCTAAATTCCTTATTGGCATGAAATTTTACCCCTTTGCGCAAGTGAAAAGTGTAACTCAAACCGTCATCACTGATTTCCCACCGCTCCGCTAATCCGGGTTCGATCTCGGTTGAGCCGGGTTTAAATGCCAATAAACTGTCATAAACCTGTTGTGAACTGGCGTTGAAATCATTGGCATCATTGATAATCGCCGGGCTGAATTGACCGGGCGAGTTGCTGATGCAGTTAATCAACGTATGCGGTGCCGCTTGGGCGGCGGCAGACAATGAGAGTGCAAGTGCAGTCAAAGAGAAAAGTGCGGTTGATTTCATTGGGATTCCTTGTTAAATAGTCGATAAACAAATATCAAACCACCCTAACATACAGCAAAAAATTAAAAGTAGAAATAACCAATTGGCTTATCTTAGAACGAAAAGGATTATATGAAGTGTTATTGAAAATATAATGAATAGATTATATTATGACTACAAGAATAGCCTGGAGGAAGAATGTGGCAAGTTATTACGACGTAGATTTTTGATGAATGGTATCTCGCACAAGAAGAGGAGCTTAGAAGAGCGGTTTTGGCTTCAATGGCATTATTGGAAATGTATGGACCACAACTAGGTCGTCCTTATGCAGATACCGTTAAAGCTTCGGTTTTTAATAATATGAAAGAGTTGAGGATACAGCACAAGGGAAATCCGGTAAGAGCGTTTTTTGCATTTGACCCTATTCAACAGGCAATTGTCTTTTGTGCAGGGGATAAAACAGGGTTAAATGAACAGAAATTTTATAAAAAAATGCTTAAAATTGCGGATATGGAATTTCAAAGGCATTTAGATAATTTAAAAAGGAAATAGTATGGCAACATTTCAAGAGTTATTGGCAAAAGAAAGTCCGGAAGTACAAGCATGGGTTAAAGCTAAAGTCGAAGAAGAAAGCCGTAAAATCACACTGAATATGTTACGTGATAAACTGAATATGTCACAAAAAGAATTGGCAGAAATAATGGGGGTATCGCAACCGGCAATTGTCAGAATGGAGCAGCCGGATAATGATCCACGTTTATCTACTTTAAAACGGTATATTAATGGTTTGGGTGGGAAACTCAGCTTAGATGTGACCTTGCCTGATGGAACACGGGTTGGCTTTGATTTGTAATACTAAGTGCGGTTCAGATTAGATTCTGGCCGCACTTTGGTTGCTCAATTAATTTTTCAACGCTTGTACCGGCGCTGGAATGCGTCCGCCGCGGTTGATGAAGATTTCGCAATTGCCTTGTTTGATTGGCATAATTGGCGCATAGCCAAGCAGACCGCCGAATTCCACACTGTCGCCAACATCTTTATCTGGCACCGGAATAATCCGCACCGCTGTGGTTTTGCTGTTGATCATGCCGATTGCCGCTTCGTCGGCGATAATGCCGGAAATGGTGGCGGCAGTGGTGTAGCCCGGCACGGCGATCATATCCAACCCAACCGAACAAACGGCAGTCATCGCTTCCAGTTTATCCAGTGTCAGCACCCCTTGTTCCGCCGCTTTGATCATGCCTTCATCTTCAGAGACCGGAATAAAGGCACCGCTCAAACCGCCGACCGCACTTGATGCCATCATGCCGCCTTTTTTGACAGCGTCATTTAATAGCGCTAAAGCCGCGGTGGTGCCGTGTGTGCCGCACACGCTCAAGCCCATTTGCTCCAAAATCCGTGCCACGCTGTCGCCGACGGCAGGGGTTGGCGCCAGCGAGAGATCTAAAATGCCAAACGGAATACCTAAGCGTTTGCTGGCTTCTTGCCCGATCAGTTCACCAACACGGGTAATTTTAAATGCGGTTTTTTTCACCACTTCGGCAACTTCAGTCAAGGTTTTTGCATCCGAGCTTTCCAACGCAGCTTTGACCACGCCCGGGCCGGAAACACCGACATTGATGATCGCATCGCCTTCGCCGGAACCGTGAAAGGCGCCCGCCATAAATGGGTTATCTTCAACCGCATTGCAGAAAATCACCAATTTGGCGCAACCGAAGCCTTCCGGTGTGGTTTCGGCGGTTTGTTTTACGATTTCGCCCACCAGTTTCACCGCATCCATATTGATTCCGGCTTTGGTCGAGCCGATATTGACCGAACTACAGACAATGTCGGTCACTTTCATTGCTTCTGGAATCGAACGAATCAACACTTCATCCGACGGGCTCATGCCTTTTTGTACCAACGCCGAAAAGCCACCGATAAACGACACGCCAATGGCTTTGGCGGCGCGATCCAAGGTTTGGGCAATCGAGACATAACTGTCTGCTTTAGTGGCGGCAGCGATTTGCGCAATCGGCGTCACTGAAATGCGCTGATTGACAATCGGCACACCATATTTTGCCGACAACTCTTTAGCGGTTTGTACCAAGTCTTTGCCGACATGGGTAATTTTGTTGAAAATATTTTGGTTTAAGGTCGCCAAATCGGGGCTGATACAGTCGTGTAGATCAATGCCGATGGTGATGGTGCGCACATCAAAATGCTGATCCGACACCATTTTCAGCGTTTCTAAAATTTCATAAGACTGAATACTGTTGCTCATGTTCAATCCTTAAATCCGGTGCATGGCATTGAAAATATCGGTATTTTGCAAGCGCAATTCCAAGCCCAATTTTTTACCTTCTTCAATAAAAAATGCCGCTAACGTTTGGTAATCTTTGGCGCACGCGCTGGTATCGACCAACACAATCATGGTAAAAAATTCATTCATTAATTGTTGGCTAATATTGACGATATTAATCTGCTGTTCAGCTAATAATTTCGCCACATCATATACAATCCCGATCCGATCTTTACCGATTACGGTTAATACTGAGTTGTTCATTTTTTCCTCTATTTATAGTGGTAAAAAGCTGGTTATCAATAATATTTAAGCGGTTGGAAAAGATTAAAATGCACAATTTATATTGCAAAAGTAGGGGGCGATTATATATCGCCCCGAACTGCACTTTGCATTTTTCCTTTATTGATTAAGTGCTTATACCGCACTTCGCAAACGGGCGGATAGTTAATTCGCCCCCTACTTTTGCTTGATCAATTCTCTTGGTGAGAAATGGATTACACGTTAAAACGAAAGTGCATCACATCGCCGTCTTTAACGATATAGTCTTTGCCTTCCAAGCGCCATTTGCCGGCTTCTTTGGCGCCGTTTTCACCTTTGAATTGAATGAAATCGTCGTAGGCGATCACTTCGGCGCGGATAAAGCCTTTTTCAAAATCGGTGTGGATCACGGCGGCGGCTTTCGGGGCGGTGGCGCCGACGGCAACGGTCCAAGCACGCACTTCTTTCACCCCGGCAGTGAAGTAAGTTTGCAGGTTTAACAATTGATAACCGGCACGGATCACGCGGTTTAAGCCCGGTTCTTCCAATCCCAGCTCTTGTAAAAACTCATTTTTTTCTTCGTCGTCTAACTCGGCGATTTCTGATTCGATTGCCGCACAAACCGGCACAACCACAGCGCCTTCGCTGGCGGCAATTTCACGCACGCGATCCAGATACGGGTTGTTTTCAAAGCCGTCTTCATTGACGTTGGCGATGTACATTGTCGGTTTCAGGGTTAAGAAGTTGTAGCCTTTAATCGCATGCAACTCGTCTTTATCTAAATCCACCGAGCGGATCATGCCGGCATTTTCCAGTACCGGCAGAATTTTTTCCATAATCGACAGTTCGAATTTCGCCTCTTTGTCGCCGCCTTTAGCACGCTTGGTTAAACGCTGAATGGCTTTTTCGCAGCTGTCCAAATCGGCTAACGCCAGTTCGGTATTGATGGTGTCGATGTCTTCCGCCGGATTGATCTGACCGGCAACGTGCACAATATCGTCGTTCTCAAAACAACGTACCACATGACCGATCGCGTCGGTTTCGCGGATATTAGCTAAGAATTTGTTGCCTAAGCCTTCGCCTTTGCTTGCACCGGCAACCAGACCGGCGATATCGACGAACTCCATGGTCGTCGGCAGCACCCGTTGTGGATTGACGATTTCCGCTAGCGCATCTAAACGTGGATCCGGCATTGGTACAACACCGGTATTTGGCTCGATGGTGCAAAACGGATAGTTTGCCGCTTCGATGCCGGCTTTTGTCAAAGCGTTAAACAGGGTCGATTTGCCCACATTCGGTAAACCAACGATACCGCACTTAAATCCCATACTATTTTCCTTTTGGTAAAACCGTTAGTGGCAACGGTTAGGGTTAAATTTTAAATCCATTCAAACGATTCATCGCCTTGCTGATTCCATCGGTCAGCAGAATATCCACACTGATAGCGGCTTCTTCAATCGTTTGTTCGATCAAGTTTAATTCAGTTTTCGGCGGTTTGTTTAAGACATAACCGCTGACCAGATTTTTATCGCCGGGGTGTCCGATGCCGATTCGCAGACGGTAGAAATTTTTGTTATTACCCAGGTTGGCGATAATGTCTTTTAGCCCGTTGTGACCGCCGTGTCCGCCGCCCTGTTTGATTTTGGCGGTGCCGGGCGGCAGATCCAATTCATCGTGAAGCACCAAGATTTGTTCAGGTTGAATACGATAGAAATTCGCCAATGCCCCAACGGCTTTGCCGCTCAGGTTCATAAAGGTGGTCGGCAGTAAAAACCGCACTTCGTTGCCTGATATTAGCGTACGTGCGGTTTTGCCGGAAAATTTGCTTTCCGGCGTGAGCGAGAGGTTATATTGGCGGCAGAGTTGCTCCAACAGCCATTCCCCGGCGTTATGCCGAGTTTGTGCATATTGGCTGCCGGGATTGCCTAAACCAACGATAAGTTTTATTTCGGACACGGTAGTTTCACTGTTTGCGTTAATAACGGATTGAGCTAAAAAATAGGCGCATATTTTACGCTATTCTCACGATTTAATACAGAGTGAAATTTAGACTTTAAAAACAATAAGTTGCTTCAAGTAAACATTAACTGTACGTTAGTTGGCTGATGCTGACGAGCTTGCCATAAATCATAATCCAGCTGTATAGCGAGCCACATATCGGCTGAGGTGTTTAATGCTTGGCTTAAACGTAGTGCCATTTCAGCCGAAATACCTGCTTTACCATTCAAAATTCTAGAGAGAGTAACCCGTGTCACACCTAATTTTTTAGCAGCAGTGGTAACGGTAACGCCCTCTAAATACGCTTTTAATACTTCACCCGGATGGGCTGGATTGTACATATTCATTGTGTTTTCCTAGTGATAATCTTGGTAATCGACAATTTCTGCATGACCATTTTCAAATTTAAAGGTGATGCGCCAATTACCATTAACCGTAATTGACCAATGCCCTTTCAAATTGCCTTTTAGTGAATGTAATTTCCAAGGCGGAGCATTCATATCTTCTGCTTGTTTAGCATTATTTAATGCAGTTAGTTGAATTCGGAGCTTGTTGGCGTGTTTTGCCTGAATACCAGCAGTTGAGCCGGTAGTGAAAAATTTTTCAAGCCCCTTGTGCTTAAAGGATTTAATCATCAATAAACCTTACTTTTTTCAGATGTAAATATCTACTATACAGTCGATTTTGTCAAGCTGAATTTATTGCTCTACAACCCTTTCATTTCACTATCCAACAAACGTGATAACAACGCTATGCCGTTTAGCACCCGAAATTCTCCATATTGTGCTTGTTGAAAGTGGGCGGCTTGTCCTTCGGCAAAGAAGAATTGTTGTCCGGGCATTTTTAGGCGCCATAGCATATTGTAGTCATCAATACGCAGCTTGATGGCAACATCGGCAATGCAGTCATGATAATTTTCCGGCAAGGCTTCTTCCAAGCGGCAAAGTGCGGCACTGCCGTCAGCGTTTTGTTTTAACAGTGCGTATAGCTGTGTCGGGCGTTGATCCTGCCATTGTGCGAATTGTGCATAAGCTGCTTGCTCATCCTCTTGGCCAGCCTTGATCGCATCACTCTCGCTATTCTCTTGATCATAAATCGGGTAGGGGTTGTCGATATTAAATTCGGCTTTTTTTTCTTGTTGCTGTTTATCAATTTCAGACCGCACTTGGTTTATCAAGTCGTAGTTGAGTTCCATATAATCGCCCTGCATAATTGAGCGCGGATCAACAGGTGCCAAGGCGAGTATCACCGACTTGCCGTGAGTCAGTACATTTTCATATTTTTGAATGCTGTAATTGCCGATAGCCAGTGTCAGCAGCAGGGTGAGCAGCGCAAGTGACGGCGTCAACCAACCGATTTTTCCTTGATAACTTGGTGCAGCCGTTGCAACCGCAGTTGCACGACGGTGTTGACGTTGCAAATACAGTGCGGCTAAAAGAAACAGAATCGCATTGCCTAGCAATAAGAAAGATTTATACAGCAGCGGCAAATCCAGCCAGTAATAATATTTCGCTAAAAACCCGATTATCGCCAGCAGAACGCAACCAAACAGCAACCGATTGTGGTTGAGATAAGCCAGTAGCAGCAAACTGAAGCCGACTAAAATACTTGGCGAGGCGACAAAAGCCAAACCGAAAATCGCCAACACAAGGGCAACGATGACCGCACTTTGTGTTTTCAATGGTTGTTGACGGCTGATCCAGAGCTGGATAATCACCGGTGACAGACAAATCAGCAGCAGGATCAGGTGAGTCCAGTGCCAAGATTGTGCGGTGAACAAACCATTGCTGATGATCTGGACAAATTCGCTAAAACTGTTCGGTGTCGGTAATGGGCCTGCCTCTATAGTCCCTAAGCTGAGATAAATATCCGGTTTGAAGATAAAACCGATATAAACCAGCCAAAATGCCCATGCCGCACTTTGGATATGGGTATGATAACGGTTTGGGCGCAGGCTCAAACCGAACAAGATTAAGCTGCCGAGCGCTAGCCAATAACCGGCATAATAATCAAACACCAAAGTCCAGAAATTGTTTTGCAGCCCTTGCTCCGATTGGAATCCATACAGGTAACCGTTTTGCGCACTAAACGTGTACAATAAGGTAAACAGCAGCAGGATAAGGCTGCCGGTTTTAACCCAATTGATCGTAATCAACAGGTAACACAGCAGACTGATGATGATCATTCCGAGCAAATCGCCATTTAGCACTGAAAGTTGATTGTCATGGGGGTAGTCAAAGAAATAATTTATCAAATAGTGAAAAACATACAGCCCCAAACCGATCATCAGCAGCAGACCGCTAGCATATTCATTGGCTTTGCGCGAGTAGTAAAGGAATGCGCCAAGCGCAACAAACACCAGCGAGGCGATCAGAAATAGCTTATCCGATTCAAAAATGTCCAGTGTAAACAGAAAGGCAATCGTCAACAGCGTGATGATGATTGCCAGCGTGGTAAACAGGATTTGTAGCGGCCACGGCATACCTTGCGCTTGTTGCACATATTGCTTTTTCAAATGAATTCCGAGCACGATGGCGGCGCCAAGGGTGACGAGAATCGCAACAAAAATCCCACTAATCTCAAAATTAGTGATCTTTAAAATAAAAACATCAACGCTGAATAACAGGCAAGCCCAGTAACCGCTCTGGTTAAACAAATCACGGCGCTGTTGCTGGTAATAATAAAGCATTGCGGCAGCGAGCAACCAGACTAACGGTGCGGTGTTTGGGTTGTTGAGACAAAGCAAAGTCATACACACGATCAGCACGGTGTTGCTGACTTTGGAGCTGATATACCAATTTTGATCATGTAGCGATTTGCTGAAAACTTCGCTTAGCATCACAAAACCCAGATTGAGCAGCAGCATGAAATATAAAAAATATTCATACGACCAGAGCAGGTCGGGATACAGTGCTAAACTCAAATTGCTGGTTGTGAGCAGTAATAATGCGGCTGCGGCATTGGGCAGTGCAAGCAGTAACGGGATTTGCAGCAGTGACCATAGTGCAAATAGCTGCCAAGGATCGGCGCCGGTTTGGTAAATTTGCCCAATCAGTGCGAGCAAGGCACCAATCAGCACGGCGGCAATAAAGAAAAAGGTGCTGCTGACGAATTTCAACCGCACTTGCCCGAGTTTACGGTATTCCCGGTAATAAACCCATATTCCGACGGCAATGCTGCTGGCGAATAGACCTTGAGTGGCGTACAGTTTGGTGAATTTGCTGAAATAATCCCAATTGGCGGCAATCCAAGTGACCACTCCGCTACTGAGAAAACCGGCGGCGGTGAGCGTGGTGAGGATCAATAAATACGTTGGCCAAGAGGCAGTAAAGAGAAGTTTATTCTGCATAGTTTCACCTGTTTATTATTGATGAGCCTAATGATAGTAAATTCTTTTGGATTGTTTAACAAGCAATTACTTTTTTGGAGTAATCTTGTTAAGATTGATTCTAAAGCAGAAAAAGGAGAATGGCATGATTACGATAGAAGTGTGTGTGGACAATATCGAATCGATCCATATCGCACAAAAATACGGTGCTGATCGAATCGAGCTGTGTGGCGCGTTGGCGTTGGGCGGAATAACGCCGAACTATGGCTTGATCGAACGTGCGCTCGCAGCGGCGCAAATTCCACTGTATTTAATGATCCGTCCACGCGCAGGGGATTTTCTGTTCAGTGAAGCCGAAGTCCAAATGATGCAGGCGGATATCCGTTTGGCGCGAAAGTGCGGTTTGCAGGGGGTGGTGATTGGCGCATTAACCGAAAACGCCGAGATTGACATACCGACTTGTCAACGCTTGATTGACTGTGCCGATGGCTTGGGCGTGACGTTCCACCGTGCTTTTGATCTCTGCCGTGATCCGCAAACCGCACTTGAACAGATTATCGAACTGGGCTGCGAGCGACTGTTAACCTCCGGACAACAGCAAAGTGCGGTCGCAGGTGTCGAATTGATTCGAGCTTTAGTACAGCAAGCGGATCAACGCATTTCGGTTATGCCCGGCGCCGGCGTGAATCCAAACAATGCACGGCAAATTTTGCAAATTAGCGGTGCACAAGAGCTGCACCTTTCCGCCGGCGGTTATCGCCACAGCGCCATGTTGCTCAACGAAGCGCCAAGCATGGGCAAAGACAGCCGACAAGATCAACAGATCAACATCACCGATGGCAAAAAATTACAGGCAGTGCTGGCGGCGATTAGGGATTAACCAAGCGTAACCAATTTAGCAGGCAACACATTTAGCTGCCCTTTTTGGCTAGCTTTCCATAAATTATATTCGGCTTGTTGATGTAACCAACTTTCAGGGCTGGGGCTGTCTTCCCCCAACCAAATATGTAGGCGCAGTGCCATCTCTGCACTGATTGCGGCTTTGCCATTTAGCAGGCGAGATAAAGTGACACGATTGATGCCTAATTGTTTTGCTGCTTCAGTGACGCTTAATCCCAACTCAGGCAGAATATCGTCACGAATAACTTCAGCGGGGTGTGGTGGGTTGTACATCATCATAGTTTTCCTACTGATAATCTTGGTAGTCAACAATTTCTGCATGACCATTACTTAACTTGAATGTGATACGCCAATTTCCATTTATTTTTACACTCCAATAATCTGGCATTTTTCCGAGTAACGGGTGTAAGCCCCAGTCTGGTAAATTCATATCATTTATTGTCTTAGCACTATCTAAGCGAGCGAGAATCCGGGCAATTTTTTTCGCTTGAGAAGCTTGAATCCCTGATTTGTTTCCGCTTTCAAAAAATAGTTTTAGTCCTTTATGTTTAAAATAAATAATCATTTTAACCTAATTTATATAATATTGTAGCGTATAGCGCTACGGTTTGAAATGGTTTGAATCGTTTCTTGCATTAAATATTTAATTTAAGAAACAACCAATTGTTTTTAAATGAATTTTTTATAAATAAAAAGACTTGTTATATTATTCTACGATCTAGATCGAAAAATAGGTTTAATCTGTTTGTCGCTTGATTTTTCTTACGCCATTATTTGTTTAAGACAAGAAAAATAAATCAACATTTTTGTTTGTTTTTCTTGACGAAATAATCATTTTTGTTTATTTTAAATTTATCTTAAAACCACGGGGAAGGATGAAACAACGTGAGTTTTTAAGATGGCTAATTGCGCAGGGTGTTGAGAAAAAAGAGGGTTCGAATCATATCAGATTGTATCTTAACGGCAAACAATCGGTGCTCCCTCGTCATCCGTCGAAAGAGATAAAAACGGGGACAGTTCAGGCAGTTAAAAAGCAATTAGGTCTTAAGTAATATTAATATAAATTTTTGGCTGTTAATCGGTAAGAGGTAATGATGTTCTATCCGGCAAAATTTGATAAAGAGGGTGGCGGTTATAATGTCACTTTTCGTGATATTCCCGAAGCGATTACTTGCGGTGATGATTTGGACGATGCATTTTTTATGGCAAAAGATGCGTTATTGACTGCAATGGATTTTTATTTTGAAGATCATCGTGCTGTGCCTTCACCAAGTGCGGTGCAGCAGGGAGAATATCTGATTGAATTGCCGCTCAGTGTGGCGGCAAAAGTGTTACTGCTAAATGAAATGATCGCACAAAATATTAGTAATGTGGAATTGGCAAGGCGTATTAAGGTAAAACCGCAGGAAATGCAGCGGATCACAAATTTAAACCACACCACCAAAATTGACACGATCGGACGTGCATTTTCAGCTTTAGGCAAGAAGCTTAATTTAAGTGTTAGTTTGTCATAATGGATAATAACGTCATTTATTCCTAACCAAAGGAAGTTTATTCCCTTGGTTAGGAATACTACTCTAGAACTGCTGGATTGTATTCAATGCTTCTTCTGCGCCACGACGATTGCCGCCATAGGGAATAACAAGAGTAAAACTGGTTTTCTGCTCGGTTAAATATTGCAATTCTAAAAAAGCAGTTTCCGTAATATGGCTGGTGGAGGTTGATTTACTGCCGAAGTTATAACCAAATGATGAGCCAAATACGGCGACATTGCCTTTATGCTTCGTCGTGGTGTGAACGGTTGATTCCCGTTCCACTTTTGCGGAAATTAACTTTGCTTTATCAAAGACAAGCGGTTCATAATCAGTCTGTTGGTTATTGATAAACAGTAATTTGTTGGCGGTATCGATGGCAAACAGGCTAGGTGGTACTTTTGATTGCTGCGATAAGGTGGTGGAAATGCCGGATTCTCTAAGCTGTTCATTCATTAATTTCAGACAACGAGTATATTGTAGATTGGCATAGGTTAAATTGATAATACCGAAAACCAGTTTAATTAAGAACAAGGCGACAAAAATAGAGATGATTAAGGTAATAATGCCATTAGTCAAACCTTGGATAAAATTCTCGACCACAATTAAACCAAAGAAAGCAATAATAACCCAAAATAGGATACGATAAACCCAATTAACTTGGTTGAGCATTTTTAGGATTTGTTGTGATTTATTTTGTTGCATAATGATCCCTTAAAGAAGAAAATAAACAGTTTTGTTATCCTACTTTAAAGGGGGGGATGTCAAGCGCAACGATACTTTTATTATTAATTTGTTAATCTGAAAAGAAAAAGTGACTTTTGAACCGATTAAATTAGCGATAATGATTCTTTAGATTGGCAGCGTCTCTCGTTTGATCTTCCCCATTCCATAGCGTATATTACGCAGATTATTTTTTGCTATAAGTAGGAATCTCATGCCGTCCGTTAATCAATCGGCGTTGGTGGGTTACAGCGCAACGCAGATGTATCAATTGGTTAATAATTACGAACAATATCCGGAATTTCTGCCGGGTTGTGTTGCCAGCCAAACATTGGTTAGCAATGAAAATGAATTGACGGCGCAGTTGGTGATCAGCAAAGCCGGAATTAGCCAACAATTTACCACCCGCAACACTATGCAACCGAATAAACAGATCCAAATGCAGCTGGTCGAAGGGCCGTTCCGTTTCTTACAAGGCTATTGGCAGTTTGATGAAATTGATGAACACAGCTGCCAAATTCGGTTGAAACTCGATTTTGAATTTTCCAGTGCGCTAATCAGTGCGGTATTCGGCAAAATTTTTGAACAGCTGACGATGAAGATGATAGATGCGTTTAAACAGCGCGCCAAAGAGGTGTACGATGTCTGAACCAACGACAGTAGACAACATTACGATTCAAATTGCGTATGCGCTACCGGACAGCTATTTTCTGCAAAGTTATCAAGTTGAACCGGGCACGATTATCCAAAATGCGATTCTACAATCGGGAATTTTGGAACAATATAAAGAGATTGATCTGCGCAGCAACAGCGTCGGCATTTTCAGCCGTTTGGCAAAATTGACCGATGTGTTGCAAGACGGCGATCGGATTGAAATTTACCGTCCGTTGCTGGCCGATCCGAAAGAGATTCGTCGCAAGCGTGCCGAGCAACAAAAACAAGAATTAGACGCGCAAAAGGCGCAAGAAAAACAGCAACGTGCCGAAGCCAAAGCGTTGGCTAAAAAACAAGCATAAACAGACTTTAAATTAAAAGGATAACTCCATGTCAAAAATCGCTTATTGTCTTCCGAATGAAATCAGTGCCGAGCAGTTTCTTGCACAATATTGGCAGAAAAAACCCTTGTTGATTAAAAACGGCTTGCCGCAAATCGTTGGCTTGCTTGAACCGCAAGATATTATTGACTTGGCACAGCAGGACGAGGTGACGGCACGCTTGTTGAAAACCGAACAAGATCCGCAGGGCGAAGAGCGGTGGACACTGAAAACCAGCCCATTAAACAAAAAAGATTTTAGCAAATTGCCGCCGCAGTGGTCGGTGTTGGTGCAAAATTTGGAACAGTGGTCACCGGAGTTAGGCGAATTATGGCAAGCATTTGGTTTTATTCCGCAATGGCAGCGTGACGATATTATGGTGTCGTATGCGCCGCAAGGCGGCTCGGTCGGGCGGCATTATGATGAATACGATGTATTTTTAGTGCAGGCATACGGACATCGTCGTTGGCAACTCGGCAAATGGTGCGACCCGAGCACCGAATTCAAACCCAATCAACCGATTCGAATTTTTGATGAGATGGGCGATTTGTTGCTGGATGAAGTGATGGCGCCGGGCGATGTGCTGTATGTGCCGTCACGTTTGTCGCATTACGGCGTGGCGCAGGATGACTGTTTGACGGTGTCGTTCGGGTTGCGTTATCCGAATTTGGGCGATTTGATCGACAATATCAATGATGCGATCTGCCACCCGACACCGCACTTTAATCCGGCATCGTTGAATATTCCGTTGCGTTTGTCGCCAAATGCTCAACTATTGGCGCAACTGGATCCGGCAATGGTGCAGAATATGAAACAGCAATTGTTGGATCATCTGAGCCAGTCGCCAGAGTTTGATCGATTATTTCAGCATGCGGTGGCAACTGCGGTCAGCAGCCGTCGTTATGAGTTATTACAATCGGACGATGAATTTTATCCGGAAGAATTGAGCGAGATGTTACAAGACGGTGCAACCATTCAGCAGGACAGCAACAGTAAAATGCTTTATACCAAACAGCCGTTTGCATTGTACGTCAATGGCGAATGGTTAGACGAGTTAAGCGAACTGGAAAGTGCGGTTTTAAAAGATCTGGCAAACGGCGTTGTGTTGGATTGGGCGGCTTTGCAAGATTATGTCGCAAATTGTGATGATGAAATGGCGCAGGATCTGTTGTTGGATTCGCTGTGCAGTTGGCTGGAAAACGGTTGGTTGGTGCTGGGGGAGTAGGCTTATTTATTGCTACTGTTATTTCGCTTTGCGGCGACTTTCTTTTAAATTTTACACCCTCTAATGTGGTTCACAAGGGAAGCAGAAAAACACGACGGAAAGTATGAGATTTTAAAAATAGAAAGAAAAATGAAAGTGAGGTGCGTTTGGTTTTAAATTCCCCATCTGTAGTGCCTGAGCGTTTGCGTGAAGATTTCAAGGTCAATTTGTCGTGTTCGAAGCCTGCGTAGCAGGCAAGTTTACAAATTGACCGTAGAAATTAGCAAAGGCGAAGAGTCGCACTACAACTGGGGTCGCCTTTCTTTGGCTTACTTTTCTTTGGCGAAGAAAAGTAAGTCGCCATCGGCGAAATCCGATAGTTAACTTAAGATAAAAGATAAAAATACGAAAATAATCATATAATAACGGTAATCCCATGCAAAACACCATCTACTCCGTCAGTCAACTCAATCAAACCGCACGCTTATTGCTGGAAGAGCAGCTTGGGCATATTTGGCTGACCGGGGAAATTTCCAACTTCAGCCAACCGGTGTCCGGGCATTGGTATCTCAGCCTCAAAGATGAAAATGCGCAACTGCGTTGTGCCATGTTCCGTATGAAAAACAGCCGAGTGGGTTTTCGTCCGCAGAACGGTATGCAAGTGCTGGTGCGTGGAACGGTTAGCTTGTATGAACCGCGTGGCGATTACCAACTGATTATCGACAGCATGCAACCTGCCGGTGACGGCTTATTACAGCAACAATTTGAACAACTGAAACAAAAGCTAGCTGCGGAAGGCTTGTTTGCACAACAACTCAAAAAACCGATACCGCACTTTAATCGCCGGATTGGCATTGTGACCTCGAAGAGCGGTGCGGCGCTGCAAGATATTTTGCAGGTGCTGCAACGGCGCGATCCCAGTTTAGAAGTGGTGATCTACCCGACGCAAGTGCAAGGCAAAGATGCCACCGCGGAGATCGTACAAATGATCGAGCTGGCGAATATACGTCAAGAAGCAGATGTGCTGATTGTCGGGCGTGGCGGCGGTTCGTTGGAAGATTTGTGGTGCTTTAATGAAGAAGCGGTGGCAAGAGCGATTTTTGCCTCGCAGATCCCGATTATCAGTGCCGTCGGGCATGAAACGGATGTCACTATCGCTGATTTTGTGGCTGATCTACGCGCACCAACGCCGTCAGCAGCGGCGGCGATGGTTAGCCGAGATCATAAAGAGCTGCTGCAACGCTTACAATATAGCCTACAACATTTGGAAATGGCGTTTGATCGCTTGTTCAACCGCCAACAACAACGGTTGGAACGCTTAAGACTACGCCTTGCCAACCAGCATCCAAGCAAACAATTGGCATTTCAGCGCCAGCAAAGCGTGCAATTGCTCTGGCGTTTAAAACAAGCGCTGACTAAACAGCTGGATCGCAAGATTAATCGTCACGCCAATTTACAGCAGCGACTACAGCAAAATCCATTGCGTTATCCTATCGGACAACAGCAGCAGCATTTGCAACAATGGAAAGTGCGGTTAGCAACCGCGATTGAAAAGAATATGAGCGTTAAACAGTACCAATTTTCCGGTGCTTGCGCCAAATTGAACAGCTTAAGCCCGCTGAATGTGCTGGCACGGGGCTATTCGATCAGCCAAAATGCACAGGGCAAGGCGATTGTAGACAGTCGCCAGTTGCATTTGGGTGACAACATCACCACCCGTTTCAGCCGTGGCGCAGTGGTGAGTCGCGTGATTGACATTTCGCCGGATACGTCTGATGTATAGTGGCGCTTAAGCAAATTTTAACTAATTTCTGCTATGCTTTAGTGGCGAACTGATTATAATAGTCGCCCGCTAACGCATTTTTATTTAAAACAATATTTACTCACAGGAACATGGTATGTCAAAAATGAAAGATACGCGCGAACGCCTGTCGCATATCACTCTCTCACTGCATTGGCTAATTGCCTTTTTTATCCTCGGTTTGATGAGTTTAGGGGTTTATATGACTGAAACCAGCAGTTATGATTTGTACCCAACCCATAAATCTTTGGGCATTTTTATCTTTTTCTTTATTGTGATCCGTGCGTTATGGCGCTGGAAAAATGGCTGGCCGCAACCGGTTGCGCAACACAAAAGCTGGGAAGAGGCTTTGGCAAAATTGGTACATTGGGTTTTGATTTTAGGCACATTGGCATTCCCGATTTCCGGAATGCTGCTCTCGATCGGTGGTGGTCACGGGCTGCAACTATTTGGTTTGGATTTGATGTCGGCAAATCTAGTGGACGGTCAGCGTCAAACGTTAAATCCGGACTTGGCGAGCATTGCCGGTGAAGTTCACGAAAGCCTGCTTCCCATTATGCTGGCTGCGATTTTGTTGCATGTTGCTGGCGCATTGAAACACCATATTATTGATAAAAACAACACCCTAAAACGAATGCTGGGTTTTAAAAACCAATAATCATCAAATAACCTAACGGGCGGCAATTGCCGCCTTATCATTTTTTCGATTTCAACCAACCTTTCAATCGTTCCACGCCTTCGCGCATATGGGCAATCTCACGGGTATAGGCAAAACGCAGGTAGTGCTTGGTGCCGTTTGTACCGAAGTCGATGCCCGGGGTGGTGGCCACTTGAATTTCAGCGAGCATTTCTTTGGCAAAGCGATAACTGTCATCGGTGTAATGCGATACGTCCGCCCACAGATAAAACGCCCCTTGCGGTTTAAATTCGATGGTAAAAAGCTGTTTTAGTTCGTTATATAGATAGTCCCGTCGTTCACGGAAAGTATTTTGGATTTGGGCTAAATACGCATGATCAAACGCTTCTAATGCGCCGTATTGGCTCAAGGTCGGTGCACAGATAAAGATATTCTGTGCAATAATTTCCGCTTCCCGCACTTTGTGTTGCGGCACGATAATCCAGCCTAAGCGTGCGCCGGGCATGCAGAAATATTTGGAAAAGCCGTTGATCACATACGCATCAGGGTTGAATTGCAGTGCGGTGGCGGCTTGTTCTTCATAGACTAAGCCGTGATACAGTTCGTCAGAAATAAAAGCAATTTCATGCTGACGGCAATATTCATTTAAGGCTTGCAAATTTTCAGCGCTGTAAATATTACCGGTCGGATTGGCAGGGGAAGAAATCTGCAAGGCGCGGATTTTTTCAGCTTGCGCTTGCAGCTGTGCGACAGTTAATTGATAGCAACTGCTTTTATCAACCGCTATAAAGTGCGGTTCAACTTCCATCATGTGGGCAAAATTTTTGTAGCACGGATAAGACGGATCGGTTAAACCCAGTTTATCGCCGTCTGCCAGCGTCAACGCATAAGCAATCAAAAAAGCGCCGCTGGTGCCCGGTGTGAGCAGCACACGTTCCGGGGCGATGTCGATTTGATAAGTGGTGCGATAATATTGGCAAATTTTCTCACGCAGCGCATATAAGCCTAAACTTTCGGTGTAGCTGAAACGGTTATCTTCGACCGCACTTTGTAATGCGGCTTTCACCCTAGGCGACGGAGGCAAATCGGGTTGCCCGATTTCAAAATGAATGGCATTTGGGTATTTCCCTGCTTCACGCACAATATCCATTACAATAAATGCACTCATTTTGTCATACCGCATCATCTATCCTTGCTTGTCAATAAAAAATTGTTGCCATGCTACGGCAATCGTGGCATGAGCTCAAGCCCAATGTACGAAAAAATAGCAGCGGAAAAAAGCGAAAGAAAAAATTCACAACTCAAATGAAGATCTGTATAATCCGAGCGCAATATTTTTACTTCAACTTTCCAATTAGAGAGATATTGCCATGCTAAGAGTCGTGAAAGAAGCCCTAACATTCGATGATGTTTTACTGCTTCCCGCCCATTCCACCGTTTTACCAAACACTGCAGATTTATCCACCTACTTAACCAAAGACATTCGCTTAAATATTCCGGTGCTGTCGGCGGCGATGGACACCGTCACCGAAGCGAAATTGGCGATTTCCCTTGCACAAGAGGGCGGCATCGGTTTCATCCATAAAAACATGAGCATCGAACGCCAAGCAGATCGTGTGCGTCGTGTGAAAAAGTTTGAAAGCGGTATTGTCACCGACCCGATTACAGTGCGCCCAGACATGAGTTTGCGTGATTTGGCAGTATTAAGCAAAAAGAATGGGTTTGCCGGCTATCCGGTGACTACTGAAAATGGCGAATTGGTTGGAATCGTCACCGGGCGTGACGTACGTTTTGTCACCGACTTGGATCGTCCAGTCACATCGGTGATGACCCCGAAAGAGCGGTTAGTCACTGTGAAAGAAAACGAACCGCGCGAAGAGGCATTTTCGTTAATGCACGCTCACCGGATTGAAAAAGTGTTAGTGGTCAACGATGCGTTTAAACTGGTTGGGATGATCACCCTTAAAGATTACCAAAAAGCCGAAAGCAAACCGAATGCCTGCAAAGACAAATTTGGCCGCTTGCGGGTCGGGGCAGCCGTTGGTGCGGCGCCGGGCAATGAAAGCCGAATTGAGGCTTTGGTGGAAGCCGGCGTTGATGTGCTGTTGATTGATTCCTCACACGGACACTCTGAAGGTGTGTTGCAACGGGTGCGTGAAACTCGTGCCAAATATCCTGATCTAGCGATTGTGGCGGGCAACGTCGCCACCGCAGCCGGGGCGATTGCGTTGGCTGATGCCGGCGCAAGTGCGGTTAAAGTCGGGATCGGACCCGGATCAATTTGTACCACCCGTATTGTGACCGGTGTTGGTGTGCCGCAAATCACCGCAATCGCCGATGCAGCGGAAGCGCTGCAAGGGCGTGGTATTCCGGTGATCGCAGACGGGGGCATCCGCTATTCCGGTGATTTAGCCAAAGCCATTGCTGCCGGGGCGTCTTGCGTGATGATGGGCTCAATGTTGGCGGGCACAGAAGAAGCGCCGGGCGAAATTGAACTGTATCAAGGCCGTGCATTCAAAGCCTATCGAGGCATGGGTTCATTAGGCGCGATGACCAAAGGCTCGTCGGATCGCTATTTCCAATCGGATAATGCCGCCGATAAACTCGTACCGGAAGGGATTGAAGGACGCATTCCATACAAAGGGCTGCTGAAGGAGATTATCCATCAGCAAATGGGCGGCTTGCGTTCGTGCATGGGGTTAACCGGTTGCGCCACCATCGAAGAACTGCGCACCAAAGCGGAATTCGTCAAAATCAGCGGCGCCGGCATCAAAGAGAGCCATGTGCATGATGTTACGATTACCAAAGAAGCGCCGAATTATCGTTCGCTATAAGGCTTAAAGTGCGGTTGAATTTTATCTCATAGCTTCATTCAACCGCTTCTTTTATTAACCGCTTTTTTTATCGCACAGTAAGTATCGCACAGTAAATATTGCATAGTAAGGAAATAAGATGAGCCGCAGATTCAGCATTAAAAATAAAAAGCCCTTATTTAGAAATATGAAAATAATGACAGTCGATGAAGTCACCTCATTAGTCGATAATTTATCAATTTATGATTTCCCAACTGATCAAGATCAATTCGACGCACTATTGGTGAAACCATTAGATGAATTTGAATGTGTACATCTGGGCGAAGAAGGAAAAAGTTGCCGCACTTTTGAACTCTCTTATTCGATAGAAACCGCAAGCTATGACGTTCGAGTTTTTACCCCCAGCACAAGAACCGATTGGAAAATTGCCATCAATTTTATCCAAACTTTAGCACGGCATTTAAATACCAAGGTTGTTGATGAAGAGGGCATTTGTTATTCAGCGGATAATATCAGCTATAATTACGAAAACGATATTCTTTTCGGCATCAAAAATTTAATCAATCCTGAATATAAAGGCTATACTATTTTCGGTATCAATCATCCTGTTTCCTTTAGTTCTGATATGGTTGAAAAACTAAAAAATGCAGATGATAGAATTCAAGTATTCGAAGATATTTTTTATGAAAACCAATATTTGGATGCCTATTTTGCTAAGCAGCGTTTTTATCAAAAAGATGATGACCAACAAATTATCGCTGCTTATACCTTGACGCAACAGACTGAAACTATTCTGCCTTACGAACCCGCAGTAGAATTTAGTAATTTACACTTTATCAAAGATGAAGAAATTAGTCAGTGGCTGATGACATTGGTTGTTTTTGAAGATCCCGATGATGTTGAAACTTATTCTATGCTGGGGGAACTCAATTATTTTGATTTCATTAAGCAACTACCAAAAAATAAATACCGTCATATTGATGATAAATATATTCTTGTTGACGGAATGACAAAACAGGAGTTGGAAAATTTACTGACATAACATTTTGGCATGATGCAACGGATTGAATGTGACGCTCGGCAATCTTTATCAAATTCGAATTCTAGAAACACTAAATTACTATTCGTTGCCATTCGTTGTTATTTGCTCAATTACCAGCGTTTACGGAATCCAATTTTTAACTCAAAGTTTTAACTCAAAGGGAAAACATGAACAACATTCACCAACATAAAATTTTAATTCTGGACTTCGGTTCGCAATATACCCAACTGATTGCCCGTCGGGTGCGTGAAATCGGAGTTTATTGCGAATTGTGGGCTTGGGATGTTTCTGAGCAGGATATTCGTGACTTTAATCCGAGCGGGATTATTCTTTCCGGTGGTCCGGAGAGCACCACCGAAGATAACAGCCCACGCGCACCGGAGTATGTGTTTAACGCGGGCGTACCGGTGCTGGGTATTTGCTATGGCATGCAAACCATGGCAATGCAGCTGGGCGGGTTGACTGAAAATTCTGATCACCGTGAATTTGGTTATGCCTCTGTGGAATTGCAAGCGGCGGACAGTTTGTTTGCCGATTTGCAAGACAGTTTATCACAAAACGGTGTATCACAATTAGATGTCTGGATGAGCCACGGCGACAAAGTGACCCGCTTGCCGCAAGATTTCCAAATCACCGCCATCACACCCACTTGCCCGATTGCAGCGATGTCGGACGAAAATCGTCGTTTTTACGGGGTGCAGTTCCACCCCGAAGTCACCCACACCAAGAGCGGTCTGGCACTATTGCAAAATTTTGTCCTGAATATTTGTGGCTGCGAAAACCGCTGGACGGCAGAAAATATTATCGAAGATGCGGTGGCACGGATCAAAGCGCAAGTGGGCGATGACGAAGTGATTTTGGGCTTGTCCGGTGGTGTGGATTCGTCGGTGACCGCACTTTTACTGCATCGCGCGATTGGCAAAAATTTGCATTGCGTATTTGTTGATAACGGCTTGTTGCGTTTAAACGAAGCGGAGCAAGTGATGGAGATGTTCGGCGATAAATTCGGGTTGAATATTATTCATGTTAATGCCGAAGATCGTTTTTTAAACGAACTGGCAGGTGTCGCCGATCCGGAAGCCAAGCGCAAAGTGATCGGCAAAGTATTTGTTGACGTGTTTGACGAAGAATCGCATAAACAAGCCAATGTGAAATGGCTGGCACAAGGCACGATTTATCCTGATGTGATCGAATCCGCCGCCTCAAAAACAGGCAAAGCACATGTGATTAAATCGCACCACAATGTCGGTGGCTTGCCGGATTACATGAAGTTAGGCTTGGTTGAGCCGTTAAAAGAGCTGTTTAAAGACGAGGTACGTAAAATCGGTTTGGCGTTGGGGTTACCATACGAAATGCTATACCGCCATCCGTTCCCGGGACCAGGTTTAGGCGTGCGGGTGTTGGGCGAAGTGAAAAAAGAGTATTGCGATATTCTGCGCCGTGCCGATGCGATTTTTATCGAAGAACTGCACAACGCCGATTGGTATCACAAAGTCAGCCAAGCTTTCACCGTGTTCCTGCCGGTGAAATCGGTTGGCGTGATGGGCGACGGGCGCAAATATGATTGGGTTGTTTCGATTCGCGCGGTGGAAACCATTGATTTCATGACCGCTCATTGGGCGCACTTGCCGTATGATTTGCTTGGTAAAATCTCTAACCGTATCATCAATGAAGTGAATGGCATTTCGCGCGTGGTGTATGATATCAGTGGTAAACCGCCTGCGACGATTGAATGGGAATAGCTTTTATAATCAATAAATTAGCCTCGAATTTTGAGGCTTTTTATCTTGTTATTTCTGGCTTCTAAACAATTCCCATTCTTCGATCACACGTCCGTCCGGTAAATGGCACAGTGCGTATTCGTTGCCGTCTTTATTTTGTTTCATTTCTAGTTTACCACCTTGCTGCACGCAATATTCAGAAGCAGGATTCGGCATACCAATGGCAGGGGACTCGCCGGTTTCAGCAGCACAGGCGGCAAGTACCGCACTTGTGGAAAGGGCTAAGATTTGTTTTTTCATTTTTACTCCGTTTCTTACAATAATGGCTCAAGGATAAGGATTGAGCGTATAATAACACAAAAATAACTGTTTAAATATCGCACACTTAAACTCAACTATTGTTGAATTTATCAAAATTTGTTACATTGAGTGCAGTTTTTCTATCGGGAGAATATGATGAAAGTCGTGGTTTATAGCACTAAAAAATATGATAAAAACTATTTTGAGCTGGTCAATGTCAAATATGGTTTTGAGTTGGAATTTTATGATTTCTTGCTCAACGAGCGCACCGCTAAAATGGCGGAGGGGGCGGATGCGGTCTGTATTTTTGTCAACGATATTGCTGATCGTCATGTATTGCAGAAATTGGCGCAAATTGGGGTTAAATTTGTGGCGCTGCGTTGTGCCGGTTTTAATAATGTGGATTTACAGGCGGCAAAAGAGTTCGGTTTGAAAGTGGTGCGTGTGCCGGCCTATTCCCCGGAGGCAGTGGCGGAACACACGGTCGGGTTGATGTTGACCTTGAATCGTCGGATTAATAAAGCCTATAACCGTACTCGTGATGCCAACTTTTCGTTAGAAGGGTTGATAGGATTTAATATGCACGGACGTACTGCCGGGGTGATCGGTAGTGGCAAAATCGGGGTTGCAGTGATGCGGATCCTGAAAGGCTTCGGCATGAATATTCTGACTTATGATCCCTTTATCAATCCGGCAGCGGTCGAACTAGGGGCGGAATATGTCGATTTGGAGACGCTGTATGCCCAATCACATGTGATCACCTTACACTGCCCGGCAACGGCTGAAAACCACCATCTGTTGGACAAAGAGGCTTTTGCTAAAATGCGTGACGGTGTGTTGATTGTGAATACCAGCCGTGGCTCATTGATTAATACTAACGATGCGCTGCAAGCCTTGAAAACCCGTAAAATTCGTGGTTTGGGGATTGATGTATATGAAAATGAGCGCGATCTCTTCTTTGAAGATAAATCGAACGAAGTGATTCTGGACGATACGTTCTCGTTGTTGACCGCATCACATAATGTATTGATGACCGGACACCAAGCATTTTTAACCGAAGAGGCGCTGACCAGTATTGCCGAAGTGACGCTGCATAATATTGCCGACTTAGTCAGAAATATTGAAAGCCCAAATGAAGTAAAAAGTTGATTATTTAGCATGCCATAATATTGAGATCGGCGTAGAATAGCAAAGCAAGTTAATATAAATCGGTAAAAGCGATAGGATTATTTTAGGATATGCCTTGAAAATCCGCACAGAAGCGCTTATCTTATACCGTACTGAAATAGTCAAGTAAATAGTATAAACAGTTAACCTAAGGAAAATACAATGAGTGAAGTAGTACATGCCACTGATGCCAGTTTTGAACAAGATGTTTTACAATCCAACCTGCCGGTTGTTTTGGATTTTTGGGCGCCATGGTGTGGCCCTTGCAAAATGATTGCGCCGATTCTGGACGATATTGCCGTCGAATTAGACGGAAAAGTGAAAGTGGTGAAGATTAATGTTGATGAAAGTCAGCAAGTGGCAGCAAAATTTGGTGTGCGTAGCATTCCAACATTAGTGATCTTTAAAGAAGCAAAAGCGGTGGCGACTCAAGTCGGTGCGTTACCGAAGAATCAATTAATTGCGTTGATTGAGAAGTCTATTGCTTAATTAATCAACTATTCTGCAAAAATCCCCTTAGTTCGTTTTGATCTAAGGGGATTTTTTATGGATTGTGCTGTTTTAGTAATTAATGCCACAGTCCAGACAATAGATATATTGTCCTTTCGGATCATTGAAATGTTTCAGCAAGCCTAATTGGCTTTTTATAGGTTTCAGTTGCTGTGCTTTGATCCCGAAAAGTGACAATACCGCACTTTGTATCTTGCTTTGGCTACGATTCAAGAAGCGATTGATGAGATCGGGTTGTTCATCGACAAACCATTGTAACGGAAGAGAATCGATTTCTGCACTGCCTTCAGAACGACGTTCATTCACTAGTGTTAAGGCGGCATCAATCGCACGGTCAAAGTCGCCCAATTCATCGACTAATTTATTTTTTAAGGCGTCTTGTCCTAGCCAAATTCGCCCTTGTGCAATCTCATCTACCTGCGTTTTAGTTAATTTACGGCTGTCAGCAACAATCTGCAAAAATTTATCATAGCCGTGTTCTACCCCTAGTTGAAAGTATTGGCTTAATTCTGGCGATAAATTCTGTGCCAGATTTTGTTCGGCTAGCGGACCGGTACTGACACCGTCACTGTTAATTCCCCAGTGATTTAAGGTGTTTTCCAGTGTGAAAAATGCCGAGAAAACGCCGATTGAGCCGGTCAAGGTGTTTGGGTTAGCAACAATGTGGTCTGATTCGGTTGCAATCCAATAGCCACCGGACGCTGCCAAACCACCCATGGAAACGACTACCGGAATACCTTGTTGGCGTAGTTCAACTAATTTCTGGCGGATCACTTCGGAAGCTACCATACTGCCGCCGGGAGAATTAATCCGTAAAATAACAGCTTTAACAAGGCGGTCACGCATTGCATTTTCCAACAAGGCGGCAATACTGTCACCCCCGGCGGAACCGTCAGTGCTGATGCCATCGATAATCTCACCCTCGACATTGACCACGGCAATTTTGTCAGCGGTCGGGTCACTGTTGCGATCAGGTAGTGTCGCCAGATAGTCACTAAACAGGGTGTATTGGTAGTCGCTGCGGTCAGAGTTAAAACCAAAAATATCGCTAAGTTTGTGGCTGATGTTGCCGTTATTCATCACAGCATTAACCAAGCCGCGTTGTTTAGCATATTCAGTGCTATCGCCGTTTAGGGCTTTCAGTTGCTGCAAAAATGTTTGTGGCGTAGGCGATACCGCACTTTGTTCAATTCCTCGGTTTTTGGCAACCAGAGTTAAATAGTTGTGCCACATTTGATCGACCCAAAGGCGGTTATTGGCTTTGGCTTCGGCAGACATATCATTGCGCAGAAAAGGCTCCACCGCCGATTTGTAGGTTCCGACCCGGAAAATATGTGGCGTAATCTCTAATTTGTCGATTAATGATTTGAAATATAAACTGTTTTGAGTCAAACCAAAAATACTGACATCACCCAGTTGATTGATATAAATTTCATCAGCATAACTTGCCAGCAGGTATTGCGCTTGCGAATAGCGAGAGGAAATCGCATAGATCGGTTTATTTTGTGCTTTAAACTCGGTTAGTGCCTGTCCGATAAATTGTAGTGACGGGATATCACCGCCTTCAAAATAGTTCAAATCCAGTACAATACCTTTGATTTTATCGTCAACGGCAGCGTGCTGGATAACATCAACCACATCGAAAGTTGAGATTTGCTGCGGAATCTGGCGCTGGTCAAATTCACGCACTGCATCTAATAAACTGCTTTCTGGGCGGTTGTCGGCAAGATAGCCGTCTAAGTTCAGTAATAATGCGCCCTCTTTAATAGTGGGGGTGGAGCTTGAGGATTGCAGAAATATACCGACCAAGGTAAAACAGAGCATAACAAACAAAATAAAAAAAACATTCATCACTAAGTCACGGATAAAGCAAAGCCCGCGCCACAGCAATTTAATCAGTCTCGCCAAAGCCCTCATTCGGATCTCCTTAAAACTTAAAAAAAGAATAATTCTTAATTAAATGAAAATAGTATATATTGTAGCAATAATTTTTACCGAATGAAGCAAAGAATTGAATGAAAAAAGGAGATCAAGATGGATGCGTTGGAGTTATTGCTAACTCGTCGTTCAAATAAAAAATTGGTTGCGCCGGCACCGCAGGGCGAGCAGTTGGACAATATTTTGCAAGCTGCATTGCATGCACCGGATCACGGCCGCTTGACACCTTATCGTTTTGTCATCATTGAAAAACAGGGGCAAGATGTGTTGGAGCAACTGCTGCAAAGTGCGGTCGAAGAGCTGAATCAGGGGGAAGAACGCAAGAAAAAAGCCACTGATGTCAGCCATCGCGCGCCAATGATTATCGCGGTGATCGCCAAAATTAATAATGAGATTGGCAAAGTGCCGGGCTGGGAGCAAATGTTGACGGCAGGTTGTGCCACTTATGCGATGCAGCTTGCTGCCAATGCCCAGGGATTTGACAATGTTTGGGTCAGCGGCCCTTGGATTGATGGCAGCGAACTGCGCCAAGCGTTCGGCTGCGAAGCTCAGGATAAAGTGATTGCGCTGTTGATGTTGGGCACTGCGGAACAAAAATTGGAAAAAGCCAAAATCCATGATGTATCACCGTATGTCAGCTACCTTTAAGTTACATCCAATTCAATTGTTTCAGAATCACAATTCCGATTGACGAGCCGAACATGGCTGCGAAGGTGGTGATCCCAATAATATTGGCGGCGGTTTTGGCATAGCCGCCCATACTCCTGACCATCGCATAGCTGGCTGCGGCTGCCGGAGTGGCAGACATCAAGAAAATCACGCCTAAATCAATCCCTTGCAAACCAAACAAACGGGCAATCAACACCATCAGCAGCGGCGCAAGCAAAACTCGCCCGATACTCGACCAGATCGCTACTCGCGAAGAGCCGTCCATATTTCTTAGATTCAAACTGGCACCGGCACAAAGCAGCGCCAGCGGTAGTGTCATATCCGCCAAGTAGTCGGCGGTGCTGATCAGCGTCTGCGGCAAGCTAAAACCTAAACGGGTGAAAATTAATGCGGCGATAATCGACAAAATCAGCGGATTTTTAATCAACTGTTGGAAAATATAAAGAAAGTTGGTCTTGCCGCCTTCCGCTAAAGAACGACTGAGGGTGATCACCGCCAGTACGTTAAACAGTAGGGTGATAATCGCAGTATAAACAGAAGCAATCGCCAAGCCGGCAGAGCCGTAAGCATTGGCACAGAGTGATAAGCCGATAATGCCGCTGTTGGCACGGAACACACCTTGCACAAAAGTACCACGCTCTTTTTTGTCGTTGACATAACGGGCGGCGAACAGTTCTGCCAATATAAACAGGATTAAAGTACCCAAAATGCCGATGCCGACCACACTGAGTTGCGAGTTGTAATCGGTTGGATTTTTGATGATGCTGAGGAAAAGCAGCGCCGGTAGGGTGATGTTAAACACCAGCTTTGAACCTTGATTGCTGAAATGGTCATTGATCATACCGATTTTTTTCAGATAGATACCCAAGATCAGCATTAAAATATTCGGCAGGGTTACGCTTGCCGAAAATAACATTGAGGCGATAAATCCGCTTTCCATCATGTTCCCATCTAATGACAGTGTACTAAAACCGCCCGTTTAAGGGCGGGGCAGTGACTATTTTTTCGCTTTTTTGATAAATTTCATCAAGCGTTTACGTTTGCGCAGCTGATTCGGGGTCAAGCTGTTGCGCCGTCCGGCAAACGGATTACTGCCTTCTTGAAATTGAATCCGAATCGGGGTACCGATAATTTTCAAACTGCGACGATAGTAGTTGGATAAATAGCGTTTGTAAGAGTCGGCAAGTTTGTCCAACTGATTGCCGTGAATCACAATAATCGGGGGATTGTGCCCGCCCGGATGGGCATATTTCAGCTTAATTCGTCTGCCGGAGGCCAGCGGCGGCTGGTGTTCGTCAGTCGCCATTTGTAAAATACGGGTCAGCATTGAAGTGGAGAAACGCTTAGTGGCGCATTGATAAGCCTCTTGTACCGATTCAAACAGATTGCCGACACCGCTGCCGTGCAGGGCGGAAATAAAATGAATTCGTGCAAAATCAATGAAGTCCAGACGGCGATCTAACTCAGATTTGATCTGATCTTTGGCATCTTGGCTTAAGCCGTCCCATTTATTGACCACAATCACCAACGAACGCCCGGCATTCAGAATAAAGCCGAGCAGCGACAAATCCTGATCGGAAATGCCTTCACGGGCATCAATGGTCAGCAGCACCACATTGGCATCTTGAATCGCTTGCAGGGTTTTAATCACCGAGAATTTTTCTACCGCAAGCGTGACTTTGCCACGTTTGCGCACTCCGGCAGTGTCGATAATGGTGTATTGTTGACCGTCACGCTCCATCGGAATATAGATACTGTCGCGTGTGGTGCCGGGCAAGTCGTAAACCACCACCCGATCTTCGCCTAAAATGCGATTCGTTAGGGTCGATTTACCGACATTTGGGCGCCCGACAATTGCAATTTTAATATTTTTATGCAGATCTTGTTCTGCATCTTCGTCATCTTGCTGTTCTGCCAATGCCTGATCTAAAAGTGCGGTATCTTCTTCATTATTGAAGTCAAAATCCTGATCCCACTCTTGATCCTCAACCGCACTTTGCTGTTGCTGCTCATTTTCAGATTGCTGTAATTGCTCGGCAAATGGCGCCAGCACGTCTTCGATTAAATTGTTGACGCCGCGTCCTTGTGCTGCTGCGATTTGCGCAATTTCACCCAAACCCAATTGATAAAATTCAGCACAGTGTGAATCCGCATCAATACCATCCGTTTTGTTGGCAACCACCACGGTTGTTTTTTCCCGCTGGCGCAGATAATTGGCGATGCCGATATCCGGCGGCGTTAACCCGGCACGGGCGTCCACCATAAACAGCACCACATCGGCTTCTTCAATTGCCAGCAGCGACTGTTCCGCCATTTTCTCTTCCACGCCTTCTTCCGTGCCGTCAATACCGCCGGTGTCAATCACAATAAAATCATGTCCGGCGATATGCGCATGACCATATTTGCGATCACGAGTCAGCCCGGGAAAATCGGCGACCAACGCATCACGCGTGCGGGTCAAACGGTTGAACAGTGTGGATTTGCCTACGTTAGGGCGCCCGACTAGGGCAACTACAGGAGTCATATAAAACCTCGATGGACGAAAGCTGTCGTCATATTTATTATGGGGTGATGTTGCAAGATGATACCGAATTTTCAGGGTGGCGAATAGCGAAAGTTATAAACAAAGAGCAACAGACCCTATGCATTTTGCTTAATTTAGGAAAATAAAAAGCCCGACATTAATATATCGGGCTGAAAAAATGGCGGAATGGACGGGACTCGAACCCGCGACCCCCTGCGTGACAGGCAGGTATTCTAACCAACTGAACTACCACTCCACATTGAATAATCTGAATTTTAAAGCAATAAAAAACGCACAGTCTTAACGTTAATGTATGAACTATGCGTTCTAAAATTAGTGGCGGAATGGACGGGACTCGAACCCGCGACCCCCTGCGTGACAGGCAGGTATTCTAACCAACTGAACTACCACTCCGCGATTAAGTGAGGCGAATGATAAAGGGCTATGCAGTTGCAGTCAACCCTTTTTTTTAAAACTATTTTCAATTGCTTAATCCATAAGCGAATCGCTGCAAAACCGCACTTTTTGGTGCTTGAGTGTGAAAGTATATCGCTTAATGCTCGCTGCGTTTCAACCAAATACAGTTATTGCGACTTTTCTTTTGCAGCAGCTCAAAGTAGTTTCGGTGCGCTTGCTGTTCTTCGTCGTCAGGTAAAATGGTGCGTAATGACGCATTTTTTGATGCAGTTAGACTACTATTTGTTGACACGTTGTGATTCGATGCCGTGTGAGACATATTTTCGATAGTATGTTCTTCGTCGAACAGGCTGACTTGCCCGCCGGTCATTTGCAAATACACATCGGCCAAAATCTCGGCATCGAGCAACGCCCCATGCAGGCTGCGTTTACTGTTGTCGATATTTAAACGATCGCATAGCGCATCCAAATTGTTGCGTTTGCCGGGATACATTTTGCGTGCCATCGCTAGGCTGTCGGTGATTAAGCTGATTTTGTGAGTTTTAATCTGTTTGGTGGCAGCCAGTTTGCTAAATTCATAATCCATAAAGCCGACATCGAAGGGCGCATTGTGGATAATCAACTCGGCATCGCGGATAAATTCGATAAATTCAGCGGCAATATCGGCAAAGGGCGGTTTGTCCGCCAGCATTTCATCGGTAATACCGTGCACTTTAATCGCCTCAGGATCCACTTCGCGATCGGGTTTGATATAAACATGAAAGGTGCGTCCGGTCAGACGGCGGTTGATCAATTCGACCGCACCAATCTCGATAATGCAATGTCCTTCGTAGTGCGCACCGAACTGGTTCATGCCGGTGGTTTCAGTATCCAGCACCACTTGGCGCTGCGGTATGATTTGAGGCGTACTTTTTGTTGTCATAGGTTTTACCGTTGGGTTAACGCTTGTTGCTTAAATGGTTTTTCGGTACCATTCTTTTATGCAGTACGGCTAAAATAACAATATTTGAGTGGTGTTTGATGTAATAAATGATGTGGCTTTCACATGGGAAGCTGAAAACATCATCACCCAACTCTATTCGTTTTTTGCCCAATGCCGGATTGAGTGCCAAAAAGGAGAGGGTTTGTTTTAATATATTCAAGTAGCGTTGTGCTTTAATTTCGCCCCAGTTTAGCTTGGAATGGTGCCGAATTTGAATCAGATCCTGTTTGGCATGAACGGATAAGTGGTATAAGGCAGCATTATCCGTCATATTGTCCGTTTTCCAGCGCAGTGAAAAAATCGTTGCCGTCAGTTAATTGCCCGTTGGTAATCTCATTTTTTGCCTGCTGGACACGTTGTTGTAAAAAATGAAGTTTCAGAGCTTCCATCGTTTCGTAGTCCGCCATCGACATCATCACCGCCACCGGTTTGCCGTTTTTATTGATTTGCACGGCTTGATCCTGCACTTTTAACAGCACGCTGCCAAAATGAACTTTTGCTTGGTTTGCGGTTATCGCTTCCATATTTTGACCTCTCTATTGCATTAAAAACATGCCAAATTTGATTCATTGTAATTGAATCGAACGATTTTAGGCAACCGATACGTTTGCAGCTAGGGAATTTTAGCAAATTAAGCTATGATTTCAGAATTAAATTGAATGTTGACAAGAATTCGGCAAGATGATGAAACAGATAGAGATATACACAGATGGTTCCTGTTTGGGTAATCCCGGTCCGGGGGGAATCGGGGTGTTGTTGCGCTATAAACAGCATGAAAAAACCATTTCGCAAGGTTATCGGTTAACCACCAACAACCGCATGGAGCTGTTGGCGGTGATTGTGGCGCTGGAGAGTTTAACCGAGAGTTGTAAAGTGCGGTTGTACAGCGACAGCCAATATATGAAAAACGGCATCAACCAATGGATCCACAATTGGAAACGCAACAACTGGTTGACCAGCAACAAAAAAGCGGTTAAAAATCAAGATTTGTGGCAGCGGCTCGATCAAGCGATTCAGCGGCATCAAATTCACTGGCAATGGGTCAAAGGGCACGCCGGACATGTTGAAAACGAACAAGTTGACCAATTGGCAAGGCAAGGGGCAGAAGCGCCGAGCCAAGAGGACTCCGGTTATCAGCCGGATTGAATACGGCAACGCTCTTTAGAGCGCGTCAACACATTGGCAGGTGCAAACACTGGCGCTTTGAACCGCACTTTTTGTGGATTGAGCGTGAGCGGAATGGTACGTTTTCGAGCCACAATCACTGCCAACTGTCCGCTATTACCATAAAAGCGACGGCAAAAGTGCGGTATTGCTGACGATTTGGCGAGAGTGGTCTGTTGTACGATTTCAAAATTGAGTAATTCCAACCAATCAATAATCCGCCAAGTGAAATATTTTCGAATCTGCCAGCGATGGGGTGAGCTGTGGTTTTTCAGCCCTAAATGGCGTTTAAACAACAACGAACTACACGGATTAAACAGAGAAATAAACAGATAGCCGTCTTCGCTCAACACGCGAGTAGCTTCGCGCAGCAGCTGGTGCGGATCTTGGCTGAAATTTAGGGTGTTGGCCAACAAGCAGGCGTCTATCGCATTTTCATAAAACGGCAAACGAGTCGGGCAGGCTTGCACGATGGAATGATGGTCTAAAGCGGTATGCTCTGGAAACTCAGGATAGAGCGCAATTGCGTGCTGATTGGGGCAGTCCCATTCCAGTTCGGCACTCAAACCGCCGATTTTTAAAATATGCTGACCGTACACCTTTGCAAACCAGGGTTTGAAATAGTCATTCAGTGTTTTACAATAATAATCACCTTGCTTCAGCTGCTGCCAAGAGGTCGGCAAGGGCAGAGAATACGGATATTTTGCGCGCCATTTCATCAATTGATCACCTTGTTTATTAAACGGAGAACAAGCTATGTTAATACCATTACCGGCACTAAATGACAACTATATTTGGCTGTATGCCAAGCAAAACGATCGGGTTTTAATTATTGATCCGTCAGAGTCACAACCGGTGATAGATTACTTGAACCGCAATCATCTGCTGCCACAAGCAATCCTGCTCACGCACGGACATGCGGATCATATCGGCGGTGTTGCAGCGTTGAAACAGCACTATCCCAATTTGGCGGTATACGGTTCGCCGGAAGTCGCTGAGTTAGCAACAGTGCTGGTCGAGCCGGGAAAAGTGCAGATCGGCAACTATACGATTGAGGTGATTGCCACACCGGGACATACTGCGCAACATATTAGCTTTGTGCTGGACGACCATCTTTTTTGTGGCGATACACTTTTTTCCGGCGGTTGCGGGCGAGTTTTCACCGGTGATTATGCAGCGATGTTTGCTGCGCTACAGCGTTTGAAAGCATTGCCGGACAGCACAATCGTGTGTGCTGCCCATGAATATACCTTAAGCAATTTGCGTTTTGCTTTAACGGCAGTGGCAGATCAAAGTGCGGTCACACAGCAATTGCAGAGGGTAGAACAACTGAGAGCCGCCAACCAACCCAGCTTACCGACAACCTTAGGCTTGGAACGCCAAATTAACCCGTTTTTACAAGTCGATACACTGGACGTCTTTATCCGTTTGCGCCAAGCCAAGGATCGGTTTTAAAACGGTTGACAATAGTTAGAATATACGAAAAGTAGATATAAGGGCGGATATTTTCCGCCCGAACTTTTACTATTTTTCCGTCTTTCTGTCACCATTCCACGGGGCTGCCCAGAATAGGCAGAGCATGCCCGGCACGGCGAGGAAGAAGCAGAACCAGAAATAGTCGTAATAACCAAAATGTTCAATCAACACACCGGCTTGCGAATTAAACAGCGTGCGTGGCAATGCCGCAAGGCTGGTGAACAGCGCCAATTGGGTGGCGGTATACAGCGGGTTGGTTTCGCGTGCCATAAAAGCGACGAATGCTGCGGTGCCAAGCCCGACACCGATATATTCTGCTGCTACCACGACGCCCAACATAATCAACTCTTTGGTGGTGACCACCTCAAAATGACCAAAAGACGCCAGCCAAGCAAAACCTAAAATTGTCACAATTTGCACCACACCGAACAGCCATAATGCCCGATTGATGCCAATTTTCAGCATGATAACTCCGCCGGCAATGGCGGCAAGCAACATCGGCCAGACTGAGGCATTTTTAGCCACAATACCGATATTGGTTTTGCTGAAGCCCATGTCCAGATAAAAGGGGGTGATCAGTGCGGTCGCCATGCTGTCGCCGAATTTATACAGGAAAATAAAGCTTAAAATGCCCAGAGCGCTGATCACACCCTTGCGGCTGAAAAACTCATTGAACGGTTTGGTGAAGGTGTCGGTTAAAGTGCGGTGTGGTGGCAGATCGATTTTTGGCTCGTAGCTTAAAAACAGCGTCATCAAAATGCCGGGCAGCATGAAAAGTGCGGTAATCATAAAGGTGGTTGACCACGGTAGGTAATCCGCCAAAATCAGCGACAACGAGCCGGGCACAAAACCGGCGATTCGATAGGCGTTGACATGAATTGAATTGCCCAAGCCCAGCTCCCTATCTGATAAAATCTCACGACGGTAGGCATCCAATACAATATCTTGCGTGGCAGAAAAGAATGCGGCCAATGTGGCGGCGGCAGCGATCAACTGCAAGCCGCTTTGGGTTTTCGGATCGAGAAAACCAAACAGTCCCAAAGAGACGATCAACAACAACTGCGAGATCAAAATCCAGCCACGTCGCCGTCCCAAAAATGGCGGAATAAAGCGGTCGAGCAGCGGTGACCAAAGAAATTTCCAAGTGTAGGGCAAACCGGTGAGGGCGAAAAAGCCGATCGTGGCAAGATCTACTTGTTCCGAGCGCAACCATGCGGGAATCAGAGAAATCAAAATATACAATGGCAAACCCGAACTGAAGCCGGTGAAAACGCAAATCAGCATTTTACGGGTGAAAATTTGGGACAATACACTTCTTTTTTGTTCTGTTTCAGCCATAAGGCGACTCCAATAAAATAGAGAAAATGGTGTATTTCAGGGCAGATCCTGAGTCGTCTGCCCGTTAAAGGTTAATCGCGATAGCCGTTTGGATTGTTTTTTTGCCAATTCCAAGTGTCTTGCATCATTTGCTGCAACGAATATTGCGTTTTCCATCCCAGCTGCTCGGCGGCTAAACTTGGGTCGGAATAACAAGTGGCAATATCGCCCGGACGGCGCTCGACCAATTTATACGCAATGTTGATACCATTAGCTTGTTCAAAGGCTTTCACCATATCCAACACCGAATAACCGATGCCGGTGCCCAAGTTATAGATATGTAGGCCACTGTCGTTTTTGTGTTTGGCAAGCGCTTTTAAATGCCCTAGTGCCAAATCGACCACATGGATATAGTCGCGCACGCCGGTGCCGTCCGGGGTGTTGTAGTCACTGCCGAAAATTGACAGTTGTGGCAATTTACCGATGGCAACTTGGCTGATATACGGCAGCAGGTTGTTTGGAATACCATTCGGGTCTTCACCGATCAAACCGCTCTTATGCGCACCGACCGGATTGAAATAGCGCAGAATCATCATGCTCCAACGTGGATCTGATTTGGCTGCATCCGCTAAAATTTGTTCCACCATTAATTTAGACGTGCCGTATGGATTGGTGGTGCCACCGACTTTGCAGTTTTCGGTAATCGGTACAATTTCAGGATCGCCGTACACGGTGGCGGAAGAGCTGAACACAATATTAAACACTTCCGCTTTACGCATCTCAAGCAGCAGGTTAATCGTGCCTTGCACATTGTTTTGATAATATTCGATCGGTTTACGCACACTTTCGCCAACGGCTTTCAAGCCGGCAAAATGGATCACCGAATCAATCGAATGTTGTTGGAAAATAGTTTGCAAAATATGCGAATCGAGAATATCCCCTTGATAGAACGTTGGTTTTTTGCCGGTGATGGCCTCAACCCGTTGCAGGGATTTCTGTGAAGAATTGCACAAATTGTCGAGAATGATCACCTCTTGATTATCTTGCAACAGCTCGACTACCGTGTGTGACCCGATATAACCGGCACCGCCGGTAACTAAAATCGCCATAATATTCTCCTGAATGAAAAAGTAGTGCTTAGTGTAAGACTTTTTTTAAATAATTTCATGCACTATTGTGGCAGAAATATCGGCTAACAGTACCGAGAAATTGTTACCAGCCTTACAGGGCAAGTGGTACAAGGTTAAGCATGGGCAGCCGCTTTGCAGCTGTAGGATTAAACGCTCGATCTTGCTGGTAAAGTAGCTGGCGATTATATATCGCCCCGAACAGCACTTCTTAGAGTGTGTTGATCTTTTAAGTATATTATTTGAGCTAAAACTAATCCTTTTAGCCTAGCACGGCAAAGCCGTACTAGGTTACGCATAGATCAGCCGCTTTGCGGCTGCTTCAGAGAGGCAAAGCCTCTCATCAATGCTTAACCGATTGCGACCGTAGGTCGCTGTCGGATAAAATCACACTCTTTTTGCTTGATTTATAAACACAAAAGATCAAGAGTTCCTAGTTTTCTGCTATTGATAAAATGTTTATTTTTTACAGCGGCAGTCAGATCGCACTTTAATCACAGCAATAATCACAGCAATTTGTTGAAAGTCTGGGCAGAATTTTATTGATTTATGCCGTTTTATTGTTTTGTAGCAACATGATAGGGAAAACATAAATATTAAATTACATTGGAAAGTATCTTTCTGTCAGAAATATGATCTCGATCACATAAAAAAGTTGAACTTTACTTTTGGTGTTTATTTATTGAGAGCCCTTAAAGTGCTAACTTATTTTATTTATTTAAAATCAATGCGTTATGTTAAAATGTAACATAATTTACAAAATAAGTGATGAATAAAACACTCCAAAAGTAGGGGGTGTTTGTATGTAAAATGCTCATTGGTGAGCAATCGTTTATCTTAATCTATTGAAATATATAGTATTGCTGTTTATTTTCTAAAGGCGGGCTAGGGTTGACACGAAAAATGGATTCTGTCAGTATGACCTCGGAAATTAAAAACCGAGTTGGACAACATAATTAATGTAAAGTTCAATTAAGTTCCGTTTATTTATGCACTAGCAACATAGATAAATTCATTTTAAATTAAAGTAAAAAGGCAGACTATCATGAAAAAGACATTAGTAGCTTTAGCAGTAGCAGCGGTAGCCGCAACTTCCGCAAATGCAGCAGTGGTTTATGACCAAGACGGTTCTAAAGTAGAAGTTGGCGGTTCTGTTCGTTTAGTTTTACAAAAAGCCAAAGACAAACGTACTGATTTATTAAATAACGGTTCCCGTATCACGGTTAATGCCTCACAAGATTTAGGCAATGGTTTAAGTGCGGTTGGTCAATTGGAAATTCGTCCAGATTTTAGTAGCGATACTAAAACTTCTCGCTTATGGGCTGGTTTCAAACAAGAAGGTGTTGGTACATTAACATTTGGTAAATTGTTGACTATCGGTGATGAGCTGGGACAATCTGACTTTACCTATAATTTTGGTGGTATCAATAAAGTAACGGACTCTGGTGATAAAGTAGCTCATTTCCGTTCAGCTAATTTCGGTGGTTTTAGCTTCGGCGTTGATTACCTGTTCGGTAATTCTGCAAAAACCAAAGAAGTTAATGGACAAGTTGTTAAGGTAAATAACAACCGTGGTTATGTAGTCGGTGCATTATATAACAATAAATTCGGTGATTTAGGTATTGATGCTGCAGTAGGTTTCAGCCAAGACAATCGTTCTACAGACGCAACTGTTGTTAGCGGCACACTAGCTGAAGGTAACTACAAAGAGAAAGGCTTCACTTCAGGTTTGAGAGTGAGCTATGATAAATTCGCTGTCGGTTTTGATTATTCCCAACGTAAAACAGATAATAAAGCACAAGGTGTAACTTTCCGTGTGGTTAAGAAAGATGATGGTGGTAAAGCTATCCTGACTAAATACCACAAAATCAATGAGTATGAGTTGGGCTTGAAATATCAAGTAACTGATGCGTCTAAAGTTTATGGCGAATGGTTATGGGGTAAAGGTAAAGCGCTGGACGAAGCTGATACTAAATTCAACGGCTTTATCTTAGGTGCTGACTACAAAATCCACAAAAACGTAGTAACATACTTAGAAGGTATCACCATCAAAGGTAAACAAGCTGGAAATACAGTATGGAAAGATAACGCAGTTAACTTAGGTTTACGCGTATTCTTCTAATCATCTGTTAATACAGAAAAATGTTAAACAAGGTCGGCTTATGCCGACCTTTTCGTTTTTGCGCGGAAGACTTGGGCGAATTAGTTATCTGCTTGTTTACGAAGTGCGGTATAAGCGATTAATCAATAACAGAAAAATGCAAAGTGCGGTTCGGGGCGATATATAATCGCCCTGCTTTATCAGCAAGAGCGTGTGTTTTAACTTTCATAAAGTGTTGTCTAACCCTACAGCCGCAAAGCGGCTGACTTATGCGTAACCTTGTACGGTTTGTCGTACAAGGTGGGTTTTGCTCTAAAAGACTAAAAATTATAATTTTTTTGTAATTTTTCATTATGCGGTTTACGCATTTTGGATTTTTTGTTGGATTTTCATTCAATAAACTACTAGGTAAATAAAAAATAACATTAATGTTACATATGTATAATATATTGATATTTTTAATTATTTAAAATATCATTATTTTTATATGGTCTTGACAGTAAAAATAGACTCTGTCAGTATGCTCCATGTGACTACTTTGAAATTTGTCGGCTTCATAGCGCGATATTTCAAATGAGTTCTGTTTATTTGTGTACTAGCAACCGAATAAATATATTGATTTAAATCAAACCTAAAAAGGCAACTATTATGAAAAAAACATTAATCGCATTATCTGTTGCAGCAGTCGCAGCAACATCAGCCAATGCCGCAGTGGTGTATGACCAAGACGGCGCTAAAGTCGAAGTGGGCGGTTCTTTGCGTGTGTTGTTAAGCAAGGACTCCGGTGAGCGTGCGGATCTGAAAAATAAGGGTTCTCGTTTAGTTGTGAAAGGATCGCAAGATCTGGGCAGCGGCTTAAGCGCTTTGGCTAACATTGAATTCCGTTTTGAAAAAGACAACGAAAACGGATTTAACGATGTAGAAACCAAACGTTTGTATGCCGGTTTCAAACAAGATGGTGTAGGAACAATCACCTTCGGACGTCAATTAACCAACTTGGATGATGTGGGTCTGTCTGACTACACTTACGATTTGGGTGGCGTCAACCAAACTCAAACCAGCGCTAACAAATCGGTTAAATTCCGTAGCGCTGAGTGGTCAGGTTTCAGCTTTGGTTTAGACTATATGTTCGGTGAAGCTGACAAAGATGAGTATAACAACAAAGCCGGTTGGGGCGCAGCGTTATTCTATACTGCTGATCTGGCAGCGAATACCCAATTAAATCTGAACGGTGGTTTCAGCCAAGTGAAATCCAATAACGTGGCAGAACACAAAGAGAATGCTTTCACCGTCGGTTCTGAGTTGGTGGTGGACAAATTCGCGATTGCGGTTGACTATTCACAAAATAAATCGACTAACGGTGTAGATTCAATCACTTATCGTTCTATGAGCAATAGTACTGTCAGCCAATTACCGTTTAACAAAAAACGCGAAATCGGTTTAGGTCTGAAATATCAATATCTGGATAATGCCTCAATTTACGGTCAATACATTTGGGGCAGAGCGGATCAAGTCGATCTGAAAAAAGCAGCGAATTTGCGTGCATGGATTGTTGGTGCAGACTATAAATTACATAAAAATGTGATCACTTATGTCGAAGGCGGCTCATTCAAAGCCAAATACAATGCTGAAATTGGCGGCGGTAAAGACACCGACAACTACGCAGGTGTAGGTTTGCGCGTGTTCTTCTAAGTCTTTGAAAAAAAGCAATAAATTCATAAAGCCGGGTGATTCCGGCTTTTTGTTTTTATAGGATTTGGGTCTGTTGATCTTTGTTTATATTTTAAATACAATTCGCAGGACTATGGCTATTTTCGCCACTACTTTTGGTGCTACAGCGGCGTTAAAAGCCGTTCGTTTAGAATGACTAAACTTCACAACTTTTGCCTTAGTTATTTGCAAAAAGAGTGGCGAAAAACAGTCTACAGCTCAAATTATAAACAAAGATCAACAGACCCTAGTACAGCTTGCTTTCCCTTGCAAGGATTGATGATTGATTTTCTGAGTGGTAGAATAGCTAAACATAGAATCTGGTGATTCTATTTTATATAAATAAACTATAGGGGTTAAATTATGGCTACGACATCTTTTAAAAAAGAATTTTTAGTAGATAACCCGAAAGCCATTCAAGCATTGCTAGATTCCGTTGAAAACCCGGTGAAAATTAAAGTTTCTACACGTAATTTAGAAGATGAAAATAAAAAAGGGTTACTGCTATTAAAACAACACTTATCCAGCTTAGCGCGTTAATTCAAAAATACAGTGAAGATGAATTGTGTAATTGGCTGCGTTCATCTTTTGCTTGCCAATAAAATAGTGATGTTCAAAATTTTCTTTTAGATAAAAGAAAGGGGTTAGATTTGAAAAATCGGCCATCTCTAGGACTTATCTTATTCTTAACCAAGAAAACGCTGAGATTCTCGCCTATTTTTCACTATCGTTCAAAGAAATTATACTTAATACAGATAGCCTTTCTGCTACTTTAATAAGAAAACTCAATGGTTTTAATAAAAGTAGTAAAACGTTAAAAGTATTTTTAATTGGTCAACTTGGTAAAAATAGTTTAGTTAAAAATAATGGTATCAAATTAAGTGATATTCTGAATGAGATTTACGCAATTATCTCTGGAGTACAAGATTTGATTGGAGGGCGTATTATTATTTTAGAATGTGAAAATTCACCCAAACTAATTGAGTTATACCAGAAGCATGGTTTTAATTTGCTAGATACAGTAAATGACAATCAGCTAAAAACCCTTTATACTTCAATTATTACTTGATTGTTTATTTATTTGTTATCGCCAATAGTGTTTAACTCAAATTCCACAAACAACGGGTTGTGATCCGAGCTGTCGCTCGGTTCAGTCCATGCCTTCAGCACTTCAATATCGCGCACAAAAACATGATCCAACGGGTTGTCCATAAAGGTCAGGCGCAGGTCTGGCTGGAACCGCACTTCGTTTAAGGCGTATTGTTTGGCCAGCGTTTGGATTAAATCTAAGCGTTTGCCACTCCAGCTATTAAAATCGCCTGCGAGAATAATCGGACCTTGATGCCGACTGACCAAATGAAACATTTCGCGCAGTTGATTGTGGTAGTTTTCAGGATTCCATTCAAAATTGACCAAATGGAGATTGATGACTAACAAAGTGCGCTCGCTACTGAGAGGATAAACCGCGGCTTGGGCAATTTTGGGTATCCGAATCCAAGGTTCGTTTTCACTGCCGACACAATACTGTTGCGGCAATTGGTGAGATAACAACATAACACCCGACATATCGCCATGGTAGGCAAAAGTGCCGGCTTGCACCCCGTGCCAGCTGGCGGGTGCGGATAAAAAGTGCGGTATTTGGTTTTGTTCGGTCGCTTCTTGCAGTAATAAGAAATCCGCTTGTGCCGAATATCGCTGAATGGCTTCCTGCCAGCCGGGATCTTCCCCTTTGTGTAAATTCCAAACAAGCAGTTGATAGCGCGCTTTTTCCGCCAGATTCTCTTTCGTTACGGCATGTTGCCGAAAACAAACGGTGTTATTTGAAAGTGCGGTCTGCTGGTAGTTGCCAGTATCTAAATTGATAGTCGTAATTTTGGGTTGACTAAAAATCGTCAGTGGGCGCAGGAAGTGATATCCCAAGCCTATGATAATGACGAACACCAATAAAAAAAAACGTGATTTTTTCATTTAATCCTCTGTAGCATGAAAAATCTTTCGGAAGCACAATATATCACTTTACAACTGATCACCGAATTGTTTTAATTTGCATATTTAGTTCTTGCTATTCTTATCTGCCTGAGGTTTTCTGCTATGGGTATTTATACCTACATTTGCTTTCTCTCTGCACTCTCTATTTTAATCGGCTTTATCACCAGTAAAATCAGTGATCGGATCCAGTCCACTATTGCGATCAGCGCAGCAGCGATGGTGGGGTCGTTGGTTCTTCTGGTAAGCGGAAAGCTCGGTTGGTTTAGTATTGAAAATATTGCCACTGGAGTTATGCAACAAATTGATTTTAAAAGTTTTTTATTGAATGGGATTTTAGGTTTTCTACTTTTTGCCGGTGCATTGGGGATTAAATTGCCGATTTTGAAAGACCAAAAGTGGGAAATCACGATTTTTGCCCTTTTCTCTACCTTGGCATCAACCTTTATCATCGGTGGCTTCATCTACTTTGCCGCATTGTTGATCGGACTGCCGATCAGCTTTATCTATTGTGTGCTGTTCGGCGCCTTGATTTCACCGACAGACCCGATTGCGGTGTTGGCAATTATCAAAAATTTACGCGCACCGAAACGATTGTCGATGCAAGTAGAGGGTGAATCATTGTTTAATGATGGGGTTGGTTTAGTCATTTTCGTTACCATTTTTACCGTGGCTTTTGGGGGGGCGGAACCCACTGTGGCAGGAATTTTTGAGCTGTTTATGCACGAAGCCATCGGCGGTATTATTTTCGGTTTTATTCTTGGTTTGGTCGCCCATTGGCTGATCTCTGCCACCGATGACGGTAGTATGGAAATTTTGTTGACCCTGACGATTCCAACTGCCGGTTTTATTTTGGCCAATGCAATGGGAGTGTCAGGTGCGTTGGCTATGGTAGTTGCCGGGATTATGATCGGCAACTGGACGCGTAACAAAGGTTTTTCAGAACAGAGCCAGCGCTATTTGGACCATTTTTGGGAGATGATCGACCACTTCCTCAACTCGTTATTATTCCTACTGATCGGTTTGGCATTGCTGCTGATTAATATCTCTTGGCAGAGCTTCTTGCTTATGTTGCTGGCAATTCCAATTTGTCTGGCGGCACGTTATCTTAGCCTGTGGGTTCCTTATGTGGCACTCAGCCGTTTTAGAACCTACAATCCTTACACCTTAAAAATTATGACATGGGGTGGTTTGCGTGGTGGCTTGGCGCTGGCAATGGCGTTGTCGATTCCGGCACAGACGGCAATGATTGGCGAAACGCAGTTAGATGTACGTGATGTGATTTTGGTGATGACCTATGCGGTGGTGATGTTCTCGATTTTGGTGCAAGGCTTGACGATTGAAAAAATGATTCAACAAGCCAAAAAAGTAGATCCCAATAAAGAGGATTACTTGCGACCAACTGCAGAAACTAAGGCACGCAAAAACGATGATCTAAACGCCTATTTGTCTAAATAACGTTATGTCAGCGCAAAATATCAATGAAAATTTGACCCCGCCACGTTTTGTCCACTTACAGGTGCACAGCGATTTTTCGATGATTGACGGTTTAGCGAAAGTTAAACCGCTGATTAAAGCTTGTGCTGCTGAGCAAATGGTGGCAATGGCATTGACCGATTTCAGTAATTTTTGTGGCTTGGTGCGTTTTTATGGAGAAGCGTTGTCTAATGGGATCAAGCCGATTATCGGGGTTGATGTGCTTGTGCAACGCGAACCCGACAGTGAACCTTTTGCCTTAACGTTGCTGGCAAAAAATAATCTGGGCTATAAAAATATTACCCTGCTGATTTCCCAAGCCTATCAGCGTGGCTACATGGAAAAGCCGACTATCGATCAAGCGTGGTTGGTTGAACACCGTGACGGTGTAATTATTCTCTCCGGTGGCCGCAATGGTGATGTGGGTAAATACCTGCTGAAACAGCAACTCGACAATGCCAAAACCGCACTTGCGTTTTATCAGCAATACTTTCCGGATCACTACTACTTGAGCCTGACCCGAACCGGACGCGCGGATGAAGAAAATTACATCCAAGCGGCGATAGCCCTGGCACAAGAGATGGATCTGCCGGTAGTTGCCACCAATCAAGTCTGTTTTTTGACGGCAGAAGATTTTGAAGCGCATGAAATTCGGGTGGCAATTCATGACAGCTTCACCTTAGACGATCCGAAACGTCCGCAATTATACAGTGAACAGCAATATTTCCGTTCGGAACAGGAGATGTGCGAGTTGTTTGCGGATATTCCAACCGCCATTGAAAACACTTTGCTGATTGCTCAACGTTGCAACGTCAAAATTAACTTGGGCGAATATTTTTTACCACAATTTCCGACCGGTGAACTGAGCACTGAAAATTATTTGGTTAAACGCGCTGAAGAGGGGCTGGAACAGCGCCTGTTAACGCTGTTCCCCGATCCTGAAGTGCGGTTGCAGCGGCGTGCCGAATATGACGAGCGGTTAAAAATAGAGCTGGATGTGATCAATCAGATGGGCTTTCCCGGCTACTTCTTGATCGTGATGGAGTTTATTCAATGGTCGAAAGACAACGATATTCCGGTTGGACCGGGACGAGGCTCCGGCGCCGGTTCATTGGTGGCTTATGCACTGAAAATTACTGATCTAGATCCGCTGGAGTTTGATTTGCTGTTCGAACGTTTTCTTAATCCGGAAAGGGTTTCGATGCCGGATTTTGATGTGGATTTTTGCATGGACGGGCGAGATCGGGTGATTGAACACGTTGCTGAAATGTATGGGCGTGGTGCCGTTTCGCAGATTATCACCTTTGGAACAATGGCCGCAAAAGCGGTTATCCGCGATGTGGGGCGTGCGTTGAGCCACCCTTACGGTTTTGTCGATCGAATCGCCAAGCTGATTCCGCCGACACCGGGTATGACCTTGGCAAAAGCCTTCGATGAAGAGCCGATGTTAGACCAGATTTACAATAGCGATGAAGAGGTGAAAGCGCTGATCGATATGGCGCGCAAACTGGAAGGCGTGACCCGTAATGCCGGAAAACACGCCGGCGGTGTGGTGATTTCCCCGACCTTAATCACTGATTTCTCACCGTTGTATTGCGATCCGGAAGGGCTGCATCCGGTTACCCATTTTGATAAAAACGATGTGGAATATGCCGGTTTGGTCAAATTTGACTTTTTGGGCTTGCGCACCTTGACCATCATTAAATGGGCGGTTGATATGATCAATCCCCGTTTGCAAAAAGAGGGCAAAGCCCCGATCGATATTGATCGCATTCCATTGGATGACCAGAAAGCCTTTGAAGTGTTGCTGAAAGCTGAAACCACGGCGGTATTCCAGTTGGAATCACGCGGTATGAAAGATTTGATCAAACGCCTGAAACCGGACTGCTTTGAGGATATTATCGCCTTGGTGGCGCTATTCCGTCCCGGTCCGTTACAATCAGGCATGGTGGACAACTTTATCCGACGTAAACACGGCGATGAGGAGATCTCTTATCCCGATGCCGAATATCAGCATCAATCACTCAAGCCGATTTTAGAACCGACCTACGGCATTATTTTGTATCAAGAGCAAGTAATGCAAATCGCACAGGTGCTTGCCGGCTATACGTTGGGCGGTGCAGATTTATTGCGTCGTGCGATGGGTAAAAAACAGCCGGAGGAGATGGCAAAACAACGTTCGGTTTTTAAAGAGGGATCGATCAATAATAATGTTGATGGCGATCTGTCGATGAAAATTTTCGACTTGGTGGAAAAATTTGCCGGTTACGGTTTTAACAAATCCCACTCGGCGGCGTATGCGTTGGTGTCTTACCAAACCTTATGGCTGAAAGCGCATTATCCGGCAGAATTTATGGCAGCAGTGATGACTTCCGAGATGGACAACACCGATAAAATTGTCGGGCTTTATGACGAATGCTTGCGGATGGGATTGACCGTAACACCGCCGGATATTAATAACGGCAACCACCGTTTTAGTGTTAATGAAAAAGGCGAAATTGTTTACGGTATTGGTGCGATTAAAGGGGTGGGGGAAGGCCCGATCACGGCAATCATTGAAGCCCGTGAACAAGGCGGTCGTTTTAAAGATCTGTTTGATCTGTGCGCGCGCGTCGATTTGAAAAAAATTAATCGCCGCACCTTTGACAGTTTGATTCTGTCCGGTGCATTTGACAAATTAGGACCACACCGTGCGGCATTGGCTAAAAATTTACAGGATGCGCTGAAAGCCTCTGATCAACATGCCAAAGACGAAGCGATGGGGCAGGCGGATATGTTCGGCGTGCTGACCGCTGCCCCGGAAGCGGTTGAAACGGCTTATGCCAACACCCCAAAATGGTCGGAAAAAACCATTTTGGACGGTGAGCGCGAAACCTTGGGGCTGTATCTCAGCAGTCACCCGATCAGCCGTTATTTAAAAGAGCTGTCGCACTACAGTTCACATCGTATCAGTGAACTCCAGCCGAATCGTCGTGGACAAATCAGCACGGCGTGTGGTTTGATTGTGAATTCGCGGATCGCCGTCACCAAAAAAGGCAACCGCTTGGGTATTATCACGCTAGATGACCGCTCCGGACGCTTAGATGCCACACTGTTCAGTGATGCTTTGCAAAACTACGGCGAATATTTGGAAAAAGATCAAATTGTGATCATCAGCGGGCAGGTCAGCCATGATGATTTTACCCAAGGGCTGAAAATGAATGTGCGCGAGCTGCTGCCACTGGATCAAGCCCGTAGCCGCTATGCCAAAAGTTTGGCAATTTGCCTGACACAAGAACAAATTACACCGCACTTTGTGCGTCGTTTTAAAGCGATCATCAGCCCGTATAGTGGTGGTGTTATGCCGCTGCATATTTATTATCAAAGTCCGCAAGGCAGAGCGTTGCTGAGGCTAGGCACGCAGTGGCGGGTGCAGCCACACGATGATTTGCTCGATCAACTCACTGAAATGCTGGGCGAAAATCAGGTTGAATTGGAGTTTGAATAGCTAGGGTCTGTTGATCTTTGTTTATATTTTAAACACAATCCGTAGGACTATGACGCTTTTTCGCCACTACTGCGTTAAAAGCTGTTCGTTTAGAATGACTAAACTTCACAACTTTTGCCTTGTATTGACGAAAAACAGTCTATAGCTCAAATTATAAACAAAGATCAACAGACCCTAATATATAATTGGCTTAGGAAAATAAAATTTAGCCATCAGCGCAGAAATAGCTTAAAATATGCCAAATTTAGTAACATGATTCGTTAGCGATTAGGCTGCGTAGGGGCGGATTAACTATCCGCCCTACATTCATCTGATATCTAATTGCTTGAATTATGAATTAATCATCACTACTTATTGATTATGCAGGAAGAACAATGAATCACGAATTTTTAGATTTTGAACTACCGATTGCCGAGCTGGAAGCAAAGATTGAGTCGCTGCGCGCTGTTACTCAACAGGATGACAAAATCAATCTTGATGATGAAATCAAACGCTTGCGTAAAAAAAGCCAAGAGTTGACCAAGAAAACCTTTGCCAACCTCGATCCGTGGCAGGTTTCCAAAATGGCACGCCACCCACAGCGTCCTTATACGCTGGATTATATCCACCAGATTTTTACGGATTTTGAAGAACTTGCCGGCGATCGTGCGTTTGCCGATGACAAGGCGATTGTCGGTGGTATTGCTCGCTTGGAAGGCAAACCGGTGATGATTATCGGACACCAAAAAGGGCGCACGGTAAAAGATAAAGTCAAACGCAATTTTGGTATGCCGGCACCGGAAGGTTACCGCAAAGCCTTGCGTTTGATGCAACTTGCCGAACGTTTCAACATGCCGATTATCACTTTTATTGATACGCCGGGGGCATATCCGGGCGTGGGCGCCGAAGAGCGCGGACAATCGGAAGCGATTGCGCGCAATTTGCGGGAAATGTCGATGTTGAAAGTGCCGGTGATCTGCACCGTGATCGGCGAAGGCGGTTCCGGCGGCGCGCTGGCAATCGGCGTTGGCGACAAAGTCAACATGCTGCAATACAGCACATATTCCGTCATTTCACCGGAAGGCTGTGCCTCAATTTTGTGGAAGAGTGCTGACAAAGCATCGCTTGCTGCAGAAGCGATGGGGATTACGGCAAAACGCTTGCTGGAACTGAAACTGATCGACAATATTATTGCTGAGCCGTTAGGTGGCGCACACCGTGATGTTCCGTTAATGGCAGAAAAATTAAAACAACGGTTGTTAAGCGATTTACGTGATCTGGAAGTATTAGATCAACAATCATTATTAGATCGCCGCTATCAGCGACTAATGGGTTACGGGTATTGTTAACTCCGGTTATTTTTTGATAAAAAAGTAGGGGGATTCATCCCCCTACAATGATAAGCCAGCCTATCCTCGTTATCTATAAACCCTATTTATCTTTTCTCTTTATTTACCAAAGGTTATTTAATGAAAAACGTTTTATCTATTCAATCTCATGTGGTGTATGGCTATGCCGGTAATAAAGCGGCAGTATTGCCGATGCAATTACTGGGCATTGATGTCTGGCCGTTAAACACAGTGCAATTTTCCAACCATACCCAATATCAAAAATGGAAAGGCATGGTGATTCCCAAGGAGCAAATTGCTGAAATCACACAAGGGATTGCCGAGATTGACGCATTGCATGAATGTGATGCAGTGCTATCTGGTTATATTGGTGCAGCGGAACAGGGACAAGAGATTTTAAATACCGTTAATCGGATTAAAGCCCTCAACCCGAATGCGATCTATTTCTGCGATCCGGTGATGGGACACCCTGACAAAGGCTGCATCGTTGCGCCGGGGGTGGCGGAATTTTTGGTCGAACACGCCTTGCCGGCGGCTGATTTATTGGCACCTAACTTGGTTGAATTGCGTGAATTAACCGGTTTAACCGTTGAGAATTTTGAACAGGCAATCGAAGCGATTAAATTTCTGTTGGCAAAAGGGGTGAAAAAAGTGTTGGTCAAACACTTGAGCAAAGTCGGTAAAGATGCCAGCCAGTTTGAAATGGTGTTGGCAACCCCAGACGGGATTTGGCATATCAGTCGTCCGCTGCACGAATTTGTCGGCCGTGACCCGGTCGGGGTTGGCGATTTGACCAGTGGCGTGTTTTTGGCAAATTTGTTAAACGGCAAATCGGACTTAGAGGCATTTGAACACACTGCCAATGCGGTAAATGATGTGATGAGCGTGACCCAACAAAGTGGCAAATACGAATTACAAATCGTCGCGGCGCGTCACCTGATTATGCAGCCGCAAAGCCAGTATAAAGCCGTTAAGATTAGTTAGTTTCAGACTAATCTCGTTCAATTAAATATTGCTATCGGATTTCGCCGATGGCGACTTCCTTTTACTCGCAAGCTCGCCCTATGGGCTGTTGCCTAAAGGCAACATTCAAAACCGAAAGGTTTTGTCTTTGCTTCGCCAAAGAAAAGGAAGCAAAAGAAAGGCGACCCTATTGCGGTGCTAATTTTCGCTTAGTATGAATTTGCTTAACGGAAAATTTTTAAGACTCGTCGCTTTGCTCCTCAAACACAAGAAAAATTTCCCTACAAATTTCATACATGCTCAGGCACCGCAGAAGGGAATTTAAAACAATCCACCACATATGAGCGAAAAATAAAAAGTATGCCAGATCTTCTCTCTCAATTACACCGCACTTTGCAGCAGCATCGGCTGACACAAGCCTCTTTTGTGTTGGCATATAGCGGCGGATTGGATTCGACCGCACTTTTATCGCTTTTCGCCCGACTGAAACTACAACTACCGCAAATCCAACTGCGAGCGATTCATGTTCATCATGGCTTAAGTCCAAATGCCGATAACTGGGTGCAACATTGTCAGCAAGAATGTGCACAACTGCAAATTCCGCTGATCATCGAGAAAGTGCGGTTGGCAGAGAACAGCAACCTTGAACAAGCGGCGCGAAATGCTCGCTATCGGATTTTTAAACAGCATTTGCAAGCTGATGAACTGTTGGTTACCGCCCATCATTTGAATGATCAAAGCGAAACCTTGTTGCTGGCGTTAAAACGTGGCAGTGGGGTGAAGGGGTTGTCGGCTATGCAAGTGCGGTCTGAATTGTGGCAAATGCCGATTTTTCGCCCGTTGTTACCGATGTCTAGAATGCAATTGCAGCAATATGCACAACAGCAACGGCTGCGCTGGATTGAAGATGAAAGCAATCAGGATAACCGCTATGATCGCAATTTTTTGCGTAATCACATTCTGCCGACATTACGCCAACGCTGGGCACAAATCGACAGCACCTTGCAGCGTTCGGCACAACACTGTTTTGAACAGCAACAGTTGTTAGAAGAGTTGCTGTTGCCACTGTTTCAACAACACTATCGGGCTGCTGACCGCACTTTTGATCTCAGCGGTTTTGCTGATTACTCGCGGCATAAGCAGCAGTTTTTATTGCGCCTTTGGCTGGAGAAAAATGCACTGATGATGCCGTCACAGTTGCAACTTACCCAGTTGATTGAAAATGTGGTGTTGGCTCAAACCGACAAGCAGCCGCAATTGCAGTTGGCGGATAGTGTGATTCGCCGCTATCAGCAGCGGCTGTATCTCACGGATATTTATCAGGATATCACTGATTGTGTGATCACACCGCACTTTGATCAGCCGATCGAGCTGCCGGATAATTTGGGATCACTGGTTTTTCAGCAACAAGCGGAACAGTTATGTGTGCTTTGGCAACAGGCGGGGCAGCAGCGCCGCTACTGTGTGGCAAAACCAGTTGCGGACCAACTGATTCAAATTCGGTTTGCTTATTCGGGCAAAGTGCGGTTGGCAGCAAATCGCCCCAATAGCGATATCAAAAAAATCTGGCAGCAGTATGGTATTCCGCCGTGGCAACGGCAGCGCACGCCGTTGCTGTTTTATGGCGACAAGTTGATTGCCGCCTTGGGCGTATTTTCGACGGTTTAAGCGATGTGCTCAGAGGGCAGCTGGGCTTCGATCAGCGTTGCCAACAGCTCAATATGTTCATCGCTGGCATTCAGTGCCGGAATATATTGGTAGCGTTCGCCGCCGTTATCCAGAAAAATTTCGCGATTCTCTTCTTCAATTTCTTCTATGGTTTCTAAACAGTCCACCGCGAAGCCCGGGCAGACTATTGCCAGCGCTTTTTGTCCGTTTTGCGCCAGTTGTTGCAACGTTTCATCCGTGTAGGGCTGGAGCCATGGCTCTTTGCCGAAACGTGACTGGAAAGTCACTTGCCATTGGTTTGGCGTTAATTCCAATGTCTCCGCCACCAAAAGTGCGGTTTGGTGACAATGCTCGGCATAGTAATCCCCCTCTTGTTGATAACGTTCAGGGATGCCATGAAAAGAGAAAATCAGCAGTTCATCCGATTGCAATTTAGGGCGAATGCTGTTTGCCAACGCTTTGATATATAAAGGATGTTGATGATAATGGTGAATAAAGGCAATTTCAGGCATCGCCCGATGGGATTTTAATGCATCGGCAAAAGCATCAAATACACTGGCGGTGGTGGTGCTGCTGTATTGTGGGTAGAGCGGCAGCACGATAATTTTTTGTACTTGTTGTGCAATTAAGCGGTCGACCGCACTTTGCATCGACGGCTCGCCGTAGGTCATCGCAAGTTCAATAATCAAGTTCGGCTGGCGTGCAGTAAAATAGTGCTGTAGCTTTTGCACCTGTTCACGTCCGATAGCCAGCAACGGTGAACCTTGTTCGGTCCAGATCGCTTGATACAGCTTGGCAACTCGCGGCGCACGTCTGGGTAAAATAAAGGCATTCAAAATCACTGACCATTGTAGGCGAGGCAGATCAATCACCCTGGGATCAGACAAAAATTGTTTCAGATAACGTTTGACTGCTGTTGGAGTAGGGGCTGACGGCGTGCCTAGATTGACCAGTAACACCCCGATTTTATTTTTCATTATGCTCTTTTCCTTTTTGTGTTAGGGTCTGTTTATTGACTACAGCCAAGCTTAAGCGTGCGCTACAGCATAGTTGCTGTTGTTCGTCGCGCAGATCAATTTGCCACACTTGCGTGCTGCGCCCCAATCTGGCGGGGGTGGCTCTGGCGGTGACGGTGTTGCCTTTTTTCACCGGACGCAGGTGGCTGGCGTTGATTTCTGTGCCGACCACCAAAAAATTGTCATCTACACAACAAAACCCGGCAAGTGAAGCAACGGTTTCTGCTAACAGTGCAGACACACCGCCGTGCAAATAGCCCATCGGCTGGCAGCTGCGCTCATCGACTGTCAGTTGCGCTTCCAGCCAATTTTCCCCTTGTGCGCTGAAACGGATGCCCAAATGGCTGACCGCACTTTGTTGACAAAATTGGTTCAGCTGTTGTAATGATAACGTTTTTTTCCACATATTGTATGATTCCGAGAGTTTTATTGCCTATTAATTTAATAGTGAGAGCAGCGCTTGTAACGGATGTTGCGGCTGCCAGCCCTCCATTCGCTTCACTTGGCTGCGGCAAGAGTAGCCGGTTGCCAAGCAGAATTTTGCATCGTATTTTGTCAGTTTTTGTTGCCAAGAGAGCTGATAAATCCCTTGCGACATGCTTAAATGCTGGCTTTCGTGACCGAATGTACCAGCCATGCCGCAGCAGCCGACGGTTTCGCTGAACAGGGTTTGTCCAAAACAAGCAAAAATGCGTTGCCACTGCTTCGGACTATTTGGCATGGCGGTGGCTTCGGTGCAATGCGGAAACAGATACCAAGTGCGGTTTTCGCTGCTTTTAGTGGCAATCGCCTTGTCGAGCCGGTTTGAGTCAAGCTGTTGCACTAGCCATTCGTGCGCAGTCAACACATGGAAATCATTTTGTTGTTGCAGCACTTGCGGATACTCCTCGCGATAGGACAACACAATTGCCGGGTCAACCCCAACCAGCGGCAGCTTGAGTTTGCTTAAACGGCTTAAAAATTCCGCCTGCGTACGTGCGGTTTTGGCAAAACGCTGCAAAAAGCCTTTGATATGTTGTGCTTTGCCATTTGGTTTGAACGGCAACAGCACCGGCTTGAAATTCAATTTTTGACTGAGTTGAATAAAATCGGCCACCACTTTGGCATCGTAATACGAGGTGAACGGGTCTTGTACGATCAACAACATCTTCGCTTTTTCGGCAGCGGACAGTTTTTCTAACTGCTCCAATGAGTAGCCCTGATAACCGATTTCGACCAATTGTTGTTGCAATGATGGCGAACTGAGGCTGGGCAAATCGACCATGCCGATGGCTTTTTCTGCCAAATAGCCAGTGAGTTTGGCGGTGGTAAAAAAATTAAAAAAGCGAGGCGCTTTCGCCATCAGCGGCGCAGCATATTCCACGTTGGCGACCACATAATCTTTCAACGGTCGCAGATAGCGAGTGTGATAAAAATGGTTGAATTGCGCGCGGAAACTCGGCACATCAATTTTAATCGGGCATTGGCTGGCGCAGGCTTTGCAGGCCAGACAGGTATCCATTGCCGTTTTGACTTCATGCGAAAAATCGTATTCGCCCTGTTTTCTACGCCAACTATGGTGTATTTTGGCAACAAAATCACGCAATTTGACCGGCTGTGCTTGGCGGAAATCCAACTGCTCTGGTGTAACTTGTTGTTCGCTTAACAAGCGTAGCCATTCACGCACCAATGCCGCACGTCCTTTCGGCGAAAAAGTGCGGTCGGCGCTGACTTTCATTGACGGACACATGGTGCTGTGCACATCAAAATTAAAACACAGCCCGTTGCCGTTGCAGTTGAGTGCACCTTGATACTCTTCACGTAGGCGCAGCGGAATCTGGCGGTCGAAATCGGCACGCATTTGGGCGGTGATAGGATAAAGTGCGGTTTCACAGCCTAATGGGGTACAAATTTTTCCCGGATTCAGGCGGTTGTTGGGATCAAATAACTGTTTGATATAACGCAGCTCTTGCCACAATCTTTCACCGAAAAAACGTTCGCCGTAACCGGAACGCATACCTTTACCGTGTTCACCCCAAATCAAGCCGCCGTATTTAGCCGTCAGCTCGACCACTTGATCAGAAATGGTTTGGAACAGTTTAACCTGTTGCGGATTGCATAAATCCAGTGCCGGACGAACATGTAATACGCCGGCATCGACATGACCGAACATGCCATATTGCAAACCGTGTTGGTCAAGTAAGGCACGAAATTCACTGATGTAATCCGCCAAATGTTGTGGCGGTACGCAAGTGTCCTCAACAAACGGAATCGGTTTAGCCGCGCCTTTGCTGTTGCCGAGCAAGCCGACCGCTTTTTTTCGCATGGCGTAAATTTTCAAGATAGAAGGCAAATCGCTGCAAATTTGGTAGCCGATGATGCCGTCTTGTTGGGTACGAATTCGCTCGTCCAAAATCTGACATAGGGCGCTGACCCGTTTTTCAACCGCTTTTTCTAGATTTCCGGCGAATTCGACGATATTTAGCCCTAAAATCGGATTGTCGGCATTTTCACTCAATAGCTCACTGACTGAATGCCAGATGATATCTTGTTTTGCCAGATTGAGTACGCTGGAATCGACAGTTTCGACCGACAGTGCGTTGGCTTGCAGCATCAATGGCGCATTGCGCAACGCCGCATCAAAGGTATTATATTTAATGTTGATTAAAGTGCGGTATTTCGGAATCGGCAATAAGTTAAGTTTTGCCTCACAAATAAATGCCAGCGAACCTTCCGAGCCGGTCAAAATGCGGCTCAGATTAAAGTGGCTGAGATCGTCGCTAAAGACGTTTTTTAAATCATAGCCGGTTAAGAAACGGTTGAGCTGTGGCAGTTCATTTAGAATAGTGCTACGGTTTTGTTTGCAACGTTGGTAAATTTGTTGATGTAGTTGGCGTGCCGACGTTGGCAGTGTCAGGCTGTCTTGTTCCAACGCTGTACTGGCAAAGCCATCGGTTTCTAATATTTGACCGTCAACCAATACCGATTTTAAAGCAAGGACGTGATCTGAGGTTTTACCGTATTGCAATGAGCCTTGCCCGGAGGCATCGGTATTGATCATTCCGCCGATAGTGGCACGGTTGCTGGTGGAAAGTTCCGGCGCAAAAAATAATCCGAATGGTTGCAGATATTGATTTAGCTGGTCTTTTACTACGCCGGATTGCACCCGAACCCAGCGCTGTTCCGGATTAAATTCCAGAATTTGATTCATATGGCGTGAAAGATCAACAACAATATTGTTATTCAGTGCTTGTCCGTTAGTGCCGGTGCCACCGCCACGCGGAGTAAATGTTAGCGCTGAAAATTCCTCTCGTTGCGCTAATTTCGTTAAACGCACGATGTCGGCTACGGTTTTGGGAAATAGAATGGCTTGCGGCAGCTGTTGATAGACGCTGTTATCTGTTGCAAGGCTTAAACGTGCTGAATAACTGGATTCGATATCGCCTTCGAAGTTTTGTTGGCGCAGAGCGGTCAGATAGTTTGCAGTGCTGTCATTTAAGCGAGGAACGGTGTGCAAGCGGGGTATCATGGTTGGTATCCGTGTTTAAGTAGGGTCTGTTGATGTTTGTATTAATATAACATAATTAAAATCTGAAAAAGGGTAGAAAAAAAGCAAAAAGATAAAAAATTAATCAATTGAATGGCCAAAAAAAATGTTATTGATGTAACGAAATTGTTTGTTTTTTAGTAAATTTGATTAAAAATCACTCGAAATTTGAGATTATTAATCTAATTAGGTTGATTTTAGCGCAATTGACCATAATAATAAAAGCATACTCAGAACGCTATTTGGGTATAGAACTGACTGAGGTTCATATTTTACTCGATCTGTTCGCTTTTAACCGATTACTTTTAATTAATATATCGATCGGTCAAAACTCAACTAAATGAAGAGGAAATTTAAAATGAAAAAAACTGCAATTGTATTGGCTATTTCAGGTTTGGCTTTGGCATCAGCCGCACAAGCTGCTCCGCAAGCAAACACATTCTATGCCGGTGCAAAAGCCGGTTGGGCATCTTATCATGACGGGTTGACTCAGTTTGAGCGTCTAGATGGCTTAAAAACAGGTCACCAACGTAACTCCGTAACTTACGGGGTGTTCGGTGGTTACCAAATTACTGATAATTTAGCCGTTGAGCTGGGTTATGACGATTTTGGTCGTAACAAAGTGAAATATAAAGGACAAACTATCGGTAAGCACACTGCTCATGGTACACACCTGACGTTGAAAGCCAGCTATCCGGTATTGGCAGATTTAGATGTATATGCCCGTGTTGGTGCGGCATTAGTGCGTTCTGACTACAAAACCTATGACGACAGTTTTGTCGGTGAAGGGTTCCCTGGACGTCGTGGTCATGACTTAAGCACTTCAGCCGTCTTTGCCGGTGGTTTGGAATATGCAATCATGCCATCTTTGGCGTTACGTGTTGAATATCAATGGTTGAATAATGTAGGTAAAAAATCTAACTCATTGTCAACTGATTACCGTCCGGATGTCGGCTCTGTTACTGCCGGCCTTTCATACCGTTTCGGCCAAGGTGTAGCAGCACCTGAAGTGGTTACCAAAAAATTTGCTTTCAGTTCAGATGTGCTGTTTGACTTCAACAAATCTAGCTTAAAAGCTGGTGGTTCTGAGGCATTGGACGGCATGACAACAGAAGTGGCCAATTCAGGTTTAGCAAGCCCTAACTACAATGTAGCGGGTTACACAGACCGTATCGGTTCTGATGCTTACAACCAAAAATTGTCTGAAAAACGTGCTGAAACAGTAGCAAACTACTTGGTTTCTAAAGGTGTTGAGCAAACTAACGTGACTGCAGTAGGTTATGGTAAAGCAAATCCGGTTACCGGCAGCAACTGTGACACTGTGAAAGGTCGTAAAGCGTTGATCGCTTGTTTAGCCCCGGATCGTCGTGTAGAAGTATCTGTTCAAGGTGCGAAAACCGTCACTATGTAATATTTGCTAGCAGTTTTTTAGCTTAATAAAAACCCGGTATAGCCGGGTTTCAGACTGCTGACAAAGTCCTAGACATTTTGCTAGGACTTTGATCTAATAAGGAAAAGCCTTTTAAGGAGTTTCCGATGTTAAAGCCGCCTCCC
>NZ_SMCP01000011.1 GCF_004342725.1 Testudinibacter aquarius | reverse complement strand
AAAACGTAATGAGAAATGGGACGCTACACGCCATTTATCCACAGTATCTGTGGGTTAAAAATGTGTTTCCAAAAAACAGGAAACACAGTTGCTACTTTTACAATATTAATCGTGTATTTTAAACTTTGTCAGCAGTCTGAAGCTGGTGGTAACGCCGGCTGTTTACTATATCCAAAACTAAAAGAGAGCGGATTATTCGTGAAATAAGAACCTACTCTAGACCTGATAGCCGAGCAACAACAGTGTTTCTTTATGTTGCTGCATATCGGCAACGTCGGGCAGTTCGCCCCAAATCTGAAAACCGCACTTTTGCAGCACGCCGACACTAGCAGGATTCCCCTTAAACACAAAACCCAACAGCGTTGAAAATTGTAGCGGCTGCATCTGCTGCTGCAAAAAACGCACCACTTGGCTACCGATGCCTTTTCCTTGTGCGCTTTTGTCCAGATAAAAACTGGCTTCAGCAGTAATACCATAAGCCGGACGGCCGTAAAACGGCGACAGCGTTGCCCAGCCGATCAGGCGGTTATCGTGGGCGCGCACCGACCAAATCGGATAACGCGGGTTATTTTGATGAAACTCAAACCAGGCTTGGCGATCGGCAACACTAATCGGCTCTAAATCGGAGGTGATGTGGCGGCAAGCGATCGTCTGGTTATAAATAGCAACAATCTGATTTAAATCCTGTGTTGCTGACGGTTGGATACTGATTTCTGTCATCTTATTTCCTGTTTTATTTTTATGATTATTGGGTGGTGCTATTCAACGCTGTTCGGCAAACGTAAGCTGACTTCAGTGCCACCAGTGGCGCGACGTTGAATGTTCAATATGGCTTTTAATTCTTGCGCCCGTTCGTGCATGATATTCAAACCGTAGTGCCCGCTCGGTTCATTTAGTGACGGAATGCCGATGCCATCATCGCGAATCAGCACTTCATTTTCGCCATCTGGATTGGTTTTGGCAACTACTTCAATCAATGAGGCGCTGGCGTGCTTAATACTGTTCAGTACCGCTTCGCGCACAATTTGCAGCAGATGAATTTGCTGCTGTGCGTTTAATAGTTGTGACGGCAGCGCACAATCGAGCACAATTTTTGCTTCGGAACGAGATTGCAGCGAGTCGATCACCTCTTGCAATGCCAATGTCAAATTGGACTCGCTGACGGTCAACCGGAAAGTCGCCAACAGCTCTCGCAGTTGGGTGTAGCCGTCGCTCAGTGCGGTTTCAAATTGGTTCAAAATGGTCAAACTTTTGTTGGCTTTTGCGGCATCCACTTCTTGTAGAATGCTGCGTTTTAATAAGGTTAATTGAATCTGTAAATAGGCAAGCACCTGTGCCAGCGAATCGTGCAGTTCACGAGCGATAATCGAACGTTCCTGCATTAAGATCAAATGCTGCCGCTGGCGCAACAGCTGGTAAGAGTGGATTGCCCGCCCCAACATTTGTGCAATATTTTCGATGGTGCGTAAATCGGGATAGGCTTCGCTGCGCTGCCAGTTTAAGTTGCCTAGATGTTGCTCGTTGATCATAATTCGGGTGGTTTGCCAAGGCACGTCGCTCTCTTGTCCAGCTTGCAGATCAAACATCTCATTGCCGTTTGCACTCAGACGTACTACTTGCAGCTTCTCATTCTGCTGCAATAGCGTCAGCACCGTCAGCAGATTTTCCCGTGTGATTTCGTGCAGAGTCAGTTGCTGGGAGGAGTAGTATAACATCGATAACGTGCGGTTGATTTGAGTCAAGCTACGGGTTTTCTGGCTCACTTGCTCCTCAAGCGAAAGGTAGAGTTTTTGCAGCTGCGCTGCCATTTGGGTAAACCCGCGTGATAATTCGCCCAGCTCATTGGCGCTGTCGATATCCAGTTCGATATGTTGAAACTGACTGTTTTGTACCTGCCGACTGGCAGTCACTAAACGTTGCAGCGGCTCGACCACTTTTTTGCGGCTGTAACTGAGTAAATAAGCACTCAGCAGAATCATCAGTAATAGGCTGAAAATATTAATATAAATCGCAAAACGGATTCGTTGTTCGGAGAAAACTTGCAATACCGAGACAAAATTATCGACCTGTTCCACATAACGCTCTAGATTTTGTCGATACAGCTCCGGCTCGTGTTGCAGAATATATTGCTCCATCACCGCCCAACTTTCCAGCAAAGTGCGGTATGCGATCTGCACCTTACTTGGCACATAAAAACGCTCTAAACTCATCAATGTCGGGGTTTGCAGACTGGCGCGATAAGTTTTCATTCCGTGTTCCAGCAGCTCAGGCTGATATTGCATCTCGTGCAGCAGGCGATAGCTCTGCATCCGCAGCGAGCCGGACACATTGATCATCTCCGCATCGGAATGGTTGCTGATCATAATCAATGTGGTGACACAAGTGGACAGCCCCGACAGCAGGATAATCAACACTAAATTATACGCCAACCGCGACGTGACGGACTTCTTGATTTGCACGACTTGCTCCAAGGGTTTCAGCAATGGTGGTTAGGATTGATGGGATATTATAAGCATTCTAGCAAGTGCGGTATAGCTAACTTAGCGGTTAAAGCGCGGTATTTTGCCTATTATGACTTTCAATAACCGGTGGCAGCTTTCTAGGCGACCATTTAAAAATTCCATTCAATATGAAATAAATTTTCCACATTAGGTAAATTCGAATACAGTACGGACTGAAACATAGCTGAGTTTACTACTTATTACATAAATAATTTCCTAAAATTTGATCTCGATAGCAAAATGAAAGATTAGCAATTGCGCAAATCAAATTCGAAACGTATATTTCATAAATGAAATGGTGATTGTTATTAAAACCGATTGTTTATCGAGATACGAGGAGAATTTATGCTAGCGTTTATATCATTCGTCGGCTTCACTGCCATGGTGGCGCTGATTGCCTGGTGGTACACCAGACATGACGATCTCAGCCATTCTGAAGGATATTATCTTGCCGGTCGTTCGTTAACCGCGGTGTTTATTGCCGGTTCGATGATGCTGACCAATTTATCCACTGAGCATTTGGTTGGGTTGAACGGTTTGGCGTATCGTTCGGGCTTTATTGTGATGGCGTGGGAAGTGATGGCGGCGATTACGATTGCGATGTTCGCATTTTACTTTTTACCAAAATATTTAAAACTTGGTATCGCTACGATTCCGGAATTTTTAGAAAAACGCTTCGATAAAGGCACGTTGCTGATTACTTCATTGCTGTTTCTGGGCTGTTATGTGATTTCGTTGTTGCCTATCGTGTTGTATACCGGTGCTTTAGCGCTTGAAAGCTTGTTCCGGGTGTCTGAAGTCTTTGGCGTGGATAAGACGACCGCACTTTGGATCATGGTGTGGGGTGTTGGTATTTTGGGTTCGATTTATGCGATTTTCGGCGGGCTGAAAGCGGTGGCGGTTTCCGACACCATCAATGGCGTCGGCTTGTTGGTCGGCGGGATTATGGTTACTGTTTTGGGCTTGATGTACGTTGGTGATGGTAACGCTTGGAATGGGTTAAAAGAGGTATATCATGCCAATCCGGATCATTTTAATTCTATTGGCGCTACGGATTCGGTGGTGCCGTTTTCAACACTGTTCACCGGCTTGATTGTGTCGAACATGTTTTTCTGGTGCACTAATCAATCGATTATTCAGCGTGCTTTGGGCGCTAAAAATCTGAAAGAAGGGCAGAAAGGGGTGCTGTTGTGCGCTTTCTTAAAACTGTTAGGTCCTTTACTGATTATTCTGCCCGGTATCATTGCGTTCCATATTTTCCAAGGCAAATTGGATATTCCCGATCAGGCTTATCCGGATTTGGTGCATTTGGTGTTGCCGGATGCGTTGGTCGGCTTCTTTGCCGCCGTGGTGGTCGGAGCGGTGTTGTCCACCTTTAATAGTGCGCTGAACTCGTCGGTGACTTTGTTTTCGCGCAATGTGTATAAAGTGCAGATTAACCCCAATGCCAGTGATACCAAACTGGTGAATGTCGGCAAAGTGGTCGGGATTATTTTGGCTGTGGTGGCGATGGTGGTGGCGCCATTGGTTGCCAATGCGCCGGATGGGTTATTTTATCTGATTCAGCAGCTGCAAGGGGTGTTTAATGCGCCGATTTTAAGCGTGGTTGTAGTGGGTTTGCTGACTAAACGCGTGCCGTCGATTGCCGCAAAATTTGGGCTGATTTTCGGGATGGTTTCCTACATTGTGTGTAACTTTATTTTAAAAGTCGATATGCACTTCTTCCATTTGGTAGGGCTGTTGTTTGTGATCAATGTGGTGATTATGCTGCTGATTGGACACTTTAAACCGATGGAACAACCGTATCAAGAAGTCTATACCCAACAAGTGGACATTGAACCTTGGGCATATGTTAAACCGGTTGCGTTGGTGATCACGCTGCTGTCTTTAACCATGTATATCTTTATGGCACATAATGTACCGACCTTAGTTTGGATTGGTTATTACTGTTTTGCTGCCGGCACTTTGTTGTATTTCCTGTATGTTTTTGTGCAACAGCGTAGTAAGCAGTTGAAATCAGTCGCCTGATAAAAAATATACCTAAATAATTGCCCCATTCTTGTTGGCTGTGGTGTTGCTAACCAAATGGGGCGATTGATTTTCTCGATATCGTACGAACCGCACTTTGATGTTTTTATAATGATCGTTTGTAAACCTCGCCTAAGGTTTGTTTTTGCGAACCGAACAGACGAATGATTTGTGCTAAAAACAACTCACCGGCGGCAATGGCGTCAATTAAGGCGTTATGATTAATATATTCCGGCAAGCCATAATGTCGGCGTACACGACCCAATTGATAAGCTTGTTGCGGTTGTGTGACAACGAAAGTTCGTTCCAGTTTTAAGGTGTCCAGCCAAAGCAATGGAAACGATTGCAATTTATATTTCATTGCCAAATAGTGCTGAATAAAGCGCTTTTCTATATTTGAACCATGCGCTATCACGATGCGTCCTTGCATCTGAGTGAATAGCTGCGTCATCACCTGATCCAAGCTGACCGCACTTTGTAGCATTTGCGGTACGATATGGTTAATCACAGCAGTATCTTGTTTAATTTGCTGCTGTGCTACAAAATCATGGCGAGATTCAGACAATTTCAAGCAAAAATCGTCAATCGGTATACTGGCGACACTGAGGATATGATCGATCATCGGATTCAGCCCGGTGGTTTCAAAATCGATCACCAGATAAGACAACGATTTGAGATCGGTGTCGGCATGCGGATAAGCGGCGGTAAACAGTGGTAATAGCGCTGGCGGACATTGGTGTTGAGCGCATAATTCGATGCGTTGCTTCTCCAGTTTTGCCAAAGGATCAAATCGCTGCTGCCAGCGCTTGAAAAGTGATTTCATCGCAGCAACCCTTTCTGTGAAAAACGCAATTCCGCCGCCTCCTGCAATTTGGCGATTAAACGAAAAGCATCTTTCAGATTATTACGTTCAAACGAAGTTAAATCATCAGGGGTAATGTGGTTGGTGAGCATTTGTTGCTGTTGCAATGCCTGCGCTTGATATTTAAACCGCACTTCGCTCACGAAGTGATACGCTGCTAAAATATCGTCCAACGTGGCTTGGTTGATCACGTTGGCTTGATAGCATGCCTTGAACCGTTCTTCAGTCGAAGACGCCTGCACGATGCCGGCAGACAGCGCATAAATACGCCCTAAATCCACTAATAAGCTGATGGCACGTTTTTTCAGATTCAGTTTGTTTTTGTGTTCTCCATCTTTGATCAGCACAAAATTCCTGAAAATATTCAGCGGTGGTTTAACTCGGATCGCATTAGCCGTCAAAAAGGCTAAAAAACGTCTGTTTTGCCCAATCAATTGAACAAAAAACTGCTGCAACTCGGTGCCCAAATCTGATGCGCCGTAAATGGCACGCAAATCGAGCAAAACCGACGCATTGAGTAATCCTTCTTGTTCCGGATTCTGAATCCAGTGGCGGAAATCTTGTTGCCATTCAGCCAAAGATTGACACCATCTCGGATTCGAGGCCATATAACCACCAGAACATTTTTCATAACCGCACTTGTCCAGCCCGTCATTGACAAATTCAGCCAGTCGTAAAAAATAACGCTGCTCTTCAAAACTTAATTTCCGTTCGGTGATGATGGCATTGTCTTGATCAGACAGCGGATGAATCTCATAACGGGCTTGGGAGCCGGAAACCAGCCATGCGTAGCGACACGGCGCCACGCCGCAGTAATGTTCTGCCATCATGAGTAATTTTTGGTTGAAGGCGTCGGCAATCAATGTCATCACTTGCATAATATGTTGATAGTGAGTCCCGCTATTGACCAAGGCTGCAAACAGTGCCTGCCGTTTTTGCCCCAGTTTAATCAATAACGGCAGCGAATCTGCCTGAAAAATATGGTTAATCAAAAAAATAGACTGAGTGCTGTTTTTCTGAACTAAATCGGTGGCGGTCAAAATGCCTAAAACCTGATTGTCTGCCATCACCGGCAAACTGCGGATATTGTGTTGCATCATCAACGAGACTGCATTCAGTACCGAATCATCGGCAGCAACCGTGGGAGGATTCGGGGTCATGATATGGGTGATCGGCAATTGCACATCCAACGCTTGCGCCACTACTTTTTTAGTCATATCGCGATCGTTGACAATACCGATAAGCTGCCCGTCCTGCATGATTAACGCCGACGAACGGCGCTGTTGGCACATTTTTTCTGCGGTATGCTGAATGGTGGCACGGGCATCAACCTGTGCAATTTTGCGGTTTGCCACTTCGGCCACAGATTGCATAAAAAGATTGCCTTGACCTTGCGCTAAATGGGTTTGTGCAGCCTTATGCAGGCGAATGTTGGCATCACTGGCAAAATATTCTGCATATTCAGGGTGTTGCTGTAAAATTCGGTGCAGGATAGCGTAGGGGACTTGATAAATCAGGCTGTTTTCAATCGCAAGTGCGGTGTAATGCTCTTCTTCCAGTGGGTTAAAAATACTGAAACCAAACACGCTGCCACTTTCTAATCTTGCCCGCAGCTCCCCATTCGCTTTTTTTTGTTCGACCGCACCGGTGCGGATTAAATACAGACAGCGTTTGTCACGTTGTTCTTCAAACGCAATCACTGCACCTTCGGCAATATAACGGATTTCAATATTGGCAGCGATTTGACTGATGACACTTTTTGGCAGGTGATTAAATGGGTCAATTTGGGCAATAAACCATTCAATATTCGGAATCAAAGAGCTGTCCATCGCATTTTTCCTCATAGTGTATAGCAAAATCAAAGACACCTTAAATCGGGTAACTTAAGGTGTCTTTTCATGTTAATCATTATTACAAATCAATCAAGTGCGGTATTTTTTCCACAATTGGATCAAACGTTGATAGCGCTCGGAAACCGCAGCAATCAACTGTTGATCGTCGAGTTTTCCTGCTAACCACTCGGCGGACGGTTCGGCGAAAATGGTTCTGCCGACGGCAAAGCCTTTCACCAATTTTGCGTTGGCAGCCGCTTTAAAGGTTGCATCGAACACGGACTCCGGTGCATCTAAACCCAGAATCAGGATACCGCGACAGTAACTGTCGTTGCTTTCGATAATTTGGCTTAAATCTGCCCAACCGTCGGCGCTGATGCCCGGCAGTTTCCACCAATCGGGTTTGATGCCTAAGCGGTAGAGATGTTGCACAATTTCACTGTAATAGTGCTCTTGTTGCTCCATATCCAACGGCAGAATAATTTCCAACAGCAGTTCGTGCCCGGTGCGGCAACAGGCTTGATAGACATCCAGCAGTTTTTGGTCTTGTTGCGCTTTCAAATCAGTCGTATCGTGTGGGTGGTAAAACGCTAAACATTTGACCACATGTTCTTGCGGCCAAGTGATCAATTGACTGCCTAAGTCGCCATATTCCAATGCCAATGGGCGTGAAGCCGGTTTTTCAATCGGGCGTCCAATCCACCAGTTTTTGCCGGTGATCGCATTTAATGCGTCTTGTCCGTAAGTGGTGTCGGCTAAAATACCGGACTGTCCATTATCCACGCCTTCTGCTTTGGCGGTTTGTTGTGCCGCTTGCAACAACAGTGTTTTCAAGTACGGTATCCGTTTCGGATCAGCACCGCACTTTTGTGCCATTTCGTCCAGTTGTTTGCGGTGATCAAAGGCGAAGATACACAGATTATTCCATTCGGTTTTGCGCGTGGTGACACGGTGTAGATGGTTTAAAGTGACATCTAAATCCGGGCGAGGCACCGATTCGGCACGGGACAAATAGTCATCCAGCTCTTTTTTGCTCGGCATTGCCGGTGCACAGCCATGACGGGATACCACCAACGCACCGCAGGCATTGGCGTAGCGACAGGCTTGCTCCCAACCTTCGCCGTTGATATAACCGCGTAATAAACCGGACATAAAGGCATCGCCGGCGCCCAGTACGTTTAGCACGGCCACCCGTACGCCGTATACGTTCAAGCCACCATCTAAATCATCAGGAATCTCACCCTCGAACACCGAGCAGCCTTGCGCGCCACGTTTGCACACCAAGGTTGCTTGGCTGCATTGGCGTACGTTCTTAAGTGCGGTCAGGGTGTCGGTCGAGCCGCCAGCGATATGAAATTCCTCTTCGGTACCGACCAGCACATCAAAGTGGTGTAACACCTCTTGTAGCGAATCGGTTACCGCTTGTGAATCCACATAGCGGGTTTCACCATCGCCAAGCGATGTTAAGCCCCACAACACCGGGCGATAATCAATATCCAGCAACCGTTTCACGCCGTTGCGTCCGGCATATTCAAGTGCGGTCAGCACTGCATGGCGGGTTTTCGGGTGCGAAAGATGGGTGCCGGTGATCGCCAAGGCTTTTGCCGAAGCGATGTAGTCTTCGCTGAAGTCATCGGCACTGATCGCCATATCGGCACAGTTGTCACGATAGAAAATCAGTGGGAAGGTTTCGTTATCTTTGATGCCAAGAATGACAAGTGCGGTCAAGCGCTCTTTGTCGGTAATCAAGTGACTGGTATCTGTACCGACGCTTTGCAACTCTTGACGTAAAAAACGCCCCATATGTTCGTCGCCCACCCGGGCAAGCATTGACGATTTCAAGCCCTGAATCGCCGTGCCGTATGCCACATTGCCAGAGGAGCCGCCAAGATATTTGGCGAAGGTGGTTTCGTCTTCCAAGCGGGAACCGATCTGTTGCCCGTATAAATCGACGGCAATCCGTCCGAGACAAATGAGGTCTAAGGGTTTTGATGCGGGCTGTTGTGACATAGTGATCCTCTCCTGTATTTACTGCGTACTGTTTTGCAATTGCGATAATGCCAATCAAAACAAACCATTTAACTTTGTTTTATTTTAGAATAAATATTTCATTTTGCTATTATCAACTCGTTTTTTTGGGATCTTGATCTCAAAAAATTTTTTTAGGTGCTGTTTCTAACCTCATTTCAGTAATAACTCATGTGGCTCGTTTTAGCCAAAAAAACCGGACTTTTCACTTTTTTTGATCAAGAAATTGATCCAGCTCGCAAAAATGAAATTTACATTTCATTTTGTATTTTATTGAAATTAATTTTGAGTAGAATAGCGACTGTAAACATTCACTGTAGCAGTCATTCACTGTAGCATTGATAGCTCGCATTATTTTGGCAGGAGAATCTATGAAAACACAAAAACTCACCGTTGCCCAAGCACTCATCAAATTTTTAGACAACCAATATGTGGAAGTGGACGGCAAAGTCAGCAAATTTGTGAAGGGTATTTTTGGCATTTTTGGACACGGTAACGTGCTTGGTTTGGGGCAAGCGTTGGAACAAGACAGCGGGCAGTTGATTGTGCACCAAGGACGCAACGAACAAGGCATGGCGCATGCGGCGATGGGATTTGCCAAACAGAAGGCACGCAAACAGATTTACGCCTGCACCTCCTCAGTCGGCCCCGGCGCTGCCAATATGATCACCGCAGCAGCCACGGCGACCGCCAACCGAATTCCGCTGCTACTGTTGCCCGGCGATGTGTTTGCCACCCGGCAACCGGATCCGGTGCTGCAACAGATCGAGCAAAGCTATAATTTGAGTATCAGTACCAATGATGCGTTTAAAGCGGTGAGTAAATATTGGGATCGGGTCAATCGTCCGGAACAGTTGATGACCGCCTGTATTAATGCGATGCGGGTGCTGACCGATCCGGCGGAAACCGGGGCGGTAACAATTGCCTTGCCGCAAGATGTGCAAGCGGAAGCGTATGATTTCCCTGAGTATTTTCTGCAAAAACGGATTCACCGCATTGAACGCACTTTACCAACTGAACCGATGCTGCAACAAGCGCTGGAATTGATCAAACGCAAGCAAAAACCGTTGATTATTTGTGGCGGCGGCGTACGTTATTCCGAAGCGGCTGCAGAGCTGAAAGCCTTTGCTGAAGCCTATCAAATTCCGTTTGCCGAAACCCAAGCGGGCAAAAGTGCGGTGGTTTCCGCGCATCCGCTTAATGTTGGCGGCGTGGGCGAAACCGGTTGTTTGTCTGCCAATTTGTTGGCGAAAGAAGCCGATTTGGTGATCGGTATTGGTACTCGTTACACCGATTTCACCACCTCGTCCAAATGGATTTTCCAACATCCGGAAGTGGAATTTTTAAATATCAATATCGCGCGTTTCGATGCCTATAAACTGGACGGGGTGCAAGTTACCGCCGATGCTAAAGCCAGTTTGCAGCAACTACAGCCGTTGTTGCAAGCCACCGGGTATCAAGCACAATGGCGCGATCAGATTGCGCATGCCAAACAACAGTTCGAACAAGAGTTAAACCGGGTGTATAACATCACTTATAGTGGCAAAACCTTTGTGCCGGAAGTCAATGACCGCCTAGATACCGCTGCGGTTTATCAGGAATTCCAACAAATCACCGGTTCATCACTGACTCAAAGCCGAGTGTTAGGCATTTTGAACCAGACATTGGGCGAAAACGATATTATTGTTGCAGCCGCTGGCAGCTTGCCGGGGGATTTGCAACGCACTTGGCAAAGCAAAGGCGAAAATACCTATCATCTGGAATACGGTTATTCCTGTATGGGCTATGAAGTCAATGCCGCCTTGGGCGCAAAACTGGCGGAACCGGAAAAAGAGGTGTATGCCTTCTTGGGCGACGGATCGTATTTAATGCTGCATTCGGAGTTGATCACCTCGATTCAGGAACATAAAAAAATTAATATTATCCTGCTAGACAATATGACCAACGGTTGCATCAACAACTTGCAAATCGGCAACGGCATGGACAGCTTCTGTACCGAATTCCGTTTCAGAAATCCGCAAACCAACCAGCTGGATGCCGGCTTTATCCCGGTGGATTTTGCCATGAATGCCGCCTCTTACGGCTGCAAAACCTATAAAGTCAGAACCGAAGAAGAGTTGAAAACCGCAATTGAAGAGGCAAAAAAACAGAAAGTCTCTACGCTGATCGATATTAAAGTGCTGCCGAAAACTATGGTGCATGGTTATGGCAGTTGGTGGCACGTCGGCGTAGCAGAAGTGTCGGAAAAAGAGCGGGTGCGTGAGGCTTTCCAAAAAGCGGAAATTCAGATTAATCGTGCCCGTCGTTATTAAATAATCGAGTTAAATACAGTATTTAAAATCACCTTTGAAGGAGAAACAAACAGATGAAAGCAGAAAATGTGAAATTGGGTATCGCCCCAATCGGCTGGACCAATGATGACTTGCCGGAATTGGGCGCAGAAAACACCTTTGAACAGTGTGTCAGTGAAATGGCGTTGGCAGGATATGAAGGCTGTGAAGTCGGCAATAAATATCCGCGTGATGTAAAAGTGCTGAAACACAAATTGGACGTGCGGGGCATTCAAATCTGTAATGCGTGGTTCAGTACTTTCTTTGTGGACGGCAAAAAAGAGCAAACCATCAAAGATTTTATTGAACACATGAATTTCTTACACGCCATGGGCGCCAAAGTGATCGGTTGTTCAGAACAGAGCCGCAGTATTCAAGGGCAGAAAAAAGCGATTTTCAAAGAAAAAACGGTGTTTAACGATGCCGAATGGCAGTTGTTGGCGGAGGGCTACAACGAGCTGGCTAAAATCGCTGCCGAAAAAGGCATGAAAGTCTGTCTGCATCACCATATGGGCACCGGGATTCAAACGCCACAAGAGGTTGATCGCTATATGGAAGTGACCAATGATGATGTCTATCTACTGTTTGATTCTGGTCATCTTTACTATTCTGAAGGGTCACAACAAGCGATGTTAGACGTATTGGAAAAATACATTGACCGTATCGTCCATGTGCACTTGAAAGATGTGCGTGATGACGTGGTTGCCGAGGTCAAAGCCAACGATCTCAGCTTCTTGGAAGGGGTGAAAAAAGGGACGTTCACCGTACCGGGAGACGGTGTGATTGACTTCAAACCGATTTTTGAAATTTTAGAAAAACATGACTACAAAGGTTGGATGGTAGTGGAAGCCGAACAAGATCCGGCATTGGCGAATCCATTTGAATATGCCTTGAAAGGCCGTAAACACATTAGAGCAGTCGCAGGAGTTTAAGATGATTAAAGTAGGTATTATCGGCGCAGGCCGTATCGGACGTGTGCATTCAGAAAGTATCAGCAAATATGTCAAAGGCGCGGAAATTAAAGCGATTTCCGACATTAAAGTCACCGAAGAGCTACAAGCTTGGGCGAAATCGATGGGTATTGCGCATGTCTATGACGACTACAAACAAATTCTGCAAGATCCGGAAATTGATGCGGTGTTAGTTTGCTCTTCCACTAATACCCATGCCCCGATTTCGATCGAAGCCGCGCAAGCCGGTAAACACATTTTCTGTGAAAAACCGATTGATGCCGATGTGGGCAGAATTAAGCAAGTGTTGGCAGCGGTAGAAAAAGCCGGGGTGAAATTCCAAGTGGGCTTCAACCGCCGCTTCGATCACAACTTTAAAGCGATTAAAGATCGTGTTGTCGCCGGCGACATTGGCGAGCCGCATATTATCAAAGTGACCTCACGCGATCCGGATGCGCCACCGATCGAATACGTTAAAGTCTCCGGTGGCATGTTCTTTGACATGACAATTCACGATTTCGATATGATCCGCTATCTTTCCGGCAGCAATGTCACCGAAGTGTTTGCGGTCGGCAGCGTGTTGGTTAACCCGGAAATCGGCAAAGCCGGTGACATCGATACCGCCGTCATCACCTTGAAATTGGCCAACGGCGCAATCGGTGTGATCGACAACAGCCGCAAAGCGGTTTACGGCTACGATCAACGTGCCGAAGTATTCGGTTCAAAAGGTGCGATTCAAATCAGCAACGACACCGGCTCAAGTGCGGTTTTCTCCGGTGAACAGGGCGTGGTAGCGGAAAAACCGAAGTATTTCTTCCTCGAACGTTATATGCAGTCATTCGCCGATGAAATCTCCTGCTTTGTCGATTCCGTGGTCAATGACAAACCAACCGTCGTCAACGGCGACGACGGCCTACAACCTGTTTTGATTGCACTGGCTGCGAAAAAATCGATGGAAGAGGGCAGACCGGTTAAGATTAGTGAGGTTGGTCAATAGATTAAAAATTTAAACCACATTGATTCGCTTTCTTGAGAAATGTAGCATTCTACGCTCAAGAAGGCGAAATTTCTATAAATCACTCTCTTCTAATGCTATAAAACTCCAAATTCATCAAAATAAAAATTAATTTTAAATCAAATAGATAAATTTATTCCTCCTTTATTATTGCAAATAATGCAAAAACTTCTTGTCATATACAACAGAAAGACTATAATTTAGTAAATTATTTTTATATTTACTAAATAAATGAGGAAAACATATGAGCAATGATTTAATTACATTAGCATTAGACTTACTCTCCTGCACTCAGAAAGAGCTTGCAGGTAAATTAGCTGTGTCGCCTACTCAGATTAGTAAATGGAAAAAAGGCGAATATATGTCGTTTGAATCAGAGGAAAAGCTAAAAAAAATACTAGAAATAGATAATCTTGACCCAAGTTTCATTTTACTTGTTGGTTCAATAGAGAATGCTAGAAATTGGGATAGACTTATCCACTTTATTGCCGAGTTAGCAGAGGAGCAAGCTGAGACGGGGTATAATACGATACCATTGCAAGATGAATTAGAAATATTAAGTTCATATATGTTTCGAATTTTAAAAGAGATTGGTATAGAGATTCCTAAATCTTTTCCTCACCAATTTCTACTTGATTATAATAATATTATGTCTGGAGATGATGATATTTACTTTAACTTAATAGATGGCATAGAAGAAAATTCATTAACAAATATAATCTATCAAACATTTCTAGCATTGAATGATATTTATGGGTTTTATGCAGCTTATATTGATCAATTAATGTTTAATGATGACATGGAATTTTTTGACGAGCTAAGCCAAATTGAAAGTTGTTTGATTGATTTGGCAGTATGTAAAATAGATATCTCGGAAACTATAGCACCTAATTTTTTAGAGTTTAAATTTAAAACAACAACACAGTATCGAAAATGGATAAATGCTATTAAACATAAAGCTTTTCTAGCTAATATCCCATTGAAAGCTGAATTAATGAATTTAGTATCTGATGATCATAACACAATAGGTCACCAAGCAGAGCGAGAAAGCTTGGGATTTAATAATGATATGATTCATCCTGATATTTATATGAACGAATTACTACAAGGAATGCGGTTAATTCATCAAGTGCTACCTGCTATTGTAAAAAAATTGGATATTAAAGATTTTCAAATTAATGAACAAGATTTAAGTGTCTAATTTAATATTATACATGTAGGCATAGTAGACAAAAAGGTTGGTCAAAACTTGCTTAAAGCCTTACAGTATAAGGCTTTGAGTGAGTTTTATAAAAATGACTAAAAAAGTGCCCTTTTTGCAGTAGCCACGCTTACCATAAATACGGATTCAAAATCGGTATTCAGAGATATAAATGCAGCGATTGCCAACGCATTTTTACGTTTAAGAAATCATTAAACTCCGCCCAAATTTGTGACACAAGCGTTAATGAGCCACAAGTAAAGATGTTGAATCTAATTATGGATGTCACGTTATTCATGATGAATTTTATTACGCAAAGCAATTTCAAGCATTTGAATAATAGGGAAAAAACTACTGGATAAATCTTGATATGCAAAATAAGCAGATAATTTTTCTTTATTACTGATACAGTTTAGGTATTCCTCATAATAAGCTAGTCTAGCCAAGGAGACTGTATTCATCAAATTTTTACTTTTCACAAGTTCTTTTTCTATAGTAGTGCTTTACTTATAAAACTTTAGTTGTTATCATAACAGCTATCGAGGAGCATTCGAGCCAAAATTATTTGGTTTTATTGTGTACCTTTAGTATGTAAATAAGCCCATAGCAAGCTATGGGCTTTGTCTTTTCTAGCCTCTCATCTAGCATTTCAACTATTTAAAATATAAACAAACACCAACAACCAACAGACCCTATTGATTAACATATACCGCACTTATTATTTACTAATAAGTGCGGTATATTCGTTTATTAGAGGAATACAGTTGCTACTATGCTAATTATTATGCTCTTCTCATACGGCGGATCAAAATCGTCGCACAGCCAAATCCAAGCAAACTGAACGCGGACATAATATAAAAAACGTTATTGTAGCCGGTAATACCAGGATAATTATCAAGCATATAACCGTATAGCGTATAGCCGAACATTGACGGCATATAACCGATTAAGCAGCCTAATGCCATAGAAGAACCGGCATATTCTCTTGGTACACCGATCTCTTCCATTGGGGCAAAAAAGACCGCTCTTTGCGTAAAAATGATTGCACCGAAGCCTAATGTTGCCGTCATACCGAGATAAACACTCATCGATTCATGCGGTAATTGAATAAAAAGGATCATACTGACAAAAGCCACGATAAATGCAGTTTGCAAATATCTTAACGGAGAATGGAATATTTTATCCGATAAAAAGCCGCCTAGCGGTCCGCCAATCATTTTTAAACCGTATTGGTTGATAATGCCGTAAGCACCGACTAATGCGACCGGTAAACCGTAAATATCTTTTAAGAATGGGATAAAATAAGTTAGGCCGGTATAGGAAGAATACACAAAGAAAATAACAAACGCGGCGAGCCAAGTATTAACATCTTTAATCACATATAGAATACCACTGAAAACTTTTGCATTGGCAGATTTATCTTTTTCAGTGACTTTAATATGATCTTCGTCACCAACTAAGAAATAGGTTATAACACCAACAAGTGCGGTCATCAGCGTATAATAGAGAATACCTGCTTGCATACCGGCTTTGCCTTCACCGAACAAGACAAAGATACCCAAGGCGCCGAAAGCGACAATCACATCGACAACGCCTCGTCCGGCCTCTAAAAAGCCGAATAATCTGCCTTGCTCCTCTTTTGTGCCGAGTAACCGTACCGCTTTGAGTAGCACCGGCCAATAGACGACTTCTCCAAAAAAAGCCAGCCCGGCAAACGCAAAAACATAGCCGGTAAATGTAGGAAGCGTGGATAGGTAAAGTCCGCAAGCCGCAACCCCCAACAGTCCTGCCGGCAGCAAATATTTTTTTGAAAAACGATCGGCGAGATACATCGAGAAAAAATAGCCGATTGTCTGTACAATAGCATAAAAAGTGAAACCTAAGCCGATTTCGGTATTGCTCAACCCCCAATCTTGCTGCATCGGCACATAGAAAACATCTTTAATGCTAGAAAGTTTATAAATTGTACCGCCACCCAGTACCAAAAAGCCGAGTTGTACCCATTTGTTAGCAAATAATCCAGTTGTTCTGTTCATAATTACGCTCTCCCGAGATAAGCGACTGCTTCTATTTCGACGAGTGCGTCTTTAGGCAAACGTGAAACTTCAACGCAGGAGCGGGCAGGATACTCATTCTCAAAGTAATCCGAATAGATTTGATTAAACGAATTAAACCGCTCAATATCTGTTAAAAAGCAGGTTGTTTTTACAATGTCTTTTTTACAGCCGCCGGCCGCTGTTAAAATAGCATCCAGATTTTTTAGCGCTTGACGGGTCTGTTCTTCAATAGCGCCAGCAACCATGTTGTTGGTGTCTGCTGTAATCGGTATGCAACCTGAAATATATAGCCAGTCCTTAACTCTTACGGCTTGTACATAAGGTCCGATCGCCGATGGCGCAAGTGCAGTGTGGATAGTCTGTTTCATTATTTTTCCTTAACAATATTTTTGTTTTAAGTCATATAGGGCATCAATTGAGGTTTTCAGCCCGTCCAGTTGTGCTTGAGTAAGGATTGCCAGTGCTTGTGAAGAAATTTTGTGAGGATAATAGTAATCTAAAGGTTTGATTAAACTCTCTGCAAAAGGGGGCGGTTTGATTTGAAAAGCACCGCTAAAAGTATCCATGCCTCCCGTACCTTTCGGGCGTGCAAAATTGGCGCAATAGGGATAGCAATTTTCGATATTGATATGTGTAATCGGCGAATCTTCCAGTAAAATTTTAAAACATTGATCAATGTTGATGCTTCCCTGCCCGATAGGTACGCCGCATACAACTGGAGTATCATCATGCACGATCACGATGTGATCTTTAAAATGGGTGGAATAGGTATAAGGCGCCAGTGCTTTGACCGCTTCAACCGGATCCTCCCACGCCATCATAGAATTACCGATATCGCAATGTGCGCCGACCCATTGGCTGTTTACCGCTTCGATAATGTGGATAATTTCTTGTGATGTTTCGTGTTCATGGTTTTCCAATGCTAATTTAATACGATATTTTTTGAGTAAAGGTACGATAGCTTTGAGTTGAGTTGGTGCTTTTGCCATACGTTGCGAGTTAAATTTACCGCTGCTGACATAGGTTCGCACCACATCGGCTCCCAGTTCATTGGCAATTTTCAATGCCGGTGCTAAACTTTCCGTATCACAAAATCGGGTATCTATTTCACAATAAAGATTATACTTTTCAATGGTTTCTCTAACTCGGTGTAGATAGGTCTTCTGATCGCTATCAAGCACACCAAATTGTGGATGAAGATTCAGATCAGGAATAATATTCAGCTCTACACCATCCAAACCTAGTTGCCACGTTTTTTTAATGAAAGCAAAAACGTCCATTTTTCGATGCTGAAAAAGGAGATGGCAAGATTCTGTTTCTAATCCGAATTTCATTGTTAACTCCTTATGTGTCGGAACAATTGCGTAAGTGTAAATATACGGTGTGGGTTGAAATGCCCAATAAATTGGCAATCACTTTGGTTGCCCCCTTCAATTCGAATAGCCCCTGCTGGTAAAGCTCGGTGATAATCAGTTTATTTTTATTATTTACACCGATAGTCGGATCATGACTGATTCTGTCGATCACTTTTTCAGCCGTCTGATTGAATAAATCGTCGATATTTTCTGCAAATAGTTCCCCATTTTTAATTTCATTGACTGTCGCTGATTGCACTTGAGTCGTATTTGTACTCAACAAAAAAGACATAAAATCGTGTAATGGGGTATCGAGGCTTAAATTGACACAGAGCAAGCCGATAATGCGATCGTTTTCACCCAATACGGCTTGAGTGATAGAGCGCATTTTTTGTCCGTTTTTAGCATGGGTAAAATAGGCATCAGTCACAAATGTTTTTTCTTCCGTCATCTGTTTCAGCATATTTAAGGCGGTGCTGGTGATAGGCGCACCGACCGCTCTATCGGTCAAATGGGAATTCACTATCTTGATCACCGAGCATTGCAAATCGGCTAAAGAGTGCAGCACCACTTCGCAATCGTTTCCCAATAGATTTTTTAGCATCGTCAAAACCGGTTCCTGCGAACGCAGAATTTGTTTATCAACCAGCGTTAAAGGATAGGTTAGTGTTGGAAAATCCCGTGTTTGATTTAGTTTTACCATGTTACGTACTCAAATATTTTTTATTAAAAAATCATAAAATCAATTAAAGTTGATTTTGTATCTTTATACAATCAACTTTAATTGATTTTGTGATCATGATCGAAGAATAGGTGTGTGAAGATACAAGGGGTAAGTGTAAAACTACGGTGAGATTGTTAAACGGCTATAAGATGAAATAAAAATAAGAAAAAGCCGAATAGAAATATTGATTCCGATTCGGCTTTTCTAATGCTTTAGAATATTAGGGTCTGTTGATCTTTGTTTATATTTTAAACACAATCCGTAGGACTATGGCTATTTTTCGCCACTACGGCGTTAAAAGCTGCTCGTTTAGAATGACTAAACTTCACAACTTTTGCCTTATTTATTTGCAAAAAGAGTGGCGAAAAATAGTCTATAGCTCAAATTATAAACAAAGATCAACAGACCCTAAACTCAGGCTAACTAAACCGCCCCTCTCCGGCTTTTTGCATAAGTATCAAACGATACTGCGAGGATAATAATTGCCCCCATGATGATTTGTTGGTAGTAGGCGGAGACGTCCATTAGTACTAATCCGTTGATCAGGACACCCATGATAATCGAGCCGAAGATGGTGCCGGTGATGCGGCCATAGCCGCCCATCAGAGAGGTGCCGCCGATGACCACGGAAGCGATAACCCGTAGTTCAAATGCTACTCCGGCAACAGATTCGGCGCTGCCTAAGCGGGCGCTTAAGATAAAACCGGCCAGACCTGCCAGTGCTCCAATGACCACATAGACGCTGATCAAAGTGCGGTTGATGTTGACGCCGGCCAAGCGTGCGGCTTCCGGGTTGCCGCCGACGGAATAGACATAGCGTCCCCAGCGGGTTTTGTGTAGCGCAATATAGCCGAGAATGGCGACAATGGCAAAGATCACCACCGGCACCGGCACTCCTAGCAGATCGCCGCGTCCCCACCAGCGGTAGCCTTGGTCAAAACCGGCGATTGGCGCACCATCATTAATTACCAAGGTCAGACCACGCCAAATGGTCATACCGCCTAAGGTGACGATAAACGGTGGAATTTTCAATTTGGTCACGCCTAAGCCATGCAGCCAGCCGATAAAGGTTCCCATCGCCAAACAGATCCCCAAGCCGATCAGCCAGCTCATGCCGCCCCAAGCACCGGGTTCGACGGTGACGGTGTTATCGCCTTTAATCACATGAGCGGCAAAAATTGCACACACCGCCAGCACGGAGCCGACGGAAAGGTCAATCCCGGCAGTTAAAATCACGAAGGTCATACCAACCGCCATGATGCCGAAAATCGACACTTCGGTCAGGATGTTAAAGATATTGCGTTCGGATAAAAACGCACTGTTTTGGAATTGGAAAAAGATAATCAAAAACACTAGAAAAACCAGCACTCCAAACCGCTCGAAAAAGGCAATCGGGTCTTTTTTACCGTTTTCGTCCACAATCCCTAAATTTTTTAGCATATTCTCAAACATAATACTTTCCTTATCTTACAAGCCTGTTTAATGCCGGTTTACACCGATCGCCATCATTGACATCAATTTTTCTTCGGTTGCATCATCACCGTGGATCTCACCGGTCACTTTTCCTTCCGAAAGGGTAATAATCCGGTCAGAAATCGCCATGATTTCCGGTAAATCGGAAGAGATCACTAGCACGGCAACGCCTTTTTTAGCCATATCAAACAACACTTGATGCACTTCGGATTTTGCGCCGACATCAATGCCGCGCGTCGGTTCATCAACAATTAATACTTTTGGATTTAATGACATACAGCGGGCAAGAATAATTTTCTGTTGATTTCCGCCGGACAGTTTGCGCGCTTCCAATGAGGCGCTTGCCATTTTGATACTGAGTGCTTGACGATAGGATTCGATCAAATCTGTTTCACGGTTCTCATTCACAAACCATTTCATGGTGAGCAGATTTTTTAAATTGGAAAGCGTCATATTGGTGCGAATCGGTAAGCCGAGTACCAGTCCCTCTTTTTTACGGTCTTCCGGCACCAGCGCAACGCCCAGATCCAATGCTTCCAAAGGAGAGTTGGCATGATAAGATTTGCCGTTGAGGGTGATTTCGCCCGATTGATAGTGATCAGCGCCAAACAGGCAACGCGCAATTTCGGTTCGCCCTGCCCCGACCAGTCCGGCAATTCCCAACACTTCGCCTTGATGAATATCGAAACTGACATCGTGCAGCGCAATACCGTGTGGATCCATTTGTGGTTTTTCTTTTTTTAGATAACGGACGGATAGCACCACCGGTTTATCTTTATGTTGGGTTTCACTTGACGGGCGGCGGTTGAAGATGACATTACGACCGACCATCATGCGGATAATTTCATCTACATTGGTTTCGGCAACGTTGCCTTCACCGGTATACTTGCCGTCTTGGAAGACGGTGAAACGATCGCACAGCGCAAACACTTCGTTGAGGCGGTGGGTAACATAAATAATACTGACCCCACGGGATTTTAGATCACGCACAATTTGATGCAGGGTTTCCACCTCTTTATCGCTCAATGCTGCAGAGGGTTCGTCCATGATAATCAGTTTGGCATTCAAGGTTAAAGCACGGGCAATTTCAACCATTTGTTGTTGTGCGACGCTCAATTGCGCCACCTGTGCATTGGGTGAGATATTGAGTTTGAGATTATCCAGCACCATTTTGGCTTCTTGTTCGAGATTTTTGCGATCAACAAAGATGCCTTTGGTTAATGGTTCGCGCCCAAGAAAAAAATTCTCCGCTACCGTCATATTTGGCAACAGATTGAATTCTTGATAAATGGTGACGATGCCTTGCAGTTGTCGCGCGTGCGGGCTGTCGTTGATATCCAAGGTTTTACCATTGAAAATGATCTCGCCACTGGTTTGCGGCTGTGCGCCGGACAAGGCTTTCAGCAAGGTGGATTTTCCGGCACCGTTTTCACCCAACAAGGCATGAACCTCACCGGCAGCAACCTGTAATTGCACACCGTTCAGTGCCAAGATGCCGGAAAAACTTTTAGTAAGATTCTGGACTTTTAATAAAGGGGCTGACATATAGACCTCTCAGATCCGGCTGCAATATGCTGAATATTGCAGCCGGGAATTGATTTATTTTACTTCTCCGATTCGCTCTGCATCATTTAAGTTACTTTGCGTAATCACCGTCGGAGCGAAGTCTAGCCCTTTTACTTCAGCGCCGCCGCGCGCTTTGGTGACGACTTGTTCAAGTGCGGTTTTGACCGCATAGCTTGGGCGTTGATCGGCGGTGGCATATAACCAGCCTTCTTTAATACGAGACAAAGCTTCTGGGCCGGCATCAAATCCAGTTACCAAAATATCACCGGCTTTATAACCTAAACCATTTAATGCTTCGATGGCGCCTAATGCCATATCATCGTTAGCGGCCAAAATCACGTCCGGTTTTTGTTTTAAGGTCGGCAGCACACTCTCAATGATCCGTAATCCTTCAGAACGTAACCAGTTGCCAGTTTGATCGACCAGAATGTTGTATTTGCCGTCTTTTAATCCGTCACGAATACCGTTCATCCGTTCGATATTGGAACTGGAGCCCGGCTGTCCGGTCAGCAAAATGATATTCGCACCATCCGGGAATTTTCCTTTCACAACGTTAGCGATTTCTTGTCCACCGGTGTAGTTATTGGCACCAAAGTGCGGTATTGGCTGACTGCTTTGTACTTTACGATCCAACGTTGCGGTTGGAATTTTTTCGTCGATAATTTCTTCCACCGCAGCGGCAATCGCATTGACATCGTTAGGGGCGATGATAATCCCTTTTGCGCCTTTGGTAATTGCATTTTCCAAGTCGGCGGCTTGCTTGGTGGAGCTGCTTTGCCCGTCGAGAACTTGTAAATTGACTTGTAATTCTTTAGCGGTATTCATTGCGGATTTGGAGAGTTGCACTTCAAATGGACTAGATAAGTTCGGCAGGCTGAAAACTACCAATTCATCTTTTGCATAAACATTAAACGCTAAGCCAAGCGTTAACAAAGAAAGGGCTAATTTACGACTTGTTTTCATATATTCACCTCATAATATTTGGACGTGACATAATACGATTAGAAACATCAATCATAGCTACGTCATGGTATTTAAAGCTGAAACTGCCTGGCTTTGACTAAACAGTTGTGAAAAGACAGGTGGTTTCGGATACGACGTTAAAGGGCGATTTATTTAATTTAGAATAAAAAATCAATAATTTCTAATGTTTGAAATGTTTGGTTCATTTCGAAGTGAAGAATAGCATTACCTGAAATGCTGTCAATAATATTGGAAAATTTGTTTCAATTTTGTTAAGCAGATCATAAAAATTGTCTATGATCTGCCGAAATTTGACAGTTGTGTCTATTCAGAATAGACATCAACCCATGTTTTGGTTGCTGCGGATTTGGCAATGGCTTCCAAGACTCGCGACACTTTATAGCCTTCCTCAAAATCAGGCCACATCGGTTTGTCTTCGGTTAAGCCAAGGATTAAATCGCGTACCTCAACGGTTTTTTGATCGTTAAAGCCAATGCCATGTCCGGCGCTGACACAAAACGGTTTGTAGTCAGGGTGCAGCGGTCCGGTGAGCAGGGTTTTAAAGCCTTGACGTGCCGGGTTATCGTCATGTAGATACAGCTTCAATTCCGCCATTCGTTCTTGGGTATAGCTGATGCTGCCTTTGGTACCGGTCACTACATAAGTTAAGCCCATTTTGCGTCCGCAGGCGATTCTTGAGGTTTCAATCGTACCCATCACCCCATTGGCAAAACGCAACAGACTACTTGCCTGATCTTCATTTTCAACCTGGATCAGCTTGCTTCGATCTTGCGGATCAGGGCGCTGTTTGATCACGGTTTGCAGATCGCCATTGACGCTGACAATGTCTTCGTCCAGCAAATATTGCGCCATATTGACAATGTGCGCGCCAATATCACCCAACGCACCCAAGCCGGCTTTTGCCCGATAACAGTGCCAATCGATCGGGGTGTCCGGGTTGGCTAAATAGTCTTCATTGTGAGTGCCGTAAAAGTGGATAACTTCGCCGATTTCGCCGTTGCGAATAATCTCCCTTGCCAGTTGGCTGGTGGGATTTTTCATATAGTTAAACCCGACCAACGTTTTAATTCCGGCTTCGGTGGCGGCATCATACATCTCTTTGGCTTCAAGTGCGGTCAGTGCCAACGGCTTTTCCGAATACACATGTTTGCCGTGTTTGATGGCTTCGAGCGCAATCTCGCGGTGCAAAAAATTGGGTGTGCAAATATCCACAACATCCACATTCGGGTCACGCACCACATCGCGCCAATCACCGGTAGAACGTTTAAAACCAAATTCCTGCGCTTTTTGTGCTGCCAGCTCCGGGGTGATTTCTGCTAGATATTCCAGCACTAACTTGCCCTGTAAATTAAAAACGGTTGGTGCCTGAGCATAGGCAATTGCGTGGCAGCGCCCGATATAACCTGTGCCGATAAGTCCTATTCTGACGGTATCCATGTGTTCTCCTTACATTTATCGCTTTAAAAAAGGCGGATATTCAATTTGCCCTAGATTGCTGACAAAGGTTAAAACACACGATTGATATTGTAAAAGTAGGGGCGGATTATATATCCGCCCGAACCGCACTTTGTATTTTTCCTTTATTGATTAAGCGCTTATGCCACACTTCGCAAACGGGCGGATATATAATCCGCCCCTACTTTGCCTCATCAAATATCTTTATCAATAATCTGAAGTGGATATTCAATCCGCCCTCTTATGTTGTATCTTAGTTGTACCAATCGTAAATGGTCACAATGTCGGCATACTAAATGCCGCCCCTTGCTCCCGCACATTGTGATTCGGCCAGCGGCTGGTGATGGTTTTCATGCGAGTGTAGAAACGCACACCATCAGGGCCGTATACATTCAATGCACCGAAAATCGAGGCTTTCCAACCGCCAAAGCAATGGTAAGCAATCGGCACCGGAATCGGCACATTAATCCCGACCATGCCGGCTTGTACATCTTGGCTGTATTGTCTGGCGGCGTCACCGTCACTGGTGAAAATTGCACTGCCGTTGCCGTATTGGTGATCGTTGATCAGTTTGATTGCACTGGCATAATCTTTGGCTCTGACCACACATAATACCGGTCCAAAAATCTCTTCTTGATAGATGCTCATCTCGGTTGTGACATGATCGAAAAGACTGCCACCGATAAAATAGCCGTTTTCATGCCCGGCAACTTTGTAATTACGTCCGTCCACGACGAGCGTTGCCCCAGCGGCTACACCTTGATCAACATAGCTTGACACTTTTTCCAAGTGCGGTTTTGAGATCAACGGCCCCATATCGTTTTCTTTCTGTCCTTCCGGCAACACACCCGGACCGATACGCAACGCTTCTACTTTTGGTTTTAGGTTATTGACAATCGCATCGGCTACGGCATCGTCAATGGTGACCGCAACCGATAGCGCCATGCAACGTTCGCCGGCAGCGCCGAAAGCCGCCCCCAGCAACGCATTCGCCGTCATTTCAATGTCCGCATCCGGCATGATCAAGGCGTGGTTTTTGGCGCCGCCCAATGCCTGTACTCGCTTGCCGTGCGCCGAACCGACTTCGTAGATATATTGGGCAATCGGGGTTGAACCGACAAAGCTGACGGCTTGAATGCGTGGGTCACGCAACAAAATATCCACTGCTTCTTTATCGCCCTGCACCACGTTAAACACGCCGTCAGGTAAACCGGCTTGTTGCAACAACTCTGCCAAACGAATTGACAACGACGGATCTTTTTCCGACGGCTTCAACACGAAAGTATTACCGCATGCCAACGCAATCGGGAACATCCACATCGGCACCATCGCCGGGAAGTTGAACGGAGTGATCCCAGCGACTACGCCCAACGGCTGCATCACCGAATGGGTATCAATACCGCGCCCGACATTGGCGGAGAACTCGCCTTTCAACAAGTGCGGTATCCCGGTGGCAAATTCCACCACTTCCAGACCACGGGTTAATTCACCGATTGAATCGGAATAGATTTTGCCGTGTTCACTGGTGATCAATTTGGCTAGCTCATCAAAATTAGCTTCCAGTAATTCTTTGAACTTAAACAAAATTCGAGCGCGACGTAGCGGAGACTGCTGCGACCAATCAGCATAAGCGGCTTGGGCTGCGGCAATCGCGGAATCCACTTCAGTTGCGGTACTCAATTTGACTTGTTTGGTTTGCTCACCGGTCGCCGGATTGAACACCGGTGTTAAACGGGCGCTTTGACTTTCAACGGTTTTGCCATTGATAAAATTTGGAATAAACTGGCTCATATTTCTCCTCGATACAAATCGGCTGATGACAATTAAGGCATATTTCACGGATACAATACCCCTATGAAATATTTTTTTCAATCGAAAACCGCCAAAAATGAAATTTTTATTTCATTTTTTGTGATCCAAGTAGAATCTTGCAAAAGATCTGATTCAGCAAAAGCCGATTGTCGCTTATACTTTTGCTTAAAAGAACCACAGACGCTAAAACAGAGGTTAGTCATGAGCCCATTACTGTCCAAATCCAACGCCATTAATAACGGCTTTCGTCAACAAATCACCCCGCAAAACGCCAATTGGGAATATGTCGGTTTCGAACTGCTGCATTTATCCGCCGGAGCGGCACAGGAAATCGAGAGTGGTAACACCGAAATCTGTTTTGTGGTGGTGTCCGGCTACGCTTCATTTGCGGTCGATGCCAAAATTTTTGAACATCTGGGTAACCGCACTTCGCCTTTTGAACGGATTCCACCGTATTCACTGTATGTGCCGCATCATAAACAGGTGCGAGTAATTGCTGATACTGAGGTGGAGCTGGCCATTTGCCGTGCGCCTAGCAATGGCAACTTACCGATTCGGGTGATTAAACCGCAAGATGTCGGCGTGGAAAAACGTGGCTTCGGCAACAATCAACGCTTGGTGCACAATATCTTGCCGGAAACTGAAGCTGCCGACAGTTTATTGGTGGTCGAAGTGTTTACTGACGAAGGCAATACCAGTTCGTTTCCGAGCCATAAACATGATCAGAAAAATTCGGAAACCGAAACTTATCTGGAAGAAACTTACTACCACCGCTTCGAGCCGCAACAGGGCTTCTGCCTGCAACGGGTTTATACCGACGACCACACATTGGACGAATGTATGGCGGTTTACGATGGCGATGTGGTCAAAGTACCGAAAGGCTACCACCCGGTGGCAACCATCGCCGGCTATAACAACTATTACTTGAATGTGATGGCAGGTCCGGTGCGCAAATGGCGTTTCAGCTGGGAGCAGGATCACCAATGGATCAACAGTGAAGAGTATGCGCGGAAGTTTAAGTAATTACGCTTCTGTTTTTTTGCATAAGCTGAGCGGCTAACTTTTAGCCGCTCACTATTTTTTAAAAAACTAAACCCTCGCAATTAAGTCCTCCCCGTTACTCGCTCCTTTTTTCGGTTGCTCGGTCGGGTTAAATCCCTGCGCCAACCATTTATCATTAGAGCGAATCATTTTGCGGTAATGAGTTGGCGAAAATCCGGTATATTTTTGAAAATTATCATAAAACCGACTAATCGAATTGAACCCGGCAGTTAATGAAATATCCAACATGGTTTTGTCGGTGTCGCTTAACAACGCTTTGGTGTGGTTAATTCGCATCATGGTGATGTATTGCTTAATCGTCAGCTGCATAACACTCTGGAACAGCCCCATCGCATAATTGGTATTTAACCCGACAGCAGTTGCCACATCGTTCACGGTTAAAGATTTGCTGTAATGGCTGGCAATGTGGTCGAGCATTAAGCTGACATAATGCTGAGTGTGTTTAGACGCTTTTTGTTGGCCATTCGGCTCATACACTTTTTCCAACAGCAATTGCCAACCGTCCAAGGCGATCCGTTTTATCATCAATTCGATTTCATCATAAACCAGCTGCTGGCGGCTCAAGGCGGGCATTTTTAACTCTTTTTCCCAACGTGCCACTTCAAATTGGCTGACGAGATCTGGATTCAACGACTGGATAATCATGCCGTGAGTAATGTGGTTGATTAAATCTTGCGGCAGCGGCCAAGACAGAAACAGATGCACTGGCACATCTAACACCGCCATTGCCTTACATTGTCGGCAATCGACCACACGATGCGGAACCGAAGCCCAAAATAAGGTGATATGGTTTGCCTTTATCGTGACGTTGTGGCCGTTAAAAATATAGTCCACATCGTCATCAAACGGAATATTGATCTCCATATGACCGTGCCAGTGATAGCCCGGCATGGCGGCCGGTGGATATTGCAGATTCACTCTTAACGGCTGGTTATCCGAATAAAGTGCCAACGGGCTAATGCTTTCGCTACCAAAGGTATTGCCGTCCACCGCTTTAAAGCGTACTGTTTGTAATATCGTTTTTTTCATTGGCTATCACTCTAAAATCCCTCTTCATTTCGATTAAGGCTAGCATTTTTATCCTATGTAAAATAGTATTTTTCCGCCAAATAATCCTGAAACTTCAGATTATGTCGTGATGATCCAGAAAAATGAGCTTTCAGGAATTTTATCCGATAATTCGAAGCGACTTCTTTTGGTGTGCAATGCGATGATGAAGATCGAATTCAAATGACAGACTCACCACTATCAAAGGAGTAAATACTCATGAATGCACCTAAAATTACCTTTATCGGCGCCGGCTCAACCATTTTTGTGAAAAATATTCTGAGTGATGTTTTCCACAAACCGGCTTTGAAACAGGCAAAAATTGCACTGATGGATATTGATCAAACGCGTTTGCAGGAATCACAGTTTGTGATCGATAAATTGATGCGATCTGCCGGAGCAAATGGCAGCATCGAATGTTACACCAATCAAAAAGAGGCACTGCGTGATGCGGATTTTGTGGTGGTGGCATTTCAAATTGGCGGCTATGAGCCTTGTACCGTCACCGATTTTGAGATCTGTAAAAAATACGGTCTGGAACAAACCATTGCCGATACGCTCGGCGTTGGCGGAATTATGCGTGCGCTGCGCACCATACCGCACTTATGGCAAATTTGTGAAGATATGACTGAAGTTTGCCCAAATGCCACCATGCTGAACTATGTTAACCCGATGGCGATGAACACCTGGGCGATGTATGAAAAATACCCACACATCAAACAGGTCGGGCTTTGTCATTCAGTGCAGGGAACCGCCGAGGAGTTGGCTCACGATTTAGATCTGAATCCGGACGATTTGCGCTACACCTGCGCCGGTATCAACCATATGGCATTTTACTTAAATCTGGAAAAAAGCTTATCGGACGGCAGTTACGCCAGCATTTATCCTGATCTGTTAAACGCATTTGAACAAGGCACGGCACCAAAACCGCGCATCGATCATAACCCGCGCTGTAATAACCTTGTCCGCTACGAAATGCTGAAAAAATTAGGTTATTTCGTTACTGAATCTTCCGAGCACTTTGCCGAATACACGCCATATTTCATTAAGCCAAATCGTCCCGACTTAATCGAGCGCTACAAAGTGCCATTGGATGAATATCCGAAACGTTGCGTTGAACAAATCGCGGCTTGGAAAAGTGATCTTGCAAAATACAAGCAGACCGACAGCATTCAAATGCCGGAGTCGAGAGAGTATGCCAGCACGATTATTAATTCTATCTGGACTGGCGCTCCGAGTGTGATTTATGGCAATGTGCAAAATACCGCACTTATTGATAATTTGCCGCAAGGGTGTTGTGTTGAAGTGGCTTGCTTGGTCGATGCCAACGGTATTCAACCAACCAAAGTCGGCACATTGCCGAACCATTTAGCCGCATTAATGCAGACGAATATTAATGTACAACGGCTCACCACCGAAGCCATTTTGACCGAAAATCGTGATCGTATTTATCACGCGGCAATGCTCGATCCACACACTGCCGCAGCTTTGGGGCTAGAGGAAATTTACAGCTTAGTTGATGAGTTGTTGGTGGCTCATAAAGACTGGATGCCGCAATGGATCTACCGTTAATCACCTGACATTAATCAGAAATACCGGACCCCCGGTATTTCACAAAGATAAAAGGAAGTGTTATGAGCTTATCAATGAAAACCAAAATCAGCTTCGGACTCGGTGCCTACGGTAAAGATTTTGCTATTGGCATTGTGTATATGTACCTGATGTATTACTACACGGATGTGCTGGGCGTCAGTGCGGCAATCGTCGGCACCATCTTTATGGTGGCACGAGTGTGGGATGCATTAAATGACCCGATTATGGGCTGGATTGTTAATAGCACCCGCTCCCGTTGGGGAAAATTCAAACCTTGGATTCTAATCGGCACGATTGTCAATTCTCTAGCGCTGTTTTCTCTATTTTGTGCGGATTTCTTTAGTGGCACGACACAACTTGTTTACATCGCGGTAACCTATATTCTTTGGGGCATGACTTATACCCTCATGGATATTCCATTTTGGTCATTAACCCCGACTTTAACCCTGGAGCAACGTGAACGTGAAGAACTCGTGCCTTATCCACGCTTTTTTGCCAGCCTGGCCGGTTTTGTCACCGCTGGAATATGTATGCCGTTTGTCGATTATGTCGGCGGAGCGGATAAAGGCTATGGTTTCCGTATGTTCACCCTCGTCATCATCGCTTTCTTCATTGCTTCGACCATTATCACCTTGGCCAATGTCAAAGAGAAATATTCATCGGATCAATTTGAAGATAGCGATCAGCCGGCTAAGAAAATCCCCTTAAAAACCCTAGTGTCGTTGATTCCAAAAAATGACCAACTGTCCAGCCTGCTAGTGATGGCGCTGTGCTATAACATTGCCGGTAATATCATCTCAGGCTTTGCGGTGTATTATTTTACCTATGTTGTCGGCGATAAAGAGTTATTCCCATACTATATGTCGTATGCCGGTATCGCTAATCTTACTGTAATCATCTTGTTTGCTCGTTTAGCCAAACTGTTTTCACGCAAAACGTTATGGACGAGTATTTCCTTATTCTCTATTTTAAGCTGTGCCATTTTGGCATATACCGGTCTGGTCGATCACGGCAACATCTTTTTAATCATCACTGCCGGTGTCTTTATGCAAATTGGTAGTGCTTTATTCTGGACATTGCAAGTGATCATGGTGGCGGATACGGTAGATTATGGTGAATATAAACTGGGCATCCGTTCCGAAAGTATCGCCTATGCGGTACAAACCATGGTGGTCAAAGCCGGTTCCGCAGTATCTGCCTTTTTGATCGGCGTGCTTTTGACTGCCATTAGCTATGTACCAAATATCACACAAACCGCAGAAACCATTTTCTGGATGGAAATGATTATGATCGCCTTACCGATTTTCTTCTATGTGATTAAATTATGTGTCTATTTCCGTTATTACAAATTACACGGCGATCTATTGGCGAAAGTGAATATCCGCTTGCTGGATAAGTACCGTGTCACCGACTAACCAGTTATCTTAAACCGTAAAAAAACCTGTAGTGACAAACTACAGGTTTCAGGCTGTCGATAAAGCAGTTTCAGAGGGATTCAACGATACTCAACCATGTACGATGAAATCGAGCACGGAAAAACGCTTTTATTCTTTGCGTTTAAACGCCAGTGAGATTGCCAGCGTTTGCACCAGGGTCATGGTGGCACATTGTGAGCGGAAGCCGCTGACTTGCGCTTCTTTGACTACGAAAGCCACATCGCTGAAGCCGACGAGTGGACTGATTTGGCTGTCGGTGATGGCAATTTGTTTCACGCCGCTTTTGGCAACGGCATTCATAATATTAATGGTTTCTTTAGCGTAAGGCGAAAAGCTGATTGCGACCACCACATCACCCGGCTTAATCAGATTCAACTGTTCTTCAAACATACCGCCCAAGCCGTCGATAATATACGAATGGCAATCCAGATGATGCAACGCATAATTTAAATAACTGGCGACGCTGAAAGAGCGTTTTAGCCCAATAATAAAAATATTGTTGGCAGAATGCAGCAGCTCGACCGCACTTTCAAGCTGCTCAAGGCTGATTTGATTGACCAATTGTAACAACGCCTGATTATTCGCTTGAGCAAACACATTCAGGATCTCGTTCGGCGCTCCTTGTGTGGCATTGTCGGGATCAATTTTATCGAACAAAACCGCTCTTTCACTGTAATTAACTGTCTCTTCCATCAGATTTTCGCGAAATATCTGTTTCATTTCGTTAAAACCACTATAACCAAACGCATTGGCAAAGCGAATCAAGGTGGACGGCGGCACGTCTGCTCGTTCGGCGATCACCGCTACGGTATCGAATACGATGCTATTCGAGTTATCCAGAATGTATTTAGCCACTTGCTTCAAGCGTTTACTCAGATTGTCATAGCGATCCCGAATTTGGCTTTCTAGTTGTTCAAGTTCTAATGATTTATTCATTTTATGTATCTCTGGAAGAAACGGACCTAAACATTATAAGGGCTTTTAAAATTAATTATAGTTTTTATGATTTAATAAACCGAATAAAATTATATCTATTTTTTTGCAATGTTTTTTAAATTTAGTGACTTAACTTAACGCCACTGAACGAATCAGTGGCGTTATCAGAAAACGATTACGGCAATAATTTCTCATCGCGCCATAAATCCGCATAACTTTCACGACGTTTGATCAAATGAGCCTGGTCGCCATCGACCATCACTTCGGCGGTGCGTGGACGAGAATTGTAGTTGGAAGACATGCTGGCACCGTAAGCACCGGCAGAGCGTTGTGCGATCAAATCGCCTTCGGCAATCGTCAGTTGGCGCTGTTTGCCGAGAAAATCGGAAGTTTCGCAAATCGGGCCGACGATATCGTAAACCGCACTTTGTCGTTGTTCGGTTTGCGGTAAAGTGCGGTCAACTTCAATAATTTCCATATAGGCTTGATACAGCGCAGGGCGGATCATATCGTTCATTCCGGCATCGACAATCGCAAAATGGCGTGATTCATTACTTTTCAGATATTCAACTTTGCTGACTAAAATTCCGGCATTGGCTGTGATCGCACGTCCCGGCTCCAAGATAATTTCCAGCTGCGGATAGGCGCTTAATTTGGCTAAAAGTGCGGTGGTGTATTCGCTTGGATGGGGGGGCTGTTCGCCGTGATACGGCACGCCCAAGCCACCGCCCAGATCAAGGTGGCGTAGTTCGATGCCGTCTTCTTTAAGTTGCTGCATCAGTACCAATAAACGGTCTGTTGCGTCCAAAAACGGTTGTAATTCAGTTAATTGCGAACCAATGTGGCAGTCCATGCCGCTGATGTTGATGTGAGGCAATGATTGTGCCAAACGGTAAACTGCTCTGGCTTGATCAACGCTGACACCAAATTTGTTTTCTTTTAGACCGGTGGAGATGTAAGGGTGCGTTTTGGCATCAACATCTGGATTGACCCGTAGCGAAATCGGCGCAATTTTGCCCATTTTTTCTGCAACATGGTTAATTCTTTTCAATTCGGAAATGGATTCAACATTGAAACAGCGAATGCCGACTTCCAGCGCTCTGGCGATCTCTTGTTCCGTTTTTGCCACGCCGGAAAATACGATTTTACTGGCATCACCGCCTGCTGCCAACACGCGTTCCAACTCCCCTTGCGACACAATATCAAACCCCGAACCGAGCTTTGCCATTACATTTAACACGGCGATATTCGAATTGGATTTGACGGCATAACAGATTAAATGCGGGTGATCGCCGAAAGCGTTATCAAAAGCGTGCCAGTGGCGTTCGAGAGTGGCGCGGGAATAGATGTACAGTGGGGTGCCGAATTGTTCGGCAATATCGCTGACTACGACGCTTTCCGCCATAAGACGGTTGTGTTGATACTGAAAAAAATCCATATATTTCACTCTATTATCATATTTTATTTTGAGGTTTGGCTTGGTGTTGGCTGTTCGGTCTGTGGAAAATAGAGTGGACCTTTCACGCCACAAGCGGTGATACTCAATAACATGGATGCTGCCAATAGGCAGTACCAGCATTTTTTCATTCTGATTTCCTCATCTTTTTTAATTCTATTGATAACGGCTATTTTTACCATTAATTAGGGCTTTGTGCTATCACAATTGCGTTAAAGTCACTATAATTCGTCACTATGTATTCAGCAAAGAACCGATATTTTATGAACGTAGCAGAATTTCACCAACAGGTTGAACAAACCTGGTCTTACATTGAAGAACAACTTGACGAACAAGAAGTTGACGTTGATTGCGACACGCACGGCTCAGTTTTTTCTATCACCTTTGAAAACGGGCAGCAGATTGTGATCAATAAACAAGAACCGTTGCTCGAGCTGTGGCTGGCAAGCAAACTGGGCGGCTACCATTTCAAATTTCACGACGGGCAATGGCTGACCGCTGATCAGCAAGCGTTTTTTCCGTTATTGAGCGAAGCGCTCAGTGCGTATTACGGTGAAACGGTGACCGTGGCTTAATGTCTGTAGAGCCTTCCAATGCCCCGACCCTGCAAACCGCACTTGCTGTGTTACAACAAGTGTTTGGTTATCACGCCTTTCGTCAGGGGCAGCAGCAGGTTATCGAAGCGGCGTTAAACGGGCAGGACAGCTTGGTGGTGATGGCGACCGGCAGCGGCAAATCGCTGTGTTATCAAGTGCCGGCGCTGTGTTTTGATGGTTTGACGTTAGTGATTTCGCCGTTGATTTCACTGATGAAAGATCAGGTCGATCAACTGTTGAGTAACGGGGTTGAAGCCGCTTATCTGAACTCGACCCAATCGTTTGCCGAGCAGCAACAAGTGCAAAACAAAGCGATTAACGGTGAATTAAAACTGTTGTACATTTCGCCGGAAAAAGTGATGACCACCACATTTTTTCAGTTTATCTGTCAGTGTCGAGTCAGTTTTATTGCAATTGATGAAGCGCACTGTATCTCACAGTGGGGACACGATTTTCGTCCGGAATACACCGCACTGGGTGGTTTGAAAAAGAGTTTCCTCAATGTGCCGGTGATGGCGCTGACCGCTACCGCCGACAGTGCCACGCGTAAAGATATTCTACAACACCTCGAGCTAAGCCAACCCTATCACTATATAGGCAGTTTTGATCGCGCCAATATCCGTTATACCTTGGTTGAAAAATACAAAGGCGTCGAGCAGATGTGCCGTTTTGTGCTGGCGCAAAAAGGCAAGAGCGGTATTGTGTATTGCAACAGCCGCAAAAAAACCGAGCAACTGTGTGAAAGCCTGCAGCGGCGCAAGGTCAGCTGTGCGCCTTACCATGCCGGCATGACGATTGAGCAGCGTGAAGCCACACAACTGGCGTTTCAGCGCGATAATATTCAAGTGGTGGTGGCGACGGTGGCATTCGGCATGGGCATCAACAAATCCAACGTGCGCTTTGTGCTGCACTTTGATTTGCCGCGCAGCATTGAAGCCTATTACCAAGAAACCGGGCGTGCCGGGCGTGACGATTTGCCGGCAGAAGCGGTTCTGCTATATGATCCGTCCGATTACGCGTGGTTGAATAAAATATTATTGGAAAAGCCGGAAAGCCCGCAGCGCCAAATTGAACAGCATAAATTGCAGGCAATGGGTGCCTTTGCCGAATCGCAAATCTGTCGCCGTTTAGTGCTGCTGAACTATTTTGGCGAACACCGTAGCACGCCGTGCAAAAACTGCGATGTTTGCCTCGATCCGCCCAAATCTTACGATGGTCTGCTGGACGCACAAAAAGTGATGTCGGTGATTTACCGTATCGGGCAAAATTTCGGCACACATTATGTAGTAGCAATCTTGCGCGGTTTACAGAATCAGCGGATTAAAGAGCATGGGCACGACACACTGTCGGTGTTCGCCATCGGTAAAGATCAGAGCCAAGAGTATTGGATGAATGTGATCCGCCAGTTGATCCATTTGGGCTATATCGAACAAAATATCATGCAGTTTTCCGCACTGCGCCTGACTGAAGCCGCCCGCCCAATTTTGCGCGGCGAAACCGCACTTTCATTGGCAACGCCACGTCTGTCAATGTCGGTGATTCAGCGCACGCAAAGCTCCGGCTTGAAAGATTATGACAAAGACCTGTTTGCCCGGTTGCGTTTTCTACGCAAGCAGATTGCCGACAAAGAGAGCATTCCGCCGTATATCGTGTTTAACGATGCTACCTTGCAGGAAATGGCGCAGCTGATGCCGACCTCCAATACCGAAATGTTACAAATCAACGGCGTAGGGCTGCGCAAATTAGATCGCTTTGCGCAACCGTTTATAGCGTTGATTAAAGAACATCAAAAAACCCTAAAAAGCGCTCAAACGTCCCCTTCTGTTTTTGATTAGGGTCTATAACTCAAATGATAAACAAAGATCCACAGCCCCTAATTATTGCATAAAAAAACAGCTATATTGCTATAGTCGGCTAACGTTTTACGGTATGATTCAAGCTATGAAGATCAACAGACCCTAAAAGGAGAAGCTATGCAAACCCCAACGGAAATGCAATTGGATCGTCTGGTTCACGGCTATTGGCGCTTGAAACAATGGAATTTAACCCCACAGCAATTGTTGCAATTGACCGAGCAGGTTATCGAGCTGGGGATCCGCACTTTTGACCACGCCGCCTGTTATGGCTCGTTTACCAATGAGGAAGAGTTTGGACGGGCATTAAAACTCAAACCATCGCTGCGCCAAGGGATTACTCTAATCACCAAGTGCGGTATTCTGTTTCCCAGCCAGGAATTGCCGACGATTAACAGCCATTATTATGACAACAGTTATGAGCATATTGTGGCATCAGCGGAGCGTTCAATTGCCAAAATGCGCTGTGATTATCTGGATGTACTGCTGATTCACCGCCTCTCTCCTTGTGTGGATCCGGAGCAGGTTGCGAAAGCCTTCGAACATCTACACAGCAGCGGCAAAGTGCGGTATTTTGGCGTATCCAACTACACCCCGTCGAAGTTCAGTATGTTGCAGTCCTACCTCGACCAACCACTGCTGACCAACCAAATCGAAATGTCGCCGTTGCATTTGGCACCATTTGACGACGGCACGCTCGATTATTTAATGGAGAAGCGAATTCGCCCGATGGCATGGTCGCCACTGGCTGGCGGAGAACTATTCAACAAAGACAACCCTGCCGGCATGCGGGTGCGCAAAGTCTTGCTAGACATTGGACAACGCTTTAACGAAACCCATCTCGACACCTTGGCTTATGCTTGGCTGCTCAGCCACCCGGCAAAAATCACCCCAGTGATCGGCTCCGGCGAACTGCGCCGCATCAAAAGAGCGGTCGATGCGCTCTCGATCCGGTTGACGGAACAAGATTGGATCGAAGTCTATAAAGCCGCACAAGGGCATGATATTCCTTAATTATTCTTAATCACTGAGAAAGCCGCTGGTGTACAGTTCAGATATTCAGCGGCTTTTTGTTTGACAGCAGATAAAGAAGTGTGGTTAGGCTTGTTGCGCGGCTAACTCACGATCTTTTTCCTGCTCACGTTTGACACATTGGCGTTCATAGGCTTTAAAGAACGGATAATAGATAAAAATATCCAGAATAATCAATCCGATACTTAAAATCGGCGCCCAAATATCGCCGCCGGAGACTAAATAAGCGCCGATCGGTGCCGGTGTTGTCCACGGTGCCATCAGATAGACCCGATGAATTAAGTCAAAATCCAAGATCAAATAGGCGATCACCGCATTTGCCATCGGTGCGAAAATCAATGGGATAAAAAAGAGTGGATTGACCACCATAGGTACGCCGTAAACAATTGGTTCGCCGATAGAGAAGAAAGACGGTACCAGCCCGATTTTGCCGATTGAACGCAAATGCACCGATCGGCTGCGAATCAGCAAGAAAGCCAACGCAATCACCCCGCCGGAAGCACCGTGCACGATATAAAAATCCCAAAATGAGTTGGTAACAATAAAAGGAAGTGGCTCACCCGCTTGTAACGCCGCCAAATTGGCAGCCATATTTTGCAGTAAGAACGGGGTCCAAAGTTGCATTAATACGAGAGATCCATTAATGCCTAAGAACCACAGTAAGTGGGTAGCAAATACAAACAACATAATCGCCCCAAGCGAATCGCTGACTTTGATCAACGGCGCCATATAGTCCATGATTAGCTGCGGAATAGTGACACCCATCGCATGTTCAACATAAATCGAAAACGGGAAAATGGTGACCAACATGGCTAAAATCGGGATCACGATATTCAGCGATTCGGCGACCGCACTTGGCACTTCTTTTGGCAGACGGATGCGAATATTCAAATATTCCAGCAAACGGGTGACTTCTACGGTGTAAATTGCAACGAAAATTGCAGAAAATAGCCCGATACCGCCGAAAAATTTAATGTCCATTGCACCGTCTTTTACTGGTGCAGCGATCAGTAAAAACGTCATCACTGATAAAAACGCTGCCGGTAGCGGCTCCCGTTTATAAGCCTTAGCGAGGTTATAGGCTATACTGGCGGAGGTAAATAACGAAATCGCATTGAACGACATTTGGAAAAATGCCCAGCCGTAATCGCTTGCCCAAGTGGCAAAACGCCACCATGCCATGCCGAAACTATTAGTGGTGTTTTGATCAAAGGGCGGAATCAGTAAAATCATGATAAAACTGCCGACAATCAAGAACGGCAGAACCACGATAAACCCGTCACGGATAGCGGAAATGTGCGGCTGTTTTTCTAACTTAAGTGCGGTCGGGGTGACGTATTTATCCATGTAACGGATCATTTTTTGGCTAAACTGGCTCATTACGCACCTCCTATTCGCCGTTGACAACTTTGAAACATAACACTTGCCAAGCCGGTTGATAGTTGTGTACGGTGATTTCCACTTTATCGCCTTGCCGTTGTTGCGAGAATTCTACCGCCGGGTTCAAAGCGCTGACAGTCGTGTTGCAAGGTAGTGAAAAACAGGTTTCACCAGCGCGAAGCCCGCTGACGAAGCAATACAGGTCGGTCTCTTTTTTGGTGAAATGGAAATCCAAATCGGCTTGGCGATAAGATTCTCGGCAGCTGCAACGGGTGGCATAAATTCCTTCACCGTTCACTTCTAACCAATTGCCAAGTGCGGTCAGGCGTTCAATTTGTCCGTTTGGGATTGTGCCGTCGGCTTTTGGTCCGACGTTTAGTAATAAATTACCATTGTTGGCGACCACTTCCACCAACAGCGCCACCAATTTCTCTACCGCAATCAAATCGTCATCGCTTTCATTTTGGTTATAACCGAATGACAGTCCCAAACCACGACACATTTCCCATTTCCGCTCACGGGAGGCTTCTCCGTGTTTATATTCTTTCGAGGTGAAATCGCACCATAAGCCGTTCCAACGATCATCGACCACGCCGTCTTCCACCTGATTATAGTAGTGGGAAAATAAGCTCGGCAGCATATGTTCGCCCTGTTTCGGCCAACCGATATCGTTCCATAATACTGCCGGCTGATAGTCGTCGATTAGCTCTAATACCTGATTGAAAGCATAGTCTGCGTAAGCATAAGTTGGGCTGGCATTTGACATATTTTGGCTTTCGGTGAAAATTGGCGCTGAAGAAAATGTCCAATCAATTACGCCGGAATAATAGGTACCTATTTTTAACCCGACGGCTTCAACCGCACTTTTTAATTCCCCTAAAATATTACGTTTCGGACCATAGTTCAGGCAATGATAATCGGTGTAACGGCTTGGGAAAAGACAGAAACCGTCATGGTGTTTTGTGGTCAACACCACATATTTTGCCCCTGCTTGCTTAAATAATTGTGCCCATTCCGCCGGCTGCCACTTTTCGGCTTTCCAAAGTGGCAGAAAATCGCGATAGCTGAAATCTTTGCCGTAAGTTTGAAGATGGTGCTGATAAGTCGGGCCTTGCTTGACGTTAATTGAATTAAAATACCATTCTGCGTAAGGATTATTACAAAACCACTGTTCATCAATTTCGATTTCTCCCAGCTCCCAAGTCAACGGTGCAAATGCTGGTACGGAATAAATTCCCCAATGAATAAAAATACCAAATTTATAATCATCATACCAATCGGGCAGAGGGTGGGTTTTAACGGATTCCCAAGTTGCAGAATAGAATTTTTTCATAATAATTCCTCACTGTAATATTATTTAATAGTGAATTCATATGGATATACAGCTTTTAAATATTCATATCAATATGCTCAATTGCTTGCTCCCATTCAATCAAGTCATAATCAATATGAAATCAAGATTTCAAAATATGATCAAATAGAAACAGTATTTTATTTGATTGGGGTGGTTTTTTGTGACTGCTATCACTGAAATGTACAGAAAAAAGTGTGAGTGTTAGATTTTAGATGCCCGAATAGGCAGGAAATTTGAAGATATCAGGCATCTAAATGAACAAGTCTCTATTTGATTAACTCATACTGAATCACAAAAAGTGCGGTTTCGTTCGGATAAATTTCTCGAATAACGGTTTGCAACTGGGCCAGAGTCATATTTTCTTGTGCAGCATGTTGTGAATTTAATTGTGCGAAAGTGATCGGCGTGACCGACAAGATCCGGATTTGGGCAAACCAACGCTGTGTTTCGTTGGTGAAAACATCGACAATACTTTGTGGTTGATAGTGGCTTTCGCTGCGATCACGAATGGTAATGGTTTTGCTGCCATTGAGAATATCTTGCTCAAAGCGTTGGAAAAAGGTGATTTGGGAGCGAACGAACATGCTGAAAGATTCCTGAGATAAGTGATTATTGATGTAAATTATAGGAAGAATGAGAAAGAGTTGCTATACTCAAACGCAATCTATATTTAATAAACGCTATTCCGATGACTATAATTACCAAAAAAACGCCGTTGTATATCAATATAATTGAAAAACTGAAACGTGAGATTCTATCAGAAACGATTCATGGTTTTCTCCCGTCGGAAGCGGAATTGCAAAAAATGTTTGGTGTTTCACGTTCGGTGATACGTCAAGCGCTGGCTAAATTAGAGGTGGAAGGTTTAATCAGCAAAGCGCAGGGAAAAGGCAGCTTCGTGTTGCCGGTTAATAGGATTCACCGGGTAGTGCAGTCGTTAAACGGTTTGGGTATGCAAATCGAGAAAATGGGAACAATGGTTAATACAAAAATCATCTCTTTTGAATTAATGGATTATGATAAAGCCAATCAATTTTGGAATGAGAAGCAAGCATTGTATTTAGCACGAATCCGCTCCGATATTACCCAGCCAATTGCTTATATCGAAACTTATTTGCCTACAAAATATCAACGCTGGCTTACCCCTGAGAAGTTAGCACACGCCTCTTTACATCAGATTTTAAAGCAAGATGCCAATATTGAACTAGAACGTTCGACCCGCCATATTTATGCCATTGCGGCGCCATCACATATTGCAGAATACTTGAATATTCCTATCGGCAGCCCTCTTTTACTGCTAAAAGGCACAACCTTTGATAAAAATAATAACATCGTCGAAGTTTTTTCGACTTATCATCGCGGCGATAAAATTATGTTTGATCTAGAAACCACAATTTAATTTTACTGATTGACAATCTGAATCTTCTACCACATCATATCTTGTACGTACAAGTTGTGCGTAATTTGATACTAAGGAGACAGTTATGCCAGTTAATCAGATGGACTCAAAAACTCAAACATTAGTTCCTTTATACGATTGGATGAACAAGATTCCGGGTGGAACGATGGTTGTACCTCTTATATTGGGATCAATTATCGGTACTTTTTTTCCGGAATTTTTGGGTATAGGTTCATTCACTACCGCACTTTTCAAATCTTCCGCTGGACCGTTGATCGCATTATTAATTTTCGCAACGGGTATGCAGATTACCGTGCGTAGTTCCGGACCGGTCTTGGCGCACACAGGAGTAGTCCTGCTATTTAAAACCATTATTCCGGCTGGATTAATTACGCTGATCGGTTTGGCTGTCGGCTCGGACGGTATTATGGGAATTTCGCTTTTGGCAATATTAACTGTAGTCGCTAACTCAAACGGCGGTATCTGGCTTGCATTTACAGGTAAGTATGGCGATTATCGCGATAGAGGGGCTTACGTCGCATCGGCGGTTAACGACGGACCTTTTTTTGTTTTACTGTTTCTTGGGGTTTCCGGATTGGCGGATATTCCACTTTCGCTCATGTTAGCGGCGGTTATTCCGTTATTGGTTGGTATGGTTGTCGGGAATCTTGATCCTAAATGGACCAATATTATGAAGCCGACCGGTGCGATTGTTATTCCATTTTTTGCATTTGCGCTTGGCACCGGAATCAATTTGCATTCTATTATAACCGGTGGTGCAACGGGAATTATTTTAGGTGTTGTCGTTTCTTTGTTAACCGGTGCCTTTGTTTATTTCGGTTATAAAGTGATTTTAAAAAGAGGAACGCAATCAGGGATAGGATTTGCTGCCGGAACCACTGCCGGCAACGCAATTATTACACCGGAAATTGTTGCGCAGGCTGATCCAAATATGGCGCAGTATGTTCAAACGGCAACTGCGCAAATAGCTGCAGCAGTGTTGGTGTCTGCGATTTTGGCTCCGCTGGTTGCGGCTTGGGTGCTGAAACGTCAGGGCGGCTTGGAAGATCATTTTAAAGAGGGTAACTGATATGAAAAATAATATTCTGGTAATTGCCGATGATTTAACCGGTGCTAATGATACAGGTGTAATGTTTGCCGAGAACGGATTTTCAACTATCTTACAGGTCAATTCCGATTATTTACATCAAACGGATTTCTCACAAGCTGAAGTATTTACGGTTTCTACTGATGCACGTCCGGTCGGTGAAAAAGCGGTTCAGTTGACCAAAAGTGCGGTTGAGGCAGGTTTACAAAACGGCATTGAGCAGATTTATTTAAAAATTGACTCAACGATGCGAGGTTCGGTTGCTTATCAGATAGAAGGTGCGCTGCAGGCTTGGCGTTTGCGTTATCCCGATGCGAAAGCTGTGATTTGTCCTGCCTATCCTGAAATGGGCAGGACAATCGAACAGGGGCATTTATATGTCAATGGTATTCCCGTGCATGAAACGGCATCAGGCAGAGATCCGATTTGTCCGGTGCCGTCCGCTTCAATGGATAAGCTGTTACCTCAAGCCGAGATTATCAGCGGATTTACATCTGAGCAAGAATTGCAGCATATGATTACGACATCAGCGGCAACGCAATTGGCTGTTGATGCTAAAACTGCACAGGATCTTACTCTGATTGCCAATGTCATTGCGCAGTTAGGCAATCAGATTATTCCTGTCGGTTCGGCCGGTCTGGCGCAGGTTCTGAAAAAATCGGCAAACAAGCCCGCTTCTCATCACTCTTTTGCGCTGTCGCGCGCCCTTATTTTAGTGACCTCGGTGCATGAAATCAGTCAAGCTCAAGTCGATGAATATATCGCGACAACAGGCGGAAAAACCATTGTTTTCAGTCCGCATCCCTCACAATTAATTAACGCAACCATTTCGGAACCGGCTTTGAAACAGCAACTAAAAGCGCTGATTAACTGTAGCAAGGAGAACGTTATTATCCGTGCTAATCCGGCGAAAATTAATGCTGCAGGAAATATCAATGAAATTGCCCGCACTATTTCGGGATATTTGGCGGATTTAGGCAAATATTGTCTGGATCATGCGGCTTTTGATACTTTAATTTTGTTTGGAGGAGATGGTGCAGCTGCACTTTTAGCGCGTTTACCGGTATATGAGATGAAGATTTTGCATGCGGTTGTTGCAGGTGTTCCGCTGTGTCGTATTGCCGGCGATACTTATCAAGGATTGAAAGTGATGACTAAATCCGGAGGGTTCGGAGATAAGCAACTTTTAAGCAATATTATGCAGCAACATTCAAACAAGTAGGAGCGTAAGATTATGTCATTACCAATACTAGCGGTGACAATGGGTGATATTGCCGGAATCGGCCCCGAAATTACCGTAAAAACATTATTAGCACACGCCGATTTAAGACGTAAAGCTAAATTATTTGTTATCGGCGATTATACTGCGTTAGCGAACGCTTGCGTGTTATCAGGATTTTCGGCAAGCCAAATTAAGTTAGTGACGGATTTAAGCTGCTTAAACAACAATCCGAATGAAATAGAGCTACTACAGATTGCGGATCCGTTACCCGCGGTTCAAGTCGGTAAGATTTCCGCCGTAGCGGGGGATTCGGCATATCGTTTTGTTGTCGAAGCCTGTAAATTGGGGCGTGAAGGTAAAATTGACGGGATTGTGACCGCACCGCTCAATAAAGAAGCCATGCATGCCGGCGGTCATCATTGGCCGGGACATACCGAAATCCTTGCGCATGAGTTTGGTGTTAAAGATTATTCCATGATACTCTCTTCCGGCGATTTTTATCTGTTTCATTTGACAACCCACCAATCATTGCATTCGGCAATTGATGCCTGCACCACAACACGAACAACTACCGTGATTAATTTAGCGTTTGCATTGGCAAAATCATTAAATAAACCGAATGCGAAAATAGGGGTCTGCGGGATTAATCCGCATGCCGGTGAAAATCGATTGTTTGGTGATGAAGATCAGGATCAACTTGCACCTGCGATTCAACTTGCGCAGCGGAAAGGCGTTAATATTCAAGGTCCGCTTCCTGCAGATGCTTTAATTCCGCAGGCGGTTCGAGGGAAATGGGATATAGTGATTGCCTGTTATCACGATCAGGGGCACGCACCTTTTAAAGCGGTGTATGGTGATGACGGTGTCAATATTACCGCAGGATTACCGGTTGTTAGGGTGTCGGTTGATCATGGAACCGCCTTTGATATCGCCGGAAAAGGGATTGCCAGAGAAAACTCATTAGTCTTGGCCTGTGAACGAGCGGCAGAGTTGGCGCCTGGCTGGCATTTGGTGTGGAATTCTCTTTCGTCTTAGTCTGATTTATTATTGTATTAAACTAAAACGAATACCTATCAGTATCAGTCTAGGGCGGATATATAATCCGCCCTTGTAATTATCTATCAAATTCCTCGATAACATAAAGAGTACTGAAGCAGGATTTATGATAGAAATTAATACAATACGCCTTTGGCTTCGTCCGAATCAATGTTGTCTTTGGTGACAAAAACCACACCGGTGTCAATGAATTTTTCAATTGTCTTGCCGTCGATGACGTCTTTAATTGCGGTTACACCTTTGTAGCCCATTTGATAGGAGGATTGCACCACGATGCCTTCTAAGGTTCCGTCACGCACGAAATTTTGCAAATCTTGATTGCCGTCAAAGCCGACAGCTACCAATTTTCCGGCGTAGCCACGTTCTTTAATCGCACGAGCCATGCCGACGGCGGTCGGTTCGTTGGCACCGAAGATTGCAGTTAAATCCGGGTGGGAGGTCAAGACGTCGATGGTTTGGTTAAGTGCGGTCACCATATCCGATTGAGAGTAGAAAGGGCCGACCATGGTGATATCTGCATTTTGTTTAATTCTGTCCACAAAACCACCGGTACGTTCAATCGCACTGGCTGCGCCTGGGGTAAATGACATCACAGCCACTTTGCCTTTAGTACCATTTTTCTCTAACAGTTTTTCGGCAGCCAATTTCCCAGCGGCACGATTATCGGTCGCCAAGAAGGATTGGTAATATTTGCCGTCGCTGTTGATGCCGGAGTCGATCATCACCACTGGAATGCCTCTTTCAAAAGCGCCTTTCACTGCCGGAACCAATGCGTCTGGATCCGAAGCTGCCAACACAATGCCCGCAACGCCGCGATTGACGGCATTGTTGACCATATTGACTTGTTCATCAATGGCGGTTTCGGCTTGTGGGCCTTGGAATGAGATTGTGTATTGGCCACCGATGTCTTTGCCGGCTTCGACAGCGCCTTTATTCACATTTTGCCAGAAATTGGCATTGGCGGTTTTCACGATAACGGCGATTTCGTTGGATTTTGCCATCACCGGTGAGCTGATCAAAGCCGAAAAGCCAACGAGTGTTGCGATTGCTGCGACTGCGAATTTTTTCATAGTTGTGCTCCTTGTTTTAGGATAGGTTTTGAGGGTTAATGGTGTGTTACAACATTAAATCTTAGACCGCTTATTTCTTTTTGCTCTGTCTTAGCTGATCGATTGATACCGTGACAATGATCACCAGACCGATAATAATCTGTTGGATAAAGGCTGAAACACCGTTCATGTTCAAACCGTTACGCAACACCCCGATAATAAAGGAACCGATTAATGTGCCGGGAATGGTGCCGACTCCGCCCATTAATGAAGTTCCACCGACAACCGCACTGGCGATTGCGTCTAACTCATAAGCCACACCGCCGTTTGGCTGTGCCGTTACCAAGCGAGAGGCCAAAATCACGCCTGCTAAACCTGACAGCAGTCCACTGGCGATATAAGCATAGTTTTTCACTTGATTGGTTTTGATGCCGGAAAGGCGAGCGGCTTCTTCATTGGAGCCGATGGCATAAATGTAGCGCCCGACCCGCAGTTTGTTTAAGGCAAAGGTAAACAGAACTGCAATAACGATCATGATAATCACCGGATAAGGAATGCCGGGAAATTTGACCAGTGGCAAACCGTTTGCGCCTTCTTCAACGATGCGGAACAGCGCACCGTTGCCGAGGTAAGAGAATGATTCCGGCATACCGGATACCGGAGCAGCATTGGTGACATACAGTGCGACGCCACGCGCCACCATCATCATGCCCAAGGTAGCGATAAACGGTGGTAATTTCATTTTGGTGACCATAATGCCATTGGCATAACCACAGATACCGCCAACCAAAATACCGCCAAGCATACCAAGCGGCACTGGAATGCCAGTGTTAACAAACATCGCTGCTGCTACGCCGGAAAGGGCGACCACCGAGCCGGTGCTTAAATCAATTCCGCCGGTCAGGATCACACAGGTGGCACCAATCCCGATTAGCGCAATGGTGGAGGTTTGCAAGCCAATGGTCATTATGTTGTTGAGCGTAAAAAAGTAGTCGTTGCTGATGCTAAAGGCTAGGATCAACAGTAATAATCCTGCCAAAGACGCTAATTTTCTCAACATATCTTTTTGTTTGTCATTCATCACATTACCTCTTGTTTTAGGAAGCATAGTTGTAGGCTGCATATTCTCTTGCAAACATATTTTTCACGCCGGTAGCGTATTGCATAATCTCTTCTTGATTGGTCGATTTGGTTTCCAGCATACCGGTCATCTGTCCTTCACGCATGATGATCACGCGGTCTGATACGCCAAGCACTTCCGGCAATTCGGAAGAGATCACAATAATGCCGACTCCGTTGGCTGCCAACTCATCCAGCAGTTGATAAATGGCATATTTGGCGCCAACGTCGATACCGCGTGTCGGCTCATCAAAAATCATCACCGTGGCATCACGGAACAGCCATTTGCCGATCACTACTTTTTGTTGATTGCCGCCACTCAGGTTGTTGACCAACTGCTCGATGGTAGGCGTTTTGATCTCCATTTTATCGACAAAAGTTTTCGAGGCGTTGACTTCGGCATCGGTGGAGATGATCCCCAAGTTGCTGCTGACTTTATCCATCGATGCCATCGTAATGTTTTCACGAATGCACATTCGCACCGCAACCCCGTTCAACTTACGGTCTTCGGACAGGTAAGCGATGCCAGCTTTAATTGAATCCGATGGATTTTTGATCGAGACTTTTTTGTGGTGTACATAAATTTCTCCTTTATCCAGTGGATCGGCGCCAAAAATCGAACGCGCCAATTCGGTGCGTTTGGCGCCGACCAAGCCGGTGATCCCTAAAATCTCGCCACGGCGCAAATCGAAATTCAGCGGTTTGAACACGCCGACACGTTCGGCATTCATCACCGACAAAATAATCTCATCTTCGATAACCGCTGTTTTTGGCGGAAAGTGGTTATCTAGTGAACGTCCGACCATTTTGGTGATGATCTGATCCATCGTGATATCGCTAAAACGGTGGTTAGAGACATAAGTGCCATCACGGAAAATCGTAATATGGTCGCAAATCCGTTTTAACTCTTCCATGCGGTGCGAAATATAGACGATACATACCCCTTTGGCTTTCAAGCGGTGCACTAGCTCAAACAGTTTGTCGATCTCTTTTTCAGTCAGCGCCGAGGTCGGCTCGTCCATGATCAACACTTCCACATCAAAGGAGAGTGCTTTAGCGATTTCCACCATTTGCTGTTTAGCAACCGATAGCGTGTGGACGATATCGGTCGGGGCGACATCAATGTCAAACATCGATAGCAGCTGCGCTGCATCCACATTCATTTTGCGTTTATCAATTAAACCGTGTTTCAGGGGTTCTCGCGCAAAGAAGATATTTTCGGCAACGGTCAAGTGTGGTATCAGATTCAGTTCTTGAAAGATCATGCTGATACCGTTTTTTTGCGCTTCTAACACCGAGGAATACCGCACTTTTTCGCCTTTATACACAATATCGCCGACTTCGGGGTGATACACCCCGATCAGGCATTTCATCAAGGTCGACTTGCCGGCACCATTTTCACCCATCAAGGCGTGCACTTCGCCTTTGCGCAGTGCTAAATGTACATCTTTTAAGGCATGCACCGTGCCAAATGATTTACTGATATTGGTCATGGAAAGCAGCGGCACTGCTTGAGATTGAGTCGCCATGTCACACTCCTGCTAACAAATTATTAATCCTCGATTCTTAAACCATAGGTGCTGAATTTGCCCAGAACCACTTGGATCTCTTGCGGCGATAGCACCGGCACATCGTTGGTGATGGCTAATAGCTGAATGTACCAGGTTGCCAACACTTCCACTTCATGCGCCAGCCATAGTGCTTTTCGCAGATTTTTTTCGGCAGCGATCAAGCCATGGTGCTGTAATAAAATTGCTTTGCTCTGCTGAATTCCTTGCTGTACATATTCCGCCAGTTTTGGGGTGCCGAAAGTGGCATAGGGGACACACGGAATATGGTCGGTGCCGCCGACGGCGACCATGTAGTGAATCGCCGGAATCGCTTTGCCCAAAATCGAGACGGCTGAGCAGTGGATCGCATGGTTATGCACCACAGCATCTAAATCTGGGCGGGCTTGATACACCGCATGGTGAAAACGCCATTCGCTGGACGGCAATTTGCCAGCTTCATAGTGACCGTCACCATCAACAAACACGATGCAGTCTTCATTCATCTGCTCATAAGGCATGCCGCTGGGTGTGATCAGCATGCCGCCGTTATAACGTGCGCTGACATTGCCGGCAGTACCTTGGTTCAACCCTAAGCGGGTCATTTCGAGGCAGGTATCAATAATTTCTCGGGAAAGTGCTTGTCTGTTCATGTTGGTGTCCTTTAAATAATGTTCAGGCTACGACCGGCGTAACCCCTTTTTTCAAAATAATATTGCCGTATTTTGCCAATTCACCGCTGACGACAACGGCATAGGCTTGTTGTGCACGTTGGTAAAAGGCAAAACGATCAATCTGTTCAATGCTGGGCAATGGTGTGATATTGGGTTGAATTGCGGCTAAATAGCGGGCAGCAACCGTGGGGTCGAGGCTGTCGCCTTCGACGGCAGCCATCATAATCAATGGGCTATCAACGTATTGATCTAATTCGAATAGTGGTGTAACTGCACTCAGCAGCACATCAATTTTAATACCGTCGGCGCGTACCACTTGTGAGTGCAGTTGGTGCGCCGGAAAATGGGCATCGGCAAACACGATTTCATCGCCGTGCCCCATTTCAGCCAAAATTTTTAACAGTGTCGGCGAAATTGCCGGATGAATTCCTTTTAACATGGGTTTGCTCCGTGTTGAATGTAGTTGGCCAACCATTGTTGATAAGCTGGGCTGTCGGCAGAGGGCTGAATCGTCTTGCGCTGCGGCTGCATTTGCTGTTGAGCAACGTCGGCATTTTGGTAATATTGTGCGCCGGCAAAGGTGAACATCGCTGCGCCTAAGACCGTGGCTTCAGCCACATCCACAATTTCGATCGGTAAACCCAATACGTCGGCACGGATCTGGTTCCACAAACGGTTTTTTGAGCCGCCGCCAACGCAAATCAGGCGCTCAGCTTGAAAGTGACTGACTTGTTCCAATGTGGCTAAGCCGTGTTTTAATTGATAGGCCATATATTCCAAGGCGGCACGGTAAACTTCAGCTCGTTGCGAATGCAATGAAAGCCCTACGATTTTGCCATGTTGAGCAAATGTTTCGGCATCGTTGAAACTACCGTGCCATTCCACGCCGTTTGCGCCTAATGGTACGGTTTCGGCTTCGCTGATCATGGTTGGGTAGTAATGTGGCATCTCATACACATCGCGGTAGAACAATTTGCCGACCCATTCCAATACGCCGGAACCGAGCCATTGCACACCGGGAGTGTAGTAGTCGGTTTTGGCATCAAATTCGGTGGTTAAACCGTGATGAATTAAGTCAAAGTGCGGTTCGACTTTAGCAGTGCGTGCCATCAAGATTTCCCAAGTACCGGAGCTTAACACCGGCTGATTTGGCTTAGCGCCGGAGCCGAAAATCGCAAATTGGGTATCATGACCACAAGAGATCACCGGAATACCGGCGGGCAAGCCCATTTGATGGGCGATATTGGCTTGCAATTCACCGATTGGTGTACCGGCTTCGACGATGGGCGGAAAATGGTGCTTGGTTAAATTCAATACCGACAAAATACTGGGATCCCAAGTGCCACTTTGCAAATTGGTCAACATAGAGGTGCCAGCCATGGTTTTGTCGGTGCTGAAAACCCCGGTTAACCAGTGGGTCAACATCGAGGAGATAAACACAAATTTATCCATTTGTTGATAAATTTCCGTTTGGTTCTCTTTCAACCACAGCAGTTTGAACAGGGTGTTGAAGCTGTACAAACCGATGCCGTTGCGGGTATAAAGTTTTTCAATCTCAAAATAGTTGCTGATATTTTGCATAATTGGCAGGGTGCGTGGGCATTTCCACGAGATGATCGGATAAATCTGCTTGCCGTCACGGTCAAACGGCGCACCGTCCACACCGAAAGTGGTGACGGAAATGCCGATAATTTCTTGAATATCATGATGTTTATGGGTTAATTGCACGACCACATGGCGGGTACACTCGGATAACTTATCGCAAATTTCAGCAAAATCCCAAATATGGTAATCGGTCGACTCGGCGCCGACTTTGGTATTGCTGGCGATGTGGTGTGCCGCTAAAATCTGCCCTTTTTCATTTAGCGCAATCGTGCGGGTATTGGTCGCACCACAGTCGAAAATCAGTACAATAGGCATAAAGTTTCCCTAAGTGCGGTCAGGGCAGAATCGGTTTTCTACTGTGACCGCACTTTGTGTTATGGCATAGTTTTATTGCATGCTATTTGGTGAATCTTTTAACGATAGAGTGGTCCGAAATTCTCGCAAGCTCGGTAATCTTGACCTTCTTTATCCATACCAAAGGCATTCCAAGTGCTTGGGCGGAAAATATGTTTCTCTTCCACATTGTGCATACACACCGGAATCCGCAGCATGGAAGCCAACGTGATAAAGTCGGCGCCGACATGACCAAAGGTAGCAACACAGTGGTTGGCGCCCCAATTTGCCATCACCGAATACACATCGCTGAATGCGCCTTTGCCGGTGAGGCGTGGCACAAACCAGGTGGTTGGCCAGGTTTCGTTAGTGCGTTTATTCAGAATATCGTGTACTTCCGGCGGCAGATCAATCGACCAGCCTTCAGCGATTTGCAATACCGGTCCGATTCCTTTGATAATATTGATACGGGTCATGGTGAACGGCATGCCACCACGAGTTAAATATTGTGAAGAGTAGCCGCCGCCACGGAAATATTCATGCACCGCCGGGCACCAACGGGTGTTTTCCAGACAACGTTTGCCGTCAGCTTCGGTGACTTGCCACACGGGTTTAATCACTGGCTTGCCGTTTTGATCTTGATGTTGTCCGGTGCCGTCCAACGCCGCGGAACCGGAATTGATCAAGTGGATAAAACCGCTCTCCGGACGGAAACCGGTGACACGTTCCACCGCATCTTCGCTCCAATATGTTCGCACATCGGCAAATATCTGCGCCTGCCCAGTCAATTGATTGCCAAACAACATACAAACGGCATTGAGTGAGTCATTCTCGGTTGCTAAAATGTATGGCGGACGCACGCCGCTCCAATCGTAGCTAGAATTGAGAATGGCTTCCATAAAATCGCCGTTCGGCATGTGATCGGTCCATTGGCGTTGCCCTTGGAAACCGGCAGCAATCGCATTGTGTCCCAACGCTTCTTCCCCGTAATTCAGCTCAGCCAGTTTTGGATTACCTACCATCAGATCACGGGTGATAATCGCCATTTTCACCACGTTTTCCCAAAGCTCAGCACGTTGTTCCGCCGTTTTTTGGTTTTCCGGTGCATTCACATCGATGCCTTCCTTGCAATATTCTTTCACCCAAGTCAGCGCCAGATCGACTTCCGCTTGATCATAAATATGGCGATCTAAGCGACGTTTAATCTCGGTCATATCAACATATTCGTTGCGCATGCCCAGATATTCTTGGAAGAAGGTTTGATTGACGATTGAACCGGCAATACCCATGGAAACCGAACCAATTGAAAGATAGGATTTGCCGCGGATATTGGCAACAGTTAAACCGGCACGGGCAAAGCGCAACAGTTTTTCTTGTACATCCGGCGGAATAGAGGTGTCGCTGGATTCCTGCACTTCGGTGCCATAAATTGAAAATGCTGGCAACCCCAATTGTGAATGGCCTGCCAATGCGGCAGCCAGATAGACTGCGCCTGGACGTTCGGTGCCGTTAAAGCCCCAAATCGCTTTTGGCATATGCGGATCCATATCAATGGTTTCCGAACCGTAGCACCAGCAAGGTGTCACCGTGAGCACCACGCCGACATTATTCAGCTTGAATTTTTCCGCACAGGCAGCCGCTTCAGCAACGCCACCAATGCAACTGTCAGCAATCACACATTCGACAAAATCGCCATTGGGATGGCGAATTTCAGTCGTTAATAATTTTGCAACGGATTTCGCCATTGCCATAGTTTGCTCTTCCAGTGACTCACGCACGCCTAGACGGCGCCCGTCAATTGTCGGGCGAATACCAATTCTGATCGGTTGGGATTTTGCTATGCTCATTGTATTGTTCCTCTTTTAATCCATCACTAATGAAGTAAATTTCAGTTTGAAAATGGCTTTCTGAAAACTATCTTCGAACTAGCGATTAATTGAGAAAAGGATTTTGTTTAAACAAGGTGCATTGTTGTGAGCTTAATCACGAAAACAGCATAAAAAAGAGAGAAAAGTGCGGTTGAGATTGCCCGAACAATTTTAATTAAAATAAATTCGGGCAAATCGGGCATTTTTAAGTGGTGATTACCAATAAATTTTGCTGATCGCAATAACGTTTTAATTCATCATTCGGCAGTTGATCGCAAAACAAAATATCGATTTGCGATAGATCGCAAATCTTCATCAGGCTCTTACGCCCCAATTTACTGTTATCAACCAGCAAAAATTTTTGTTCGGACGCTGCCATAATTTTACGTTTGATCGAGGCATTTAACTCATTTGATTCCCACACCGAACCGCCTTCATCGACACCGATACAAGAAAAAATCCCGATGTCGATGTGCAAACGCTGCAATAATTGTTCCGATAACGGCCCGTAAAACGCATCGTATTTCGCAGAGTAAACGCCACCGGTAGCAATGGTTTTGATGTTGGATTTGCCAGATAACGCATTGATATTGTGCATTGCATTAGTGACCACGGTGCACGGTATATCGGGCATTGCCTGTGCGAAAAACCAACTAGTGGTGCTGGCGTCCAAGCCAATCACCGCTCCCTCGAACATATACTCGACCGCACTTTCGGCAATCAAACGCTTGGCGTCTGAATTGTTTTTTTGCCGAGCTTGAAACGAATGCCCCACATCTTTAGCTTTCAACCCGACTGCACCGCCATGAGTGCGGTGCAACAACCCTTTGCGATCCAGCTTGGTCAAATCGCGCCGAATGGTTTCCAGCGACACCGCCAAATCCAGTGCCAAGATATTCACATCGACTTTCCCTAGCTTGTTAATCTGTTCCAGAATAAAGCGTTCTCTCTCTTTCATGATTAATTTCTCATTATAAAAAACGGTCAAATCGGGCATTTTCGATTATAAGGGGAATTGCGGGGGATTGGTATGTTTTTGTCTAAATGAAAGAAAAGGATATGCCATTCAGACTATCTTTTTCTAAGCTTTGGGTTTGTTGATCTTTGTCTATAGCTCAAATTATAAACAAAGATCAACAGCTCTTAATACTGTCCTATTAAGTAGTCAGAAATGATTGAGAAAAAATTTGTTATATAATGGCTCTGCGGCTTCTGCCCATTCTCTATACTGTTGGTATAGTGCATTATACTGTTGACTTCTGTTTTCATTTGGATAATAGGTTTTTTCCATTTTGCTTGCCATAGCCCCTTGTGCTAATTCAACTGTGGCGAAAACCTCTGCTGCAACCGCCGCAAAAATAGCGGCACCTAATGCACAACATTGATCGGATTTTACAATTTGAATAGGTTTTTCCATTACATCGGCACAAGTTTGCATCACGACCGATGATTTTCTTGCGATTCCGCCCAATGCAATAATTTTTTCTACCGGTACTTGCTGTGAACTGAGGCATTCCATAATCATTCTGGAACCGCAGGCTGTCGCAACAATCAATGAGCCGAAAATTGAGCTAGCATCGCTTCCTAAGCCGATACCGGAAATAACACCTTTTAATTTTTGATTGGCAAACGGCGTCCTTCTGCCGTTAAACCAGTCAAGTGTTAACGGTAAATGTTCCAGCCGAGGATTTTTATCCCACTCCTCTGCAAGAGTAACTAATAATTTTTGCCTGAAATCCTCAATTTCTGATTGTAACTGTGGTTGTTGCTGTTTTAAATGTTCTAAAGGCCAGCTCAGTACTCTTGCAAACCAAGCATAAATATCGCCAAAAGCTGATTGTCCCGCTTCTAATCCTATGGCATTTGGAATCACGCTACCATCAACTTGTCCGCATATTCCCTCAATAGAGCGTTTATTTACCGTTTCATAGTCTGTGATTAACACATCACAGGTTGATGTACCAATAACTTTAACTAAGGTATTTTTAGAAGCGCCAGCGCCGACAGTACCCATGTGACAATCCAATGCGCCACCAGAAATAATCACATTTCTGGGTAAGTTTAACTTTTTCGCCCATTCGGAAGTAATAGTTCCGACTGCCACGTCAGCGGTTTGGGTTTCAGTAAATAGTGGAGTTTGTAAATTTCCTGTGATTGATGGATGCAGTGCTGTTAAAAATGCTTTTGAGGGTAAACCGTTCCAGTCTGGATGCCACAAGCTTTTATGCCCGGCAGTGCAACGTCCTCTTTTTAGTAAGCCTGGATGAGTAGTACCGGATAAAAGTGCGGGCACCCAATCGCATAATTCAACCCAATTCACAGCATGTTGTCTTACTGCTTCATCAGTAGATTGTATATGGGTAATTTTTGCCCAGAACCATTCAGCAGAGTAAGTACCGCCGATATATTTAGTATAATCGGGATATTTTCCACTATGGCACAGCTCGGTAATATATTCTGCTTCTTTGGTGGCAGTATGATCTTTCCATAAAATAAACATTGCGTTTGGGTTATCTTTAAACGACTCATTTAATGCTAAAATGTTTCCTTCCGCATCGATTGGCGCCGGAGTTGAGCCTGTTGCGTCAATCCCAATACCAACGATATTTTGCCGAATTTTTTCATCAATATTTTGTGTGATTTGACAAATAGCTTCTGTCATTGATTCAATATAATCTAAAGGATGATGGCGGAATTGGTTATTATCTGAATCACAATAAAGTTCTTTCTTCCATCGAGGATAGTTACTGACGTATGTTGCAACTTCTTCTCCACTTTGACAGTTGACTAACAACGAACGTACAGAATCACTGCCAAAGTCTAAACCAATAACAAATTGTTCTGACATAATAATGCCCCTCTATAACTATTTTCTTTTGGTAAAAAAGTTAAATTGATATTTCTGTAAGAAAATAAATACAATTAATAATGCACCCCAAAGAGCCATTGTAATGTAACTACTTAATCCAATAATATTTAAACCGCTTTCTAATGTTTGTAACAAAATTAGAGCAGCCAAAATGCCTATTAATTTTCCTTTACCACCATCAGGATTTACACCTCCCAATACGGCTGCCAGAATAGCTGTTAATAAATAAGAATCGCCGTAAGATGCTTTGGCAGAGTTAAGTTTTGACATCATTAAGAGTGCGGCAGCAACACAAAGTATAGAAGAAATAATATAAACTAGCACAATAACTTTTTTTGTGTTGATGCCAGAGAAATAAGTTGCACGCTCATTATTTCCGATAAAATAGATCGATTTCCCCAACGTGGTTTTATCAAAAATAATCCATGACATGATAGATAAAAAGAGAAAAATAATTAGTGGAATTGGAATGCCAAACCAAACACCGCTATTTAAAATTAAAATATGATCGGAAAAGTTAGAAACTGCAGAACCTTTGGATCGTAATACATTTAAACCATTCAGTAATGTCATTGTTCCCAGTGTTGCAAGAATTGGTGATACCCTGACAATAGCGATTAATAATCCGTTTACTAATCCGATTATGATTGCTGTAATTAAGCCTAATAAAATAGCGATAAAAACAGATGTAGGATAATGTATAAGGTAAAATGCCATAACCAGTGAGCAGGAATTCATCGTGGCAATAATGGATAAATTGATTCCACCTATCAGCATGGTGATCGCCATTGCCAGTGTTAGAACACCAAGAATAGGGATTTGTGATGCTATTGATTGGAAATTATTGAGTGACCAAAAAATATCAGGAATAAAAAAGCTAAATGTAAGTATTATTATAATCAATAGTATTATCAAATACCTAAAAGAACTGTCATTAAATTTATGCATAACGGCTATACTCCTATTTTCTTCCGTTGGCTCCATGCAGTCATACTGACACTGAATACAATAATTAAGCCGGTTACTACGGTTTGCCAGTATGATGAAATACCTAAAAGATTCAATCCATTTTGAATTATGGCAAGTAAAATAACCCCCATTATGGTGCCTGATAGAGTTCCTTTACCACCGATTAAACTGGTTCCACCCAGTACAACTGCCGCCAGTACTGTTAATTCATAACCTAATAATGAATCGGGTGCGACCGTTTGTACGGTATATGACTGTACGATACCAGCAATACCGGCAACAAATCCCATATAACCATATACAAAAAGATGTAACTTTAATAAACTGAATCCAATCCGTGATGCCGCTTCTGCATTACCCCCCAAGGCATAAATTTTTCTTCCAACACTGGTTTTATTCATTATCAATCCGGTTAGCAAAATCACAGCCAGTAATAAAATAAATTGAAATGAAAGTCCATATTCGAAACCGTCTGCTGTTGTTGCTTTAAAGATAATAATTTCTTGTTGAAACCATGCGGGGTAGTCATATAACCAAGTTCCTTTAGTGATGTAAAGTAACAAACCATAAAATATATTCAATGTTGAAATAGTGATAATGATAGAAGGTACTTTCAGTTTATTCACGATTACTGCATTAATTAATCCTAAGGAAACTCCAGAAGTAATTGAAATCAGAAAAACAACTAAATAATTTGCATCATGTTTCATGATAAATGAAACCATAATATATTGCGAAATGATTGTAATTGCCGGAAACGAAATATCAATCCCACCTGAAATGAGTACGATAAATAATCCACAAGCTAAAATAGCCAGCATGGAATAACTATTGATTACATCATAAAGATTTTCTATCGTCAGAAAGTCATCTGTTTTGAGTGATAAATAAATAGATATTGTTAAAATCGTTACAATCAAAAAGAAATTCTGTGAAATAGATTTATTTTTCATTGATTGCCTCCAAGATTTCGCTCTCACTTGTTTCTTTGACGATAAACTCATGACTTATTTTTCCGGATTTCATCACAAAAATTCGGTGGCTATTATAGTAAGCCTCTTCAACCTCATCCGTAATAAAAATAACTGAAATACCTTGTATGGAAAGGGATTTTATAATATTAAATATTCCTTCTTTATTGGCAATGTCAACGCCAATTGTCGGTTCATCTAAAATCAATAAATCCGGTTTGATTGCTAGCCATTTAGCGATTGACACCCGTTGTGCGTTACCGCCCGACAGTGTATTTACCGGAAGATCTGAATTGGGTGATTTTATTTTTAACTGCTGAATCAAATGATTACTATAAGATAAAACATGTTTTTCATTAATTAAACCGAATTTTGAGGTGATTTTATTGAAGATCGTCGAAATAATATTGTCTTTGATTGACGAGTTCATTACCAGGCCAGTTGCCATTCTATCCTCTGATACATACCCGATACCGGCAGAAATTGCATCACGATTACTTTTGAATACAACTTTTTGGTTGTTTAAAATAATATCCCCACTATCTGGTGAACTTACTCCAAATAAGCTTAAACAGAGTTCTGTTCTGCCGGAGCCTAACAAGCCGATTATTGAAATCACTTCTCCTTTTTGTAGAGAAAAAGAAATATCCTGATATTGGTTTTCCTTAGATAATTTATTAACTGTCAGAAGGGGTTTTGAATCAGCAACAGGTAATAATCTTTCGTAATGAAACTCTATACCGGTCATTAAGTAAGCCAGCCTTTTTTCATTGATTTCAGTGATTGGATAGCTACCGACTAAACCTCCGTCTTTGAGCACCAGCACCTGATCTGAAACCTTAATAACTTCGTTTAGTTTATGGCTAACGAAAATAATGCTAATCCCCGTATTTTTAAGTTGTTGAACAATTTTGAGTAATGATTGAACTTCTTGTACGGTTAAAGAAGCTGTTGGTTCATCCATAATAATCAAGCGCGCGTCTTGAGCTAGCGCACGACATATAGCAACCAATTGTTGTTGGGCAATCGAAAGTGTTTCTACCAAAGCATCTAACGTTAAGTTGGCGTTGATATTTTTTAATGTATTATCTGCAATAGCATAAATATTTTTCTTACTTGATAAAAAGTGATCATGATGTAAATTAATCGCAATATTTTCAGCCACAGTCAAATTAGGAAATAGCGAAAGATCTTGATAAATTACCTGAATGCCTTTTTTGATCGACTCTTTGGGTGTTAGCTTGTCATATTGATCAGAGTCTATTGTTATTCTTGCATTTTTATCCGGTTGATAAACGCCGGATAAGATCTTAATTAATGTTGATTTGCCACAGCCGTTTTGTCCGGCTAAGCAAAGTACTTCACCTTGATTCAAGGTTAATGAGACATTATTCAATGCTTTCACACCATAAAAGGTTTTGGAAATATTTTCCATGGTAATAAAAGTCATAATAACCACCTTTACTATGAAGATTGATAAGCAGGATGATGGATTCCCTTTTTATATAGCGGGAATCCATACATTTTTAGAAGAATTAATAAAGGCTATCAATATTTTCTTTTGTGACTTTTAAGACTTTATGGAACTGAATCAGACGATTCTCTTTATTTACGTTTGCTTTTCCTACATTTGGAATTTCAAACCCCTGAGTAATGTCTTCACCTTTTAATAATTTGGCAGCAACTGCAGCTAAAGCATAACCGCCTGAAGCTGGGTCATAGGTAATTCCCATCGTGATATTGCCACTTTTAATCAGAGAGGCGGCTTGCGAAGGAATCATCATACCAAAGACAAAGAATTTATCTTTCATACGTTTTTCTCTGACTGCTAGCCCTGCTCCGATCGGACCTTGTGAACCAAAAGAAACCACTGTTTTCAAATCAGGGTGCGCTTTCATTAAATCTAGTGTAGTACGGCGCGCATCATCAATATTTTCCGCTACCGGCATACGAGTTGTTACTTCAAACATCTCTGGATAGTGTTCTTTTTGGTATTTTACAAAGAGATCGGCCCAAAGGTTATGCTGTGGCACAGTCAAGCCTCCGACATAAATTACATATCCGCCTTTACCTCCCATCACTTTTGCTACCTCTTCTACGTTGTCAGCTGCAAATTGTGCATTATCAATGATTTCAATATCCCAATCCGCACTTGGTTGCCCGACAGATTCATGCGTTAGTACAACGATTCCTTGCTCTTTGGCTTTTTTGAGTACCGGTTCTAGAACATTTGCATCATTTGGTACAATGGAAATTGAATCGACTTTTTTAGCAATCAAATCTTCGATTAATTTTACCTGCTGTGGCGCATCTGTACTGGAAGGACCTACTTGATAAGCATTTACGCCAAAATCTTTTCCTGCTTGTTCAACGCCCTCAGCCATACGATTGAACCACGGCATACCCGCTATTTTGGAAATATTGACTATTTCAACCTCTTTTGCCATTACATTAGGTGTAAGAACCGTCATGCTTAACAGTCCTGTTAAGAATAGATTTTTCATGGTCAGCTTTTTCATTATTCACCTCGTTATATTATTAAATATGGGTATTTTTGCTAATGGTATATTACATCTTTATCAATGTACATGACCAAAAAATAACATAACATATTGATTTTTATAACAATAAAGTCATTGCAATATGCTGTATTTTTAGTCTGTAGGAATAATAGGCTAGAATTAGGGGGATTTATATGTAAAATTTGGCTATTTATATAGATTATTTGGCAGAAAGATTTTTTTTGTGATGTAGGTCACTTGCCGGTGATTATCTGGAGTGGCGAAAGCGCGAAGGGCTAGTGCCACAGTATTTTTTAAATACTTTTGAGAAATAAAATTGGTCATCAAATCCTAATTGTTTGGCGATACTCATAATCGAGATATCTGAGGTATAGAGTAATTTCTTGGCATTTTCCATTCTTTGATTATCACGCCATTGCGTAAGGCTCATGCCTAATTGTTCCGAAAATAAATGTGTTAGTCTGGAGGTTGATAGATTAACTTTCTTGGCAAAATAGTCAATTTTATGGTTTTGTTGTAAATCGTTTAAAATCAAATTGCATACCGTATCAATTCTGAGATCCAACTCATTATGTGATTTATGCTCTAAATTTTTTGGATCAAGTTTGGCACATTTAATCAATAATAATTCTAGAAAACACATTGTTGTATCTTTGGCAAAAATATCGTTTGCTTTGGATAGATTTTCAATTTTAACGAATAAGTCCAAAATAGCTTGATATTCTTCTTTGTCTTGAATACTCAAACGCCCAATCCCATTTTCCGTTGACGACCACCGGAGCCAGTCTATCCAAAATGTTCTGGGTCTAAAATAAATCCATTGGTGATACCACGAATAATACGCAGGTTCTCGGCAGTAATAATGTATTGTCTGTGGAGAAAACAACAGCAAATCTCCTTTGTCTGCCAAAAAGGTTTTTTCTCCATCAAATATAGCTCCTCGGCCTCTGGTAGTTAAATTGATAATGTAGCCTTTTATACCTTGTGGACGATTGATAATGTAGTCAAGATAATTATCTTTTTCAATCAATGTACGACCAGCGACTAAATCCATATCAAACGGATAGTCGGATAATAATGGAATATTTTCTTTTGGTGTATTCGGATTCATTTGGACTTCCTTGGTTTACACAATACGTTATAATTAAATTTTATTATGCGGATTGCCTGATTACTAATTTCATTGGAATTAATTGAGGATTTGTAGTTGTGTCGCCTTTTGTCATGTGAGTTATCAACATGGTGATTGCCGATTCTGCAAGCATATCGTAATTTTGGGCTGCCGTCGTCAACGGTGGACAAGTATAAGCTGCAAGGGGGTGATCATCATGTCCTGCTATACGCAGTTTTTCATCATTGATTCCAACCGGTATTTTGGCTTCCCAGGCCGCTAAAAAAGCACCGTAAGCAAGTCGGTCATTGGCACATAACAGCGCATTATGTTTTGGCTTATGTTCCAGCCAAGAAGCTGTTTGTTGGTAGCCGTAGGTTTCAAATTGCCAATCTACTCTGCCGTCTGATTGCAGAACTAGTGGTATTTCTCGGTTTTTTGCCATCGCATCTTGATAGGCATTGAGACGGGTTTTGGCATTTTGGTTAATTTCTGGCATTGCTAAAAACGCAGGTGGTGTTCCTTTTTGGCAAAGGTAATCGACCAATAATGTGATCCCTTGTTTATTATCAGTACCTATAAAAGGGGCAGGGTGTGACGGTGGTGAATCAAGATATATCATTGGTAGATTTTCTTCGATTCGACGCAATTTAGGTTGTACAGCATCTTTACCTAATGGAACCACTAGAACACCGGCAACATTCATCGATTGTAAGCGTGCAACCGCATCAGCCTCAAGCGTTAATTTACCGTTGGAAGGTAGTGTAAAAGTGAAATATCCTAATTTTTCTGCTATTTCCGATATACGTGATACTAACAGCATGTAAAAAGGATCCGTAATACTTGGAACAATAATACCAATCACTCTGCTTTTATTTCGTTTAAGATTGCTGGCAAATAAATTGGGGCGAAATCCGGTTTCTTCGACGGCAAGTTGAATATGATTACGGGTTTTTTCACCAATTTGTTGCGGATCATTAAAATATTTAGACAATGTTTGACGAGAAAGTCCGACATAATCAGCAAGTTGCTGCATAGTTTGCACGCTTGGGATCATCTTTTTTTTATCCATTAATCTTCTCGCTGTTTATTGAGCTAAAAACTGGTCTAGCTCTAATTGTGTTGATGTTCCTTCCATCGGTCCAAGCAGTGTTACCGCTCTTGCGCCGGCAGCATTTGCATAACGAAGCGCTTCAGCTGCAGAATAACCGTTAATCCAAAAACTGATAAATGCACCGCCAAAACTATCGCCGGCACCGGTTGGATCCAACTCATCAACATGGTGCGGTAGTATATTTATTTGTTGCTCTTTCGTAAAATATGTTGCTCCCTGATTGCCACGTTTTAAGACGATCTCTTGAATTCCCAATACAAATAATTCATTAATTGCCGCTTGTTCTTCTTTGGCTTCGGTAAATAAAAACAGCTCGTCACCGGAGGGCAAAAAAAGATCAGTTTGTCGTAAAATCATTTTTAGGTCGGAACATAGCTCAGGTGTCATGATTTCAGCTCTTAAATTAGGATCGAATGATAGCGTGCCACCGCGAGCTTTAATTACCTGAACAGCACGTAATGCCATATTTTTTAAACCCGGAGAGGAAAGAGCGGTTCCCATCAAGTGTAAATGATCACATTGGGCTAATAATACCTCAATATTGGGATTATCCTCTAATTTCCCGCATGCACTGTGTGCAATATTAAAAACGAATTTACGATCGCCATTTGCCTGATAACGTACAAAGGCACTGCCGGTCGTTTCACCTTCAGCAATCGAGATGCCTGAAATATCAACTTGATCAGCCATTAACCTATTCAGATTTAGCTGACCAAAATCATCATTCCCGACACGAGAAATAATTGCGCAGGGCGTTTTGAGTTTCCCGACTTGATCAATAAAAATAGCGGGTGCGCCTGAAGGAAAAGGTCCGATAAGAGGTTGAGCTTCCAAAAAACCATTACCTTTGGTTGTTGCGACAATTTCGACTAAGATTTCACCAATTGTTAATATTTTTCGCATTATGCTTTACTCCGTTTCTTTTTTGCACGCACATCTAGCCAAACTGCAACTAAAATAACAATACCTTTCACAATCAATTGGTAAAAATATGGGACTGATATCATATTCATTCCGTTATTCAATATACCGATGATTAAAGCGCCAACCAATGTTCCAATCATCGTTCCGACACCACCGGTTAAACTGGTTCCGCCTAATACCGCTGCGGCAATCGCATCTAATTCATATCCCATTCCGGCATTGGTTTGTGCTGAATACAGCCTTGACGACAATAATATTCCGGCAATAGCTGCCATGATGCCGGATAAAGTGAAAATCCAAATTTTAACTCTTGCGGTTTGAATACCGGAATATTGTGCTGCCTCGATATTACCACCAGTAAGATAAGCCTTTCTACCAAATACCGTTTTTGACAACACTATATGGTTAATTAAAAAGAGTAGTATCAACACCCAAATAACCACCGGAATTCCAAATAGCGCAGAATTTCCGATTGCTGTCCAATCGCTATTTGTGATCATTTGTGGTGCGCCATTGGTCGGTAAACTCACCATCCCTCGATAAATGCCCATGGTTGCTACGGTGACAATAAACGAGGGTAGCGCTAATTTTGCAGTTAAAGTACCGTTGATAAAACCCATCATTGCACCGGCACACAATGTCACAAAAAGTGCGGTAAATAAGCCATAATCTAAGGTTAAAACTTGGGCTGCTACCATACCACTGACGGCAATAATAGAACCGATAGACAGATCAATTTCACCAAGTAGGATAACCCAAGTCATACCAAAAGCCGCAATGGCAACAACAGAAACCTGTTGCAAGATATTCATAAAATTAGCAACAGACATAAAGCGGTTATTGGCTAAGGAGAAGAAAACGCACAAGATGATTAACGCAAGGAAAATACCGCCCAGTTGGCGTAAATATTGAGTAAGCCGATTGTTTTTTATCATTATAATTGCCTCGTTGCTGCCGCCATAATTCGTTGCGGATTAAGTTCTGTTGTGTTGGCTGTAGCCTGTATGCTTTTTCCTGCCATTACAATGATGCGATCTGACAGTCCTAAAAGCTCCGGTAGTTCGGAAGAAACCAGTAGTATTGCTGTACCATTGGCAGATAGTTCACGAATAATGCTATATATCTCAAATTTAGCGCCAACATCAACACCACGTGTCGGTTCATCTAAAATTAGAATTTTGGGTTTGGTTGCTAGCCATTTTGCTAGAACCACTTTTTGTTGATTACCACCAGATAAAGTATTGGCAGCAATTTCCCCTGAATAAGCTCGAATAGCCAGCTGTTCAATCGCTTTATCTGTTTGTTTTTTCTCTTTAGACATATTCATCAAGCCGCCTGTGGTGGTAAAGTGCGGTAGTGCAGCCATGGTGATGTTATGACGCAATGAGGCGAGTAGGACTAATCCCTCTTCTTTTCTGTTTTCAGTAACAAAACCAATTCCGTGGTTAATGGCAATACTGGCATTTTTAATTGGTATTGATTTATTGTGTAGTTTAATTTCTCCAGAATGGGGTAACATTCCAAATAATGCTTTCATCACATCAGATCTTCCGGCCCCCACTAAACCAAAGAATCCCAGAATTTCGCCGGCTTTTACCTGAAAATTGACGTCATTAACTTTACCCGCAACACTTAAATGGCTAACTTCTAAAATATTTTCATTTGTTGGTATAAATTTCACTGATAATTTGGGTGGGTAAATTTGATCCATCCGTCTTCCTACCATTAGGGCGATTAATTGATCGATTGTTGTTTCTGTTTTTGCTAGCGTCTGAATATATTCTCCGTCACGCATTATGGTAATGTCATCCGACAATCGCATGATTTCCTCCATGCGATGAGAAATATAGATAATTGCTTTGCCGTCAGTAGTCAATTTTTCAATGATAGAAAATAAAATTTCAGCTTCGGAATCGGATAATGAGGAGGTCGGTTCATCAAGAATAACAATGTCGGCATTACGGCTGAGGGCTTTAGCGATTTCAACCAATTGTCTCTGAGCAATGGAAAGATCGCCCACTTTTGTGGCAGCATTAATTGGTAAACCTAGAGAACGAATCAAGGTTGTGGCTTGTTTCTCAATTTTGCGATCATTAATAAATCCAAAGCGAGAAGGCTCATGGTTGGCATAAATATTTTGTGCGACGGTTAAATTATTGACCAGACTAAGCTCTTGGAAAACGATAGATAAACCGGCAGCCACTGCGTCTTGGGGGAAGGATGGGCTATATTTTTCGCCGTTTAGTGACATTTCGCCTGAGTCTGCTGAATATACGCCGGTTAATATCTTCATTAATGTCGATTTACCCGCTCCATTTTCTCCTAATAAAGTATGAACTCGCCCACGCATGATAGTTAAACGCATATCTTTTAATGCCTTGAAGGCACCAAATGATTTATTGATCCCATTTAATGTCAAAATAACATTGTTTTTCTGTACCATGTTTACCCTCCAATTAGGAAAATAGCGGAAGATGCTATTCCGCTATTTTGAGAGTGCTATTTGGTATAAACACCCGGTTCAATTGGCTGCTCTAACGGAACATTTTCTCCGGCTAATACTTTCACTGCAGTATCAACGGCTTCTTTTCCCATTTTGTCAGGATATTGACGGATAACACCAACCATTACTGGATCTGAATTAACGGCATCTCTAGCTTCTTTCATACCGTCAAAACCGATAACTTTAACTTGTTGTTGTAATCCAGCTGATTTCACTGCAACTGCAGCAGCTAATGCTGCATCATCACCGAAACCAAAAATACCTTGGATATCTGGATTCGCCTGTAACATATTTTGTGCTGCCGCTAAAGCTTCAGCACGTGTAATACCTGTTTGCTGAGCAACAATTTTTACTTCCGGATAATCGGTTAGTGCTTTTTTAAATCCATCGATTCGCAAAACAACAGATTGAACAGTTGGATAATCAATAATAGCAACGTTACCTTTATTACCTAACTCTTTTGCCATTAATTCACCGGCTTTTACACCACCAATATAGTTATCAGTACCGATATAAGAAGTCACCTCCACGCCTTTGGCAGGAACATCCACCGTAATAACTTTAATTCCGGCGTTTTGCGCTTTTTTAATTGCCGGTAAAACCCCTTGACTGTCAACTGGCGAAATAATAATAGCTTTAGCGCCTTTAACAATAAAATCTTCGACATCGGCAAGCTGCTTACCCAAATCTTGATTTGCAATAGAAACCTCTAAATTAACACCTTTCTCTTTTGCTTCTAGTTTCATTGCGTCAGCTAGTTCAATATAAAACGGATGTTGCTGAGTTAATAGCGATGCTCCAATAAGGTCCGCTGCCCAAGCGCTACTGCAGGCTACCGCAATTGCACTACCATACATCAGTTGTTTGAAAATTTTTTTCATCACATTTCTCCAATATTATTATTAAATGGAAATCCCTGTGTACTTTAAACGGCATCAAGTAATCTAAGTACAAGTATGGTTATAACAGTCAGGCTTACACGTGTAAACTATCAAATGTCTAAAATTTGATCTGGCTAACATTTTCATTAGGCAAAAGCTTAATATCCATCAATAGCCAATTTATTTCACTCCCTCCCCATTAAGTAGTAAACTACCCCCTCTTACCGCTCTTTTATGGCTTTTAAACGACAAAAGGTGATTTATGCAACCCTATTTAATTGCTCCTTCGATTCTCTCTGCCGATTTGGCGCGTTTGGGAGATGATGTCAAAACGGTGTTGGACGCCGGTGCTGACGTGATTCATTTTGATGTGATGGACAACCATTATGTGCCGAATCTGACCTTCGGGCCGGCGGTGTGCAAGGCGTTGCGCGATTACGGCATCACCGCACCGATTGATGTACATTTGATGGTGAAGCCGGTCGATAGGATTATTCCGGATTTCGCTAAAGCGGGGGCGGATTATATTACTTTCCACCCGGAAGCCAGTGAGCATATTGACCGCACTTTGCAGTTGATTCGCAGCTGCGGCTGTAAAGCTGGCTTGGTGTTTAATCCAGCAACACCATTATCTTATCTGGATTATGTGATGGATAAAATTGATGTGATTCTGCTGATGTCGGTCAATCCGGGGTTTGGTGGGCAGTCATTTATTCCGGCGACGTTGGACAAATTGCGCCAAGTGCGGTCACGGATTGATGCCAGCGGTTTTGATATTCGTTTGGAAGTGGATGGTGGCGTAAAAGTGAATAATATTGCTGAAATTGCCGCCGCAGGGGCAGATATGTTTGTGGCGGGTTCGGCCATTTTTGATCAACCGGATTATGCTGAAGTGATCAACGCTATGCGGCAACAATTGGCGAGCCTCACTTCAACTATCGTATAAGGAAAGCAGCATGAGTCAGTTTAAAGTGATCGGTTTCGATCTGGACGGTACCTTGGTCGACAGTTTGCCGGATTTGGCGTTGTCGATTAACCAAGCCTTTGTAGAGGTTGGTTTGCCGCAGGCACCAGAAGAGCTGGTGTTGACTTGGATCGGCAATGGCGCCGATGTGTTGCTTGCTCGAGCGCTTGAGTGGAGCGGGGCAACGCTGGATCCTGAAGCGATTAAGCAGTTGAAAAGACGTTTTGGCTTTTATTATGGCGAAAATATTTGCAATAAAAGCCGTCTGTTCCCGAATGTGAAAGCGACGCTGGAAACCTTGAAAAAACAGGGGTATACGCTAGCGGTGGTTACCAATAAACCGAGCAAACATGTACAGCCGGTGTTGGCGGCATTCGGTATCGATCACCTGTTTTCCGAGCTATTGGGCGGGCAATCGCTGCCGGCGATTAAACCGCACCCTGCGCCGCTGTATTATCTATGTGGTAAATTTGGGATTTATCCGAAACAGTTGTTGTTTGTCGGCGATTCGAAAAATGATATTTTGGCAGCACATAAGGCAGGTTGCCCAGTCGTCGGGCTGACTTACGGTTATAATTACAACATCCCGATCAGCGAGACAAATCCGGATTGGGTGTTTGACGATTTTGCCGATATTTTAACGGTGATTAACTAACTTTAGTGACAAATTAATGATAAAAACAGAAATAAATAAGGGAAAAAAATGAGTAAAAAACCTGTGGTATTCAGCGGTGTGCAGCCGTCGGGTGAATTGACAATCGGTAATTATTTGGGGGCGTTGCGCCAATGGGCGAAGATGCAGGATGAGTTTGATTGCTTGTTTTGTATCGTTGATTTGCATGCCATTACGGTACGCCAAGATCCACAAGCCTTGCGTAATGCTACTTTGGATACGCTGGCGATTTACCTTGCCGCCGGAATCGATCCGGAAAAAAGCACCATTTTTGTGCAATCGCATGTGCCGCAGCACACCCAGCTGGCGTGGGTGTTGAATTGCTACTCCTATTTTGGCGAAATGAGCCGTATGACCCAGTTTAAAGATAAATCGGCACGCTATGAAGAAAACGTCAATGTTGGTTTATTCACCTATCCGGTATTAATGGCGGCGGATATTTTGTTATACCAAGCTAATCAAGTGCCGGTGGGGGATGATCAACGTCAACATTTGGAAATCACGCGTGATATTGCACAGCGTTTTAATGCGTTGTACGACAATCCGTTTACCGTACCGGAAGTCTTTATTCCTAAAGCCGGGGCGCGGGTGATGTCATTGTTGGAACCGACTAAGAAAATGTCGAAATCTGATGATAACCGCAACAACGTGATCGGTTTGTTGGAAGATCCGAAAGCGGTGGCGAAAAAAATCAAAAGAGCGGTCACCGATTCCGACGAGCCGCCAGTGGTGAAATACGACCGTGAAAGCAAAGCCGGTGTCTCTAATCTGTTGGATATTTTATCCGGCGTGACCGGCAAAACCATTGCCGAGTTAGAAGCGGAATTTGACGGCAAAATGTACGGACACCTGAAAAGTGCGGTTGCCGATGAAGTCTCAGCCATGCTGACTGAACTGCAAGCGCGCTTCCAACATTTCCGTAATGATGAAGCCTTGTTAAACCGTATTTTGCGCGAAGGCGCAGAAAAAGCCCAAGCCCGAGCTGCCGAAACCTTGCGTAAGGTATATGATATGGTCGGATTTGTGGCAAGACCGTAAAAGTGCGGTTTAAGGTATAAGAGGAAAACATGACATATCCGGTTGATTTACATACGCACACCATTGCCAGCAGCCATGCTTACAGCACGCTATATGAATATGTTACGGTCGCCAAACAACGTGGTATTCGCTTGTTTGCCAATACCGATCACGGCCCGGCATTGAGCGATGCACCACATGAATGGCATTTTTCCAATCTGGCAATTCTACCGCGTTTTATTGATGGCGTCGGTATTTTACGCGGTATCGAAGCCAATATCCTAAATGTTGACGGCGAAACGGATTGCAATGATCGCATGCGCCGCTCGCTGGATTTGGTGTTGGCGGGATTTCATCCGCCGTCGATTCAGCCGACAAGCCGTGAAGCGCATACCGAGGCGCTGATCAACTGTATCAAGAGCGAAAAGGTGGATATTATCACCCACCCTGGTAATCCGAAATTTCCGATTGATGCGGTGGCGGTGGCACAAGCGGCAGCGAAATATCATGTGGCATTAGAGATCAACAACTCTTCGTTTTTGCATTCGCGTGTCGGCAGTTATGACAACTGCCTGACCATTGCCACCGCAGTGCGTGATGCCGGCGGCTGGGTCAGCATCGGTTCGGATTCGCATTATGCCGGATATTTGGGGAATTTTGAGAAAAGTTTGGCGTTACTCGAAGCCGTCGATTTTCCCAGTGAACGGATATTAAACCAAAGCCCACGAGTCTTACTGGATTTTCTGGAAAGTCGTGGTTGGGCGAAAATTGTCGAATTTGCTGATTTATAGCGGGAATCGGCTAAGCAAAACAGATTAAAACTACGTAATTCAGGTTTTTATTTTTAGCCGCTTATTGAATAATGAGCGGCATTTTCACCTTTGCGAGATATTTCAATGACAAAAAAGCTCATCAAAACCGCACTTGCTCTTGTTTCCGGGCTAGCGATTTGCTCCACCACTCAAGCCGAAATCAAAAAAATTCCGGCCGACTATCTTGAAAATGATCAAGCTGAAACCGCTAAAATTTTTTACACCGCAGCGGTTGAACCGCACTTGATTTCCGAGTTGGTGTATGCGTTGGATGATCTGAATATCAATTATCCACGATTGAAAAAAATCTACTTGTACCTCAACAGCGATGGCGGCGATATGGACAGCGGACAAATTGCCTATTGGGCAGTGAAAAGCTCGAAAATCCCGGTGACTACCGTCAATCTGTCGATGGTTGGTTCTTCTGCCACGTTGATATTTTGTGCGGCAAAAGAGCGGTTGTCACTGCCGAACGGTAAGTTTTTGCTGCACGCTTCTAGCCTGACCGGCTCAGAAGGTCTGTTGCGTCCGGATGATATTGACAATTTGAAAAAAGAATCTGTGATGTACAACCAAGTTTTTGCCGACGCTTATCAGCAATGCAGTGACTATAGCGAAGCAGAAATCAGCAAATTTTTGCACAGCGAAGGCAATCGTTTATTGATCGACAGCCGCGAAGCCAGCAGCAAAAAATTGGTTTCAGGTTTGGCAGACGGCATTGTACAAGCACCGATTGCTTATCATATTGTTGAAAATAGTGATGTACAAAATCCATAAAAAAGTTGAACTATTCAAAGAAAGTTAAGTCTAAACAGCAGTGACAGAGTGTTCTTCCCAGCCCCATAGTGTGGGCGTATCAAATTTTGAACTCGTTCGAATTTGTGGTATAAGTAGCACTCGCCGATTTAATTAAGATAAAGAAGGAAGACGATGACTAAAGAAATGCAAATGATGTTGGTTCCTCAAGGCAGCTTGGAAGGTTATATCCGTGCCGCCAATCAATACCCGATGCTGACCGCTGAGGAAGAGAAGGAATTGGCGGAACGTTTGTATTACCAACAGGATTTGGACGCGGCGAAAGCGTTGATTTTGTCGCACCTGCGTTTTGTGATCCATGTTGCACGTGGTTATTCCGGTTATGGCTTGCCACAAGCCGATCTGATTCAAGAAGGCAATATCGGCTTGATGAAAGCGGTGCGTCGTTTCAATCCGGAAGTGGGTGTCCGTTTGGTGTCTTTTGCGGTGCACTGGGTTAAAGCCGAGATTCACGAATATGTACTGCGCAATTGGCGGATTGTCAAAGTGGCAACCACTAAAGCACAGCGTAAGCTATTCTTTAACCTGCGTAAAACGAAACAACGTTTTGGTTGGTTCAATGAAAATGAAGTGGCGATGGTTGCTGATGAGTTGGGGGTGTCGGTTGATGATGTGAAAGAGATGGAATCACGCATGACCGGACAAGATATGGCGTTCGACTTGCCGACTGACGATGCAGAAGAGAGCTACAGCCCAGCGCTATATTTAGAAGACAAAAGTTCCGATTTTGCCATGGAATTGGAAACGGAAAACTATGAAAATCAGGCAAACGAGCAATTAAACGAGGCTTTATCCGCTTTAGATGAGCGCAGTCTGGATATTATCCGTTCCCGTTGGTTGGATGATGACAAAGCCACTTTGCAGGATTTGGCAGCAAAATATAATATTTCCGCTGAACGGGTGCGTCAGTTGGAAAATAACGCCTTGAAAAAATTGAAAAGTGCGGTAGCGTTTTAATTTCCGCCTATAGCTTAGCTGATAGAAACCCATCCACTGTGATGGGTTTTCTTTTTGGCTAGAAAAGCAACAAACAGTTTCAAATGCAATTTTATTTTTAAAATTTCCTTGACTTTTAAAAAACACCCCTCATTTAATCCTCGTGAATAGACGTTATGGTTAGCGTCAGACAAGATATGATTCAGGAGGATTTTTTTATGAATATCGAGAAATTTACCACCAAATTCCAACAAGCGCTTGCCGAAGCGCAATCGCTGGCGTTGGGCAAGGAGCAACAATATATTGAGCCGCTGCATTTGATGTCGGCGTTACTCAATCAACAAGGCGGTTCAATACAGCCGCTATTGCTCAGTTGCGGCGTCAATGTTACACAATTGAAGAACCAAATTAACGCTGAAATCGATCGTTTGGCAAAAGTGGAAGGCAACGCCGGCGATGTGCAACTGTCGCAAAGTTTGGTGCGTTTGCTCAACCGTTGCGATCAATTAGCACAGAAACGGCAGGATAAATTTATCTCGTCCGAGCTGTTTGTGTTGGCGGCGTTGGAAGACAAAGGCGCATTGGGTAATGCGCTGCGTCAAAGTGGTTTGAAAGCTGAGACGGTAGAAGCAGCGATTCAAAAAATGCGTGGAGGAGAGAACGTGAACGATCAAAATGCGGAAGAGTCGCGCCAAGCACTGGATAAATTTACCATTGATTTAACGGCCAGAGCGGAGAGCGGTAAGCTCGATCCGGTAATCGGGCGTGACGAGGAGATCCGGCGTGCGATTCAGGTGTTGCAACGCCGCACCAAAAACAACCCGGTGCTGATTGGCGAGCCCGGGGTGGGTAAAACCGCGATTGTCGAAGGCTTGGCACAGCGGATTGTCAATGGCGAAGTGCCGGAAGGCTTGCGCAATAAACGGGTGTTGTCGTTGGATATGGGCGCCCTGATTGCCGGTGCTAAATACCGTGGCGAATTCGAAGAACGACTGAAAGGCGTGTTAAACGAGCTGGCGAAAGAAGAAGGGCGGGTGATTTTGTTTATCGACGAAATCCACACCATGGTCGGCGCCGGCAAATCCGACGGCGCAATGGACGCCGGCAATATGCTAAAACCGGCCTTGGCGCGTGGCGAGCTGCATTGTGTCGGTGCAACCACGCTGGACGAATACCGTCAATATATCGAAAAAGATGCCGCCCTTGAGCGCCGTTTCCAAAAAGTGCTGGTGGATGAACCGAGCGTGGAAGACACGATTGCAATTTTGCGCGGCTTAAAAGAGCGCTATGAGATTCACCATCATGTGCAGATCACCGACCCGGCGATTGTGGCGGCGGCGACTTTATCGCACCGTTATATTTCCGACCGCCAACTGCCGGATAAAGCGATTGATTTGATCGACGAAGCGGCATCCAGTATCCGCATGGAAATCGACTCCAAACCACAACCGTTGGATCGCTTGGAGCGGCGGATTATCCAGCTAAAACTGGAGCAACAAGCGTTGCAAAAAGAAGATGATGACGCCAGCCGTAAACGCTTGCAGATGTTAGAACAAGAGTTGGGCGAAAAAGAGCGTGAATATTCCGAGCTGGAAGAGGTGTGGAAAAGTGAGAAGGCGGCACTGTCCGGCACGCAGCACATCAAAGCGGAATTAGACAATGTGCGCACACAAATGGAGCAGGCACGGCGCACCAGTGACTTTGCCAAAATGTCGGAACTGCAGTATGGCGTCATGCCAGAACTGGAAAAACAGCTGGCGCAAGCGGAAGCCTCCGAGGGCAAAGAGATGACTTTATTGCGCTATCGGGTCACAGATGAAGAGATTGCCGAAGTGTTATCGCGTGCGACCGGCATTCCGGTGGCGCGGATGATGGAAGGCGAAAAAGAGAAACTGTTGCGCATGGAAGACGAATTGCACAAACGGGTGATCGGGCAAAGCGAAGCGGTGGAAGCGGTTGCCAATGCGATTCGCCGTAGTCGTGCCGGCTTGGCGGATCCGAACCGCCCGATCGGTTCGTTCCTGTTCTTAGGCCCGACCGGGGTCGGTAAAACCGAACTGTGCAAAACCTTGGCGCAGTTTATGTTCGACAGCGACGATGCGATGGTTCGGATCGATATGTCCGAGTTTATGGAGAAACACAGCGTTTCGCGCTTGGTCGGTGCGCCTCCGGGTTATGTCGGTTATGAAGAGGGGGGTTATCTGACCGAAGCGGTACGCCGCCGTCCGTATTCGGTGATTCTGCTCGACGAAGTGGAAAAAGCGCACCACGATGTGTTCAACATTCTGTTGCAAGTGTTGGACGACGGACGCTTGACCGACGGACAAGGCAGAACCGTGGATTTCCGCAACACCGTGGTGATTATGACCTCGAATCTGGGATCTGATCTGATTCAGGAAAATGTCAACGACTTGGATTACGGCTCGGTGAAAGAGCTGGTGATGTCGGTGGTCAGCCGCCATTTCCGTCCGGAATTTATCAACCGGATTGACGAAAGCGTGGTATTCCACCCGTTGGATAAAGCCAATATCGAAGCGATTGCCTCGATTCAGCTGCAGCGCCTGAGCAAACGCATGCAAGCGCACGGCTACCAAATCGAATTCAGCCCGGCAGCGTTGGACTTTATTGCTAAAGTGGGCTACGACCCGATTTACGGCGCACGTCCGCTGAAACGGGCTATCCAACAGGAAATCGAAAATCCGTTGGCGCAACAAATTTTGTCGGGTAAATTACTGCCGGGTACTGCGATTACCGTGGAACTGGAGGACAATAAAGTGATTGCCCGCCAATAAGTAAAATCATCTGTAAGCACTTTAACCGCACTTTGGTCTGAAAGTCAAAGTGCGGTTTTTTAATTCGGGTTATCCGTCATATAATCCTTTAACATTTGGATAAAGGCACGGGTGGCGCGCGATAAATAGCGCCCTTTGCGATAAACCACCACTACCGTTCGGCTTGGTTTGCTGTCCGGTCGGCAGTAGCACGGTTCTTTGTCGAAATGATCAGCGTGGACTAAGGTTTCCGGTAATAAAGCTGCGCCGATTCCGGCGCCGGCAAGTGCTTGGGCGGTGGTCATACTTTCGGTTTCCAAAACCACCTTTGGCGAAAACCCCGCATTTTCACATAGTTTTTGCAGCATATAATGTAATTTATGCCCTTTGTTCATCTGGATAAATGGCGTGTTTTGTAGTTCGCTGAGATCAATTATCGGCGTGTAGGCGTGATCACCGGCTTTCAGCTTTAACTGTGCGGCAATTGGGTGGTTGGGCGGTAGCGCCAGCAACATCCTTTCCTCAAACAGAATATCGTAATCGAACAGCGCTTCGTTAATCGGCAGCAGCGACAGGGATAAATCGGTCAGACCGTGCAGCACACGATCTTCCAAATTGTGGGTGTTATCTTCCTGCAAAAATACCTCGATATTTGGGTATTGTCGGCGAAAGTGCGGTAAAACGCGCGAAAGCAAATAAGCGCTGCGAAATGGTGAACTGCCGATCGTGACTCGCCCTTGCCGTATATTCAAGGTATCATCGACTTTTTGTTCAAATTGATGCTGTAAATCCATAATCGCTTGTGCGGTTTCAACATATAAGCTACCGATATAGGTTAATTTCAGCGGGGATACGCTGCGATCAAACAGTGGCGCACCCACTTTTTCTTCCACTTTCTGAATAAATTGGCTCAAGGACGGCTGCGAAATATACAACTTTTTCGCCGCCGCAGAAAAATTGCGTTCTTCCGCCACTTTTAAGACATATTTGAATTGTCGAAACTCCATATTGATCGCCTTCCACCTATAGGTTTTTACTTATATCAAGTATATAAAAAATCGTATTGGACTTATTTTAATGAAATTCCGTACCATACACCACATAAATTATAAGGACTTGCCTTTCTATTTTTATTGTTTGGAGTGTGGATATGACGCGATTAACTCGGGGAATTATCGTTATTTTGCTGATGTTCGGTATCTGGCTTTCACCGCTACCGCATGGACTTTCGTTGCAAGCGTGGCACCTATTTGCCATTTTTGCCGCCACCATTATCGGCTTTATTTTGCAACCGTTGCCGCTGGGGGCAGTGGCATTGATTGGGGTGATGTTTGCGGCATTAAGCGGCATTATCACGATGTCGGAGGCGCTGTCCGGTTTCAGTAACAGCACCATTTGGCTGATTGTCTCCGCCTTTTTGTTTGCCAAAGGCTTTATCAAAACCGGTTTGGGACGGCGCATTTCGTATCAACTGATCCGCTGTTTCGGCAGCAGCGCACTGAAATTGGGTTACACCCTGGCGATTAGCGATTTTATTATCAGTCCGGCAACACCGTCCAATACCGCACGTTGTGGCGGCATAATGTATCCGATCGTGCGCAGCCTGGCATCGGCTTTCGGTTCCGAGCCGAATCAAAATCCGCGCAAAATCGGGGCGTATATCCTCTCCACGACCTTTCAGGTTGACGCGCCGATTGCTGCAATGTTCCTGACCGCCTGTGCGCCGAATCTGCTTATCGCCGCTTTTGCGCTGGATACTGCCAATGTCAATATCAGCTGGGGGACTTGGGCGTTGGCAGGGGTTGTGCCGGGACTGTTGTCGATACTGTTGATCCCTTATTTTATTTATAAATTTTATCCGCCAGAAATCAAAGATACGCGTGCGGCGCAAGTCGTGGCAACAGAAGAATTGGCCAAAATGGGTGCCATGAGCCGTGGCGAGTGGATTATCAGCGGTGTGTTTATCGGTGCGCTGTTGCTGTGGAGTACCTCACAATATACCCAAATTAATTCGACTGTCGTGGCATTGCTCGGTGTGAGCGTGATGTTGATTACTAATGTGTTGGAATGGAATGAAATTCTGGAAGAGAAAGGCGCTTGGGACGGCATGATCTGGATGGGTGGTATCGTCGGTTTGGCAGGTATGTTGAATAAAGTCGGCTTTATTCCTTGGTTTGCCGGTTCGGCGACCGGTTTGATGGCGGGCGTGTCATGGGTGCCGACTTTAATCGTCTTATTCCTGATTTATATGTACAGCCATTATGTTTTCGCCAGTTTATCCGCCCATGTCACCGCCATGTACGCCGCATTTCTAGCAGTAGCGGTCGGCGCCGGCGCACCGCCGTTTCTGGCGGCATTCGGCTTTGCCGCACTGTCCAATTTAATGGCGGGGCTGACCCATTATGCCACCGGCGCGGCACCAATCTATTTCGGCGCAGGTTACATCAAACAGCAAGACTGGTGGCGTATTGGCTTTTTTGCTTCCGTGATCAACGTGGTGATTTGGCTTGGCGTTGGGACGTTGTGGTGGAAAGCATTAGGTTTATGGTGATTGTAACCATGTATGAGTATTTTATTTTTAACCAATAAAATTAAGGGGTTATCTATGATGACAAAAGAAGAAGGTGTGCGCTATTTAACGGATACCATTGCAAAATTTGTTGGCTTTACCGGAAAAGTACTGCCTGACGACGTGATGAAGAAACTGAAAGAGTTGCGTGAAAAAGAGCAGGAGCAATTGCCGAAAATCATTTACGGCGCGATGTTCCAAAATCAGGATTTGGCGGCGAAATTGAATCGTCCTAGCTGTCAGGACACCGGAGTTATCCAGTTTTTCGTCAAGTGCGGTGCGAATTTTCCATATATAGGCGAATTGGAAGCCTTGCTGAAAGAATCGGTGATTCAAGCTACTAAAGACGCACCGTTGCGCCACAACAGCGTAGAAACGTTTGACGAATACAACACCGGCAAAAATGTCGGCAAAGGCACGCCGAGCGTGTTTTGGGAAATTGTGCCGGACAGCGACAAGCTGGAGCTGGACACTTACATGGCGGGCGGCGGTTGCTCTTTGCCGGGACAAGCCAAAGTCTTAATGCCTGGCGAAGGTTATGAAGGTGTCACCCGTTTTGTCATGGATATCATGACCAGCTACGGCTTGAACGCCTGTCCGCCGTTATTGGTCGGCGTGGGTATCGCCACTTCGGTCGAAACCGCCGCGGTGCTCTCCAAAAAAGCCCTATTCCGCCCGTTGGGACAAAGCAACCCTAACGAGAAAGCCGCCTCAATGGAAAAATTATTGGAAGACGGCATTAACAGTATCGGTTTGGGGCCGCAAGGCTTAAAAGGCAAAATGTCCGTCATGGGCGTGAATATAGAAAACACCGCACGCCACCCGTCGGTGATTGGCGTCAGCGTCAACGTGGGCTGCTGGTCGCACCGCAAAGGGCACATTATTTTTGACAAAGAGTTGAACTACACCATTACTTCACATTCAGGAGTGACATTATGACCGATAAAAAAATCCTCACCACCCCGATTAAAGCGGAAGATCTGCAAGACATCAACGTGGGCGATATTATTTACTTAAACGGTTATCTGGTCACCTGCCGTGACGTGGCGCACCGCCGTTTAATCGAAGAAAAACGGTCGTTGCCGGTCGATATCGACGGCGGCGCGATTCTGCACGCCGGTCCGATTATCCGTTCATTGGGCGACGATAAATATGAAATGGTTTCCGTCGGCCCGACCACCAGTATGCGTATGGAAAAATTTGAGAAAGAATTTATCAAGCAAACCGGCGTCAAACTGATTTTGGGCAAAGGCGGCATGGGCAACGGCACGATGGAAGGTTGTCGCGACTACAAAGCGCTGCACTGCGTATTTCCTGCCGGTTGCGCTGTGCTGGCGGCGGAGTGCGTGGAAGAGATCGTCGATGCGCAATGGAAAGATCTCGGTATGCCGGAAACCTTATGGGTGTGCAAAGTGAAAGAGTTCGGGCCGTTGATTGTGTCGATTGACACCCACGGACGCAATATTTTTGAAGAAAATAAAATCGAATTCAATAAGAAGAAAGAAGCGGCGATTGAAGAAATCTGCAAACATGTCAGTTTCATCAAATAATCAAAGCGCAACACCGCACTTTTATGTTTTTTCGGTATAAAGTGCGGTTTTTTGTTATACTCAAATTCCTTTTTGAACGGTTTATCAGGAGCGTAATATGGCGTTTAAACAAGCAATCGGTTTCGGTGTGGCCGGCAACTTTGCCGGACATTTGGAACAGGCGGGCGAAGCGGCGGATTTCAAACAGGTTGAAGTGCAGGAAGCACATCAGCCGAAAGCGATTTTTCCATTTTATGTACCGCACTTTGCTGGCAACTTTTTATCAGTTTATCCGTTGTCGGCGGACACTTTGCGTTTTCCGCAAGATGCCGATAATTTGCAAATTGAGCCGGAAGTGGCGATTGTGTGCGATATTGAATATGACCAGCATAAGCAAGTGACCGCACTTTATCCAACGTTGTTCGGCGCTTACAACGACTGCTCTATTCGCCGCCCGAATGCCGCCAAAATCGCCGATAAGAAAAATTGGGGTGAGCAAACCAAGGGGCTGTCCGCCACATTAATTCCGTTAGACGGCTTTGCGCCAGGCTGCAATTTAGATCAATACCGTATCGCCTGTTTCCACCAACGCGGCGAGCAATTCAATATTTATGGTATCGATAGCCCGACCGTCGGCTATAGCTATTTTCATCAAAAATTGCTGGATTGGATTGTCGAACGCATGAACAATCAGCCGGATCAAGGCCCGATGCACCCTATTGCAAGTTTGCTGGAAAAAGCCAATTATCCGCAACAAGCAGTGATCAGTATCGGCGCCACCCGCTACACCGACTTCGGCGAAACGCATTTCTTGCAGCCGGGCGATGTCAGCATGGTGGTGGTGTACAATAGCGCTAAACACAGTGCGGATGAGATTATTGCGATGGCGAAGCAGCAACAGTTTGCAGGTGACCTTTCAGCGTTGGTGCAAAAAGTGATTTAATTGCATTTTTTATTTTAGGCAAAGTGCGGTCAGATGAGTTGGGCGCACTTGCTTTTTTACGATCCAGGTTCCAATTACGTTTATCCTTGCTTCCTTTTATGCTTATTTGAGCTAGCCTAAGCGCACTTTTATCTATTGGAGGTGTGTGGGATGTGGCGTGTGTATGTAACTTGTATCTTGGCGTGGTTTTGCATAATAAATGAGGCTGCGGCAAATAGTAAACGGAATCTTATGTTGTTAGACGTCTATCAAGGACAGCCGTTAGACGGTTGGGTGATGAGCGAAAAACTGGATGGCGTGCGCGGTTTTTGGGATGGCAAACAGTTGCTGAGCCGTGGTGGCAATCGGTTTAATACGCCGGATTATTTTATCCAAGACTTTCCGCCTTTCGCCATCGATGGTGAATTGTTTTCACAACGAGGCGAATTTGAGAAAATTTCCTCAATCACCCGCACTTTTGATGACATCGGTTGGCAACAACTCAAGCTGTATGTATTTGACGTGCCGGATGCTGAGGGTGATTTATCGCAACGGCTACAACAATTGGCAGATTATTTGCGACAAAATCCCAGCGCTTATATTGAGATTATTCCACAGATCCCGATTCAAAACCGTCGGCATGCTGAGGATTTTTTAGCTGAAATCGAGCGTCTAGGTGGTGAAGGAATTGTGGTGCGCAATCCGCATATGCCTTATCAACAGCAACGTAGTTCGCAGATTCTAAAATTCAAAACCAGCCAAGATGAGGAGTGCCGAGTGATCGCACACCATGAAGGAAAAGGGCAGTTCAGCGGTAAATTAGGTGCGGTTAGCTGTCAAAATCAACGGGGCGTTTTTAAAATAGGCTCCGGCTTTAAGCTGCTAGATCGTCAAAACCCTCCGCCAATCGGTAGCCTGATTACCTACCAATACCGTGGATTGACCAAAAACGGTAAACCGCGCTTTGCTACTTTTTTGCGAATTAGGAATGATAATCCGGAAAAAATTGCCGAGTAAACAGACAAAAGTGCGGTATTTCGGATAAAAAACCATCGCTTGATAAAAAACAGAAAAAAAGTGAGAAAAAGGGGTTGCAAAGAATTTCTGAATGTCTATAATGCGCACCTCACAACGACGCAGCGTTCTGAATGGAAGCGAAGCGGTTGTGACTGCTCTTTAACAATATATCAGACAATCTG
>NZ_SMCP01000010.1 GCF_004342725.1 Testudinibacter aquarius | reverse complement strand
AATCGCTCAATGAATTTCTGACTATAATTTTGAAACTCCAAAAGTTTCATTATGAATTTACTATCAGCACTCATTAAGACTTTAGTTTATTTTTTACGTCCCACTGAAACTCAGTAAGACTTTACCAATGTCTTGCACAAGTGCCCACACAGATTGTCTGATATATTGTTAAAGAACAGTTTTCCACATTTCCATTTTGAAAATCGGAAAGGATTGATATTCTACCGAATCCTTATTTTTCGTCAAGAAGTTTTTGCAAACTTTTTGCTAAAATTTTCTGACTTAAACCATGTATTCACATTGTCGTTGTCAGTGGGTGCGCATTATAGGGAGCTTATATTTTTTCGCAAGATCTTTTTTCCGAAAAAGGGATCTTTTTTTAAAAAAGTAACCTACATGGTAACTAATTAAGCAAGTTGTTTATTTTATTCGCTATTTTAGCGCTTTTTATATACCAGCATATTAGTCAAGATATTTTAGTTCACTGAAACCGTAACGTTGCATCATATTATTAAATCCGAAAATATTTCCGATGGCTGCGGTTGCAAAAATAAGATTCTGCTGATTATGGTTCATTTCTGCCGTTGTAGGATAGGCTTTTTCTTCCAGCAAAAATTTGACCCGCTTCGCAACTGCTTTCCCCGAATCAACAAAATATTTTACCTGTGGTAAACAAAGTTTCAGTTCATTTTCTAGTAGGGGGAAATGTGTACAGCCCCAAATCACCGTATCCAACTGTTTCAGTTCAATCCATGGTTTGATGATATTACGCAATTTGCCCAAATCCACCGAATCACCGCGCAATTTGTTTTCAGCCAACTCTACCAATTCGGTAGTGCCTATTTTTTCCACTTGGCAATCTGTGGCATAAGCCTTGATCAACGCTTCGGTATAGGCGCGTTTCACCGTACCTTTGGTTGCCAACAGCCCGATATGTTTAGTTTGTGAAATTTTTGCTGCCGGTTTTATTGCCGGTACGGTACCGACAATACTGATATGTGATGGCAAATGCTGGCGTAATGTCGGCAGCACTACGGTACTTGCGGTATTGCAAGCTATCACCACCAAATCTATCGGATATTGTTCAACTAATTTGCGACATATTAGCAAAGTGCGGTCAATAATCTGCTGTTCGGTTTTTTCTGAGTACGGAAAAAACGCATTATCCAAACAATAAAAATAGTGGTTATTCGGCAATAATTGCTTGATTTCATGGTAAACCGTCAGTCCGCCGACACCTGAATCAAATACTAAAATAGTGGGTAATTTTGTTGCTTTATTCATGTAAATAACCAAAATCCTTTAAAAACAGCTCTGTCACCAACAATCCCAATGATGGCTTAGCAATAGTGGTTTCACCACCGGTTTGGACGTAAAACAAAGAGCGTCTGGCGGATAAATTTTTGCTTTTGCTCCATTGTAATCCGCTACGCCCTAGCTTTTGCTCGAACAGAAATTCACCTAACGGCTTTGCTCCCAATAGCATTAATTGCGGAAATTGGCGGCAAAGCTGCTGTGGGATCACAGTGCGGGCGAACACCCAACGCTGCCGATCACCGTGCAAAAACACTTCACGAATTAAATATGATTGATCTGCCGGCAAAACCGCACTTTCACTTTTTGCTAAATCTTGCTGCCAGTTTTGAGATAACAATTCGACCTCAAATTGCTGACACTTTGCTTTCAGTTTTGCCGTCAGCGAATCCGAACACAGCAGCCACTCCTGCTCGGCAGGAGTCAATGGTGCGATTAATGCTTCATCTTGCCAGACCGCACTTTGAATTAAAGTGCGGTATTGTTGCACCAAATTAAGCATTGCCATACATCGTCCGTTGATCTAACCAGCGCTTAATCAAGCCATCGACGCAGCTCGGATATTCTTCAATAATTTTACGTGCATTATGTTGCACCAACGGAATCAGTTTACGATCACGCATTAGGCTGGCAATTTTAAATTCGGCAATTCCGGTCTGTTTCGTGCCTAGCACTTCGCCCGGTCCACGAATCTGCAAATCTTTTTCGGCAATCACAAATCCGTCCTGACTGTCACGCAACACTTGCAAACGCTGGCGCGAAACCTTGCCGAGCGGCGGTTTATACATAAGTACACAATATGAATCGATACTGCCACGCCCGACCCGTCCACGTAATTGGTGCAGTTGCGACAATCCTAAGCGTTCGGCATTTTCAATAATCATTAAGCTGGCATTGGGGACATCAACCCCGACTTCAATTACCGTGGTTGCCACCAACAAATTTAGTTCCCCGTCCTTAAACTGCTGCATAATCTGTTGTTTTTCTTGCGGTTTCATTCGCCCATGCACCAATCCGATGGCTAAGTGCGGTAACGCCCGCTGTAGATCCTGCATGATCGCTTCCGCTGCCTGTGCTTCCAACACTTCGGATTCTTCAATCAGGGTACACACCCAATATGCCTGACGGTTTTCATTATGACATGCCTGATCGATACGCTGCACAATTTCATCACGCCGTTCTTCCGATACCACAATCGTTTGAATTGGGGTACGTCCCGGCGGCAATTCATCAATAATTGAAGTGTCTAAATCCGCATACACTGTCATGGCTAACGTTCTCGGAATCGGCGTTGCGGTCATAATTAATTGGTGTGGATAGTAACCGTTTTTCAACCCTTTTTCGCGCAACATTAGCCGTTGATGCACGCCAAACCGGTGCTGTTCGTCAATAATCACCAGAGCCAGATCGTGAAACTCAACTTCCTCTTGAAATAATGCATGAGTGCCGACAATCATTTTTACGTGACCGCACTTGATCCGCTCCAGCTCCGTTTGCCGCGCTTTGCCTTTGACTTTGCCCGCCAGCCAGCCGACCTCAATTCCCAAAGGTTCAAACCAACGGCGGAAATTTTGCGCATGCTGTTCTGCCAGAATTTCGGTCGGCGCCATCAGTGCTACCTGTTTCTGATTGCCGATTGCCACCAGCGCCGCCAGTGCCGCAACCAGCGTTTTGCCGGATCCAACATCGCCCTGCACCAAGCGCATCATCGGTTCATGTTGCCTTAAATCTTGCTCAATTTCGGCACTCACCCGTTGTTGTGCTGTGGTGGGACTAAACGGCAGCTGCGCTAAAAAATCTTGCAACAAAGCCGCTTTTTGATGCAGGCTGAGCGCCGTTAAACGACGGGTTTCGATGCGGCTTTTTTGTATCGCCAGATTATGTGCCAGCAGCTCTTCATAAATAAGCCGTAATTGTGCCGGGTGGTTGCCTTGTTGCAGTTGCTCGGAAGAGATTGCCGGCGGCGGTCGATGCAAAAAAACCAATGCCTCTTTCAGGCTGATTTTATGCGGATTATATTGCAATGGTAATAATTCGTTGACTGGTGTCGCCTGCAACAGTTTTAATGCTTGGTCGGTTAAATTGCGAAGTGCGGTCTGGCGCAGCCCTTCCGTGGTCGGGTAAATCGGGGTTAGATTTTCTTCCAGCATCAGAGGCTGATCGTTGCGAATAATTTGATATTGCGGGTGGTGCATTTCTGCCATGAAGCGTCCGCGTTTAATTTCGCCGAAAGCTTTGACCCGAACGCCATTTTGCAGGCTGTTCTTCATACCTGCGTTAAAATTAAAAAATCGCAACGCAATTTTACTGCTGCCGTCCGATAGGGTAACAGTTAAAATCGGACGTTTACCGAAAGTCACCTCACAGCTCTGCACCATGCCTTCGATAGTGGCGTAGCTGTCAGGGCGAATATCGATCAGCGGAGTAATCCGAGTGCGGTCTTCATAACGGCTAGGTAGATGAAACAACAGATCTTGTACATTGTTGATATTGATCTTCGCCAATTTGGCGGCAACCACTGCTCCGACACCGGCAAGTGCGGTAAGCGAAATAGCGTCCAGCAGTTGCTCTTTCATGTATTCAGCCTTATTCGTTGATATTGCGAACGATCTCAATCACACCGGAAACCGAGCTGAGTTTTTTAATGATACTGTTAAGCTGCGTAAGATTGTGGGTTGCAATCAGTAGTGTAACAAAATAGACGCGTCCTTCACGCTCTTCTGTGACAATACTTTTGATATTGCTGCCGGTGGTGGCGATTGCCGACGTCAAATTGGCCAGAATGCCTTGTTTATTCACCACTTCAATCCGCAATTCCGCATCAAATTCCGCTGTATTTTCACTTTTTTCCCACTCGACCGAGGTAAAATGTTCCGGTTGATTTTGGCTCTCACGCACGATATTGGAGCAGGACGCATGGTGTACTACCAAACCTTTGCCGGGACTGACAAAAGCAATAATTGGATCACCCGGCACCGGATGACAACATTTGGCGCAACTGGTCAGCAGACCTTCCGCCCCTTTAATCACCAAATTATTTGAATCACGTTGATTATTCGGAATGCCGTCGGTATCAATCGCAATCTTTTCGCCGAGTAGCGCATGTGCAATTACCGCACTCATATGATTACCCAGGCCAATTTCTGCTAATAAATCATCAAACGTATCCAACTTCATTTCCGCCAGCATGCGTTGCAGTCGCAGCTGATCGATATCGTCTAATTTATATGGCGAAAGCGAATGAATTAACTGGCGTTTGCCCAGCACTACCGACTCGTCACGGCGCAGGCTTTTCAAAGTCTGGCGGATTTTAGAACGCGCCTTGGCTGTAACCACAAAATTCAACCAACCTGCACTTGGACGAGCGGATGGTGCTGTGATCACCTCCACCGTTTGCCCGCTTTCCAGCGGTTGCGACAATGGATAGGGCACGCGATCAACTCGGGCGCCAATGCAGGTTTGACCGATATCGGAATGTACCGCATAAGCAAAATCAATCGCAGTTGCTCCGGTCGGTAACTCGACGATTCGCCCTTTCGGCGTAAACACATAAATTTCGTCCGGGAACATATCCGATTTTACGCTTTCGATAAATTCCAACGAATTACCGGAACTTTGCTGCAATTCAATCAAACTTTGCAGCCAACGTTGGGCGCGAATTTGTGCGGTGGTATTTTTTACTTCGCTGCCTTGTTTATATGCCCAGTGTGCCGCCACCCCCATTTCCGCCATCTGATCCATATCTTCGGTTCGGATCTGCACTTCAACCGGCACGCCGTGTGGCCCGATCATCGAAGTGTGCAACGATTGGTAACCGTTGGCTTTCGGAATTGCAATATAATCTTTCACTCGCCCCGGGCGCGGTTTATACAAACCATGCATTTGCCCAAGCACACGGTAGCAGGTATCCACGTCATGCACTATTGATCGAAAGGCATAAATATCCATAATCGAGTGAAAACGCTGCTCTTTTAAACGCATTTTCTGGTAAATCGAATACAGATGTTTCTCACGTCCGAATACCCGCGCCTGGATGCCAACATCGTCCAAGCGCCCTTTAATTTCGTCAGCGATTCGTTGAATCATCTCTTTGCGGTTGCCACGCGCAGCTTGGATCACTTTTTGTAGCACTTGATAACGATTGGGATGCAATGCCTCAAAGCCGAGATCTTCCAATTCGTTTTTAATGTGTTCGATCCCTAAGCGATGTGCCAGTGGACTGTAGATTTCCAAAGTCTCTTTGGCAATACGTCGCCGCTTGTCGGGACGCAATGATCCCAACGTTCGCATATTGTGAGTACGATCGGCGAGTTTGATCAATACCACCCGAATATCTTTAGTCATCGCCAAAATCATTTTGCGGAAATTTTCGGTTTCGGCTTCTTTACGGGTTCTGAATTTCAATTTATCCAGCTTCGAAACGCCTTCAACGATCTCCGCCACACTACGCCCAAACGATTGGGTTAGTTGTTCTTCGGTGTAAGGCGTATCTTCGATCACATCATGCAGCAACGCTGCCATCACCGCTTCGTGATCCAGTTTCATCTCAGCGATAATCGACGCCACCGCCACAGGGTGGGTAATATACGGCTCGCCGCTGGAACGGGTTACGCCCTCGTGGGCATCACGGGCAACGATATATGCCTGCTTGACCAATTCAATCTGTTCCGGCGGCAAATAGCCTTCAATGATGCGATTTAAGCTTTCGAATAGATACAAATGACACCTGCCCGTTAATTAAGGATTAACAAACTGCAACAAACTCTCTTAAAGTGCGGTTGGCGTGGAATCCGACAACAGCGAAACCGCATGAATTTCAGCTGTTTCTTGTTCCAATTGTTCAAAACGATCTTGTTTGTCCATAATCTCATTATTGATCAAGCCTTTTTCGATTTCTCGCAAGGCAATCACGGTCGGCTTGTCATTTTCAGGCTCAACCAACGGCTCACGCACATTAGACTGTAATTGTCTTGCACGGCGGGAAGCCGTCAAAATCAAATCAAAACGGTTACCGATTTTTTCTACTGCATCTTGCACTGTCACTCGTGCCATAATTATTTCTCCACTGATCGAACGCCCTGAATATTTGCCGGGCGAATTTATTGTTAAAAACGTTATATGATACTAAAGCTGCTATGATTTCGCCAGTAATTGCTGAATTAATAATTGGTGATTTTGCTGCTGCGCTTTCAGGCTGACCTTTTCCGCCAGCAAAATTGCCTTGATCTCTTCGACGGAATCCTCAAAATTATCATTAATAATCAAATAATCATACTCGTGATAATGCTCCATCTCACTAATCGCTTTCGCCATACGCTCGGCAATCACCGCAGCGGAGTCCTGCCCGCGTCCGACCAAGCGTCGTTCCAGCTCTTGCAAAGACGGCGGCAAAATAAAAATGCTTTTACAATCCGGCATTTTTGACCGCACTTGCTGTGCGCCTTGCCAGTCAATGTCTAAAAATACATCAATGCCTTGTGCTAAATTTTGCTCGATCATCGGAATCGATGTGCCGTAGTAATTGCCGAACACATTGGCATATTCCAAAAACAACCCTTGTGCAATCAAGTTTTCAAATTCGTCCACACCACTAAAATAATAATGTGTGCCGTGCTGCTCACCGGGGCGTGGTTGGCGGGTGGTATGCGACACCGAAACCCGTGCTTTGCCGGGAGGGAGCTGTTGCAACAATGCCGAAATCAGCGATGACTTTCCCGCGCCACTTGGCGCCGACACGATATAAAGATGGCCTTTTTGCATAAATTTCCTTAAAACAAAATCATATCGGAATTATGCCGTGAAATAAGAAAAAAAGCAGTAGAAAAATAACTGGCAAAACAAAAGTGCGGTCTGCCAAACCGCACTTGCTGTGAAAATAGTCAGTGGCGCAATCTTATGATGACGGTGATTGAATACTGCGGTAATTCAACCACACCATCAAACCAACGATCACCACCCCGATTAAATCAGTGATATGTTCCGGTACGATCAACATTAAAGATCCCACTGCCAGAATTATCCGCTGCCAGCTTACGATCGGATTTTTGAAATAGCCTTCAACTGCAGCCGATAAACCCAGAACCCCAATGATTCCCGTTGCGACTACACTGACAATCACCCAAATATCCGGCAACGGGAAAGTGCGGGCAGTTACAGCAACATCGGTGACATCAATCATCAGCATATTCGGGTTATACACAAACATAAACGGCACAATGAATCCTGCCAACGCCAAACGCAGCGACTGCCAACCGGTTTTCATCGGATCGCCACCGGCAATCCCGGCACCGGCAAAGGCTGCCAGTGCAACCGGTGGGGTAATATTGGCAAAAATACCAAAATAGAACACAAACATGTGCGCCACCAACACCGGCACGTCAAACACCGCCAATGCCGGCGCTGCCATAGTGGCGGTGATGATATAGGCCGGAATCGACGGCAAGCCCATGCCCAGTACCATAGACGCAAGCATGGTTAAAATCAGGGTCAGCAATAACGAACCGGCACCTAAGGTCACAATCGAGGAGGTCATCACTGTGCCGAAACTGGTCAGGTTGACCACGCCGATCACAATACCGACCACAGCACAAGCCGCCATCACCGGCAGCGCCTGTTTTGCGCCATCTTCCAGTGCTGCCCAAATATCTTTCAGCCCCATTCGGGTCTCTTGGCGCAACTGGCTGACTAATACGGTGATGCCGATAGTATAGGTCGCTGCATAACCAATTGGCACCGATTGAATCAAGAAATAAACTAAAGCAAAAATCGGCAGCAACATATGCCCGCGTGCTTTCATCACGGCTTTCAGGTGTGGCAATTGATCTTTGGAAAGTCCTTTCAAGTTGCGTTTTCCGGCACGAAAATGCACTTGCGCTATCACCCCGATATAATACAACAATGCCGGAAATAGGGCCGCTAACGCAATGGTACCGTAACTAACACCCGTGGTTTCCGCCATGATAAACGCACTGGCGCCCATAATTGGCGGCAGAATCTGTCCACCCACTGAGGCACTGGCTTCCACCGCCCCGGCAAAGTTTTTGTGATAGCCGATCTTTTTCATCAGCGGAATCGTAAATGCCCCAGTGCTGACCACATTCGCCACCGCAGCACCGTTGATGCTGCCCATAAAACCACTGGAAATCACCGCTACTTTTGCCGGTCCGCCCTGCTTATCACCGGCAATTGCCAACGCTAAATCGTTAAACAACTGTCCCATACCTGATTTGCCCAAAAACGCTCCGAACAAAATAAACAGGAAAATAAACGTCACCGAAGCGCCAGTAGCCGAAGAGTAAATCCCCTCAGTTTTCAGATAAAGCTGCCCAAAAATATCACCGATATCATACGGACGGGTTAGCAACCTGTCCGGCATAAAATCCATTGAGCTGATGAACGGGTAAAGCAGAAAAATCAACGCAAAAATCACCAACACCCAACCGGTGATCCGCCGTGCTGCTTCCAGCACTACAATCACGGTCAAAATAGCAAAAATAATATCTTCAGTATTCGGAATACCACCACGCACTGTCATAATCGCTTGATATTGATAGATTAAATATCCTGCTCCGGCTAGTGCCGCAACAAGCCACAGCCATTCGTACCACGCCACTTGATCACGACGACTGTTTTTACCTGCCGGATAAATCAAAAAAATCAGCGCACAACCGACCGCAACGTGAATTGCACGCTGTAATAACGTTGGCATCGGATAAAAGGTGATATAAAGGTGAAATAAAGAATAAAAAACCGCCAATAGGCTGATAAATTGCTTATTCCAACCGCACTTTAACTGTCGGGTCACCGACTCGCGATCATATTTTTCTAAAATCTGCTGCTCTTTGCTACCTAATGTAGCCGCATTTTGGCTAACTTGCCCAGTCATAACACGACATCCCCCATAAAAAATCAATAAATGCTATCCGAGAAGGTTCTATCCGAACCACAGTGTAATCCGGAACTAACTGATACAACGGAATATCCTGCCGTTGTGTACTCAGGCTGCCCTGCATATTGTTAGAGACCGCCCAATTAATTTCATGCAAATAAATATGCTGTCGATATCCCACATAGTCATGTGTTGTCGACAGCAGCTCCCCTTGTGATGGCGTGCCGGCACCAAAGGTTTGGAATAGGGTTTGATCAAGTAAAATTCCCTCACCATCACGCCGATAATGCTCACGCCACCACTGATGCTCCACCGAGTGGCGCCAACGCAATTCAAAATCCGGACTGTCCAAATAACATTGCCGCTCAGCGGCACTTACCCAAAACACCTTCTTTAGCGGCAAAAAACAGGCAAGTGCGGTCAAGATCAATAACAGAATCTTTGTGCCTTTGCCTGTGATTACGGTCTGCATTAGTGTCTATTTGGCATTAACTTCATCATAGTATTTCTTTGCGCCCGGATGCAGTGGTGCAACCAATCCTTGTTGTGCGCTTTGCAAATTGATGTCTTTTGCTGCCTGATGTGCGGTTTGCAATTGCGGCAGGTTCTCAAAAAACGTTTTGGTTAATTTATACACATCCTCTTCGCTCAAATCAGAACGTACCGCCAACGCATTTTTAATCGCTGCAGTCGCAATCGGATCGGCATTGCCATAAGTCCCTGCCGGGATCTCCATCGCATTAAAATACGGTTTTGTTTTGATTACTTCTGCCAAACCATCCGCCGGAATGCTGACAATTTGCAGATCAAAACCTTGTTGCAATTCCATCAAGGAAGAGTTTGGTAGGCCGCTGGTCAAGAATGCCGCATCAATCTTACCGGATTTCAAAGCATCCGCCGCCTCGGCATAACCCAGATAATCCACGGTAATATCATTGTAACTAATGCCAAATCCTTCCAACAAATTCCGTGCATTGACCTCCACCCCGGAATTCTGTGCCCCGGTTGCCACACGTTTGCCTTTCAGATCGCTGATGGTTTCAATTCCTGTACGTTTTGAAGTTACAATCTGCACATAGTTCGGGTAAAGTGCGGCAATTTGACTAACATTATCAATTTTATTCGGAAAATTGCCGACACCGTTTACTGCATCACTGAGCACATCGCTCATCAAAAATGCCATTTCCACTTTTTTCTGATTCAGCAAGTTGATGTTCTCAACTGAAGCACCCGTGGTTTGTGTTTTGGAGTTGGTGTTTAAGTCTTTGCTATAAACCTCCGCCAACGTGGTGGCAATAATATTGTAAGGACCTGATGCCCCACCGGTTGCAATCGTGATAAATTTACTCTGCACCCCTGTTGTCTCGGCTGTCGATGGTGCTTGTTTCTCACCACAGGCACTCAACAAGAGTCCCAATGCTGCCATCCCAGCAACCATAAATGATGCTTTCATTTTTCTCATAATCCTCTCCTTATCAATAAGATAAAATCAACCGACAAGAGCAGTAACAATAGCTCTCAATCATTAAATATTTTACGCCACAATACGAAATGAAGCCGACTTGACAATAACCATTAAGGCTATTGCCTGTCAATCTGTTCGTGACAAGAATTTTATAAAATTCACATTTTTATTACATTTATAATAAAAAAGTCGTGAATAAAATTCTGTTTTTCTTTAATCATTATCCGGGCTGTTATATGCTATAACCTTATGTTTTATCGGTTATAGAAGGATATGTATGCAATCATTTATCGGAAAATTTTTGAAGCTGGAATCTGCGGGTGGGATAACACTATTGGCCACATCAGCATTGGCATTGATTTTTGCCAACAGTTTTTTATCCCCTTATTATTTCGAATTATTGAATACACCGGTTGTCGTGCAATTCGGCGAGCAAGGTATTGCTAAGCCGTTTTTATTGTGGGTCAACGACGGTTTAATGGCCGTTTTTTTCGTTTTAGTTGGCTTGGAGGTGAAGCGTGAAATTGTTTTAGGTTCGCTTTCTTCCTATCAACAGGCAATTTTACCGGTCTTAGCCGCACTGGGCGGCATGGTTGTCCCGGCGTTAGTGTTTACTTTTTTCAATTTTAATGATCCGGTTGCGATGGAAGGTTGGGCTATTCCAATGGCGACCGATATCGCCTTTGCACTGGGAATTATGGCACTACTCGGCAAACGAGTTCCGTTACCCCTGAAAATATTCTTGCTGGCATTAGCCATTATTGACGACTTAGGGGCGATTATCGTGATCGCATTGTTCTTCGCCCATGGTTTGAGCACCGAAGCCATGCTCGGCGCCGGGCTCTCGGTGATTATTTTAATCATCATGAACAGAATGCGAATCAGCGCGCTGTGCGCCTATCTGTTTGTCGGTATGGTGTTGTGGATTTGTGTACTGAAATCAGGGGTACATGCTACGCTTGCCGGAGTCATTCTCGGTTTCACCATTCCGATTACCGCCAAAGACGGCAGCAGCCCGCTAGAAAGTCTGGAGCATGCTCTAAACCCCTGGTCGGCATTTTTTATCCTGCCGATTTTTGCCTTCGCTAATGCCGGCGTACCGCTAGGCGGGGTTAATCTGGAAACCTTGAGCGGTGCTCTACCGCTAGGTATTATGCTAGGTTTACTGATCGGCAAGCCGTTGGGCGTGTTTAGTTTCTGCTTTATCGCTATCAAACTGAAAATTGCCAAGCTGCCGTTATTGGTGAATTTAAAACATATTTTTGCGGTCTCGGTGCTGTGCGGAATCGGCTTTACCATGTCGATGTTCCTTTCAGGATTGGCATTCGAAAATGCCGGTGAAAGCATCAATACGCTATCACGAATTGGCATTTTGCTAGGCTCAACCATATCCGCCGTTTTGGGACTGGTTTTGCTGCGTGCCAGCACCAATACCTCAAGTGCGGTTGCACAGAAAAATATTTAATGACGTCTAAAAGTAAGGGCGGATTAACTATCCGCCCTTACTTTGCCTGATCAAATATCGTTATCAATCATCAAATCACTAAGCATAAACCGGAAAACGTTTACAGATTGCAATCGCTTTCTGTTTAATACCCTCGATAACGGCTTCGTCTTCGATGTTATCCAACACATCGCACATCCAACCGGCAAGTTCTTTGGCTTCTGCTTCTTTGAAACCACGACGGGTGATTGCCGGAGTACCGACTCGGATACCTGAAGTCACAAACGGGCTTTTCGGATCGTTTGGCACTGCATTTTTGTTGACGGTAATATTGGCACGTCCTAACGCCGCATCAGCCGCTTTTCCGGTCAAGCCTTTATTCACCAAATCTACCAAGAACAGGTGGTTTTCCGTGCCATTAGATACGATGTTGAAACCACGTTGTTTGAACACCTCCACCATCGCTTGCGCATTTTTCACCACTTGCTGCTGGAAGATTTTGAATTCCGGCTCCATCGCTTCTTTAAAACACACCGCTTTTGCCGCAATCACGTGCACCAACGGACCGCCTTGACCTACCGGGAATACCGCACTATTCAGTTTTTTGTACAACTCTTCATCGCCGCCTTTCACCAAAATCAAACCACCACGTGGGCCGGCTAAGGTTTTATGTGTTGTGGTTGTCACAACGTGGGCGTGTTCCATCGGGCTAGGATAGACTCCGGCGGCAATCAAACCGGCAACATGCGCCATATCCACAAACAAATAAGCGCCGACTTCATCTGCGATTTCACGCATTTTTTTCCAGTCAACCACTTGTGAATACGCCGAAAAACCACCAACGATCATTTTAGGTTTCACCGCCAACGCTTGCGCACGCAACGCATCGTAATCGATAAAACCTTCATCGGTGATACCGTATTGTTCTGCATGATAAATTTTGCCGGAGAAGCTGACCGTTGCGCCATGGGTCAAGTGACCACCGTGTGCCAAGCTCATGCCTAAAATGGTATCGCCCGGATTTAACAACGCCATATACACTGCGGCATTGGCTTGTGACCCAGAGTGCGGTTGCACGTTGGCATAATCTGCGCCAAACAGCGCTTTGGCACGGTCAATTGCCAGCTGCTCAATAATATCAACGTATTCACAACCACCGTAATAACGCTTGCCCGGATAGCCTTCGGCATATTTATTGGTCAATTGCGAACCTTGCGCTTCCATCACTCGCGGGCTGGCATAGTTTTCTGAAGCGATCAGTTCGATATGCTCATCTTGACGACGATCTTCGTCTTGGATGGCTTGCCATAATACCGGATCATAATCAGCGATATTCATGTCACGTCTTAACATTGTTCTATTCCTCATTTTAGGTGGTCATTTTGGATAGTTGATAACTTACTGGCTAAGTCTAAGACTTTTTAGTATTTCGATACAGCCTTTTTTACAAAAATTGCCGTCGTTAATTTCATAGCCAAGATTAAATTTTTTCATTTTCGCCGCTCAAAAGCGCAATTATTTTCCTTGTTCCCGCGCCACGGCACGATAGCCGATATCACGGCGGTAGAAACGCCCTTGCCATTGCACTTGTTCCGCCAGTTGCAGCGCTTGTTGCTGTGCAGCAGCTACTGTATCGCCCAGCGCGGTGACGCACAACACCCGTCCGCCGTTGCTGACCAGTTGATCACCTTTTTGCTCAACGCCTGCCAAGAACACTTTTTGTGCGGCAAGTGCGGTTTGCCCTATGCTAGTAGACGGGATACCACTAATCACATCGCCTTTGCGGTAATCGCCCGGGTAGCCTTCTGCCGCCAACACGATGCCTAATGCCGCTTGCGCACACCATTCAGACCGCACTTGATCCAGTTTTCCGTCGCACGCTGCCAAGCACAGTTCAACTAAATCGGACTGCAAACGCATCATAATCGGCTGTGTTTCCGGATCACCAAAACGGCAGTTGAATTCAATCACTTTCGGTTGTCCGTTCGGCATAATCATCAAACCGGCGTACAAGAAACCGGTGTAAGTATTGCCTTCCGCCGCCATACCGTTCACCGTCGGGTAGATCACCTCTTGCATAATCCGTTGGTGAATCTCCGGGGTCACCACCGGCGCCGGCGAATATGCGCCCATGCCTCCGGTGTTTAAACCGCTATCATTTTCGCCAACCCGTTTGTGATCCTGACTGGTTGCCATCGGTTCAACGTTCTTGCCGTCCACCATCACAATAAAGCTGGCCTCTTCGCCGTCCAAAAACTCTTCAATCACAATCCGATGTCCGGCATTACCAAAGGCATCGCCAGACAACATATCCTGAACCGCACTTTCAGCCTCTTCTAAGGTCATTGCCACAATCACGCCTTTGCCTGCCGCCAAGCCATCGGCTTTAATCACAATCGGTGCGCCTTTTTGTTGCAGGTAAGCCAGCGCAGGCTCCACTTCAGTAAAGTTCTGGTATTCTGCGGTCGGAATATTATGCCGTGCGAGAAAATCTTTGGTAAAGGCTTTCGAGCCTTCCAGTTGCGCCGCCGCTTGGGTCGGACCGAAAATTTTCAATCCGGCGGCACGGAATGCGTCCACCACCCCGATCACTAACGGCGCTTCCGGTCCGACAATCGTCAAACCGATTTCGTTTTTCTGGGCAAATTCGACCAAACCGGCAATATCGGTGACCGCAATCGCAACATTTTCCACCTTAGGCTCAAGTGCGGTGCCCGCATTGCCCGGTGCCACAAAAATTTTCTGCGCCAATGGCGATTGTGACACTTTCCAAGCTAAAGCGTGTTCACGACCGCCATTGCCGATAATTAAAATATTCATTTGAGATCCTTACGCTAAATGGGAAAAACAAAAGTGCGGTCGCTACCGTTGGCTGACCGCACTTTGCAGATTAATGACGGAAATGGCGCATGTTGGTCAGCACCATCGCCATGCCGTGTTCATCGGCAGCGTCGATCACTTCTTGATCGCGCATTGAACCACCGGGATGGATCACACAACTGACCCCTGCCGCAGCTGCCGCATCGATACCATCACGGAACGGAAAGAAAGCGTCGGATGCCATCACCGTGCCTTTGACTTCCAAGCCTTCGTCGGCGGCTTTGATACCGGCGATTTTGGCGGAATAGACCCGGCTCATTTGTCCGGCGCCGATCCCGATAGTTTGGTTATTTTTGGCGTATACAATCGCATTGGATTTAACATATTTCGCCACTTTCCAGCAGAACAACAAATCCCTCAACTCGGCTTCTGTCGGTTGGCGTTTGCTCACCACTTGTAAGTCATTTAATTCCACCATGCCCAAGTCTTTGTCTTGCACCAACAAACCGCCGTTGACCCGTTTAAAGTCCAAGTGCGGTTGCCGCTCGCCCCACTCGCCACAGGCTAAAACACGCACATTCTTTTTGCTTTTCAAAATAGCCTGGGCGTCTTCTGCAACCGACGGTGCGATAATCACTTCGACGAATTGGCGATCAATAATAGTTTTAGCCGTTTTTGAATCCAAAGTGCGGTTAAAGGCAATTATGCCGCCAAAGGCGGAAGTCGGATCGGTCTGATAAGCACGGTTATAGGCTTGCAGAATATCACTACCCAAGGCTACACCACACGGATTGGCGTGTTTAACAATTACACACGCCGGTTCGGCAAACTCTTTGACACATTCCAATGCGGCGTCGGTATCGGCAATATTATTATAAGACAATGCCTTGCCCTGCAACTGTTCTGCCGTGGCAACGCTGGCTTCATGCAATTGATTTTCCACATAAAATGCTGCATTTTGATGGCTATTTTCGCCATAACGCATGGTTTGTTTGCGCGTGAAATTCAGGTTTAAGGTGCGTGGGAATTGTCCGCTCGACTGGTTTAATTCCTCTTTTTCTGCACCTTGGTAAGGCTGTACTAACTGACCAAAATAGTTGGCAATCATGCAGTCATATTGTGCAGTATGTTCAAAAGCTTTAATTGCCAGATTAAAACGGGTCTGCGGCGTAAGCGCATTTTGGTTGTCATCCATCTCTTGCAACACGCGCCCATAATCACTGCTATCGACCACAATGGTCACATCTTTATAATTTTTTGCTGCCGAACGCACCATTGCCGGACCACCGATGTCGATATTCTCAACGGCCTCTTCCAAGGTGCAATCAGCACTGGCAACAGTTTGTGCAAACGGATAAAGATTGACCACCACAATATCAATCGTCTGAATACCGTGAATCGTCATCACCGCATCATCAATCCCACGCCGCCCCAAGATACCACCGTGAATTTTCGGGTGCAGGGTTTTCACCCGCCCGCTCATCATTTCCGGAAATTGAGTATAGCTCGACACTTCGCTGACTGTCAGCCCTGCATCGCTCAACAATTTGGCGGTTCCGCCAGTGGAAAGCAGCTTAACGCCGCGCTCGACAAGACCTCGAGCAAATTCTACAACGCCTGTTTTGTCAGAGACACTCAACAAAGCTTGGCGAATAGGACGATTAGATTGCATGGTAATTTCCTTTACAGATTAAGATGAAAGTGAGTGAAATTCGAGCACTAATTATAGCCTAATTTACATTTTTTCTGTAGCGGAAAACAGATTTATAAAATTAAACCGCACTTTGTACGAAATCCAACAGCTGAGGAGCGGCAATTCGACGATAGTCTTCAGTGTTGAGGATAACTGAGTTTTCCAACGTGCCGGCATTAAATGCCAGCTCGCTATAACGCTCAAACAAGCTGCGGTCGGCAACCAGTTTTAATTCTGGATGAAAACTGAAAGGTGGAATCGCACCAAAGACACAATCAGTCAGTTCGCTAACCTCTTTCGGGCTGGCAAGTGCCGCACGCAAACCACCAAGTGCGGTTGCCAAGCGAGATAAATCCGCCTGCTTATCCGCCGGTAAAATGGCTAAAACCCACTGCTTTGTACCTTGCCCTTTCACCACACACAATAACGCTTTTGCGCCTTGTCCTAATTCAGTGCCACGCACCTTGGCGACTTCTTCCGACTTGCCGCAGGCTGGATGCTCAACCATACGATAACGTGCTTGTTGTTGATGCAAAAGTGCGGTCAGTTGTTGAAAAGTTGTTAATGACATATTCTCTCTCCATCGTTGCAATTCAGCTGCTGACTATAACAAAAAAACCCGTACGGCGTTAACCGAACGGGTGGTTTGAACATCAACAAGCAATTATTTTTTACAAATTTTATTGTCCAATGCTAATGCGCCCGGGCCGGCAAACACAAAGTAGAAAAATACTACCGAATACAGTGCCGCTAATTCACCTTGATTCAACAACGGCATCAAGATATTGCCAGCGGCACCGTGCACCATGAAATAGGCTACTGCCATTTGGCCGGACAGCAGGAATGCCACCGGGCGAGTGAACAGTCCCAGCGCCAGCAAAATGCCACCGCCGATTTCCAACACACCGGCCAAACCATATTGGGAAAACAGTGCCACGCCGCCGTTACCGCCGGTCATCGAAACCGGATATTCGAAAAACTTCGCCGTACCGTGCCAAATAAACATATAGGCGGCGATAATGCGTAATAGGGCTAAAGCATAAGGTGCATAGGAATTTAATTTATTGTTCATCAGTTTCTCTCTTAATATCAAAATAAAAAGTAAAAAGGGTTACTAGCAAAAGTGCGGTCATTATAGTTTTCCTGATTGGCGGAACAACCCAAGAAAAAGAAACGTATTATCAACCCAAAAGAAATCATCCGATGTTACACTGCTGCAAAGTCCCCCTTTTTACATAATAGGGGATTTTGATCTTTGTTTATCGCAATTGTCTCTGAAATTATTGCGACCTCGATGCTGAAAGCCTCACGGAATTCACTCATTTCGCGCCGAGCATGATCGTGGCGCTCAACCTGTTTTCGAAAACAATAAGGCATTAAAAGATAAAAAATCGGCATCTTAGCGGTGCCGATGATGGTTAAAAGTGCGGTCTGTTAATTAGCCGTAAGTACAGAAATAGGCGGTTTCGACTGCGACTTTCAGATCAAACGATTGGTTGGCATCGACGGTAAAGGTTTCCCCGGCTGTGAATGTTTGCCATTCATCACTTTGTGGCAGCTTAACGGTTAGGGCGCCGCTGATCACTGTCATGGTTTCAAACTGGCTGGTGCCGAAGGTGTATTCACCGACCGACATCACCCCGACCGTTGCCGGTAAGGTTTCGGTTTGCAACCCGATTGAGGCTACTTTGCCGTCGAAATATTGATTGATTTTTAACATATTGCTTTCCTTTTGTTGATAAATAATATTTAGTATTCTATGTGATAACTTAATTAAAAATCAATAATCTTTTCTATTTTCAAGATAAACATTAAATCTAAGCACAAAGTGCGGTATAAACCGCACTTTGACATCAACTTGAGATTACCCGACTTGAACGCAGGTCATATCCAACGAGCCACCAACAAAATCGGTGTTGAAAATCGTTAGCTTATCCTCCGACTGTTGCAGCGCCAAAATATACAACAACGGTAGATAGTGCTCCGGTGTCGGAATCGCTTTTTGCACGTCCTCGCCTAAAGTGTGGTAATTCACGAGGGCTTGCAAATCGCCCGAACGGATCAAATCCAATAAGGTTTGTTGCGCGCGCTGCGCCCAGTCATACCCGAACAGTTGATCTGGGCGCTGCCAGTCGATTAGGCGCAAATTGTGGATCAAGTTGCCGCTGCCTAGAATCAACACCCCCTGTTCCCGCAGCGATTTTAGCTATTTTGCCAGTTCGAGATGCTGCTGCATTGTCAAACGTCCGCCCAAACTGAGTTGCACCACCGGAATGTCCGCCGCCGGATACATCTGTTTCAACACCGCCCAAGTGCCGTGATCCAAGCCTTGTTCCATATCAAGACTGATATTCGGATTGTTCACCAAATCTTTCACTTGTGCCGCCAACGCCGGAGCGCCCGGCACCGGATATTGCACTTGATACAGCGCCTCCGGAAAACCGTAAAAATCATAGATCAGCTCTGGATTGGAGGCCGCGGTTTCTGCCACCCCCATCGAGATCCAGTGGGCAGAGATCACCAAAATCGCTTTCGGTTTCGGCATTGCCTGTGCGGCTTGACGCCATTTTGGGGTGAATGGGTTGTCTTGAATCGCCAACATGGGCGAACCGTGACCGATAAAAATCGCCGGCATTTTGTTGTTCATATTAACTCCTTGTGAATTTGTATCTTCGAAGTATATGAATCAACCAATAGGAAATAAAGTGCGGTTTTGTTGATGGATGATTTTCTATTGGGAAATAATAGATAATGTCATTGTTTACGCTATGGATATTTTTTCAGGCTGTGTAACACGGTCAAAATGAATACGTTATTTTCCACCTCATTGTATTCATAAACAATCCGATAGCGTTGACAAAAAGCGTATCGGCTACCGTCAGACTGCACTTTATAGGCTTTCGGAAATTCTGAAATAAAATCAAATTTTTCAAAAAAAAGTGACCGTAATTTTGCAACACTTCGCGCAGAATTGGTATATTCACCAACACTAGTGAGAATATCCTCTAATTCAGTTAATGCTCGAACAGAAAAATTAAGCGAACGCTTTGATATTTTGTTCAAACTCTGCTTCCTCATTCGCAACCCGTTCAACAATCTCAAGTGTTAGTAATTCTGCCTCTTCGAGTGTAACAATACGGCCAGCTGCAATATCCGCCCGCCCCGCTGCAATTTTTTCAGCCAGATATTCATCATATCCTTTTTCTTTTATCAGCATACAAGCCTCCGTTTTTAATTATAGTAGCTGTGTTGCCACAGAAACACAGCTACTATTATAATTTTATTTCCAATATTAATCAGTGACTACACTTCATAAGTCGTAGAAGCGATGTCGCCGCCTTTGCCGGTCCAGTTAGTGTGGAAAAACTCGCCGCGTGGTCGGTCGGTGCGCTCGTAAGTGTGCGCGCCGAAGTAGTCACGCTGTGCTTGTAGCAGGTTTGCGGGCAAACGGGCGCTGGTGTAGCCGTCTAAGAACGTGATGGCCGACGCCATACACGGCATTGGCAAGCCGATCTCAATGGATTTCGCCACGACTTTACGCCATTCCGGCAACGCATTTTCCAAAATAGTTTTGAAATAGCTGTCAGCACCCAAGAATTGCAGATTCGGATTAGTCTCGTAAGCATCACGGATATTGCCCAAGAACGCACTGCGGATAATACAGCCTTCGCGCCATAAAAGTGCGGTATTGCCATAGTTCAGATCCCAATTATTATTTTCTGACGCTTCACGAATCAGCATAAAGCCTTGCGCATAAGAGATAATTTTTGAGGCAAGTAGTGCTTTGCGTACCGCTTCGATCCATTGTGCTTTATCGCCTGTAACCGTGCCGATCTGCTTATTGAACAACGCTTGGTTTTCGACACGCTGTTCTTTGAATGCCGACACGCACCGGGCGAATACCGCTTCACTGATCAAGGTCAACGGAATACCTAAGTCCAATGCGTTGATACCGGTCCATTTGCCGGTGCCTTTTTGCCCGGCGGTATCCAGAATTTTTTCTACCAACGGTTCGCCGTTTTCATCACGATAACCGAGAATATCGGCGGTGATTTCGATCAGATAGCTGTCCAGCTCGGTTTTGTTCCACTTACTGAACACGTGGTGCAATTGGTCATAACTTAAGCCCAAACCCTCTTTCAGGAATTGGTAAGCTTCGCAAATCAACTGCATATCGCCATATTCAATACCGTTGTGCACCATTTTCACGAAATGCCCGGCGCCTTCTTTACCGACCCAGTCGCAGCACGGTTCACCGTCTTTGGTTTTGGCGGAAATCGCTTGCAGGATTGGTTTCACATATTGCCACGCTTCTTCGTTGCCGCCCGGCATGATGGACGGTCCGAAACGTGCGCCTTCTTCGCCGCCGGATACGCCGGCGCCGATAAAGCGAATGCCTTTAGCCGCCAAATCTTTTACGCGGCGGTTGGTGTCCGGATAATTGGAGTTGCCGCCGTCAATGATGATATCGCCCTGTTCCAAGTGCGGTAACAGGCTGTCGATAAATTGATCGACCACTTCACCGGCACGTACCATCAACATCACTTTACGCGGTTTTTCCAGTTTATCGGCTAAATCCTGCAATGAATAAGCGCCGATAATATTGGTTCCTTTTGCCGCCCCTTGCAAAAATTCGTCCACTTTGCTGGTGGTGCGGTTGTAAGCCACCACCTTGAAGCCGTGATCGTTCATATTCAGAATCAGGTTTTGCCCCATGACTGCAAGTCCGATTACGCCGATATCACCTTTCATATTTGTTTCCTTTTAGTTTGCTAAAATTGTTGATTAATATGTTATACCGCATTTTGTAAATGGGCAGATGCAATCCACCCCTACAATTATTTCACTATATCTCGGTTAAATTACTGTAACTGCGATGCCGCATCAGCATCTAAATACCATTCGGTATTGCCGTTATTCGCCTTGATCCTAGCCGCCGGATAGGGCAACTCGTTCTCGCCTGCCTGTTGAATTTCATGCAACAAATCAGCTTTACTGGCGCCGGTGACCAAATAGGTCAGGCGTTTCGCATTTTCGATAAGGTAAGCAGATTTGGACACCCGTAGTTGCCCTGATTGCGGCTGCTTCGCCACAATGGTCAACTCTGTTGTGGCAAAATCCACTTGCAGCGGAAACAGTGAGGCGGTGTGACCGTCCGGCCCCATACCTAAAATAATCCAATCAAATTCCGGTACACCGGCACTGTTTTTTGGCAGCAACGCCAGCATTTCGTCGGCAAAGCGTTTGGCTTCGGCTTCCGGATCGTCTTCGCCACGAATGCGGTGGATATTCTCCGCCGGAATCTGAATATGATCGAACAGTAAACGCTGCACTTCACCGTAGTTGCTCTCTTCATCGTCCGGCGCAACGCAACGCTCGTCACCCCACCAGAAATGCAGATTTTGCCAATTGATTTTGTCGGCATACTGTTCCGCCAACGTTTTAAACAACAACTTCGGGGTGCTGCCACCGGACAGCGAAATATGCACCGGCTTGGCTTGTTGACTATAGGTTAAAAATGCTTCGGCTATCTTCTCTACCGCACTTTGTGCGTCTGCAAAAGTAATATAATTCATGTTATAACTCACAATATTCCGTATTCGTTAAATTTTTACACGGGAAACGCCAACTGCGGTTTTTGGATTCCATCATAAAATCTGCTTCTTGTGGCCCCCAAGTTCCGCTGGCGTATCCATATAGTTTTGGGTTATTGGCTTTGTAATCCAATATCGGTTGGACAAATTTCCAACAGGCTCGCACCGCATCACTGCGAGAAAACAGGGTTGCGTCTCCCAACAGTGAATCCAGCAGCAAGCGTTCGTAAGCATCCAGAATATTCTTATCCGCCAAGTCCTGATAATGAAAATCCATCGATACCTCTTTGGCTTCAAATCCGGAACCCGGATTTTTTAAGCCGAAACTCATCACGATTCCTTCATTCGGTTGAATGCGGATAATCAATTTATTCTCTGGTGCATTGGTGCTGAACACCGGATGTGGGGTTTTCTTAAAGTGAATCACCACTTCAGTCACCCGAGTCGGCAGCCGTTTGCCGGTACGGATATAAAACGGCACGCCGCTCCAACGCCAGTTGTCGATCTTCAATTTCAGTGCCATATAGGTTTCGGTGCGCGATTGCGGATCAACGCCTTTTTCTTCGCGATAACCATTTTGGTATTCGCCACGCACTTTAGCACCGGTGTATTGCCCCAGTACCAGATATTTTTCCAAGTCTTCATCACTCAGCGGATGCAGGCTTTGCAGCACTTTCACCACTTCATTACGCATCGCATCAGCATTGATCACGGCTGGCGATTCCATCGCGATCATCGCCAACACTTGCAGCAAATGGTTTTGAAACATATCACGCATTGCGCCGGAGCCGTCGTAATAGCCGCCACGCTCTTCCACACCAAGCGATTCTGCCCCGGTAATTTCCACATAATCAATGTAATTACGATTCCACAGCGGCTCAAACAAACCATTAGAAAAGCGCAGCACTAAAATATTCTGTACGGTTTCTTTGCCTAAATAATGGTCGATCCGATAAATTTGTGATTCGTCAAAATCCTCATGCAGTTTGCTGTCGAGGCTGATTGCCGATGCCAAATCGTAGCCGAACGGTTTTTCCACCACTAGGCGTTTCCAACCGTGATTCTGGTGGTTCAGCCCATGCGCCGCCAGACACGCCGGGATCACCGGGTACAGGCTTGGCGGCGTGGAAAGATAGAACAGCGTGTTGCCGCCGGTATGGTGCGCTTGCTCCAACTGCTGCAACCGCACTTTGACTTTGGCATAATCGGCTTCGTTCGAGGTATCAATCGCTTGGTAATAAACATGCGAAAAAAACTCATCCATCTCAGCCGCTGCAATGTTTTCGCTCTTTGCCAAAATGTCACTCAATTTTTCACGATATTGTGCGTCACTGTATTCAGTTCTGCTCACGCCTAAAATCGCAAAATCATCTGCTAAACGACCATTTTTAAACAGATGGTATAAGGCGGGAATCAATTTACGGTGGGTCAAATCTCCCGAAGCGCCAAAAATAACAAGGCTGTTGTTGTCCGGTTTTTTCATTTTTTATCCTTTCAGGTCCACGACCTTTTTGATCAGCAATCATTGCAGTCTAATAAGATGAATTCTTGCCGTCAATCGCTTATTATACGCTTATCGTCTATTTCAGGCTCAGCATTTGATCATTTACGGTTTATTACACTGTTTTTCTACATTCGGTTTAAGATGCTGTTGAAAACGCACCACCTTTCGCCACGGAAACGCCGCATTGCCTAGCATAATAAAATCAGGGTTGATCAAGGTATTCCGCCGATTATAGCTCAGGGGCTCGCCGTATAAATCCACGATTTTACCGCCGGTTTCACGCAAGATACATTCAACCGCAGCGGTGTCCCACTCACCGGTTTTGCCCAAACGAATATAACAATCGCTACGTCCTTCCGCCACCAGCGCACCTTTTAGACCACTGGATCCGTAACGCAACAGTTGATATTCAAACTGATCTCGAAAACACGCCAACACCTGATCTTGCGCCACATTCTGTCCAACAACAATTCGAATCACTTCATCACTTGGGGGGCAAGTTTGTAAACGACTAATCACGCCGTTTTGCTGCTTATAGGCGCCAAATTTATCCATTGCGTAAAATGCCAATCTTGGCACCGGGGAATAGACAATGCCCAACGTTGGCTGATGATCTTGCACCAAGGCGACTAGCACTGAAAATTGATCGGTCTTTTGCAAAAACTGTTGTGTACCGTCCAACGGATCGACCAACCAATATTGTTGCCAATGGCGACGCTCGCTGAATTCAATGGTTTGACTCTCTTCCGACAGCACCGGCACGCCGGGCGTCAACGCTTGCAATTCATCCACCAAAAAACGGCTGGCTGCCAAATCTGCGGCGGTAACCGGCGTATTGTCCTGCTTCAATTCACTGTCGATATCCTGATAATAAAAAGTCAACAGCAGCTCGCCTGCCCGTTTGGCAATCGACAAGGCGGCGTTCAGCAGTTCGTTGGTCAAGATAATTTTATTCATAACAACCGCCGTTTATGCTTCTGATTGCGCCGCTAGATGATCGCGCAGCAGGTAAAGTGCGGTCAGATTACGCGCCTCACAAAAATCCTGTTGTGACAACAGCTGCTCCAACTCACTGAGCGGATACGCCACCAGCTCTAGCGGCTCCGGCTCGTCGCCGGCCAAGCACGATGGCGTTAACTGTTCAGCCAGAAAAATGTGCATCGGGTTATGCATAAAACCGGGGGAGGTGATTACGGTGCGCAATAATGTCAATTTATCGGCTTTGAAGCCAATCTCTTCCTGCAATTCACGGTTGGCACTTTGTTGCGGCGTTTCGCCCGGATCCATCAGCCCTTTGGCAAAACCCAGTTCATAACGTTCGGTACCGACCGCATACTCTCGTACCAATAATAAGTGGTCTTGGTGAATTGCCACCACCAAGACCGCACTTCGCTGGCTGGGTTTAAAACGTTCGAATGTTCGCCGCTCACCGTTGGCAAATTCTAAGTCTACCGCTTGGATTTCAAAAATTTTCGATTTGGCAGCAACAGAGAGAGAAAGGATTTTGGGTTTTTGCCGAGTTTCACACATGCTGGCTCCTGCGGATTAACTATAAATCCCGGTAACAATAGCATATAATCAGGCTTGGTGACCAGAAGATGTTGATAGCAACACCATCATTTTGGAGTATTTCCGCTGCACTTTCATGACAACGTGCGGTCACATTGTCCGTGGCATTTAGCGGCCAATAACCCATGATAACAAAAAGCATAAACAAGGATTAAGCGTGAAAATCATCGATTGGGATAACATCGATACCATATTATTTGACCTGGACGGCACCTTGATCGACCTGCATTTAGATGCCTATTTTTGGAAACAGCTGGTGCCGCAAACCTATGCCGACAAAGAGGGCTTGGACGCACAAACTTGCCACGCCCGGATTCAACAACTGTATCGCGATATTGAACACAGTATGCAGTGGTACGATATTGATCATTGGGCGAAAACATTGGATTTGCCGATTCGCGAAATGCAGCGGCAGCACGCTCTCAACACCCAAGTGCGTTCGGGAGTTTACCCGCTGTTGGAGTCATTGCAAAAATTAGACAAGCAGTTGATTTTACTGACAGATTCACATCCTTTTAGCCTACAGGTAAAAATGGACAACTGCAATCTGAGCAGTTATTTCGAGCAACTACTCTCGTCTCACCAATTCCAAAGACCGAAAATGCACAGCGCACTGTGGCAATCGGTATATCAACACTGTCAGCTCAATCCCGACCGCACTTTGTTAATTGACGATATGGAGCCGGTGTTAGATCAGGCTAAAAGCAATCAAATGGCGTACACATTAGGCATCACAACACCTGATTCGCAACAACCGCCAAAGCAATTTAACAACCACCCAAGTATCACCGATTTTCAGACTTTATTAGGCTCGTTATCAGGATAAAAAATGGAACAGGTCAGATTGGACAAATGGCTGTGGGCGGCCCGTTTTTATAAAACCCGCTCGATTGCCCGCGAGATGATCGACGGCGGCAAGGTGCATTATAACGGACAGCGAAGCAAACCCAGCAAAATCGTCGAAATCGGTGCAATGCTGAAGTTGCGTCAAGGCAGTGATGAAAAAGAGGTGGAAATTTTATCCATCTCCGACAAACGCAACGGCGCAGCACAGGCACAGTTGCTATATCAAGAAACCACTGCCAGCATCACCAAACGCGAACAAATCGCCGCCGCCCGTAAAGCCAACGCTCTTTCCATGCCCAACCCCGAACGGCGCCCGAATAAAAAAGAACGGCGCGATTTGATTCGGTTTAAGTATCAAGAATAGCCAATTCTTACTTGAGTGTAATGCTATTTTGCATTACAATTTATGCTGATAATAAAACGAAAGGAGCTAATATGGCAACGTTAAATATCCGTTTAGATGATCAGTTGAAGCAAGATGCCTATCACGCATTACAAAAAATGAATATGACTCCGACCGAAGCCGTTCGAATCTTGTTTCAATATGTAGCACAAAATAAAAAATTTCCCATTCAGACCGTTATGCTCAACGACGAGGATTTAGCATTACTTGAAACCGTACGCTATCGACTAAATAATCCTGAGCAAGGTATCAAGGTAACTTTAGATGAGCTATGAACTGGTTTTTGATCCAAGAGCATTAAAAGAGTGGCGAAAATTAGGGGAAACAATCAAAGTTCAACTTAAAAAGAAACTTTTTGAAGTCCTAAAAAATCCTAAAATTGAAACCAATCGATTACGGGAATTTCCAAATTGTTACAAAATTAAATTACGCACTTCTGGGTATCGCTTGATCTATCAAGTACAAGATGAAAAAGTAACAGTTTTTGTGATTGCTATTGGTCAGCGTGACAGTGAGAAAGTCTATAAAAATACGCAAAAACGAATCGGCACATATTAAGAAATTAGACTAGGAAATGAGATCAACCCATTATTTGTTCCCCTTGCAAATCCACAAAACACCCATATATACAAGCCAAACATAAATAAATCACAATGGATAAAATATGACCGAATTTAAAGCTTACCAACCAGACAATGACACCCTGCACCGCTACCTGTTTCAGCAAAAAGCGGTGCGTGGCGAATGGGTGCGCTTGAACCGCACTTTTGAAGAAACCTTGAATACCCATCATTATCCGAAAGCGGTACAGAATCTACTGGGCGAGATGCTGGTAGCGACCGGTTTATTGACTGCCACGCTGAAATTCGAAGGCGATATTACCGTTCAAATTCAAGGAGATGGTCCGTTAAAGCTGGCGTTGGTCAACGGCAATCATCAGCTGCAATTGCGTGCATTGGCACGGGTGGAAGGCGAAATTGCTGACGACAGCAGCTTGCAGCAGATGATCGGCAAAGCAGTGTTAGTGATTTCTATCAACCCAAAACAGGGCGAGCGTTATCAAGGGATTGTCGAATTGAGCAAAGCGACAATCAGTGAGTGCCTACAGGACTATTTCGAACGCTCCGAACAACTGAAAACCGCACTTTTCATCAAAACCGGTGAGTTTGAAGGCAAACCGGTTGCCGCCGGTATGCTGCTGCAAATTATGCCGGACGGTAGCGGCTCGTTGGATGATTTAGACCATTTGCAGATGCTGACCCACACGGTTAAAGCGCAGGAATTGTTTGCTTTGCCGGCAGAAGAGTTGTTGTACCGACTGTATCACGAAGAAACCGTCGAGTTGTTTACTCCAAGTGCGGTCAGCTTCCACTGCGGTTGCTCCGCAGAGCGCTCCGGGGCAGCACTATTATTGATTGATGATGCTGAAATTGATGAAATTTTGCACGAACATAATGGCAGTATTGATATGCAATGCGAATGTTGTGGCACCCACTATTTTTTCGACAAACAGGCTATCGAACAACTTAAACAAAATTCGAACCGTGCCTAAACAATTCCTTAACAGGAATACCTAATTCTATTAAAAAGCGCGACGCAACAAGGCTCGCGCTTACTTTTTTTCTGATAACTATGTTGAATAGTTTGATCCAGCTAACATTTTTATTTCTGTTTTTCTTCTACAATAACTGCGGAATTTAATTTTAATAACTTACTCAAAAACAGAGGTAATAAAGATGACAGATGTAGCTTCAGTAGTAAAAGAATTGGCCGTATTGGGAATCCACGATGTTAAAGAAGTGGTATATAACCCAAGTTATGAATTCTTGTTTGAAGAAGAAACCAAAGCAGATTTACAAGGTTACGAAAAAGGCACATTGACCACCACCGGTGCAGTAGCGGTCGATACCGGCATTTTCACCGGACGCTCACCGAAAGACAAATATATCGTCTTGGACGAAAAAACCAAAGACAGCGTGTGGTGGACCAGCGACAAAGCCAAAAACGATAATAAAACCATGACCCAAGAGACCTGGGGCAGTCTGAAAAAATTGGTTGCCGATCAACTTTCCAGCAAACGCTTGTTTGTGATCGATGCCTTCTGCGGCACCAACCCTGACACCCGTTTAGCAGTGCGGATCGTGACTGAAGTGGCATGGCAAGCGCACTTTGTGAAAAATATGTTTATCCGCCCAAGTGATGAAGAGCTGAAAGGCTTCAAACCGGATTTCACGGTATTAAACGGATCAAAAACCACTAACCCGAACTGGAAAGCGCAAGGCTTGAACTCGGAAAACTTTGTGGCGTTCAACCTGACCGAAGGCGTGCAACTGATCGGTGGAACTTGGTACGGCGGCGAGATGAAAAAAGGCATGTTCTCAATGATGAACTACTTCCTGCCGTTAAAAGGGGTAGCGTCAATGCACTGTTCTGCCAACGTTGGCGAAGATGGCGATGTTGCGGTCTTCTTCGGCTTGTCCGGCACCGGCAAAACCACCCTTTCTACTGATCCGAAACGCCGTCTGATTGGTGATGACGAACACGGTTGGGACGATGAAGGCGTATTCAACTACGAAGGCGGTTGCTATGCCAAAACCATCAATCTGTCTGAAGAAGCTGAGCCGGATATTTACCGTGCGATTAAACGTGATGCGCTGTTAGAAAACGTAGTGGTATTGGAAGATGGCACTATTGATTTCAACGACGGATCGAAAACCGAAAATACACGGGTTTCTTATCCGATCTACCACATCCAAAATATCGTTAAACCAGTTTCTAAAGCGGGTCATGCGAAAAAAGTGATCTTCTTGACGGCAGATGCCTTCGGCGTGTTGCCTCCGGTTTCTAAACTGACCCCGGAACAAACTCAATATTACTTCCTGTCTGGTTTCACCGCCAAACTGGCCGGTACTGAGCGCGGCATCACTGAGCCAACGCCAACCTTCTCCGCCTGTTTCGGTGCAGCATTCCTGTCATTACATCCGACACAATACGCAGAAGTGCTGGTAAAACGCATGCAAGCCTCCGGTGCGGAAGCCTATTTGGTCAACACCGGTTGGAACGGAACAGGTAAACGGATCTCTATTAAAGATACTCGTGGTATCATTGATGCGATCTTAGACGGTTCAATTGAAAAAGCAGAAATGAATCAATTACCTATCTTTAGCTTAGCCATTCCGACAGCACTTCCGGGCGTTGATCCGGCGATTTTGGATCCGCGTGATACTTATGCCGATAAAGCACAGTGGCAAGCCAAAGCAGAAGATTTGGCAGGACGTTTTGCGAAAAACTTCGACAAATATACCGACAACGATGAAGGCAAAGCTTTAGTCGCCGCCGGTCCAAAAGCCTAAGTTTAATCAATCATAATGACAAACCGCACTTTGAACAAAGTGCGGTTTTTTATGGGCGAGTAAAGTAATTTCGTTAGGGTTGCTTATTTAGCTGCGCTCACTGTATTGGAAAGCAACTTTTCAGCTCCCGCTAATTTTTGTGAGAGTTCTTGCGGCACTTCATGGCGATTGCCCAGAAATTCCGCTTGATTTAATGAAACAAATACCTTACCGGCTTTGTCTTCCCACACCAACGCTTTCAGCGGCAAATCAATTGCGATTGTTGGATGTTCAATCATAATCGGTGTGCCGACTTTAGGGCTACCAAATAAAACCACCGTCGCCGCAGGCATGGTCAAGCCATTGTCTTGCGCCGCTTTTTGATGGTCAACTACGCCGAAAACCGTCATACCTTTGTCAGTAACCGTTTTTTCAATCAATTCTACGGTTTCTGTCGCATTATATTGACTCGGCACGGTTAATAAACCGTTAGCATTAGGCGCTGCTTGAGCTAAAAAAGGTAACATGGCGATAATCAATCCTGCTGTTTTGCTTAAGTTCATACAATATCCTTGTTTAGTGAAGAACGTGAGTAATGCAAATAAGGATAAAGAGATTGATTGTATAAAAATTGTCATAAAAACTACATAATTTAAGATTTGATCGCATTTTTAACGATAGCCTTTTGCCCTGAAATCAGTGTAGAATCAAGACGACTTATCCATGCTAAAAAGAGAAAACCATGACAATACATTGCCAATACCCACTGATGACAGAAACCCATCCCAACATGGTTTGTGAATTGAGCCACTACCAATTAATTGAAGTGAGCGGTGAGGACAGTGAAAAATTTTTACAAGGTCAGTTAACCACTGATATCAGCAAATTGACGGTCGGAAATTCAACGTTAACCGCACATTGTGATCCTAAAGGCAAAGTTTGGTCAGTGTTCCGCCTGGTTCGTGTTGGCTCGCAGCAATTTTATTTTATTATCCGCAACGCATTGATGCCAACGGCATTGGAACAACTGAAAAAATATGCAGTCTTTTCAAAAGTCAGTTTTAAGCTGGTGCAAGACCGCACTTTAATCGGCTTTGCCGGCAGACAAGCATCGCAAACCATCACAGCCCTCAGCGAGCAACTGCCGAATGCCGAAACGCCGCTGATTCATGCTGATGGGCAGAGTTTATTGTATATTGAACACCCTCAGCCACGTTGGATCTTGATCAGTGAAAGTGCGGTTTTGATCACCCCAACCGTCACTACAACCGCTTGGGATCTGTTGGATATTCAAGACGGCATACCGTTACTAACGGCAGAAAGCCAGAATCAATTTATTCCTCAAGCCATCAATTTACAACTGCTGGAACAAACCGTCTCTTTCCATAAAGGTTGCTATATCGGGCAAGAAACCATCGCCAGAGCCAAATATCGCGGTGCCAACAAAAGAGCACTATTCACGTTGGTAGGTCAATCTGATACCGATCCGAGCCTCGGACAAGCTGTTGAACTGCTGCTGGATAGCAACTGGCGCAAAACCGGCTCCGTTTTAAATTATGTGCGACAGGACGGTGTGTTGTGGCTACAAGTGGTTTTGGCAAATGATACTGAATCAAGTCAGCGTTTCCGCTTAAGCGAGGATAATCCACAACCGCTGTGCTTATATCCGCTGCCTTATACCTTAGAAGGCTAAGCCCTTGAGCTTTCGGGTGGTACTCGCCACCCGATTAGCTTGCGCTATTTTATAACTACAGTGTTTTGCTAAACTGCTGCAAAAACTGCTTAAATTCGCCACCCAATTTCGGGTGTTTGACGCCGTATTCAACAATCGCTTGCAAATACCCCAACTTATCACCGCAATCAAAGGTTTTGCCGCTCATATGAAATGCTTCCACGGTTTCTTGCTCGATAAGCATATCAATTGCATCAGTTAACTGAATTTCATCCCCAACACCGACCGGTGTTTTTGCCAATAAATTCCAAATCGCACTCGAGAACACATAACGCCCGACGACGGAAAGATTTGATGGGGCTTCTTCTTGAGCTGGTTTTTCTACAATGTTATTGATCACCGCACTTTGCCCGGCTTCCAACACCGCTTCACCGCAATCGACAATACCGTAGTTGCTGACATCTTCCACCGCTACCGGCGCCACCATAATTTGGCTGATTTTGGTTTGTTTGAAACGTTGCAGCATGGCGGCCAAATTCTCTTTTTTCTGATCGGCACTGAACTCTGCCAAAATCACATCCGGCAACACCACCGCAAAAGGCTCATCGCCAACGAGCGGTTTGGCACACAACACAGCGTGCCCTAAGCCCTTGGCATTCCCCTGCCGCACATGCATAATCGTAACACCCTGCGGAATAATTGACCGCACTTCTTCCAGCAACTGGCGCTTCACTCGTTTTTCGAGCATAGATTCCAATTCATACGACGTATCAAAATGGTTCTCAATTGAGTTTTTAGAGGAGTGAGTGACTAAGATAATCTCTTTGACGCCTGCATTGACACATTCACTGACCACATATTGAATCAACGGTTTATCTACAATCGTCAACATCTCTTTCGGAATAGCTTTGGTCGCAGGCAACATTCGAGTGCCTAATCCGGCAACGGGAATAATAACTTTCATGTAATATCCTTTTATCATCAGTTTGGTCATTAAAGAAATAGCAAAATCCGCTTTCAGTAACAACCTGAAAGCGGATAGTATTTTACGCTAAAACTACTGTCTGAGTAAGGCTAAAATCTCAGTGGTTTTCTCTTCCATCAGCGCTTTGTCACCACGCGTTTCCAAGTTTAGACGAACCACCGGTTCAGTATTGGAACTACGCAGGTTGAAACGCCAGGTCGGATATTCAATGCTGATGCCGTCCATTTCATCGACTGCAATGGCATCTTTTTCATAGAAGTCACGCACACGGGCAATCGCCACTTGCGCATCTTCCAGCTTGCTGTTGATCTCCCCAGGAGATGGATAAGCATTCAAACGGTCACCGACCAATTGCCCCAAGGTTTTACCCGTGGTGCACAACAATTCTGCCGCCAATAGCCATGGGATCATGCCGCTATCACAATAGAAGAAGTCACGGAAATAGTGGTGTGCACTCATTTCGCCGCCATAAATTGCATCAACTGCGCGCATTTTTTCTTTGATAAACGAGTGTCCGGATTTAGACACCACCGCTTCACCGCCCATTTCTTCAACCAACTCAACGGTGTTCCACATCAAACGTGGATCGAGGATAATTTTAGCCCCCGGGTTTTTCGCCAAGAATGCCTGTCCTAATAGACCGACAATATAATAACCTTCGATAAAAGTGGCGTTTTCATCAAACAAGAAACAACGGTCAAAGTCACCGTCAAAAGCAATCCCCATATCTGCCTTGTTTGCCAGCACCGCATCAATGGTATCTTGACGGTTTTCATGCAAAATCGGGTTAGGGATCCCGTGTGGGAAGTTGCCGTCCGGCTCATTGTGGACTTTAATAAAGCTGACCAACGGCGCATGCTGTTTAAAACGCGCTTCCAATTCGTCAACCACATGACCTGCTGCACCATTTCCGGAATTGATCACCAGTTTTAACGGCTTATTGAAATTCTCTAAATTAACATAGGTTAACAGGTGATCGACATATTCTTGCAACACAGAAAGCTGCTTATACTCACCACGTTTTGCCACATCCGGAAAATTATTCTCTTCAGCTAATTTCTGAATATCGCCTAAACCACTATCAGCGCTGATTGGGCGCGAACCGGCTTTTACAAACTTTAATCCATTGTAATTCATTGGATTATGGCTGGCTGTGACTTCAATCCCGCCATCAACTTTCAGGAACGAAGTCGCAAAATAGACCTCTTCAGTGCCGGTCAATCCCAAATCAATCACATCAACCCCGGAATCAAGCAAACCGTTGGTTAAGGCACTTTTCAGCTCTTTACTGCTCAAGCGAACGTCACCACCGACAACCACTTGCTTAGGCTGTAGAAACTGTCCGAAGGCACGGCCAATACGATAGGCGATATCGGTATTTAATTCATCGCCTAAACGACCACGAACATCATAAGCTTTGAAACATGTTAATTTTGTCATCTGAAAACTCCAATTACTATTGATCTACTTTTTTATCATCTGCTTCTTTAAGACGCTGATATATTTCCTCTCGATGTACCGCAACCTCTTTTGGAGCGTCAACTCCAATTTTCACTTGATTACCGCGCACACTGAGTACGGAGATCGATATATCTTCTCCGATTAGCAAACTTTCACCGATTTTTCTCGTCAGAATCAGCATATATCCCTCTTTGATAGCAATAAAGGTATTATCTGTGGTAAAAAATATTTATTACCGAAAAATAACACATATTGATAATACTTTATTTCATAAAAAAAAGTGAATGGAAAAACCACAAAATGTGCAGTGGCACACAAAAATAAAAACAGGGTCAAAACCCTGTTTTTCATTTGCATTGATTTAATTACAATTTATTTTCCAGCCATGTCTTGGCGCTGGCGAGTGCAATCGCAACATTCTCAAGCTGTGTGCCGCCTGCCATCGCCAGATCCGGACGCCCACCGCCTTTGCCGCCGACCTGCTCTGCCATCAAGTTCACCAACTCACCGGCTTTCACTGTTGCGGTTAAATCCGCTGTAACCCCGACAATCAAATTCACTTTACCGTCTGCCACCGAGGCAAATGCAATCACGGCTGAACCCAATTGGTTTTTCAGGTCGTCAACCATCATCCGCAAGGATTTCGCTTCAACGCCATCCAGTTTTTGCAACACCACTTGTACCCCGTTAATGGTTTGGGTCTGCTTCGCCAAATCATTACCAGCCTGTTGTGCGGCCTTCTCCTTCAACAGTTGCAACTCTTTTTCCGCTCGTTTATTGCGTTCTTGCAATTGATTAATTTTGTCGAGCAAACTGTTGCCATCGGTTTTCAGCAAATCTGCACTTTGCTGTAACACCGCTTGCTGCTGATGCAGCCAATCCATCGCATTTTGCCCTGTAACCGCTTCAATTCGGCGAATTCCGGCTGCAATTGCCCCTTCAGAGGTGATTTTAAATAGCCCTATGTCACCGGTTCTGTTGGCATGAATTCCGCCACACAGTTCGGTTGAAAAATCGCCCATTGACAACACCCGCACTTGCTCGCTGTATTTTTCACCGAACAATGCCATCGCACCTTTAGCTTTAGCAGCGTCTAAATCCATAATTTCGGTTACCACCGGATAGTTGGCACGAATATGTTGGTTGACCAGATTTTCAATGTTCGTTAATTGTGCTTTGCTGATTGCTTCCGGTTGCGCAAAATCAAAACGCAACATGCTATCGGACACCAACGAGCCTTTTTGACTGACATGAGTACCCAGAACCTGGCGCAACGCCGCATGCAGCAAGTGCGTTGCCGAGTGGTTTAACGAGATTTCGGCACGACGTTGGCTATCCACTACCGCATTCAAACTCTGCCCTACCACCAGTTCACCTTGCCGCAACTCCCCGATATGTCCGAACACTTTGCCATATTTTTGCGTATCTTTGACCGTGAAAACCGCACTTTGACTTTCCAAGCGTCCTGTGTCGCCGATTTGTCCACCAGATTCACCGTAAAATGGCGTATTATCCAGCACCACCACCGCACTTTGTCCGGCTTGAATGCGCTCCACTTCTTTGCCGTCATGGAAAATTGCCACCACCTTGCCTAAGCTTTCTGACTCACTGTAGCCTTCGAAACAAGTTTCACCGTCAACGGAAATAACATTACTATAGTCAATTCCAAACTGGCTGGCGGCTTGTGCCTGCTGACGTTGTGCTTCCATTGCACGGTCAAAGCCCGCTTGGTCAATGGTAATCGCTTTTTCACGGCAAATATCTGCTGTTAAATCATAAGGGAAGCCATAGGTATCATAAAGTTTGAACACCACTTCGCCAGGCAACAGATTATCTTCTACTTTCGCCAACGCTTCGTCTAGCAGCACCAAACCACGCTCTAACGTGCGGGCAAACTGCTCTTCTTCTTGGCGTAACAATTTTTCGATTAGCGCTTGATTCTCTTTCAATTCGTTTCCGGCTTCCGCCATCACCTCGATCAAGGTCGGCACCAAGCGATAGAAAAATGCCCCTTTCGCCCCCAGTAAATGACCGTGGCGCACCGCACGACGGATAATCCGGCGTAATACATAACCACGCCCTTCATTGGACGGAATCACGCCGTCGGCAATCAAATACGCACAAGAGCGAATATGATCGGCAATCACGTTTAAAGATTTATTTTTCAAATCAGCAGTATCCGTGATCTCGGCGGCTTTCGTGACCAAACGGCGGAAAATATCAATCTCATAGTTGGAATTCACATGCTGCAATACCGCTGTAATCCGCTCCAAACCCATACCGGTATCCACCGATGGTTTCGGCAACGGCAACATAGCACCATCTGCTTGACGGTTGAATTGCATAAAGACCACATTCCAAATTTCGATGTAACGGTCGCCATCTTCTTCAGCCGATCCTGGTGGACCGCCCCAGATGTGGTCGCCGTGATCGTAGAAAATCTCGGTGCAAGGGCCGCAAGGACCGGTGTCGCCCATTTGCCAGAAGTTATCTGACGCATAAGGCGCGCCTTTGTTATCACCGATCCGCACGATCCGTTCTGCCGGTACACCAACAATTTTATTCCAAATATCATAAGCTTCCTGATCAGTTGCGTACACCGTGACCCACAATTTTTCTTTTGGCAGGTTCAACCAAGCAGCAGAAGTCAGAAACTCCCACGCATATTCAATTGCCTCTTGTTTAAAATAATCTCCAAAGCTGAAATTGCCCAGCATTTCGAAAAAGGTATGATGACGCGCGGTGTAACCGACATTTTCTAAATCGTTATGCTTGCCACCGGCACGTACACAACGCTGTGCAGTAGTAGCACGTTTATAGCTGCGTTGATCTTGTCCGAGAAACACCTCTTTAAACTGGTTCATACCGGCATTGGTAAACAATAGTGTCGGATCATTTTCCGGCACTAACGAGCTGCTGGCGACAATTTGGTGCTCTTTGGTTTCAAAAAAACGCAAAAAATCGCGTCTGATATCTGCTGTTGTTTTCATTCATTTAATCCTGTGGAATAACGTCGCCGTGCTTTGCACCAAGCTCAGCACCACGACCTAACAAATTCTGTAAACTGTTTATTTTCGCATAAAAAATAGGCTTGGGGAATGGCTTTAGGTAGGATTGCCGGCAATTGCAACGGATTTTAAAGCAAATAGACCGCACTTTATGATTTCACCGATAGTTCGTCGGTTAAAGTGCGGTCAAACGGCTAAAAATTATCGATTAATCTTGCTCTTTTAACGGGACAACCAGCATATCAATCGTCACTGAGTTCATCACTTGGCGAGTGGAGGAGATCAACTTGCTCCAAAAATCCTGATGATGCCCAGTCACCAGCAAATCCACCTGATATTTGCCAATCGCCTCTTTCAGCACTTGTTCCAAATCACCGGTGCCGCTCAGTTTTTCCGTAATCGGAAAATCCACCGATTCGGCCAATTTATTCAACGCTTCTTGTGTTTCAACCGAAATACGATCCTGCATCGTCGCCATATTAATATCAATTAAGCCGGTATAGAGATCGGAAAAATTGACATCTACATGAATCAACGACAGCTTTGCTTCGTGCCGTATAGCGATATCCACCGCCTTATTTAACAGTATCGGACTGTCTTCAGATAGATCCACAGCCACTAAAACGTGCTTGTACATAACTGCCTCCTTTTTGCCTCTTTATGATAAGTTATTATAGGGTCTGTTGATCTTTGTTTATATTTTGAGTTGTCGTTTAAAATGAGCACAATCTAGGCGTAAGCCGAAATCAATAGCGAGACTATTGATGAGGATTACAACGACGAGTGTGCTCATTTTAAACACAATCCGTAGGACTATGACTATTTTTCGCCAATACAAGGCAAAAGTCGTTCGTTTAGAATGACTAAACTTCACAACTTTTGCCTTGTATTGGCGAAAAATAGTCTATAGCTCAAATTATAAACAAAGATCAACAGACCCTAGAGATATTGCCTAACTTCTTGCTAAATCATACCATTACAAAATAAAAAAGAGCATGTGCCAGATCACATATTATTATTTTTGTTATGCAAATTTTCTGCAATTTATTTATTTTGGAGTGTTGGATCTGCTCAATCACGACCGATAGTAACGATAATCTGTCGCCGATCTGCCGCAAAGAGAATGACTTGACCTTTATGGCTCGAAAGCGTAATATTCGCACGATTTAATAATATGAGGACACACACTTTGGACAGTCACAGTCGATACTGGTTTAATTCTCACGCTTGATTCTTCGCCCTCATCTCAACCTGCTTGTCGGCGAAACTCTCGCAGATAGGTATAAACAATCCTTGCTTTCCCTATTGCTGAAATTTACCGGCGTCTTATCCTTGTTCATTGCGTGTTCATCACTCACCGGGGAGTATGAAATATGATTGGTGCTTTTGCCTTGGACAATGCCCGCTTGGTTCGCATCGACGAGACCAGCCAGAATTTAGACAGCGCCATTTGGATTGATCTGATTGATCCAAGCAGCGAAGAACGTGACATTTTACAACAAGGTCTCGGACAGAGCCTTGCCAGCTACCTTGAACTGGAAGATTTAGAAGCCTCCGCCCGTTTCTTTGAGGACGAAGACGGACTGCACCTGCACTCTTTTTTCTATTGTGAAGACGAAGATGATTACGCAGACATTTCCACTGTCGCTTTCACCCTGCGCGACGGTCGCCTTTTCACGCTACGCGATCGCGAACTGCCGGCATTCCGCCTGTATCGTATGCGTTCACGCATTCAAAAATTGGAAGCCTGTAATGCCTATGAACTACTGTTAGATCTGTTTGAAACCAAAATCGAACAATTAGCGGACGTTATTGAAACCATTTATGCCGATTTGGAACAATTAAGTCGAGTTATCCTGGACGGCAAACAAGGCGAAGCCTTTGACCGCGCCCTTTCTACCCTGACAGAGCAGGAAGATGCCAGCTCGAAAGTGCGGTTGTGCTTGATGGATACCCAACGCGCACTAAGCTTTCTGGTACGTAAAACCCGCCTACCGGCAAGCCAGTTGGAACAGGCTCGCGAAGTGCTGCGCGATATTGAATCACTACAACCGCACAACGAATCACTGTTCCAAAAAGTCAACTTCTTGATGCAGGCGGCAATGGGCTTTATCAATATTGAACAGAACCGAATTATCAAAATCTTCTCAGTGGTCTCGGTGATCTTCCTGCCGCCGACGTTAGTCGCCTCTAATTACGGCATGAACTTTAAAGAGATGCCGGAACTCGGCTTTGAGTTTGGTTATCCGATGGCGCTCGGCTTAATGCTGCTCGCTGCGTTTGCGCCGTATATCTATTTTAAACGCAAAGGCTGGCTATAGTTTTTAGTTATGCTTGAAACTGACAGAAAACCGTGCTGTAAAGTGCGGTTTTTTACATTTGGTGAATACAAAAAGAAATAATACAGGAATGCAAAGTAGATGGCGGTGAGAGAGGGATTCGAACCCTCGATGCACTTTCGCGCATACACACTTTCCAGGCGTGCTCCTTCAGCCTCTCGGACATCTCACCGTTGAGTATGGGTACTGCTATTTGAGAACTGATAGGGCGCAAACTATAGGGAGTTATCCGCTTTTCGTCAAGTATTTTTTCAGTAATGCGGTGATATTCGGTGATTAATACCGCACTTTGCTTATTTTTAACGCTCATCTTTAACGCTTATTTTAACCAAGTGCGGTCAAACCTATTTCTCTCAGCCTGTATTTGCTGATACTGATGCTAGCGGCTACAGCCAGCGAATATATCCATTGTCGGGTTATAAACTGTGGTTTTAATCTGCATTAAGCCCAAGATCGAATGGAAGTAGTTGTCTTGCGAATAAGCAGTAGCATTTGCGTTTTTTTGCAAACATGACAGATCCAAATTGCGCTGTGCTTGCCAACCTTGCGATGCCCAGAAAACTGCCGGAACATGGGTTTGTTCATCCGGTGCAATCGAGTACGGCGTGCCGTGCAGATACATACCGTTTTCGCCCAGTGATTCACCGTGATCCGACACATACAACAGTGCACTGTCAAAATTCGGCTGTTTTTTCAGCGTGGTAATCACTTGATCCAAGAATTGGTCAATATATAAAATGCCGTTATCGTAGGTATTGACTAACTGTTCTTTTGAACATTTGGCAATATCCTGCGTGTCACAAGTCGGCGTAAATTGACGGTATTCCGGGGTGTAACGCTCAAAATAGGTCGGTCCATGGCTGCCCATAGTGTGCAGCACCACAATCAAATCTTTGTTTGGATCGGCTTGCAAGCGCTGCTCGAAATTTTGCAGCAAAATATCGTCCAAACATTCGCCGTTACGACAAAATTCCGCTGAGTTTGTGCCCGTCAGATTTTCAGTCAGCACCCGATCGCACACGCCTTTACAGCCAGTATCGTTGTCCAACCATAAAATATTGATGCCACTGCGTTGCGCAATATCCAACAGATTATCCTGCTTTTGCGCCACTGAGCTGTTGAAATTGCTGCGATCCATCACTGAAAACATACACGGCACCGACACTGCGGTTGCGGTGCCGCAACTGGTTACTTGCGGATAATTGACCAACTCACTGCCCAACGCCGCCAGCTTAGGCGTGGTTTGTCGCGGCTGTCCGTTGACTTGATAACCGTTCAAACCCCAATTTTGCGCACGAGTTGTTTCGCCCACCACCAACACCAGCACTCGTCTTTTTTGTCCGTCTGATTTAACCTGTTGTGCATCTAAACCGATCTGTTCAAATGGACGGTTAGCTTGCTGAATCCGTTTGACTTCATTGATCCCGGCGCCGATGAAATTGCTCGGTACGATTAAGTTGACAACTTGTTTATTGTTGCGGAAAAACGAAGCGTAATCCTGGTAATAAAATTTCGCGATGCCACCGATCACCGCCGCCGACAAGGCGATCAACAACAGCCGCACCCCAATTTCTTTATACCAAGTGCGGTAGTTCACTTTCACCATCACATACAGCAGTGACGGCACGACCCCGAAAACAACAATCCACAAGATATAGGAGAAGGTGACCAATTTACTCGCCTCGGTAAACGAGGTTTGCAACACGTTTTCCAACATATTAGTGTCAAAATACACATTGTAAAACAGTGCGTTATAGCCAATTGAGGCACTGAGCAACAGCAATAATGGCATCAAAATTTTATGCAGGTAAGGCAAGGCTAGAATTTGGAATGCGGCATATAAAATAAAAAACATCGCAAACGGCAAGCTCAGCGCAAACATATCAATATTTGGATACAGTGCCAATACGGTTTTATAAAACGCATAGTTCATCACAACAGTGAAAAACAGTGTCAACAGCGCTAACAATTTGCTGCTGCTCATGCCTTTGCTTAAAAAACGGGTCGGAAACAGAGTCATTCAATTCTTCCTCAACTAATTAATATATAATAAATTTTTACCACTTTAAGCCGTAAAATTTAAGGTGGTGATTCTATACTAAAAATTATAAAGAGGAAGAATTAGCTAAAAATTAGGGGCATTTATCACAACTATTTTTCTGTCATTAATCGTCACGCCCCATTCTGCGCATATCATAACCGCTCGGCGCCTGATAAATCCGCAGTTTAAACTCCTTTGCGACTGCATAAATATGATCAAAAATATCTGCTTGAATCCCTTCATATTCGCCCCACAACACCGTGTTAGTGAAACAGTAAATTTCAAGCGGAATCCCTTTATCACTCGCATCTAGCTGGCGCACCATCAAGGTCATATCCTTGCGAATATGCCGATTGGTATGGAGATATTGCTGCAAATAAACACGAAAAGTCCCTAAATTGGTGAGATGTCTACCGTTAAGATAGCTATTATGGTCAATGTGATTCGTCTGATGAAATTCACGAATATCTTGTTGGCGTTTGTCCAAATAATCATTAAGCAGACGACTTTGTTGCAAATGAGCAATCTCTTCAGCATTTAGAAAATGAACACTGTTACTGTCTAAATAGACCGCACGTTTAATCCGCCGCCCGCCGGATTCACTCATCGCGCGCCAGTTTTTAAAGGAATCGGAAATCAGCGCATAGGTCGGCAGCGTGGTTACGGTGTTATCCCAATTCCGTACTTTGACGGTGGTCAGCCCAATATCCACCACGCTACCGTCAGCACCATATTTCGGCATTTCCAGCCAATCACCGACATTCAACATGCGGTTGGCAGAAAGTTGAATACCGGCTACCAATCCCAAAATGGGATCTTTAAACACTAACATCAACACCGCAGTCATCGCCCCTAAACCGCTAAGCAGAATCAACGGAGATTGCCCCAGAATCAGTGAAATTAACAGAATTCCGATGGCGATCGATGCCAACAGCTTGATAGTTTGTACTAAGCCGCGCACCGGGAAATGCTGCGCTAGATTGCGTCGGAATAGATAGGTTTGCAGTGTATCCAGCAAAGAGAAAACCGAAAAAAGCGCAAAAATCAAACACCAGATGTGGGTGACAGCAATAAATCCTTCACGCCAAGCATTCTCCGGCAGCCAAATCCGTAATTGCACCACCAATAATAACCCCTGAATCGTCAATGCCAGATTATTGAACAATCGGTGCTCCGCCAAAATATTCAGAAACAGTAATTTTGATGTGCGCAATTTATTGATCAGAACACGAAATAAAACATAGTGGATCAGGGTATGCAACAGTAGCGTCGTTAGGACAATTAAACTGATCATCACCAAATTGACCACCAGCTCAGAATTTGGGTAGTTTTGACCTGATAGCCACTGAAGTAGTTGCTCTCGCATCGGAAAATATCCTCCTAAATTGGTTTTCAAAAGGACAAATTGTAACATAAATGCAACACTCTGCCAAAAGCCCCTGATTCTATGGCTGACCGCACTTTACACGATACTTTTCAATTGGTGGCTGAACATAACCCTATCGGCAAATAAACAGCACTGTTTAAGCCATGCGCAAAGCGTTTCGAATCGCTTAATACGATTTTACCGTGATAACGTTTGACAATACTGTTGGCGATTGCCAATCCCAATCCGGTGCCCTGCTGTCCGCTGCCCAACACACGATAAAACGGATCCAGCACGCGCAACCGCTCTTTTGGCGGAATGCCGTTGCCGTTGTCATCAACTTCCAGCAGCAGCCACTCACCGTCACTATCCCGAAACAGTCGGACTGCCAGATCCACTTGTCCGCCTGGCGGCACATAAGTCACGGCATTTTCACATAAGGTTTTGAGCAAAATATAAATATCACTTTGATCAGCGCAGATACTGACATCAGTATCGCTAACCAGCCCGATATCAATCGCTTTTTCATCAGCCAGCGGCAATAAATCCGCCAATACCTGTCGATAAACGGCCAAAATCGAAACCGCACTTTGCCGGCTTTCGGTTTGCGCTGCGTCTGCTTGAATCCGCGCCAATGAAAGCAACTGCTCCAGCAGGTGTCGAATCCGCTGTATACCTTGACTCAAGGCGTTTGCCTGTTCCAACACACCACTCTGCTCTGAGCCGTTGTGTTGCAGTTGCTGCAATTTGATCAGACGCTCGGCTTGCAATGAAAGTGCGGTCATCGGGCTGCGCAGTTCATGAGAAGCATCGGCAATAAAGCGTTTTTGCTGCCGCATACTGACTGCCACTTTATCCAGCATTTGGTTGATGGAATGAATAAACCCTCGTAATTCTTGCGGAACATTGTCGGTTTCAAGTGCAGTTAAATTGTTTTCTGAACGCGCTTGCAGTGTTTTTGTCAGCCGATCAATTGGCGCGATACTACGCCCGATAATCCAAATTGCCAACGGTAACATCAGCAATATAAACAGCAATACCGGCACGGTGCTGAGCCATATAGAATGCACGATAATCTCATCACGAAATTCCGACTCATCAAAAATCGCCGCTATTTTTTGCTGATTCAGCGTTTTTAAATAAAAGCGATATTTGGTATTGCCTTTGCTAATAGTATGAAATCCATCCTGGTATTGCTCTAAATCAGCAATAAAATAGTCCTGGTGCGGATCTGTGTTGTGATTTTGAATCAAAATACGGTTATCATGATTGTTCAGTAACAACTCTGGCGTTTGGCTGTGTTCATCAACCAAGTAGGCGGTCTGCTGCAAAATATCATCTTGCAGGCTATAGGCCGATTTGAAACTATAGAAAAAAGTGAAAAGTGCGGTCAGCAGGCTGGCGGTCAGCGCCAAGATCATTAGGCTGATACTCAATTTTTTGCGAATTGAGATGATTTTCATATTATGTCGCCCCACCTTTGTTCACACTCCAACCGGCACCACGAATATTGCGAATGCTCTCTTTGCCCAGTTTTTTACGCAGCGAATGGATTAAATAGTCAATTGCATTGCTCTCCACTTCTTCGCCCCAAGCATAAATTTTATCTTCCAATTCCGCCCGAGAATAAATTCTGCCCTGATGCTGCATTAAGGTTTGCAATAAGGAAAACTCCTTGTGTGTCAAACTGATCGCCTCCGAATTTCCGCACAACCACACTTGATAGCTCGACGGATCGAGGGTAAGCAAACCATTACTGAGCTGCAACTGCCCATGGTGATGTTTGCGTCGCACCACCGCTCGCAAACGAGCTAACAACTCCTCCATTTGGAAAGGCTTCACCACATAATCATCTGCTCCGCCATCTAAGCCTTGCAAGCGACTGTTCAGATCATCTCTTGCAGTGGCAATCACAATCGGCAGCTGTTGATCTTGACGACGAATCTCTGCCAACACCAGCAAACCATCTTTCTTTGGCAAGCCAAGATCGAGCAGCAGCAGATCGTAATTCTGCACTGCCAATGCCGAAAGTGCGATCTGCCCATCTTGCACCCAATCAACAGCATAACCGGCATCTTTTAGGCTGGCTTGCATCACCTCGCCGATCATCACATCATCTTCTACTAATAATATTCGCATGCTGTTATCCGTTTTATTCGTTCTTCTTTCATCGATTAGTGCATTATTAATGCCATTATCACCCAACATTTTGCCCATAAAAATAGCAAAATGATCTACTATCGAAAAAAATTCTAACAGCGTAGAATTAGCCGGAAATGAGGCTGGGCTATACCACAATGGGTTAAGGAATTTATATGAGTTTTTCATGGCATCAAGAACCGCACTTTAGTCAACGGAATAATTGGTTGCGCGCCGGTGTGTTGGGCGCGAATGATGGCTTGATCTCCATCGCCAGTCTACTGTTTGGTCTGGCTGCTGCCAAGCCTGATCCGCAAACAGTGATGATCACCGGTTTTGCCGCTTTAGTGGCAGGTGCGCTTTCAATGGCAGCCGGTGAGTACGTCTCAGTCTCCAGCCAAGCCGATACTGAAAAAGCCGATCTGCATAAAGAGCAACATGAACTTACCCATAACCCGGAGCAAGAACTGGCTGAGCTTTGCCAAATTTATAAAGACCGTGGGCTGAGTGATGAATTGGCACGGCAAGTTGCCGAGCAACTGACACAGCAAAATGCGTTACAAGCTCATGCCCGCGATGAAATCGGGATTACCGAAATCAGTCAGGCGAATCCGCTACAGGCGGCTTTTGCATCAGCGATCTCTTTTTGTGTCGGCGCACTGCTGCCGGTATTGGTCACCTTATTATCTGCCAACAGCGCCGTGATGCTGAATTTGGCGATCAGTACGCTGATTGGCTTAGCACTGCTGGGCTACTGCTCGGCAAAACTCGGCGGTGCACCGGTTTTACCGGCAATTTGTCGAATCTTAATTTGGGGAGTGCTCTCATTAGGCATCACCAGTTTGATCGGCTTCTACTTTGGATTATCCGCTTAACACGCCATCAGTTTTGCAATTTGACGATAAGCCGCTTCGAGGCTTTGTTTACTCCCGTAACTTTCAATATAAACCGGCGTAGACAAGCCTACGCTTGGCAACTGTGCAGCAAGCCACGCTTTTGCGACAAGATTTACGGCTTCATTCTCGCCGCTAATAAAAATAAACAATGGAATTTTACCCAGATTTTGATTGTATGGCAGGCGCTCCAACCACTGTTTCAAACAACCGTAATCCTCGCTGCATAATGCCAAAGCAAGATAATCTGCCTGTTGTAACTTATCTGTCGTCGGGCATATCACCGCATTCGAGGCTGAAAGTGCGGTCGGAGTGGTTAAATCCCATGTCAGTACTTCCGTATTCCGCCATTTCAGCAGGCTTTGGCGCACAAATTCATCGATTAATTGATTGCTGCAACACCTTTCGCCGCTTTTAATAATCCCTAATCGACTCATGATCTATCCCTCTTTTACTGCAAATATTAGAATTTTATCAGCCAGCCCAATTGTCGATTGCTCCACAATGAAAACCACTATATGCTTTTGAAACTCTATCCTATTTTGCGCTATTTTATATCAGGAACACAGCTTATGGATACCTTGACCAGCATGAATGTCTTTCGCCAAGTCGTCGATTTAGGCAGTTTTAACAAAGCGGCAGAGTCTCTGAATATCTCTCCCGCAATGGCAAGCAAACATTTACGCCACTTGGAAGATTGTTTGCAAGCCAAACTGCTCAACCGTTCCAGCCGACATTTGAGTTTGACGGAAATTGGCCAAAGTTACTACCGTGAATGCTGTCATGCGTTAGATATTCTCAATTCCGCCCGTCAAACCGCGCAACAAGGCGTAGTCAATCCGCGCGGCACCTTAAAAATAACACTACCGATTTGGTTGGCAACGCCCGATTTTGCAAAATTATTACAGCAATACCGCACTTTATACCCTGAAGTGCGGTTGTCCCTGAACCTAGATAACCAGCGCACCGATTTGATCGCCCATGGTTTTGACTTGGCACTACGTGTTGATCGCAGTATCGATCCGAATATTATTGTGAAACCGTTAAGCGATATCGAGTTCTATTGGGTCACTTCACCACAATATTTTCAGTCGCTTTCCGCCCCCATCAGCCTTGAAAACCTAAGCCGACACATTGCCGTCACCCCGAATTACACCAGCACCGAATATGAGCTCAACAGTGTCGCCGACAGCAATAATACCATGATGTTAAAAGAGTTGGTCTGTGCCGGCATGGGAGTTGCCAATTTGCCGCACTGGGCAATTTCGGCAGAATTACAACAAGGACGTCTAGTCAGAGTGCTGACCGGTGAAAAGGCGAAAAGCCTAAAACTCTATGCTGCCTACATGAATCGTGAACATCTCAGTGCCAAAATCCGCACTTTTATTGATTTTCTCGCCGAAAAATTGGATAACAAAAAGGCGGAATAATCTCCGCCTTCATTCTTCTCAATCCTCAATTGCAATCAACTTTTTTCTTTTTCCACCGCACTTTCAACCGAACTGGAGATCGTCAGATAGACTTCACTCGACAACAACGGACGCAACACCCTTGCTAACTCCGCAATTTTGTCACTGTCGGCACCGCCATTTTCACTGAAATAACCGTTTTCACGCAAACTGGCGATAAAAGTAGAGAACACTGCCTTATCAAAAAATTCCGGCGCATTAATGCCATGCAGCACCGACAAACGCTGTGCCACCGATTGGCTCTCTTTCTCTAAACTACCGCGTGCGATTTGCGGATCGGCTTGCAAGAAATCCAGTGTAATATAATAGCGCTGCACCACCTCACGCACGCCTGCCGCCAGCAGTTGCAATGAGCGAATATTGCGCTTATTGATGCTGAGCATATTTTCGTGCTGATTGATCAACGCTTGGCGCTGTAGCTCCGCCACAATTTTCGCAACGAATGGTTTGATCTCTTGTTGATCAAAATCCATAAACAATTCTGCTTTCAAGAACGGATAAATTTTCTCTACTGCTTGCAATAACAGACTTTGTTGGATCGCTTCATGGTGGATAACAATCGAAGCAATCAGTGACGGCAACACAAACAGATGTTGAATGTTGTTACGGTAATAAGTCATTAACACCGCCGAAGAGCGCTCCAGTCGGATAATTTCGCCGAAATTGTCTTTTTCCAAAATAATCCCGACTTTATCCAAGCCCAATACATGCTCGAGCATTGCTTCAGGCGACTCTTGCGGCACGATCACATCACGGCTGTAGCTGACATTATTCAACAGTTGCTGATAACAACTGAGTTGCGCCAACAACTGTTCGCGCGACAACGCCCGCTGGCGGGAAGAGAGCAACACCGTGCCAATCAAATTCATGGCATTGATCGCCGCAGCTTTATTGATATTACGCATCACTTGCTCAGCAATTTGATCAACCGCGGCATTCAACCAACTTTTGCTTTCCTCACCATGCAACTCTTTCCAATGCGGATAGTGCTGATTCAAATAGGTATTTAGGGTGATCGGTTCGCCGAAGTTGACATAACCTTTGCCCATATTGCGCAGCTTTTTGATCACTCGCAGCACCAAACCGGCATTTTCTTTCTCTTTCGCCGCACCGCGCAGCTCTTTAGCATAGGTATCGACTTCCAAAACATGCTCATAACCGACATACACCGGCACCAAACTGATTGGTCGGGTCTGCCCTTCCATCAACGCCTGCAACGTCATCGACAACATCCCGGTTTTCGGTGCCAGCAAGCGCCCGGTGCGCGAACGCCCACCTTCAATAAAAAATTCGACCGCATAACCGCGATGAAAAAGTTCGGATAAATACTGACGAAACACGGTTGAATATAAACGGTTGCCACTAAAAGTACGGCGGATAAAAAACGCGCCCCAACTACGGAAACGCCCGCCGACCGGCCAGAAATTCAGATTAATCCCAGCGGCAATATGCGGTGGCACCAGCCCTTGGTGGTACAACACATACGACAGTAATAGATAGTCAATATGGCTGCGGTGGCAAGGAATATACACGATTTCATGCCCTTCAATCGCCAATTTTCGCACTCTGTCGCCATTTTTGACATCGATGCCACGATAGAGTTTATTCCACAGCCAGCCTAAGAAACGATCCGCTAAGCGCAGACTCTCATGGCTTACATCAGCGGCAATTTCGTGCAAAATATCTTCAGCATTTTTGGTCGCCTTAGTATGATCAATTTTTTTATTTTTCGCTTCATCCGCAATCGCCTCTTGCACTGCGCTAGATTGCAAAATTTGGCGGAACATCGCCTGCCGATCCGGCAAGCGTGGACCGGTTGCGGAAGTACGTTGTTTAGCAAAGTGGATTTTGGCGACCCGGGTCAATTTAAGCGCAACTTCATCGTCACTGCCCTGCAAATGTGCCATATCGCGCAACGACACCGCTTTGGAAAAGCGTACAAAATTATCACGCCCGAACCAAATCATCGCCCACAATTTCTGCAAACGGCCTAAAAAACGCAAGTGCGGTAATTTCTTTTCACGCCCCGGCGAACGCCCCCACAACACAGACACCGGCACCAACTGTACATCCAACTCAGGGTGGCTGCGGTGCAATTCAAAATATTTGGAAAACAGCGTACGGGTATTCTCAGTCAGTTGCTGAGACTTAAAAAAGCGGCGCCCTCTGTCCAAAAATACAAAACGCGGCAGTTGGTCGCCATTAATTTTATTGTTCAATAACGGATCCGGCAGTCCCAACTGCAAACAATTTTTGTGTAAAATCAGTAAATCGGTCTGTGAAGTGTAAGGCAATAAATATAAAAAGCACTTTTGTTTGTCCAGATCCAACTCACCAATCGGATCGCTCGGGATCGGATTAGATTTCACCGATAACGACAGCATAAAATTCAAAATCTTACGATAAATATTCAGAAAAATTGACATTCTTATTGTTATCCAAATTTAACGAGTTAATTATTCGACACTAGGGTCTGTTGATGTTTCAGCCTATTTGCTGTTCCGCTAAATTGTAAATTTTAACATAATTTCCAGTAATCGCCTATTTCCATCTTGGTCAGTGAGCAGAGCTATCGTCATATCAGACACTATTTATTGCCGATTTAGTGATTGCACATTAGCAAATACTGTATATAATAACAGGGAAACTGTATAAAAAAACAGGGGCTCACTATGAAACCACTAAAAGCACTCACACCGCGCCAGCAAAAAGTCTATGATTTTGTCCGCTCTCATTTAGAATCTACCAGTATGCCGCCCACTCGGGTGGAAATTGCCAAAGAGTTGGGTTTTCGCTCCCCGAATGCAGCGGAAGAGCATTTGAAAGCTTTAGCACGCAAAGGTGTGATCGAAATTTTATCCGGCACCTCGCGCGGCATCCGTTTATTACTCAACGAAGAGCAAAGTGCGGTTGAAGAAGAGGAAGAGGGCTTACCACTGATTGGACGGGTTGCTGCCGGAGCGCCAATTTTGGCACAGCAGCATATCGAAGGCAGTTATAAGGTCGATGCGTCAATGTTTAAACCTCAAGCGCATTTTTTGCTTAAAGTCTATGGTATGTCGATGAAAGATATCGGTATTTTAGACGGCGATATGCTGGCGGTGCACCGCACTCAAGATGTACGCAACGGGCAGGTTGTGGTTGCCAGAATTGAGGATGAAGTCACGGTGAAACGGCTAGAAAGAAAAGGTTCAACCGTCTATCTACATCCTGAAAATGAAGAGTTTAAACCGATTGTGGTCGATCTGAAAACCGAACAGATGGAAATCGAAGGCATTGCGGTCGGTATTATTCGCAATAATGCTTGGATGTAACATTTTTCAGCTATTACTTAGCACATTAAAAAAACGGCGCTAAAATCTTATGATTCAGCGCCGTTCTTTATCTTATCTTATTTTCTTTATCTTATTAAAGGTCAGTCGAGGGTAAAGCTCACCGGAACTGACGGTGTAGAAATAACACCCGCAGGACGCGGCCCAACTGCTCTGGCATTCTCCACCGCTTTCAAAGCGGCTTTATCCAAATCCGCATTGCCGGAAGACTTGATCACTTTCGGGTTTTGTGGCTTTCCATTCTCACTTAAGGTAAATGCCACTATCACCCGACCTTGTTTACGCATCATTTTTGCCCGTTGTGGATAGTTTTTATTACGTTCAATTTCACGACGTAACTTAGCAAGATAAGCATCAATCTCTTTGCCACCGGCACCTGCCACATTCTGTTGAGTCGTACTTTGTGGTCCGCTTGCCTTAGAGGCAATATTATTAGGTGACTCGACAGTTTTCGGTCCACGCGCAACATCTAACGGCTTAGGCTCTTTTTTCTTCGGTTTTTCCTTTGGTTTCTCTTTTGGTTTAGGCTTTTCTTTTGGTTTTTCCGGCTCCTTAGGCTTTTCCTCTTTCGGCGGCTCAGGTTTAACCGTTGGATCTGGAATCTCTTCTTTTGGTTCCGGCACCTCTTCTTTGATCGGCTCTGGTTCCGGCTCAGGTTCGGCTTCCACCATCGCCATCATCATCTCCATCGAGATGTTGGTACTGATCTCATTACTCACCTGCCCATTTGCACTTTCATCCGCCAGTGAACGAATCACCACCAGCAACAGCAACGATGCAATCGCAAGATGAAAAGCTAAAGAAACTACAAACCCAATTAGAGAACGGCGTTTTTGCATCACTGATTACCCTGTGGCTTTAACGTGACAATCGCCACATTCTTAATGTCGTTTTTGGAAAACACATCAGTAATATCAACAAACTCCTGAAAAGGCGTTGCGGCATCAACTTTAAGCGTGACTTTCTGAGCTTTGTCCCATTTCGCCACTTCGTCAGCCAGCGCTTCTTTATCAATCGGCTTATCGTTATAGTACAGCTCGCCAGTTTCGGTCACTGTCAGCAATTTTGCCAAATCATCGGCTTTCATGGTCACGCTACTACTGGCTTTCGGCACATTCACCTGAATTTTGCCTTGTGAAATAAACGATGCCGTCACCAATACAATCGCCAACAGCACCAGCATAATATCCAAAAAAGGGATAATATTGATTTCATCAAATTTCTTCACCGCACTTCCCCTTGCAATTAAACCCGCTGCTGTTTTTCGTTAAAGGCAAACCATTTCAATTTATTGACGTCTACTTTTCGATTCAAACCGTTATAAAACACCATTGACGGAATCGCCACCAAAATCCCGACAGCAGTCGCTTTCAGAGCCAAAGAGAGGTTGACCATAATCGATGCCGCATCAATATCCCCGCCAGATTGCCCCATAGTATAAAATGTTAACAATATCCCGATCACCGTTCCCAGCAAACCAACATAAGGTGCGTTTGACCCAATAGTTGAAATTGTGGTCAAATTGCGGGTCAAATCAATCTCCAACTCATGAATCGTGTCATATTGTTCCACCTTGACCTGACTAAAGAAAATGACGCGTTCGATGACCATCCATAACATGATAAAACTCATCAGTGCCAGCGTTCCCAAGATGATATAATCAGTGTACTGCTCTAAAAATTCAAATAAATGATTCATTTACAACCTGCCTAAGCAAAATATCGATGAAATAAAGAATAAAAAATACAAAGTGCGGTAACACTTTGTATTCTTGTAAGTGAGAATTACTTTCATTATTGTATCTAATTTACCCGCTGACGTAAATCAGAATTTTGGGTCAATGAGGAGAAAAGTCAACTCGAACAGATTGATTTTTCATATCGAGCATCTTATTCTTGTAATAATCCGTGGCTTAATAAATATTGGCGCGCAACAGCCTTTGCTGATTGATTTTCAACCTTGACAGCAAAATTCATCTCTATCATCTGTTGTTCGCTGATTTTATTGGCGAGTTGATTCAAAATAGCTTCTAATTGTGGATATTTTTCCAATGTTTCCGCGCGTAGCAACGGTGCTGCCTGATAGGCTGGAAACAACTGCCTGTCATCACGTAACAACGTCAAATGGTGCTGTTTTATTTCACTATCGGTCGAATAGGCATCGGCAATTTGTGTTTCATTATTCAATAGGCTTTGATAACGCAACGCCGGTTCCATCGTTTTGACCGTTAAATTCAGCCCATAACGAGATTTCAAGCCCTGATTACCGTCTTCACGATCATTAAATTCAAGGGTAAAACCGGCAACCGCACTTTGCTCAACCTTGCGCAAATCAGAGATTGTTGCCAGCCCATGCTGCTGAGCATATTCATTTTTCACTACCACTGCATAGGTATTCTGAAACTGCATCGGTAACAGATACACTAAATTATCTTGCTGTTGAATCTGTGTTTTAGCATATTGATATACGGCATTCGGTTCTGTTTCAGCAAAGCCTGAATTCGGCAGCAAGGTCGTCACAATCGTGCCGCTAAATTCAGGGTAGATATCAATATCGCCACGCTTCAAAGCGTTATATAAAAAAACAGTTTTGCCGAAATTAGGCTTCAATACCACTTTTATATCTGAATTGGCTTCGATCAATTGTTGATACAGATTGATTAAAATATCCGGCTCACTCCCCAATTTTCCGGCAATGATCAGCGTATTATCATGCTGCTTGCTCTTAAAAAAAGCACCGTCGACCGTCAAACTGCCAAGCACCAGCAAAAGTGCGGTCACAAAAATAATTCCGATGGTTTTCAGTCGCAACCGTGCTAAATAACTGATGGCATAGTGCGCCAACATTGCCAACAAGGCGGAAGAAAATGCACCGATTAAGATCAATGCACTATTATTGCGGTCAATGCCCAATAAAATGAAACTGCCTAAGCCACCAGCACCGATCAACGCCGCCAATGTTGCAGTACCAATCACCATCACGGTGGAAGTGCGGATGCCGGCAATAATCATTGGCAATGCCAGAGCTAAACGATATTTTTTCAATTTTTCAAAGGAGGTCATGCCAAAGGCTTCGGCGGCTTCTTCCAGTGAGGGGGCAATTTCTCGTAATCCGGTATAGGTGCTGTTCAGAATAGGGAAAATCGCATATGCGACCAGTGCGATAATGGTCGGCAGTTTACCAATACCGACCAATGGGATCAGCAATCCCAACAGGGCTAAAGACGGAATCGTTTGCAGGATGCCGCTTAGTTGCAATGACCAATTGGCAGCACGTTGATATTTTTCTAATAATACTGCCAGCGGCAATGCTATTAATACCGCTAACAGCACCGACAATAACGATAATTGCAAATGGACTAAAATCGCTTGCAGCCATTCTTGTTGACGGCTAACCAATGTGGTTAGAAAATCGCTCATTCTGTCCTGCCTACGGCTTCAACCGGTTGGAAAAAACGCAGTACATAATCATTCGCCGGTTGTTGCAAAATGGTTTGTGGCGTGGCAAGCTGCTGCAAAATACCGTCTTTCATCACGCCGATTCGATCACCTAATTTCAAGGCTTCTTCTACATAGTGGGTAACAAAAACGATGGTAGAGGCAAACTCACGGTGAATTTGCAGAATCAAATGCTGTAATTCCAAACGAGAAAGCGGATCTAAAGCACTAAAAGGCTCATCCATCAGAATAATTTTCGGTTCGGCAATAATGGCTCGCAAAATGCCAATTCGCTGCTGTTCGCCGCCGGATAACTCAGCGGGCTTGCGTGTAAGATAGTCGAGCGGCAACTGAACTTTTTGTAATAATTCACGCGTGCGTGCGCTAATCCGCTTTTTATCCCAGCCCTTTAATGCCGGAATCAAGGCAATATTTTCTGCCACCGTCATATTGGGAAATAGCGCAATTTGCTGCAAAACATAGCCCATTTCTAAACGCAACCGACGTTTGTTGTACTCACGACTATTTTTACCTGCAATAATAATTTCACCACCGTCTTTGTCGATCAATCCATTCAGCATTTTCAATAGTGTTGTTTTGCCGCTGCCGCTTTCACCCACTAACACGAAAAACTCACCGCAATGGATCTTCATGCTGACATTTCGTACCGCTATTTTATCCGCATAGTGTTTACTGACATCTTGTAGCTCGATCATCATGATCTCCGTTTTCGGTGCTAAAGGTTGCAACAACAAAAATTAGGCGCTCAACCATAAGAGTTGCCCCTCGCTCAGCTGTCGCAAGCTTAGCAACGACAATATAAAAGTGCGGTTAGGTTTGAGTTCAATCCAACTAATCAGTTGTTGCTTGTTGAGTGTGCCGATAAATGTCCAATGCTTGCGGTAATACCTCTGCCAAATTGGCTTCTCGTTCGGCATAGGCGGGGTGTGTCGAAGCTAACTGGCGTAAAAATCCATTATTGTCACCGGAAAACTCATACATTTTTGTCCACAATGCCTTGGCAGCATTTGGATTATAACCGCCTTCCGCCATAATCAGCAGCCCCAATCGATCCGCTTCCAGTTCATTGTTGCGCGAATAAGGTTTATTCACTGCATATTCCGGCGCCAAAACCACCGCACTCCCGGCATAATTGACTAAACTCGAGGCTGCCACTGAGCCAAACAAACCAAGTGCATAACTGGCTCGACTGATGTTTACCTGATGTTTGCCATGCTCTTTGACGACATGCGCCATTTCATGCGCTAAAATCAGCGCCAATTCATCATCACTTAATTTTAGAACTTCAATCAGCCCAGTATAAATGACCATTTTTCCACCGGGCATTGTCCATGCCCCGGCTTCTTTTGGATTACGCAAGACTGTTATCTGCCAATCGAAAGCGCTGCCACTCTGATTGCTTTTCTCCGCAATCGGGTGCAAACGAGTAAAAACCCGTTGTACTCTGAGCGCTAATTCAGAGTCGTGCTCCACCACGCCGAACATTTCCATTTGATTGACCATGCGCTGATAACTTTTGGCGGAACGCTGATTCAGACTTTCGCTGCTGGTGCAACCCAACAGCGAAAATAACAGCACAACCACCACCCAAAAACGGGCGTATCTCATGATTTATACCGTTCCATTAACTTATCAACCGGCTTTATTTGATTTTTTATATAATTCCAGCGCATCCGGCATCAGCTTACGCAAATTGGCTTCACGCGCTGCATCGGTCGGGTGGGTGGACACCAGCCCTTCCAATGCACCACCAGAACCACCACTGGCAGCACTCATTTTCTGCCACAGGCTGATCGACGCTTCAGGATCATAACCGGCTTCCGCCATCAGCAATAAACCGATCTCATCCGCTTCGGTTTCATTGCTGCGTGAAAATGGTTTATTCAAGCCGTATTCTTGCGTCAAACCGACAACCGTACTGAAATCATAACCGGTGGCAGCAGATAGTGCGACATTACCAATACTGCCCAAAAGACCGGTCGCCATATTAAAATTCACTTTTTGCTTGCCGTGCTCTTTCAGTGCGTGCGCCATTTCGTGCCCCATCACCACCGCAATTTCGTTATCATTTAATTTCAAACGCTCCACCAAGCCGGTATAAAACATCATTTTTCCACCCGGCATCGCCCATGCGTTCAATTCATTATTTTTCATCACCGAAATCTGCCACTGAAACGGCACACCGGTGTCATTGGCTTTTTCTGCATACGGTTTGATTCTCTGGAAGACTTTTTGAATCCGTTTTGAGGTTGCCGAGGACGTATCAATCACCCCCTGCTGCTTCATTTGATTAATCGTTTGAGTATAACTGCTAGCCGCTTGCTGGTTAATGGTTTGGGTGTCGGCACAACCTGCCAAGCCAACAGATAACATCAACACCAAGGTCATTGCTTTGAATTGCTTTCTCATCATTAACTCCTGATTATAAAAAAATACCGCACTTTTTACAAAGCGCGGTATGAAATCAACCCATTCATATTACATGAAACGGTGTTATTTCTTGGCACGCTCAAACGAGGTTTTAATCTCTTCACGCGCTGCTTCAACACCTTCCCAACCGTCAACTTTCACCCATTTGCCGGCTTCCAGTGCTTTGTAGTTTTCAAAGAAATGCTGGATTTGCGCTTTCAGCAACGCCGGCACATCGTTAATGTCTTTAATGTGATCGTACTCTTTGCTCAATTTGCTGTGCGGCACGGCAATCAGCTTGGCATCCGAGCCCGCTTCATCGGTCATTTTCAACACCCCGACCGGACGGCAACGGATCACCGAGCCAGGAAGTAATGGATAAGGCGTTGGCACCAGCACATCAACCGGATCACCGTCTAACGACAGCGTATTGTTGATATAGCCGTAGTTCGCAGGATAGAACATGGCAGTTGCCATAAAACGATCGACAAACACCGCACCGGAGTCTTTATCTACTTCATATTTAATTGGATCTGCATTGGCAGGGATTTCAATCACCACATAAATATCATCTGGCAGTTCTTTACCGGCAGGGACTTTTTCTAAACCCATGTTATATTCCTTTTTCAATTTGTGAATGTCAATAAACTTGCTGAATTATAGCCTTAATCTTTTGCTTTTGTCGAGAAAATCAAAACCGAGAAGAGCAAAGCCTCGAAGATCGTAGCAGGGAGAATCAAAGTGCGGTCACGCAGACCGCACTTCACAGCTGAAGCTATAATTTCTCCACCAACTCAACCGCTGCGCCAATATAATTCGCCGGCGTCAGTTGTTTTAAGCGCTCTTTTTCGGCGTCAGGAATAACCAAACCATCGATAAACGCCTGCATAGCCACCGCGTCCACGCGTTTGCCACGAGTCAGCTCTTTCAATTTCTCGTACGGTTTTTCAATACCATAACGGCGCATCACGGTTTGAATCGGCTCAGCCAGCACTTCCCAGTTTTGATCCAGTTCGGCACGCAAATGCGCTTCATTGACCTCTAACTTGCTGATGCCTTTGCTGCTGGCGGCATAGGCGATCAGGCTATAGCCCAAGCCAACCCCAAGATTGCGCAACACAGTCGAATCGGTGAGATCACGCTGCCAGCGAGAAATCGGCAGTTTTGCACCCAAATGCGCCATCACCGCATTGGCCAAGCCCAAATTGCCTTCGGAGTTTTCAAAGTCAATCGGATTGACTTTGTGCGGCATGGTTGACGAGCCTATTTCACCGGCAATCGTGCGCTGTTTGAAGTGATTCAGGGCGATATAACCCCACATATCACGGTCAAAATCGATGATAATGGTGTTAAAACGTACGATATTATCAAACATCTCGGCAATATAGTCATGCGGTTCGATTTGCGTGGTATATGGATTCCAAGTAATCCCCAAACTTTCGACAAATTCTTGGCTAAAGCTGTGCCAATCGATATCCGGATAAGCCGACAAATGGGCATTATAGTTGCCCACCGCCCCATTGATTTTGCCGAGAATTTCGCTTTGTTGCAGTTGTTTCAGCTGGCGCTGCAAACGATACACCACGTTCGCCATTTCTTTACCGACGGTGGACGGCGACGCCGGTTGTCCGTGGGTGCGCGACAATAGCGGAATGGTTTTAAACTGCCCTGCCAAGCCTTTGATTTCGCTGATTAACTTCTGCCACGCCGGCAAAATCACCTCATCACGTGCGGTTTTCAGCATTAAGGCATGCGATAAGTTGTTGATGTCTTCCGAGGTACAAGCGAAATGGATAAACTCGCTCACCGCCGCCAATTCAGGCAACGCTTCGGATTTCTCTTTTAAGAAATACTCCACCGCTTTCACATCATGGTTGGTGGTGCGCTCAATCTCCTTAATCCGTTGCGCATCGGCAAGGGAAAAATCCGCCACGATCTGATTCAAATAATCGTTTGCCTGTGGCGAAAGAACAGCAACTTCAGCGATTTCAGCAGTTGCCGCTAATTTTTGCAACCAACGGACTTCGACCTCCACCCTAAATTTCAGCAAACCAAACTCACTGAATATTGAACGTAAACTGGCGGCTTTGTCTTGATAACGGCCATCAATCGGCGAAAGTGCGGTTAAAGCATTAAGTTCCATTAAAGAAAACTCCGTGTGATGAAATTAAAGAGAAGAATAAATCTGTTGTGCATGTTGATAATATTTATTACGGCTGAACAACAATTTCAGGCGCGAACCGCCCAATTGGCGCCACAAGACCGCCGAGCGAATACCGCACAGCAAAGTGGCACGCACCCGATTTTGAATCGCTGTTTGCTGCAAATACACCGGCGAACCTTTCACTTGAATCTTCGCCCCCAGCGGACTGATCACATCAACATAAATCGCCGCAATACTCGCGATCATCTGTTCATCAAGCAGCTCAAAATGTTGTAGCTGGCGATCCAAGCCTTGAATACGGCTGCCCAATAGCTGCTTGCTTTGTGGGTTCTTTTCCAGCTTGGCTTCCAATGCGATCAAACTCATCCAATAGCGCCCGACATTAATGTCCATCTCACCCTTGGCTCCGGAAACCTGCTCCAGCAAGGTGCTCAGTCCCAGCTTTAGATTGTGCGGATCGTCACCGTAAACGTCCAACGTGGATTTTGGTGAGGTGTTGATTAATGATTTCAGCGACACCGCAAATGCCGCTTGATCGGCACTGCCCTGCTCCGAAAATTGCCGCACCAACTTCGCCGCCTGACAAACACCGGCCAGGGCAAGGGTAAGATCGTGATAGTCTGTCATGGGGGGTAAAATCATCCTTATATCGATTCGAAAATCTCTATCAAACTGACAAAACTATAGCACTGTTCCACTGGTTTTAAAAGTTTACAATATTACTGCCCCATTTGAGCAAACTTCAATATTAAACACCCGCTTTAACCAGCTGCGCCACAAACGGTAAATTACGCCATTTATGTTGCCAAGGCAAGCCGTAGCCAACCAGCAGATCGTCGTTTTGCATTTCGTAGGCGTAATATTGTTTCACTGGGATTTCAACTCGTCCCGGTTTAACAAACAAGGTGGCGATGGCGAGGGATTTGGGGGAGAAAGTTTGCAGGTGTTCGACCAAGCGCTTCATGGTGCCGCCGGATTCAATGGCGTCATCAATTAAAATCACATCGCGGTTTGTAATCGCAATATTCTGGTGGTACACAATCTCGGATTGATTTTGTCGGTCGCCCGGAGTGTGCGGGCAGGAGATGTAGTCCATTTCGATTTCGAACGTGAGTTTTCTGACCAGATCCGCAGTAAATAAGATCCCGCCCGGCACGACGGTGATCACCACCGCACTTTGATTTTGTGAATGCTGATATTGTGCATTTAGCAAGGCTGCGACTGTTGCCACACCCTGTTGCACCGCACTTTCACTCAATACCACATCACCAATAGTCGTTGTCATTCTGTTTCCTCTGTCTGGCTAAAATCTTTCGAATAATAATTCAACGCTGTTTGCCAGATCCAGCCCTGTTTTGCCCAAAAAGCATTGCCGCTTTGGTTGTCAGCGAAGACTAACAAGCGGGCTTTGCTGATCTGTTGTTGTGCCAATTGTTGTTCTAAGCGCTGTAAAAGTGCGGTGCCGATGCCTTTGCCCTGAACGTTTTGCGCCACTGCCATGTGGTAAATCGTGGCGCGGCGGCCGTCGTAGCCGCACATAATCACACCGAGCAGTTGCTCAGCTTGTACAGCGACAAAATTCAGTTCAGGATTGAAAGCAAGAAACGCGGCAATGGCTTGTTCGTTGTCATCCTGCGCACTCATGCCCATGCCGGCGGTGTTGCGCCACAGTTCGGCAACAGATGCGTAATCGTCCGCTGTTTGGGCTTACCGCACGCTTGCGTGCGGTCGTTCGGCAACAGATGCGTAATCGTCCGCTTGCATCGGGCGAATGGTGTAAAGTGCGGTTGGCATTCGGTTATCACTCACTTACTTAATCGCATTTTTAACCGCACTTTCGATAATGCCGCCGCCTAAGCAAACTTCGCCTTGATAAAACACCGCCGATTGTCCCGGTGTCACCGCGATTTGTGGCTGGTCGAAGCGCACTTCGATCTTATCATCGCCAAGCGGCAAAATTTCACAGGCAATGTCCTCTTGGCGATAGCGGGTTTTGACCGTACAACGCAGCGCTTGGCGAATCGATTCTCGATCGACCCAATGCAGCTGTTGCGCAATTAAGCCGCTGGATAATAATGCGGAATTATCCAAGCCTTGCGCCACGATTAGCGCATTGTTAACCAGGTCTTTCTCGACCACATACCACGCATTTTCGTCTTTGCCTTTCACCCCGCCAATCCGCAAGCCCTTGCGCTGTCCGAGGGTGTGATACATCAAACCGTCATGTTGCCCGATCACGTCGCCCTCAAGGGTTCGGATCTCTCCCGGTTGTGCCGGCAGATAGCGTGCTAAAAAGTCCTTAAATTTGCGTTCGCCGATAAAACAAATCCCGGTCGAATCTTTTTTCTTGGCGGTGATCAGCCCCAGCTCTTCGGCAATTTGGCGCACTAGCGGTTTTTCCAATTCACCGACCGGAAACAGACTTTGCGCCACTTGTTGATGACTCAGGGTGTACAAAAAATAGCTCTGGTCTTTGTTGTTGTCCAAACCACGCAGCAGTTGCACCTTAGCGCCGACCGCACTTTGGCTGCTTTCGTCAATAACCGAACGACGCACATAGTGGCCGGTGGCAATATAATCCGCCCCCAGATCTTCGGCGGCATACTCCAGAAAGGCTTTGAATTTAATCTCTTTATTGCACAAAATATCCGGATTGGGCGTGCGCCCTGCCTTATATTCGGTTAAGAAATGCTCAAATACATTATCCCAATATTCAGCGGCAAAATTGATTTTGTGCAACTTAATTCCCAGTTTATCGCAAACGGCTTGCGCATCAGCTAAATCGGTTGCGGCGGTACAATAGTCGCTGTCATCGTCCTCTTCCCAGTTCTTCATAAACAGCCCTTCTACCTGGTAGCCTTGCTGCTGCAAAATATAGGCAGAAACGGAAGAATCAACACCACCGGACATGCCGACGATCACTTTTTTGCCAGCGTTAAGCGCTTTTTGCGCCTCGCTAAGCGGGTTTAATTTCTCAAAAGTTGCTGACATTAAGGTCATTGAAAATCCAATCGTTTGACATAAAAGAGTAGTTTAGGGATATCGAAGGTCGAGCAGCAATCGCTGACCTTCGATACGCTTGCATTAGATAATGCGTTCCTGCTGTTGCAGCTTTTGCTGCCTGGCGGCTTCAGCGGCCATTTTAGCTTTGCGGTTTTCGCAAGGTTCCGGACAATCACACACTTTCTCCAAGCCTAAGCTGGCGATACCGCCACAACTGCCGTGAATCGATTTGCGCTTAACCCAATAACCAATCGACATCGCCAAAATAACCAAGACGAAAAAGCCAAAGGTAATCAAAAATAGTTTCATTCTCTCTCCTATTATTATTGTGCCAACATCGGTTTGAACGCTGATGACATTTTAATCTCAAAGCCATTATTTGTCTTGATGATCAGGTAAACCGCCAACTTATTTTTTTCGGCAATCTCCAGTGCTTTATCGGCACCGAGTACGAAAAGTCCAGTTGCCAAGCCGTCAGCAGTCATACAAGAAGGCGACAAGACTGTGATTGAAACCAAATTATGCCCGATCGGTTTGCCGGTCTTCGGATCAATTTCGTGCGAGAAACGCACACCGTCCTGTTCGAAATAGTTGCGATAATCGCCCGACGTCGCCATGGCCATATTTTGCAGCCCGATAATTTGCTGTACCGCTCTTGAACCGTCAAACTCCGGTTTTTCGATGGCGATTTGCCAGGCTTTTCCCTCTTTGTTCAAGCCCTTAGCCCGCACTTCACCACCGATTTCAACCATATAGTGCTCAATATGCAACGAATCCAAATAACTGGCCAATTGGTCGACACCAAAGCCCTTGGCGATTGCAGACAGATCAATGTATAAGTTTGGTACGCTTTTACGCAGTTGGTATTGCCCGTCTTGTTTATCCAGATGCAACTTCTCAATTCCGACCCAGGTGCGCCGATCTTGAATCTCTTGCTCTGTCGGTGCTTTGTCAGGGCGGTTTTCCGGCCCGAAGCCCCACAAATTGACCAGTGGTCCGACGGTAATGTCCAAAGCACCCTCGGTCACTTGGTTTAAGCGAATGGCTTCCTCTACCACCTTACCAAATTCCGGCGCTATTGCAAACGGTGTATCTGCTTGCTGTAATTGATTGAAGCGTGAAATTTCCGAGTCTTTTTGATAGGTCGACATTTGACGGTTCACTTCTTGCAAAGTGCGGTCTAATACCTTTTGTACCTCATCCGGTGACGGTAAATCCAATTTACTGTCAGCCAAATATTTTACATTATAAGTAGTTCCCATGGTTTTGCCGCCAAAAACCACTTCCGTACTGTGATCACCACAGGCAACCACACTGAAACTAATAAAAAAGGCTAGCCCGATACGGGCCAGCCAATAACTTACTTGTTTTAATAACATTTTTTTATTCCAAAATGGTTATCAACCGCCAAAGTCGTCTAAGAGGATATTCTCGTCTTCAACGCCCAAGTTTTTCAACATGCGGATTACGGCGGCATTCATCATCGGCGGTCCGCACATATAGTATTCACAATCTTCCGGTGCTTCGTGGTTTTTCAGATAGTTTTCATACAATACGTTGTGGATAAAGCCGGTGTAGCCGTCCCAATTATCTTCCGGTAACGGATCGGACAAGGCCACATGCCATTTAAAGTTGTCATTTTCCGCTTGTAAACCGTCAAAATCTTCCACATAGAACATCTCACGTTTGGAACGGGCGCCATACCAATAGGTCATTTTACGTTTGGATTTCAAGCGTTTTAACTGATCAAAGATATGCGAACGCATCGGTGCCATACCGGCACCGCCACCGACAAATACCATTTCGGCATCGGTCTCTTTGGCGAAGAATTCACCAAACGGTCCGGAAATGGTGACTTTATCACCGGCTTTTAATGACCAGATATAAGACGACATCTGTCCCGGAGGTGCATCAGGCTGTTTTGGTGGCGGCGTTGCAATCCGCACGTTCAACATGATGATCCCTTTCTCTTCCGGATAGGATGCCATTGAGTAAGCACGTGTGATCGGCTCATCCACTTTAGAAACATAGCGGAATAAATTGAATTTATCCCAATCTTCACGATACTCTTGCGGCACGTCAAAGTCGCTGTATTTGACAGTATGCGGATCAGCTTCAATCTGAATATAACCACCGGCACGGAACGGGACTTCTTCGCCTTCCGGAATTGCCAATTTCAACTCTTTGATAAAGGTCGCTTTGTTGTCATTAGAAATAACGGTACATTCCCATTTTTTCACGCCGAAAATTTCCGGCTCGACTTCCACTTCCATATCGGTTTTGACGTTAACCTGACATCCCAAACGCCAGCCTTCTTTGGCTTCTTTTTTGCTGATATGGGAAAGTTCGGTTGGTAAAATATCGCCACCGCCATGTAATACTTTTACCTTACATTGACCGCAAGAGCCGCCGCCGCCGCAAGCAGAAGATAGGAAAATACCTTCGCTCGCCAATGCGCCTAATAACTTGCCGCCCGCAGGCAGTTTAATCGCTTTGCTCGGATCTTCATTGATGCCGATAGTAATGTCACCGGAATTGACCAGTTTGGATTTGGCGAACAGAATTAACACCACCAATACCAGCACGATCACGGTAAACATTGCGATACCTAAAATGATTTCCATCTGCTATTCCTCTCTTTACAACTGAATGCCGGAGAATGACATAAAGCCAAGCGCCATCAAGCCGACCGTGATAAATGTAATTCCCAAGCCACGTAAACCTTTTGGCACATCGGAATATTTCATTTTTTCGGTCAACCCGGCTAAGGCAACGATGGCCAACATCCAGCCAGTGCCCGCTCCGATACCGTAAACCACGGATTCAGCAAAATTATAATCACGTTGTACCATGAAGGACACGCCACCGAAAATCGCACAGTTTACTGTGATCAACGGCAGGAAAATCCCTAAGGCGTTATACAATGCCGGGAAATATTTATCTAAAATCATTTCCAGAATTTGTACCAAAGCCGCAATCACTCCGATAAAGGTAATAAAGTTAAGGAAACTGAGGTCAACACCTTCAACCAAAGCACCGTCTTTTAAGATTAGGTTATACACCACGTTATTGGCCGGTACCGCAATACCCAATACCACGATAACCGCGATGCCCAAACCAAAAGCTGTCGATACCTTTTTCGATACCGCCAGGAAAGTACACATGCCAAGGAAGAAAGCCAGTGCCATGTTTTCGATAAAAATCGAACGCACAAAAAGACTGATATAGTGTTCCATGCTTATTTACTCTCCACTTGTTCCGGTTTGTAGGTTCTTAATAACCAGATAACGAAACCGATAATAAAGAATGCACTTGGCGCCAACAAGAACAGGCCGTTCGGCTGATACCAGCCACCGTTGTTCACGGTTTGCATGATTGTCACGCCGAACAATTTTCCGGATCCAATCAGTTCACGCAAAAATGCTACCACGATTAAAATCGCACCATAGCCTAAGCCGTTACCGATTCCGTCAATAAAACTGTCTACCGGACCTTCCTTCATGGCAAACGCTTCCGCACGTCCCATAACGATACAGTTAGTGATAATCAAACCGACGAATACCGAGAGCTGCTTGGAAATATCGTAAGCGTAAGCCCGCAAAATTTGGTCAACTAAGATAACCAAAGAGGCAATAATCGCCATTTGCACAATAATCCGCACGCTGTTCGGAATAAAGTTGCGAATGCAAGAAATAAAGAAGCTGGAAAACGCAGTAACGAATATTACCGCAATCGCCATTACCACTGCGGTTTCCAACTTGGTTGTCACCGCCAACGCAGAACAGATCCCGAGGATTTGCAATGCAATCGGGTTGTTATCCAAGATAGGGGATAACAATAAGCCCTTTCTACCTTTTAACTCAGCCATTGTTTAATACTCCTGTTCTTAATTTTTCCAAGAACGGACCGAAACCGTTTTTACCAAACCAGAATTTGAAGCTGGCGTCAACACCATTCGCCGTTAGCGTAGCACCAGATAACGCATCGATTCCGTGTTCCTTATTGGCAGAACCGCCTTTGGCAACAAATAACGCTTCTTGTCCTTGGGCATCATAAATTTTCTTACCCGGGAATTGGGCTTGCCAGCTTGGATTTTCAATTTCACCACCCAAGCCCGGCGTTTCACCGTGTTGGTAATAGGTGATACCGTCAATCGTATTGCCGTCAGGTTGTACCGCCACAAAACCGTACATCACTGACCACAGTCCGGAACCATAAATCGGTAATACGATTTTATCAACATGACCCTGATCATTTTTGACTAGATAAACCTCTGCCAAATTGGCACGACGACGAATTTTAGCAAGGTCATCTTCGGCAGGTAGCGCAATACTGGCTTGCGGGTTTTTAACCGCAGCAGCTGCATCAAATCCAGCTTGTTCCGGTGCATATTCACCGCTATTTAAATCTACCAGACGCGGTTCAATATTTTTTGCATAGACTTCATTAATATTGATACCCGGCTTCAACAAACCGGCCACGCTCAGGATATTTTTTTGTTTATCCAGTAATTTTTGCTTCTCTTGTGCCGGTTTTAAGCTCACTGCCGAGCCAGCAACAATAATAGAGCAGACCAAGCTGATCAAAAGGATAACCAGAATTGTGCCTGCAAAACTGTCTTTTTTAAACATTGCGAGCTCTCCTACGTTTGATATTTGCCTGAACGACCAAGTAGTCAAATAACGGCGCAAACAAATTAGCAAATAGAATCGCTAACATCATCCCTTCCGGGTAAGCCGGGTTAACTACACGGATCAAGACGCACATTGCTCCGATTAAAATACCGTACCACCATTTGCCTTTATTGGTGAAAGAGGCAGACACTGGATCAGTTGCCATAAACAGCATCCCTAAAGCAAAACCACCCAGTACCAAATGCCAATACCAAGGCATAGCGAATAGCGGGTTAGTTTCGGAACCGATCAGATTGAATAGCGTCGAAATCGCGATCATCCCAATCATTACCCCGGCAATAATCCGCCAAGAAGCAATGCGGGCAAAAACAATAATGGCTGCCCCAATCAATAACGCCAAGGTAGAGACTTCACCGATAGAACCGGGGATATTACCTAAAAACGCATCCATCCATTGGATCGGCTGACCGGTAACCACATGTTTCAGACCTGCTTCACCACCGGTTGCCCACTGTGAAAGTGCGGTTGCACCAGAAAATCCGTCCGCGGCCACCCAAACTGTATCCCCGGAAATTTGTCCCGGATAAGCAAAGAACAGGAAAGCCCGTCCCGCTAACGCTGGGTTCATAAAGTTTTTACCCACACCGCCAAACACTTCTTTAGCAACAACAACCCCGAATGTAGCTGCCAAGGCGGCTTGCCATAACGGTAGCGTTGGTGGAACAATAAGTGCTAATAAAATTGAGGTGACAAAGAAACCTTCATTAATTTCATGGCGACGAATGGTAGCGAACAGCACTTCCCAGAAACCACCTACTGCAAAAATGACTGCATAGATTGGTAAAAAGAAAATAGCGCCCAATACAATTTTCGCTATTACTCCCGCACTTTGCGACAAAATACCGAACATATCAGCTAGCGCAAAATGCCAATCATTGGCAATATTTTGTGCGACATTTTGCGCAAAAACATCTGGTGATGCCAAGCTGCCTAATGCCAACAACGATTGCGCACCGACGTTATACATGCCGTAAAACATTGCAGGAAACAGTGCTAACCAAACCAATACCATCATCCGTTTTGAGTCGATCGCATCACGGACGTGCGAAGACTTGTGGGTTACTGTACCCGGTGTGTATAAAAATGTTGCGGTGGCTTCATACAACGCATACCATTTTTCATATTTTCCGCCCGGCAAAAATGCAGGTTCGATTTTCTCTAAAAAATGTTTTAAGCCCATTTTTAACCTTCCTTCTCGATCTTATCTAGCGCAGCACGCAAGATTGGACCATATTCATTTTTGCCCGGACAGACAAAGGTGCAAAGTGCCAAATCCTCTTCATCAAGCTCCAAACAACCCAAGGCTTGAGCACTATCGGTGTCACCCGCACTCAAATCACGCAGCAGCAGGGTTGGGATAATATCCAGCGGTACAACTCGCTCGTATGAGCCGATCGGCACCATCGCACGATGTCCACCATGAAGAGCTGAGGTAAAATTAAACAGTTTGCTACCGAAATGCCCCAATACGGTACGAGTAACCGAGAATTTATCTGCACCCGGCATGATCCAGCCTAAGAACTCTTTTTCACGCCCTTCGGCAATCACCGAAACTTGTAACGCATAACGTCCCAAATAGTCATGCGGACCAACCGCAGTAGTACCACTCAGTACTGAACCGGAAATTACACGGTTTTCACCGTCTTTTAATTTGTTGGCTGTTAATTGTGAAAGATTGGCGCCCAAACGAGTGCGTAACAATGTCGGATTGTTCACTTGTGGTCCAGCTAGCGCAACCACTCGTTCCACATACAATTCTCCGGTGGTAAACAATTTACCGATTGCAATCACATCTTGATAATTCAAATACCATACCGATTTGGTAGCACTGACCGGATCTAAAAAGTGAATATGTGTACCACTTAATCCGGCAGGATGCGGGCCGGCAAACTCTTCGGTTTGCAGCTTCTCGATTTGTGGTGTATTAATCGATGAACCCGCCGCTTTGCACAGATACAGCTTGTTGCTATTCAAACGACTCAACACCAACAAGCCATCTTGAAATGCTTGCTGATTTTCTTGAATAATCACTGTTGGATCAGCTGCCAATGGGTTACTGTCCATGGCGTTGACAAAAATAGCTGCCGGGATGCTATCAGCTGCAGGCGTTTTGCTGAACGGACGCATACGAAGTGCGGTCCACAGACCTGATTGCAGTAAATTTTGACGAACCTGTTCGTCACTTAACGACGACAGTTGCTGAGGCTCATAGCGGTCAAAGGTAATTTGTTCATTTCCTTCAATGCGAATCACCACCGATTGTAATACACGCTTAGCGCCACGATTAATTGCCGTCACAGTGCCGCTTGCCGGTGCGGTAAATACCACACCCGGGTTTTTCTTATCAGAGAAAAGCACCTGACCTTTCTTGACAACATCCCCTTCGCGGACACTCATAGACGGACGCATACCCACATAATCTTCGCCAAGCACCGCAACGTCAGTAATGGCAGGGCCATTCTGGATTACCTGTGCCGGCTTCCCTGAAATTGGAAGATCCAAGCCTTTCTTAATTGTAATCATATTGTTAGCACTACTTTTAGTTAGGTTTACATCACGACTGCTACCGCAAGATCATCGCTGGCAACAGCCTCGTTTTGAGCAATGAATGGCGAAAAAGTTTTACCGTATCGCAATGAAGATCGCCGATAAATACTTACCGCTCAAACATAAAAGTTAAAACTCAAATTCTGGTTCCCCCGAAAAGCTGTATTTGATCCTTACATTCACAAAACAAGCTGTCTCGAGTGGTTAAATTTTTGATAATAGAAACGGCTTATTGTAACCAATTCACCCCCTATAATTCCACTTTAACCACGACTTTTTTTGATCTGAGTCCATTATTTTACTAAATTTGTTATCACAGTGTTACGAAATAACTACAAGGAGTTAATCGCCATGCCCCATACAATTCGGTGATGCCAAGACTTGCTGCTGTTTTTCTTGCCATTCGGTTTCGTCATAGGCATGAATTGCCAGAGCATGAATGGCGTTGTCTTGTGGTTGGATGAGCTGATAGATTTTTTGATGGCGTACCACCGCCCGCAAACCACTAAATGCCGCAGTGACCACAATCACTTTAAAATGCGAATTCGCCCCTTTGCCGGAAGCGTGCATATGACTTTCATTAACCACCTCTAGATAGCTAGGCTGCAATGCCTGTTGCAAAAGTGCGGTAATCTGTTGCTGATCCATAAAAACTCCCATGTTCAAATAAAACAATAATGTGAATAAAATAGCGATTTTGCGGTCTAACGCTATACTTTGTTGCGTTAGTTTGCAACAATAACCCTCAGATATTTTAGGGTCTATTGATCTTTGTTTATATTTTGAGTTGTCGTTTAAAATGAGCACAATCTAGGCGTAAGCCGAAATCAATAGCGGAACTATTGATGAGGATTACAACGAAGAGTGTGCTCATTTTAAACACAATCCGCAGGACTATGACTCTTTTTCGCCACTACGGCGTTAAAAGCCGTTCGTTTAGAATCACTAAACTTCACGACTTTTGCCTTATTTATTTGCAAAAAGAGTGGCAAAAAAGAGTCTATAGCTCAAATTATAAACAAAGATCAACAGACCCTACAGACCCTACAGACCCTAAGGAGATAAAATGAAACAAACCTCATTAAAAACTTTTTCATATGCCTTACTTTTAGGCAGTGCGGTATTACTGACCGGCTGTCAAACCCAAAGCAACAATGTATTGACATTTACGCCACCGGCACCCACCGCACAATTTAATACTGCCAATCAGCGGGTTGTTGTCAACGTTGTCAGCCAAGATCAGCGCAACACGGCTACCATTGCCAGTTATACTGAAAGAGGCAGCATGAAGCATTTAACCTCAAGTCCTGAAGTGTCACAACTGTTTCAACAAGTAATACAGCAAGGCTTAAACAGCAAAGGATTTCGGATTGCCAGTGGTGTCAACTCAAACAGCAACATAGTGGTCAGAATCACTGACTTCAATGCACAAGTAACAGAAGGCAATCTGAAATATAAAATTGACAGCAAAGTGAATATTGTGGTCGAAGTGCAAGGCTCGAAAGGCACCTTCTCGAAAAGCTTCGGCGCCACCAACTCGCAAGAGGGGGTATTTGGTGTAAATAATGAAGGCATTCAAAAAATCATCAACAAATCGTTCCAAGATGTCGTGACCAAGTTCTATAACGACAATGAAATCAGCAATGCCTTGTTGGGATTGAGCAATTAATAACGAAGCAGAATTTTTCTGCGTGCAAACCGCACTTTCAAAAAACCGCACTTTCAAAATGCGGTTTTTTTAACACCTAAATTCAGACAACAAAAAACCCGCTGAGTAAACTCAACGGGTTATAAAAATGGCTCCTCCTGCTGGACTTGAACCAGCGACATACGGATTAACAGTCCGCCGTTCTACCGACTGAACTAAGGAGGAAAAGTGGTGCCTCGAGGCGGAATCGAACCACCGACACGGGGATTTTCAATCCCCTGCTCTACCGACTGAGCTATCGAGGCAACTCATCAGTGGTGCGTATTAAACGTTTTTTTGAGTTTTAAGTCAACCTCTATTTTAAAAAAACTTTCATTGCTCCACTCGTTTGCACGCTTTATGTGCAAAGCGTCTGTTTTTAATCCGAAAATTGTTTATTAATTCGCTCGCACCCGATATTTTTTCTGTGCCGAATCAACCTTCACCAGATAGTTTCTTGCCTGTGAAGACGGATGTTTGGTAGTCAAAGTGCGGTACACTTGCTCAGGAAGTAAGCTGTTAATCTTACTGACTGCAACATTTTTATCCTGATCAAACACGCGCAACACCGCTCCGGCGCCACTGTTATAGGCTGAAATCATCGCATAACGTTTGGAAGACGGATCGTTGATACCTGCCAAATAGCTGTTTTGCAGAATTGATAAATAAGCAACTCCCGCATCAATATTTTGGTGCGGATCAAACAAATACTCTTTATTAGGCTGCCCCTCTCGGTTTTTCACAATTTTAAACACATCACGCCCAGCAGTGTGCGGCACTACCTGCATTAAGCCCATTGCATTGGCATAACTAATGGCATAAGGGTTAAAGCTGGATTCTGTTTGCATGATCGCCAAAATCAAGCTTTCATCAATATTATAATGACGTGCTGCACGACGCACAAAAGGCACATATTTTTGCGCCCGCACATTAACATGGTTGGCAATCATCGGAATCGTAACGTATTCTACCAGCTGTCCGTTGCCCAAACGGCGGGTTTGCAAACTGTTTTGCAGCAAATAATTGGCAAATTGATTAGCGCTATCCAAATTATTAATCGTCGCACCACGGTGATCAACCACCTGCCCGGCTAAAAACGGACGTGAACTGATTGGCGCATCGCCGTCGGCAAACAGATCGATGCCGTTAGCATCGGAGCCCATCATCAACGTATGCACGATTGATTTTTTTAAACGATAGGCGTCCATTCCTTGCGTTTCAATTGTAATCTTGCCTTCATCAAAGCTGATATGGCTACGGGTATTGTATTGGTCGGTATATTTAACATAGTCCTTACGACTTGCCACCAGCAGCTCATTCACACCCCATTTACGGTCAATGTTATGCGAAAACTGCCCGGTCAGAATATCCAAGCCACGCAGATCTTTGGCAAACGCATCATCATAATCAATCCCATTACTTTTCTTAGAGGAAGAACCGCAAGCCACCAACAACGGAATCAGCAGCACCAGTAAATATTTTTTCATAGCTAAACCCTGACTTTTGTGCTGATTATTGGCTTGGCGGAACATAACCTTCGATATGAATCTCTTTGCCCTCAAACAGAAAATTGACCATTTCCTGCTCCAACAATTGGCGATGTTCGGCATTCATCATATTCAGTTTTTTCTCGTTCACCAGCATGGTCTGCTTTTTCATCCATTCGCCCCAAGCCTGTTTGCTGATCGAATCAAAAATACGCTTGCCCAGCTCGCCCGGATAAAGTTGAAAATCCAGTCCGTCGGCTTGCTGCTTTAAATATTCACAATAAACTGTTCGTGCCATTTGCTAGTCCTTTTTACGTTAAATCGTTTATTAGACAGACTAATGCTGCTTTGGTTGCATTGTCTGTAATTGTAATAATAAATTTTTCATTGGCGTCGCCAACCCAATTTTGGGCGGTGTTTGAAAATTATACCAATAATTGTGTGGTTCGGGTATCTCCGCACCATACTCCACGCTGATTTCCGCCACTTTTTCTGCAAAATGTTGCGGCTGACCGCACTTTTGACTGCTGTTCAGGCTTTTTTCTGCATACACCGGCACAATATCCAGATGAAAATGGCTGAAGGTATGTCGAAATGCCACCCACTGTTGATACTGTTCAATATTATACTGCTGTAAATAATCCAAAAGTGCGGTTTTGCTGTCGAACTGCGGGAAGCAATACAAACCGCCCCACAGTCCTTGCGGCGGGCGCCGTTGCAGCAACACTTGCTCGCCGTCTACCAAAATCAAAAAGTAAGCCTGCTTTTCCGGCAGCGCTTTCTTAACTTTTTTCCCGGGATAATCCTGCCAATTCTGTTGCTGATTCGCCTGACACTCGCTTTGCAACGGGCATAGACCGCACTTGGGTTTACTGCGAGTGCAAATCATTGCACCAAGATCCATCATTGCCTGATTAAAATCGGCAACTTGTTGGTTTGGTGTAACCTGTTCGCTGTGCCGCCACAACTGATCACTGACCTTTTTATCACCGCTCCAACCGTCAACCGCAAAATAGCGCGCCAATACCCGCTTCACATTGCCATCCAAAATCGGATAGGGGGCATTTAATACGGAGGATAAAATCGCCCCTGCTGTGCTTCTGCCCACGCCCGGCAACGCCAAGACCTGTTCAAACTCAGTCGGAAATTGCCCGTTATCTTGATCGCGGATCAGCTGCGCCGCTTTGTGTAGATTTCTGGCTCTGGCGTAATAGCCCAATCCGGTCCACAGGTGCAACACCTCGTCAATCGGCGCCTGCGCCAGCGCCGTCACTGTCGGGAACGTCGTGATAAACCGTTCAAAATAGGGAATGACAGTAGCGACCTGGGTTTGCTGCAACATCACTTCCGATAACCAGACTCGGTATAATGTTTTATTGCGCTGCCACGGTAAATCTTTGCGTCCGTATCGGCGATACCAGTCGAGCACCGCACGGGCAAAAGGCGCATGAATTGAAGATTGGGCTAACATAACGTCTCTATTGTGAATCAAAAACCGCACTTTACCCCAAGTGCGCTCGGGACGCTATGAAAAATCACACTTTCTCCATGCTGTATTTTTGCTAGAATGACATTTTCGACTTAACTTGAGATTTAGGCATGAACTTCTCGCCAACCAGCAACAACCCACGCTTCACCCTGATTATCCTTGCTGCCGCCTCAATTTTAATGATCACTATGGGCATGCGCATGGCATTGGGGTTGTTCGTGCAGCCGATTCATCAAGAAACCGCATTGAGTATTACCAGTATCAGTTTTGCCATGGCGGTCACGCAATTGATGTGGGGCGTGGCACAGCCGGTTACCGGTGCACTTGCTGATCGTTACAGCGCGTGGCCGGTGTTGCTGTGGGGCACGCTGTTGTTAGCCGCCGGATTCGCCCTTGCACCGCTGTTTCCGTCAACTCTCGGCTTAACCTTTACCATGGGAATTATGGTCGCCTTTGGTGCCGGGGCAGGCAGTTTTTCGATTTTAATCAGTCAGGTTTCCAATAAACTACCGCAAAAAATACGGGGTTTGGCTTCTGGAATAGTCAATGCCGGCGGCTCGTTCGGGCAATTTCTGTTTGCACCGTTGGTGCAAGGTTTGATTATTATTCCTGCCTTCGGCTGGCAAGGAGCGATGTATGCGTTGGCGATTATCAGCCTGATCTGTTTGCCGATTGCCCGTTGGCTATCGCACGGCGATACCGCCATCAAAAATACGCCAAGTGCGGTCAGCGCGCCCGAACAAAGTTTAAAGCGGTGCTCGCCTCGTTTAAAGATCGCAGCTATATTTTGTTGCATCTCGGTTTTTTCACCTGTGGCTTTCATATCGCGTTTTTGGTGACCCATTTGCCGACTGAAGTGTCGCTCAGCAAATTATCAGCCGACGTCGCTTCATGGTCACTGGCGATTATCGGGTTGTCTAATGTAGTCGGCAGCTTGGTGGTCGGCTGGTTAGTCGGACATTACCGCAGCAAATATATTCTATTTTGGATGTACGCCTCACGCGCAGCACTAATCGGTATTTATCTGATCGCACCAAGCAGCCCGATGACGTTTTATCTGTTTGCCATCGGCTTAGGGCTAACGTGGCTTGCCACCGTGCCGCCAACCGCGGCAACCGTCGGCAAACTGTTCGGAGTGCGCTATTTGGCAACCCTGTTTGGTTTAACCTTATTGTCGCACCAAGTCGGCGGATTCTTCGGTGCATATTTGGGCGGTCTCGCTATCACCATTTACGGCGATTACAGTTGGATGTGGTATGCCGATATGACACTTGCCGCCATTGCTGCGGTGTTGAATTTACCGATTCGCGAAGAAAAAATCGTGCGCACGGAATTACACGCCAAAAGCGCTTAATCAACCTAAAATGCCTGAATGCGCTTATCAGGCATATTTAGCTATTGCCTGCCGCATACCTTACCGATATGGCTGACCGAATGGGCGATGTCCCTCTCATTAGGCCGTTCCAAGCCTTTGAGAATCCCACAATCTTGTGTTCGGTGTATCTCGCCGCATTGGCTGCGCAATTCGCCCAGTTGTTTTTTTAAGGCCTGCAATTCGGCAATTCGCGCTTTGACGTGTGACAAATGCGCATCAATCAAGTCATTAATCGAAGCACAACTGGCGTTGGGATCAGCTTTGGCTTGCAGCAGTTCTCGGATTTCATCCTGCGTCATTTCCAAAGTACGGCAACGGCGGATAAACACCAAACGCTCTAAATGTACCGTGCCGTATTCACGGTAATTATTCATCAGATTGCGTTGCGCTTGCGGCATCAAACCTTCCCGTTCGTAATAACGAATGGTTTCTACCGGGCAACCGGTTTGTTTGGCTAAATCACCGATTTTCATTTTTTTCCTTCTCCTGCTTGACCCTGTAGCAACTACAGGGTGTTTAATATAGCATAACAGAACATTTTTATAGAGGAAAAAGATGATGGCTAACTGCTGTTCACATCAACATAATTCGTCACAAACGCAACCGCACTTTGAGCAATTGGCACAAAGTAAAAAGGTAGCAAATGGCGTACAAACGGCGATTCGCATTCAGCAAATGGATTGTCCGACCGAAGAAGGGGTGATCCGTAAAAAGTTCGCCACGATGGCGGAAGTGCAAGCGTTGGAATTCAACTTAATCCAGCATGTGCTGACTGTCACCCACGGTGAAAATGATTTGCCGAAGGTGCTAGACGCCATCCGTTCGCTCGGCTTTGAGCCCGAACTGCCTGACGCCGACGGCAAGCTGGCGAAAATAAACACCTCGCAAAAATCGCTGTTGCCACTGGTGGTTGCAGGTGTGTTGGCATTAGGTTCAGAAGCAGTTACTTGGTTTGGCTTACCGCATTGGTCTGGGGCAATCTTAGCGGTGGCAGCGGTGCTGTTGTGTGGCATCGAAACCTACAAAAAAGGCTGGGTGTCGATTCGCACCGGCAGTTTGAACATCAATGCGTTGATGAGCATTGCCGTCACTGGCGGATTGCTGATCGGGCAATGGCCGGAAGCGGCGATGGTGATGGTGCTGTTCACCTTGGCAGAAGTGATCGAAGCCAAATCCCTTGACCGTGCCAGAAATGCAATAACCGAATTAATGGCGCTCGCCCCTGAAACCGCCACCGTGCAGCAGCCTGACGGTTCGTGGCAGGAAGTGGCGGCGGACAGCGTGGCGACGGGCGATGTGGTGCGTGTGAAACCGGGCGAACGAATCGCCCTTGACGGTAAAATCACACAAGGGCAAAGTGCGGTTGATCAAGCGCCGATTACCGGCGAAAGTCTGCCGGTCGATAAAACCGTGGGCGATCAGGTATTCGCCGGCACGATTAACCAAAGCGGTTCGTTTGAATATCAAGTCACCGCAGCGGCAAGCCACTCAACACTGGCACGCATTATTCATGCGGTGGAAGAAGCCCAAGGGGTGAAAGCACCGACTCAGCGGTTTGTGGATAAATTCGCCCAAATTTATACTCCTACAGTGTTGGTGATTGCCCTGTTGGTGGCGCTGATTCCACCGCTGTTTATGGCGGGTGCGTGGTTCGAATGGATTTATAAAGCCTTGGTGTTATTGGTGATTGCTTGTCCTTGTGCCTTGGTGATCTCTACCCCTGTGACGGTGGTGAGTGGGCTTGCTGCCGCCGCACGCAAAGGGATTTTGATTAAAGGCGGAGTGTATTTGGAACAAGGGCGGTTATTAAAAACCTTGGCGTTGGATAAAACCGGTACGCTGACCCATGGTAAGCCAGTACAGACTAATATGACCGCACTTGCTACTATGCCTTTGGCAGAAGCACAATCACTTGCTGTCAGCCTTGCCGCTCGTTCTGAGCACCCTGTTTCGCAAGCGATTGCGACAGCAAATCCAGAGAATAGCAACATGAAAAGCGTGGAAAACTTCACCGCACTGTTGGGGCGTGGCGTACAGGGGCAAATTGACGGCACGGAATATGTACTGGGCAATATTCGCTTGATTGAAGAACGCAAGCAAGCCACAAGTGAATTACAAAGCCAAATCGAACAACTGGAAAAACAAGGCAAAACCGTAGTGCTATTAGCGGATAACCACCAAGTGCTAGCCCTGTTTGCCGTTGCCGATACGGTGAAAGAAAGCAGCCGTCAAGCCATTGCCGAGCTGCACCTGCTAGGGGTGAAAACCCTGATGCTGACGGGCGACAATCAGCACACCGCCAATGCGATTGCGGCGCAAGTGGGCATTGATGAAGCCCTTGGTAACCAGCTGCCACAAGACAAACTCAATGCAGTGCAAAGTGCGGTTGAAAATCAAACCAAATCACAAAAAATCGGCATGGTCGGCGACGGCATCAACGATGCGCCGGCGCTGGCTCGTGCCGATATTGGCTTCGCCATGGGTGCGATGGGAACGGACACCGCGATTGAAACCGCAGATGTGGCATTGATGGACGATGACTTAGGCAAAATCCCTGAATTTATCCGTTTATCCAAAAACGCCCATGCGATTTTAATGCAAAACATCAGCTTCGCCTTGGCGGTTAAAGTGGTGTTTTTAGCCTTGACGTTAGCTGGCATTGGCACGATGTGGATGGCGGTATTTGCCGATGTGGGGGCGAGTTTGTTGGTGGTGGGGAATGGTTTACGTTTGCTGCAGAAATAATCCTCTATTTAAATCTGAATAAAACCAACCGCACTTTGCTCGATAGTCATTAAAAAAGTAAAGTGCGGTTGAACTGGTAAAAATAATGCACGGCTGAATTGCGAATGAAATTTAGATTAAGTGCAAATTATTATCCTTATAAAAGGATATGTTTGACTTTATCCGCTTTGAAGGGTATTTTATAAAATATCTGCTAAAGAGGATAAAATTATGGCTATCACTACTGCAAAAATGCTGGCGCACGCTTTAAAAGAGTTCCGCTATCAAAATAAGTTATCGCAGTCTCAAGTTGCCTTGCTTGCCGGTGTGAAGCAAGCGACGGTTTCAGCCTTCGAAAACCAACCGGAACGCAGCAAAGTGGAGACTTTGTTTAATTTGCTATCGGCGTTAGAGCTGGAAATCACGCTTTCACCGCGCAATAAAAGCACAACCCCGGCAAACAACCAAGTTCAAGAACCCACGCCTGATTTTGATGATGAGGATTGGTGATGAATCGTTTGATGATTGCCATGAACGGTATTGAAGTCGGGCTGTGGACAAAAAACAGCGACGGTGCCAGTCAATTTCAATACGAATCAACTTGGTTAAACCACGCCAAAGCGCGTCCGATTTCGTTATCGCTGCCATTATCGGAAAAAGTTTATAAAGGCAGCGTTGTTTATAATTTTTTCGATAATTTACTGCCTGACAATGAGCAAATTCGCTCGCGCATTCAGCAACGTTTTCATGTTGCTACCAAACACCCATTTGATTTATTAAGTGCGATTGGGCACGACTGTGTGGGCGCCATTCAACTTTATCCTCAAGGGAAACATCCTTATTCAATCAAAAGAATTGAAGCCGTACCGTTAGGTGAAACCGACATTGCCGCATTATTGAAGAACTATCAGTTTTCACCACTGGGAATGGATAATCCACAGCAAGATTTTCGGATTTCCCTTGCCGGTGCGCAGGAAAAAACCGCACTTTTATACCATAACAACCAATGGTGCAAACCGCTCAACACCACCCCGACCAGCCATATTCTGAAACTGCCGATTGGCGTTGTCGGACAGGGGCAGCTTGATTTATCCGACAGCTGTGAAAATGAATGGCTTTGTTTACAATTGTTAAAAGCCTTTGGTTTGCCTGCTGCAAATGCAGAAATTCTCCATTTTGGTGATTGCAAAGTTTTATCCGTCGAACGTTTTGACCGCCGTTGGGCTGCTTCAGGCAGTTGGCTGGTGCGTTTGCCACAGGAGGATCTATGCCAAGCGTTGGCGATTGCGCCTGCGTTAAAATATGAAGCAGACGGCGGACCCAGTATTTTATCCATTCTCGCGCTACTAAAAGGCTCGACAGACAGCCTTGACGATCGACTACACTTTTTTAAAGCACAAATTATTTTCTGGCTGATGGCAGCAGTTGACGGACACGCTAAAAACTACAGTCTGTTTTTGGAAAAAGATAACCGCTACCGTCTAACGCCGTTCTATGATGTGATCTCTGCTTTTCCTCTGTTGAAACCACAAGGCTTGCAACGGCAAAAAATCAAAATGGCGATGGCGTGGTACGGAAAAAATAAACACTATTTATGGGATAAAATCCAAATCCGCCATTTTATTGAAACCGGTAGATTAGCGGGTTTGCGCCAACAGTTGGTGGAAGAAATATTACATCAGGTCGCAACAGATTATCAAAGTGCGGTTGAACAATGTCAGCAGCACCTACCGAAAAATTTCCCACCAGAGATTGCCGAACCAATTTTAGAAGGTGTTTGGCAGCAAGGAAAGCGGTTGAAAGGGTAGAGAAACCGCACTTTGGAAGTGCGGTTTGAATTAGGATGGTTCCGTTATTAAATTAGTTCGGTACACGCTCAGTTTCTTTGGTGCTGAACACCCCTTTCCACTGTTTATTCGCATCGCCGGATTCAGCATCGCCGACAATATATTTTCCACCATCAAGGAATTGTCCGTTTAACGATCCTTTCTCAGTAACCACCGTAGAAGTGTGATTGTTTTTCACCGGTGTTGCAATCATCTGAAAATCTCCGTTCAACTCTCCGGATAATTGCAATCCCAGATCAATCCCTTTGCTGGTATCTCTGATATTACCAGCCATTGTCTTAGCTGCTGGATTATAACTAAGGGAAATATTCGCTTTGTTGACTTTATCCGTATCCGCCAAATAGTGGAAATCGCCACCATAGGTAACGGTTCCTTGATAACCGTTCAGTGTCGGCGCAGTGGCATCTTTTTTGCTTTGATCGACTGCATACATCAGATCCACCGTGCGTTTTTCGCCACTATCTTGACCGACAACACCACTGTCAGGGGTAAAGGTCGATACATAGCCGTAATAGCCTAAATTGGCATTGCTGCTATCGATCAAATCTAATTTCATATCGCCAATTTGTAACGAGCTACCTTGTGCGATCACTGCATTAAACTCATCACCTTGTTGCTTAACTTGATAGCCGGATGCTTCTCCGTTCCAAGCACTTTTTCCATTTTGTGAAATCACATAGCCTTGATATTCAACGGCTTGTGGTGCTGTTGGCTCAACAGGCTTTGGTTCCAGCTGTGGCACTGGATCTACCGGTTTTGGTTGTGGCTCAGGCGCTGGCTGTGGTGCCGGTTCTGTCGGCTTTGGTTGCGGCTCAGGCGCTGGCTGTGGTGCGGGTTCTGTCGGCTTTGGTTGCGACTCAGGCGCTGGCTGTGGCACCGGTGGTTCAGCTTGAGCAGCATTTTTTTGCTTCTCTTCCTCTTCTTTCAATCTTTTTTGGCGCTCTTGTTCTGCTTTCTGAAGCGCCTCTTTCTCTTTCAGCGCAGCTAATGCCGCATCATCTGTTTTTGGAGCCGTGTTAGGCGCCGAATTAATCGCTGTGGTGCTTGATGTTGTTGTGGAATTGGAAGAGCCACTTCCGCCACCGCCACAAGCGGCCAATAATGCTGACAACAATAGCGCAGCACAGGTTTTAGAATTGATTTTTTTCACTATAAGTAACCTTTTATCGTTTAAGTTTATGATTTTATTAATAACTAATAAGTCAATTATTGATTGAAATCAGCCAGTTAATATAAGATGCTGATTTAAGTGGGGCGCATTCTACCAGACATTATTACAAAATCCATGCCTATTTTTTAACCTTTTGTGTAAATACGTTAATCTTTACACATAAAATGATTGCACTACATCAGCTGCTTAGTTATTTTCAATCGAAATGACAAAAACAGTTGTAATCACCGAAGATATTTGCATAATGCGGGCTATCAAACTAAAAGAGAGCTTTTTAATTAATCATGATGTCAGAATCTAGCCTGCAAACGACCTTTGCTGATCAAAAACGTAAAACTGTTGAAACTGCGGAATTTACTGCCGATGGGCGCTATGTGCGCAAAGTTCGCAGTTTTGTGCTGCGCACCGGGCGTTTGAGTGATTATCAAAAAGACGCCATGAATCGTCATTGGTCAGAATATGGGTTAGAATATCAACAGACCCCATTTGATTTTGCTAAGATTTTCGGCAACGAGAATCCGGTGATTTTAGAAATTGGCTTTGGCATGGGAACTTCGCTGGTGGCGATGGCGAAAAACAATCCGGATCGTAATTACCTAGGCATTGAAGTGCACACACCGGGCGTTGGGGCTTGTGTTGCCTTGGCAGTTCAGGAAGAAATCAGTAATTTACGTTTGATTTGCCACGATGCGATGGAGATTTTGCGTGACAGCATCGCTGATCAAAGTTTAGGCGGGCTACAACTGTTTTTTCCGGATCCCTGGCCGAAAGCCAAACATCATAAACGGCGGATTGTGCAGCCGGCGTTTATCGACACTATTCAGCAAAAGCTAAAGTGCGGTGCGTTTATTCATATGGCAACCGACTGGCAGAACTATGCCGAGCATATGCTGGAAACCTTACAAAACAACGGAAAATTGCAGAATCAATCGGCAACCAATGACTATATCCCACGACCGGATTTCCGCCCGCTAACCAAATTTGAACAACGCGGACATCGGCTCGGTCACGGCGTTTGGGATCTTTATTTTATCTATCAATAAGTTTATTCAACCAGAAAAAGGAAAAGAGTATGGCTATTCAACGTAACCGCAGACAACGTAAAAAAATGCACTTAGGCGAATTCCAAGAGTTAGGTTTTGTGGTGCGCTGGCAGTTTGCCGACAACACATCAGTAGAAGCGATTGACGCAACACTAGATCGTTTTATCGCCGAAGTAATTAAACCGAATGGTTTAGCCTATGAAGGCAGCGGCTATCTCAATTGGGAAGGCTTGGTTTGTTTGGAAAATATCGGCAACTGCAACGACTCACACCGCACTTTAGTAGCACAGTGGCTGAAGGATAACCAACTACAGCAAGTTGAAACCAGTGAATTGTTTGATATTTGGTGGGATTATCCGATTCAGTGATCCGATTCAGTGATCCCATTCAGGAATCCGATTCAATAATGTCAATCAGAACTTGAATTTTTCCGATTTAATCCTATCTAGGGGTCTGTTGATGTTTGTTTATAATTTGAGCTATAGACTATTTTTCGCCACTCTTTTTGCAAATAACTAAGGCAAAAGTTGTGAAGTTTAGTCATTCTAAACGAACGACTTTTAACGACGTAGTGGCGAAAAAACGCCATAGTCCTACGGATTGTGTTTAAAATGAGCACACTCGTCGTTGTAAACCTCATCAATAGTCCCACTATTGATTTCGGCTTACGCCTAGATTGTGCTCATTTTAAACAACAACTCAAAATATAAACAAACATCAACAGACCCCATATAGTGCGGTTTTCAGACCGCACTTTTGCTATTTAAAGGATTCTCATGAACACATTACAATTTTTAATTCAGACTGTTGTCGGGCTTTATACCTTTATTTTGGTGTTACGCGCTTGGTTCCAATACTGCCAAGTGGATTTTTACAGCCCGCTGTCGCAAGCCGTTGTCAAGCTGACCCAACCGGTATTAGCACCGTTGCGCAAACTGATCCCAACCCGAAAAAATATTGATTTTGCCGCCTTAGTGTTGGCGTTTGTGATCAATATGCTGAAATATCCGCTATTAATCGGTAGTTTTGAAGGCGCAAGTTTATGGCAATTTGCCATCATCGGTGGTTTAGCCGTGATCAAAGCTTTTGGCGAGATTATCTTCTGGGCAATTTTAATCCGCGCAGTGATGAGCTGGTTTTCCCAAGGCAGCCATCCATTGGAATATCAACTATACCGAATTACCGAACCGCTGCTGGCGCCGATCCGTAAAATTTTGCCAAAAACCGGTATGATCGATTTTTCCGTGATGGCATTAGCATTTATCCTGATTTTAGGCAACAACCTGCTGCTGGATTTCTTCGGTTCGCTGTGGGTGTTGGCATAACCGTGTCCGCCATAGTGCAGTGCGAAAACGGGTTGCGGCTTAAAATTGTGCTGCAACCCAAAGCCAGCAAAGACCAGATTATCGGCTTGCATGATGGTGAACTGAAAATCAGCATCACCGCCCCACCCGTTGACGGACAAGCCAACGCCCACCTGCTGAAATTTCTCGCCAAACAGTTCAAAGTGGCTAAAAGCAGTATCGTGCTAGAAAAAGGCGAACTCAACCGACATAAACAAGTTTTTATCCCTGAGCCGAAACTGATTCCAGCCGTGGTGCAAACCTTACTCAACCAATAAAACCGCACTTTCACTACTATTTTACCGTCTAAACTCATTTACAACAAAAAATCAACACCTTATTTTTTGATAACTATTTTTATTTGACACAGATCAAAAAATCAATATACAGTGCTTTAAAAGAAAATAATGTCTATATATAGTGTCTACGTTTTTTAGTTTATCCGTATAAGGGGTTTTTATGTCGGGGTTACAAGTCATCAAAAGAGACGGCACCAGCACGCCGTTCGTGGCAGAGCGTATTCTACAAGCTATCCGTAAAGCAGCGGTTGCCTGCGAAATCAACAACGAAGCATTTTGCTCACATATCAGTAATGAAGTTTGTCAGCAGATTTTCAGCCACTATCAGCAACAGATTGATATTGCGCACATTCAGTCGCTGGTCGAAGAGAAGTTGATGAAGAGCCAGTATCCGCAAATTGCCCGAGCCTATATCGAATACCGACACGATCGCGATTTGGCACGCGAAAAACGCAGCCAGTTGACACAAGAGATCGAGGGTCTGATTGAGCAAAGTAATCTGGAAATTCTGAATGAAAACGCCAATAAAGATGCCAAAGTGATCCCAACCCAGCGCGATCTGCTGGCAGGCATTGTGGCAAAACACTACGCCAAGCGCTATCTGCTGCCGGCCGATGTGGTGGCGGCACACGAAAAAGGCGAAATCCACTATCACGATCTGGATTATGCACCGTTCTTCCCGATGTTCAACTGTATGCTGGTCGATCTGCAAGGTATGTTGGAGCAAGGCTTTAAAATGGGCAATGCCGAAATTGAAACCCCGAAATCAATCACCACCGCCACCGCCGTCACCGCACAAATCATCGCGCAGGTCGCCAGTCATATTTACGGCGGCACCACCATCAATCGGATTGACGAAGTGTTGGCGCCCTATGTACAAAAAAGCTATGAAAAGCATTTGGCGGTCGCAGCAGAATGGCAGATTGCCGATGCGGAAGGCTACGCTAATGCGCGCTTGCAAAAAGAGTGTTTCGATGCGTTTCAATCGCTGGAATATGAAGTCAACACCCTGCACACCGCCAACGGACAAACGCCGTTTGTCACCTTTGGTTTCGGCTTGGGTACCAGCTGGCAAGCCCGCCTGATTCAACAGGCGATTCTACAAAACCGGATTCAAGGCTTAGGCAGAAACCACAAAACCGCCATTTTCCCGAAACTGGTCTTTACCCTAAAACAAGGCTTGAATCTGCACGCTGGTGATCCCAATTACGACATCAAACAACTGGCACTGAAATGCGCCAGTGAGCGGATGTATCCGGATATTCTGAATTACGACCAAGTGGTGCAAGTGACCGGTTCATTCAAAGCGCCGATGGGCTGCCGCAGCTTTTTGGGCAAATATGAACAGGATCAGCAGGAAATCCACGAAGGGCGCAATAATCTCGGCGTGGTCAGTTTGAATCTGCCGCGTATTGCACTGGAAGCGCAAGGTGACGAAGTGCGGTTCTATCAGCTGTTAGACCAACGTTTGGCGGTTGCCAAAAAAGCGCTGATGACGCGCATTGCCCGTTTGCAGCAGACCAAAGCGCGGGTTGCACCGATTTTATATATGGAGGGCGCTTGTGGCGTGCGGCTGCAAGCCGATGATTGTGTGGCGGACATTTTCAAAAACGGACGTGCCTCGATTTCGCTCGGTTATATCGGCATTCACGAAACCATCAACGCGCTATTCGGCAGCCCTATTTATGATCAACAAACCTTGTGGCAAAAAGGCTTAGATATTGTGCAGCACTTGCGAAGTGCGGTTGAGGCGTGGAAACAAGAGAGCGGTTATGCGTTCAGCCTGTATTCTACCCCGAGCGAAAATCTGTGTGATCGCTTTTGTCGTCTCGACAGCAAAGTGTTCGGGATTATTGATGGCGTAACCGACAAAGGCTACTACACTAACAGTTTCCATTTGGACGTGGAAAAGAAGGTCAATCCATACGACAAACTGGATTTTGAAATGGCCTATCCACCGATCGCCAACGGCGGTTTTATCTGCTACGGCGAATACCCGAATATGCAGCGCAATCTCAAAGCGCTGGAAGATGTGTGGGATTACAGCTATGCGCGCGTGCCGTATTACGGCACCAATACCCCGATCGACGAATGTTACGGCTGCGGCTACAAAGGCGAATTCGACTGCACCAGCAAAGGCTTCACCTGCCCGTCCTGCGGCAACCACGACAGCAGCACGGTTTCGGTCACGCGTCGGGTGTGCGGCTATCTCGGCAGCCCGGATGCGCGCCCGTTCAACAGCGGCAAGCAGGAAGAAGTCAAACGCCGAGTGAAACACCTGTAAAGTGTGGTCACAATGAACTATCTGCAATATTATCCGGTGGATGTGGTCAACGGCGAAGGTACACGCTGCACCCTGTTTGTGGCAGGGTGCGAGCACCAATGCAAAGGCTGCTACAACCAAAAAAGCTGGTCGTTCTGCGCCGGTGTGCCGTTTGATCAGGCGATGGAAGATCAAATTCTGGCGGATTTAAAAGATACACGCATCAAGCGGCAAGGCTTGAGCCTCAGCGGCGGTGACCCGCTGCACCCGAAAAACCTGACCGCACTTTTGCCGCTGGTGCAACGGATTAAACATGAATGCCCCGATAAAGATATTTGGTTATGGACCGGCTATCGCCTGCAAGAGCTGAACGCCGAACAGCAAACGTTTTTGGCGTATGTCGACGTGTTAATCGACGGCAAATTTATCCAACAACTTGCCGATCCGAAACTGTTGTGGCGCGGTTCCAGCAATCAGGTCATTTACCACCTGAAAGCCTGAACCGCACTTCTACTATGATAGTGTGTTACTTATGATAGTGTTACTGTTGATCACGTTGTTTCAGTAACGGTGCTAACCATTGTTCAAATTGTCTGGCGTCCAAAAATCCGCTGATGCGGCTGTTAGCAATCTCTTTTCCGCTTGGATCAAAGAAAATAATGGTTGGCAAACCGACAATATTCAAGTTTTCCATCAACGTGCGGTTTTGTGGGCTGTTGCGGGTCAAATCTGCTCGCAATAGCACCATTTTTGCCATCTGCTGCTGCACTTGCGGATCACTGAAGGTATATTTTTCAAACTCTTTGCACGCCACACACCAATCCGCATACAGATCCAACATCACCACTTTACCGCTATTTTGTTGCAACTGCTGCTGTAAATCGGCATAGTCCGACACCGCATTAAAACGCAGATGTTGTGGCTCGGTTTGGCTGGTCAGCGTATTGCCGTTTATCATTTGCCCAATCCAACTCACCAACGGCTGCGCCAATACGATCGCAGCAAGCAACGGCAGCAGTTTGATCCCCAATAGGGATTTTTTATCACTGATGGCAGAAGTCAACCAAAGGAAAAATGCTACGCCGAGCAACGACCATAACCGCTCACCCCAAATTTCAGGGATCAAACGTGAGATTAAGAAAACCGGCACTGCCAACATTACAAAACCAAAGGCAATTTTGACTTTTTCTTGCCACACGCCACCTTTGGGCAAAATTCGGTTGCCGAACAATGTTACCAGTACCAACGGCACGCCCATACCCAGCGCCAGCAGATACAAACTCAAGCCACCGGTCACAAAATCACCACTTTGCGCCACATATAACAATGCGCCCGACAGCGGTGCACTGACACAAGGGGATGCCACCAATCCTGCAATCATCCCCATTAAAAACACATTCCAATACGCGCCGCCACTCTGTTTTTGGCTCATTTGATTCAGTTTGTTTTGCCAAGAAGACGGCAGTTGCAAGGTGAACACACCAAACATCGAGCAGGCTAAAACCACAAACAGAATTGAAAATGCAATCAAGACATAAGGGCTTTGCAATGCAATTTGAAACGGCAACCCAATCGCGACCACCAGCAAGCCTAGTGCGGTATAGGTCAGCGCCATGCCTTGAATATAAACCACGCTCAGCAGCAACGCACGCAGGCTGTGCGGACGCTGTTTTTGTCCGATTACAATCGAGGAAAGCAGTGGCAACATCGGCAGTACGCAAGGGGTAAACGCCAGACCTAACCCTAAAACAAAAAACCACAGAATACTGAATTTGTTTTCGCCCAGATTACTGGCTAACTCTTCGGTGCTATTACGATTAAATACGCTATCGTCAACGTTACTGTTGTCTGCTACGACCGCACTTTGTTGCAGCGTATCCACAGGGCGATCTCCGGCTATCGCCGTTGTATTTTGCCCGCTTGCTAACGCAGCCAAATCCAATTCCTGGGTTTCCGGAGGATAGCAAAAACCGCTAGTACACCCTTGATAGTGAACGGTAATTTTTCCATTGCGGTTATGTAACGGTACGGCAAATGCTAACTGATTGCGGTAAATTTGAACTTCCCCGAAAAATTCATCATGATACGGCGTAGCGGGCGGCAATGCCAAATCGGTGATGCGACCCTGTGCGTCCTCAAGTGAGATTTCACGTTGATATAAATAATAACCTTCGGCAATCTGCCAATTGAGGTTTAAGGTTTGCTGATCCGCTTGCGCTGAAAAGATAAAAGCTTCATGCGGCGGTAAAAACCGCTCTTTTTTGCCGAACAGATCATTGGCAAAACTCGTGCCGCTGATCAAATGCAGCATAAAAAGTATAACGCTCAATAAAACAACAAAACGTGAAAAGTGCGGTTTGACTAACATAACAATCCATTAAAAAATAAAATCCGATAATGTGTACACTATCGGATTTTTGTTTGAAGATCTATTGTTGCTTACTCGGATTATTTATAAATAATCTCATTATCGTTTTTAAATTGGCTAGCATCGATTGGTGAGTTCTCTTCAAAATAGAGTTTCAGGCTCTCCGCATCGACAAAGCCGGTATTAACATAGGTTGGATTATTGATCACCACCGGATAACCGTCCCCACCTGCCGCACTAAAGCTTGGCAAAGAGACGCGATAGGTTTTTTTCAAATCCAGCGCTTCACCATTAATTTTGACATCCGACACTTTTTTCGCAGCGCGATCGACCGTCATGCTAATGCCGGCAAATTGGGCATAAGCGCCGGAATCAATTTCTTTCAATGCCACCACATCTAAATAATCGAGTAATTCCTGTCCGTTTAGCTCAACATAGCTGATGATATTCCCGAACGGCTGCACGGTTAAAATATCTTTATAGGTCACTTTGCCCGGCTCGATAGAAGCACGAATACCACCGGAATTCATGATCCCGATATCGGCTTTGGCACGCTCTTTTTGTGAGCGAGCAATCAGCCGCCCCAAATTGGTTTGTTGGAAACGGATAACGTTGCGATCCCCTTCTAGTTTCTCGTTGACACTGCCTACTTCAACCCCAAGCAATTCATCACCTTTGTCTTGATAGGTTTTCAAATGTGCCAGCAACTCTGGATCAGCCGCAATCTCTTCTTGGAACAACACATATTCCGTTTTACCTTCGGCATTTTTAACTTTATCTTTTAGATTAACCGGAATCAGTTGGTAGCCAACCAATTTCAGATCACCGTTTTTAAATTCAAAGTCAGCGCGTCCGACATATTTACCCCACTCACCGGCCTGCATGATCCAAGTACCGTTTTCAAAGGCTGGTTTACAGGCATCGCCCGGTTTGTATTTAAGGTTGAAACTGCCGTCATCATTAATACAAACCGTATCATGACTGTGACCGCCGAGGATCATGTCAAACGCACCTTTTTCCAATTCCCGTGCCATCGACACATCGCCCGGTGCATTCGAACCGTATTGGGCGTCATGGTAATAGCCCATATGGGTCAAGCCGATTTTAATGTCCGGTTTTTCATTGCTGTTAAGGCTGGCAAGTACATCTTTAGCGGCTTCTGCCGGGCGGATAAACTCTACATTCGAAATAAATTCCGGGTTGCCTAATTTAGCAGTGTCTTCCGTAGTCAAACCGACCACCGCCACTTTCAGCCCCTGTTTATCTAAGATGGTATAAGGCTTCACCAACAAACTGCCATCTTTTTTGTTAAACACGTTAGCGGACAAGAACGGGAATTTTGCCCAACTCTCCTGCATATCCAACAATTGCAACGGATTATCAAATTCATGGTTGCCCAACACCAACGCTTCATAGCCGATGATATTCATCGCTTCGATATCCGGCTTGGCATTTTGCAAATCAGACTCCGGAATACCGGTGTTGTAGTCACCGGCATTGAGCAGAATCACATCTCCACCTTTGTCGGTAACTTCTTTACGAATGCGGTCAATCAAGGTTTTTTGTGCCGCCAAGCCATATTCCCCGTTTTGATTGGTCCAAAAACGACCATGCAAATCATTGGTGTGCAGCACAGTCAATTGGTAAGTGCGGTCTTTCTCATACTCCGCCTGTGCCAAACCGGAAAATGCCAAAGTGCTTAGGATAACACCTGCGCAAGTGCTTAATTTTAATAAAGACTTCATACTAGTTCCTTTTTATTTTGAATAGAGAGTTAAACAAGATGAAAGATAAAAAAACTCGCCCCTAAGTATGCTCAAAAAATAATATAAAATCCATTGATTTATCCGATAAAATTAACGAATCGTTTTGATCCAAAAAAAGAAAAACCAGTATTCGATCAACAGCAGCACCAGCAATGAAATCCGCCCATAAATCGAGGGTAAAAAATAATAGCTGATTGCAATCATGCCGGTGGATAACAGCAAAATATAAATCTTACTTTTCAACGTCAATGCCCGCTGCTCGTCAAAGGTTTTCAGGTATTTATGATAAAGTGCGGTCTGCAAAAACCAACTGTGCAACCGCTCAGAGCTTTTAGCAAAGAAGTACAACGCCAGCAATAGAAAAGGCGTGGTCGGCAGCACCGGCAGCGGAATCCCGATAATTCCTAAACCAAGCGCAATAAAGCCCAATAAAATATAGATAAATTTGATCAACGGCATTGTGCTTCCTATTTATTAATAACAGTTCTCATTATAAACGTAATTTCCATGCCTTCACAAATGCTATGGCAAGATTGATTTGCTAAAGCCCGCACTAAAACTTGCAATTCCAGCAGAAAAGAGTAAAATCTGACGGCTTTTTATCGCTTCATTGCGGTAAAAAGTACATGACACCCTCACCTCGAACGAGGGTTTTATTTTTACTATCATTTTAGAGGACGCTATGGTAACCATTCGTTTATCTCGTGGCGGTGCAAAAAAACGCCCATTTTATCAAATCGTTGTAGCGGACAGCCGCTGCCCTCGTGACGGTCGTTTCATCGAGCGCGTTGGTTTTTTCAACCCAATCGCTTCTGGTAAAGCAGAACGTTTACGTTTAGATTTAGAGCGTGTCAACGCTTGGATCGAAAAAGGTGCATCTTTATCTGACCGCGTTTCTGCGCTGGTTAAAGAAGCGAAAAAAGCAGCGTAATCTGCTATAAGCAAAACACATAAGTAGGTGAATATGACAGCACAAAACATCAGTATCGTCGGCAAGTTGGGTTCAACTTACGGGATCCGTGGTTGGTTGCGAATCTATTCATCGACAGAACAAGCTGAAAGTATCTTCGATTATCAACCTTGGTATTTGAATATCAAGGGAAAATGGCAAGCCACCGAGCTGGAAAGCTGGCGCTACCACAGTAACGATTTGATCGTGAAACTGAAAAACATCGATGATCGCGACATTGCACAAACCCTAACCAATATTGAAATTGGGGTGAATGCGGAAAACTTCCCACCGCTTGAAGAAGGCTATTACTGGCACGATTTAATCGGTTGCCAAGTAGTGAATCTGCAAGGCTATCAATTGGGCAGCGTCAGCGACATGATGGAAACCGGTTCGAACGATGTGTTAGTGGTGAAAGCCAATTTGAATGACGCTTTCGGACAACAAGAGCGGTTGATTCCGTATCTTGAAGAGACAGTAGTTAAAAGAGTCGATCTCGCCACAAAGACTATTGAAGTGGATTGGGACGCTGGTTTCTAACCTCAGGAAATAAGTAGGCGCTTTGGCGGTAACATTTTTAGCATAGGTAATAATATGTGGATTGGGATTATTAGTCTTTTCCCGGAAATGTTTAAAGCAATCACCGAATTCGGGGTAACAGGCAGAGCCGTAAAACACAACCTGCTGCAAGTGCGGTGTTGGAATCCGCGAGATTTCACCCACGACAAGCATAACACCGTCGACGACCGTCCTTATGGTGGCGGACCGGGCATGCTGATGATGGTGCAACCACTGCGTGATGCTATTCACGCCGCCAAGCAGGCAGCAGGAGAAGGGGTGAAGGTGATTTACCTTTCTCCACAGGGACGCAAACTCGATCAGCGTGGCGTACAACAATTATCGCAACATCAAAAAATCATTTTGGTTTGCGGACGCTACGAAGGCATCGACGAACGCTTGATTGAAGCGGAAATCGATGAAGAGTGGTCGGTCGGGGACTATGTCCTGACCGGCGGGGAACTGCCGGCAATGACGTTAATCGACGCCGTTGCTCGTTTTGTTCCCGGGGTATTGGGTAAACAGGCTTCAGCCGAAGAGGATTCTTTCGCTGACGGTTTGTTAGATTGCCCGCACTATACCCGCCCGGAAGTGTTGGACGGTGCCGCCGTGCCGCCGGTATTAATGTCGGGCAACCATGCGGAAATACGCAAATGGCGCTTAATGCAGTCGTTGCACCGCACTTGGACACGCCGACCTGAGCTCTTGGAAAGCCTAGCTCTGACTGACGAACAAAGAGGGCTGTTGGATAAAATTCAACAGCAACAGTAAAGATTCAGTTACATCTAGGAATAAAAGGTATTTATTATGAGTAACATTATTAAACAACTGGAACAAGAACAATTGAAACAAGACGTACCAAGCTTCCGTCCTGGTGACACTTTGGAAGTGAAAGTATGGGTTGTTGAAGGTAGTAAAAAACGTCTGCAGGCGTTCGAAGGCGTGGTTATCGCAATTCGTAACCGCGGTCTGCATTCTGCTTTCACCTTGCGTAAATTATCAAACGGTGTTGGTGTTGAGCGTACGTTCCAAACGCATTCACCACAAATCGACAGCATCAGCGTGAAACGCAAAGGTGCGGTGCGCAAAGCTAAACTGTACTACTTGCGTGAGCGTAGTGGTAAGTCAGCACGTATCAAAGAGCGTTTGAACTAATTGCAAGATTAGCAAAGATAAAAAAGGCTTGGAAATCCCAAGCCTTTTCTTTTTTATCAACAGCCCCTATTTTCAGCTAGCCGGTTGCCCCCATAATCGGTGTAAAATAAACCGATGACCAGCAACAAACTAAACCAAAGGACACCTGATGACTTTAAGCGAAATACTACACCACCGTCGTGCGGTGCGCCACTACAGCGACACCCCACTTGACAGTGACAAAGTACGCCAATGCCTGCAATTGGCACAACTGGCACCGAGCAGCTCGAATATGCAACTGTATGAGTTTTATCACATCAGCGACAAAACCGCACTTGCACAACTTGCCGCAGCTTGCCTTAGTCAAAATACTGCCACCACTGCACAACAAATGGTGGTGTTTGTTACCCGTCAGGATTTGCATCGTCAACATGCCAAGCAAGTCTTGAGCGCCGCCAGCGATGATCTTCAGCGCAATACCCCGGCAGATAAACACCACGACCGTCTGAAAAAACTGGAAGGTTATTACGGCAAATTAATGCCGTTTTTGTATGCCCGTGGCTTCGGTTTATTGGGAATTGTGCGCAAACTGATCGCCCATAGCATCGGCTTATTCCGCCCAATTGCCACTAACGTATCTGAAGCTGATTTACGTATCGTCACCCACAAAAGCTGTGCCCTTGCTGCGCAAACCTTTATGCTGGCTATGACGGAACAGGGCTACGATACCTGCCCGCTCGAAGGCTTAGACAGTCGGGTAGTGAAACGGATTCTGCAACTGCCACGCGAAGCTGAAATCAACATGGTCGTCACCTGCGGCATTCGTGAAACAGGGCGTGGCATTTGGGGAGAACGCTTTCGCCTGCCGTTTGAACAAGTTTACCGAAAAATTTGATACTATTTATTATTACTGCGCAGGTACAGCGCTATAATTTAGCATCGCGGCGCACCGCTGTAGTTTCAATAATCACCTGCTCTGCCGCCAGTACCGGTTTTTTAGCGAACAGCAGTTGCAGCGCCGCAATCAAGCTGAATGTCCCAAACAGCAACAGTGAAAGCAAGCCAAACATCAATAAAAACAGCGACAGCAATATTAATGCGGCAACTGCGCTGAATTTCTGCGACAAACAGCTCTGCTGCAATTTTTCCCGCTGTTGCTGCCAAACCCCTGCCAGTTTTTGCTTGCTGCTTTGTAACCACTGTTTCATCTTTTTCATCATCGCCTCCTTTGCTTTATTTATCAGTATTAAAGCAGACAAAGATTAAGTAATACTTAAGGGATTATGTAAGATCTAAAATCTATTTTTGGAATCCCCATCGTGATTTTTCCCCCGTATAATTCTTTTAACCACATAAATTTTATCTACTCACTTGCATAATCAATCTGAGATGGTATAAAATTTTGTACAAGAATAGGAATGAACGCAAAGAAATCGCTTGGTTAGGCACGACATTAGCAACATTAAGGCAATTCCCTGACACAATAAAAGCAGCATTAGGCCATGATTTGGATCTTGTTCAACAAGGATTAAATCCTCGTGATTATAGGGTCTGTTGATATTTGTTTATAATTTGAGCTATAGACTATTTTTCGCCAATACAAGGCAAAAGTTGTGAAGTTTAGTGATTCTAAACGAACGACTTTTAACGCAGTAGTGGCGAAAAATAGTCATAGTCCTGCGGATTGTGTTTAAAATGAGCACACTCGTCGTTGTAATCCTCATCAATAGTCCCACTATTGATTTCGGCTTACGCCTAGATTGTACTCATTTTAAACGACAACTCAAAATATAAACAAATATCAACAGACCCAAAACCCATGAACAACCTTGGACACGGGATTATCGAAATTAGACAGCGTGATCATAATGGTGCATTCCGCCTAGTTTATGTTGCTCGGTTTGCAAAGCGGATTTATGTGTTGTATACGTTCCCTAAAAAGACTCAAAAAACAAGTCTACAAGATCTCAATATTATCAAAAAACGTTATCAAGCCCTGCTGGAGATAGAGAATGAGCGATAAGATTACACATATTACCCCCGCCAACGGCAATATCTTTCTCGACCTTGGATTCCCCGATAATGAAGCCGCAAGTTTAAAGGCGCACAGTCAAGCCGTGATAGAAATGAAACTTACATTGGTTGAAGCAATGGACAATTGGATTCAGGAAAATCAATTAAAACAAGCTGATGCCGCCAATATTCTCGGTGTTACCCGCCCTCGTATTTCCGATATGGTCAATCGCAAAATCGGAAAATTTACCATTGACAGCTTACTGACGATGTTAGCAAAAACCAATAAATCCGCACATTTATCAATACGCTAAAAAACACATTTCCTTTGCTGAGGCGGAGGTATTCCCTTTATAATGCCAGCCTCTATCTTTAACACGACACCAGTGCCATGTATAAACTGATTTTATTGCTAACTTGCCTCGCTCTCAGCGGCTGTGGCACGATTGTGACCTTAATCAATCCAACTCAGCCGTACAGCGCCTATGCTGGGGTGAAATATGATTACCAGATGGCGCAAAGTTGGGGCTTACCGATTTTGGATATTCCGCTGTCGTTTATTTTGGATACCGCACTTTTGCCTTATGCGTTGGCACAGGACAATTAAACTTAACAAACGATGAAACTGAACCCACAACAACAAAACGCCGTCGAGTATGTCAACGGGCCTTGTCTGGTATTAGCCGGCGCCGGTTCGGGCAAAACTCGGGTAATTATCAATAAAATCGCCTATTTGATTGAAAAGTGCGGTTATCTGCCGAAGCAGATTGCGGCGGTGACCTTCACCAACAAAGCCGCCCGTGAAATGAAAGAGCGGGTGGCGCATTCGATTGGCAAACAAGCCAGCAAAGGGCTGACAGTTTCCACTTTTCATACGCTAGGTTTTGATATTATCAAACGCGAATACCGCACTTTGGGCTATAAAGCCAACATCACCCTGTTCGATCAGCACGATCAACTGGCGCTGTTGAAAGAGCTGACCGAACCGTATCTCAAAGGCGATAAAGATCTGCTAAACCAGTTGTTAAATACGATTTCTAACTGGAAAAACGATCTGATTCTGCCCGAACGTGCCAAAGGCATTGCCGACGGACAAAAACAGCTGCTGTTTGCGTTGTGCTACGAGCAATATCACAACCAAATCCGTGCTTACAATGCGCTGGATTTTGACGATTTGATTATGCTGCCGACCCTGCTGTTTCAGCAATATCCCGAAGTGCGGTCACGCTGGCAGGAAAAAATCCGCTATCTGTTGGTCGACGAATACCAAGACACCAACACCAGCCAATATGAGCTAATCAAACTGTTGGTCGGCGAACAAGCGCGGTTTACCGTGGTGGGCGACGACGATCAATCGATCTACTCATGGCGTGGTGCACGGCCGCAAAATATGATCCGCCTGCGTGACGACTTCCCGCAACTGGAAGTGGTTAAGTTGGAACAGAATTACCGCTCGACCCAACGCATTTTGCACGCCGCCAATATTTTGATTGATAACAACGATCATGTGTTTGATAAAAAACTGTTTTCTACTTTGGGCGAAGGCGAAAAGTTACATATTTTAGAAGCCAAAAACGAAGAAAACGAAGCCGAGCGGATTGTTGCCGAACTGGTGGCGCACCGTTTTCTGCGTAAAACGCATTATAAAGATTATGCCATTCTGTATCGTGGTAATCACCAAGCTCGACTGTTGGAAAAAATGCTGATGCAAAATCGCATTCCGTACAAAATTTCCGGTGGCACCTCATTTTTTTCGCGTGCCGAAATCAAGGACATGATGGCGTATCTACGTTTGGTCGTGAACCAAGATGACGACGCCGCATTTCTGCGCATTGTGAATACCCCCAAAAGGGAGATTGGCACGGCAACCCTAGAAAAGCTGGGACAACTGGCGCAAGAAAAGCATATCAGCCTGTTTGCAGCTGTGTTTGAATTTGAGCTGATCCAACGCCTCACCCCACGCGCCTATCAAGCATTGCAAAATTTCGCCCGCTGGATTGTCGAGCTGAATGATCAAGCGCTACGCAACGAACCGGAAAGTGCGGTACGTGGGATGTTGTCCGCCTTGCAATATCAAGAATACCTGTTTGAACATGCCGCCAGCCCAGCACAGGCAGAAATGCAAAGCAAAAACGTGGCGACCCTGTTCGAGTGGGTTGCCGGTATGCTGCGCGGCGATGAATATAACGAAGCCATGACCTTGAATCAGGTGGTAACACGCTTAACACTGCGAGATATGCTGGAACGTGGCGAAGAGGACGACGCAAGCGATCAGGTACAGTTAATGACCTTGCACGCCTCCAAAGGGCTGGAATTTCCGTATGTTTATCTGGTCGGCATGGAAGAAGGTATTTTGCCGCACCAAACCAGTATCGATGAAGACAACGTGGAAGAAGAGCGACGTCTAGCCTATGTCGGCATCACCCGTGCGCAACAGGAGCTGACATTTTCCTTATGCAAAGAGCGGCGCCAATACGGCGAGCTGATCCGTCCTGAACCTAGCCGTTTTCTGTTGGAGTTGCCACAAAGTGATTTACTGTGGGAGCGAGATAAACCGCCAGTGACCACACAACAAATAGAACAAAAAACCACCAACCATGTTGCTAATTTGAAAGCCATGCTGCAACGCAAGCGTTAACACCGACCGCACTTTCAGCGAGAATTGCTTGCAAATCAAGCAAACAACTACAAAACCAAGGCAAAAGTGCGGTTCTGGTAAAAAAAGCCATTGACATATTTTTCGAAAACCGTATTATGTGCGCTCAAACCAATTGCGGTGAGATGGCCGAGAGGCTGAAGGCGCACCCCTGCTAAGGGTGTATATGGGAAACTGTATCGAGGGTTCGAATCCCTCTCTCACCGCCATTTGCTCTGTGCATCCGTAGCTCAGCTGGATAGAGTACTCGGCTACGAACCGAGCGGTCAGAGGTTCGAATCCTCTCGGATGCGCCATTTTAATCCTTACTCTGGTTAAAATGTAACAAGACAATATGACAGGTTAATCAAAAACGAAACGACGCATCCGTAGCTCAGCTGGATAGAGTACTCGGCTACGAACCGAGCGGTCAGAGGTTCGAATCCTCTCGGATGCGCCATTTTTTCTTTTTCTATTCCCGATTTCATCAAATCTTGTATTTATCACTTTTATGTCAATATTTTCTATTGATTTACCCTGTCCTTGCCAATCAGGTCAATCTTATCAAGATTGCTGCGCCCCCTTACATCAACAAAAAAGCGTGGCACAAAATGCAGAACAACTGATGCGTTCACGTTACGCCGCTTATACATTGCAAAATATTGACTATCTGGTTGCCACCACGGTTCCCTCACAGCAACCGCACTTGGATCCAACCGCCATGCTGCAATGGGCGCAGCAAACCCAATGGACAGGGCTTGAAATTATGCAACACCTGCCAAAAATCGGCAAAATTCATGCGCAAGTCGAATTTAAGGCGTTTTATCATACTGCAGCGGGCAAACAAGCCCACCACGAACTTTCAACCTTTGTTAAAATTGACGGGCGTTGGTACTTTCTGGATCCGACCTTAGAACATTATACAAGCATGAAACAGCCTTGCTTATGCGGCTCAGGTAAAAAATTTAAACAGTGCTGTGCCATGTTTTTACGCTAACTGTTTCTACGCTAAAAATACACCGCAAACAAAAAACCGAATCCTGCCCGCAGCGATTCGGTTTTGTTTTTGGCTTAAAGTGCGGTCAAACCGCCTAAATTAACTTTTGGCTTTTTCTGCCGCTTTCACGATCACCGCAAACGCTGGCGCTTTCAAAGAAGCACCGCCAACCAACGCGCCGTCGATATCCGGTTGGGTAAACAATTCTGCGGCATTGGCATCATTCACTGAGCCGCCGTATTGCAGAATCACTTGTTCAGCCACCGCTTTGTCTTGTTTGGCGATATGATCACGGATAAATTTATGTACCGCTTGCGCTTGCGCCGGAGTGGCGGATTTGCCGGTGCCGATCGCCCAGACCGGTTCGTAAGCAATTACTGCACCGTTGAAGGCTTCTGCGCCTAAGCTGTTCAGCACCGCATCAATTTGACGGGCACAGACGGCTTCGGTTTGACCCGCTTCGTTTTCGGCTTCGGTTTCGCCGATGCACAATACCGGAATCAAGCCCGCCGCTTTCAGTGCCGCAAATTTTTTGGCAATGAATTCATCACTTTCTTTGTGGTAAGTGCGGCGCTCAGAGTGACCGATAATAATATATTTTGCGCCAAAATCTTTTAACATCTCGGTGGAAATATCACCCGTGAATGCGCCGGAAACATTGGTATCCACATTTTGTGCACCCAACACGATGTTGCTGCCTTGCAGAGCGGCTTCCGCTTCCGCCAGATACATCAACGGTGGTGCGATTGCCACATCACAGCCTTTGACCTCAGCCAATTCCGTTTTCAAACCGGCGATCAATTCGCGGGTCATTGCTTTGCTACCGTTTAATTTCCAGTTACCCATCACTAAAGGACGACGTGCCATTTTTTGCTCCTTGCAAACTTAAGGTTAATAAATAAAAAGTGTTTCCACTATAGCAAAATTGGCTTTGAATTGCTTTTTATAAGCGAAAAAATTTCGGACTTTTTACTTTTTTGTTGTTTTTTATTTAACAACAGATGATTCTTGCTTATAAAAACGCTACAATTCGCTACAGAAATGGTTAATTTAGAGGCAATTATGCGGATATTTAAAGCCGAATTATGGAATCTTGAACTGATTTTACCCTTGTTTGAACAATATCGCTGCGAACAGGGAATGAGCGAAAATGCAGAGCGGGCGCTGAGTTTCTTGGCAAACCGTATCCGCTTCAGCGAAAGTATTCTGTTTATTGCCATTGATGATCAACAACAAGCCGTCGGCTTTGTGCAACTCTACCCCCGCCTCTCCTCATTACGCCTGCAACGCTATTGGCAACTGACCGATATTTTCGCTGCTGACAACGCCCAACGGCAACATATTATGCAAGCACTGCTACAAAAGAGCCGCGACTTTGTCAGCTTTACCCAAAGTAATCTATTGGTGGTGGAAAGCACACCACAACAACGGGAATTTTGGCAAGAACAGGGATTTAAACTTAACCCGAATAAAGGGGTGTTTGAGGTTAGACTATAATAATGTCATAAGGTATAAAAGCACTTCAGTATATGCTTTTTGGCAATATAATTAATACTTAACAGCTCTTAATTCTCTCGGACACAATTTAAACTCTTGCTTAAAACAAGTAGAAAAATAACCGCTGTCATTAAAACCACTGTCATATGCAATATCAGTGATCGCCTGATCAGTGTAGCGAATTTGATAATAGGCATAAGATAAGCGCAATCTATTTAGATAATTTTGTGGGGTTTCACCCGTTTGATCTTTAATATACCGATGCAAACTACGAAGTGACAAGGAAAATTGTTCAGCAAGTTGTTCCCAGTTTACCGGTTCATTAAAATTGTGAGCTAGATAATGCAGTAGCTGTGTGCCTTTCTCCATTACGGTACCAATTCCATGATCACTAAATTGATTGCGTTGTAATAAAGACAATAATTGGAAAAAATAACTTTCTTGCTCGATAATATTATATTTTGATGAATCTGATAATACATCAATCAAAGGCAATAGATTTGCCAATTGTTTTTTATTAATCACTTGATAATTAGACTTTTCAGGTTTAATCGTCTTTAATAATGAGTTAATATTATGAATAAAATGAAAATTATCTAACGAACGAAACAAGATATTAGTTAAATGCAACCCGCTCACATTTTCATATAAATGGTGATCTTTCGCTTCTACATATAAAACCATCCCCGCATACAACTCTTGCGGGTAACCATTAAAGATATGTCGTCCCTTACCATTTGTCACTAGGACAATCTCGTCAAAATCATGATGTGTATGCTCAGGAAAATTATCTTGTGGCGCTCTAGGCTCAATACTAAGCGACTGAGAACTTTGATGAAAAAATTCTTTTGCATATAACTTCATTATCATTATTCCCCCTTAAAAACTCAAATTTCAAAAAATCACTTGCAATAAATTATGACAATATCTAATCAATGCACCAGCTGATTTCAAACTTATCCAAGACTACTTTTCAAATTCGTGATCTCTCGCACATACACTTTGAATATTTTGCCAAGTTTTTCTAACACCGGCAGCCAAGCTAATGTTCATACATCTATCTTTCGCTAGACTAAACTTAATTAAATAAAGGAGTAATGTATGGTGAATTTAAATATTGCCGCCATTGATTTAGGCGCCTCTAGCGGACGCGTTATGCTGGCTACTTATCAAGTAGAAAACCAACAAATTAGCTTGCAAGAAATTCATCGTTTCAAAAATCAACTTAATCATCGGAATGGGCATGATTGTTGGGATTTATCTTATTTGGAACATGAAATTATCACTGGTTTAAATAAAATTATTGGGAAAGATATTGTACTGCATAGTATCGGTATCGACACTTGGGGGGTTGATTACGTATTACTCAATAAACATGGCGAAATTCTAGGTGATAGCTACGCCTATAGAGATGCTAGAACCGAGGGCATTATGCCGCAAGTGCAACAAAATTTGAGTAAAGAAAAGATTTATCAAAAAACAGGCATTCAATTCCTTACCTTCAATACGCTTTATCAACTCAAAGCCATGATGAACGATAAACCAAATTGGTTAGAGGATGTCACTGATTTTATCATGGTACCTGATTATTTGAACTACCGTTTAACCGGCGTGCTTAATCGTGAATACACCAATGCCACCACAACACAACTAGTAAATGTCAATACCGATAATTGGGACACCGAACTTTTAGATTATTTAAATATTCCGGTAAGTTGGTTCGGGCAAATTCGCCACCCCGGTCATAAAGTTGGTAATTGGCAGCAAAATGATCAAATCATATCAGTTATGTCCGTTGCCAGCCATGATACCGCAAGTGCGGTCATCGCCAGCCCATTATCTGATGAATATAGTGCCTACCTTTGTTCCGGCACTTGGTCATTAATGGGACTTGATCGTAAACAAGTTTGTAATGACAGCCATGCAATGCATGCAAATATTACAAATGAAGGCGGAATCGATGGCCACTACCGTATTTTAAAAAATATTATGGGATTATGGTTGTTCCAACGTTTATGTACGGAACGCCAAATTACCGATATTCCTGCATTAGTGCAACAAGCAAGTCAGGAACAAGCATTTCGCAGTTTAATTAATCCAAATAATGCCGTTTTCTTAAACCCAAATTCAATGGTTGAAGCCATCCAACAATATTGCCAACTACATAATCAACCAACCCCTACCACAACAGCTCAATTAGCGCGCTGTATTTTTGACAGCTTAGCCATGCTATATCGCCAAGTAGCCGAAGAACTTGCCAAGTTGCAACATCATCCTATATCGCATTTACATATCGTCGGCGGAGGAAGTCAAAATACATTTCTTAACCAATTATGTGCTGATATTTGCGGTATAGATGTTATTGCTGGCCCGATTGAAGCCTCTGTGCTAGGCAATATTGGCTGCCAATTAATGGCATTGGATCAAATTCATACCGTAAAAGAATTCCGCAATATTGTAACCAAAAACTTCCCATTAAAACATTTTAAATTTCAACCGCACTTTGCGAATTCCGATTTCGTAAAACGCAAATGGCAAGAATTTTCCCAACTAAATTAATTAAAAGAGGACGTTATTATGAGTATTCAACAAGCCTATGAACTTGCAAAACAACAATTTGCTGACTTTGACATTGATACCGAAGCGGCAATGACATTATTAGATCAACTTCCGGTTTCCATTCATTGCTGGCAAGGGGACGATGTTGGCGGTTTTGAACAGCTCGGCGGGGATTTAACCGGTGGGATTCAAGCGACGGGTAATTATCCGGGCAAAGCAAAAACACCGAGTGAGCTAAGAGCCGATCTTGATTTAGCTATCAGCTTAATCCCGGGAGCAAAACGTTTAAATTTACATGCTTCTTATTTGGAAGCCGAATCTAAAATTGAACGGAATGAAGTCAAGCCTGAACATTTTAAAAACTGGGTGGAATGGGCAAAACAAAACCAAATGGGATTAGATTTCAATCCAACTTATTTCTCACACCCGTTAAGTGCTGAAGCAACACTATCTCACCCAAATAAAGATATTCGTAATTTTTGGATTGAACATGGCAAAGCAAGTCGAAAAATATCCGAATATTTTGGAAAAGAATTAGGTACGGCTTCCGTAATGAATATTTGGATCCCTGATGGCAGCAAGGATCTTGTCATTGATAAAGCCGCGCCACGTCAGCGTTTAGTCGAATCTTTAGATGAAATTATCAAGGAAAAAATTGATCCTAAGTATCATTTAGATGCCGTTGAAAGCAAGCTGTTTGGTATTGGGTTAGAGTCCTACACCGTCGGTTCGAATGAATTTTATGTCGCTTATGCAACTTCCCGTAAAACCGCACTTTGCTTAGATGCGGGACATTATCATCCGACGGAAACCATTTCCGATAAAATTTCTGCCGTTATGCCGTTTGTAGAACACCTATTACTGCATGTTAGCCGCCCTGTCCGTTGGGATAGCGATCATGTTGTACTACTCGATGATGAAACTCAAGCTATCGCCAATGAAATTATTCGCAACAAACTATTTAATCGTGTTCACATCGGATTGGACTTCTTTGATGCTTCGATTAATCGGATTGCCGCTTGGGTTATCGGTACTAGAAATATGAAAAAAGCGTTATTAAAAGCATTATTAGAGCCGATTACCGCACTTCGTCAAGCTGAAGAAAAACGTGATTTCACCACTCGTTTAGCACTACTGGAAGAAGAAAAGTCACTTCCTTGGCAGGCAGTTTGGAATATTTACTGTGAACGCCATAACGTACCGGTCGGTAGCCGTTGGCTGGCGGATATTCGTCACTATGAAAATAACGTATTGAACCAACGTTAATAAAGGAAAAAAACTATGCAAAATATTATTTCATCATGGTTTGTACAAGGCATGATCAAGGCAACTCACGATATGTGGCTAAAAGGTTGGGATGAGCGTAACGGTGGTAACGTCAGTTTACGCTTACTCGATAGTGATGTAGAACCTTACCTGTCTGAATTTAATACTAAACCTCATCATATTGCATTAACACAAGATGTCTCCGCATTGGCTGGACAGTATTTTATCGTAACCGGCTCGGGTAAATTTTTCCGCAATATCATTTTAGATCCAGCCGATAACCTTGCCGTTGTTCAGGTAGATGAACAGGGTAAAGGTTATTACATTCAATGGGGATTAATCAACGGAGGCGTCGCAACCTCCGAATTAGCCGCCCATTTACAATCCCATATCGTAAGAGTGCAAAAAACAGACGGTAAAGATCGCGTTGTTATGCACTGCCATGCCACAAATTTGATCGCACTGACTTATGTTTTGCCATTAGATAGCAAAGTCTTTACTCACGAACTATGGCAAATGAGCACTGAATGTTTAGTGGTATTTCCCGAGGGAATAGGCATATTGCCTTGGCTTGTACCGGGGAAAGATGAAATCGGTTATGCCACTGCTGAAAAAATGAAATCTCACTCACTTGTCCTCTGGGCATTCCACGGTGTATTTGGCGCTGGTGCAACTTTAGATGAAGCATTCGGCTTAATTGATACGGCTGAAAAGTCAGCAGAAATTTTAGTCAAAGTAATGGCTATGGGCGGACGCAAACAAGGTATTACCAATGATGAGTTCAAACTATTGGCAGAACGTTTCGACGTAATACCAATGGACGGAGTCTTGTAGTTCTATCTTTCAAAAAATCAACCGCACTTTTTAATTCATTATCACATAAAAGTGCGGTGCAAAAATCTCATCTTTTAAAGGAGAAGCCACATGGGTAGTTCAATTTTTTTAGGTATATTTTGGCATTTTATTGGTGCAACCTCTGCAGCCTGCTTCTATGCACCGTTAAAAAAAGTAACAAACTGGTCTTGGGAAACAATGTGGGCAGTCGCCGGTCTATTCTCTTGGATACTGCTGCCTTGGGGAATCAGTTATTGGCTATTACCTGATTTCTCCGCCTACTATGCTTCATTTAGCAGCAATATATTAATCCCGGTATTCCTATTCGGTGCCATGTGGGGTATTGGCAATATCGGCTACGGATTAACGATGCGTTATCTTGGCATGTCGATGGGAATTGGTATTGCTATCGGTATCACCCTAATTTTCGGTACCTTAATGACTCCAATTTTACAAGGACGATTTGGAGAGTTATTGGCTTCTACCGGTGGAAAAATGACATTAATCGGCGTTTTGGTTGCTTTGGTTGGCGTTGCTGTTGTTTCCTATGCTGGATTGCTGAAAGAGCGCGTTAGTGGTATTGCAGCCGAAGAATTCAATTTAAAAAATGGGTTAATTTTAGCAATTATGTGCGGTATTTTCTCCGCAGGTATGTCATTTGCTATGGCAGCTGCAGTACCAATGCATGAATCTGCTGCTCAACTGGGGGTTGACCCACTTTATGTTGCTTTACCAAGCTATGTTGTGATTATGGGAGGAGGCGCAATTATCAATCTTGGTTATTGTATTATTCGTTTAATCATTAAACCAGAACTGTCTTTCCGCAAAGATATGAGCGTAACTAAAAACCTATTAATCAGTAATGCATTATTTGCTGCTCTTGGCGGAATTATGTGGTACTTCCAATTTTTCTTTTACGCTTGGGGACATGCAAATATTCCTGCTGATTACGGCTTTATGAGCTGGATGTTACATATGAGTTTTTATGTCCTATGCGGCGGTATCGTTGGGTTAATCCTCAAAGAGTGGAAGAACACAGGCACTAAACCAGTGCGTGTACTTTGTATCGGCTGTTTAATCATCGTATTAGCCGCCAATATTGTTGGTTTAGGTATGGCAAACTAAGTTCATAAGGATTACACAATGATAAGAAAAGGTATCTTAATGCATGTCAATCCCGATTGCCATGCAGAATATAAAAAACGTCATGATGAAATTTTCCCTGAGTTAATCAAAGAGCTTAAGGAACACGGCGCACACCATTATTCAATATTCTTAGACAAAAAGCGTAATTTATTGTTCGGTTATGTCGAAATTGAGTCAGAAGAACGTTGGGAGCAAGTAGCACAAACAACGGCTTGTCAAAAGTGGTGGGGCTTTATGAAAGACATCATGCCATCTAATCCGGACAATAGCCCTATAACTCAAGAACTAGAGCAAGTATTTTATCTGGAGTAAGATAACAAGCACTATATAAAATAAACCACTTCAAGTTAAGAAGTGGTTTATTATCTTTTACTAGCTCCGGCTCAAATAATCCCCATAACACACCCACTTATAAGTGGTTAGGGCTTCCAAGCCCATTGGGCCGCGGGCGTGCAGTTTTTGGGTGCTGACTGCCACTTCGGCGCCTAAGCCGAATTGCGCGCCGTCGGTGAAACGGGTGCTGGCGTTGACATACACAGTTGCCGAATCCACTTGATTAACAAACTGGCGTGCTAAGGCTTGCGATTCGGTGAGAATGCCGTCGGAATGGTGGCTGCCGTATTCTTGAATATGGGCAATCGCCTGTTGAATATCCTCGACAATCATCACATTCATATTGTTACACAACGCTTCGTTACGCAAGCTGTCGTCGCTGACCGCACTGACTTCTGCGCCGTTTTGCTGTAATAACGGCAACGCTTGCTCATCGGCAAAATAGTGGACGTTTTTGTCGGCAAGTTGTTGCACCAAGTGCGGTATAAATTCGGCGGCGATATTGCGTTGCAGCAACAGGGTTTCCAATGAATTACAGGCACTTGGACGTTGGGTTTTCGCATTATCAATCAACGCTAAGGCGCGGTTGCGATCCGCACTTTGCTCGACAAACAGATGGCAAATGCCGATGCCGCCGACAATCACCGGAATGGTTGAATTCTCTTTGCACAGTTGGTGCAAGCCTGCGCCGCCACGAGGGATAATCATGTCCACATAGCGATCCATTTTCAGCAGCTGCATCACCAAAGTGCGGTCAGGATCGATAATCGCCTGCACGGCTTCGCCCGGCAAACCGACTTGTTGCAATGCCTGTTGCACCACTTGCAGCAATACTTGGTTGGTATGACGGGTCTCCTTGCCACCACGCAAAATCACGGCATTACCGGTTTTCAAACACAGCGAGGCGACATCAATGGTGACATTCGGGCGGGCTTCATAAATGGTTGCCACCACCCCCAATGGCACGCGTACTCTCTGAATCGAGAGTCCGCTGTCCAAGGTACCGCCGTCGATCACCTTGCCAACCGGATCGGCAAGCGTGATCACATGACGCACATCATCGGCAATACCTTTTAAACGGGCTGGCGTCAGCAATAATCGGTCAATAATTGCGGCACTGATTCCCTGCGCTTCGGCATTGGCAATATCAATCGCATTCGCCGCCAGAATCTCGGCTTCTCGGGTTTCTAACTGCTCGGCAATCACCCGCAGCGCTTGGTTTTTTTCCGCACTAGATAACTGCGCCAATGCAAACGCCGCCTGCTTGGCTTTTTTCCCCATATCCACTAAATTGATTGTCATTTTTATATCCTTTTCTACTTCTACTCTCTTTTCCAACTCCACTATACCGTTTTTTAGACCGAGAGAATCACCATATCGTCACGGTGAATAGCCACCGCCCCATATTCATATCCGAGCGTTACTGCGATATCTGCCGATTTTTTGCCTTTGATCAGCTCCAGTGCGTCACTGTTATAACAAGCCACCCCGATCGCAATATCTTTACCTTGCTGCGTACGAATCCGCACGACTTCGCCGCGCGAGAAACGTCCTTCGATTTGTACGATGCCGGCAGGCAGCAAAGAACGATATTTCTCCAAAACCGCACTTTCAGCCCCTTGATCAATCACCAGTGTGCCGGCTGACGGGGCGGCAAACAACCACTGTTTACGACTTTGCAATGGCGAAAGCAGCGCTTTGAATTTGGTGCCGATCGCTTTGTCTTGCACTAAATCGAGGATCACATTGTCTTGACTGCCCGGTGCGATAATCGTTTCGATGCCGGAGCGGGTGGCAATATCCGCAGCGGTGATTTTGGTGCTCATGCCGCCAGTACCCAAACCAGACACACTGCCGCCGGCAATTGAACGGATATGATCGGTGATTTTATCTACTTGCACAATCAGTTTTGCCGCCGGATTAGCGCGCGGATCACTGTCGAATAAGCCTTGTTGGTCAGTTAATAAATAGAGCTGATCCGCATTCGCCAAAATCGCCACTAATGCCGATAGATTATCGTTATCACCGACTTTGATTTCCGCTGTTGCCACGGCATCATTTTCATTAATAATCGGAATAATTTGGTTATCCAGCAACGCATTCAGGGTGTCACGCGCATTCAGAAAACGTTCGCGATCTTCCAAATCAGCACGGGTCAACAGCATTTGTCCGATATAAATATCGTAAATTTCAAACAGTTGCTCCCACGCTTGAATCAACTGACTTTGTCCCACTGCCGCCAGCAGCTGTTTCGAGGCAATGGTCGGCGGCAATTGCGGATGGTTCAAATAGTGCCGTCCCGCTGCCATGGCACCAGAGGTGACAATCACTACCCGATGTCCTAGCTGCTGCAATTGTGCGCACTGGCGCACGATATTGAGTAAGTGTGGTCGATTGAGCTTGGGCGAACCTTGGGTTAAAACGCTGGTACCGAATTTCAGCACAATGGTTTTTTGCTCTCGCTTAGCTTTTTGCTCCAGCTTGTCAGAATGCGAATGTTTTTGCATGATTATTGATCTACAATAAATAAAAAAATGATGATTACGTTACCATTAATCCGACGAAAAATCATTTAATAAAATGTCTTTTGTTTGTCGTTTTACTCGGAGAAATCATGTCGATAAACGTTACCACATCTGACCATAGTGAACAGCAGGAGATCACCCGCCTTTGTGTGCATACCGCACTTTTACTGCTGCAACACGGTGCCGAAAGCACTCTGGTCGGTCAAATCGCTGCGCGTCTGGGCAAGGCGCTAGGGGTGGAAAGCGTAGAGGTGGCACTCACCGCCAATGCTATAGTACTGACCACCTTGCACCAAGGGCATTGCATTACTACAGCTCGTCGCAATCAAGATCGCGGTATCAATATGCATGTGGTCACTGAAGTACAGCATATTGTGATTGCCGCCGAACATAAAATCTACGACAGTTATACCGTGCGCAGAAAACTACAAGCAATTAAACCGCTAAAATATAACCGTTATTATGTGTTACTGATGGTTGGGCTGTCCTGTGCCTCGTTTGCCCATCTTGCCGGCGGCGATGCGCTAATCTGCCTGATCACTTTTTTGGCAGCCTGTGCAGCGATGTTGGTACGGCAGGAACTGGCAATGCGTCACTACAATCCGATCATTGTGTTTGCCTGTACCGCATTTGTGGCAACTTGCATTTCCGGCTTATCGTTACGTTTCGGTTTAGGCAACGATCCGCAAGTTGCGATTGCATCGAGCGTATTGCTGCTGGTGCCGGGCTTCCCGTTTATCAATGCACTGTCGGATATTCTGAAAGGCTACACCAATATGGGGATTGGACGTTGGGCACTAGCCACCGTGTTGACCTTTGGTGCTTGTATTGGCATTGTGTTTGCCTTGAGCCTACTGAATATTCAACAATGGGGAGGCTGAGATGGATCTGCTGCTCATTTTGCTGGACGATATGTTTTTTTCCGCCATTCCGGCGATCGGTTTCGCACTGTTGTTTAATGTGCCACAAAATGCGCTGAAATACTGTGCACTGCTCGGGGCACTAGGGCATGGTTTTCGTAAATTGTTGTTACTCACCATTGATATGCCGTTGGTGTTTGCCACATTCTTTGCAGCAGCACTGATCGGTTTTATCGGCGTTTATCTGTCACAGCGCTATTTGGCACACCCAAAAGTGTTCACCGTGGCAGCGATTATTCCGATGATTCCCGGCGTATTTGCCTACAAAGCGATGATCGCCGTTGTGCAAATTCACCATATCGGCTATTCTGAAGCCCTGTTCCAACAAGCCGTTGATAATTTTGTCAAATCCGGTTTTATTCTTGGCGCATTGGCTTTCGGCTTGGCGTTGCCTGGCTTGCTGTTCTACCGCCAGCGCCCTGTTATTTAGTGATAGGATCCGAATTATGCAAATCAGTCTGATCGTCGCTTTCACCCAAAATCGGGTAATCGGCAGAGATAATCAAATGCCATGGCATTTACCGCGTGATTTAGCGTGGTTTAAACGCAATACCCTGAACAAGCCGGTGATAATGGGGCGCAAAACCTTTGAATCGATTGGTCGCCCGTTGCCGAACCGCACTAACATTGTGTTGTCACGCCAGCCGTTTGTGTATGACGGCGTGCAATGGGCAAACAGCCTACAAACCGCACTTGGCTTGTGTGAAACGGCTGACGAGGTGATGATTATTGGCGGCGGCGAACTGTTTAAACAGAGCCTGCCGTTGGCAGACAAATTGTATTTAACTGAAATCCAAACCGCACTTGACGGCGATACTTTTTTTCCGACGCTTGATTTAAATGACTGGAATATTGTGGAAGACGAACTAGCAACTGCCGATGATAAAAATGCTTATGCTTGTCGATTTTTGATCTTAGAGCGAACAAACAAAACGGGGCGATAGCGCCCCGGTTTAGACTGCTGACAAAGGTTAAAATACACGATAAATATTGTAAAAGTAGCAATTGTGTTTCCTATTTTTTTGGAAACACATTTTTAACCCACAGATACTGTGGATAAATGGTGTGTAGCGTCCCATTTCTCATTACGTTTTACTAACGCATTGATAATGGTTAACAGTTTCCGCATACATGCCGTTAATGCAATTTTTTTCGCTTTG
>NZ_SMCP01000009.1 GCF_004342725.1 Testudinibacter aquarius | reverse complement strand
AACGCTCAAGGGTTTTACCCTAAAGCAGAGCGAGTTGTAAGAAAAGACAAAGACAAAGACAAAGCTCAGAGAGTTTGAATCAGTAATAGCTTGTGACCGAATAATAACAGTGAAATAAAGTGAAGTAAAAAAACTGAAAGAACAAAGAAACAAAGACAATCAAGCCGAATTATTCCGGCGGCGATAGTGCAGTAGTCCCACCTGAACCCATGCCGAACTCAGAAGTGAAATGCTGTAATGCCGATGGTAGTGTGGGGTCTCCCCATGTGAGAGTAGGACACCGCCGGATTTTATTTTCTAAGTAAACTTATTATTAGAGTTTATTTAGAAAATAAAAAATTTTGGTAGCTATAGTGCAACAGACCCACCTGAATCCATGCCGAACTCAGAAGTGAAATGTTGTTACGCCGATGGTAGTGTGGGGTCTCCCCATGTGAGAGTAGGTCACTACCAATTATCAATTTCAGCGGAGTGGTAGTTCAGTTGGTTAGAATACCTGCCTGTCACGCAGGGGGTCGCGGGTTCGAGTCCCGTCCATTCCGCCACTTTACAATTTAGGGGCGTAGTTCAATTGGTAGAGCACCGGTCTCCAAAACCGGGTGTTGGGAGTTCGAGCCTCTCCGCCCCTGCCATTATTCTGTTATTCCATTGCTTTATCTTCTTTAATTTCTAGCTTGAGTTCTTCAAAGCGATATCCATTTTTATCACAAACTAAATATGGTGCAGTTTCGTGCCAGTCACCTAACACAATACGAGTAAAAGTGCGGTTTGGTAAGTTATCTATTGAGTGAATAGCTTGTCTGTGAGTATGTCCGTGTATTAGGTGAGGCGCACCAAAACGTCGCATAGTGGCTAAAACAAATTCTGTGTTCACGTCCATAATTTCAGTCGCTTTTTCACTCTTTTGTTGACGGCTTCTGCTGCGGATTTTATTGGCAATATGCAGACGGATAAATAGTGGTAAGCATAAAAACAGCCGTTGTCGCCAAATATTATGTACTTTTTTGCGATATGCTTGATAGCTGGTATCGTCAATACAAAGTGTATCGCCATGGCAAAGTAAAACCTCGGTGCCGTATAAATTAACCTTATGGTATTCCGGTAATAATATTAAACCGCACTTTGCGGCAAAACGTTGGCCAATTAAAAAATCTCGGTTGCCGTGTTGAAAATAGACGTGAATACTTCGCTCGGTCAACTGTTTTATTTGGCGCTGAACTAATTGTGCCAATTCAGAATTTTCATCATCACCAATCCAAAAATCAAACAGATCGCCTAAAATATATAATGCTTCACCTTTTATCGCTTCAGTTTGCATAAACTGCTGAAAAAGTGCGGTCAAATGCGGAGAATTTTCGCTCAAATGCAGATCCGCAATAAAATAGGTTTTTTTCATCATTCTTATTTTTTATATCATTAAATTTTTAGGAAATAGTTCTGATTTTATACACATATTCCGACATTTTCGCTATACTCTAGCAAATTTTTTTAGGAAATTGTTATGTTATTATTTTTACGAGCAATCATCGTAGTTTTCGCAGCCCTGTTAATTTGTTTACTTGGAACGGTTTATTCGTTGATTCGTTTTAAGAATCCAAGCAATGTTGGCGTGGTCGCACGCTGGTTTGGGCGTTTACATCCGTTATTTGGGTTAAAAGTGGAGCATCGTTTTCCTGCTGGCGCTGAAAATAACGGACCTTGTATCTACATTGGCAACCATCAAAATAATTATGATATGGTGACGATGGCATACATGGTGATGCCGCGAACGGTCAGCGTGGGTAAAAAAAGCTTGGCTCTTATTCCATTTTTTGGCTTGTTATATTGGGCGAGCGGTAATATTTTACTGGATCGTGACAATAAGAGCAAAGCCCATTCTACTATGGGGGAACTAGCAAAGCGGATTAATCGGGATAAGTTATCGATTTGGATGTTTCCGGAAGGTACACGTAGTCGTGGGCGTGGGTTGCTGCCGTTTAAAACCGGGGCGTTTCATGCGGCGATTGCCGCTGGTGTACCAATTGTACCGGTCTGTTGCAGCAATTTGCACCATAAAATTGATCTTAACCGTTGGGACAATGGCAAGGTGATTTGTGAAATGTTAGCACCAATTGATACTTCAAATTATAGCCGTGAAAATGTGCGGGAATTAATGAATCACTGCCATGCAGTGATGAAACAAAAAATTGACCAGCTTGATCAAGAGCTGGCACAGCAGCACTTAGGCTAGTCAATGATGCAATCCGACTTATCTCGTCGCAGGTTACTCAAAAATACAACTCTACTTGGTGTAAGTGCGGTGTTGCCGACGGCCTATGCGTCAGGCACACAGCTGCTGCCGATTCCGCCACTGTTAGATGTCGGACGCGGGCGCCCAATTTTACTTTCAATGGGGAGCAGCAAGAAAGCATTTATCGATGCCAAAAAAGTGGAGGTATGGGGCTTTAACGGGCTTTATTTGGGACCCACGATTCGCTGTAAGCAAGGGGATTTTGTTCGTTTAAATTATAGTAATCAACTTTCACAGCGAGTATCCATCAGTTTGCAGGGATTGCAGGTCAACGCTGAGCTGTTGGGCGGCGTAGGGCGTCAGTTTGATAGTAGTACAGGCTGGTCGCCGATTGTACCAATTACTCAATCAGCAGCTACATGTTGGTATCACGCAGATACCTTGGCACACTCGGCTTATCAGGTTTACCGTGGCTTGTCCGGTATGTGGTGGATTGATGATGAAGAGAGCCGTAAGGCAAAACTGCCGAATAAATACGGCGTTAATGATATTCCGCTGATTTTGCAAGATGTGCGCCTGAACAGTCAGGGAGAGCAACTGTTTAATCCAAATCAGCGCCAATTTCTCGGTAACCGTTTGTTGGTGAATGGTGCCGAAGCGCCTTATTTAAATGTGGCGCGTGGTTGGGTAAGGTTACGCTTGTTGAACGCATCGCTGTCGCGCGGGTATAACCTTAACTTAGATGATGGGCGCAGCATCTGGGTGCTAGCCGGTGGGTTGGGCTTTCTGCCGCAGCCACGCGAAGTGCGGTCATTATTTTTAGCACCAGGTGAGCGTGCAGAAATTTTAATTGATTTGAATGAAGGTGGTAATGTTGCGCTAATCAGTGGGGAAAAACGGGGCTTTTTTGACAAAATGACCTCATGGTTCGCTGATGAGAATGAATTAATTGACAACACCGTGTTAGCGTTGCGCCCCGATGGCTTGCTCTCTGCCTTTGAGCAAAAAATCGATTTTCAACGTCAAGAACAGATTTCAACCGATGTTGTTGTGACGCAGCAGCGGAGCTTTATGCTGGACGTTGAGAACGCATTGATCAATCAACAGAAATTTGATCCTCGTCGAGTGGATGTGAATGCTGCGTTGGGCAGTTATGAACGCTGGCATTTAAGCGCCACTGCGCCGATTGGGTTTAGTCTACAAGGTGCTAAATTTCTGCTTGAATCTTTTAATGGGCAGGCAATAGACGCTTCGCAATTAACTTGGCGTGATACAGTATGGGTGAATGGCAATATATCGATTTTAGTAAAGTTTGATCAAACCTCTTCCAACAACTACCCATTTACCTTTGGCAGCAGCGATTTAATGTTGGCAGATAAAGGCTGTATGGGGATGTTGGTGGTTCAATAGAATCACCTCTATCTATAATCTACAGCCCCAAGGCATATTTTAGCGCCTGTTTTTTGAGCAGTGTGGCTTTGTCTACGGCAACCAAAGCAAGATTACGTAACACTTTCAACGGTAACAAATTTTCTTTGAACCCTTTGTAGAACAGATCCATACCGCTTTGCATTAACAGATTGTCCTTTTGACGCAAGCGTTGGTAGCGTGCGAGGACGGTTTCATCATTAATCGCCTGACCGCACTTTTGTGCTGCTGCAATCACCGTTAAAAATACGCTCACATCTTTAAAGCCTAAATTTACCCCTTGTCCGGCAAGCGGGTTGATGGTGTGCGCCGAGTCGCCTAATAATACAATACCGTTTTTATAATAATTTTGTGCATGGCGACGGGTCAGTGGAAATGAAGCCGCTTGTTGACTTTTCACCGCGCCTAAACGTGCTGGAAATGCCTGTGTAATTTCGTTATCCAATTTTTCTAATGGCATTTTTTGCAGTTCACGAATTCGCTCTGGGCTGTCGTACCACACCAAACAGCCTTGATTGCCTAATAAAGGCAGAAATGCTCGTGGGCCGCTTGGGAAAAATTGCTGCCAAGTGATATCCTGCTGTGCAAGTGCGGTTTCAACCACAATCAGCATACAGCTTTGGCGATATTGCCACCCGGTCAGCCCAATGCCGGCAATTTGCCGCAGTTTGGAGTTGGCGCCGTCGCAAGCCAGCACCAGCGGCGCATGATAACATTCACCGCTGGCCAGGCGCAGCTGCCAATCGTGACCGCTCTTTTCTAGCTGCTGAATCTCAGCATTCAGTTGACTGCTTAAATTGGGGTAAGCGGGAAAAGTTTGCCACAAGCCCAGTTGAATCAGATTATTTTCCACCATATAACCCAGTTCCGGCAAATCCAGATCTTGCGCCCTGAAACAGGTGGAGAAGCCATCAATTTCCCAGGTTTCCAATTGGCGGTAAGGGCAGGTGCGCATCGCATGAATCGTTTGCCACGCTTGCAACTTTTGCAATAGTTTCACCGAAGCGGCACTGATGGCGGAAATCCGGATATCGTAAGGTTGATCGGCACTAAAGTGCGGTAGGCTGCCCTGTTCAATCAGCTGCACGTTCAATCCCAATTTTGCCAAGCCTAATGCGGCTGCCGAGCCGACCATGCCACCGCCAACCACAATCACATCTTTGCGATTCAACATTTTTCCCCCTAATGCCTGCTTTTATTAGGCTTTATTCTACTCGCAGCCGCCGATTTTCTAAAGCAAATCACAAATAAAATCGGTTTTTACTGGTCAGCAATCCTGCAAATCGGTAGAATAGCCCGATTTAAATTCCATTAGTTTTTAGCGCTGTATCCTTTAACTTATAAATTAGTGCGGTCGATAACCGCGTCCTAACGAAGAAAAACCATGACACAAAAATTACACATTAAAACTTGGGGCTGCCAGATGAACGAATACGATTCATCAAAAATGGCGGATTTATTGAACAGTACGCACGGTTTCGAATTGACCGAAAATGCGGAAGAAGCCGATGTGCTGTTGCTCAACACCTGCTCGATTCGTGAAAAAGCACAAGAGAAAGTGTTTCACCAATTGGGACGCTGGAAAGATTTGAAAAAATCCAATCCGAAATTGGTGATCGGTGTGGGCGGCTGTGTTGCCTCACAAGAAGGCGCCCACATTCGTGATCGTGCGCCCTATGTGGACATTATTTTTGGTCCGCAAACCCTACACCGCCTGCCGGAAATGCTGAACCAAATTCGCGGCGGCAAAAGTGCGGTAGTCGATGTCAGCTTCCCGGAAATTGAAAAGTTTGATCGCCTGCCGGAGCCGAAAGCCGAAGGCCCGACAGCATTTGTCTCGATTATGGAAGGCTGCAATAAATACTGCTCGTTCTGTGTGGTGCCTTATACCCGTGGCGAAGAAGTCAGCCGCCCGGTGGACGATGTGTTGTTTGAAATCGCCCAATTGGCGGCGCAAGGCGTGCGTGAAGTGAACTTGTTGGGGCAAAATGTCAATGCCTATCGTGGTGCGACCTTTGATGATGGCATCTGCACCTTTGCTGAATTATTACGCTTAGTGGCAGCGATTGACGGCATCGATCGCCTGCGGTTCACCACCAGCCACCCGATTGAATTCACTGATGATATTGTCGAAGTCTATCGCGACACGCCGGAACTGGTCAGCTTTTTGCACCTGCCGGTGCAAAGCGGCTCGGATCGGGTGTTGACTATGATGAAACGTAACCATACCGCACTTGAGTACAAATCGATTATCCGTAAACTGCGCCAAGTGCGACCGGAGATTCAAATCAGCTCCGATTTTATCGTCGGCTTCCCGGGCGAGAGCAAAGAAGACTTCCAGCAAACGATGGATCTGATTGCGCAAGTGAATTTTGATATGAGCTTCAGCTTCATTTACTCGGCACGTCCCGGCACACCGGCAGCGGACATGCCGGACGATGTCAGCGAAGCGGAGAAAAAGGAGCGCTTATACTTGCTGCAACAACGCATCACGCAACAAGCGATGCAGTTCAGCCGCAAAATGCTCGGCACAGAACAGCGTGTGTTGGTAGAAGGACCGTCGAAAAAAGATGTGATGGAACTGACCGGACGCACCGAAACCAACCGCATCGTCAATTTCGCCGGCACACCGGACATGATCGGTAAATTTGTGGATATTAAAATCACCGACGTCTGGACCAACTCCCTGCGCGGCGAGGTCATTCGCACCGAAGACCAAATGGGCTTACGCGTGCAGCAAAGCCCGCAAAGCGTGATCCAACGCACCCGTCAAGAAGACGAATTGGGCGTTGGGCAGTATGTGGTGAATTGATCATTCTCATTGATGACAAACCAAGCCTCTTTTCATTTGATGAGAGGCTTTTTTGATTATGGTTAAAATTTTTAGAAAAATATTAAGAATAATTATTTTTGTTTATAAAATATTCATTGTTGGTTTGTTTTTTTAGATTTCGATGTTATTGTTGATTTAATGTTAAATTTTTAAATCTGGCATTTAATCTGCAAAATAAGGGGCTTTATGATGAAATTTAAAAAATCATTTGTAATCACTTCTCTGGCACTTTCAATATTGGGTGTCTCGACAATGACCACCGCAGTGGCTGCCAATGTTATCCCAACACAAACTCAACAAGCTTCCATTCGTTATGATCAAAGTATGGATATTTTCCATCCGATTTATGCTAAAAACGGTATGGTCGCAACCGAACAAGCACTGGCGACCCAAGTTGGGCTGGATATATTGAAACAAGGTGGTAATGCAGTTGATGCTGCCGTTGCTGTTGGTTTTGCTTTAGCGGTAGTGTTGCCAAATGCCGGTAATATTGGCGGTGGTGGTTTTATGGTGGTTTATGATGCCAGGACCAAACAAAGCGTTGCACTTGATTTCCGCGAAATGGCACCGCTTAAAGCCACTAGAGACATGTATTTGGATCAAGACGGCAAGGTGGTCGATGGAAAATCGCTGTTTACCCATTTTGCGGTTGGCGTTCCTGGGACAGTCGCCGGCATGGAGCATGCTTTAAAAAAGTGGGGAACGATGTCGCTGGCTCAAGTTATCGCCCCGTCAATTGAATTGGCAGATAAAGGGTTTGTGGTGAGTGAAACGCTGGGTAAAACGCTTGAGACAGAAAAAGCCAATTTAGCCAAATGGCAAGATAGTAAAAAGATCTTTTTCAAAAATGATGAGCCGTTCACTGTTGGAGATTTGTTAGTGCAGAAAGATTTGGCAAAATCGCTGCAACTCATTGCTCAACAGGGTGGAAAAGCTTTTTATGAAGGTGAAATTACGCAGAAAATCGTGGCAGAAATGGAAAAACATGGTGGCTTAATCACATTGGAAGATATGAAAAACTATCGAGCGGTTGAGCGCAAACCGATTGAAGGGGAATATCGCGGCTATAAAATTGTAACGATGCCACCACCAAGTTCCGGCGGAATCCACTTGGTGCAAATTCTGAATATTTTGGAACGCTATCCATTACAAGAATTCGGACAGAACAGCGCCAAAGCGATTCGCCACTATGCCGAAGCCATGAAATTAGCCTATGCCGATCGGTCCGAATATTTAGGCGATCCGGATTTTGTACAAATTCCAGTAACAGGGCTGACCTCAAAAAAATATGCCGATGAATTAGCGACGACAATTACCGCCGATACCATTCGTCCATCATCACAAATCAAGCCTGGTAAGCCGCATCCTTACGAAAGTGATCAAACTACGCATTACTCGATTATGGATAAAGAGGGTAATGCAGTTGCTGTAACTTATACCTTGAACCTGAATTTTGGCAGCGGAATTGTCGCCGAAGGTACAGGAATTTTATTAAATAATGAAATGGATGACTTTTCTGCTAAACCGGGTGTACCGAACGCTTTTGGTTTGATTGGTGGTGATGCCAATGCAGTTGCAGCGAAAAAACGTCCGCTGTCATCAATGACCCCGACGATTGTTATGAAGGACGGTAAACCATGGCTGGTGACCGGTAGTCCTGGTGGCGCACGGATTATTACCACAGTACTACAAAGCATCGTCAATACCATTGATTACGGTATGAATCCGGCAGAAGCGATTATGGTACCGCGTGTTCATCACCAATGGTTGCCGGATGAAATTCGGATTGAAGAAGGAATCAGCACTGATACGATTAACATCTTGCAGCAAGAGGGCTATAAAGTCGTCCCTAAAGCGACAATGGGTAAAGTTCAGATTATTCAAGCCCGTGAAGATGGTTTTTACGGTGCCTCCGATCCACGCAATCCGGATGGGTTAACACTCGGATATTAAGTTGTTTTATGTAAACCAAAAGCCAAGTATCGCACTTGGCTTTTCTTTTTCCCTATTATCGGAAAAACCTTTATACTAACGTTATTCATTTCATTTAGCATGAGAGGCTCCCTTGACCGATCAACTTATCGACTCTTTTACTCTAGAACCGCAAGACAATGCACGTTTGCAATCGTTGTGCGGGGCGTTTGACGAGCATCTGCAACGGATTGAAAGCACGTTTAAGCTGCAAATTCTTCGGCGTGATTTTAGTTTCACCCTGAAATCCGAGCAGCCGCATTCGGAGAAATTGTTGAAGGCGGTGGCGAGGCTGATTCAGCAGTTGTATGCCGATACCGCACCGCTGAAGGGCAAAATCAAAGAGCTGGATTTGGAAGATGTGCATATTGCAATTCAGGAAAGCCGGATTTTAGCCCAGGAGGAAGAAAACAGCGAAGTGCGGTCGGCGTCTAAGGTGTATAGCACCACGGTGAAAACCAAGCGTGGCGTGATCAAGCCGCGCGGTACCAATCAGATTCAATATCTGCACAATATTTTACGCCACGACATCAGCTTCGGTATCGGCCCTGCGGGAACGGGGAAAACTTATCTTGCGGTGGCGGCGGCGGTCGAGGCGTTGGAAAAACAGGAAATCCGTCGGATTCTGCTGACCCGTCCGGCGGTGGAAGCCGGGGAAAAATTGGGTTTTTTGCCCGGCGATTTGGGGCAGAAAATCGAGCCGTATTTGCGTCCGTTATACGATGCGCTGTTCGAGATGTTGGGCTTCGAGCGGGTGGAAAAGTTGATTGAACGCAAGGTGATTGAAATCGCACCGTTGGCGTATATGCGTGGTCGCACTTTGAACGATGCCTTTATTATTTTGGACGAGAGTCAAAACACCACCGTCGAGCAGATGAAAATGTTCCTCACTCGAATCGGCTTTAACTCCAAAGCGGTGATCACCGGTGATATTACCCAAGTGGATTTGCCGCGCAGTCAGAAATCAGGTTTGCGCCATGCGATGGAAGTGTTGCAAGCCGTGCCGGAATTGAGTTTCAACTTTTTTGAAAGCAGCGATGTGGTGCGTCATCCGGTTGTTGCCAAAGTGGTGCAAGCCTATGAAGTGTGGGAACGGGAAGATGAAATCCGTCACCAGGCACTAGCCGAAGAACGGCGTCAAGCGCGGTTACTACAAGGAAGCTGAGCATGAAAAATCTGATTATCGATCTGCAACTCGCCTGTGAAAATACGGATAGCCTGCCGAGCCAAACGCAAATTGCGTTGTGGGCGCAAAGTGCGGTCAAGCCGAGTCTTGATGATTTGGAAATGACGGTGCGGATTGTCGATGAGGCGGAGAGTCAGGATTTGAACCGCACTTATCGCGGTAAGGATTACCCAACCAATGTGCTCTCGTTTCCGTTTGAATCGCCGGCGGAAGTGGAATTACCCTTACTGGGCGATTTGGTGATTTGCCGTCAAGTAGTGGAACGGGAGGCGGCAGAGCAGCAAAAACCGCTGTTGGCACATTGGGCGCATATGGTGGTGCACGGCAGTTTGCATTTGCTCGGCTACGACCACATTGAGGACGCCGAAGCGGAAGAGATGGAAAGCTTGGAAAGCGAGATTATGCAGGCGCTTGGCTTTGCCGATCCGTATTTGAGTGAGAAAGCATAGCCTTTTTCTCTGATGAAAAATCCCTTTTTTCGCCAACCTTTGATTTTATACGGTGATGCTGTTTGGTTAAACCGCCAACTCGCTGCATTTTTCTCATCAAATCACAACAAAAGTGCGGTTTATTGTGCGTCACAGCCACCTGAAATCTTGCCGTCAAATTGTACTTTTTACCCCTTTGCCCATGCCAAAAATCTGTTGGGACAAGAGTGGGATTGTGCGGTGTATGACACGCGACAACCATCCGGGGTAAATTTTAATTTGGAGGCATTGGCAATTGTCGCGGCGGCAATTAAAGCCGGCGGCGTATTGTTGGTTTTGTTAGCGCAAGATTGGCAAACGAAAGTAGATTTGGATAGCCTGCGTTGGAACGGCACGGCGCAAGCGATTACACCAAGCCATTTTTATCAATGGTGGCAAAGTGCGGTTGAGCGGCACCAAATCCCGATTTACCAGCAAACAGCAATCAATCGATCATTGCCGCATATTGCAACGGATTTATGGCAACTGCCGCCGAGCGCACTTGTGCAACAACAACAGGTATTACAGCAGGTGTTAGCTGCACAAGCGGAGTTGTATCTGCTCACCGCCAAGCGTGGACGGGGCAAATCGGCGCTTGCCGGCATGCTTGCTGACAAACTGAGTGCGAAAAGTGCGGTTTTGCTAACAGCACCCAACCAACGTGCGGTACAGGCATTGTATCGGCATTGCCGACACAAACCGCACTTTATGGCGCCTGATGATTTGATTGCTCGCTTGAATGAAAATCCGCAGCCGTTTGCAGATAGTTGGTTGATTATTGATGAAGCGGCGATGATTCCGCTGGATATGTTGGCGACGCTCTGCCGCCATTTTGCCCATATCCTGCTGACCACCACCATTGACGGCTATGAAGGCACCGGACGTGGTTTCGAATTGAAACTCAAACAACTGACAGACCGCACTTGCCAGCTTCTGCATTTGCAGCAACCGTTGCGTTATGCAGAAAATGATCCGTTGGAAACCTGGATTGATGATTTGTTATTACTCAACAATCGGATGCCTGCCAGCAGCAACGAGACGAATAATCTAACGCTAGCGCAAATTTCGCCAACAGAGCTGGTGGCTGATCCGCAACAAATCCGCTGCTTTTACCACTTGTTGGCGCTGGCGCACTACCGCACCTCGCCGTTGGATCTGCGCCGTTTGCTTGATGCGCAAGGGCAACGGTTTTGGTTGTTACGCCGGCAAGCAGAGATTGGCGGAGGGATTTGGGCGTTGGCGGAGGGCGGTATTGCCGATGCCGATTTGATCGAGAAAATCTGGCGCGGTGAACGGCGTCCAGCCGGGAATTTAGTGGCGCAAGCGCTGTGTTTTCAGGCGGATTTGCCGCAAGCTTGTGCGTTGCGCTCATTACGGATCTCACGCATTGCACTGCTGCCGCAGCTGCAACGTAAAGGCTTCGGTCAGCAACTGGTGCGGCAGTTGCTTGAAGATTGCAGGGCTGAATTGGATTTTGTTTCCGTCAGTTTTGGCTACAGTGATGGTTTGGCACGCTTTTGGCAAAAGTGCGGTTTTCAGCTTATCCATCTCAGCAGCGGCAAAGAGGCCAGCAGCGGTTGTTACAGTGCCATGATGATTTATCCGCTTTCATCTGATGGAAAGCAGTTCTGTCAGCAAGCATGTCGCCAATTTTTGCGTAATTTTCCGCTGACTAAGCACCCATTATATTCAACCTTGCAGCAGAAAATTGCCTTTCCTGAAACCGATTGGCAACTCAACGCCGATGATCTACGCCAGTTACACGGTTTTGCTTATGCCAACCGCACTTTGGCTGCGACTTCTCCGGCGCTATGCCGTTTAATCAAAACAACCCCGCAATTTGATTGGCAAACGTTGCAGCAATCGCAAGACGGTAAAAAGCAGCGCTTGCGACAATGGCGACTCAGTGTAGCAAAGCAGATTTACACGCATTTCAATATATCGTAAAGCTATCGGTTTTGACATACAAATCTTACAATGAGTATTGGAGAAAAATCCGCTGATTATTGCGATTTATCCACCATTTATCCTTATTTTTAGCATTTCGATATGCGAGATTAGTCGGCTATTTTCTTGACAATTCCTTTTTTTGCACAAAAAGCAACCAGCTAAATGTGATCTATCCCACAGAAATAGTTGACAAAAAACTTGCAACAACAGTGTTCAGATAATAAACTTAGACTAAAGTGGTGAATTGTGGGGTTTTGTGGGATAGAATGATCAAAATCTTAGTTCTGTGGTAAAGAGTGGCGATAATCAGCAAAAATAATTGAGTAAATGGGATTGCTATGTTTCGTGGTGCGACTTCAGTCAGTTTAGACAGTAAAGGACGGCTTGCCGTTCCTACTCGCTATCGCACTGAAATCCTTGAACAAAATGACGGACAGATGGTGTGTACCGTCGATATTCGCCAGCCCTGTTTACTGCTTTATCCGTTGAATGAATGGGAAATTATTGAACAAAAATTGGCGGCATTGTCCAATTTTGATCCGCAACAACGCCGTTTGCAGCGCGTGATGCTGGGCTACGCCGCCGAATGCGGGCTTGATAAAAGTGGACGTATTCTGCTCAGCCCTGCGTTGCGTGAGCATGTCAAACTGGATAAGAACATTATGTTGGTTGGACAATTAAATAAATTTGAGATCTGGAGTGAGGAAGCTTGGCTTGCTCAAATCGCAGAGGATATTGAAATCGGCAGCAGCGGTGCTTTTGTCGATTCGGAAGCATTAAAAACGCTGTCACTGTAAAAGAGAAAGAATCATCTTTCCGTCAGTGGCAGTAGCACTAGCAGGGCAAGCGGTGTGCTGGAGTGCACCGCGACCCCATTTTATGATTGAATACTATTTAAATATTAGCGAAAAATATGACGTTTCCCCCAATGCGACCAATTATGCCATCAGTCGGTTCTCACATTACGGTACTGCTTCATGAAGCGGTCGCCGGCCTGGCGCTTAAGCCAAATGGTGTATATATCGACGGCACTTTTGGGCGTGGTGGACATTCCCGTTTGATTTTATCCCGGTTGGGAGAAAATGGACGTTTGATTGCAGTGGATCGCGATCCGCGCGCAATCGCTGAGGCGGAAACAATTGATGATTCTCGCTTTAGCATTGTGCACAGTACTTTTTCGCAGATCGAAGAAATCTGTCAACAACAGAATTTAGTCGGCAAGATCGATGGCATTTTGCTCGATTTAGGCGTTTCTTCACCACAATTGGATGAAGCCGAGCGTGGTTTTAGTTTTATGAACGATGGCCCGCTGGATATGCGGATGGATACTACGCAAGGTATGTCGGCGGCAGAATGGCTGCAACAGGTTTCAATCGATGATTTAGCTTGGGTGTTAAAAACCTTTGGTGAAGAACGTTTCGCCAAACGAATTGCGACTGCGATCGTGGATTTTAATAAAACGGCGTTAGAGCAGGGCGAGCGGGGGCTCAACCGCACTTTGCAATTGGCGGAGCTGATCAGTCAAGCCGTGCCGTTTAAAGATAAACATAAGCATCCGGCAACCCGCAGTTTTCAGGCGATTCGGATTTTTATCAACAGTGAACTGGACGAATTGGAACGTGCGTTGCAATCGGCATTAACCGTGCTTGCACCACAGGGACGCTTATCTATCATCAGCTTTCATTCGTTGGAAGATCGCATGGTGAAACGTTTTATCCGTAAACAGAGCAAGGGCGTAGAAATTCCCAAAGGGCTGCCGTTGCGTGAAGATCAAATTGAACGCAACCAGACCTTAAACACCGTCGGCAAAGCGATTATGCCGAGTGAGCAAGAACAACAACAAAACCCACGCTCAAGAAGTGCAGTATTGCGCGTTGCAGAAAGGATCGGGCCATTATGATGTTAGACCGTTATCCGTTACGGAAATTGATTTTAGATGATCTGTTTGCTGCCAACAAGATCGCTTTTCTGCTGTGGTTTGTGATGATCGGCAGTGCAGTGGCAACAATTTGGATTATTCACCAAACGCGCCAGTTAAACACCGAAAACGGGGAGTTGATTTTAGCGAAGCAGGCGCTCGAAAACGAATATATTAATTTGAAACTGGAAGAACGGGCACTGGACGACAATGTTCGGATTACTTCCATCGCAAATCGCTTGAAGATGGGGTATATCACCAGTGATCAACAAGTGATTATTATTGAAAACAACCATTAGGGTGCGGTCTATGGCGATATTTAACAAAAAGAACGATCGGCAAGCAGCACAATTAAACAGTAAAACGGTGGCAAAAAGCGGTACCAAAAACGCTGTTAAAAATGTAGCCGTGATTGACACCTTTGTCAGCTGGCGTTATTGGACGGTGATTGCGGTTATTTTGATCAGCATGGCGTCGTTGGTAGCGACGGCGGTAGATGTCCAAATCAGCAGTGCCGATAAAATGAACCAAGAAGCCGACAAACGCTCGCTGCGAACGCAAGCGATTCACTCCTCGCGCGGCATGATCTTGGATCGTAACGGGCAATGGTTATCCGTGAGTGTACAAATGTTTTCGGTGGTTGCCGATCCGAAAGTGGTTTTTGAAAAGGGATCGTTGCAAGATCAAGAGCGCTGGAAGGCACTTTCTGATGCTTTGGGCGTGTCGAACAAAAGCCTGAAAGACAAAATCAGCAAAAATCCAAACAGCCGTTTTCTCTACTTGGCGCGCCAAGTGACACCGAGTGTCGCCAATTATGCGCGCGAACTGAAAATTCCAGGTGTTACGCTGCAAACTGAATTTCGCCGTTTTTATCCGAAAGTGGAAGAGACTGCTCATTTGATCGGTTACACCAATATTGATGGCGAAGGCATTGAAGGAATTGAAAAAAGTTTTGATAAGTTATTGATCGGGCAAGACGGTTCACGTACTTATCGTAAAGATCGCTACGGCAATATGGTGGAAGCGGTAGACGATACCAAAAAATACGATGCGCACAACGTTACCTTGAGTATTGATGAACAGTTGCAGTCGATGGTGTATCGCCAAATCAAAGAAGCGGTAGCAGAAAATAAAGCCGAATCCGGCACGGCGGTGTTGGTGGATATTCGCACCGGTGAAGTGTTGGCGATGGCAAATGCGCCGTCATACAATCCGAATAACCGCACGAATGTGAAAGCTGATTTAATGCGTAATCGCGCGATTACTGATACCTTTGAACCGGGTTCGACGGTGAAACCGTTTGTGGTGCTGACCGCACTTCAACGTGGAATCGTCAACAAAAATTCAGTGCTGAATACCGTACCGTTTAAAGTCAACGGGCATACGATTCGCGATGTGGCGCGCTATGACAAATTATCGATTGCCGGTATCTTGCAAAAATCCAGTAACGTCGGGGTCAGCCACTTAGCACTGGCGATGCCGCCAAATGCCTTGATCGACACCTATTCCAAAGCCGGTTTCGGGCAACCAACCAATTTGGGACTGATTGGCGAACAGCGTGGACAGTTGCAAGATCGCAAGCGTTGGGCGGATATTGAGCGGGCGACGATCTCTTATGGTTACGGTTTGACGGTGACGCCATTGCAGCTGGCTAGAGCCTATGTCACCTTGGGCAGTTTTGGGGTGTATCGTCCGTTGTCGATCACCAAAGTGGATCCGCCGGTGTTGGGCACACGCGTTTTTTCGGAAAAAACCACGCGTGATGTGGTCGAGATGATGGAGACGGTGGCATTGCCGGGAGGTGGTGGCATTGCCGCTGCGGTGAAAGGCTATCGAGTGGCGATCAAAACCGGAACCGCAAAAAAAATTGAAAACGGCAAATATGTGGACAAATATATTGCTTACACCGCTGGCGTGGCGCCGGCGAGCAATCCGCGTTATGCCTTGGTGGTGTTGATTAACGAACCGAAAGCCGGCAAATACTACGGTGGTGCGATTTCGGCGCCGGTGTTTTCAAAAATTATGGAACACACCCTACGTTCGCAGAATATCAAACCGGATGCGCTGAGTAGTGAAGAAACGGCAGCGAGGATTATTCGCTTGGATCAACAACAATCAGCGGTTTCTAACCAATCCAATCACATCAATTAAGGGGATGTTATGCAAAGATTGGCAGCACTTTTTTCTCTGCAAGGACTCCCCGATCTTAAGCTACAACAGATCGAACTGGACAGTCGCAAAGTGCGGTTCGGCGATCTGTTTGTTGCGTTAATCGGACACCAGCAAGACGGGCGAGCGTTTATTCCGCAGGCGATTGCCAACGGTGCCAGTGTGGTATTGGCGCAAACTGAGGATCGGCAACAACACGCAACAATGACCCTAGAAAGTCAGGTGCCGATTATCCATTATTATCAGCTGGAACAACATCTCTCCGCTATCGCCGATCAATTCTATGATTATCCATCACATCATTTAACCTTAGTCGGTGTCACCGGCACCAACGGCAAAACCACGATCGCACAACTGTTGGCGCAATGGGTGCAATTGTTAGGTAAAACGTCTGCTGTGATGGGCACGATTGGCAATGGCCTGTACGGCAAGACGGTAGAAGCGGTCAATACCACGGGATCGGCAGTCGAGGTGCAGCAAAATCTGGCCGATTTTTTGCGACAAGGCGCTGAATTTGCAGTGATGGAAGTCTCTTCACATGGCTTAGTGCAACATCGTGTTGAGGCGCTGCAATTCAAAACCGCACTTTTCAGTAATTTAAGCCGTGATCACCTCGATTATCACCACACTATGCAAGCGTATGCGGCAGCTAAATTTCGTTTGTTCAATGAATTAGATTGTGAAAATCGAGTGATTAATGCCGACGATGCCATCGGCGCAGAGTGGTTGCGACAACTGCCTGACGCAGTTGCGGTGAGTGCCGACCCAAGTGCGGTTTTAACCCAAGTGCAATATTTGCAGGCAACCGCGATTGAATATCATGACGGTGGCGCCACCATTAGGTTTGGCTCCAGTTGGGGCGAAGGCGAACTCAACAGCCGCCTGATCGGCTCATTTAATGTCAGCAATCTGCTGTTGGTGACTGCGGCGATGTTGCAGTTGGGTTATTCGTTGGCAAAATTGTGCCTGACAGCCAACCAGCTGAACGGTGTTTGTGGTCGAATGGAAATGTTTAGTGCGCCGAATCGACCAATGGCAATCGTGGATTATGCGCATACGCCGGATGCGTTGCAAAAAGCGTTGCAAGCAGCAAGGTTGCATTGCAAAGGGCGATTGTGGTGTGTATTTGGTTGCGGCGGAGACAGAGATCGCGGCAAACGTCCATTGATGGGGGGCATTGTCGAGCAATTTGCCGATGTGGTGGTGCTGACCGATGACAATCCGCGCACTGAAGATCCGTATTTGATTTTGCAAGATATTCAAACCGGCTTGCGCCAGCCACAAAATGCGACGGTGATCCACGGGCGTGAACTGGCGCTGCAATACTGCTTGCAGCAGGCGGTCGCCGATGATGTAGTTTTGATTGCAGGCAAAGGCCATGAGGATTATCAAATTATCGGCACAACCAAGCTGCATTTTTCCGACCGGGAAATTGTGCAACAGTTGCTGCAATCGTGACTTTAAATAGAATAACTATGATGAAGATAGACGTTAAAACTTTGGCAGAAATTTTATCAGCGGATTGTCTTGGTGACGCTTCGGTGACGGTGCAAAATATTACCACCGACACCCGTAAGCCCAGCGAACAAGCGCTGTTTTTTGCGTTGAAAGGCGCTAATTTTGATGCGCATAATTACTTAACACAAGCAGTAGCACAAGGTGCTGTGGCGTTGGTGGTTGAACATGTCAGTACAGATGTTTCGGTGCCGCAGCTGGTGGTGGCGGATACTCGCTTAGCGCTGGGGCAATTGGCAAAATGGTGGAAAGCAAAACTGGCGCCAAAAACCGTGGCGATGACCGGCTCTTCCGGCAAAACCACGGTGAAAGAGATGACGGCTTCGATTTTGGCAAATTGCGGTGAAGTGTTATTCACTCAAGGCAATTTTAACAATGATATCGGTGTGCCGTTGACGTTGCTACGTTTGCAACCGCAGCACCAATTTGCGGTGATCGAGCTGGGGGCTAATCATGCGGGTGAAATTGCCTACACCACGGCATTGGTGCAGCCGGATGTGGCGTTGGTAAATAATGTAGCGCCGGCGCATTTGGAAGGCTTCGGCTCGCTGGACGGCGTAGCGCAGGCAAAAGGCGAAATTTACCGTGGCTTGGCACAACAGGGTTGCGCAGTGATCAATCTCGACTGCCATTATTTAGATACCTATTGGCAAGCGGAAATCGGTGCACACCGCACTTACTCCTTTTCGGTGTCGCAGCCGCAAGCGGATTTTCATGCTACGAATATTGATTTACATGAACAAGGGGCAAATTTTCAGTTGCAAACGCCGCAAGGCGAAGTAACAGTCAATCTGCCGTATTTAGGCATTCACAATGTAGCCAATGCACTGGCGGCAACCGCACTTTCAATGTTAGCGGGTGCTACGCTGCCACAGGTCAAGTGCGGTCTGGAGCAAAAACAAGCGGTTAAAGGCCGCCTGTTTCCGATTCAAGTGAATCCTGATCTTTTGTTCTTGGACGACACTTACAATGCGAATGTCGATTCAATGCAGTCTGCGGTGAATGTGTTAAAAAATTATTCCGGATTTCGTATTTTTGTTGTTGGAGATATGGCGGAATTAGGCGAAAATAGTCAGCTTTGCCATCAGCAGGTGGCGGATTTTACACAGCATGCCGGGCTGGATTTAGTGATCAGTTTTGGTACGCAGAGTGAGGTGATCAGTCGCTTATCACAGGGAAAACATTACAGTGATAAGGCGGATTTGGTCTTATTTTTACAGCAACAGATTGCACAACAGCGGCAGAATAATAAAAAAGTAGTGTTGTTGGCAAAAGGATCTCGCAGCATGAAGATGGAAGAGATCATTGATTTATTGAAGGATAAACTATGCTAGTTTGGTTGGCAGATTATTTAGTCCAATACCACTCGATTTTTAACGTGGTGTCGTATTTAACATTTCGATCGATTATTGCCTTGTTGACCGCACTTTTGCTGTCATTGTGGATCGGACCGAAAGTGATTCGCCGTTTGCAGATGCTGCAAATCGGGCAAGTGGTGCGTCATGACGGCCCGGAAAGTCATTTCAGCAAACGTGGCACGCCGACCATGGGGGGCGTGATGATTCTGTTTTCGATTGGAATCAGTACGTTGTTATGGGCGGATCTGAGCAACAGCTATGTTTGGTGTGTACTGTTTGTGCTGTTCGGTTATGGCGCGATTGGCTTTGTCGATGATTACCGCAAAGTGGTACACAAAAATAGTGACGGGCTGATTGCCCGTTGGAAATATTTTTGGCTGTCGGTGGTGGCGTTAATTGCGGTTTTTGCCATGTACGCGATTGGCAAAGATACCAATGCAACCCGATTAGTGGTGCCGTTTTTCAAAGAAATTATGCCGCAGTTAGGCTTGTTTTATATTGTGTTGGCCTATTTTGTGATTGTCGGCACCAGCAACGCGGTCAATTTGACCGATGGTTTGGACGGATTGGCGATTATGCCGACGGTATTGGTTGCCGGGGCATTTGCTTTTGTCGCTTGGGCGACGGGTAACGTGAACTTTGCCGGTTATCTGCATATTCCATATATCAAATTGAGTGCTGAACTGGTGATTGTCTGTACCGCGATTGTTGGTGCAGGCTTGGGCTTTTTATGGTTCAACACCTACCCGGCGCAAGTGTTTATGGGAGATGTCGGATCATTGGCATTAGGTGGCGCACTGGGTGCGATTGCGGTGCTGGTGCGGCAAGAATTTTTGCTGTTGATTATGGGCGGTGTGTTTGTGATGGAAACTGTTTCGGTGATTTTGCAAGTTGGCTCTTATAAAATCCGCAAACAGCGTATTTTTCGCATGGCGCCGATTCACCACCATTTTGAATTAAAAGGCTGGCCGGAACCGCGCGTGATTATCCGTTTTTGGATTATTTCGTTAGTTTTAGTGTTACTCGGTTTAATTACGTTGAAACTGCGTTAATTTTTTTATTTTTTATTTTGGGGCAAAAACACGATGAGCAGTCATTCCACCGATTATTACGGTAAAAAAGTCACGATTTTAGGGCTAGGCAAGAGCGGTCTGTCCTGTATTGATTTTTTTGCGGATAAGCAGGTGGAATTGCGCGTGATCGATACCCGTAACAAACCGCAAGCGCTACCGCACTTTGTCACACAAAGTCATTTCGGCAGCATTCCTCAGCAATGGTTGTTGGAGTCGGATCTGGTTGTGATTAGTCCGGGCTTGGCATTGGCAACGCCGGAGGTGCAAAGAGCGCTTCAGGCCGGGGTGGAAGTCGTTGGTGATATTGAACTGTTTTGCCGTGAAACCGACAAACCGATTATTGCCATCACCGGCTCAAACGGCAAAAGCACCGTCACCTCGCTGGTCAACGAAATGGCAAAAGCAGCCGGGCTGAAAGTCGGGATGGGCGGCAATATCGGGATTCCTGCCTTGTCGCTGCTCGAGCAGGATTGCGATTTATATGTGTTGGAACTCTCCAGTTTCCAGCTGGAAACAACGTATTCCCTCAAAGCCAAAGCGGCAACGGTGCTAAATGTCACCGAGGATCATATGGATCGTTATGCGGATTTAGCCGCCTATCGCCAAGCCAAATTGAGAATTTATACCGGTGCGGAAACCGCCGTGGTGAACAGCGACGATGCCTTGAGTTATCCAGAGCCTCAAAGTGCGGTCACGCAACTCAGCTTTGGCACGGTAGCGGACTATCACCTGTTGGAGCAAGACAACCGCACTTTGCTTGCATTTAAGAGCCAAGCGATTTTGGCGACAGACGAAATGCAGTTGGTCGGACGTCACAACTATATGAATGCGCTGGCGGCGCTGGCGCTGGCAGATGCCGCCGCAATTCCCCGCGCAGCAGCTTGTCGGGGATTGCGTGAATTTCAAGGTTTAGCACACCGTTTCCAGTTGGTGCAGCGTCAAGACGGCGTGACTTGGATTAACGATTCCAAAGCGACCAATGTCGGCAGTACTTTGGCGGCACTGCACGGTTTAGAAGTCACCGGCACACTGTATCTGTTGTTAGGCGGCGACGGCAAAGGCGCAGATTTTACCGAATTAGCGCTGGCGGTGAATAAACCGAATATTCAGCTGTACTGCTTCGGGCGTGACGGTGCGCAATTGGCGCAACTTTCGGCGCAAAGTCAGTTGTTTGACAGCATGCAAAGTGCGGTTGCTGCACTAAAACCGCACTTGAAGAATGGTGATATGGTGCTGTTGTCACCGGCGTGCGCCAGTTTGGATCAGTTTGCCAATTTTGAACAACGTGGCAATGAATTTGTACGGCTGGCGGAGGCGTAGAATGTCGATTTGGGATACCTTCAAATCTGCTACGGATCGTTGGTTTCGGGTTACGCCGAATAACTTATTGTATGATCGCACACTATTTTGGCTGTTTTTGTCGTTGATGACGTTGGGTTTTATCATCATCACCTCAGCCTCGGTTGCTGAAGGCAATCGCTTGTATGATGATCCGTTCCATTTCGCAGTACGGGATTTGATGTATGTGGTGCTGGCGTGCTTGACAGCTTATATTTTTATTTTTGTACCGGTGGAAAAATGGCAGAAGTGGAGTCCATATCTGCTGATGTTGGCGTTATTGTTGCTGATTTTGGTGTTGATTCCCGGCATCGGGCGCACGGTTAATGGTGCTCGACGCTGGATTCCATTGGTGCTGTTTAATTTCCAGCCGGCAGAGTTTGTGAAATTTGCCTTGATTTGCTACCTATCCAGTTACTTTGTGCGGCGCTATGAAGAGGTGCGAATCAAACATCTCAGTGTTGTCAAACCGACCTTGGTTTTAATGTTATTATCGGTTTTCCTCTTGTTACAGCCGGATTTGGGCAGCAGCGTGGTGTTAGCGTTTATTGTGTTTGCGATGTTATTTATGGTAGGCGCTAAAATTTATCAGTTTATCGTATTGGCAGTGGCGGGGTTTTTTGCGATTTACTTGTTGATCTTAACCTCTGAGTACCGTTTGAAACGTTTAACCTCCTATACCGATCCGTTTGCCGACCCTTTCGGCTCCGGCTTTCAATTAAGTAATTCGTTGATCGCTTTCGGACGGGGCGAATTTTGGGGCACCGGATTAGGCAATTCCATTCAAAAATTGGAGTATTTACCGGAAGCACATACCGACTTCATTATGGCGATTGTCGGGGAAGAATTTGGGCTGGTTGGAATTATCTGCGTGGTAGTGCTGTTTACTTTATTGCTGATTCGAATTCTGAAAATTGGTAAGGAGTCGTTGTTGTTGGAACAACGTTTCGGTGGTTATTTTGCGTTTGGCGTCGTTGCGTGGTTTTTCTTCCAAGGCGCATTTAATTTGGGTATGACGATGGGGATTCTGCCGACTAAAGGTTTCACATTTCCGTTTGTCAGTTACGGTGGATCAAGTTTGATTATTAATGCGCTGGTGGTGGCGATTTTGTTGCGTATCGATTATGAAAATCGCCTGATGCGAGGCCATGCTCACTTGAGGGATGACTAAATGGCAGAACAGAAACGGTTATTGGTGATGGCGGGTGGCACCGGCGGACATGTTTTTCCGGCGATTGCCGTGGCACAAAAACTGCAACAGCAAGGCTGGCAGATTTGTTGGTTGGGCACTCAAGATCGCATGGAAGCCACGTTAGTACCGAAACACGGTATTCCGATTGAATTTATTCAAATTTCGGGCTTGCGTGGTAAAGGATTGAAGGCATTGTTGGTAGCGCCGTTTGCGATTACGCGTGCGGTGTGGCAGGCACGTAAAATTATCAAACAATATCAACCGCATGCGGTTTTAGGCATGGGCGGTTATGTTTCAGGGCCGGGTGGTATTGCCGCCAAACTGTGCGGCGTACCGATTGTGTTGCATGAACAAAATGCAGTTGCCGGTTTGACCAACAAATGGTTAGCAAAAATTGCCACTAAAGTATTGCAGGCGTTCCCGAACGCATTTGCCAAAGCAGAAGCGGTCGGCAATCCGGTGCGACAGGTGTTGTTTGAACAGTCGGAACCCAAAGTGCGGTATGCAGCACGTCAAGGCGCGTTGAAAGTGCTGGTTGTTGGTGGCAGCCAAGGTGCGAGAGTGCTGAATTTATTGATGCCAGAGGTGGTGAAACAATACCAACAACCGTTGGAGATTCGCCATCAAGTCGGTCAGGGTAATGTGGAGAGCATTCAAACGCGTTACCCCGACAACGCCAATGTACAAGTCACTGAATTTATTGATGATATGGCGCAAGCTTATGCTTGGGCTGATTTAATTGTCTGTCGCTCCGGCGCCTTGACGGTATCAGAAATTGCCGCAGTTGGCAGTGCAGCAATTTTTGTGCCGTTTCAACATAAAGATCAACAGCAATATTTGAATGCTTGTTATCTTGCTGATGTTGGTGCTGCAACAATTGTGCCGCAAAACGAACTGAACGCCGAGCGGATAACCGCACTTTTGCAGCAATGGGATCGAAAAAAATTGGCAGAAATGGCGGAAACGGCAAAAACCATGGCTAAACCGCTTGCTGCGGATCGGGTTGCCGAGGTGATTGTCAGCGTGGCTAAATGATAACGCTATAAAAAGACAAAACAGCAAGAATAACAGTAAAAACAGTAGAAAGAGAAGAATAATGGAACAACATGATTTTCAAAAACGCTTGCGGGATTTTGTACCGGGTATGCGTCGGGTCAAACAGATCCATTTTGTCGGCATCGGTGGTGCAGGCATGGGCGGAATTGCCGAAGTGTTGGTCAACGAAGGCTATTTGGTGACCGGCTCGGATATTGCCGACGGCGCAGTAACCCAGCGTTTAACCAATTTAGGGGCGAAGATCTTTTTCAAACACGAAGCCAAAAATATTAAAGAGGCAAGCGTGGTGGTGGTCTCCAGTGCGATTAAAGCCGATAATCCGGAAGTGGTTGCCGCACGCGAAGCGCGGATTCCGGTGATTCAACGGGCGCAAATGTTGGCAGAAATCATGCGGTTCCGACATGGCATCGCAGTTGCCGGTACACATGGGAAAACCACCACGACCGCTATGATCGCCATGATTTATGCCCAAGCCGGTCTGGATCCAACCTTTGTCAACGGCGGCTTGGTGAAATCGGCCGGTACCAATGCGCATTTAGGCTTGAGTCGTTATCTGATCGCCGAAGCAGACGAAAGTGATGCCTCGTTTTTGCATTTGCAGCCAATGGTGTCAGTGGTAACCAATATCGAACCGGATCATATGGAAACCTATCAAGGTAGTTTTGCCAAAATGAAGCAGACCTACATTGATTTCTTGCACAACTTGCCGTTCTACGGTTTGGCGGTGATGTGTGCCGATGATAAAGAATTAGAGGAGATTATTCCCAGCGTCGGTCGGCAAGTGATTACGTACGGTTTCAGCAAGCAGGCGGACTATCGGATCGAAAATTATTGTCAAACGGCTTTCCAAGGGCTGTACGACGTGGTTTATCCGTCCGGCAAACGCATTTCAGTGGTGCTGAATGTGCCGGGAAAACACAATGCCTTGAATGCGACGGCAGCACTGGCGGTGGCAAAGGAAGAGGGAATCGGCGACGAGGCGATTTTAACCGCACTTGCTGATTTTCAAGGGGCGGGACGACGTTTTGATCAACTCGGCGTATTCGAACGACCGTGCGGAAAAGTCATGTTGGTGGATGATTATGGTCATCACCCGACGGAAGTGGATGTCACTATTGAGGCGGCACGTTCCGGTTGGCAGGATAAACGCGTTGTGATGGTGTTCCAACCTCACCGTTATTCACGCACCCGTGATTTATTCGATGATTTCGTGCAAGTGTTGTCGAAAGTCGATGCGTTGATTATGTTGGAAGTGTACGCAGCCGGCGAGGAGCCGATTGCCGGTGCCGATAGCCGTGCCCTGTGTCGTTCGATTCGTAACTTGGGCAAAGTCGATCCGATTTTATTGTCTGATGTGGAAAAATTACCGGAAATTATGGATCAAGTGCTGCAAAACGGTGATTTAGTGTTGGCGCAAGGGGCTGGCAGCGTGAGTAAATTATCACGCAATCTGGTTGATTTATGGAATAATAATAAGAAATAACAGTAGGTAGAGCGCAAAATGAAACCGTTAAAACAACAAAAAATTGCCGTTTTGTACGGCGGTACGTCGGCAGAGCGTGAAGTGTCGTTAAATTCCGGAAGAGCGGTATTGCAAGCGTTAAAAAATCAGGGTTTTGATGTGCATGGTGTGGATCCGCAACAGGTCGGCTTGGAGCAGTTAAAAGTGCAGGGGTTCGAGCGCGTGTTCAATATTTTGCACGGACGTGGCGGTGAAGACGGCACAGTACAGGGCGTATTGGAGTTTTTAGGGATTCCGTATACCGGTTGTGGCGTGTTGGCATCTTCGTTAACCATGGACAAAATGCGTACCAAAATGTTATGGAAAGGTTTTGGTTTGCCGGTTGCCGAGATGGAAGTCGTCAACAAAGCCGATTTTGCTGCATTTGATGCGACAAAAATTGTGGAAAAATTGGGTTTGCCGTTGATGGTCAAACCCTCTTTAGAAGGCTCTAGTGTCGGGCTGACCAAAGTCAAACGGCTTGAAGCATTGCAAAGTGCGGTTGAGTTGGCATTTCAGTATGATGAAACTGTGTTGGTTGAGGCTTGGTTAGCTGGCGATGAGTATTCTGTTCCGGTATTAGACGGGGAAGTGTTGCCGTCGATTAGGATTGTACCGAAAGGAGAGTTCTATGATTATGATGCAAAATATATTTCCGATGACACCCAATATTTTTGTCCGTCCGGATTGAGCGAAGCCCGCGAACAAGAGTTAAAACAGTTGGTTAAGCAGGCTTACGAGAGTACCGGTTGCCGTGGTTGGAGCCGGGTTGATGTGATGACCGATAGTGAAGGGCGCTTTAATTTGGTTGAAATCAACACTGCACCGGGTATGACTAGCCATAGTTTGTTCCCAATGGCGGCAAAAGCCAGAGGTTATGATTTTGAACAATTGGTGGTTAAAATTTTAGAATTGAGTGTATAGGCATGGCGGTAAAACCTAATCGTATCCATCCGACAACGGCAGAACAGAGCGGTTTTAAGTTTTTTGTGCCGTTGAAATCACTATTTGTGATATTATGCTTAGGATTTGGTTATTATTGCTACAGTCATTGGCAGAATTTTTTGCTTTATTTGGATCAACAACCATTGAATTCATTTGCGGTTATCGGGCAGCCGAGGTATACCAGCTATAATGATATTCGTGACAGTCTACTTCAATTTGGTGAGTTGCAAGGTTATTTTTCACAAGATGTGGAGTCGATTCAACAGCAAATCGAACTGATGCCTTGGGTCAAAGGGGCGTTGGTACGCAAGATTTGGCCGAATAAATTGAGTATTGCGGTGGCGGAATACAGTCCGGTCGCTTTTTGGAATGAACGGCAATTATTGGCAGCCGACGGCACGATTTTCAGCTTGCCGCCAGAGAAGCGAGAAGGCTTGCAGCTGCCGAATTTGCAGGGCAATGATTTCCAAAGCCGTGAGGTTCTGTCGGCTTGGTACCAGATAAGCAATGCGTTGAAAGCCAAAAATATGACCTTGCAGTCGATGCAGATCGACAGCCGTGGTGCTTGGCAGGTTAGCTTAAGCAACGGTATCGAATTAAAGCTCGGGCGTGGTGAATGGAAACAGAAAATTGAGCGGTTTGCAACGATTTACCCACAGATAGAAGTGCCGGATAACCAACAAATCGACTATGTTGATTTACGATATAACAGCGGTGCTGCCGTTGGGTTTAAAGCGCTTCCGGTTCAGACGGAAACTGATGAAGATTAATTAATTGGCAAAGAAGTACACGAATATGGCAAAGATTGTTGAGTCGAAAATAAAAGTTGGCTTGGAAGTGGGTACTTCCAAAGTTGTGGCTGTGGTCGGAGAGGTGTTGCCGGACGGAGTAGTCAATGTGCTCGGTGTCGGCAGTAGCCCATCCAAAGGGATTGATCGCGGCAGTATTACCGATTTGGATGCGGTAGTGAACTCTATCCAACGGGCAATCGAAGGTGCAGAATCGATTGCCGATTGCCAAATTGTCAGTGTATCGTTGGCGATTACGGGTGAACATATTCAAAGTTTGAATGAAAGCGGTTTAGTGCCGATCGCCAGTGGCGAAGTGACGGCGGAGGAGATTGAAGGGGCAATGAATATCGCTCAATCAGTCAAAATGGGCGAAGGATTAAGCATTTTACATGTTATTCCACAAGAGTTTGCTGTGGATAAGCAATTGAATATCAAAAACCCGTTAGGACTGCAAGGCGTGCGTTTGCAGGCGCAGGCGCACTTGATTGCTTGTCATCAAAGCTGGTTGAACAATCTGAAAAAAGCGGTCGCCCGCGCCGGTTTAAAAGTGGATGAAGTGGTATTTTCCGGTTTAGCTTCCAGCTATTCGGTGTTGACCGAAGATGAAAAGGAACTGGGTGTTTGTTTGATTGATATTGGTGGCGGTACGATTGATATTATTGTCTATACCAACGGCTCGCTACGTTTCAGTAAGGTGATTCCTTATGCCGGCAATCGCGTCACTGACGATGTCGCCTATGCGTTCAGCACTTCCAGAATGGAAGCGGAAAAAATTAAAGTCGCCTATGGCAGTGCGATCACACCACCACAGAATAACCCAGATAAGAAAATTGAAGTACCGAGTGTAGGCGGGCGCGCACCACGCAGTCTGGCAAAAGAGATGCTGTCGGTTGTGACCTCAGCTCGTTATCAAGAACTATTAAAATTTGTTGAAAAAGAACTCTTGATATTGAAACGTGAATTGGACGACAAACAGATTAAATCCGATTTAATTGCCGGAATTGTATTAACCGGCGGTGGTTCGCAGATTGAAGATATTACCGAGTGTGCAGCAGAGATTTTTGGTCCACAAGTGCGGGTTGGAACACCGCTCAATTTGGCGGGTTTAACCGATTATGTCAGCAAGCCACAATATGCAACCGTGTTGGGTCTGCTTCATCATAATTATAATAATGCAGATGAAGTGCGGCAACGGGATAGCGGCGGCAGTTCGTTGGGCTTGTTATCAAGAACCAAGGATTATATCGTTAAATTTTTTACAATGATAAAAAATCAGTTTTGATAATCAGCGGTTATCGAATAGAATAGCAGCTATCATTATCATTTTGCAAAATAAAACAAACATAACGGGGAGAATATATGTTTGAGCCTATCGAGTTTGACGACATTACCGATGCGGTGATTAAAGTCGTCGGTGTTGGCGGCGGCGGCGGAAACGCAGTTAATCAAATGGTGCAAGAAGAGATTCACGGGGTTGAATTTTTTTCAATCAATACTGATGCTCAGGCATTGCGTAAGAGTTTGGTGAAGCAAACGGTACAGATCGGTGGCAACACCACGAAAGGTTTGGGTGCAGGTGCTAATCCGAATGTCGGTCGTCAAGCGGCTGAAGATGATAAAGATGCGATTCGCAATATTTTGGAAGGCGCGGATATGGTGTTTATCGCCGCCGGAATGGGGGGCGGTACAGGTACCGGTGCGGCGCCTGTTGTGGCACAAATTGCCAAAGAATTAGGTATTTTAACCGTTGCCGTGGTGACTAAACCGTTTGGTTTTGAGGGTAAAAAACGGATGCAGTTGGCAGAAATCGGTATTCGTGAGTTATCCAAATTTGTTGACTCTTTAATTGTTATTCCAAATGAAAAATTGTTGAAGGTGCTGGGCAAAAATATCTCCCTAGTTAATGCTTTTGCCACCGCCAACGAAATTTTGCGCAATGCCGTACGCGGAATCTCTGATATGATTACTTCTCCGGGCTTAATCAACGTTGACTTTGCCGATGTGCGTACCGTGATGCAAGAGATGGGGCATGCAATGATGGGTACCGGTATTGCAAGCGGTGAGGTTGGTGATGGTCGTGCAGACAAAGCCGCACAAGATGCTGTTGCCAGTCCATTGTTAGAAGATATCGACCTGTCTGGTGCTCGTGGCGTGTTGGTGAACATCACTGCCGGTATGGATTTAGGTTTGGAAGAGTTCCAAACTGTCGGCGACACTATTCGTGCTTTTGCTTCGGAAGAGGCGACCGTGGTTATTGGTACCAGCTTGGTGCCGGAAATGAGCGAAGAGATTCGCGTGACAATTGTGGCAACCGGTATTGGCAATAAAGAAGAGAATGAATTGAGAGTGATTACACCAAAAGCCAATAATAGTAGTTCGCAAGCGAGCGTGAATCCGGTTCAATCCGGTTTTGCGACTTCACAGTCGAACTTAAATCCACAATCACAGTCTAATCAAGGGTATGGCAGCAGCAGTTACGGCAGTAAAACCGCCGTGGGTGCAGAAACTGCTAAACCAAAAGAGTTTGATGAGAATAACTTATTTGATATTCCATCGTTTTTGCGTAACCAAGCCGACTAGCTTTTAACAAATTTAAAAGTGCGGTTTGTTGTACCCGGATAAGGGTACTAAAGAGAGTTTATGATTAAACAAAGAACATTAAAACAAAGTGTCAAAGTCACGGGTATCGGCTTGCACAGCGGTAAAAAAGTGACGTTGACCATGCGTCCGGCAGAAGTGAATACCGGCGTGATCTATTGTCGTACCGACTTGAATCCACCGGTCAGCTTTGTTGCAAAAGCCGATGCGATTCGTGACACGATGTTGTGTACTTGTTTGGTGAACGATGACGGTGTGCGTGTTTCAACGGTCGAGCATATCAACTCGGCGCTGGCGGCATTGGGAATTGACAACATTATTATTGAAGTCGATGCGCCGGAAATTCCGATTATGGACGGCAGTGCGGCACCGTTTATCTACTTGTTGCTGGATACCGGTATTGAAGAGCAGGCTGCAGCCAAGAAATTTATCCGCATCAAAAAATCAGTGCGGGTCGAAGATGGCGATAAATGGGCTGAATTCAAACCTTATCATGGTTTTCATTTGGATTTCACTATTGATTTTAAACATCCGGCAATTGATAACAATGTCACTAACTATAAATTAGATTTTTCGACCCAAGCGTTTATCCAGCAAATCAGCCGGGCGCGGACATTTGGTTTTATGAAAGATATTGAATATCTGCAAGCCCAAGGTTTAGCGCTAGGCGGTAGTCTAGATAATGCGATCGTGTTGGATGATTACCGGATTTTGAACGAAGATGGGCTGCGCTTTAAAGATGAATTGGTTCGACATAAGTTGTTGGATGCGATTGGCGATCTGTATATGGCGAGCCATAATATCATCGGTGCTTTCAAAGCCTATAAATCGGGGCACGGGCTTAACAATAAATTGCTGAGAGCGGTGTTGGCTGACCAAACCGCATGGGAATTTGTCACCTTTGAACAGGAAGCAAAAGTGCCGCAAGGGTATTTGGTTCCTGCTCAAATTATGATTTAAGCCTTAATGATGTATTAAAAGCCATATTTTTTAGGAAATATGGCTTTTTTTATATTGATGGTTTAAAAAATGCAAAGTGCGGTTTAAAGTGCGTTACAATAAAACGGCTATTCTATTCGGGTGTTAACTTAAACGGGACAAGGCAATGCAACAAATCAGTTTAAATAAAATTTATTCAGGCAAAGTGCGTGATCTTTATGCAATTGATAACGATAGAATGTTGATGGTGGCGACCGATCGCTTATCAGCGTTCGATGTCATTCTGGACGATCCTATCCCCGGCAAAGGGGAAATTCTGACACAAATTTCTAACTTTTGGTTTAAACAGTTGGCAAATATTATGCCGAATCATTTTACCGGAGAAACGGTTTATGATGTGTTACCAAAAGCGGAAGCTGACTTAATTAAAGACCGTGCAGTGGTTTGCAAACGGCTGACCCCAATCAAAATTGAGTCGATTGTGCGTGGCTATTTAACCGGTAGCGGCTTAAAAGATTACCGCCAAACTGGCACCATTTGTGGTTTGGTATTACCTCCGGGCTTGCAGGAAGCCAGCAAGTTACCAGAACCGATTTTCACCCCATCAAGCAAAGCTGAGGTGGGCGATCACGATATCAATATCAGTTATCAAGAGTGCGAACAACTCATCGGTGTGGATTTGGCGGCAGAAGTAAAACAAAAAGCGATTACTCTATATCAACAGGCGGCAGAATATGCGCTGAGTAAAGGCATTATTATCTGTGATACCAAATTTGAATTTGGCTTGGATAAAGAGGGTGTTTTGACTTTGATGGACGAAGTGCTGACGCCGGATTCCAGTCGCTTTTGGGCGGTAGAAAACTATCAAGAAGGCACTAATCCGCCGTCATTTGATAAACAATTTATTCGTGATTGGCTGGAGCAAAGTGGGTGGAATAAACAAGCACCGGCGCCGAGCGTTCCAGCAGAGATTATTCAAAAAACGGTGGATAAATATCAAGAAGCGTTGACTTTATTAACGCGGTGAGCTAATTAGCTGTGCGGAATACCTGCCTGCTCAAATATCGTTGTCAACAATCTTTAATCCCTTATTTAAGGGATTTATTTTATCTTGATATCGCTTCTATTGTTGAGGAAAAACTTAATCAAATATCATGAAAAATGTTAAAACCTACCTACAGAATTATATTGATTGGATTATCCGGATTGGCAAGATTCGGTTTTCTTTGCTGGGATTATTGATTTTAGGGGTATATGCCCTGATTATTCAGGCCGGCAGCACCCTGTTGTTTACTGGTGATTTAAAGTGGGGCGACATCTGGCGTTCGGTTATCTTTGGCTTATGCTCGGCACCGTTTGTGATTTATTTTTTTTCTGTAGTGATCGAAAAACTGGAATTAGCGCGGCAAGGATCAGAAAAAACCTTAGCGCAGTTGAAAACACTGCGTATGCAAGATTACCAACTTAACCAAGAAATGAATAAAAAAAACCTGTTGCTGAGCCGTGAAATTGATGAAAGGGCAAAGGCGGAGCAGGAGCTGACTTCGGCGTTGTTACATCTTGAACAAGAAGTACGAGAACGGCGGCGGATTCAATTGGAATTGGAACAAAGTGCCCATTTATTACGTTCATTTTTTGATGCGTCACCGGATCTAGTGTTCTATCGTGGCGAAGATCACCGTTTTCTTGGCGCGAATAAAGCGGTGGAAAAATTGACCGGTAAAAAATCAGAAGAGCTGAAATTATTGACCCCTTTTGATGTATATAGCGAACGTTCGGCTAAAAAAGCAATTGAATCCGATATACAGGTGAGCAAAGAAAAAAAAGGGCTCAGTTATGAACAATGGTTATATTATCCGGATGGGCGAGCTGCCTGTTTTGAAATTTTGAAAGTTCCGTATTACGATAAAGTCAGTAAGCAAAATATTATCATCGGTTTTGGGCGCGATATTACTGAGCGCACCAGCTATCAAGAGATGATTGAGAAAAGCAGTCGCGATAAAACCAATATGATGACAACCATCAGTCATGAACTGAAAACCCCACTTAATGGTATCATCGGTTTGAGCCGTATTCTCTTGGATGGCAATTTGGATGAACAACAACGCAATTACCTGCAAACGATTAAAGTCAGTGCGGTATCACTCGGGCATATTTTTAATGATTTGGTTGATTTAGAGAAAATTGAAACCCATCGCATAGAACTGTTTAATAAAGCTTGTGATTTTAATAATTTATTGAATGACATTAACAATATTGCCTCGGTGATGGCAGCACAGAAAAATCTTAAATTTGAGATGTTGCTCAAAAATAGATTACCGGACTGGATTCAGGTTGACCCGATTCGATTAAATCAAGTGCTGTGGAATTTGATTAGTAATGCGGTCAAATTTACCCCGAAAGGTTGGGTCAGATTGACGGTGGCAAAGTCCGGACAGGATCGGCTGGTGTTTCAAATCAGTGACAGCGGCATTGGCATTCCGCAAGCCGAATTGAATAATATTTTCACGATGTATTATCAGGTGAAATCGAAGGACAATATGCGGGCGCTGGGTAGTGGCATTGGTTTGTCGGTATCCAAAAAAATTGCCTCGTTGATGCACGGTAACTTATCGGTCGAAAGTGAGGAGAATATCGGTACAACATTTACGCTCGACATTGCCGCACCGGAAATTGAAAAAGCAGTGGATATCAGCATGGCGCCGAGCATCGGTGCGTTGAATATTTTATTAGTAGAAGATATTGAAGTGAATATCATCGTTGCCAAATCGATTCTGGAAAAATTGGGCTATCATGTTGATATTGCGATGACTGGCGCAGAAGCGCTGAAAAAATTCTATCAAAATCAATATGATTTATTATTACTAGACATCCAATTGCCGGATATGTCCGGTTTTGATATTGCGATGACACTGCGTCAGCAGTACGAAAATGATGAAATTGATTATTTACCGCCGCTGGTGGCGCTGACGGCGAATGTGCTGAATAACAAGCGTCACTATTTGCAGCAAGGAATGGACGATGTATTATCAAAACCGCTATCGCTGGAAGCGCTGAATTTAACACTAAAACAGCTGTTTGGCGAGGAGCAACCGCTGGAGTCAGTCAGTATTGGGGAGGATATTGAAGAGGCGTTGCCAGCCGAGGTTAAAACGCAACAGCAAAGTGCGGTGATGGCGTTTGACTATCCGATGTTAGATGAGTTGATCGAGCTGATGGGAAAAGAGAATGTGATGAAAAGTGCGCTATTGTTTGAGCAATTGATGCCTGGTTATATTGAAGAACTGACTCAACACTACCAAGCTTATCAGCAAGACCGCACTTTGAAAACTGCGGTTGCGGAAGATGCACATAAAATCAAAGGCGCTGCCGCTTCATTGGGCATAAACCGTATTCGTGATATTGCCGAGCTGGCACAACATCAGGATTCGCCCCAATGGGAAGAGGAGATTGCCGTTTGGATTGAGGTGATACAAGAAGAGTGGCGTAGTAGTGTGACGGCGTTGAAAAAATGGATTGCAAACCGTTGATTGCCATTGCACAAAAGATACTTGAATAATGAAAAAATAAAAGAGATAGCGCAAAGTGCGGTCTATCTCTTTATTTTTATCTCAACTGTTCAGATTAACCCAAGAAAATACCGGCGAAAATAAAGCCGAAGATCAAACTGAAAATCAAACTGAGTAAGCCCGGAATCATAAAACTATGGTTAAAAATGTATTTACCGATTCGAGTAGTACCCGTGGTATCGAAGTCGATTGAGGCAATAATCGGGCCGTAGTTAGGAATAAAGAAATAACCGTTTACCGCAACGAATGTGGCGATAATCACTGGCGCAGGCAAGCCTAATGAGATCCCTAGCGGTACTAATACTGCGGTTGTCGCACCTTGGCTGTTGACCAACACCGACAACGCAAACAGCGCAAACGCAAAGGTCCACGGAGCAAATTCCACCAAACCGGAAACCATCTCTTTTACTTCGGTCATGTGAGCGCCCATCAAGGTGTCGCCTAACCAAGCAATCCCGAAAATCGCAACGATTGCCCGCATACCGGCATGGAACACCGAGCCTTGCGTGATTTGGTTGCCGTCCGGTTTACAGATCAAAATAATCAAAGCCGCAATGGTCAGCATGATAATTTCAATGGTGTGCGCCATACCCATCGCTTTGCCGTCAAAGTGCGGTCGCAAATCCGGGAATGCGCCCATAACAACAACTAACAAGGCACCAAACAGGAACAAGCCGACTGAACGAACCGCATTTTTGCTGATTGGCATATGCTCAACATCTAAGCTGGTTGCATTTTTTTCAGCATATTCAGGATCTTGTAGTAAGCGTTGATAGTGCGGATCATCTTTCAGCTCTTTGCCCATTTTGTTGACAAACAGACATGCCAGCCCAATCCCTAAAATAGTCGATGGAACGGTGACACTTAGGACATTAGTCAGTGTTATCCCCTGTGGCTCAAGATAGGCGACACAAGCAACTACCGCTGCCGCAATCGGGCTGGCAACAATAGCAAATTGTGAGGCGATAACCGCCATTGAAAGTGGACGTGAAGGGCGTACACCGTTGTAACGACTGACTTCCGCAATCACTGGCAGCACCGAATAGGCAACATGACCGGTTCCCGCTAATACGGTAAAGGTGTAAGTTACTGCCGGGGCAATAAAGGTGATGTATTTTGGATTTTTACGCAAGATACGAGTTGCAATTTGAATCATATAGTTCAAACCACCAGCTGCCTGCATGGCAGCAGCGGCAGACACCACTGCCATAATCATCAACATCACGTCGATCGGCGGGCTGGTTGGTTGTAAATTGAATCCAAATGCTAAAATGGCAAGTCCTAAACCCCCCATAACTCCCAAGCCGATGCCGCCAAGTCGGGCACCAATCAAAATACATAGTAAAACTATAGCAAATTGAAATAGAAACATAACTGCTCCATTACTTTAATTATAAATAAGAAATAATTATTCCCTGTTAAAAAGGGAATCGTTCTGTCATCAGATTCCGATGGTTTACACAATGATAAACCACCAAACTAGATGGCGCGTATTTTATCAGGAGTGTTATAAAAAAGAGAGTGCAATTCTGCTAAAAACCGCTCTAAATCAAATTGCCAGTTAATTTTTGCTAAAAACTAAAAATGGGATCAGCAAGTGATAGATTGGTGTTGGCTAGCTACTTGACCAAAGTCCTACAATAAGGGCATTATATTGGCATAACTACTAGAGGAGAGGTAGATATGAGTAAAGTATACAATGAAGATTTCTATGGCTGGGTGACAGAGCAGACTGAATTACTGAGAGCTGGGGCACTCAATCAATTAGATATCGAAAATCTTATTGAGGAGATGGAAAGCATGGGGAGAAGTGAACTGTCGCAGCTGAATAATCGATTTCGAATATTGATTGCCCATTTGCTCAAATGGGGCTATCAGCCGAGCCATCGCGGAAAAAGTTGGGAATTGACCATCAAAGAACAGCGAAAAGCGATTGAACGTTTGATAAAAAACTCTCCATCATTAAAAAATCCAATGAATAAAGAAGAGTTCTTAGAGTGGGCGTGGGAGTCTGCTATATTTGATGCCGCACGTGAAACGTCAATGTCAGATTCAGATTTTCCAAGTAAGCCAATCTGGACATTAGAAGAGATTCTAAGTTCGGATTTTTTTCCATAACTAAAAAACATGGCGAACGTGGGCGGATTCGAACCGCCGACCTATCCCTTAGGAGGGGATTGCTCTATCCGGCTGAGCTACACATTCGCGGAGAAATCACTGAGATTTATGTTTGCTGAGTGAGGAATGTTGAATCTGAACTTTTTTGCCGCGTCCTAGAAAATACTCCCCTAGCTGTTGAGCGATGTAGACTGAGCGGTGCTTGCCGCCAGTACAACCGATAGCAATCGTCAGGTAGCTGCGGTTGTTTTTTTCCAACAGCGGTAGCCACGTTTCAATATAGTTGCGGGTAGTATAAATAAAATTATGCACATCGTTTTGCCGATTTAAAAAGTCGATCACCGGCTCTTCCAGCCCAGTCATCGGGCGCAGTTGCGGCTCCCAGTGTGGGTTTGGCAAAAAACGTACATCGAACACATAATCGGCATCCAGAGGAATGCCATATTTGAATCCAAATGATTCAAATACGATGTTCAGCTCTTTATTGGATTTACCACGTAGAAATTGGCGCAGTTTTTCCGCCAGCTCATGGGTAGAAATCTGCGTGGTATCCAGAATTAAATCGGCGTGTTGAAACAGCGGCTCCAACATTTCGCGCTCGATCTCTATTGCTGCTTCAAGGGTGATATTTTTTACCGAAAGCGGGTGTAGGCGGCGGCTGTCGCTGTAACGCCGAATCAGAGTACTGGGTTCACAATCTAAGAAAATAGTTTTGACCTTGATATCAGACGGCAGTTGCTGCAATACTTGCTCTAATAGCATCGGCGACTCGGGAATATTACGAATATCCAGACTGATAGCAACGGATTCTTGGTTATTTTTCAGAATATCAATCGACTGGCTGAATAGCGCCAACGGAAGGTTATCAATACAATAATAACCGATGTCTTCCAGTGCACGCAGGGCAACTGATTTGCCGGAGCCAGAGCGTCCGCTGATAATAATAAGTTCCATGTTGCCTAGTCTCCTATAATCCGGGTGATCAGTAATGTTGTGATCAACTGGCGCTGACGGCGACAGATTCATCTTCACTATGCTGATCCAACTTGCAGAAAATGTCCCAGATCTCCTCTTTGCTTTTAGCGGCACGCAGCTGTTTTGCCAATGTTTTATTCGTTAATTTTTTGGCAATTTCCGGCAAACATGGGGCAAACTGTTGACATAAACCGATGGGAATAAACAGCGCCAGTAGCAGATCGACCTCACGATTATCCGGTGCTTTGTAGTCAATAGGTGTGGTGAGTTGTAGAAAAACTGCAATCGGTTTTTCTCCTTGCGACAATTTGGCGCGCGGCAGCGCAATTCCACCACCAAGTGCGGTGCAACCGACTTTTTCCCGTTCGCATAAATGCTCAAAGCAGATTTGGGTATCTTCTTCGGTTTCAGCACCAATGATTTCGCTGAGTATTTCGAGGATACGTTTTTTACTTGATGCCATAACACCATGACGAATATTGTCAGGGCTGAGCAAATGGGTAAATTTCATCTTACAATCTCTCTTGGTTGAGGTTAACCGAGGCTATAGTTTGAATTGATCGCCCAAGTAAACGCGTTTTACATCTTCATTTTGCAAAATATCCTGTGGGCTGCCAGTGGCAATCATGTTGCCGGCACTGACGATATATGCCCGTTCGCAAACATCCAGTGTTTCGCGCACGTTATGATCGGTGATCAACACACCCAAGCCCCGCTCTTTAAGATGTAAAATAATTTTTTTGATGTCAATCACCGAAATTGGGTCAACACCGGCAAAAGGTTCGTCTAACAGAATAAATTTCGGATTGACTGCCAGCGCACGGGCAATTTCGACCCGACGACGTTCGCCACCAGACAATGATTGTCCTGAGTTATTGCGGATATGATCGATATGAAATTCATCGATCAGCTCTTCCGCCCGTTGTTTGCGTTGTTTTTGGGTTAAATCTTTGCGAATTTCCAACACCGCCATTAAATTGTCATAAACACTTAAACGACGGAAAATTGAGGCTTCTTGCGGCAGATAGCCAATGCCTTGTTGTGCGCGGTTATGCATCGGCAATAGGGTAATATCCAAATCGTCGATCTTAATCGATCCGTGGTCGTTTTTGACTAAGCCGACGACCATATAAAAGGTGGTGGTTTTGCCGGCGCCATTCGGGCCGAGCAAGCCGACGATTTCGCCGGAATTGACGGTCAAGCTGACATCATGGACAACTTGGCGTCCCTTATAGGATTTCGCCAGATTTTGTGCCGAAAGAATAGACATAAAAAGTTAACCTATTATTTTTGTTGTAATTGTGACGGATATAAAATCGTTTTCACTCGGCCTTTGCCGCTGTTTTTGGCGATCATTTTTTGCTGTTGCACATCATAGGTGATCACTTCGGCATCAATTTGGCTGTCTAATTGTTTTAATTGGGCATTGCCGGTCAACACTAAATATTGGCTGCCAAGATCGTAATTGACTTTGTTGGCTCGCCCGTTGATCATTTTGCCGTTATCCAGTTGTTGCTGGAAAGTCACAGGACTGCCGTTTGCCTCGATTTTCTCTTTACCACCTCCGCCATTGTTCGGGCGGGTGATGGTCACTTGACGGGCGTTGATCAAAATCGAGCCTTGGGTGATCACCACATTATCGGTAAAGGTTACAATATTATTTTCCAAATCTAATGATTGGTTATCAGACGTTATATTAATAGGTTGCTGGCTGTCATCTTTCAATGCCGAAGCTGAAAAAGAGAGTAACAGCGCGCTGACTAATGTTAGTGATTTAATTATTTTTGTTTTCATTTTGTTGAATCTCATAGTGAGTTTGCACCTGTTCTTTTAACGTTGCGATCTGCTGACGAAGATTCCCGCTCAGGCTTTTGCCGGTGGTGGTAAAACTTTGACCGACCACGCTGACCATTGTATCAGATGTTATATCTTGTGTCGTTAAATTGACGACCGCACTTGAGGTTTGCAAACTGTGAATTTTGCTTTCCGGCAACAAGCTTTGAATTGAAACATTGTCGTTTAAATAGAGTATCTTGTCTTTGCTGATCTTGGCTTGATCCGCACTCAAACGCCAGCTACGCACCAGATTATCGCTATTTTTGGAGGCCTCGAATAAATAAACGACCGGTGCTTTGAACAGTGTATCCCCTTGAGTTTGGAAATATTCCACTTCATCGGCAGTTGCAACATATTGTTTGCGCCCGTCCAGTGAATAAAGGGTGGTTTCCATCTGATTGGCGATATAATCAGGGCTGCCGCTGTTTTGAATACGGGCAGCCAAATCGACGTTATCTTGCTGGTTTAACGAATAATACCAAGCAAGCAACGCCAGTGCGATCACCACTAAAACGATATTCCAACGAGAAGTCATCGGTTTTCCTAGCGTATAGTTTAAAAAGATTAATAATTTTGGATTCTAACATAAATTCTTCTCAGATTGAAAAGCGTCTGAAGATAAAGGTCAACAGACCCTAATCCTAACCAAAAATCGGGGGAATATTTGACATTGTTATTAATTTCATACAAGATTTCGCCTAATTACCGTTAGGTATCCGTGATAAAAGCAAGGCATAAAATGAATAAATATTTGGTTGAAGTGAAGGATCTGGTGTTCAAACGAGGTTCGCGCACAATCTATCAAGGGCTGAATTTAAAAGTCGAAACCGGTAAAATTACCGCGATTATGGGGCCTTCGGGAATCGGTAAGACGACGCTGTTGAAACTGATCGGTGGTCAATTGTTTCCTGATTCCGGCGAAATTTTATTTGACGGCAGCGATATCACTCGCCTGTCGAATGCCAAGTTGTATCAAATTCGTAAAAGAATGGGAATGCTGTTTCAATCCGGCGCACTGTTTACGGATATTTCTACCTTTGATAACGTGGCTTTTCCGCTGCGCGAGCATAGTAATCTGCCGGAAGAGATGATCCGTCAATTAACGCTGATGAAATTAGAAGCGGTCGGATTGCGCGGTGCGGCTGATTTGATGCCGTCCGAACTTTCCGGTGGTATGGCGCGGCGTGTGGCGTTGGCAAGAGCGGTGGCGCTCGATCCGGATTTGGTGATGTATGACGAGCCTTTCACCGGGCAAGATCCTATCAGCATGGGGGTAATCGTGAGTTTGATCAAACGCTTGAATAAAACCCTGCATCTTACCTCCATTGTGGTGTCGCACGATGTGAAAGAGGTGTTGAGCATAGCTGATTATGCTTATATTGTGGCTGATCAAACCGTGATTGCCGAAGGAACCGCAGCGCAATTGCAACAAAGTGCGGATCCGCGCGTGATTCAATTTCTGTCCGGTAACGAAGATGGGCCGGTGCAATTCCATTATCCGGCACAACACTATATTGATGAGTTATTTGTATGATCATTTCCGCTATTTCCAGATTAGGCGCCGGTACTATTGGTTTTTTCAGAACGCTTGGGCGCGCCGGTTTTATGCTTTATGGCGCGTTGGTCGGCGTGCCACAGCCAAAAAAATATTTTCCACTGTTGGTTAAGCAACTGTATGTGCTTGGAGTGCAGTCACTGTTGATTATTTTGCTGTCCGGGCTGTTTATCGGCATGGTGTTAGGCTTGCAAGGCTATGTGGTGTTGGTGGGATTTGCGGCAGAAAGTAGTTTGGGACAATTGGTGGCACTTTCATTGTTGCGTGAATTGGGCCCGGTGGTGACCGCACTTTTATTTGCCGGGCGCGCAGGCTCAGCGTTGACCGCTGAAATTGGCTTGATGAAAGCGACAGAGCAGCTTTCCAGTTTGGAAATGATGGCGGTCGATCCGCTACGGCGAGTGATTTCACCCCGTTTTTGGGCGGGGATTATCTCGATGCCGCTGCTAACGATTATTTTTGTAGCCATCGGCATTTGGGGCGGCTCACTGGTCGGGGTGGACTGGAAAGGGGTTGATGGCGGTAGTTTCTGGTCGGTGATGCAAAATTCGGTCAGTTGGCAAACCGATATTTTAAACGGCATGATCAAAAGTGCGGTTTTTGCGGTTGCAGTGGTGTGGATTGCGCTGTTTAACGGTTACGATGCGCGCCCGACTTCAGAAGGGATCAGCCGTGCTACCACCAAAACCGTGGTGCACGCCTCATTAGCTGTGCTGGCACTGGATTTTGTTTTAACCGCAATGATGTTCGGCGGCAATTAACCGTGCGATACGTCATCGTAAGAGATAAAAGTAATAAAGGAAAAAAGAATGCGTCAAACCATTAAATATGAGTTCTGGGTCGGGTTGTTCCTGCTATTGGCAATCGCCGCACTGGTTTTTTTAGGCTTGAAAGTGGCAAATGTGCAGGGATTTCATCAAAGTAAAAGTTATAATCTGCACGCAACTTTTAATAATATCGGCGGTCTTAAAGTGCGGGCGCCAGTCAAAACCGGCGGTGTAGTAATCGGACGCGTCAATGCAATCAGCTTAGATCCGACCAGTTATTTGCCTAAAGTCAGTTTGAGTATTGATCAGGAATATAACCATATTCCGGAAACCAGCTCGCTGTCGATAAAAACCTCAGGACTTCTAGGGGAGCAATATATCGCGCTGAATATTGGTTTTGATGATGGTGAAATTGCCATGCTGAAAGAGGGAGATACGATTCATGATACGACCTCAGCCATGGTATTAGAAGATTTAATCGGTCAATTCTTGTATGGTGACAAGAAAGACGGTGAAAAAACAGAGAAAACCGATAAAACAGAATAGTTTTCGGATTAATTGAACAGGAGAAAGTCATGTTGAAGAAAATGTTTAAAAAATGTGCGGTTGTGATGGTTGCCGTGATGTCGCTGTTTGGCGCAATGCAAGCGGTAGCTGCCGATAACCCGTATCAATTGATGCAGCAGGCATCGGATAAACTGTTTGCCTCAATCAGTGCCAATCAAAGCAAAATTAAGCAAAATCCAGACTATATGCGCACGATTGTCAAACTAGAATTAATGCCGTATGTGCATGTGAATTATGCCGGGTCTTTGGTATTGGGACAGTATTTCAAAAGCACGACACCGGCGCAGCGAGAGCAGTTTTTTAGTGCATTTTCTAACTTTATTGAGCAATCCTACGCTCAAGTGTTGACCATGTATAACAATCAAAATATTGAGATTGAAAGAGAGAAACCGATTGGTGATCAAAATATTGTCAGCATTCGGGTGAATATTATCCAAACCAATGGCGCAGCGCCGATTAAATTGGATTTTAAATGGCGTAAAAATACCCGTACCGGTGCATGGCAAGCCTATGACATGGCGGCGGAAGGCGTCAGCATGGTTGAAACCAAGAAAAACGAGTGGAGCAATATTCTGCGCCAAAAAGGGATTGATGAACTAACCGCTCAAATCCAAAAAAGTGCGGCTATTCCGATTAAACTTGAAAAATAAGGTGGGTTGATTGACGTTCAAGTGGCAGATAAACAGTAGCGAAAACGCGTACTGTTTGCAACTGGCGGGAGATTTGACGCGAAGCACGCTGTTGCCGTTGTGGCAGCAGCGCGCTTCCTTGTTTCAGACTCAAAAATCTTGTCTTGAGATTAAGTTAAATCAACTTGGGACAGTGGATTCTGCCGGTTTTGTGTTAATATGTGAAATTCTTCACCGCTATTCTAAGCTTGGCGAGGTAAAATTGGTTGATGTACCGCACTTGGTACTGGATTTTGCCGAGCTATACGATTTAGATCAGTGGTTAAAAGCGTTTATACAACCGTAATCAAAGGGATACAAGGGATAACAACATCATGGATGCAGCAGCAATCGAAGATATTTTGCGTGAACAATTGGATTTGACTGAGGTTTATGTCAATGGCGAAAATGCACATTTCAGCGTGACCGCCGTCAGTGATGAATTTGCTTTGATGAGCAAAGTCAAACAGCAACAATTGATTTATGCGCCGCTAATGCAGTATATTGCGACCAATGAAATTCATGCGTTATCGATTAAAACCTTTACGGTCGAAAAATGGCGTAAAGCCCGTTTATTAAATGGTCTTTAATCGACCAGCCTATTGCTAAGCCAAATATCAAGCCAAATTGTGAATCCAATTATAAAGGAAAAAAAATGGAAAAGTTTCGAATCTACGGGAAAACCTGTTTAAAAGGCAGTGTTGATATTTCAGGCGCTAAAAACGCGGCCTTGCCGATTCTGTTCGCCGCAATTTTAGCAGAGGAACCGGTTACACTGACCAACGTCCCCGATTTGAAAGATGTTACTACCACCCTGAAAATTTTAAGCCAATTAGGGGTGACGGTTGAGCGAAAAGACAAAAATACGGTTTATCTGGATGCTTCCAATATTGATAATTTTGTCACTCCTTATGAGTTGGTAAAAACCATGCGTGCTTCTATTTGGGCGTTGGCGCCGCTCGTGGCACGTTTCTGCCAAGGGCAGGTTTCGTTGCCGGGTGGTTGTTCCATCGGCGCTCGTCCGGTTGATCTGCATATTTCCGGTTTGGAAAAACTGGGGGCGAAAATTAAATTGGAAGACGGCTATGTTAAAGCTTTTGTTGATGGACGTTTGAAAGGTGCCAACATCGTGATGGATAAAATCAGTGTCGGTGCAACCTTGTCTGTGATGATGGCGGCGACTTTGGCAAAAGGCACAACGATTATTGAAAATGCCGCACGCGAACCGGAAATTTCTGACACGGCTTATTTCTTGAATAAATTAGGCGCGAAAATCACCGGTGCAGGGACTGATATGATTACCGTAGAAGGCGTTGAACATTTGGGCGGTGGCGAGCACCATGTCATTCCGGATCGGATTGAGACCGGCACGTTCTTGGTTGCTGCAGCAATTTCTGGCGGGCGTATTGTTTGTCGTGGTACTCGTGCTTCTACTTTAGATGCGGTGATTGAAAAACTACGCGAAGCCGGGGCCCAGATTGATATCACTGAAGACACCATCACCTTGGACATGTTGGGCTATCGCCCACGCTCGGTCAACGTACGTACTGCACCACATCCGGGCTTTCCGACGGATATGCAGGCACAATTTACCCTGTTAAACATGGTGGCTGAAGGTACGGGAATTATCACCGAAACTATTTTTGAAAATCGTTTTATGCACATTCCTGAACTGATACGCATGGGGGCAAAAGCCGATATTGAAGGTAATACCGCTATTTGTTACGGTGTGCGCAATTTAAACGGTACCGAAGTAATGGCAACTGATTTACGCGCTTCTGCCAGCTTGGTGTTGGCGGGCTGTATTGCCAACGGCGAAACTATCGTTGATCGCATTTATCATATTGATCGCGGCTATGAACACATTGAAGAGAAATTGCGTGGACTGGGTGCCAGAATCGAGCGTTTTTCTGACAGCGAAACTGAAGCCTGATGGCAGTTCCCGAGCGATTTGAAACAGATGACAACCCGGCTTAAGTCCGGGTTTTTTGTGTTTGCTAGGGTTGTAGCTCAAATTATAAACAAAAAGCAACAGACTCTAAAATAATCGAAATCTCATTTTTGCCAAGTGCGGTTTTAAGCTAGAATATAAGCCACTCATTTTAAGAAGAAGTATGAATTGTATGACATCAAGTGTAGAGCTATTGGTGAATGTAACGCCGAACGAAACTCGAATTGCGTTGCTCGACACCGGTGTACTGAAAGAAGTGCACATTGAGCGCGAAGCCAAGCGAGGATTGGTCGGCAATATTTATAAAGGGCGAGTGATGCGGGTATTGCCCGGTATGCAATCGGCTTTTGTTGATATTGGTTTGGAAAAGGCAGCATTTTTGCACGCTTCCGATATTGTTTCGCACACCGAATGTGTGGATGAATCCGAAAAGAAGCAGTTTGTAGTCAAAGATATTGGTGAGTTGGTGCGTGAAGGCCAGGATATTATCGTGCAAGTGGTGAAAGATCCGCTTGGAACCAAAGGTGCACGCTTAACCACAGATATTACTTTGCCGTCACGCTATTTGGTATTTATGCCGGAAAATAGTCATGTTGGCGTATCGCAACGGATTGAAAGTGAAGAAGAGCGGTTGCGCTTAAAACAGTTGGTCACTGATTATTGCGATGAATTGGGCGGTTTCATCGTGCGAACCGCTTCCGAAGGTTGTTCGGAAGAGGAGTTGAAACAGGATGCGCAATTTTTGAAACGGCTATGGCGTAAAGTGATGGAGCGCAAAGGGAAATATCCTACTCGCTCAATGCTTTACGGCGAACTGGCACTGGCACAGCGCGTGCTGCGTGATTTTGTCGGTACGCAAATTGATTTGATTCGAATTGACTCGAAATTGACCTTTCAAGAAGTGGAAACGTTTAGCCAAGAGTTTATGCCGGAACTCACCGGGCGTCTGTCGCTGTATACCGGTAATCCGCCGTTGTTTGATTTGTACGGCGTAGAAAATGCGATTCAGCGTGCGCTGGAAAAGCGTGTGAATTTAAAATCCGGCGGCTATTTGATTATCGAACAAACCGAAGCCATGACCACGATTGATATCAATACCGGTGGTTTTGTCGGCCATCGTAATTTGGAAGAGACAATTTTTAATACCAATGTTGAAGCGACCCAAACCATTGCACAACAGTTGCAACTGCGCAATCTGGGCGGCATCATCATTATTGATTTTATTGATATGCAAAGCGAAGAGCACCGCGAGCGGGTGTTGCAGTCGTTGAACGAAGCACTGTCGCGAGATCGAGTTAAGACCAGCGTCAACGGTTTCACCCAACTGGGCTTGGTGGAGATGACCCGCAAACGCACCCGTGAAAGTTTGGAGCATGTGCTGTGCACCGAATGTCCGGCTTGCAAAGGGCGTGGCAGTCTGAAAACGGTGGAAACCGTCAGTTATGAAATTGTGCGTGAAATTGTGCGAATCCACCATCAATACGACAGTGAGCAATTTTTGGTGTATGCCTCAAGAGCGGTGGCGGATTACTTGATCAACGAAGAGGCGCACGGGATTTTGGCTGAGCTGGAAGTGTTTATCGGTAAACAGGTGCAGGTGAAAACCGAAGTGTTTTACAATCAAGAACAATTTGATGTTGTCATCATGTAGACAAACATCAACCGACCCTAATAAAAATAAAGAGAAATTATGCTAAGTAAAGTTTCAGCGTCCCTATTAGAACCAAGTCAACTTTCTATTACTCAGTTGGCGAATTTATTGGATCATTTTTCCAGTCGGCAAATTGATTATGCGGATCTCTATTTTCAGTCTTCGATTGAGGAAAGCTGGTCATTGGAAGACGGCATTATCAAAGAGGGCGGTTTTCATATTGATCGAGGCGTTGGTGTCAGAGCGGTCAGCGGTGAGAAAACCGGTTTTGCTTATGCCGATCAGATCAGTGCGCCACAAGTGGTGCAATGTATCGAGGCGACAAAAGGCATCGCACAGGCTAGCAGTTCGCTGATCAAGCCGATTGCCCTGCATTCGGTCAGCGCACCGATGCGCTATACCGCACTTGACCCGCTGCACAGTTTAAGCCGTGAAAAAAAGATCGAGCTGCTGCATTTGGTCAATCAAACCGCACGCGCTGAAGATTCGCGTGTTATTCAAGTTTCTGCCAGCTTAAATGCGATCTATGAAGAAGTTTTAGTGGCGGCGACAGACGGTACGTTGGCGGCAGATATCCGCCCTTTGGTGCGGCTTTCGGTGTCGGTCTTGGTTGAGCAGCAGGGCAAACGTGAAAGTGGCAGTGCCGGCGGTGGCGGTCGTTTTTCACTAGAATGGTTTTTACAAGACCATCAAGGCGTTAGCCGAGCAGTATGGTTTACCAAAGAAGCGGTTCGTCAGGCGCTGGTGAAGCTCAATGCGGTGCAAGCACCAGCAGGAATGATGCCGGTGGTGCTGGGTGCAGGCTGGCCGGGCGTATTGTTGCATGAAGCCGTGGGGCATGGTTTGGAAGGCGATTTCAATCGCAAAAAATCCTCACTGTTCAGTGGGAAAATCGGTGAATTAGTGACTTCGCCGCTGTGTACGATTGTTGATGACGGCACATTGGCGGATCGTCGTGGTTCTTTGACTATTGATGACGAAGGGGTGCCGACTCAGCGTAACGTATTAATCGAAAATGGTATTTTGCGCAACTATATGCAGGATAAAATGAACGCTCGTTTGATGGGCGTGGCACCAACCGGTAACGGACGGCGCGAATCTTACGCCCATTTGCCGATGCCACGCATGACCAACACCTATATGCTGGCAGGGCAAAGTAAATTTGAAGATTTGATCGCATCAGTGGAGCAAGGCATCTACGCACCGCACTTTGGCGGTGGACAAGTGGATATCACCTCCGGCAAGTTCGTCTTTTCTGCTGCGGAAGCCTATTTGATTGAAAAAGGCAAAATCACCAAACCGGTGGTTGGTGCAACCCTGATCGGCAGTGGAATTGAAGTGATGCAAAATGTGTCGATGGTTGCCGACGAATCTGAGCTTGATCCGGGCATCGGTGTTTGTGGCAAAGAGGGGCAAAGCGTGCCGGTCGGTGTTGGGCAACCGGCGTTAAAAATCGAACAAATCACGGTCGGCGGCACTAATTAACTTTTGTGCTTTGCTAAAGCAATTGCGGCTTCAATCGCCGCTTTTGCCTGAGGACTGTTTTTCCAACAACGGCTGCCAAGGGCTTCGGCAACTTGGCGGCAAATTTCTTCAGACCGCTCTTTGGCAAGCTATTCAAATGAATCGATCCCAAGCTGCTCCAAGCGTTGGATAACGGTAAAACCCACTCCTTTTTTATCATCCGTCAATTTGCCGTACAAAGCAAGCGTAGCGATTTGTCGAGATAACAGTTGCTTGCCGACACAAATCGTTTTATTTTAGACCCTAATTAACAGTAGTAAGCAAAAGGAAGCAGTATGACACAATATACCAGAGCAACGTTTGATCAGGTTTTAATTCAGAATTATACCCCGGCAGATTTTATTCCGGTCAGAGGCAAAGGCAGCACGGTTTGGGATCAAGACGGCAAGGACTATATCGACTTTACCAGCGGTGTGGCGGTCAATTCATTAGGACACTGCCCGGATGAGGTGGTGGAGGTGTTGAAACGGCAAGGGGAAACGCTATGGCACTCAAGCAACTGGTTTACCAGTGAACCGGCACTGGAGCTGGCATCAAAATTAATAGAGCTCACTTTTGCGGAGCGTGTGATGTTTGCCAACTCTGGGGCGGAAGCCAATGAAGCGGCACTGAAATTGGCACGTCGCTATGCGGTCGATCATTTTGGCTATCAAAAAAGTAAAATTATCTCTTTCAAACAGAGCTTTCACGGCAGAACGCTGTTTACGGTCAGCGTTGGTGGGCAACCTAAATATTCCGATGGCTTCGGACCGAAACCGGCAGATATCGTCCATGTACCGTTTAATGATTTAGACGCCGTAAAAGCGGTGATCGACGATCACACTTGTGCCGTGATTATCGAACCGATTCAGGGCGAAAGTGGGGTATTGCCGGCGACGCAGGCATTTTTACAAGGGTTACGCCAGTTGTGTGATCAATATCAAGCGCTGCTGATTTTTGATGAAGTCCAGACCGGTATCGGGCGCAGCGGGGAATTTTTTGCCTATATGCATTACGGGGTTGTGCCGGACATTTTGACCTCCGCCAAAGCGCTTGCTAATGGCTTTCCGATCAGTGCGATGTTGACCAGCGATAAAATCTCAAAAAGTTTCTCGCCGGGCGTGCATGGCACCACATTTGGCGGTAATCCGTTGGCTTGTGCGGTGGCGGTGAAAGTCGTGGACATCATCAGTCAACCGCACTTTTTACAGCAAGTACAACAGCGTTCAAAACAGTTGATTGAAGCGCTGGAAAAAATTAACCAAAAAGCCAAACTGTTTACTACTGTACGTGGCTTAGGGCTGTTAATCGGGGCGGAATTGGCAGCAGAGTATCAGGATAAAGCGGCGGAATTGCGTAATAAAGCCAATCAGTTTGGGGTGATGCTGCTGGTTGCCGGCCCGAATGTGCTGCGTTTTGCGCCGTCGCTAAATATCAGTAACGAGGAGTTTGCGTTGGGCATTCAGCGTTTTGAGCAAATGGTCGATTCTTTAGCATAGTGAACGTAGTGTAGAATAAGCAAAGTGCGGTTTTGTGGTGTGAAAAAACCGCACTTTGTTATGATCTCTCTGTCTATGGCAGGATAATCAATCCAGCTTCTCGCTTAATAGCCGTTCAATAATTTTCTTATTCGCCGGTGGGAATTGCCCGCTGTCCAAGGCGTGTTGTTCAATCCAAAAACCGTCTTGTCCTTCACGACCAAAAGGTTGGTTTAGCCACTCTTCGATTAAGTAAAAACTGAGTTCGATCACTTTTTTCGGATATTCGAATTGAAAACGTTCGTAGAGTTCGGCTTTGATCACCATAATCCCGATCTCTTCTTCCAATTCACGTCGCAGCGCTTGCTCCGGGCTTTCGTTGGCTTCGACTTTGCCACCGGGGAACTCCCAGCTTTGGGCAAAGTCTTTGCCTTCTAAGCGTCGCGTCAGAAAGATTTGCTGGAATTCGTTACGAATAATGCCGACAGCAACTTTGATCAGCGGTTTTTTGCTAACGGCTTTTTGAGTAAGTGCGGTCATGTTTTTCCTATGTTAGCCCGACCAAGGCTATTAGCAGAGTGGTCGGGCGTTATTCGAGTTACTTAATTTTACCGTGGCAATATTTATATTTCTTACCCGAACCACAAGGGCAAGGTGCATTACGGCTGACTTTCGGCATCTCGTCCGTTCCGTCCGCAGTTTCGCCCTGCTGTTCCCCGTTTTGGTGGTATTGCAACGCAGCCGCTTGCCGTTCGGCAGCTTCACGGCGCAAGCGTTCGGCTTCTTCCACCTCTTCTTGCGTGCGCACTTGCACTTTGCTCAAGGTGCTGATCACGCTCAATTTCAAGGTGTCCAGCATTTCGGTAAACATCTGGAATGACTCTTTTTTGTATTCTTGCTTCGGATCTTTTTGCGCATAGCCACGCAGGTGAATCCCACGGCGCAGGTGATCCATTGCCGCCAGATGCTCTTTCCACAATTCGTCCAGAATCTGCAGCATCAAGCCTTTTTCAAATGAGCGCATATTCTCAGTACCGACCATCTCTTCCTTGCGTTTGTGTTCGTTGACGGCCGCTTCCAGAATACGTTCACGCAGGTTCTCTTCATGCAGATGGTTGTCTTCTTCCAGCCATTTGCTGAGCGGTAAACTCAGGGCAAAGTCGTTTTGCAGACGGGTTTCCAAACCCTCTACATTCCATTGCTCTTCCAACGATTGTGGCGGAATGTATTGATCGATAACGCTGTTGAACACGTCTTCACGAATGACATTGATGGTTTCGGAAATATCTTGGTGATCGAGCAAATCATTACGCTGTGCATAAATAGCATGGCGCTGATCATTGGCAACATCATCGAATTGCAACAGGTTTTTACGCCCGTCAAAGTTGTGCGCTTCTACTTTTGCTTGTGCGCTGGCAATTACTTTTGCCAACAATTTGGATTCCATTGCTTCACCCGGTTCGCTGAAGGCTTTGCGCATCATATTTAACTTGCCTTCGTTGAGGTAAATCCGCATTAAGGCATCGTCTAACGATAAATAGAAACGTGAAGAGCCCGGATCGCCTTGACGTCCGGAACGACCACGCAACTGGTTGTCGATGCGGCGTGATTCATGACGTTCGGTACCGATAATGTGCAGGCCACCGGCCTCCATCACAATTTTATTTCGTTCTTTCCAATCAGCTTTGATTTTGGCGATCTGTTCTTCGCTCGGATTATCCAATTTAGCGATTTCAGCACGCCAGTTACCGCCCAACACAATGTCGGTACCGCGACCGGCCATATTGGTCGCAATGGTGACTGCGCCCGGTACGCCTGCATCGGCGACGATTTCCGCTTCCTGTGCATGGAATTTGGCGTTCAATACGTTATGTTTAATCCCGGCTTTAGTTAAGGTGTTCGACAGCAATTCAGATTTTTCAATCGAGATTGTGCCGACCAATACCGGCTGCTGCCGGGCGATGGCTTCTTTGATGTCGTGGACAATCGCATTGAATTTGTCTTCTTCGTTTTTATACATCAAATCGGTACGGTCATCACGGATCATCGGTTGATTGGTTGGCACCACAATAGTTTCTAAGCCATAAATTTGTTGAAATTCAAAGGCTTCGGTATCTGCCGTACCGGTCATGCCCGCTAATTTTTCGTATAAACGGAAATAGTTTTGGTAAGTAATCGATGCAGTCGTCTGATTTTCACTCTGAATTTTAACGTTTTCTTTGGCTTCAATCGCTTGGTGCAAACCTTCAGACCAACGGCGTCCCTGCATCGTACGTCCGGTATGTTCGTCAACAATCACGATTTCGCCGTCTTTAACAATATAATCAACATTGCGTTCAAACAGGGTATGCGCGCGCAACGCCGCATAAACGTGGTGCAGCAAAGTAACCCTTGATGGCGAATAGAGAGAATCGCCTTCTTTCATCAATCCGGCTTCGGTTAACAAATTTTCGATCTTCTCTTGTCCGCGCTCGGTTAAAAATGCCTGCTTGTTTTTCAGATCCAGGGTGTAGTCACCAGTGCCTTGATATTCCTCGCTGTCCTCTTTTTCTTGGAATACTAATTTAGGAATCAGCTTATCAATCGCAATATACAGTTCGGAGCTGTCTTCTGCCTGACCGGAAATAATCAGCGGGGTACGGGCTTCATCGATTAAAATCGAATCCACCTCATCGACCAACGCATAATACAGTGGGCGTTGAAAACGATCTTCCGGTGAATGCGCCAGATTATCACGCAGGTAATCAAAACCCAGTTCGCTGTTGGTGGCATAGGTGACATCGGCGGCATAGGCAGCACGTTTTTGTTCATGGGATAAGCCGGGAATATTGACACCGACCGTCATGCCTAAAAATTCAAATAACGGGCGGTTGGTTTCCGCATCGCGGCGCGCTAAGTAGTCATTGACCGTCACCACATGCACGCCCCGACCGGTCAGAGCGTTGAGGTAACAAGGAAGTGTGGCGGTTAGGGTTTTACCTTCACCGGTGCGCATTTCGGCAATTGAGCGATCATTTAAGATCATGCCACCGAGCAACTGTACATCAAATGGGCGCATACCCAAGGTGCGTTGGCAAGCTTCACGCACGGTAGCGAAGGCTTCCGGCAGAATTTTTTCTAGGCTTTCGCCTTTTTCCAAGCGTGCTTTGAATTCGGCAGTTTTGCCTTTTAATTGTTCGTCGGTCAGTGCTTGGTATTCGGCTTCCAATTGGTTGATTTGGTGGACACGTTTGTTCAGGCGACGTAACACGCGATCGTTACGGCTGCCAAATAATTTGGTTGCAATAGTTCTTAACATATTTTTATCTTCATCAAAGGAGTCATTAATCGGTTTGCAGTTGCAAACGAGAATCTTATTTCACCGCCGTTACTCAGGTTAAAGTGCGGTTTGTTGCGGATTAAACAGTGGCAAACGGACCGGCTCGAATCGGCGGTAAAGATTCGGAAAGAGAAGCGATGACAACAAAAAGTGCGGTTTGTGGCGCTACTGTGGCTGTCGGAACGGCTTGTTGCGGTTCTGGCTGATATTGTGCTTGTTGATAAAAAGCGCTTTGAATCTGCCGAGTTTGTGTTGTCTGCTGAATTTGTTGGTAGGCTTGATTATCGTTTTGCTGTGTTGGGTTGCCGACAGCACTGACCGGCACGGCTAAAATCGCAATAATTCCCAACAGGAATTGCGACCAAAAGTGCGGTTTGCGGTGACGGTATGCGTGCAACAAGTTCATCAGTGATTAATGCCTTCGGCAACATGCGGTTATTTAAAATGCTGTGCTATTATAGAGCATCGTCGGCAGAATGTCATACATCAAATCCGGCGGATACTGTTCATTCACAAATAAATAGGGGCGAATCTTCGCAAAACAAGCCATGCGTTACAATAAAATGAAAAATATCACCGACATTGTCGAGAAAAGCCCATTGGCGGAAATTGCACGGCGCAGTCTGGTGTTGGGCGATCTGAACCGCACTTTGCAACAATGCTTTCCAGCAGAGTTCAAAGGGCGGTTTCGGGTGGCGAACATTCGCGATGAGGTGTTGTATTGTGAAGTGCAAAATGCAACGTTGCGACAAGGGATTCTGTTTCGTCAGGCAGAGTTACTGGCTTTGGTGCAGCAAGCATTTCCTGCGGTCAAAAGACTGGTATTTAATATTAATCCTGAATTGGCGACACTTTGATTTTGCGCCGACTAGCACGAAAAATCGCAATCAGTTCATTCACTTTTATCCGATTTTCGCCGTTTTGGCTGATGTGGCGTTGTACCATCAACGGCGTTATGTCGGCGCCGTGATAAATTTGCCGGGTAAACGGGGTATCGTGGTTAGAAATCAGTACCGTTGTGCGGCGATGCTCCGCATGATGTTTAGCCAGATTGGCTAGCTGTTGCTGCTGTTCCAAGCTAAAACCATTGCCGGAATAGTGGGTGAAATTCGAGTTTTGCGACAGCGGAGCATAAGGCGGATCGCAATACACCACGCTGTTGCGGTCGGTATATTCGAAACTGTCGTGAAAACCGACACAGATAAATTCGGCTTTTTGCGCTTTTTGGCTAAAATAACGAATCTCTTGCTCCGGAAAATACGGTTTCAGGTAAGCCCCGAACGGCACATTAAACTGCTGCTTGCTGTTATAGCGGCAAAGCCCGTTATAACCGAAACGGTTTAAATACAGGAATAGCACCGAGCGCTGGAAAATATCCAAAGTGCGGTTGAACTCGGCGCGTTTGGCATAATAAAAATCAGCGCTGTTGGCATCGGGGTGCTGAAACAGTTTGCGGCTTTCCGCAATAAAGTGCTGCGGATCCTGTTTCACCGTATTGAACAGATTGATTAAATCGGCATTTAAATCTGCCAAAATATAGTGCTGAAAGTGGGTATTCAGAAAAACCGAACCGGCACCGACAAAAGGTTCAATCAGCACCTTTTTATTTTTTGGTAATAACTTGTTGATCTCATCGGTCAGGCGGAATTTTCCGCCCGCCCATTTTAAAAAAGGGCGATGTTTCAACAGAGGGTTAGCAACGGACGACATTGTTTTAGTCGAACTGACTGCAATGGTTGATGGCTTGTCTGACTAATTCCGAATCGCTGTTGGTCGTGACGTAGGCTTGCCCCAAACGTTGCAACAATACCAAGCGTAATTTGCCAGCCAAGACTTTTTTGTCGCGCATCATCAACGGCAGATAATCATCGGCACTCATACCGTCCGGCGAAACCGTCGGCAGATTGGCGCGTGCCAGTAATTTTTCCAGACGGAACACATCTTGGCGGCTTAAATTGCCTAACAAATGCGAAAGATCGGCTGCCATTAACATACCGACAGCTACAGCTTCGCCGTGCAACCAACTGCCGTAGCCTAAATGGGTTTCGATCGCATGCCCGAAAGTGTGCCCCAGATTCAGCAGGGCACGATCACCCTGTTCGGTTTCATCACGGGCAACCACGTCGGCTTTTAACTGACAGCAACGTTGGATGCAATATTGCAATTGTTGCGGCTGTAAGCTCACCAGATCATCAATATGTTGTTCCAACCAGTCGAAAAACGCCAGATCCAGAATCGCACCGTATTTAATCACTTCCGCCAAGCCGGCAAACACTTCACGTTTTGGCAGGGTGTCTAAGCTAGCACTGTCGATAATCACTGCACAAGGTTGATAAAATGCGCCGATCATATTTTTACCGAGCGCATGATTGACACCGGTTTTTCCGCCGACGGAGGAATCCACTTGCGACAGCAGCGTAGTTGGAATCTGCAGCAAACGCACGCCACGTTGGTAACTGGCGGCAGCAAATCCGGCCACATCACCGACCACGCCGCCACCCAAGGCGATGATGGTGGTGTCACGGCCGTGATTGGCTTGTAAAAGTGCGGTAAAAATCAGATTGAGTGAGTCCAGCGTTTTATATTGCTCGCCGTCAGGAATCAACACTGAGGAGACTTTGCAGCCCAAACGGTTTAAGCTGTCGCTAACCGTTGTCAAATAGTGTTTCGCAACGGTCGGATTGGAGACAATCATCACCTTATCACCGCACTTTAACGGGGCGTAGCTGCTGCTTTCCGCCAAAATATGGCTGCCGATTCTAATCGGATAACGGCGATCTTTCAGTTCGACATTGACTTCAATCATGTTGCGCTCTCAGGTTGGTGGTGAGAATGATCAGCTAATTAACGGAGGAAAAAGCTTCCAAGCGGTCGATTAACTGGTTTGCCATGGTTTTAGCGTTTTGTTCGTCGGTACTCATGGTAATATCGGCGATCTCTTGGTACAACGGATTGCGCACTTTGGCCAGATCTTCCAGCACTTGGCGTGGATCGTCCACATCTTGCAACAGCGGACGTTTTTTATCGCGCAGGGTGCGCTGATGCTGTTTATCGACCGTGGTTTCCAAATAGACCACGATGCCACGAGCCGATAAATGGTTGCGTGTGTCTTTTGATAGCACTGCGCCGCCGCCGGTAGAAAGCACTACCCCTTGCAGTTGGGTCAATTCGTTAATAATCCGCTCTTCCCGTTTGCGGAAGCCGTTTTCGCCTTCCACGTCAAAAATCCAACTGATGTCAGCGCCGGCACGTTGTTCGATCTCGTTGTCAGAGTCGATAAAATCCATTCCGAGTATTTGTGCCAATTGGCGACCGATGGTGCTTTTGCCCGCACCCATCGGACCGATTAAAAAGATATTACGTTTTTCAGCCATGTTATTTTATATTCTTGTTAATTAAATGGTTAATGAGATTTGCCGATGCAAACACGTTGTTGAAGGAATTTCAAGAAAGGGAGATTTCTTCGCCGGATTCATCGCAGAACATTCATTAGAGAATCGTGGCAGCTTAAACGGTAAAAATACTCCATGAGCTTCAACTTTTAATTTAAGGGAGTAATTATCGCAAGAAATCGACCCAGTTTTCAACCTTCTATCTTGATATTTGCCTTTTTAATTCACAAAAATAACCAAGTTGACACAAAAGTGCGGTTTGCCGCTTTAAAAGCCGTAGCGAAATGGGCGTGTCGGGTGGCCGGTCACGGCATGGGGGTGATTTTGTTGTTGATCAACAATATGTGGTGTAACAAAAATCACCAATTCACGTTTGGCGTAGCGTTTGCTTTCGTTGCCGAACAACCGTTTGGCACCCGGAATATCGCCCAGCAGCGGCACCTTGTTTTCCCCGTTAACCAAGGTGTCGTGAAAGACACCGCCGAGCACGATGGTTTCACCGTGCCGTGCGAACACTTGGGTTTGGATCTCCTGCTTATCAATGGTGGTCATCTGCTGGTTGCCGTAAGCCACACTGCTGCCGGGCGAATTTTGGCTGATCATCAAATCCAACAAAATAGTGTTGTCGTGCGAAATATGCGGGGTGACGTCTAAGCCGAGCACGGCATCACGAAATTCGACACTTTGGGTTTCGTTGCGGCTGTTATTCACCACATAGGGGATTTCAGTGCCTTGTTTGATGCTGGCGCTTCTTTTGTTGGTGGTCAGAAGACGTGGACTGGCGATGATATTAACATTATTTTCTCGTTCCAGAGCGGTCAATTCTAAATCCAGCAAGCGACTGTTGATCTTGGCGATTTGTAGCGAAACGCTGGCGGCGTTGCTGTGTTCGCTGCCAAAATTAATGTTCAAATTATTATCAATCTCGGCAAAACCGTTGGTATTCAAACTGCCGGCGATGCGGTGGCTTTGTCCGCTAGGTTCGAACAATCCCCAACGCACGCCCAATTCGCGCAAACTTTCGTCGCTGATGGTAACGATCCGTGCTTCGATCAACACTTGTCGGGCAGGTTGATCCAAACTCGTGATAACTTTGCGCAGAGACGCTATGTTTTCTGATTTTTCTTGAATAATCAAACTATTGCTACGTTCATCAAAACTAATGCTGCCGTGCGATGATAAAAACGAACCATTGCCGCCGGTGAGTGATTGTATCAGTTCAGCCGCTTTTGCGTGGCGCAACGGAATATTGACGGTTTGCAGTTTAAGTATTGACTCAAGTGCGGTTTCAACAGTACTGACCGAGCTGCTTGATGAGTTTTGGCGTGGGCTGACAAAATAGTCACCGTTGACGTTTTCGATCTCCAATTGATGAATCTTGCCAACAGCTTGCAGTACTTGTTCAAACGAGGTTTGTTTTAGATGTAAGTTGATATGTCCCTTCAGGCTATCGTCCAGCACCAAGTTGACGTCCTGCTGTTGGGCTAATGTCTGCAAGGTGCTGATCAGTGGTGCTTGTTTTAAGCTCAGGGCAAACGTGCGGTTTGGACTGTGTTCTGTTGCAGCGATTACACTGGAGTAAAATAACAAAAAGAGGGCTAGTCGGTGTAAAATAAACATCAAAATCTCTCTCCATAACAGATTCACAATGGGATGCTGCGTTGCAGCGACGGGGTTTGACAATGTTGCAGTACGATACGTTGTGTTTCGATGGCTATAATTTGCCATTGATCTTGTGATATCACGTCATTTAAACGGCTGTCGATGATAACCTCATCGGGGGTAGTCCACAGCACCACACTATGATCCGCATAGTGAATCAAGCCAATAACGTTTAGTTGCGCTAATGGAAGATTATCGATTAGTCGCAGGTTATTCACATCACAGCCGGTAGCTTGAGACAACGGACTTTCAGCGGCTATCGGGTTGGCAAGCTGACGGTTCGATGGCTGAGACGTTGGGGAAAACGGGTCGTTAAAGCGCTCCTTGGCGCCGACAAAGCAGGTGCAGGCGAGTAAAAGTGCGGTCAGGCAAGATTTAGTCATCGGCAATCTCCTTATCAATCGTGTCCTCAGAAAAAAGTAAATTGAGAATAGCGTGAGTGGCAGGCTGTTGTTCTGTGCGCTGTAGCGTCAGGTTTAATAGTTTTAATTCTGTGAATTGCTGCTGTAGCGCGGCTACAAAGTGTGAAATATCATAAAAACTGCCCTGTAGTTCCAATTGCAACAACGGAGAACGAGAAAATTGCCAGTGCTGTTGTTCGATGTTGAGTGCACTGAAACTCGTAACCGCACTTTGTAAGCGCTGGTTCAAAGCGGCAATTTTAGCTGCGGTTTGTGGCGCCAGTTGGGTGTTGATCTTTTCAGCTTTGCGGGTTAATAGCGCAACAATTTGCTGTTTTTGTTGCTGTTGATGTTGTAACTCGGCGGAACTAAGTGAGGTGTCATGCAATTGCTGCTGTAGGCGGACAATTTCTGACAGCGGATAAGTGCAGAGCAGCAATACTAACGCAATAGCAAATAACGATTTCAGCCACAATGGTGCTGTGACCAAGCGGGCAAGTGGCGAATAGGGTGATAGTTTAAGGCGTGTCATCGGTTTTTTCCTCCGTTTTTGCAGGCTGCCAACGCAAGGCAAAATGAAATTCCAGCTGCTGATGGTTTAAATCGAACTGCTCCAATTCAATCGTTAACTGATGCCGTGGATGGCTGATAAGCAGCGGATATTCGGCAAAATAAGGTTCGAAACTATGGCGTAACTGTTCAAACTCTTGTTCGGAGGGCGTTGAGCCGTGCAGCAAAATTTGGTAATCGAACGGGGATTGCACACGAGATTGCACATTGATCGAGGCACTGGATAAGCGCCCTTGTGACAGTGGCAGACGGCTTAAAAAATCACTAAATCGGTTAAAAATCATTTGATCAGGAACAATAAGCACCGCACTTTCACTGCTATTAGCTTGTTGCAGTTGATTGATTTGTTGTTGCAACCGTTGGTTCTCCGCACGAAGTGCGGTTTGGGCTTGGCTCTGTTGTGACAAGCGCTGTTGTAGCTGCTGTTGATAGTCAAACAGTTGCCACAGCACCAGTGCTGCAAGGCACAACACAGCAAACAGTGCGATAATAAAAGTGTACATTTGGCGATGTAGCTGCTTGCTGCGCCAATCGAGCAGGTTAATTTCGGCTTGCATCGTAGCGATTCACCTTGCTGAAGTGTTTGAGGTTATGTTGCTGTCGTAGTGCACAGCCCAATGCGACAAAATAGGGATATTGCTGTGGATCGATCGCAATCAGCCGGGTTGGCTGGTAATCTTGTTGCAGTGCCGCCAGCGAATTCGGGTCAGCATACACCACATGGCATATATTCTCTTGGTTAGAGATTTCACTTGGCGGCTGTTGTTGCCAGAATGCCTGTAAAAGTGCGGTCAGCGGCTGTGAAGGGCGGTAAAATTGTACTAAGTTATCCTGCCGCTGTTGCAGAAAAATGCTGTGCTGATCGTCTTGGTAAATAAACAGCGTGTTTTCATTGCGGATAATCTCACCTTGAATTTTAGCGCAATAGTGAAATGCCCGTAGCAGGGCATGGGCATGAAAATCCAATATATCCAAGTGCAGAGGTAAAAATTGTTCACACTGTTGCTGAATATTCTGTTTTTTCGCGGCATAAATCTGGACATAATCAATTTGCCGTTCAGTGCCAATATGTTGCAACGGGCTAACACTAAAATCAAATTGCAGCAATTGTTCTTCAATCGGTAAATGCTGTTGTAGAATCAACCGCACTTGGCGATATAACTCGTGCGGCTGTTTAATGTGTGGCAACAGCAGGTGTTTTTGCCACAATAAACGTGGCTCCAGACTGGAGATATAAATAAATCTGGTTTGACGGCGCAGTGTAGCTGTAAATTGCGATTTCAATAATAGCGGCAGTTGCGACAGCTGTTCACTAGACAACCGCTCGAAACAGGGCTGCTGCTCATCATTGAAAAATGCAATTTCAATGTGTTCTCGATTCTTATGGAGCCCTACCGCATAGCTTGAGCGTTGAAAAAAGGGTTTCATCGTATAAAAATATCCTCATTATTTGCCATAATGTGGGTAAAATAGTATCGTTGTGTTTAATTGTGGGCGGGTAAACCGCACTTTGCGTTTTATGGCAACTTTTTTACGGCAGCAAGTGTGGCGTAAAAATATTGAATTATTGACTTTTTAGAGAGAAATTTTCGGTGAAGATCGCAAAATTAATATTAAGTACCCTATTAACATTGGTTATTTTGGGTTGTGTGGTGTTGGCGGTAGCCTATTTTCAGATTAAATCGGATTTGCCGGATGTTAAAGCACTACGCACCGTCGAGTTGCAGCAACCGATGCAGATTTATACCGCTGACGGGAAATTAATCGGTGAAGTCGGTGAGCAACGCCGGATTCCGGTTACCTTGGAACAGATTCCAAAACCGTTGATCGATGCCGTTTTGGCGACGGAAGACAGCCGTTTTTATACCCATTATGGTCTGGATCCGATCGGGATTGCGCGTGCATTAAAAGTAGCCATCAGTGACGGTGGGGCATCGCAAGGCGCCAGCACCATTACGCAACAATTGGCGCGTAACTTCTTTTTGACCCCGGAAAGAACGCTGGTCAGAAAAGTAAAAGAAGCCATTTTAGCCATCGAAATCGAAAGAAATCTCAGCAAAGATGAAATTTTAAGCCTGTATTTGAATAAAATTTATTTGGGATACCGCTCTTACGGTGTTGCTGCCGCCGCCAAAACCTATTTTGGTAAAGATCTAAACCAGCTGACATTAAGTGAAATGGCAATGATCGCCGGCTTGCCGAAAGCACCGTCAACCATGAACCCGCTTTACTCTTTACAGCGTGCGACCGAGCGGCGCAATGTGGTGTTGGCACGGATGTTGGATGAAAATTATATTTCGCAGCAACAGTATCAACAAGCAAAAGACGAGCCGCTGGTGGCAAGTTATCACGGTAGTCAGCTGGATTTTCAAGCAGATTATGTGACCGAAATGGTGCGTCAAGAGATGGTGAAACTCTACGGTGAAGAAAATGCGTATGCCAAAGGCTATAAAGTTTACACCACCGTGGATTCGAGCGATCAATTGAATGCACAAATTGCGTTGCGCAATAATTTGATTAATTATGATATGCGCCACGGCTATCGTGGCGGTGCTCCGTTATGGAAAAGTGGCGAAAGCCCTTGGGAAGAAGATCGGATTATCGGCTTTTTGAAAAAAATACCGAACAGCGAGCCATTGATTCCGGCAGCGGTGATGAAAACCGATCGTAGTGGGGCTGAACTATTGCTGGCATCCGGTGAACGAATGCAGTTGCCGTTATCTGCGATGAAATGGGCGGGTGCTACAGCCTCTAACTTAAAGATTAACGTAGGCGAACAAATTTGGATCCGCCAGAACAGTAAGCAGGAGTGGATGTTAGGACAGTTACCATTGGCCAATTCCGCTTTGGTGTCACTCAACAGCGATAATGGGGCAATTGAAGCGATTGTTGGGGGATTCAGTTTTGGTCAGAGTAAATTTAATCGTGCCACCCAATCGATGGTACAAGTTGGCTCGTCGATTAAACCGTTTATCTATGCTGCGGCAATGGATAAAGGTTTGAGCTTGGCGACCATTTTGAACGATAGCCCGATTACGATTCGGCTGCCGGGGCAAAAACCATGGTCACCGAAGAATTCCCCGAACCGTTACGACGGGCAACTGCGTTTACGCCAAGGACTGGCACAATCGAAAAACGTGATGATGGTGCGCGCGGTGCAAATGGTCGGAATCGATTATGTTGCTGATTTCTTACCGCGCTTTGGCTTTAAACGCGATCAATACCAAGCAACGGAAGCGCTGGCGTTAGGCGCCGCATCTTTCACACCACTAGAAATGGCGCGTGGTTATGCCGTGTTTGATAACGGCGGATTTTTGATTGATCCTTATCTTATCGAAAAGATTTTGGATAACGAAGGCAAAGAGATCTATCTTGCCAACCCGAAACTGGCTTGTTTCAGTTGTAATGATATTCCGGTGATCTACGGTGAGCAGCAAAAGTTGGAGATATTAGATGACTCGCTGCAGAATAATGTGCAATCGAACACAGCAGATAATTCAAATCTGGAAGGTGATCCGGATCAGCAGCCGGAAACCGTGCCGGATATTCCTGAATTGCAAATTGCCAATACCCAGCTACAAGATGGTCCACAGTTGCTGGCGCAATCAATGACACAAAATCAAGAAAAACAATACGCTCCAAGGGTGATTAGCGGTGAATTGGCATTTCTAATCCGTAGCGCCTTACAGTCTGGAGTTTATGGTGAAGCCGGTAGCAGTTGGAACGGTACAGGCTGGCGTATGGCAAGTCAAATCAAACGCAAGGATCTAGGCGGAAAAACCGGTACTACCAATAACTCGAAAGTGGCTTGGTATGCTGGTTACGGTGCCAATTTTGCGACAGCGGTGTATGTTGGTTTTGATGATAACAAATATGAATTGGGACGTGGCGAAGCCGGCGCCAGCACTGCGATGCCGGCATGGCAGGAATATATGAAACAAGCGTTGGCAAACGTACCGGAGCGTGCCGATCCACCACCACCCAATATCATTGAAAAACGGATCGATAAATCCACAGGCTTACTTAGCAGCGGTGGACGGGTGGAATATTTTATCAAAGGCACCGAACCAACTCGCCGTTATATCCGAGAACAAGGCTACCAAATTATGGTCAACCCGGGTGACGGCAAACCCCCTCAGGTAGAAGAGTTATTTTAATTTTTGCTTAAAAGAGGAAATAATGGCGCAAGTTTATCGCTTGCGCCATCAATGAAACTTTCAAATCAGAAGCATGCAAATTATGCCAAAATCAATATATTTAGCGTGAAAGCGGTAATTATAAAAGATACTATAGTGTCTTTTATTGCCCCAAAAGAGTATAATTGGATATTATTATGTCTTATTTGGAGTTTTATGAATAAGCTATCCCTTTTATCCGCTTACGATGTTCAACAATCAGTTACGACCTATCTGCGCCAAAAACGTAAGGAAAAAAACATTCACGGAAAGCCCTTGCCGAACGTTGCCTTGTTCCGGAAGCAACCATCAAAAAATTTGAAACCACCGGGCAAATCTCCCTGCGTCAGCTACTGATGATTTGGCAAATTGTAGCGGATTTAGAACCGTTTCATGATCTAACCAAACCAGCGGCGAAGCCAATGCCGAAGAGTATTGCAGAGGTGCTAGCCAATGATTAACACCAAACAACTTGAAGTGTGGTGCAGACTGAAGAAGATAATGCATATTTTTATCTATTCCTCAAGGTAAGAAAATATTGATAAATTGCCATCACAGCCTGTTCGACTTTTGCGGCACGCTCTTGTGTCTCTTTGGCAGACGGATGATCATCTAAATTGAGATCGTCGCCTTCAAAATAAGCGAATGAACGAATTAAATCATATTGCCCTTGGATTTTATCGGGTAAATTCCCCCAACCGGAGACTTTAGCACCAATAATATAGCCCGAACACCACGAATCCAAAATTACGAAATCATCAATGCCTTCATCAAAATAAGCATAAAATAACGGACTGTTTAAGCGTTGTATCACATCATTATAATGACGGAAAATTAAAGACAATAACAGATTAAATGTATTTTCATCGGGTATGCTTTCTTGCGCATTTTCATCAAAAATAGCAGGCAGCCATTGGTTTGGTGCAACCAGCTCGGGGCTGGAAAGGATAGCAGTAAGCAAGCCGTCTAATTCGCTTAAGCTTAAAATATTATAACCATTCTCACGCTCCGCTCCATATTCCAACAGTAAATCATCTAATAATGCTAATTCTTCATCTTCTAAAGATTCATCTAATTGTTGCATAAGGTTTTTCTCCGTTTCATTATCGAGTTATCATGTACAAGCTGTCATTTTGCAAGGTATTTGCTCTTTAATATTTTTAATCATCTGTTCGGTAATATAATACTACTGATAGCACAAGTTTGTAACTTGTGCTAAAAAATAATAACGATTATTAGATTTTGTTTATAAATCAAAGGCAAAAAAGGTGCAAGTTGTAAACTTGCGCCATCGGGGGGCTTTTTTATTGGATCATTATAATATTTTACAGAAAAGACATTTTCAATGTTTCCAAATGTTCATCCCATATTCTTTGATAGCTACCAGAGAAACATTGATCCACCATAGATTTTGCTTTTTCGACGACGTTGGCATAGCTATTTTCCCGCCACTTTTCCAAGGTATATTTATTATTATCGGTTCCGAAACAGTAGTATGAGGAAAAAATTTCTCCTTTTTTAGCCAACTGTTCATTTAGTGTCGGAATAGCTGTAAATTGATATTTCAAAGAATAAGTATTGCCATTGTATTCATCATAAATCAGCCTAAATTTTTTAGGATAAAAGCGGATAGGGGCATTCGAATAGACTTTATTATCTTTTCTATCTAGTACAAGATCTTTTTCTAATTGCTTAATATATTGTTTAAAAGCATAGTTTTGATGAATTGCGCGTAATTCAGTAGGTGAACCAGTCAGATCTTCTTTTTTAAATCCATCACCTTGTGCACTGCCTGTCAGTAATAATTGTGCAGCAAATCCTAAAACCCTTGTTGTAGTTTCTTTTGTTGAATGGTCTGGCTTGATAATATACAACACCTCATTAGGCTGTTCATTGTAATCTGGATTATGCACATAGCGTACTTCAATTTTCTGCCCTGATGATAAGGTAACCCATTGCGTTTCAATAATTTTATCTTTTTGAGCTTTTTCTTGTTGTTCTTTTATCGGGTCTGATTTTAGTATTGAACATGCAGACAAAGATAAACAAATGGCTCCTATAAAAAATGTTTTAATCATAATAAATATCCTATATTAAAAAGAAAGAGATAAAGCATAGGGCTTAAATACTAAGCCCTATAAGTTCTATTACTACCCCAACACAACCCTCGCATTCCTAAACAATCTCATCCAAGCCCCGTCTTCGCTCCAATCCTCTGGATACCAAGAGTTGCTCACCGCTCTGAACACACGTTCCGGGTGTGGCATCATGATGGCGACACGTCCATCACGGTTGCTAAGTGCGGTGATGCCGTCTACTGAGCCGTTCGGGTTGGCCGGGTAGGTTTCGGTTGGTTGCAGGTTGTTGTCGATATATTGTGCGATAATCAGGTTTTGTTCACGCAACTGCGCCAATTGCTGATTGTTTTTGAATTCAACCCGACCTTCGCCGTGGGAAACGGCGATTGGCATATGTGAGCCTGCCATGCCGTTGAACCACAACGAATTGCTGTCGTTGATTCGCACCAACGCTGCACGGGCTTCAAAACGTTCGGAGGTGTTGCGTACAAAGCGTGGCCAGGCCTCGGTGCCGGGAATGATTTCGGCAAGGTTGGAGATCATCTGGCAACCGTTGCACACGCCCAAGCTCAAGGTGTCTTCACGTTGGAAGAACGCGGCGAATTGATCACGAAGTGCGGTATTGAACAGAATGGATTTCGCCCAACCGCCACCTGCGCCTAGCACGTCGCCGTAGGAGAAGCCGCCGCAAGCGACTAAGGCGTTGAATGTATCCAGTGTGATGCGTCCGTTGATCAGGTCGCTCATATGGACGTCAATCGCATCAAATCCGGCACGGTCAAACGCCGCCGCCATTTCCACATGGCTGTTGACACCTTGTTCACGCAGCACCGCAATACGAGGTTTTACGCCGGTGGCGATATACGGTGTGGCGATGTCGTCACTTGGATCGTAACTTAATTTTGCCGATAAACCTTTATTGCTCGGATCTTTCTTGGCGGCAAACTCTTGATCGGCGCAAGTCGGGTTGTCACGCAGGCGTTGCATTTGATGGGTCAGTTCCGCCCAGATACCACGCAGTTCAGAACGTTTTTCATTTAATTTTTCTGTACCGGCAAAGCGGATAATAAATTCATCATTTGGCGTGACTGTGCCGATGTCGTGAGTTAACTCAGCTAAATTATGTGCTGCAAGCACCGCTCTTACCGCATTGAGATCGCTTTCGGCAACTTGAATGACAGCGCCCAGTTCCTCATTGAATAAAATACCGAAATCGCTGATTTGTCTTTCAAGATCGGCATCTAAAGCACCCAATTCGACAGCCCAGCCTTTGCTGCTATCAAATAAACCGGTGATATCAGCGTTGATCCCACAATGACCGGCAAATGCCATTTCAGCAAGCGTTGTGATTAAACCGCCGTCGGAACGGTCGTGGTAAGCCAGAAGTTTATCATCGGCAACCAATTGTTGAATTGCATCATAGAAGCCTTTCAGTTTGTTGACATCGACTACATCTGCCGGCTTGTCGCCCAGTTGTTTATACACTTGTGCCAGTGCGGTTGCGCCCAAGCGGTTGTTGCCTTCGCCTAAGTCGATCAGCAACAGGCGACTGTCACCTTTGTCAGTGCGCAGTTGCGGCGTGACGGTTTTGCGCACGTCTTCCACCCGCGCAAAGGCGCTGATGACTAATGATAACGGCGCAGTCACCTGTTTATTTTCGCCGTTTTCCTGCCAAGTGGTTTTCATCGACATTGAATCTTTGCCGACCGGAATGGTTAAGCCCAATGCAGGGCAAAGTTCTTCCCCGACCGCTTTCACCGCCGCATATAAACCGGCATCTTCCCCTTTGTGACCGGCAGCTGACATCCAGTTGGCGGAGAGTTTAATCCGTTTGATCTCGCCGATTTGGGTGGCGGCGATATTGGTGATCGATTCAGCAACTGCCATGCGTGCGGAAGCGGCGAAGTCTAACAATGCAATCGGTGCACGTTCGCCGATAGACATCGCTTCGCCGTAATAACTGTCGAAGCTGGCGGTGGTAACAGCACAATCGGCAACCGGAATCTGCCACGGCCCGACCATCTGATCGCGCGCTACCATACCGGTGACTGAGCGGTCACCGATGGTGATTAAGAAGGTTTTTTCCGCAACCACCGGCAAGCGTAACACACGGTGCAAGGCTTGTTTGACATCAATTGTTTCGGTGTTTAACGGCGGATTATTCACCACCGCACTTTGCACGTCACGAGTCATTTTCGGTGGTTTGCCAAGCAGCACATTTAGCGGCATATCAATCGGTTTGTTGTTGAAATGGCTATCGTTCAGGGTCAAGTGCGGTTCTGCCACCGCTTCGCCGATCACCGCATAAGGTGTGCGTTCACGTTGACACAGTTGTTCAAACAGCGGCAGTTGATCTGCCGCCACCGCCAATACATAGCGCTCTTGCGATTCGTTACACCAAATTTCCAACGGACTCATGCCCGGCTCGTCGCTCAGGATGTTGCGCAGCTCAAAGTTGCCGCCACGTCCACCGTCATTGACCAATTCCGGCATCGCATTGGAGAGACCACCGGCGCCGACATCGTGGATAAACAGAATCGGGTTGTCATCGCCCAACTGCCAGCAGCGGTCGATCACTTCCTGACAGCGGCGTTCCATTTCCGGATTGTCGCGCTGCACCGAAGCAAAATCCAAATCTTCTTTCGATTTGCCGGAGGTCATTGAAGAAGCCGCACCGCCGCCTAAGCCGATATTCATTGCCGGGCCGCCAAGTACGATCAGTTTTGCCCCGACCGGAATCTCACCTTTTTGTACATGTTCGCCACGGATATTACCGATCCCGCCCGCCAGCATAATCGGTTTATGATAACCACGCACTTCCACCCCGTTGAAGCTGTTGACTTTCTCTTCGTAGGTACGGAAATAGCCCAACAATGCCGGACGACCGAATTCGTTATTAAACGCTGCACCACCGAGTGGCGCTTCCAGCATAATATTCAACGCTGAGGCGATACGATTCGGTTTGCTTAACGGATTCTCCCAGGGTTGCTCGAAGTTGGGTACCAGCAAGTTGGAAACCGAGAAACCGACCAAACCGGCTTTCGGTTTTGCACCACGACCGGTTGCGCCTTCGTCACGGATTTCACCGCCGGAACCGGTTGCCGCCCCCGGGAACGGAGAAATCGCCGTCGGGTGGTTGTGGGTTTCCACTTTCATTAAAATATGTGCATCTTCTTGATGATAACGGTATTTGCCGTCGCTATCGGCAAAGAAACGTCCGACCTTCGAGCCTTCCATCACCGCCGCATTGTCTTTATAGGCTGACAACACAAAATCAGGGGTTTGCTCAAAGGTATTTTTGATCATTTTAAACAGCGATTTCGGCTGTTTCTTGCCGTCGATCACCCAAGCGGCGTTAAAAATTTTATGTCGGCAGTGCTCGGAGTTGGCTTGGGCGAACATGTACAGCTCAATATCAACCGGATTACGCTTGAGCTGGGTAAATTGTGTTAACAGATAGTCGATTTCATCTTCCGCCAGTGCCAAGCCTAAATTGAGGTTGGCTTGCTCCAGCGCAGTTCTGCCGTGTTGCAGAATATCTACGGTGGTGAAGGGTTTTGGTTGAGCGTGGCTGAACAGGGCTTGGGCGTCTTGTGCGGTTTCGATTACCGTTTCGAGCATACGGTCGTGTAAAAGTGCGGTCAGGGTTTGGGTTTGTTGTTCGGTGAGTGGGGAAGTGGTTTGAAGATAATAGGCTAGACCGCGTTCGATGCGTTTGACTTTGGCTAATCCGGAGTTATGCGCAATATCACTGGCTTTCGATGACCAAGAGGAGATAGTGCCGATACGTGGGATCACGATAAAACAACTGCCGCTCGGTTCATGTTCCGCCAAGGTCGGACCGTAATGCAGCAACTGCCCTAACTGCTCGGTTTCCGTCGGCGTCAGTGCCTGCGTTAAATCGGCAAAGTGCAGATATTCGGCATAGCACTCGCTGACGGGCAGTTCAGCTTGGCGAAATTGGGTCATTAATTGGTTTAAGCGGAAATCAGAAAGAGCGGGGGAGCCGCGGAAAATTTGCATCATCATCTTTTACCGTAAATTGTTGAGAAAAAGTTGTGGGAGGATAACAATCGTTGAAAAAAACAACAATTGTCAGCAACAGGGACATTATAAAGTAAACTGCGGTGTAACGGAAACTTTTGCGTCCTTTTCATCGCGAGGTCAGTTGGTTTTTGCTGAAAGAGCGGTTAGAATGCGCTATCTTCAAAAATAGTGAACAGGGCGTTGAGTTGAAAGGACTACTATTACGGGCGGTTTTTGCAATCGGTCTATTGTTATGGGCAATAGATATGATTTTTCCGTGGCAGAAAATGATGTCGGAAGAGAAAAATCATTATGTAACCGTATTGGAAAAAGGCGAGTTGGTGGTCGGCACAGTCAATAATCCGGTTTATTATTTTATCGGTAACGATGAAGCGCAAGGCTTGGAATATGAATTGAGCACTGCATTTGCCGAGTATTTGGGCGTGCGATTGAAAGTGGTCAGCCTTGATAACAGCAGCCAATTGTTTGACGCCTTAAAGCGCGGTCAAATTGATATGGCGGCGGCCGGCTTGCGTTACGAAAATGAAAAAAACGAGCAATTTCAGACCGGGCCGGGCTACACATCCGCCTCGTGGCAGTTGGTGTATCGTATGGGTGAAAAGCGCCCGAAAACTTTCACTGATGCTGACAGCACAATCCTTATTCCGTTTAATCTAGAGCTGATTAATCTGTTGACACAAGCCAAACAGACGTTTCCCAACCTGCATTGGCAAGTAGAGCAAAATTTGACGCAGGAAGAGATTTTGTTGATGGTGGCAGAGGGGAGGCAGGATTATGCCATTGCCAGTTCGATTGATATTGCCTCGGCGCAGCAGATTAAGCCACAGTTGAACGTTGCTTTTGATGTCAGCGAAGAGTCCAGTGTACATTGGTATTTTTCAAAAAATACCTATAATGAATTGCAGGCAGCGTCACTGGAATTTATGCACAGTGCGCTGGAAACCGGTTTAGTCGCGCGTTTGGAAGAGAAATATTTTAACCATATGCACAACTTTGATTATGTTGATGCCCGCACTTATTTAGATGCAATTGAAAATGTATTGCCGAAATACATCGACTATTTCAAGCGCTATAGTGGCGAGTTGGAGTGGCACACTTTGGCGGCGATTGCTTATCAAGAGTCCCATTGGAATGAAGCTGCAACTTCACCGACCGGCGTGCGCGGCATCATGATGCTGACTAAAGATACCGCAGAACGAATGAAAGTACAGGACAGAACTGATCCGGAGCAAAGCATTCGCGGCGGCGCCGAATATCTGCATTTGCTGATGCGGCAGATTCCAAATACCGTTCATCAGGACGATAAAATCTGGTATGCACTGGCGGCGTATAATATGGGATTGGGGCATTTATTGGATGCGCGCCGTTTGACCAAAGAACTGGGCGGCAATCCGGACAACTGGTTGGATGTAAAAAATAATTTACCGCTGTTGGCAGAAAAACGCTACTATTCCAAATTGAAATATGGTTATGCGCGCGGCTATGAAGCCCATGCCTATGTAGAAAATATCCGCCGCTATATGAACAGCATCAGCAAACATTACCGCTTAAAAGAGATTGAAAAAGCCATCGACCGCAAACTGACACCGGCTGAAACCGGCAGCAATGCAGCGGATCAATATTTAATCCAACATGGCTAATTAGCAATAAAATCGATAACAGAAGAATAGAACAGAGTGTAACAGGAGAGCAGAATGAGAAGATCCCGTGTATTTTTTAAACCGAAGAAATCCCTTTCATTACAAAATAATCACCGCCGCCTGTTGCGCCTGCGTCAACGTAAAAGAATCAAAGCGCGAATTGAAGAGCGACACTGGTTTCAGTTTTTAGTCGAACAACAGTGAAAACCGCACTTTTGGCAGATCTATTGTTGATTTTACCCGGCAGCTGAAACTGCCGGGTTTTGTTTGTGATAATTTATAAGCTTAACAAATCGCGATTTTTTTCCAATGTCGCTTTGCCAATGCCGGAAACATCGGATAGTTGATCAATACTGATAAAATTGCCGTTTTTCTCACGGTATTCCACGATCGCTTGCGCTTTTTTCGCCCCGATACCGAGCAGACCTTTTTCCAATTCTTGAGCGCTGGCGCTGTTTAAATTGATACGTTCTGTTACTATTTGGGCTTGGGCTTGGGCTTGGGCTTGGGCTTGTTCGGTGGCAGTTTCAGTCGCTGGGATTGCCACAGTTTGTTGAGCAGACAGCGGCAGGGCAGTAAAAGCGCCTAAAAATGCCAGAGCAGACCATTTGCGAAAGTTTGATTTTAACTTAAACATAGTGTTTCCTTTATACAGTTTTTGCTTGAGATAAATGAAATAAAAAAACGCTGCCGAATCAAATCGACAGCGCCACTATGCCCATATTTTGCTTGCGATTCGAATCCGAGCCTTAAATCTCTCGATCCGGATCGCAAAATAGGTAAAAAATACGCCTGAAACTTAAATGACTATACTTAACTAACTATAGTTAAATGACCATAAAAACAAAGTGCGGTCAGCTCACCGCCTTAATCCGCAATTCGCGTGGCACTTCAAATACCGTATTTTCCTCACAACCCTCTAAATCCTCGACACTGGTTGCGCCCAATTCGCGTAAACGGCTGACCACCGATTGCACCAACACTTCCGGCGCAGAAGCGCCAGCGGTAATGCCGATCACATTGACGTTGTGTAGCCAATTGGCATCAATGTCGTCAGCATCGTCAATTAGCTTAGCAACAACTCCCATGCGTGATGCCAATTCTGCCAAGCGATTGGAATTAGAGGAGTTTTTAGAACCAACCACAATCACTAAATCTGATTGTTTCGCCAGCTCGGCAACCGCATTTTGCCGGTTAGTGGTGGCATAGCAAATATCGTTTTTGCGTGGTCCCTGAATTGCCGGATATTTCTCTTTTAAGTTTTCAATAATGGAACTGGTATCATTAATGGATAATGTTGTTTGGGTCATAAAGGTCAAATCATCAGCTTGGCTGAGTGGCAAATTGGCAATATCTTCCACCGATTCGACCAAATAAATGCCACCATCCTGATTATCATATTGCCCCATCGTACCTTCCACTTCCGGGTGCCCTTGATGTCCGATTAAAATCGCTTTAGTGCCTTTGCGGCTGGCGCGCGCCACTTGCATATGTACTTTAGTTACCAATGGACAAGTGGCATCAAACACCTTCAAATCACGGCTTTTGGCTTCCTGCCGCACTTGTTGCGAGACCCCATGCGCCGAGAAAATCACAATCGCCCCGTTCGGCACTTCGTCCAGCTCTTCCACAAACACTGCGCCACGTTCGCGCAAGCCGTTGACCACAAAACGGTTATGCACCACTTCGTGCCGCACATAGATCGGTGCACCGTGAATTTCCAATGCCAGTTCGACAATGCTGATCGCACGATCAACCCCGGCACAGAAGCCGCGTGGATTGGCTAAAATAATTTTCATCTTAATCACTCACTCTGACTGTTTTTCTTTTCCGGATTGACAAAGTAATCCAGAATCAGTAAACCGGCACCAATTGAAATACTGACATCGGCGATGTTAAATACCGGAAAATGGTAATTTTCCCAGTAAACATGTAAAAAATCCACCACAAACCCATGATAAGTGCGGTCAACCATATTGGCTAAAGCGCCGCCGATAATCAACGCATAGCCACAATTCATCAGTTTTTTGCTGACACTGTTACGGTATAGCCAATAGATGAGCAAGGCTGAAATACCAAGGGCTAAAACGATAAAAAAGTATTTCTGCCAACCGCCATGATCCGCCAAAAAACTGAATGCCGCACCATAGTTACGCACATAAGTAAAATTAAAAACCGGCAGAATATTAATGCTTTCATACAGTTGAAAGTTGTTTACCACAATCCATTTGCTCAGTAGATCGAGAATAAAGGCGATCGCACTTAGCCAAAGAAAAGATAGACCATTTTTTTTCATTGATGATGTCTCTAAAATAGCAAAGACGCTTTTACGGCATAAAGCGAACGAGCGTCTTGAGTACGAGTAAAGGGCGGATGCAATCCGCCCCTACAATTTAACAAAAATGTACATTACGCAAACTCACGCACTTCGCCTTCACCATCCACATTTTCCACGCAGCGGCTGCATAAGTGCGGATGAGCCGGGTTTAAACCGATGGTGTCGGAATAGTGCCAGCAGCGTGGGCATTTTTCGTGCGGCGAGCGGATCACTTTGACCGCTAAGCCGTTGAGCTCGCCTACTGCGACATCCGCTGTGCTTAACGGTTTGACTTCAGCTTTTGAAGTGATTAACACAAAACGCAACTCTGCACCGAGCTGTTGCAACTGCGGTAAAAGCTGTTCATCGGCGTATAGCGTAACTTCCGCTTCCAATCCGGAGCCGATCACTTTGTCGGCACGGGCTTGTTCCAATACTCGGTTGACTTCTGACCGCACTTTGAGGATCTGCTGCCAATAGTTGTCGTTCATGCTTTCATGGCTGTCCAATGCGAACAGGCCGTCATACAACTCTTCAGTAAACACGAATTCACTGTGTTCGCCGGGCAGGTAGGACCAAACTTCGTCGGCGGTGAACGATAAAATTGGTGCAATCCAACGTACTGCCGCTTCCGCGATATGGTAAAGTGCAGTTTGGCAGCTGCGGCGTGCCACGCTGTCGGCTTTGGTCGTGTATTGGCGGTCTTTGATAATATCCAGATAGAACGAACCCATCTCAATTGAGAAGAAACGCATCAAGCGCTGCACCACCAAGTGGAATTGATAATTGTCGTAGTTGTTGGCAATATCTTGTTGCGCTTGCAAGGCACAATCCACCGCCCAACGATCGAGCGTGATCATCTCTTCACGTTTCACCATATCGGTTTTCGGGTCGAAGCCGTTCAGGTTTGCCAACAGGAAACGCATGGTGTTACGGATCCGGCGATACATATCGGCGGTGCGTTTAAAGTTGTCATCGGACACCGCAATTTCGCCGGTATAATCGGTGGATGCGACCCATAAACGCAGAATATCGGCGCCATAGCTGTTCATCACTTTTTGTGGCTCAACGATATTGCCGATCGATTTCGACATTTTGCGCCCTTGCGCATCTACGGTAAAACCATGGGTTAAGACTTGACGGTATGGCGCTTTGTTATCGGTGGCGGTAGACAACATCAATGACGACATAAACCAGCCACGATGTTGATCGGAACCTTCCAGATACATATCAGCGGCTTTGCCGGCAAATTCCGGACGGGTGGCGACCACGGTTGAATAGGTGGAACCGGAATCGAACCAGACATCCAGTGTATCAGGCACTTTGCTGTACTGTTCGGCATCATCACCCAACAACTCTTTCGGATCCAGATCCCACCAAGCTTGAATACCGCGCTTTTCTACGCGTTGTGCCACTTGTTCCAGCAGTTCCAAACTGCGTGGGTGCAGTTCTTCGGTCTGCTTGTGGATAAACAGGGTCATCGGCACGCCCCAAGTACGCTGACGCGAAATACACCAGTCGGGGCGGTTTGCCACCATGGTTTCGATCCGCGCTTGTCCCCAATCCGGGATCCATTGCACCCCTTGAATCTCTTTTAATGCTTGTTGGCGCAACCCTTGGGTTTCCATGCCGATAAACCATTGTGGCGTGGCTCGGAAAATAATCGGGGTTTTGTGGCGCCAGCAGTGCGGGTAGCTGTGAGCGATGGTTTGTACTTTCAGCAGGCTGTTGGTTTCTTTTAATTTCTCGATCACCAACGGATTGGCTTTGAACACATTTAATCCGGCGAAAAATGGCGTGCGTTGGTTAAAGGTACCGTCGTCATTGACCAAATTGACCATCGCAATGTCGTATTTTTTTGCGATGTTATAGTCGTCCAAGCCATGATCCGGCGCCGTGTGCACCAAGCCGGTACCGGCTTCGGTGGTGACGTGGTCGCCTAAGATAAACGGCACGCTGTAGTCATAGAACGGGTGCTTAAAGCTCAGTAGCTCTAAATCGCTGCCTTTGGCTTCGCCCAACACGGTATAGTCGCTGATCGCCAACGCCTGCATTGTGGCGGCAACCAGCTCTTTCACCAAAATCAACCGCTCCGGTTGTTCACCGTTGAGTTGAACCAGTTGATAATTAAGTTCAGGATTGATTGAGATGGCTTTATTTGACGGCAAAGTCCACGGTGTCGTGGTCCAGATCACCGCTGAAATTGCACCATGACCAGCGGCATTAAATTTAGCCGCGACCGCACTTTGATCGTCAGCGGCAAAACGCACATAAATCGACGGTGATTTGTGTTCTTCGTATTCCACTTCTGCTTCCGCCAAGGAGGAAGCGCAGTCCAGGCACCAGTGCACCGGTTTGTAGCCTTTGTACAAATGCCCGTTTTTGATCACCTTGCCCAACGTGCGGATAATATTGGCTTCAGTATCAAAATTCATGGTCAGATATGGATTATCCCAATCGCCTAAAACCCCGAAACGGATAAAATCAGCTTTCTGTCCTTCCACTTGGCTGGCAGCGTATTTGCGGCACTCTTCACGGAATTCGGCGGCGCTGATTTTTTGGTTCGGTTTGCCGACCAAGCCTTCCACTTTCAGTTCAATCGGCAAGCCGTGGCAGTCCCAACCCGGAACATACGGCGAATCGTAGCCAAGTGCGGTTTTAGATTTGATGATCACATCTTTTAAAATTTTGTTGACCGCGTGTCCGATATGCAATGTGCCATTGGCGTAGGGAGGACCGTCATGCAGGATAAAACTTTTTTTGCCTTTTGCCGCTTGGCGAATTTTTTGGTACAGCGATTTCTGATACCAGTTTTCCAGCATTTTCGGCTCGCGCTTCGCCAGATCGCCACGCATTGGAAAGCCGGTCTCCGGCAGATTCAGCGTGTTTTTGTAGTCAGTATTTTCGTTAGACATCATTCATTCCATGTTTTTAAGCAAATAATCGCCACATTATACGCAAAGTGCGGTTAATTTTCGATAGTTTTTGGATAAGTCGTTATAGAAAAAAGCAGGACTGGAAAGCAAAAGTGCGGTTTTGCAACCGCACTTGAACTCACTCTTTATCCATCATTTGCATGAGCTTACGGTAATTATTGCAGCCGGGTTGGTTTTGGTTATCGCAGGCTTTGCAGTACCAAATTTCAGCTTGTTTGAAATTCTGTGCCACACCGAGTCCTTCGCTGTACATCACACCCAGGCTGTTTTGTGCCGGCGAATTATTTTGCTCGGCGGCTTTTCGAAACCAGTGTACGGCTTGTGCATAGTCGGCTTTCACGCCTTGTCCGGCACGGTACATCAGCCCGAGATTATATTGTGCCGCCGGGTAGCCTTGATCCGCCGCTTTTTGAAACCAACGTAGCGCTTGCGCATAATCTTGTGTGACCCCTTGCCCGTCATAGTACAGCAAACCAAGATTAAATTGCGCCAAGGTAAATTCCTTATCTGCGGCTTTTTGAAACCATTGCTGCGCTTGCTGATAATCCGGATTCCCTGCTTTCCCGTCACGGTACAACACGCCGAGGTTATATTGTGCCAGGGTGAAATCTTGCGCAGCGGCTTTGTGATACCAGTACAACGCTTGCGGATAATTCGGGGTCATTGCTTGTGCATCGCTGTACAGCGATGCGAGATTATACTGTGATTTGGCATCGCCTTGTTTTGCCGCTTTTTGCAGCCAGTGCAGCGCAAGTGGGTAGTCCTGTTTGACGCCTTCGCCTTCGCGGTATAACACGGCGAGCGCATATTGCGCTTCAGCTAGATTTTGTTCGGCGGCTTTTGCAGCCACTGTGCGGCGAGTGCATAATCTTGTTTAACTTTCAGATACAGGTAGGCAAGGTCAAATTGTGCTTTGGCATGGTTTTGCTCAGCTGCTTGTTGCAACCAATACAGCGCCTGAGAATAATCTTGTGGAACACCAATACCGTCACGTGATAGCTGCCCAAGCGCATATTGCGCCTCGGCGAAGTTTTGCTCGGCAGCTTTTTTAAACCACATGACCGCTTGCTGATCACTCTCTTTGCCACCGTCAGACAGAAAATAGTGATCGCCCAGCTCAAATTGGGCTTGCGCATCGCCTTGCGCTGCGCGGGTTTGCAGCTGTGCCAATGATTCCGCTTGTGTGTTTAACGGTAAACTTAATACTAAAGTCAAAAGTGCGGTATAAAAGTATTTCAGCATAAATTCCTCATCCTAGATTAAGCGTTTAATTTGAAGATGCGCGGTCTAGCGTGGGACGGTTGCGGATGTTGGCAACTTGATGGCGCCGACCGCACTTTGACCTTTAATAACCTTGCTTATTGAGTTTACGATAATTATCACAACCAAGTTGCTCGCCGTTATCACAAGCTTTAGCATACCATTGTTTTGCTTTAAGAAAATCTTGTGTTACCCCTTGCCCATTACTATAGAGAACGCCCAGATTATTTTGTGCCTGAGGATTGCCTTGTTCTGCTGCTTTTTGATACCACTGCATGGCTTGTTGGTAATCTTGTTTTACTCCTCGTCCATCATCATACATCATACCCAAATTATATTGGGCTGAAGAATGACCTTGTCCTGCTGCTTCTTGATACCATTTAGTGGCTTTCTGATAATCCTGTATTATTTCCGATTGCTCATAGATAACGCCTAAATTATATTGTGCTACAATATCGCCTTGTTCCGCCGCTTTTTGATACAATTCAATGGCTTGTAACTCATCTCGTGCTACCCCTTGTCCGTGGTCATACATAAAACCTAAATTATTTTGTGCATAAGCATGACCTTGTTCAGCTGCTTTTTGATACCATATTGCGGCTTGTTGGTAATTTTGTTCAACGCCTTCACCGGTATTATATATCACGCCTAAATTATATTGTGCATCGACATCGCCTTGTTCTGCTCGGACTTGCAATTGTTCAAACGATTCCGTTTGCGCGCTTAACGGTAAACTGAAGCATAAAGTCAAAAGTGTGGCATAAAAGTATTTCAGCATAAATTTCTCATCCTAGGTTAAACGTTTAATTTGAAGATGCGCGGTCTAGCGTGGAACGGTTGCGGATGTTGGCAACTTGATGGCATTGACCGCACTTTGATCTTTAATAACCGTGTTCATGGAGTGTACGGTAATTATCACAACCGCTCTGCACACCGTTGTCGCAAGCTTTACTAAACCATTGTTTTGCTTTAATAAAATCTTGTCTTGCGCCTCGCCCATTACTATAGAGAACACCCAGATTATTTTGTGCCTGAGGATTGCCTTGTTCCGCTGCTTTTTGATACCACTGCATGGCTTGTTGGTAATCTTGTTTTACTCCCTGCCCATCCTCATACATCATACCCAAATTATATTGGGCTGAAGAATGACCTTGCCCTGCTGCTTTTTGATACCATTGTACAGCTTGGTGATAGTCCTGCTTAACTCCTTGTCCATCAGCATACAGTAAAGCTAAATTAAATTGTGCACGGGCATAACCAATATTTGCGGCTTTTTGATACCATTGTGCGGCTTGGTGATAATCCTGTTTAACCCCATGTCCATTAGCATACAGTACACCTAAATTAAATTGCGCACGGGCATAACCACTATTTGCGGCTTTTTGAAACCATTGCCTAGCTTTTTGATAGTCTTGTTTTAATCCCTCCTCGCCTAGATAATACATATATCCCAAATTCATTTGAGTTTCCGGATCACTTTGCTCTGCTAGTCTTTGAGCCTGTTGTTCAAATGATTCTACTTGCGCGTTTAACGGTAAACTTAATACTAAAGTCAAAAGTGCGGTATAAAAGTATTTCAGCATAAATTCCTCATCCTAGGTTAAACGTTTAATTTGAAAAAATCTTTCGCAGTTTGTACATCACTGGCGATCTGTTGTTTCAACTGGGCAAAATCGGCGAATTTGATTTCGTTGCGGATTTTTTTGCGGAGAATAATTTCCAACGGTTGTCCGTATAAATTTTGTTTAAAATCAAAGATATGCACTTCCAGTAATGGGTGCGTGCCGCCATCGACGGTGGGACGGTTGCCGATATTGGCAACCCCTTGATAGCGTTGAGCGCACTTGTAGAGAATTTCGACCGCATACACGCCTTGAATCGGGTTGACTTGGCGGTGCAGTTGGATATTGGCGGTGGGGAAGCCGATGGTGCGTCCTAATTTATTGCCGTGTGCCACCCGTCCGCGAATGCTATATGGCTTGCCTAACATCGCTTTGGCGAGCGCCAAATCATCTTCGGCAAGGGCTTTGCGGATTAACGTGCTGCTGATACGCTGGTTATTCAGCGCAAAACTGTCGTTGTTTTCCACTTCAAAACCGCACTTTGCGCCGGCATTTAATAGCGTCTGAAAATTGCCCTGCCGTTGTGCGCCGAATTGGAAATCGTCGCCGATACTGAGGAATTTCACCTGTAGTTTTTCGACCAAATACCGTTGGATAAACTGATCGGCACTCAAATTAGCAAAAGTGCGGTTGAAGCGAACGCACAGCACATAATCAATCCCGGCTTGCTGTAAAAACATTAATTTATCACGCAGACGCATCAGGCGCGCTGGGGCATTTGCGGCGGAAAAAAATTCGTTTGGCTGCGGTTCAAATAACATCACCACCGTCGGCAAACCCAGTTGCTGTGCCTTTTGTTTCAGGTGCGCCAGAATTTGTTGATGCCCCAAATGGCAGCCGTCGAAATTGCCAATTGTCAGCGCGCAGCCTTGTGGCAGCAAAGGTAAATTATAAATCCCACGAATGAATTGCATACGGTGTTCCAATCAAAAGATAGCCCAATTAAAATTAATGGCGAAAATGCTGTTTGCGCACGCCGAACAGTGCCAGCAAGATAAAATAGACCAAACCGGCGCCACAAATCAACCAGATCAACCAATGAATACGGCTGAATAATCCCATTGCTGCCCAAGTGTTGAGCGTTGGAGAATAGTAGAACAGAAACGCGCCCATGCCGAGCGCTGAGGCGAGCAGGCGCAGGGCAAAAATCAGTGTTGTTTTGCTTAAGCGATAGACGCCGGCTTTGGCAAGCCCGTGATACAACAGATAGGCGTTCAAGGTGGAGGACATGGCAGAGGCAATCGCCAAACCGACGTAGCCGAACGGAATTGCCAACAGGTTAAAGCCCATATTACTCACCATGGCGATAATGCCGTAGCGCACCGGTGTTTTGGTGTTTTGCCGTGCGTAGTAACCGTTGGCGAGAATTTTAATCAACATATAACTGAGCAGGGCACTGGTGAACGCCCACAAAGAATAGGACGCGGCGATCACATCGCTGAGTAAAAAGCTACCGCGCATAAACAGTGCCATCAACATCGGCTGTGCCAAAATTGCGATCCCGATCGCGGCCGGAATGCCGAGCAGTAAAATCATGCGCACGCCCCAATCCATGGTGTTGCGAAATTCTTGACTAACCACCTCATTTCCTTGCTTGTGAACGTGGTGGCGCGCGAGGGTCGGCAAAATCACAGTGGAAATCGCAATGCCGAACAGCCCGAGCGGAAATTCGAGCAGGCGGTCAGAATAATACAGCCAACTGATTGAGCCGGTCATCAAGAAACTGGCGATAAAGGTGTCCAGCAGCAGGTTGATTTGGCTGACTGAGACCCCGAATAGTGCCGGAATCATCAAGGTGCGGATCTTTTTCACACCCGGATCGTGCCACGCCCATTTCGGCTTCACCAGCATTTTGGCTTGTTTTAAAAACGGAATTTGGAATAGAAATTGGAGTAAGCCGCCGAGGAAAATCCCGATTGCTAGCGCCAGATCCGGGCTTTCCATCCGAGGCGCAAGGAAAAGTGCGGTGGCGATCATCGCAATATTCAGCAACACCGGCGAAAACGCCATCACGCCGAATTTGCCGAGCGTGTTAAGAATCGCGCCCGACAGCGCAACTAAGGTGATAAACCATAAATAAGGAAACGTGATTTTCAGCAACAGTGAGGCTTGCTCATATTTATAGCCGTTCGCCCCGTCATTGAGCCAATCCATAAACCAACCGGTGCCGAAAATCGCCGCGATCACCGGCGAGCCGACCATGGCGACGACGGTGACAATCGCCACCAAGCCGCCGAGCGTGCCGTTCACTTTGGCGACAAATTCCTGGGTTTGGCTGAGATCGCCTTCTTTGCGATATTCTGCCAACACCGGAATAAACGCTTGCGAAAAAGCGCCTTCGGCGAACAAACGGCGCAAAAAATTTGGAATACGGTTGGCAAATAAGAAAATATCGGCTGCGGCACCGGCACCGAGCAGATTGGCGATCACCACGTCGCGGATTAGCCCAAGCACGCGTGACAGCAAGGTCATGCTGCTGACGATAATGCCGGATTTCAATAACGGTTTACTCAAAACAGGATCTCTGATGGCAGAATAAGTTGAACGACTTAAGTTGAATGATTGGGCTAATTGTATAGAAAATTTGTTTTTTAGCTATATTCCACATAAAAAAACTGCTAAAATTGCGCCCCTATGTGTAAGGTAGAGCATGTGAAGTGGGGAAGAAATGGCGAAAGTGGCTCTTTTGTCCGAACCCTGTTTTCGCTGTGGCTACAACCCTAAATCGTGTCTTGTTGCGGCAATACACGGCGATAACGAACAAAGTGCATATTACTATTTGACAAACGCATAGAAAGCAGGCATATTTTACGCCTTTATTTTTATGTCCATTTTTTACAGAAATTCTTGGGAGTTTGACCTTGGCTAATATCAAGTCAGCGAAAAAACGTGCGATTCAATCTGAAAAACGCCGTCAGCACAATGCAAGTCAACGTTCTATGATGCGTACTTACATCAAAAAAGCCTACGCAGCCGTAGCAACCGGTGACAAATCCGCAGCCGAAACCGCATTTGTCGAAATGCAAAAAGTGGTGGACAGAATGGCTTCTAAAGGCCTGATCCACGCAAATAAAGCGGCTAACCACAAATCTAAATTATCTGCTCATATCAAAAAATTAGCAGCCTAATTCTATTTGTCGTTTAAAACGGTTTAAATTGGAAACCGCACTTTTCAAGTGCGGTTTTTTGCTGCCCAAAAAGCGTATTTATGGACGATTACACCCGAAAGCGCCGCCGTTTGGAATGGAACGCTTGTGCAGCATGGCTGCTGGCTTTAGTGACAGCACTTGGCTCGACTTTATGTGTGACGACGGTTTTGCGTCGTTTGCGCAAAAAATAGTGAACGCTGCTGGCAAACAATATGCCACAGAGAAATACGATAATCAGTTCGCCGTAGAGATGGTGAAACAGTGAGTTGATTTTTTCTTGGGTAGTTTGCCCGTATTGGGTGTCAAAGGTCACGCGCAGATAGCCGAGCAAGCCGCGGGCGGAATAAATCGGCTCGACAATTTGTTGGGTGCTACTGATTTCACTATCGTTGATGGCATCCAAGCCAATGCGGGCGCGAAAATTAAACGGATTGCTGCTTTGTGCCAAAATAGCGCCTTGCGGCGAATACACGGTAGCGTCCAGCACAAATTCCTGCAATTGGAATTGATCTAAGCTGTCACTTAAACTTTCCGGTTTGGCATTATTTGCCAACAGCACCGACATCAGATTTGCCTGTTGTCGAACCAAAGTGTGCGACAGATAGGAGACCTGATTGACACTGGCGAGCTGCGAGCCGACCTTAAACTGGTTTACGCCATACAAAATCACACTGAGAATGGCGCCGCAGGCTAAAATGATCGTCAGTAACAGTACTGATTTGATGACTTTTTCTTTATTCAAATAGACCAACGTTGCCTCTTATAAATGTTCAAATGCGTGAAATTGTGCTATTAATAGCGACGGATTATAGCACAGTAAAATAACTTGGAACGAGTATGTCACAACACAATCTGAATACGATCACTGATTTTTGGACAACGTTACCGGCTGAATTGAATGGAAAACCAACCACATCAAGTGCAGTGCAACCGTTTGTTTTGTACGGTAAACGTTTAGATAAAACCACGTTGCTCGCTTTTGCGGAGCAAATCCGGCAGCCGTTGTGGCTGTGTGATGCTTGGTCAAGCGAACAAATGGTGGCAGTGATTTTGCGCGGGCATTATCAACGCGAATGGTTGAATGTTGCCAAGCAATTCGGCTTGGATCTTGCGCCGTTAAACAGCGAAGTGCGGTTGCAGACGGCGGGATTGCTGGTGATGGACATGGATTCCACTGCGATTCAAATTGAATGTATTGACGAAATTGCTAAATTGGCAGGCTGTGGTGAATTGGTGTCTGAAATCACTGAGCAGGCGATGCGCGGTGAATTAGATTTTGAACAAAGCCTACGCCGTCGCGTGGGTACGCTGCAAGGTGCGCCAGAGGCGATTTTGCAGCAAGTGCGGTCAAAGTTACCGTTAATGCCCGGTTTAGAGCGGTTGTTGCAAGTATTGCAGCAGCAGGGTTGGCGCACTGCGATTGCTTCCGGTGGCTTCACTTATTTTGCCGATTATTTAAAGCAAACGTTAAAACTCGATGCTGCTGTGTCGAATCAACTGGAAATTATCGACGGCGTGCTGACCGGACAAGTGATTGGGCAGGTGGTTGATGCTAACTTTAAAGCGCAAACCCTCAACGATTTGCGTGAACAATTCGGCTTAAACAAACAACAGACGATTGCGATTGGCGACGGCGCGAATGACTTGCCGATGTTGGCACAAGCGGGCTTGGGTATTGCCTTTCATGCCAAACCGAAAGTGCAACAACAGGCGCAGATTGTGATTAATCACAGCGATTTGACCGCACTTTTGTTATTATTGGAAGCCAATCAACGTTTGCAAACATCAACAGATTCTAGTAAAAAACATAAATTTGAACATAAATTTGAGATTGAGGAGAAATAAATTATGCCTTCTTTTGATATTGTATCCGAAGTAACCGTGCACGAAGTACGCAATGCAGTAGAAAATGCCAATCGTGATTTGACTAACCGCTGGGATTTCAAAAACGTACAAGCCGCAATTGAGCTGAATGAAAAAGATGTCAAAATCAAAGTCAGCAGCGAATCGGATTTTCAGGTGGAACAATTGCTGGATATTTTGCGTAGTGCGATGATTAAGCGTGGCATTGAGCATAATTCACTGGACATTGACGAGCAGTTTGAGCATAGCGGCAAGATTTACAGTAAAGAAGTGAAGATCAAACAAGGGATTGAAAGCGAGATGGCGAAGAAAATCACCAAGTTGGTGAAAGACGCCAAAATCAAAGTGCAAACCCAGATTCAAGGCGATCAAGTGCGGGTGACCGGCAAATCGCGTGATGATTTGCAAGCGGTGATTCAACTGGTGAAAGGTGCAGAGTTGGGACAGCCGTTCCAGTTCAATAATTTCAGGGATTAACCAGCGTTAATACTGAAGTCGGAGGGAAGGAAAATGGTAAGTAATAAGCAAACACCCGCTAAAAAAGGACTGTTCAAAACCGTATTGGAGAAATACAACCAACTGTGCAAAGAGATGGGGGTTGATCAAGGCGGTGGTTGCCGGCGCTGTGTGCCGATTATCAAACAAGATCCGGAACCGGAAAAACCAACAAAAAAAGAGGATTGATCCGGAGCCGTTTTTTATTTAGCGTTAACCTCCAAATTATCAAAGTGCGGTTTTATTGAATAAGCAGATAGCACAACCGCACTTTGCCTATCTTATTTTATGTATTAAAAATGTGCGATTTGTCACATTTTTGTGCAAAAAAACGTACTATCTATTTACAATTCTTTCACCTATTGCGAATTCTGTTAGAATGCCAGCGTCTTTATGTCTTCCTTTTTTGGAGTATTAATTATGTTATGGTTTCTCATTTGCGTAGGCTTATTGCTGGCCGGTTATTTCGTGTATGGCAAGATTATTGAAAAGATTTTCAAAATTAACCCGGCACGAGCCACACCAGCCCACCATATGGCTGATGGCGTTGACTATGTGCCGATGTCGAAGAAAAAAATCTGGTTGATTCAGCTATTGAATATTGCCGGAACCGGCCCGATTTTTGGTCCGATTTTAGGGGCATTGTATGGTCCTGTGGCGATGTTGTGGATTGTGTTCGGTTGTATTTTTGCCGGAGCGGTGCACGATTATTTTTGTGGTATGCTGAGTATTCGTAATAAAGGTGCCAATATTCCGTTTTTGGCGGGCAAATATTTAGGTGCACCAGCCAAGCATTTTATGAATATATTGGCGATTTTGCTGCTATTACTGGTCGGTGTGGTCTTTGTTGCCAGCCCGGCATCATTGCTGACCAATATTACAACCGAAGTAATGAGCTCCGGTTCTGTGGGGGCAGGTGCGGTAAATGAGGAATCAGGTGTCAGCAGCGGCACTATTTTAGTCATCTGGACTAGTGTTATCTTTATCTACTATTTACTGGCAACCCTAGTACCGATTGACAAAATCATCGGACGGATTTATCCGCTATTCGGGGCGTTGCTGTTGTTTATGACCGTTGGCATGTTGTTCGGTTTATTCTTCGAAGGCATTCCGTTGTTCCGCAGTGTGGGGATGGACGTTGATTTTGGCACTTTCTTACAGAATTTACATCCGAAAGATCTGCCGATTTGGCCGTTGTTGTTCATCACTATTGCCTGTGGTGCGATTTCCGGTTTCCATGCAACTCAAACGCCATTGATGGCACGTTGTACCCAAAATGAGAGCGAAGGACGCTTTATTTTCTATGGTGCGATGATCGGTGAAGGGGTCATTGCCTTAATTTGGTGTATGGTCGGTTTGAGTTTCTATGAATCTTCCGAAGCAATGAATGCGGCAATTGCTGCGGGTACGCCATCGAAAGTGGTGTATGACTCGGCTATTGGTATGTTGGGCGTATTTGGTGGGATTTTGGCAGTATTGGGTGTAGTCGTGTTGCCAATCACTTCTGGCGACACTGCATTCCGTGCAGCACGTTTGCTGATTGCTGATTTCTTCAAGTTAGAACAACGTAGCTTGCCAAAACGGTTGTTGATTGCGATTCCGTTGTTTGCAATTGGTTTTGTGGTCTCTAAAATTGATTTCCAAATTTTGTGGCGTTATTTCGGTTGGGCAAACCAAACGACGGCAACGGTGATGTTGTGGGTCGCAGCGGCTTATCTGTACCGCTATGCCAAATTCCACTGGGTTGCCACAATCCCCGCAGTCTTTATGACAGCGGTTTGTGCTACGTTCTTGTTTAATGCGCAAATTGGCTTTGGCTTGGATTATGAATTATCGGTCTATTTAGGTTTGGCATCATCTGCAATTGCTGTTGTCGCTTTCTTTGGCTTAATCAAGCCGATTGCCATCGGCGATCCGGACTCAGAAACACAAAGTTAGTATTCAACCTAATGATAAAAAGCGGGCAGGCTAATCTGCCCTTTTTTTTATGTCTAAATTAAAAAACGATTAATGGCCCCTATTTTCAATGCAAAAAAATACCGCACTAAAGTGCGGTATTCAATATTATTTTTGCTTAAGATTTCATTATTTAGAAATGTGAGCAACTAAGTCTAATACTTTGTTTGAATAACCGATTTCGTTATCGTACCAAGAAACGACTTTAACGAAGGTGTCAGTTAATGCGATACCGGCTTTAGCATCGAAAGTCGATGTTAATGGGCAGCCGTTGAAGTCGGTAGAAACCACTTCATCTTCGGTGTAACCTAACACGCCTTTCAATTCGTTTTCAGAAGCACGTTTCATTTCAGCACAGATTTCTGCATAAGTTGCTGGTTTTGCCAGATTAACGGTCAGGTCAACCACAGAAACGTTAGTGGTAGGAACACGGAACGCCATACCGGTCAATTTGCCGTTCAATTCAGGAATGACCACACCAACTGCTTTTGCAGCGCCTGTTGATGAAGGAATGATGTTTTGTGCCGCACCGCGACCACCACGCCAGTCTTTGGCAGATGGACCGTCAACGGTTTTCTGAGTAGCGGTGGTAGCATGAACAGTGGTCATTAAACCGTCTTTGATGCCCCATTTGTCGTTCAATACTTTCGCGATTGGCGCTAAGCAGTTTGTGGTGCAAGAGGCGTTAGAAACGATGTCTTGACCTGCATAAGTATCAAAGTTAACACCGTTAACGAACATTGGTGTTTTGTCTTTAGAAGGACCTGTTAATACCACTTTTTTCGCACCGGCGGTAATGTGTTTGCGTGCAGTTTCGTCGGTTAAGAACAAACCTGTTGCTTCAACAGCAACGTCAACCCCGATTTCATCCCATTTTAAGTTTGCAGGATCACGTTCTGCTGTAACACGAATGGTTTTGCCGTTAACAACCAGGTTGCCGTCTTTCACTTCAACTGTACCGTCGAAGCGGCCGTGAGTTGAATCGTATTTTAACATGTATGCCATGTAATCAGCATCGATCAAGTCGTTGATACCGACAACTTCGATATCAGAACGGTTGATAGAAGCACGAAATACGAAACGACCGATACGGCCAAAACCATTAATACCAATTTTAATTGCCATGAGATTTTACCCTTCATTAATGTTTAACAAAATTACTACATTTTGCCGTTATTTTCACATAAAAATAACTGATTTGATGCTATTTTAACGTGTTGTCGCAGCGCCATGTAACTGTGTGAAGTATATCACAGATTTGTATTCGTTCGAAACAACAAATTATTGCGTCAAGTCAAGATAGCTCCAAAAATATAGCAGATAATAAGGTGGCTTTATAGCAGAAAAAATCGATAGCGTGGTGCGTTTTGTTTTAGAATAAGGCCAATGTAGAATCTTGGGAGGAACAATGAAAACAAAAGAACAACTTACACCAGAACAGCAGCGAATTTGTCTTGAGCAAGGCACCGAATTGCCGTTCAGCGGAAAATTATTGCAACAGCAGGGGCTTGGGTTATACCGCTGTTTATTGTGCAATTCGCGGTTATTTGTCTCGGACACTAAATTTGATGCCGGTTGCGGTTGGCCGAGTTTTTATCAACCGGTATCCGAGCAGGCGATACGCTATTTGGACGATTACAGCTTGTCACGCCACCGTACTGAAATTCGTTGCGGCCACTGTGATTCTCATTTAGGGCATGTTTTCGATGATGGTCCGCCGCCGACCGGCTTACGGTTTTGTGTTAACTCGGTTTCACTTATTTTTGAAAATCAGGAAAGTGGCGAAATAATAGAAGGTTAATGGTTTAAAAATGTGATTTGGTTAGCATTTTTTTATATAAGATCATAAATGGTTATTCTTTTTATAGAACTTGATTACAATACTTCATTATTGACAAATCATACGTTAGAAAAACGAGATTCAGGGTAGAAAAATGAATTACAGCAGTGCGATTTTACGTAATTTTTTGGGTAAAACACCGGATTGGTACAAGGCTTGTATTTTAGGGTTTTTAATTGTTAATCCGATTATTTATTTTACCATCAGCCCGTTCTGGGCGGGTTGGCTGCTGGTTGCAGAATTTATTTTTACCTTGGCAATGGCACTGAAATGCTATCCGTTGCAAGCTGGTGGTTTGTTGGTGATTGAAGCGGTTTTCATCGGCATGACTTCACCGGATCACGTGATGCATGAAATTATGGCGAATATCGAAGTTCTCCTGCTACTGGTGTTTATGGTAGCAGGGATTTTCTTTATGAAGCAGCTGCTACTGTTTATTTTTACCAAATTACTGTTGGGGATCCGCTCAAAATTGCGTCTGTCATTGGCGTTTTGTCTCAGTGCGGCTTTTTTGTCTGCTTTTTTAGATGCCTTGACTGTTGTTGCGGTGATTATCAGTGTCGGAACCGGCTTTTATGCGGTATATCATAAAGTCGCTTCCGGTTACACCTTTGACGATAACTCTGACGATATTTTTAATGATCAAAAAATTGATATGTCACGCAATACGTTAGAGCAATTTCGCAGTTTCCTGCGCAGTTTAATGATGCACGCCGGGGTCGGTACCGCACTTGGTGGGGTGATGACAATGGTTGGTGAGCCGCAAAATTTAATTATTGCAGCACAGGCGGGTTGGGGATTTAGCGAATTTTTCTTACGCATGTTGCCGGTGACTTTGCCGGTGTTGATTTGCGGAACGTTAACCTGTTTGGCACTAGAGCGTTTTAAAGTATTCGGCTACGGGCAGCGTTTGCCACAAAAAGTCTGGGTGGTGTTGGCGCGTTATGAGCGCGAGCAGAGCCGTAAAATGACAGATCAGGATCGCATGCGCCTTTATGTGCAAGCGTTGGTTGGTATTTGGTTGATCTGTGGTTTAGCGTTTCATTTGGCGGCAGTAGGGCTGGTTGGTCTGAGTGTGATTATTTTGGCGACCGCACTTTGTGGTATCACTGAAGAACATGCCTTAGGCAAAGCCTTTCAAGACGCGCTGCCGTTTACTGCACTTTTAGTGGTATTTTTTGCGGTGGTGTCGGTGATCATCGATCAAGGACTGTTCCAGCCGATTATTAATTTTGTGCTACACGCCTCAGATGAGACACAATTAGCGCTGTTCTATATTTTTAATGGTTTACTGTCTGCCATTTCCGATAATGTGTTTGTCGGCACAGTATATATTAATGAAGCCAAAGCGGCATTGACAGCTGGAACGATTACACAGCAACAGTTTGAACTGATTGCGGTGGCAATCAATACCGGAACCAACCTGCCGTCGGTGGCGACACCAAATGGACAGGCGGCTTTTCTGTTTTTATTAACATCATCATTTGCACCATTAATTCGCTTATCTTATGGACGAATGGTTTATATGGCTTTACCTTATACTATCGTTTTAGCGCTAGTTGGGTTAGTATCGGTAGAACTGTTTTTACCTAAATTCACCCTCTGGTTCCAAAGTATCGGTGTATTTTGACAACATAATAAGGAAAGCGAATGTTATATTACTTAAAGCAAGTTTCCCTTAGTCGTGGCAGTTGGCTGCTGCTGCTGCTGTCCTGTTTGGCGTTTGAAGCCACTGGGCTGTATTTTCAACACGTCATGAAATTAGAACCCTGTGTGATGTGTATTTATGAACGTGTTGCCATTGCCGGCGTGGCATTGGCAGCATTGATTGGAATGGTTGCACCGCGATTGTTGCTGATCCGTTTATTAGCGTTAGCGGTTGGCTTGGCAAGTGCGGTGAAAGGGCTGTTATTAGCACTGCAACATACTGATTACCAACTGAATCCGGTGCCGTGGAATCAGTGCCCGCTGATGGTGGAATTTCCCTCTACTTTACCGCTAAATAAGTGGTTGCCACAAATGTTTGAGGCTTACGGTTCTTGCAGCGAAATTCAGTGGTCATTACTGGGTTTTGCAATGCCGCAGTGGTTAATAGCGATTTTTATCGGCTATATTTTGGTGTTGGGTTTGGTATTGATCAGCCAAATTAAGCCGAGTCGCCGCCAGCGAACGCTATTTAAGTAACAGGTGTTAGATAACAACCTATTTTACCCGACAGCCCCTAATAACCTGAAATATTAAAATCCGGAACAAACAGATTATGTTTGAGCCGCTTCACCTGTGTTATCAAGCTGCCGTCCGGATACAATTCAAACTCGCGCCAACCCGGTGGCAAAATATCCAAGTTGAAGTGGTAACTGTCGGATTTAAACTGAATGCAGGTTGATGGGGTAGTCAGGATTCGATAGTTATTCCACAGGGTATCCATTTCCTGATGGATGTGTCCGCTAATAATCGCTTTAATATGACAATGTTGTTGCAGACAGCTTAAAAATTCTGAGGTATTACGTAGATTATGTTGATCCAGCCAAGCGGAGCGGGTTGGCGCAATATGGTGGTGCAGTACCACCAGCGTATATAAATCAGGATATTGTTCTATTTTTGCGATCAACCAGTCTAATTGATATTGATTCAGATAGCCGTGCGGCACATTCAGCACTTGGCTGTCCAACATCAAAATCTGCCAGTTATTGTTGACGATAATGTGTTTTAGCGGAGAGATAAATTCAGGATAACGGTTTAAGGTTTCAACCATGTGTGGCTGATAATCATGGTTGCCAGGAATCCAAAAAACCGGTTTTTGCAACTGTGAAATTTCTTCACTGAAATAGCGATATCCTTCCGGATTATTGTCTTGGGTCAAATCTCCGGTCGCTAATACAAATTCAAAAGTGAACGGCGTTTGTTGAATCTCGGATAGAACTGCCTTGAAGCTGTCGAAAGTGTTAATTCCCAACAACTCCGCTTTTTTATCGGCAAACAGATGCGGGTCGGTTACTTGAATAAACCGAACCGGCAGCTTGTCAGAATGGTGTAGAAAAGTCGTTCTCAAAATATACCAACAAAATTGATAAAAAATAAAAATAAGTTATAACTGATAAGATACTGTTTTTTATAAAAATGTCAGTAGTTTTATATTAAAAATGCTAGTAGGCGCACATTTTGTGTTAAATAATCTTGAAAAATTAGAGTTACATCACTTTTTTAGGCTATACCCATAATTTTTTCAAACGTGGATAATTTAACTGTAGCCACTGTAAGCCGATCACTGCAATACTGTTGTCGATTTTACCGCTTTCAACCCACTGATAAGCCTGTTCGCGGCTGACGACGTGCACTTTGATGTCTTCATGTTCTTCTGCCAAACCATGTAAACCATCGGCTTTAGCCGCATCAACTTTGCCGGCAAACAGGTGAATGCGTTCAAACACGCCGCCGGGGCTGTCCCAAACGCTCAGTGCCGGAATAATCTGCTCAATTGTGACCCCGGCTTCTTCTTGTGCCTCACGCAGTGCCACTTGTTGTGCCTGTTCGCCTTGTTCTACCATGCCGGCGATCAATTCCAGCAGCCAAGGAGATTGTGGGCTGCCGGCAACATAAGCACCGATCCGCACTTGTTCGACTAAAACCACTTGATCGCGCTTTGGATCATAGGCGATAACCGCAGAAGCCGCACCTTTGTAGAGTAATTCGCGGGTGACTGTGCCGCTGTAACCACCGGCAAATAGTTTGTGGCGGAATTGGATTTTGTACAATTTAAAAAAACCATCATAGACCAGATCTTGCTGTTCAACCGTTAAATCAGTGCTGGAAAATTGTTCAATTGACATACATTATTTCCTTGATTACTTATGAAGTATGGTTGTTAGTGTATCAAATTAAGCATTTTTTTCACTTACATTTATAAATACTTTTCGGTAAAATGTGCGAATGAACGATCATTTAGTGGAGAGAGTAAATATGAAAAAAGCAGCATTGTTGCTGTCGGTTTTAAGCTTAGGCTTCGCGCAACAAGTGATGGCGACATCCCTGCTTGACGCTTATGAACAGGCGAAAATCAGTGACCCAATCGTCAAGAAAGCCTATGCTGACAGCCAGCAAATTATGGAAGGCAAAAATCAGGCAAAAGGAGCGTTACTGCCTCAATTAAGCGCCAATGCCGGTTATAGCAGTAGCCGTTATATTGATCATGGAAGCAACCATAATAGCAGTTTGAACAACAGCTTTGGGCAAAATCGTGTTTTCAGCGCCGGGCTTACCCTCAGCCAGTCACTGTTTAATATGAGCCTGTGGCGTAATTTGTCACTGCAGGAAAAAACGGCGCAGCAGGCAGAAGTGTCTTATCAAGCGACGCAACAGAATTTATTGTATCGGGTGGCGGCAGCCTATATTAACGTATTAAACAGTATTGATACGTTAACTTCAGTACAAGCGGAAAAAAGTGCGGTTTACAAGCAGTTAACTAACACTAACCAACAATATCAAGTGGGTTTGGTTGCGGTGACCGATGTTGATGAAGCGCAAGCACAATACGACAGTGTGGTTGCCAATGAAATCGGCGCCAAAAACGATGTTGATAACAGTATTGAAGCGTTGTACGAAATTACCGGGCAGTATCCGTCAGATATTCGTAAGCTGGACACCAAAAAATTCAAAACCCAAAATTATGCCAACCCGAATCAGTATATTGCTCAAGGGGAAGAGCAAAATTTAACCCTGACCTACTATAAAATGGGGAAAGAGTTGGCAAAAGAGGGGATTAAAGTGGCGCAAAGTGCTTATCTACCGACAGTAAATCTGGTCGCAGGTTTGGCTCATACCAATTCGCAGATACCAAGTGCCAGCACCTACGGTATTACGGATCGCAATCTGGATCGTGCCTCAATCGGTTTGGAAGTGTCGATGCCATTGTATACCGGGGGGCAAACCAGTTCTAAAGTTCGGCAACAGCAGCATGCTTTTGTCAGCAATTCGGAAAATTTGGAATCGACCTATCGTGATTTAGTGCGTAATATTCGCTCCACAGTCAATAGTTTAAATGCTTCTGCTAGTTCGATTAAAGCCTACCAACAGTATGTTAAATCCTCGGAAAGCGCTTATAACGCCACTTTATCCGGCTATCAAACCGGCACCAGAACGATTTTGGATGTCTTGACGGCAACTCGAGCTCGCCATGAAGCACAACGCCAGTTAGCTTCGGCTCGTTATAATTACTTGTTACTGGAATTACAATTGCGCCAGCTGTCAGGCACTTTAAATGAAAGCGATTTAACTCGTCTTAACAGTTTGTTGACGATTAAGAGTAAGCTTTAATAACGTAAAAACTAAAAAGCGCTAGTCTAGACTAGCGCTGGTTGCAAATACCGTTTTATCAATCAAGCGTTGATTATGAACGCTTCATAATTTCAAAAAACTCTTCGTTGGTTTTTGCCATTGACAATTTATCAATCAGGAATTCCATCGCTTCAGTTTCGCCCATCGGGTGAACGATTTTACGCAGAATCCACATTTTTTGTAGTTCATCAGGGGTGGTGAGCAGCTCTTCTTTACGCGTGCCGGAACGGTTGAAGTCGATCGCAGGGAAGACGCGTTTTTCGGCAATTTTACGCGATAAGTGCAGCTCCATATTACCGGTTCCTTTAAACTCTTCGTAGATCACTTCGTCCATTTTAGAGCCGGTATCGACAAGTGCGGTCGCAATAATAGTCAGGCTGCCGCCTTCTTCTACGTTACGCGCGGCACCAAAAAAGCGCTTCGGACGGTGTAGGGCGTTGGCATCGACCCCACCGGACAGGATTTTGCCTGATGCCGGGGTGACGGTGTTGTAAGCGCGTGCTAAGCGAGTGATCGAGTCCAATAAAATCACTACGTCTTTTTTATGCTCAACCAAACGTTTGGCTTTTTCAATCACCATTTCAGCCACTTGCACATGGCGTGCCGCCGGTTCATCGAAAGTTGAAGCCACTACTTCACCTTTGACCAAGCGTTGCATCTCGGTCACTTCTTCCGGGCGTTCGTCGATCAGCAACACCATTAAAATACATTCAGGGTAGTTGTAGGTGATGCTTTGTGCAATATTTTGCAGCAACATGGTTTTACCGGCTTTCGGTGGTGCTACGATTAAGCCACGTTGTCCTTTGCCGATTGGCGCGGCTAAATCCAATACGCGTGCGGTTAAATCTTCGGTTGAGCCATTGCCCCGTTCCATGCGCATACGAGAATTAGCATGCAGTGGGGTCAGATTCTCAAACAGGATTTTATTGCGGGAAATTTCAGGACGATCGGCGTTGACTTCTTTGATTTTCAACAAGGCAAAATAGCGTTCGCCCTCTTTTGGCGGTCTGATTTTGCCTTCGATCATATCACCGGTGCGTAAGTTAAAGCGGCGAATTTGGCTTGGTGAAACGTAAATATCATCCGGCCCTGCTAGATAGGAGCTGTCGGCAGAACGCAAGAAGCCGAAGCCGTCTTGCAGAATTTCCAAAACGCCGTTACCGAAGATGTCTTCACCGCTCTTTGAATGCTGTTTTAAAATTGAGAAAATAATATCTTGTTTGCGTAAACGCGCCAGGTTTTCCAAGCCCATTTGTTCTTCGCCAATGCGGACAAGCTCGGAAACCGGAGTATTTTTGAGTTCTGTAAGATTCATAATATGGAGAAAATTAACGTTAGATTAAGATTAGATAAATGAATATGTGAGTGTTGTCACTGAAAAGTGTGACTCAGACTTTTTGAGTGGCGATAAAATTACCACTAAAAGTGCGGTCTGTCCAGACTGAATTCGAATTAATCCCGTATTTCCGCCGACAAAAAATAAAAATGGCGATAAAAAGGTCGAAATTCTGGGTTAAACGATGATTTATTTTATACCTCAGCGCTGCTTCATGCTATCCTTAGCAAATTTTAGCGATGTGAAATTTCGACATCGTCATCAATCTGAACCTTAATCTCGGATTATTAGGGCAAGCCCTATGCAGCCGGAAAACATATCGATAGAGAATATGCAAACAAATAAACATTTAAGCCGGACACGTTTCAGCGATTTCCCGATCAACCCTCAGGTGCTTGCCGCCTTGGAGGACAGTGGTTTTGAATATTGCACCCCGATTCAGGCATTGACATTGCCGTTAACCTTGGCGGGCAAAGACGTTGCCGGACAGGCGCAAACCGGAACCGGCAAAACCATTGCGTTTTTGATCGCAACGTTTCATCATTTGCTGAGCCGGCAAGCTGACGGAGCACAGTATCAGCATAATCAACCCAGAGCATTGATTTTAGCACCAACGAGAGAGTTGGCGGTGCAAATTGACAGTGATGCCGCAAAACTGGTGGGGCGAACCGGGCTGAAAACCGCACTTGCCTATGGCGGGGACGGTTATGACAAACAGTTGAAAGCGATTGAAAACGGGGTGGATATTTTAATCGGCACTACCGGACGGGTTATTGACTACGTTAAACAGGGTATTATCAATTTGGATAAAGTGCAGGTGGTGGTGTTGGACGAAGCCGATCGGATGTTCGATTTGGGCTTTATTCGTGACATCCGTTATCTGATGCGAAAATGTCCATCGGTGCAACAGCGGTTGACGCTACTGTTCTCCGCCACGCTCTCTTTCCGAGTGCGAGAATTGGCATTTGAAGACATGAATCAAGCGGAGTACATTGAAGTTGAACCGTTGCAAAAAACCGGACACCGCATCACCGAAGAGCTATTTTATCCGTCTAACCAGGATAAAATGCCATTGCTGCAAACCTTGTTGGAAGAGGAGTGGCCGGAACGTTGTATTATTTTTGCCAACACCAAACACCAGTGTGAAGCAATTTGGGGTTATTTGGCGGCAGACGGGCATCGGGTCGGGTTGTTGACCGGCGATGTGGCGCAGAAGAAACGCTTGGCGCTGTTGGATAAGTTTACGCGCGGTGAGTTGGATATTCTGGTGGCAACCGATGTGGCGGCACGCGGTTTACATATTCCGGCGGTGACCCATGTGTTCAACTATGATTTGCCGGATGACTGTGAAGACTATGTGCACCGTATCGGGCGTACCGGACGGGCCGGTGAAAGTGGTAAATCGATCAGTTTTGCCTGTGAAGCCTACGCTATGAATTTACCGGCAATCGAAACCTATATTGATCATACTATTCCGGTCAGCCAATATGACGCTGACTCGTTATTGCAGGATCTGCCAAAGCCGTTTCGTCTGCGACGCAGCAGCTCAGTCAATCGAGTGAATCAAAAACGGGGACACAAAAAGCCCGGTATGCGTTAATTCACTATTATTAAATTAAGCATTTTTTAAGCTTGAGTCGGTATAACTGATATGGCTCAAGCGGATTTGAACAAGTTAGTTGAATGAGGAAACTTTTGCAAAATTCATTAGTCAAAGCAGTCATTGATATTTTAGATGACTTAAAAGCAAGCGATATTAGTATTTTCGATGTACGAGCCAACAATGGTATCACGGATAATATGGTGATTTGCACCGGTACATCCAGCCGTCATGTCGGCTCGATTGCCCAAAATCTGACCGAGAGCTGCAAACAGCAGGGAATAGAGTCTTTTGGTAGCGAAGGTGTTGCAACTGCTGATTGGATTGTGGTGGACTTTGGGCAGGTGATTGTGCATGTGATGCAGCAAGAAAGCCGTGATCTGTATCAGTTGGAAAAACTCTGGGGCTAGCCACAGCAGATGAAAATTCAGCTTATTGCGGTCGGCACCAAAATGCCGGCTTGGGTAACCAACGGTTTTGAAGAGTATCAGCGCCGTTTTCCAAAAGACATGCCGTTTGAACTGGTGGAAATTGCCGCCGGAAAGCGTGGTAAGAATGCCGATATCAAACGAATTTTAGAGAAAGAAGGCGAGCAAATGCTGGCAGTTTGTGGCAAAAATAGCATGATTGTCAGCTTAGATATTCCCGGAAAACCGTGGACCACCGAGCAATTGGCAGAGCAGTTGGAAAGTTGGAAAAATGACGGTAGAGATGTGTGTTTATTGATTGGTGGACCAGAAGGGCTGTCGCCGCAATGTAAACAGGCTGCGGAGCGCAGTTGGTCGCTTTCGCCCTTAACTTTACCGCATCCGTTGGTTCGGGTCGTGGTGGCGGAAAGCTTGTACCGCGCTTGGAGCTTGACCACTAACCATCCGTATCATCGTGAATAGTATTAAACAGCAGAGCTGACAGTAGTAGCATGGCAAGAGAAATTATTCGAGATAATAAAGCAGAACAAAACCTGTTTTTACGCCGGGTGCTGGTGGCGTTTATCGGCGTTTTAGGACTACTTTCATTGTTATTGCTGAATGTTTATCATCTGCAAATCAGAGACTATGAAAATTACCAAACCCGTTCCAACGGTAATCGGATCAAATTATTGCCGGTGGCGCCAACCAGAGGCTTGATTTACGATCGTAATAATAAAGTGTTGGCAGAGAATTTGACCTTTTTCGGGTTATATATCGTGCCGGAAAAAACCGAGAATTTACAACAGACCTACGATGCACTGCGGCAAGTGGTCGGTTTGACCGATGAAGATATTGAAGCCTTTGCCAAAGAACGGCGCAGAAATTCGCGCTATACACCGATTTTATTAAAATCCGATCTGACCGAAGAGCAAATTGCGCGTTTTTCAGTTGATCAGCACAATTTTCCTAGTTTGGAAATTCGACCCTATTTTAAACGACACTATCCTTATGGTGAAGATTTGACCCATATTTTGGGCTATGTAGCAAAAATTAACGATAAAGATATTGAGCGTTTGAGAGACGAAGATGCGCTGGCAAATTATGCCGGAACCAATGATATCGGGAAGCTGGGAATTGAGCGTTACTACGAACCCCAGCTGCACGGCGAGGTCGGTTTTGAAGAGGTGGAAGTCAATAACCGCGGCAAAGTGATCCGCACATTGCGCCAGCAACCGGCCGTATCCGGTAAAAGTATCAAATTGACGATTGATTTGGATCTGCAACGCTACATTCGTCAACAATTGGAAGGACGGCGTGGTGCGGTGGTGGTGTTGGATCCGCGTGACAACAGTGTTCTGGCGATGGTGTCGAGCCCGAGTTATGACAATAATTTGTTTGTCGGCGGCATCTCTTCTGCCGATTATAACGGCTTACTAAACGATCCTGATCGTCCGTTGTACAGTCGCACCACACAAGGTGCATTTCCGCCGGCTTCCACGGTTAAGCCATTTATCGCAGTGGCGGCGCTACAAGACGGTATCATCACCACCAATAGTACGATTTTTGATCCGGGTTATTGGATTTTACCGGGAACAGAACGACGTTATCGCGATTGGCTAAAGAGCGGTCACGGGCGTCTGAATTTGAATAAAGCGATTATGGAATCGGCCGATACCTATTTTTATCAATTGATTTACGATATGGGGATCAACCGTTTTTCTGAGTGGATGAAGCGGTTTGGTTTTGGTATGCCCACCGGGATTGATATTCGTGAAGAGACCAGTGGCGTGATGCCGACCCGTGAGTGGAAGCAGCAACGGTATAAAAAACCGTGGGTAATCGGTGATACGATTCCGGTCGGTATCGGCCAAGGTTATTGGACTTCAACACCGTTGCAGTTGACCAAAGCGCTAAGCGTTTTGATTAACAACGGCAAAGTGATGACACCGCACTTTATGCAGGAAGTGATCGGCAACGAGATTGAACCGTACCGCGATCCGAAGTTGTATGAAGATATCGACGGGGTTCCCCAAGCCTATTGGAATGCGGCGAAAACCGGTATGTACAGTGTGTTATACGGCAGCAGCGGCACAGCCAGAAAAGTGTTTACGAATATGCCTTATCTGGCAGCAGGCAAATCGGGAACCGCACAGGTGTTTGGGTTGAAAGAGAATCAAAAATATGACGCTTCCAGTCTGGCTTCGCATCTGCATGACCACGCGTGGTTTATCGCTTATGCACCTTATAACAACCCGACGATTGCGTTGTCGATCTTTTTGGAAAATGCCGGCGGTGGTTCCAGTCAGGCGGCGCCATTGGCGCGTGCGATTATGGACCATTATTTATTGGATATGGGATATTTGAAGCAAAGTGCGGTGGTAACCGAGAGCGGGCAAAGCAATGAGTGACGAAAAGAATTTTTTTAGTGCGCTTTGGCAGCGCTTTCATTTGGATTTTTTGCTGTTTGTCGGGCTATTGGCGATCAGCGGTTATGGTTTGATGGTACTGTATAGCGCTTCTGGCGGCAGCGAAGTGATGTTCCGTAGCCGGATTATCCAAATTGCATTAGGATTTGGTGTGATGTTGGTGATGGCGCAGTTGCCGTTGCGTTTTTACGAAAAAATTGCCCCTTATCTGTATGTGGTGGCAGTGGTGATGTTGTTGTTGGTTGATCTGATTGGTATTACCAGCAAAGGCGCACAGCGTTGGTTGGATTTAGGATTATTTCGGTTCCAGCCTTCAGAGATCGTGAAACTGTCAGTGCCGTTGATGGTGGCAGTGTATTTAGGGCGGAAAAAACTACCGCCGACCTTCATGGATACTTTGATTGCGCTGGTGTTGGTGTTTGTGCCGACCATATTGGTTGCGATTCAACCCGATTTGGGAACATCGATTTTAGTTAGCGCCTCCGGCATATTTGTTGTATTCTTAGCCGGTATGAGCTGGCGCTTGATCGCAGCCGCTGTTGTCGGATTGGCAGGATTTATACCAGTGATGTGGTATTTCCTGATGTATGACTACCAACGGACACGGGTAATGACGTTGTTGGACCCTGAATCAGATCCACTAGGGGCGGGCTATCATATTATTCAGTCTAAGATTGCCATCGGCTCCGGCGGGTTGTTTGGCAAAGGCTGGATGCAAGGGACACAGTCTCAATTGGAATTTTTACCGGAACCGCATACGGATTTTATTTTTGCGGTGTTAAGCGAGGAACACGGTATGGTCGGCGTCTTAGTCTTGCTGGCCATTTATATGTTTATTATTATTCGGGGATTGATCATCGCTGCCAAAGCGCAAACGGCGTCGGGCAGAATTTTAGCAGGTGCAATCACCTTAATCTTTTTTGTATATATTTTCGTTAATATCGGAATGGTAAGTGGAATTTTACCGGTGGTCGGTGTTCCTTTACCGCTAGTGAGTTATGGCGGAACTTCGTTTGTGACCTTGATGGCAGGTTTTGGTCTGATGATGTCGATTTATAGTCACAAACGTAGCCTGACGCATTTTAGATAAATACAATCTTAACGTCAAAATAGGAAATTTTTATGACATTTTTAAAATCAACCATCTATGGCTGTTTAATGATGTTTGCAATCGCCATCAATGTACAAGCTGCGACATCGACACAGAACTTGTTTGGTGTAAGCGGGCCCAAAAAATTAACGGCGACTGCGCAAACTGCGCAGAGCCAAACTTATAAGGTTAAAGGAAAAACCTATCAAACCCTGAACCGTGATACGTCAAAAGAGTATTCAATGACTGGCACAGCAAGTTTTTATGCCAGTAAATTTCATGGACGTAAAACCTCTAACGGGGAAATTTATAACGAAAATTTGATGACGGCAGCACATAAACGTTTGCCGATTCCTTCTTATGTGTTGGTGACCAACGTTAAAAACGGTCGTCAAGTCGTGGTACGCATCAATGATCGCGGCCCCTTTGTCGGTGACCGTAAAATCGACTTATCCAAAGCAGCAGCTCGAGAGTTAGGCATGTTAGCTAAAGGCACGGCACAGGTGAAAATGGAAGTGGTGCATGTGGATAAAAACGGCAAAATCAGCGGGCCGGGCGGAGAAAAACTGACTGAGCTGGCAAAAAATAAAAATTTGCCATTGCCGCAAACAAATCAACCAATGTCGATACAGTTGGCAGACAATAAGCCAGTCAATGCGACATCTCAATCCCAAGACCGCACTTCAAGCGCTGCGGTAGTCGCCAGCAATGGCAATAAAGTGCGGTTGAGTAATGAAACGAAATTAGAGTATGAACTACAAAGCGTGAATCTTGATAGTAATGCAGAAGCCAAAGCCTTGATCGCTCAGCTGTCGATGAAAAATGTCAACAGTGAAATTATTCAAGATGGTAGCCGTTTTAAGGTTAAATTTGGACCCATCGCTTCACGCGAAAGTGTTAATCAGTTAAAAACCGAGTTGGTGCAGAACGGGCAGCACGATAATATTTTGTACTCTTATAACGCTAAATAATGATTTTAACCACTGTTTGTCAAGAAAGGATTTTGTTTGCTATGTTTTATAGAAGTAAAGTAAAAACGACGTTGTTAGCAACGGGGCTGCTGTTTGCCACTTCAGGTTTTGCTGCCGATGAGGCTGTTCAGTTTAATATCGCACCGCCACAATTAAACGCTCAAACGTTTATCTTAATGGATTATCATACCGGTGCGGTGTTGGCTGCAAAAGAGCCGGATCAACGCCAAGCGCCAGCAAGTCTGACCAAGATTATGACCAGTTATGTGGTCGGTGATGCGATCAAGCAAGGTAAAATCCGCAATGACGACATGGTTACCGTAAGTGAGAATGCTTGGGGGCGCAATTTCCCCGGTTCCTCGAAAATGTTCTTGAATGTGAATCAGCAGGTTAGTGTCAGTGATTTAAATCACGGCATTATCATTGCTTCCGGTAATGATGCCTGTGTTGCGATTGCCGAGCATATTGCCGGCACGGAAAAGAATTTTATTGATATTATGAACCAATATGTGCAGAAATTTGGGCTAAAAAATACCCACTTTGCCACGGTGCACGGTTTGGATGCAGAAAATCAGTACTCTTCTTCGCGCGATATGGCCATTATGGCATCGCATATGATCCGCGATTTACCGGAAGAGTATGCTATCCATTCCCAAAAAGAGTTTACTTTTAACAAAATTAAACAGCAGAACCGCAATGGTTTATTGTGGGATAAAACGTTGACCGTGGACGGTGTTAAAACCGGGCATACTGATCAAGCCGGTTATAACTTGGTTGCTTCTGCGGTGGACGGTGACACCCGTTTTATCACGGTGGTAATGGGCGTGCCGACAATCAAAGGGCGTGAAGTCGAGACCAAAAAACTGTTGCAATGGGGCTTTAATAACTTTGAAACCTTAAAACCGCTGAACGCCGGTACGGTGGTTTCCGAACAGACGATCTACTACGGTAAAGAGAATAAAGTCAAATTGGGTACTATTGAAAATGGCTATATTACTATTCCAAAAGGCAAACAGGCAGAGTTGAAAGCCCGTTATGAACTGAGTAAAAAATATTTGGAAGCACCGCTGCAAAAAGGCGATGTGGTCGGACAAGTGATTTATCAATTAGACGGCAAAGATGTGGCAACCATTAATTTGCAAGTGTTGGAACCGGTGGAAGAAGCGGGATTCTTCGGCAAAATTATCGACTGGATTATTCTGACAGTCAAAAGCCTGTTTAGTTAAGGCTTGAAAATTGGCATGGCAAGTCCTATTTATTAGCGATCATAAAATCCCTGCCAGTCAGGGATTTTTAATTAACAAAGAAACAGATTAAGGACATAAAATGGAAAAAACCAAATTACATGAACTACTTGAATTCCCATGTGATTTCCCCTATAAGGTGATGGGCTTAGCGCAGCCGGATTTACAGGATAAAGTGTTGCAAGTGGTGCAGAAACACATCCCGGGTGATTACGCTCCGACCATCAAACCCAGCAGCAAAGGCAACTATCATTCGGTATCGATTACCGTGAGAGCCGACAATATCGAACAGATTGAAACCCTATATAAAGAATTGGCAGAGATCGACATTGTCAGAATGGTGTTGTAACAGCAAAACTCAAAGTGCGGTTTGAATCCAATGAAGAAGCCATCTATGCCATTTTCACAACAACAAATAATAGCGCAATCAACAGAACAACCGATAGCAAATCGTCTCATTGTACGCCAATTGGGCGTTCAGCCTTATGAAACGGTGTGGCAGCAGATGCAGCAGTTTACCGATAACCGTGATGACCGCACTTTAGATGAAATCTGGCTGGTGCAACATGCGGCGGTGTTTACTCAAGGGCAGGCAGGTAAAGCGGAGCATCTGTTGCAGCAATCTTCGATTCCGGTGGTACAATCCGATCGCGGCGGACAAATTACTTATCATGCGCCCGGACAGTTGGTGATGTATGTGCTATTGGATATCAAGCGTAAAAAAACACAAGGCAATAACTTAGCCCATAGCAGCGACTTCAATGTACGCCATTTAGTCTCTGCGTTGGAAGATTGTGTGGTGGCGACGTTAGCGGATTATGGCATTCAGGCGTATCCAAAAGCAGACGCACCGGGTGTTTACGTTGATGGGCGTAAAATTTGTTCGCTTGGTTTACGCATTCGCCGTGGTTGCTCGTTTCACGGTTTAGCATTGAATATCAATATGGATTTAACGCCGTTTAATTATATTAATCCGTGCGGTTATGCCGGTCTGGAAATGTGTCAGTTGAGTGAATTAATCGGTGATCAGACTTTACTTTGTGAGCAGGTTGCCCCACAATTACTGCAACATTTTATTAACCTAATGGGTTATCAACAGATCCAATACGTTGAAAATTAATCGAGCCTTAATCCGAATCAAAACAAATCGAGAGCTATAATGGGTAAACCTTTCAAAATGGAACGTGGCGTGAAATATCGCGACGCCGCCAAAACCTCAATTATTCCGGTCACCAATATTAATCCTGATCAGGAGCTGTTGCCGAAACCGGCGTGGATGAAGATTAAACTGCCGGCAAGTTCCGCAAAAATCGACAGTATTAAAAACGGTATGCGCCGCCATGGTTTGCACTCGGTGTGTGAAGAAGCCAGCTGCCCGAATTTGCATGAATGTTTCAATCACGGTACGGCAACCTTTATGATTCTGGGGGCAATTTGTACCCGCCGTTGCCCATTCTGCGATGTGGCACACGGCAAACCGTTACCGCCCGATCCGGATGAGCCGAAAAAACTGGCGGAAACCATTCAAGACATGAAATTGCGCTATGTGGTGATCACGTCTGTCGATCGTGATGATTTGCCGGATCGTGGCGCAGGGCATTTTGCCGATTGTGTACGCGAAATTCGCAAACTCAATCCGAATATCAAAATTGAAATTTTAGTGCCGGATTTTCGCGGCAGAATCGAACAAGCGTTGGATAAATTAAAAGATAACCCGCCGGATGTGTTTAACCACAATTTGGAGAATGTGCCACGTCTATACCGTGAGATTCGTCCCGGCGCTGATTATCAATGGTCACTAAAACTGCTGCATGATTTCAAACAGATGTTCCCACACATTCCGACCAAATCCGGCTTAATGGTCGGCTTGGGCGAAACCAATGAGGAAATTTTGGAAGTGATGCAAGATTTACGCCGCAACGGTGTCACCATGCTGACCTTAGGGCAATATCTACAACCAAGCCGTCATCATTTGCCGGTGGCACGTTATGTACCGCCAAGTGAGTTTGAGATGATGCGTGAAAAAGCCGATGCGATGGGTTTTGAACACGCTGCTTGTGGACCATTTGTACGTTCTTCCTACCATGCCGATTTACAGGCGCAGGGCATGGAGGTCAAATAAATTGTGTCGGCGATAGCTGATTGATCATATTCATAATAATAGACCGCACTTGTTGTTTTTTAAAGCAAAAGTGCGGTTTTTTTATACTTTGAGAATACTACTTTAGAGGTATTTTGAGTGAGAAATTTGATCAAAAACAACTATTCAAGATATATCTATGCAAAAACTAAGGGCATTTGCTAATTTAGCCTTGAAAAAGCTGAACCTGATTGTGCAATGCTATTCTTTATCAATAACATGGCTTTTAGTATAAATGTGCATTGCTTTTTAAATCTACCTTGTGGGAATGTCTCTACGGAGGAAATTATCGTGAATATCGCAAAACAAAAACTGACCTCGTTATTCAGTCTGGTCGCTCTAATCGGCGCTGGTTGGCTGTCAGCGCAAAATGCACTGGCAGAGGAACAAAAAACAGAAGCCGATGCAAAAGTTGTTATCCAATCGAATAACCAAAAATTTGCAGAAAAATACCCGTTGCAATTTAATACTTGGTCGGCAACGTCTGAATCTGATGAGTTAGCCTCGGCAATCGGTGAAGATCCGCGCATGATTGTATTATGGGGCGGCTATTTGTTTTCACACGATTATAACAAACCACGCGGGCACTTTTATGCTATTAAAGATGTGCGTGAAATTTTGCGTACCGGTGCACCGACCGGGCCTAATGACGGTCCACAACCGATGGCGTGCTGGACCTGTAAAGGCCCTGATGTACCACGTTTAATTGCAGAATGGGGTGAGGACGGTTATTTCAGCGGGAAATGGGCAAAAGGCGGGCCGGAAGTGGTGAATGCCATCGGTTGTGCCGACTGCCACGACACCACCTCTGCTGATTTTGCCGAAGGCAAACCGGCGTTGCGTATCGCGCGTCCACACGTGTTGCGTGCTTTGGATAAAATTGATAAAAACTTCGCTTCCTCGGATAAAACTGATCAAAGAGCCGCGGTTTGTGCTAACTGTCACGTAGAGTACTATTTTGCCGGTGATACCAAAGCGGTCACTTTCCCATGGGATAAAGGTACCAGTGTTGATCAAATCGAAGCATATTATGATGAAATCGACTTTAAAGATTGGACTCACTCTCTGTCTAAAGCGCCGATGTTGAAAGCGCAACACCCGGACTTTGAAATCTGGTCTGCGGGGATGCACGGTAAAAACGGGGTAACCTGTATCGACTGCCATATGCCGAAAACACAAACCGCTGACGGCAAAGTTTTTACCGACCACAAAATCGGCAATCCGTTTGATGCGTTTGAAAATACCTGTGCCAACTGCCATGATCAAAGCAAAGAGAAGTTGCAAGACATCGTCGCTTCGCGTAAACACGAAGTGAAAGGTGTGATGATTCGTTTGGAAGATCAACTGGTGAAAGCGCACTTTGAAGCCAAAGCCGCTTGGGATGCCGGTGCAACCGAAGATGAAATGAAAGCGGCATTGCAAGATATTCGTCATGCACAATGGCGCTGGGACTATGCGGCAGCCAGCCACGGCGGTTATATGCATGCGCCGGATGTCATGCTGCGGGTGTTGGGTACAGGTCTGGATAAAGCCGGTGATTCACGGGTCAAACTGGCACGGGTGTTGAGCGCGCATAATGTCAGCCAGCCAATTGCGATTCCTGATATCTCCACCAAAGAAAAAGCACAGGCGGTGATGGGCATCGATTATGAAAAAGAGAAAAAAGCAAAAGATGAATTCTTGAAAACCCTTGTACCTCAATGGGATAAAGAGGCCAAAGAAAAAGGCTTACTGGGTGAATAATAGCTGATTAAACCGCACTTGAGTATTGCTGAGATCAAAAAGGCAAAAGTGCGGTATCAAACAGACTAACTAGCGAATATTGAGGGAAAAGATGATGAGGGGAAATCTTCTGTTAAAGGCTGTCAAATTGATAGCTGTATTAGGCGCAGGTTTGCTGACGACCACCGTTTCGTCTGCAAACGCCAATACCCAAGGCGCCAAAGTGGGCAATGAACTGACGTACCAACCAGAGTTGGAAAATCAGCGCGATCCGAATAAATATTGCGCACAATGCCATAAATTTAATGACGAGCAATTTCATGGCATTCATTTGACCAAAAAGAATCCGGCAACCGACAAGCCGATCAACTGTGTCAGTTGCCACGGCAATATTTCGGAAGATCACCGTCGTGGTGTGAAAGATGTGATGCGTTTTCATGGTGATATTTTTGATGGCAAGACGCCGATGTACAGTGTACAGGAACAAAATCAAGTTTGTTTCTCTTGTCATCAACCGGAAAAATTGCGCGAAAGCTTATGGGCGCATGATGTGCATGCGATGAAACTGCCGTGTGCCAGCTGCCATACTTTGCACCCGAAAGCGGATGCAATGCAGGGCATTGCACATAAAGATCAAGTGAAATTGTGCGTCGATTGTCATGGTAAACAACAAGAGTTGTTGGAAGCCAAAACCAACCCGCAACCTGTGATTCAGGATAAGGATAAAAAATGAGTTGCTCACGCCGAAACTTTGTTTCCGGCATGGGGGCTGGGGCTCTTATCCTGATGACCGGAAAACCCGCACAAAGTCTGGCTCAGACTTTGACGATTAATGAAGTGCGGTATGGCATGCTGCACGACGAAAAGCTTTGTATCGGCTGTACTGCCTGCATGGATGCCTGTCGTGAAGTGAATAACGTACCGGAAGGGGTATCACGTCTGGAAATCATTCGGGGAGAACCGCAAGGGGAATTTCCTGACGTAACCTATGAGTTTTATCGCCATTCTTGTCAACATTGCAGCAATGCGCCTTGTGTGCACGTTTGCCCGACCGGCGCCTCATTTATTGATGAGGCAACCGGGATTGTCGATGTGCATCCGGATCTGTGTGTCGGCTGTCAATACTGCATTGCGGTTTGTCCGTATCGGGTGCGTTTTATCCATCCGAAAACCAAAGCAGCGGATAAGTGTAATTTCTGCCGTGATACCAATTTGGCAAAAGGTCGCTTGCCTGCCTGTGTTGAGGCTTGCCCGACCAAAGCATTGACCTTTGGTGATTTGGATGATCCGAATAGCGAAATTTCACGCCAAATCCGTGAAAAACAGGTGTATCAAACTAAAGTTGAGTTGGGTACCAAACCGAACTTGTACCATGTTCCGGCTAAAGCAGGGGAGATCAGACGATGAGTAGTCCATTCCACTTCCCATCATTAGTATGGGACGAAATCATTGCGATTTATCTCTTCCTGTTGGGGATTTCTGCCGGGGCAACCTTGTTGGCGGTGTTGTTAAAACGCAGTTCAATTTTGGCGAGCAGCGATGCTAGTCGTAATAACGTGATTCGCAGTGCGGCAATCATTGCGCCGGTTAGTTTGATTGTCGGTTTGACCATTTTGATTTTCCACCTTACCAAACCATGGACATTCTGGATGTTGATGTTTAATTATCAACCGCAATCCGTGATGTCAATGGGGGTTATGCTGTTCCAAGTCTATATGCTGTTCTTATTCCTGTGGCTGGCGATTGTGTTTAAACAGCTGCTTGCCGAATGGATTGACCGCTATATTCCGGCATTGGGCTTTGTGAAGAAAATCATTACCCTTGCCGAAAAAGTCACTAACCCGATTGAGTTGATTCTGATTCTATTATCGGTCTTACTCGGCGCTTACACCGGCTTCCTATTATCAGCGCTGGTCAGTTATCCGATGTTGAATAACCCGGTATTGCCAATTCTATTTTTGGCTTCAGGCACCTCATCAGGGATTGCGGCATTGTTACTGGCTATCGTCTGGTGCTGCCGTGAACCGACCCATTCCGCTTCGGTTTCGTTCTTGCATAAGTTTGAAACCCCGGTGGTATTGATCGAACTGTTTTTATTGTTCGCCTTCTTCGTCGGCTTGTATTTCGGTGGCGGACAAAAAACCGTGTCGATGGTGACGGCAATCGGTGGTGGTTTCTGGTCTTGGGTTTTCTGGATCGGTGTGGTGTTGATTGGGCTGTTGCTACCGCTGGTGTTGAATGCCATCAGCAGCGCAGATCTGAAACACCGCAAAGGCTTTATTATCTTCACCGCACTTTGTACCCTGTTCGGTGTATTCTGCCTACGTTTCTTTATCCTTTACACCGGACAAATGACGTTAGCGTGATAAGTTGTTAGAATGACGGGATTATTTTGAGTAATCTCGTCATTTTTATTTGAGTGAAACAAAAATGCTACCAGAATTCGGCTATTTCGCATTAATTTGCAGTTTCATGACCGCACTTGTGTTGTTGCTGATCCCGTTTTTGCCGCAGCGATTGGGCTGGGTGTCGGCTACGCCACTGCTTTGCGTATGGCTGTTTTTATCTGCGCTGGCGGCGATTACGATTTTGGCTTATTGTTTCGTCCAAGACGATTTTTCGGTGTTGTATGTGGCTTCGCATTCCAATACTGAGTTACCGCTACTGTTTAAAATTGCAGCGACTTGGGGCGGACACGAAGGCTCGATGTTGTTCTGGTTGGTGACGCTATCATTGTGGACAATGCTGTTTGCGCTGTTCAACCGCTCGAGTGATCGCCTGTTCACGGCGCGGGTGGTGGCTGTGCTTGCCTTGATTTATACCGCACTTTGCCTCTATACCTTGATTTTATCCGATCCGTTTGAGCGTTTGTTCCCTGCACCGTTTCAGGGACGCGATCTCAACCCGATGTTGCAGGATATTGCGTTGGTGTTTCACCCGCCGTTGCTGTATCTGGGCTATGTCGGCTTTGCGCTGAATTTTGCCCTGTCGATTGTGACCTTACTGTGTAAAACCGATCAACAAACGTTTGCCGCTTACAGCCGCAGTTGGGCGCTGCTGAGTTGGGGCTGGTTGACTTGTGGTATTTTACTCGGTGCATGGTGGGCGTACTACGAACTGGGCTGGGGCGGTTGGTGGTTCTGGGATCCGGTCGAAAATGCCTCGCTGATGCCGTGGTTGCTCGGTTTGGGGCTAATCCACAGCTTAATCGGCACGCAACGACACGGTTTATATCCCTACTGGAGCTTATTGTTGTCGCTGCTGGCGTTTTCCGCTTCATTGCTCGGCACGTTTATTGTGCGCTCGGGCGTAATCACCTCGGTGCATGCTTTTTCTATCGATCCGTCGCGCGGTTATGCGCTGCTGGCGATGTTTTTTCTGTTTAGCGGCATGGGTTTAGCCATTTTTGCGCTGAAAGCTAAAATCAGCGAAGTGCGGTCTGCGACGGGCTGGTTTTCACAGCCGACCGCACTATTACTACTCAATATTCTCACCGCCATTGCTGCATTTAGCGTCCTGCTCGGCACTTTCTATCCGTTGCTGTTCAGCACCTTCGGTTTTGGCTCAATTTCGGTTGGTGCACCCTATTTTAATACTATTTTTACCCCATTAGTGCTGTGCTGTTTGTTGATGATGCTGCTGTGGCTAAATGGGCGTGCGCGACATTGGCAACGCTATCTGCTGAATATGCTGCCGGCGTTAGTTTGTACTTACCTTGTGATCGACTGGAATATCCGGCTCGATCCGCTCAAAGGCTGGCAAGGCTTGGCGTTCACGTTTGTACTGCTCGGGTTTTGGTTGCTATTCAGCCTGTTGCATTCGGCTTGGTTGACTTATCGGCAACAACGACTAAAAACCGCACTGCCGATGTTGTTCGGTCATGCCGGCTTGGGATTGGTGGTGATTGCGGCGATGATGAGCGGTTACTACGCCTCCGATCTCGGTGTCAAACTGGCAGCCGGGGAGCAAGCACAGTTGCACGGTTATCAATTTGATTTTAAAGGCAATGAATATCGTCTCGCCTCGAATTACACCACCGATACCGCCCACTTGAACGTCACGCATAACGGTACGCAGTTTGCCCTCTATCCGGAAAAGCGTTTTTACGATATTCGCAACAGCATGATGAGCGAAGTGGCGATTCAAAACGGTGTATTCGGTGATCTGTATGTGGTGCTGGGTGATAAATCGGCGCAACAGCGTTATTCCTTTGGTTTCCACTATAAGCCGCTGATTCAGTGGCTTTGGCTTGGCGGCTTACTGATGGCATTGGGCGCATTTTTGTCGATTATGTTGCCAAAGTGGAGGGCATTGTGATGAAAAAACGCCTTGCGCTGTTTTTACCCTTGCTCGCCCTGCTGGCGTTGGGCTTGGTGCTGCTGCTTGGTTTACAACGCGATCCGTCGCAGCTGGCATTGGCGCAACAAGGCAAACCCCTGCCGGAGTTTCAGCTGACGGATCTGCTGCAACCGACACAACGGATCGACAACCGCACTTTACCAAAACAGCCGTTTTTGTTGAATGTGTGGGGCAGTTGGTGCCCGAGCTGCATTGTTGAGCACCCGTTTTTGATGCAGCTGAAACAGCAGGGCTACCTGATTTACGGCTTGAATTATCGTGATAATCCACAGTCGGCACGGCAAATGTTAGTCACCAAAGGCAATCCGTTTGTGCAGGTGCTGAACGATCATGACGGCAAGCTGGCATTGGCTTTAGGGGTTTACGGTGCGCCGGAAACCTATCTGATTGACGGTGACGGGATTATCCGTTTTCGCTATGTCGGTGAGTTGGAGCAAGCCGTGTGGCAACAGCAGTTTATGCCGTTGCTGAAAGACTTTTCAACGTCAGTTGCCACACCTTCAGTTTCTACAATAAAGGAGCAATAAGATGTGGCATAAATGGAAATTATGCAGTTTATTGCTGTTTGTGTTGACGATCAGTGGCATTAGTTATGCCGAAATTGTCGATACCTATCAATTCCAATCGCCGGAAACCCGCATCAGAGCGGTTAATCTGGCAAAATCGTTACGTTGTCCACAATGCCAAAACCAAAATTTGGTCGAATCTAATTCGCCGATTGCCTACGATTTACGGCTTGAAGTATATCAATTGGCAGACGCCGGCGTAAGCGATCAACAGATTGTCGAACAGATGACGGCACGTTTTGGCGATTTTGTGCGTTATGACCCACCGTTTAAAACCACCACCTGGCTGCTGTGGAGTGCCCCTTTCGTGCTGTTGCTGTTGTCCGGTGTATTATTATGGCGTAAAAGCAAAGGCAAAACGCAATCTGAGTCCGATCGGTTAGCTGAACAACAAAGTGCGGTTAGCACAGAATTTGCGGCGGCGACAGTTAAGCCAACCGGCTTTAATGTTGCCTTCGGTGGCGGATTGATTGTCGTCATCGGGCTCAGTGCGATGTTACTCTACGGCTTGAGCGGTCGCTATCCCGCTTGGCAGCAAGGCAGCAAGCTTAAAGCGGAAGTGGTGCAAAGCGGCAGCGAACAGCGGCAACAGTATCGGCAGGAGCTGCAAAATGCGTTGCGTGCCGATTATAACAACGGCGAAAATTGGTTTCAGTTGGGGTTGAATTACCTGCAAGCAGAAGAGTACGCCAATGCGCTGGAGTCTTTTAACCGCGCTGAATATCTGCTCGGCACAAACAGCGAACTGCTCGCCGCCGCCGCAACCGCACTTTACTATCAAGCCGACAAAAAATTAAGCGATAAAGCGAAGTCGTTGCTTGATTTATCACTGCAACAAGATCCCAAACAACTGCGAGCATTGTCATTACTGGCGGCTGATGCGTTCGGGCGTGGCGATTATGCCCAAGCTAGCCGCTACTGGAAGCAGATTTTAGACAGCAATCACCCTGATCTGGATCGGCGTAACCTGATCCAAAATCTGCAAGCGGCGGAAATGTTAGGCGGAATACAGCGTTAAATTGCGCTATAATCGCCTTTTCAATTCAGGTAGCGGGCAAAACAATGCAACAAACAAAGTATGACGTGGTGATTATCGGCGCTGGTGCGGCAGGTTTATTCTGTGCTGCCCGTTTGGGGCAGGCTGGTAAGTCGGTGTTAGTGCTGGATAACGGTAAAAAAATCGGACGCAAAATTTTAATGGCGGGCGGCGGTTTCTGCAATTTTACTAATCTAGACGTGACTCCGCAGCACTACCTTAGCCAAAATCCGCATTTTGTCAAATCCGCACTTGCCCGCTATACGCAATGGGATTTCATCTCGTTGGTTAGCGAACATGGTATTGGCTACCATGAAAAAGAGTTGGGGCAGCTGTTCTGTGACCACAGCTCGCAGCAGATTGTCGATTTATTGCTAAAAGAGTGTCAAAAGGGGCAGGTTGAAATTCAATTACGCCAACAAGTCGATACAGTTGAACGCTTGGAAAATGCCGATGGCGGCAAAGTGCGGTTTCGGCTGCAAAGCAACGGCAACAAATTGTTGTGTCATCATCTGGTGATTGCGACTGGCGGGCTTTCAATGCCGGCGTTGGGCGCAAGCGCATTCGGTTATAAGCTGGCAGAGCAGTTTGGTTTGAACGTGGTTGCGCCTCGAGCCTCGTTAGTACCGTTCACCTGGCGCGAACAGGATAAAGTTTATGCGCAGTTAGCCGGTGTTTCGCTGGCGGTCAATGTCGAAGCGAAATCTGGCAAACAGTTTTACAACCAAATGCTGTTCACTCATCGCGGACTTTCCGGCCCGGCAATGCTACAGATTTCCAACTATTGGCAGCCGAACCAAACCCTAGCAATTGATTTATTGCCACAGCAAAATATCAGCGATTATCTACACGAACTGCGCCAAACTTCGCCAAAAATGCAGCTAAAAACCGCACTTGGGCGCATTTTGCCGAAACGTTTGGTGGAATTATGGCTTGAACTGAAACTGTTCGACGATCAAGCCATTGCACAACTCTCCAAAGTGCGGTTGCAGCAATTGGAACAGCTTATTCACCACTGGCAATTCGACCCCAACGGCACCGAAGGCTACCGCACTGCCGAAGTGACCATGGGCGGTGTCGACACTGCGGTGATTTCCTCTAAAACCATGCAGGCGCATGACATTCCGGGCTTATATTTTATCGGTGAAGTGCTGGATGTCACCGGTTGGCTCGGCGGCTACAACTTCCAATGGGCGTGGAGTTCAGCCTATGTGTGCGCCGAAGCGATTGCGGCGTAATCATGGCGGTAGTATAAGGAGAGCCTAAAGTGCGGTTGACCGCACTTTTTCAGTGGCAGGCATTGTTATAATGTCTTAATCCAAGAAATTGCGATCGCGGTTAAACATCTGCAAGAACAGCGCCAGTGGTGGTTTTTCAGAATTCACCTGTTGATATTGGGCATTATATTCTCGGTATTCCCCTTGAGAATCAATCTGGTATTGCGTGCCGTCATCGGCAACCACCACGTTCCAACGCTGGTTGGCAACGAATACCCAATCATCACTCGTTGAATTCAGTAGATCATGTCCTTGGCTATAATCCCGTTGTGGATTTTGCACTTGGAACAGCTGCTGCATCAGGGTCGGCACAATATCCATTTGTGACGAAATTTGCTCGATCTGCCGTGGCGCTTGGTTCGGTAAGGCAATTAGCAGTGGCACTTGAATCCGATCTCGCCCGAAATAGTTGTTATCGCGATTATTCTGCGGCTGATAGGAATAGCCCTGATCAGCGGTGATCACCACCACCGTTTTGGCCAATTCGTCTGGCGAGAGTTCTGCCAAAATCTGGCGCAGCTGGCGATCAATCTCTTGCAGCTGCAAGCGGTAATACTGCTGTTGCGCTTCGGGATCTTGTTTGGCAAAAGCCGCCATTGCACCGAGCAGATCATATTGCAGATAACTGAACCAAGTTTGTTGGTTTTGCTGCCGGTGCCAAGCCAGCCATTGTTGGGTGCTTTGTTGATTTAACCCATTGAAATTCAGCGCTTGTTGTTGGAATAAAGCGCGGTTATACAGTGGCGATTTGAACGGTGCGGTAACAAACAGCCCGAATTGGTAATCCAACTGTTGCATGCGTTCAATCCAGACCGACTGTTCACGTTGATTCAGCAAGCTGTCGAAATAGTTGGCATTCAAGCCGTAAAACAGACTGACCAATGCCATATTCGGATTGTTGCCGCCACTGTAATTATTTTTGAAATCAAGTGAATTTGCGGCAAAGGCTGTCAGTGACGGCATATCGGCTGGCGTGATTGCATCATGACGCAAACCGGAAATATTGATTAACAAAATATTCTGCATTGCTGCTTTATCTGCTCTATCTGCTCTATCCGCATAGCGCAGCGGCTGTTTCGGATAATCCAGATAAGGAGCATCCGCCCGACCACTGTTGGCGATTCGGTCAAGATAGGTATCGCGGTTCAGCAGTTGGTTTTTTTCCAAAAAGGTTCGGGCGGTCATCGGATACGAAAGCGGTAGGTTGGCTTTTTGCACCGTAATCGGACGATAGAAATAGGCGTCCGCCCAAGCGTACAGCAAGTGCGAGGCGATAAAGCAGAACATCAGTCCGTAAGCCACTTTGCGAATCCATTTTTTCCGTTCCAGACTGCGTAATTTATCCCATGACCAGCGTGAAAACAGCATCACAATCAAGAAAATCAGCGGCATCGGCACAAAAAAACGCTCCCAATTACGGGCAAGATCGCCGTTATCGGGATTGATCAGAATATCCCATACCAGAAAAGATAAATGTAGGTGGAAGCGGTTAAAGATTTCGGTGTCCAGCAACAGCAGGGTTAAACCGAGGGTGGACAGCACCACGCCGACCGCACGCAAGCTATAAGGGTTTTTGATCAAAAAACTGAGCGGAAATAGAATCAGCAAATACAGCGCAAACACGATAAAGCTGAAATGACCGAGGATATTCAGAAAAAAGTAGATTTTGCCGATCAGTGTATTCGGCCAGTCGGCAATAAACGCATAGCGCGAGCCGATCAAAATCGCACAGACAATATTGAAGAAAGCAAACCAGTGTCCCCACGCAATTTTTTGCGAGGTGGCTTCCCAATATTGTCTTGGAATCTTCAGCATATTCTTTTGCCTGTTTTGCGAACTGAAAGTGCGGTTATTCGCGTGGTTTTAAGGAATTTTTTAAGGCATCACAGAATGCCGCTGCCAACGCCTGCTGCTGATTGCGCCCGACGCTGGATTGCAATAGATTGGTTACGGTGTTGCCCAATGCCATCAATGACAGATCGACCGACGCCTGATGTTTTTCCAGCACCGCTGCCAAATCGCTAAGCAGGACTTGCATTTGGTGATCGCTGTATTTTGATTGGGTTGCCATAAATTGAGTCCTCTTAAGATAGCATGCGCTGATTATTCGGTGATCTGGCAGAATGTTAGCATATTTTTTACGTTACCGCTAAAAAAGCCGTTGCCGATTGGGTATAATGGCGTTTGTTTTGCAAAAGAAAATTAAATGGATCAATAAATGAGTATAGAAGTTAAACAGATCATTCTCCATCAGCTTTATTTAAGCGGAAATATAGCAGAAAAAGCGGCTGAAAAAACGGAAAATCAGGCGGAAAACCCCACATTAACCACCCGCTTGCGTTCGCAATTGCTGCCGGTGAATGATGAGATCGAGCAGATGATGTTGCAACTGCATCAGAATTACCAAAGCAAAGCCTTGGCGTACGGCGTGTTTAAAGGTGAATCGCAATTTGCCCGTCAATTAAATCGATTGATGGAAAATGAGCTGGACTTTATTACATTCAGTCAACAAAGTGCGCAGAGTCTGGCGGCGGAATTGGCAAAATATGTGTTTGCCGACAGCGGCACTTTTATCCTGTGCCAATATACTTTTTTGGCGATCGATTACCTGTTCCTTGCACTGCTCGATAGCCGTCACAGCATGTTGGTGGACGAAGAGCTGGATATTCGGCACACATCGTATTTGAATATTCAGCAATATGACATTGCCGCCCGTTTGAATTTGACCGAATTGAAACTGTTAGCGGCATCCAACCGCTATTTAAGTTTTATCAAAGGGCGGGTTGGGCGCAAAATCTCCGATTTCTTTATGGACTTTCTGGGGGCAGACGGCGGTTTTGATCCAAAACAGCAGAATTTAACCTTGTTGCAAGCGGTAGACGATTTTTGTCAACAAGGTGAATTGAGCAGCAAACAAATTCAGGAAGTGAAAAAACAGGCGTTTGATTATTGCAAAGGGCAATTAAAAGTCGGCGAGGAGGTTGTGTTAGAGGAACTTTCTGATACTTTACCGAGTCTAAACCAGCAGAATTTCAGCCAATTCAGCCAACAACAGCAGTATGAGCTGGCGGACAGCTTTCCGCCGCTTTCCGGCGCGTTAAAATCGCTGACCAAATATTCTGGCTCCGGCAAAGGCGTGACCTTGAGTTTTGATGCTGCATTATTAAACGAGCGAATCGTATGGGACGAACAAAGCGACAGCTTAACGATTAAAGGTTTGCCGGCGAATCTGCGCGATCAATTGCAGCGCTTTGCCAAATCGGACGCTTGATGTTAAATCAGTTGGCATTTTTGCCAAGTTTAGGTATTATCCGTAACAAAATCGAGAATAATAAGGTAGAAAAAAGATGAGATTGAAATCAGTTTTAGCGATTCTTTTAATCAGTATCAGTGCAACCTCCTGTTCGTTATACAACAAACTGGTTTATCGCATTGACGTACCGCAAGGCAACTATCTGCAGGCCGAGCAAGTGGCGCAGTTACAAAACGGCATGACTCCGGAACAGGTACAATATCTGCTGGGTACGCCGATGTTGACCGACCCGTACAGCAGCTACACATGGTACTATGTTTACCTGCAACAAAAAGGCTACGAAGATCCGGAGCAATACACCTTAACGGTTAACTTTAACCAAAAAGGCACTGTCAGCGACTTCAACCTCGACAGACCACTGCCACAGCAACAAGACGCAGACATCAAACCGCTTGAGTTGGAAAATAATAAAAGCTGGTGGCAATCGATGAAAGATTTTTTTAGTTTTTCATAATAAAATTTTTTATTAATATTATATTCAGGGCGGATTTTATATCCGCCCTTAGTTTATCGATAAAGATCTTTAATTAGGCAAAGTAGCAACTGTGTTTCCTGTTTTTTTGGAAACACATTTTTAACCCACAGATACTGTGGATAAATGGCGTGTAGCGTCCCATTTCTCATTACGTTT
>NZ_SMCP01000008.1 GCF_004342725.1 Testudinibacter aquarius | reverse complement strand
AGGCTTCATCTAATCTAAAAAAGTATTTTGACCCACTACGCCCAAAATAAAACCCACTATCCATAAAAATTAGTGGGTTTGTCAGCAGTCTGAAAGGGAAGCATAACTTCCCTTTTGATAGGCTAAAAATTTATTATTTTGCCGCCAGTTCCAGTTGTTGTTTCAACTCGGCGGGTAATTTCAGTGCTTGCGCCAGTTGCTGCATATAAGCTTGCTCCAAAAAGTGATCGGGGTCAATCACCGACAAGGAAACCATATAAACTTCGGCAGCTTGCTGCGGATCATTGACTTGTTCGGCAAGGGCCTGAGGATCTAACGGGGTGTTGAGCCATTGATTAACCAGCTGATCGGCATTTTCTCCATAGCCCAACTGTTCCAGACCTTTATGAATTTGCGCTTTTTCTTGCGCATCGATTTGACCGTCGGCACGGGCGGCAAACACCATCGCCTGGGTTAACAACATGATTTTGTTATCAGATAAGGTGTTGTTGGCGTAAGTAATCGCCTCTTGCTGGGCTTGTGGATCGAATTGCACATCTTGCACCGCACTTCCGCTTTTATTTTGTAGCCATTTTTGGTAAGCAAGCCAAGCAGCGCCGGCTAATGCAGCATAACTTCCGGCTTTAAAGACACCTTTACGAGCACCGCTATTACCCAGAATCAAACCTGCTAAACCGCCGACCGCCGCACTTTTGGCGATTTTGGAAAAGTTTTCATCTTTCATCATCTCGCCCAGACGGCTTTGTAATTGACTGAATAAATTGTTCATTACTGATCTCCTCGTGTAAAACAACTATGCTTAAAATTAAGCCGCTTTTGCCATTTCAAATTCGATTAACATCATCAGAATATGAATGACTTTGATATGGATTTCCTGCGTGCGATCCGCATAACGGAAGTGCGGTACCCGAATCTCGACATCGGCCAAACCCGCCATTTTGCCGCCATCTTTACCCGTCATGGCAATTACTTTCATGCCTTTGGCTTTGGCGGCTGCAATGGCGTTTAACACGTTTTGCGAATTACCAGAGGTCGATAGTCCAAACAACACATCGCCTTTGTTACCGACCGCCTCGACAAAACGGGAAAATACATATTCATAACCGAAATCGTTACTGACGCAGCTTAAATGGCTGACATCGGAAATTGCAATTGCCGGATAGCCGGGACGGTTTTCGCGGTAACGCCCGGTCAGTTCTTCGGCAAAGTGCATCGCATCGCAATGCGAACCGCCATTACCGCACGACAACACTTTGCCACCGCTTTTAAAGCTCTGCGCCAACAACAGCGCGGCATCTTGAATCCGTTGAATGTTTGCTTCATCGTTGATGAAGTTATGCAACACATCAGCCGCTTCGTTTAATTCTGCTTTAATTTGTTCTAAATACATAATGCCCTCGTTTAGTGGTAAACAACGTGATGAGTTTGGTTATTGTAGAACATATTGCGAGGGAATGGTATGACTTATAAATAGAGAAAAACCGCACTTTAACGATTGATAGGCTGTTAAAGTGCGGTGAGTTATGGTGGTTAAAACTTAGAACGTATATTTAATATTCGCTGAGACATTTCGGTTATTCGTCGCATTATGAGAAACTTTATGCTGATAACCAACGTTAACACCTAGGCTGAATTTCGGCATAATCCGATATTCAGCGGCGGCTTCTACATTAATAGAATTGCCTAACCCACCTGAGGTAAAGCTTCTTTCTGCGATAGCAGATCGCACCAGCAAATCGCCTTTACTGCTGCTATTGTGTTGATAGTAAGTATCTAAGCCCAGAGTGAGGTTATCGAGGTTCCAATGTGTTCTCAAACCAAGATTTGTGGTGACGGCAGTGATGTTGTCATATTGAATCTTAAATAAATCACTGTTTGATTTTAAATTCATGCGTTGCAATTGTACATTGAGTCGTGGAATCAAATCAATGTTGCCTAAGCTAACGCGATAGCCGACTTCTGAACCGATACGCAGTGCTTTTGCCACCAGCGTGGCGCTGTCGTTGTTCGCGCTGATGTCGCCTTTATGGTGTTGGTAGCCGGTATCGAGTGCTAGGTAAGCATCGCCAAATTGCTGCGTAAATTTCATATTTGCACCGTAGGTTTTGTACTCACCACGGCTTGCTCCGTCAGCGGCTTGTGGCGTGGTGTGATATTTTCCGTGGTTAACAGCAAGGTGCAAAGTGCGGTTTTGTTGTTCAGACTGCCACACTTTTCCGCCAACCATCCAACCGTTGTAGCGAGATTCTGCGTTATAACCGTAATCTAAGAATCCAGCCGATGACTTATAATCTGTTTTGCCGTTCAAATAAGCGACAAACATGTTCTGACCATCATCAAGCAAAGGCGCTGAATGTCGTTCAAAATTTTGATAAATCATATTGTTATGGGTAAGCGCTAAATCTGAAGCTACAATATGTGATGGAATCAATGGATTGATTTGCGCACGATAATTTATGGTTTCGGTAACGGTTTCAGATGTCGTTGGAGTAGATACTAATGAACTCGATGCAGATGAACTAGCGGCAGTTTGTGATCCGACTGCCGGTGTTGTAACAGTAGTTGTTTCTGTAACCGCCGTAGTTGTTGGTGTAGCCGTTGCTGCTGCAACAGTGATTCTTGTTGAAGGTGTATTCCCTTGTGAATCAATCAACTGTGTCTGCAAACGATAATCATAGAAGTTGCTTTGATTGTCATTCACTTTATTTTCACTTGCCAAGGATGCGCCTTTATCAAAGGAAACCAGAGTATAGTTGAAAAGATCATTTTTCAGCACATTGCCATCGGCTAATTCAAATGCGCCAAGAGCGGTATTGCCACCGACTTGAATCAATGAAATCCCTTCATTATTATCGTAAGCCCCGTTGTTGTTTTGATCCGAATAACCATTTACAGTGCCGAGCAATGTTAAATCTACGGTTGTCGTTGGATTACCAGTCACATCGCCACTAATCAATAATTGATCGTGCTCCCAGTCTTGCACATTATCGCTCACGTTATTCACACGCAAATTAATTGAACCACCGTTTGCCTCAAATGAACCAAGTTTCAGTGTGTTAAATTCAGTTAACGCACGGCGTGCACGAGAGCGTTTGGCAGTTGGCATTGCTGTAGAGAGAGTGCTACCAGCATTTGATACCACATGGTTTAACTCGCCAGCAGCAAAGAGTGTGCCGTTGTTCATGATTAATTTGCCGTTTTCCATTTTGGCTGAAAGCACTAATGAACCTGCATTAAGGATAATATTTTCTGCGCTTAAACGTTCAGCTGAGAGTAAGAACCGCCCTTGCCCTTTTTTGGTAATACTGCCTTTAAGATCAATGGTTTGAGCTGAAAGTGCGGTCATTTTGTCACTGTCAACTACCAGATTTGAGTTTTGATCGCCGGAAAGAGTGTTTTCAACAGCAAGGTTTGCATTTCCTTGTAGCATTAACATGGCTTGATCTAAGCCAATATGGTTCGCCGCGTGTGCAACGGAAGCGTCGTTTGCAGTATAAGTTAAATTGGAATCTGCAACCTTCACCTCATTTAAGATGCTGTTTGCACTGAGCGTTAAATCACCGTTGACATTCAAATTGATCTTGCCGCTGGCATTACCAATTCTCCCATCAAATGTGCGAGCCTCTGTACCGTTATAATTTAAAGTTACTGCATTTGTTGTATCGTCGTTCACCAAGGTGGTGTTGATATGTGGTTGATGAATCGCAGAATCCATCGCCATTTCACCGATTGGTAATTCAACCGGCTCAATAATCGCAGAATCCATCGCTATTTCACCAATTGGTAATTCAACCGGTTCAATAATTGCAGAGTCCATCTCTATTTCACCTATTTCGCCTATTGCTGGTAATTCAACATCTTCTAAAATTGCTGAATCAGCTAAAAACTCAGGCTTACGCATGATGGTAGATAATGGATTTCCATACATATCAATTAAACGTGTTTGCAAGCGGTAATCATAGAAATTGCTTTGATCGCTATTTACTTTATTTTCATTCGCCAAGGAAGCGCCTTTATCAAAAGCAACGAGGGTATAGCTGTATAAATCATTGCTTAATACGTTACCATTGTTTAGTTCAAACACCCCCAATTTTGCTTCGCCACCGATTTGGATCAGTGAAATCCCTTCGTTATTATCGTAAAAACCATTACCGTTTATATCGGAATTCGCATTTTCTGTGCCAAGTAAATTAACGGCAACCGGAATGGCTTTATCGCTATTATTGGTGACATTGTTGGTAATTTTAAGGAAATCATGTTGCCAGGCTTTCATCTCATCACTGATATTATTCACACGCAAGACCACACTTGCCCCTTGGTTGATGATATCGGTGAAGCTCAAGACATTGGCCTCAAAAGGAAGTGTACGAGTGCGCTCGCCTTCAGACGTTGTCAGTGAATGATATGGGGAAATAACTGCGCCCGCCTGCCAAGTCATTGCTGAAGTTATATTACCGTTGCCGCTTAATGTTGCACCGTTGGCAAGCGTGAAAGTTTTGGCATTAATTGTCGCATCATCAAGTGTGAAGACACCTTCTTTAATCTCAATATTCCCCTCGTCCAACTTAGTATTGCCCGAAAGTTGGAAAATCCCAGCGCCAGTTTTGCTGAGATTGCCTGCGCCACTGAGGTTTTCAGAGTGTAAACTAACCAACTTATCCGCAGCAGAATGAATACTCAATGTTGAATCTTGCGCCAAGGTTACTGCTTTGGCGACCACCGTTGTACCGCTTTCTAAGGCAAGGGTTGCATTTGCGCCAAGTCTGGTGGTTTCAGAAAAATGTTGAGTATTTTCTTTGTAGGTAATTTTGCCACTTTTAACATCAATTTCATTGAGCACGGCTATGCCATCAATCGTAAGATTGGCATATTCATCTTCAGGGTTATATACCAAATTCATATTCGGCTGTTTATTTTCAGCCACGCCACCCAGATTACCGTTGATAGTGTGCTGACCGCCAGCATTATAAATCAGCGTTGCCATTTGTTCAGTGCTGTTAATAAAATGCCCGGTGATGTTATCTGAATATAAACCGGTGGTTTGCGGGTCAGAAGTGGCTTTATTTACGGTAATGGTATTGCCGTTAAGATCGACACTTCCTCCTTCCAAAATTAATTTGTCGTACGGGAGTTGATTGTCATCAGCTAAGCGGACGGTTGCGCCTTGTTTTACTGTGACTTCGGCATAGGCTTGAACTTTGCTGTTATCATCGGCGGTCTGTTTTAAAGTTGCTGTACCTTCCTCGATGACTAATTTAGCCGCATTTTCTCCAGTGCCGACTTTCACCATTTCACCATCGCCGATTTTGTAAAATGTTTCGGCACGATCACTGGTTAAGTTAACTTCTAGATGTTCAGTGCTGCGTTTATCTCGATAGATTCGATTTTCTGACCAAACGATTTCCTGTAAATTTAAGCGTACATATTGAATTTTCTCTGAACTTTCTTCATAGAGCAAGCCAATAGACCCGTCAGGTAGTTCAGTTAAGCTGTTATAGCCGTAGTTTCCTGTTGTAATAGTTGTATTATATTTCCATTTAATTGAGCCATCGTCTTGTACCTCCCCTAACCACACCATGCCATTCACTCGAGAACGAGAAGCTGAGTGTGGATTAGCAAAAACTAAATACTCTTTACCATTAATTTTTTTCGAATATTTAATCACTGACATTTGAGAATAAGGATCAAGTAAAATATCATCTGAGATAATCGTTTTTTGCCAAGTATAGCCGCTGTCTTTACTGGTTGAAATTTGCACTCGTCCACTTAAATTACGAGAAAATAATTTAAGGTCGCCATTATCTAATTCAACAACTTGGGATTCAGTCAATTGCTTCCAATCATCATTTAGAAGACGAGATCCACCGGTAGATGCTAAACGACGATCATTTGGTGATTCACCTCGCTCCCATGTGTTACCGCCGTCTTTGCTAATAATTAATGCAGCAGATTGTTTATTATTACTGTTCGTGTAGTAAACAGGCATAATTAATGTACCGTCTTTTAGCTGGATACCAGTCCCGGGACCAGTACCTAGAAAACGCATCCAATCTGCTTTTACTTGCGGAGTAAGATCGACTGGGTTTGACCAAGTTGCACCATTATCGTCACTGTGCGTCAGCCATAAATAGCTGGTGATCTGCACTTTTAACGGGGCGGCATCACTTCCTTGTTGTGCTGTTTGTAAAAAAACATTACCTAATCGTTCTGCACCACGATATAAATCGCCTAGATCCTTAAAGCCTATAGCAGCATCACCTTCCACAATCACTTTATATTCAGTAGGTTGGTGATCTTCGTTATAAACGACACCATTTTCTCGAACGGTATATTGTGCGCCATCAGCTCCAGTTAATACACGGTAGTAGTTATCTTTGATTTTTTTATAGCCGGTACCTTCTGATGAATGATCTTTATTTATGCCAAAGAAGCCCTGAGTTTCAGGGAACATGTCCACTAACATAAAAATGCGTCCGGATGTTTTATCTTGTAGCATCAGCGGATCAATTAAAAATGCAGCGTTGGCAGCACCATAAGTTTGACTGGCAAGATCGATGATCACTTGATCATCTTGCCATGTTTTTCCACCATCAAGACTACGGCGAATGGCGGTATCAATATTGCCCCAGTCACCGGCATGTTGATGGCGTTTATCAATAGCCGCAATGACAATGCCATCCTTGGTGGTTAAAAGTGCCGGAATACGGTAATTTTTCGCATTTCCTTGATCTTTTTGAAATAGAGGTTCTTTTGTACTCATATAAGAGCCGAGTTTGTTATGTTTATCCTCTGCATATTTGATATTAGCCGCTTCTTTTTCAAGATAGGCATTATATTCAAGAACATAGTTTTTGGTTAATTTATCGTGTTCTGCTTTAACTTCTTCTGCTGTTAATACTTTTGGTTCAGCCCCTGCATAATAAACATTACCGGTAAATGTCATTTCGCGTGTACCGCTTGCACGTTTTGTTCGCCCTACATAAGCCGCATCTAATCCTTCAATATCTTTAAAGAATTTAGTATCACCGTCATAGGTTTTTTGTAAGGTACCATTGACATAAATCATGATTTTTTTATTTGATTTATCAAAGGTATAAGTAACGGTGGTGAATTCGCTGTCATTTCTTGCAATATCAGCAGTAACAAGTTGGTTATTTGGAATTAAATTTGTATTTTTTCTAATTTCAATTCCAAAAGCATCGCCACTGGCTTTTCGATTTACATAGAAAAGAATGTAGTCATTATCTTTCTTTGAGTTTGAAACCCCTAATAAAGCAGTTAATTGTGTGGCTTCAGAATTTTTGAAACGAAATGTTAGCGAACCACTCTCTAGCTGAAAAGCATTTTGTGCAGTGAAGGTATCCGTGACATTAACTGGAGAACTAAACGGTGTTAAAGCACTGTAAGTAAAAATGGATGGGATGGTATTGCTTACAGTTGATGATACTAATGTTTCGGTTTTTTGTATTGTGGTTAGGGATTCTGCAAAAGCACCGGTAGCAAAAAAGGAAGAAATTAAAATTGCAAGTGAGGATTTTTGTAGTAAATGAATTGATGAGTTCAAAATAGATGTATTGTTCATAAAACACCTCATAGAGTGAGCTAATAAAGAGAAGTTTATCGAAAAGCAATGGAACTGGCTTTGATTGATAGTAAACATTTATATATCACTCCAAAAACGGAGCGGGTAAGTATGCAGGAATTTGTGAGAGCGATCAGGGATTGCATAACTTTAAAAATAAGAATTGTGATCAAGCTCAAATCGAAAAAGAAGTTTTAGATTGGAATTTGGTGTTGTAATTTAATTAACTAATAAAAATAAAAAGAATGATTTGTTATAATGATAAAAATAAAATGGCGTAATGTATAACTTTGGCGCAATTGATTGAAATCTAACCGTATTTATGCGATTTTTGAGATCTAAATCTCATTTATTTTATTTTAATATTATTATTTTAACCCAAACTAAATTTCTTAGTTAAATAAAAACAAATATAAATTTAAGTAAAAGAGCAGAAATCAATACTCAACCGCACTTTGAGTATTGTTATCTGCTTATTATTTTGTCTAATCTAACAAACTTTTCACCAACTCCTCCACAAAAGCCAACCGCTCTTGTGCGGTTTCGGTGGTTTTGGTGAAACGAAATTTAGTTGGGCCGTCGAAGCGGAAGATGTTCGGCTGTTGTTTGATTAAGGCTAAGAATTTGAGCGGATCCAGTTCGGCGTTGGCTTTGAATTCCAATGCGCCGCCTTGGGCGTGGGCTTCGATTTTTTGCACGGCGAGCGGTTTTGCCAATAAGCGCAGTTCGGCGATTTGCAGTAGGTTTTTGCCGGCTTGCGGCAGTAAACCGAAGCGGTCGATCAGTTCCACTTTCAATTCGTCCAGCTCTTGTTGGCTGGCAGCGCTGGCGATACGTTTGTAGAATGACAGCCGCATATTGACATCGCCCAGATACTCCTCCGGCAGCAGGGCAGGAATCCGCAAGTCGATTTCTACTTGCTGCTGAGTCAGTTCGTCCAATGACGGTTCGCGCCCCTCTTTCAGGGCGTTGACCGCACTTTCGAGCAGTTCCATGTAAAGCGAGAAACCGATCGATTCGATCTGTCCGCTCTGTTCACTGCCAAGCAGTTCGCCGGCGCCACGGATTTCCAAATCGTGGGTTGCCAGCACGAAGCCGGCGCCGAGATTGTCCAGACTTTCCAACGCTTCCAAGCGTTTCAACGCATCTTTGGTCATGCGTTTCGGGTTTGGGGTCAACAGATAGGCATACGCTTGGTGGTGCGAACGCCCGACACGGCCACGCAGTTGATGCAGTTGCGCCAAGCCGAATTTATCGGCACGCTCGATAATAATGGTGTTGGCTGTCGGCACGTCGATACCGGTTTCGATGATCGTAGAACAGACCAACAGATTGTAACGCTGATGATAAAAATCGCTCATCACCCGTTCCAGATCCCGTTCGCGCATCTGCCCGTGTCCGATCACAATGCGTGCTTCCGGTACCAGTTTTGCCAGCTGTTCGGCACAATTTTCAATGGTGGCGACATCGTTATGCAAGTAATAAACTTGTCCACCACGCAGAATTTCTCGCAGCACCGCTTCGCGAATCAGCAGATCATCGTTTTCACGTACAAAGGTTTTAATCGTCAAACGGCGCGCCGGTGGGGTAGAGATAATCGATAAATCGCGCATGCCGCTCATCGCCATATTTAAGGTGCGCGGAATCGGGGTGGCGGTCAGGGTTAGGATATCCACATTGGCACGCAGTTGTTTGATCCGCTCTTTTTGCCGCACGCCGAAACGGTGTTCTTCATCAACCACCAACAAGCCCAAATTTTTAAATTTCACATCGGATTGCAGTAATTTATGCGTGCCGATCAGAATATCGATTGTGCCTTGTTCCAATTGCTGCAAAATCACTTTCTGTTCTTTGGCGGTCTTAAAACGCGACAACATTTCCACATTGACCGCCAAGTTGGCAAAGCGGTCTTTGAAATTGTCGTAATGTTGCTGTGCTAACAGTGTTGTCGGCACGAGAATTGCCACTTGACGGCTGTTGTTCACCGCCAAAAATGCGGCACGGATCGCCACTTCGGTTTTGCCGAAACCCACATCACCGCACACCAGGCGATCCATCGCTTTCGGCAGACACATATCGCTGATCACCGCATTGATCGCCATTTGCTGATCAGCGGTTTCTTCAAAATTAAAGGTGTCGGCAAACTGTTTAAATTCTTCTTTATTATACTGAAAAGCAAAGCCTTTTTGTGTTTCGCGCTTGGCATAGACATCCAGCAATTCCGCTGCCACATCACGGATTTTTTCTGCGGCTTTATGCCGTGCTTTCACCCAGGCATCGCTACCCAGTTTGTGCAACGGTGCAGTTTCTTCATTGCCGCCCACATAGCGGCTTAATAAATAGAGAGATGACACCGGCACATACAGTTTTGCTTGGTTGGCGTAATCTAAAATCAGATATTCGGCAGTGATGCCACCGGTTTCAAGTGTTGTCAAACCACCATAACGCCCCACACCGTGCTCAAGGTGCACCACCGGCTGTCCGGTTTTCAATTCGGCCAGATTGCGGATCAGGGTATCCGGGTTCACGGTTTTACGTTGATCGCGTTTGCGCTGCTGCACCCGTTCGCCCAATAAATTGGTTTCGGTGATCAGTGCCAGCTGGGCGTGACTGTCACAATCTAAAATAAATCCGTCATCCAATCCGCTAATCATCAGGTTATGACGATTTTCAAATGCTTGTGACAGGGTTCGGGTCAAGTGCGGTTTCAGCTTTAATGGACGTAATAATTCGAGTAAGGTTTCACGCCGTCCTTCGCTTTCCACCGAAAACAACAGTTGTCCGTCAAACTGTTCATCAAATTGGCGCAGCAGTTTCAGCGGCTCTTTCTGTTGGGCGTTAATCGTCAATGTTGGCAATGCGCTGACCGGCAAATTGCTCTGGCGAGCCGAATTGCGCAATTTTTCGTTATGCAGCGTTAAGCGCGGGTAGTGTTTCAATTGGCGATTGATGTCGTCAATCCGTAGCCATAACTGATCCGGTGGCAACAGTGGGCGCATCGGATCAACTTTGCGGCTTTCAAAACGTTGCTGAGCATCTTGATAGAAGCGCTCCGCACGCTCAGCGTTGTTGTGATAATCAATAAACAGGCTGTTTTCAGGCAGGTAATCAAACAGCGTTGCCATCTGCTCAAAAAACAGGGTTTGCCAATATTCAATCCCGGAAACCAGCGTGCCTTTGCTGATTTGTTGGTAAATATGCTCCGGATCGCGACGGATTTCAAAACGTTCACGGAATTGTCCACGAAAAAACTCAATCGCTTTGTCGTCAGTCGGAAATTCATGCGCCGGCAGCAGATTAATCTGTTCGATTTTGTTCAGGGTGCGCTGTGTATCCACATCGAAAGTACGGATCGAATCAATTTCATCATCGAAGAAATCCAAGCGAAACGGCTCGTCACTGCCCATCGGAAACAGATCCAGCAATGAACCGCGCACCGCATATTCACCGTGTTCCAGCACTTGCTCCACTGCGCGATAACCTGCGTTCTCCAGTTGTAAGCGCAATTTGTTTAACAACACCTTGTCACCTTGCTTAATCAGCAATACGTTATTGCTTAAAAAGTGCGGTGGGCACAGGCGTTGCATCAAGGTGTTAATCGGCAACACGAAAATGCCTTGTTGTGGTTGTTGCAGGAAAAACAGCGCACTTAAACGAGCGGAAATAATATCTTGGTGCGGTGAAAAACTGTCGTAGGGCAAGGTTTCCCAATCAGGGAAAAAACAGACGTTTTGTGCGCTGAAGCGGCTGAGTTTTTTTTCTAAACTGAGGGCGTAGCGAGTATCGGCGGTCACCACCACGGTTAAACCTTGATGTTGACTTGCGGCTTGGCTGATCGCCAGCACATCGCTATCGGCGATGACATTACCGAGTAATTTGTGATCGGCGGCTTGTTGCGGCAGATTTAAGGTGAATAGTGGATTCATAACTTTTCAGATTGCTTGAAACAAAATAAGCGCTTAGTGTAACCAACATTGCGCCGCTATGCCAGTGGCGGTTGATTATTGTAGGGTCTGTTGATCTTTGTTTATATTTTGTTGGTAAAGACAAAAGTGCGGTTTGAAGGCATTTTCGTGTTATATTAGCGCCGAATTTTAAGCATAAACAGCAAGAGAGTAAGGACCGTCAGGCAAATCCGATGAATTTAGAGCAAGATGATATTCAGCTTTTTCGACGCGAGATCCGTGGGGCGAAAAAGTTGAAGCAAGATACCTATGTGGAACCAAGAATAGTGGAGCCAAGAAAAGTGGCAGCAAGAATAAAAACAGCCGCAGCGAAACAAAAGCAGCAAAATAACGAATTGGTGCAGCAACAGGATATCAGCTTCTATTTTTCCGATCAGTACGAACCGTTATTGGAACAGGACAGCAAAGTGCGGTATCTGCGTGCAGGCGAAGATTCTCATTTGCTGAAACAATTGCGGCGTGGTGATTTTGCGCCCGAGCTGTTTCTGGATCTGCACGGACTAACGCGAGAACAGGCAAAAGCTGAGTTGGCAGCATTGTTGTACGCTTGTGAGAAAGAGAATGTGTTTTGCGCCAGTATTATGACCGGCTACGGCACGTTTGCATTAAAACAACAGATTCCGCGCTGGTTGGTGCAACACCCCAAAGTGCGGGCGTTGCATCAAGCGCCAAAGGCCTGGGGCGGTGATGCGGCATTTTTGATTCTGTTTGAAACGGTCACTTGATGTAATGATAGCTTAATGTATTGGCACCGGCTTCGATGCGCACTGCTTGCAGCAAATAGTCGATCGGAATTTGAGCTTTATACACAAAACGTTTGCAGACCGACAGAAACTCTGCATCCAAATATTGGGTGTAAACGCTGCAATCATTGTGTTCTGAATTAACCCCCGCCATGGCACGCCCCCACAGTTTGCCGTAGATGTGAATATTGCCGTCGGCAGCGACTTCGGCACCTTGTGCCACGTCCCCGTGAATAACCAAATCACAATGTTTGGCATAGATCACCTGTCCGGCAGCAACATTGCCTTGAACCACTTTCGGTTTGACATAACGAAACTGTGGCATAATTTGATCCAAACTGGTGCTTTTGCCCAGCGCCGGCAGGTTATGGCTCAGTACCAGCTCTTTTTCCAGATTATTGTGCCAATTGCTGACTCCGATCAGCTGAATCCCGAACTCTGTCAAGAGTTGCTGCAACTTGAACAGATCCACTTTTTGCAGATGTTGATTAAATTCTAGGATCACCGGTACATTTTGAAAGAAAAGCGGGGATTTTTGCACTTTATTGGTCAGCGCTTTTTTAATTGCCACCAGGCTGGAGCTGTTGATCGTCAGCAAAATCGATGAGAATTGTCCGGTATGTAGTTCAATAATATTATTTGCCATAGCGTGCAAGAGGTCTTTAACATAAATTTAGTATTCTGATTATAGTATAAATTTCGTATAATTACGATGATTGAATCAGATGAATAGAGGAGCAGTGGTTGATGTTATGTGCGATTTATAAAACACGTCGTCATGCCGGAATGTATTTATACCTTGCTAAACGTGATGATTTTTCAGCGGTGCCACAGGTTTTGCTAGCGCGTTTCGGCACCCCGGAATTGTTGATGTTGTTTAATCTGCATGGCGATAAACCGTTGGCATTGGCGGATAATGACAGCGTGAGCCAACAGCTTCAAACCCAGGGATTTTATCTGCAAATGCCACAGCAGGAACCCAATTTATTATTAGCGCTTAAATCTCAAAATGATTTAGCCACTAAGCTGTAATTTTTTAAATGTGTTAACAGGAAAGCAAAATGTTGAAAAGAACTCTCTTAATCACCAGCCTATTGTTGGCAGGTTGTAGCTCGAATCCAACAACCTATCACGGACAGCCGTTCGCCAAACCGAGAACCTTAGATAATTTTAACGATTATATCCGTTATTTAGAGCAAAGAGCGGTTGCCGAAGGAGTAAGCAGCCGAACGATTACACAAAAAGGGCAAAATGTCCGCTATATTGCTAAAGCCGTTGAGTTAGACAACAGCCAAGCAGAACGAGCGCAGCGCAACCGTAATCAGCCGGCGGCGCCGAATCCTAATGGCGTAACCAACTACCTTAACCGCGTCTTAACACCGCAAAAAGTCAACATCGCCGAACAGCGCTATTGGCAGCAACTGCCGGCACTGAATCAAGCCAGCCGCCAGTATGGCGTGCCGAATCACTATATTATGGCGTTGTGGGGCATGGAGAGCAGCTTTGGGTACTATCAAGGCAATTATGATGTGTTGTCGGTCTTGGCGACGCTGGCATTTGACGGACGGCGTGAAACCTTATTTGCGCAAGAATATGTGAACGCACTAAAAATTTTGCAACAAAATGTGATTTCGCGTGAGCGCATGAAAGGCTCTTGGGCGGGGGCAATGGGGCAGTCGCAATTTATGCCGTCTTCATTTTTAAGTTATGCGGTTGATGCCGATGGTGACGGCAGTAAGGATATTTGGAAAACCCAAACGGATGTTTTTTCCTCAATCGCCAACTATCTGTCAACCGTAGGGTGGGACAAACGACTGCCGTGGGGTGTTGAAGTGGTGCTGGATAGCCCGATGTCGTTGGATCTGGCCGGGATCGAAAGTGGCAAAAAACGTTCGTTGGCAACTTGGCAAGCGATGGGCGTGCGCTTGAAGTCATATGACGATGCGGCTTTGCAACGCTGGCAACAGCTTGCCGGTGCCGATTTGTGGCTGGTACGTCCGAATAAAGAAGTCGGCAGGGTGTTTTTGGTGACGAATAACTACCGCACTTTGCTCAATTGGAACAATTCTAACTATTTTGCCTTGAGCATCGGCATGTTTGCCGACCAAATTGCTGCGCGTGTAAATCAATAAAAAACTGCCTATCTTTTAAAAAGGGAATATGTTACAAATGAAGTCACTAGCGGTGATGGTGGGTTAAGCAACGAACGGGAGAAGTGTATGTATCAACATAGAGATATTAAAGGCAGTACCTTGGATTTGCCGGTGAATAAGGTGGTGTGTGTCGGGCGCAATTATGTCGGACACATTAAAGAGATGAACAATCCTGTAATCCAAGAGCCATTACTTTTTCTGAAGCCAAATACCGCACTTTGCCCCTTAAATAAGCCGTTGGATATTCCTAAAAAATGGGGACGGGTGGATCATGAACTTGAAATTGCGGTGCTGATCGGATCAACGCTGTCCAACGCCTCACCGGGACAGGTAAAAAATGCAGTTGTCGGTTTTGCCGTTGCATTGGATCTGACCTTGAGAGATATGCAACAAGAGTGTAAAGAAAAAGGCTGGCCATGGGCAAAAGCCAAAGGCTTTGACAACTCCTGTCCGATTTCACATTTTATCCCGGCGGCCCAATGCCCCGATTGGGATAAAATTCGCTTCAGTTTGAGTGTCAACGGCGAATTACGACAAAAAGGCAAATCCGCTCAAATGATGACCCCGATAGCCCAATTGATCAGCTACGCCAGCCGCTTTTTTACCTTACAAAAAGGCGACATCGTCCTCACCGGCACCCCACAAGGTGTCGCCTCATTACAAGAAGGTGACCGCTTGGAGCTGACATTGGAAGATTATCGAGTGAATACGGTGGTGATTTGATTCTTCATGCGCCAAAAAGGCGTGGCATAACCCAATGATAGTTAAATGGTATAGCCAAATAGCTTAATTAAATGGTTTAACAGGGCTGTGAATATAGGACTGCCTGATCTTATTTGAAACGAATTACGCTCCAATTCGATTGAATTTACACTGGCAAAATTTAACAAATCAACATATACTTCTACCATTCATATTCTGTCAATTTATTTTGTCAATTTTAGCCAGGTACAGTATTTTGCGACTTAAAAGCTCAACACTCTTTTTTAGCCGTGTTCGACTCAATTTTACTTCTTCAACCTTTGCTTTCATAACACTTGCTGTTCCAATGTTGGCTTTTCCGACTAAGGTCTTCGCCGACACAAACAATTCATCAACAGTGAGTGTAAGCGATTTACAATTCGATGCCCAACAGCAACAACGCCAACAACAGCAGAGCCAAGCGCTGCAACGCCAGCAAGTCCACACTCCCGAAGTGCGGTTTCAGACCGAGAGCGATAGTACCGAACAACGCCCCTTGTTAATCCCCGAAGCCCAATGCCTGACCATCTCTCAACTCTATCTGACCGACCTTGACCTGAACACCCCCGATTTAAACGCCTATGCCGCCAAAGACACCCGACCACCGATAAGCCAATTTGATTGGGCGTTGGATGCGGTGTATCAAGCACAGGATTTCTCGTTGCCACATTGTGTCGGCGGGGAGGGGATCGGTATTTTAATTAAACGGGTTCAAAATGCGATTATCGAAAAGGGTTTTGTGACCACACGGGTGTTGGTGCAACCACAGGATTTACGTTCGGGCAAACTGATATTGACAGTGGTGCCGGGGCGAGTGAGTCAGATTCAAATGCGGGATAACAGTGCCTTTCGCAAAGTGACACCGGCAACGGTGTGGTTTGCTTTGCCGATGAGCAGCGGCGAACTGTTGAATATTCGTGATATTGAGCAAGGGTTGGAAAACCTGAAACGACCACCGCATGCGGATGCCAATATTCAAATTGTTCCGGCGGAGGAAGGCGCTAATCCGGGCGACAGCAATTTGCTGATTGATTTTGAGCAGCGCTTTCCTTACCGTTTAACCTTGGGGCTGGATGATGCCGGCAGTAAATCGACCGGTCGGCTGCAAGGCAGTGTCACGGCATCGATTGAAAATATGCTGTCACTCAATGACCTGTTTTACACCTCACTTACCCGCAGTTTTAAGCGTGGTAGTGATGATAACGGACAACGAGGCAGTAAAAATATCAGCCTGTATTACGGCGTGCCGTGGAAAAACTGGATGCTGAGCGTGTCCGGCTCGAAACAGGATTATCACCAGCAGGTATTCGGGGCGTTTACCGACTATCGTTACGCCGGTGAAAGTACCACGATGAACGCCACCCTGTCACGTTTACTCTATCGTGACCAACAGCGCAAAACCACGGCGAGTCTGGGGGTGTGGCACCGACGTTCGGCCAACTACATTGATGATGCCGAAGTAGATGTGCAGCGTCGCCGCATGGCAGGTTGGCAAATCGGTCTCCAGCACAAAGAATATATCGGCAAGGCGACCTTAGATATCAGCCTCAATTACAAACGTGGCACCGGTGCCAACCGCTCGCTGGCAGCACCGGAAGAACAGTATGGCGAAGGCACATCACGCCCAAAAATCATCAATGCGGATATCAGCTTAACCCTGCCGTTTGCACTGGGGCAGCAACCGTGGCGTTATATCACCGCTTGGCGGGCACAATGGAATAAGACCCCGCTGATTCAACAAGACCGCTTCAGTATCGGCGGACGTTACACCGTGCGTGGTTTTGACGGCGAGTTGACACTGTCCGGTGACCGAGGTTGGTTGTGGCGCAATGAATTGGCGTGGAATGTGATGGCAAGCGGGCATGAGCTGTATGTCGCCATCGACAAAGGCGTGATACGAGGACGTGGCACCGAGCAACTGTTAGGGCGTCATTTGGTGGGCAGTGCGCTGGGGCTGCGTGGCAATTTGTGGGGGCTGAATTATGAGTATTTTGTCGGCACCCCGATTCACAAACCACAGGGCTTTCGTACCAGCCATGTGACCACCGGCTTTAATCTGAGTTATCAGTTTTAATTCAATCGCCATAAACAAATTCAAAATAGATTTAAAATAGACACAGAAAGTAAAAGGAATCCCCGATGAACAAGCATCTCTACCGCCTGATTTTCAGCAAAACCCAACAACGTTTGGTGGTGGTCTCTGAAATTGCCACTCGTGAGGGCAAAGCCAAAGGCGAGGGCGGGCAGATGGCTGCGGAAGGGGTGAGCCGTTTTACGTTAGGCAAAGGCTGGCGGCTAAGTGCGGTTAATGTCGGTTTGTTCAGCCTGTTGGGTTTGCTGTTTTGTGCAACGGCGAGTGCCAATGAAATGCAAATTCGTGCCGACCAAAGCGCACCGAAAAATGAACAGGCGATTATTCTGCAAACCGCCAACGGCGTGCCGCAAGTTAATATCCAAACCCCGAGCGCCCAAGGGGTATCTAAAAACAGCTATACCCAATTCGATGTGGCGAATCAGGGCGCTATCCTCAATAACAGCCGCAGCAACACCCCAACCCTACAAGGCGGTTGGGTGCAAGGCAATCCGTATTTGGCGACCGGCGAAGCCAGGGTGATTGTCAATCAGGTCAATTCTGCTGACCCCAGTCGATTGCACGGCTATGTGGAAGTGGCAGGACAACGAGCGGAGGTGATTATCGCCAACCCCTCAGGCATTGAATGCCAAGGCTGTGGCACGATTAATGCCGGTCGCACCACCTTGACTACCGGCAAAGTCGAGATGAGCAATGGCGATGTCAACGGTTTTACCGTAGAAAACGGCAAAGTGGTGGTTAGCGGTCGTGGTATGGATACCTCAAGTTCAGATTACACCGATATTATTGCCCGAGAAGCCGAAGTCAATGCCGGTATTTGGGCGAAAGCGCTGAAGGTGACCACGGGCAAGAATAAAGTTTCTCGTGATAACCGCAGTGTTGAAATTCTGCATACCGGTGGCAACACAGAGCCAAACCCAACGGTGGCGCCACAAAAAATGCGGTATGCGGTGGATGTCTCCGAATTGGGCGGGATGTATGCCGGCAAAATCCATCTGGTTGGCACGGAAGACGGCTTAGGCGTGCGCAATGCCGGACATATCGGTGCCACCCAAGGCAATGTACAGATTGATTCACAAGGGCAGATTGTCAACACCGGTTTTGTCGGCGCACAACAAGACGTCAAAGCCAGCGCCAAACAGCAGCTGGAAAACCGCGGCACGGTGTATGCGCAACAGGGCGATGTCCAATTGCAAAGTCGAACCCAAGGTATTCAACAGCACGGCAGTGTTATTGCCAAGGGGAATGCACAAGGAAAAGGCAAAGTGCGGTTGCAAGCGAACGGCAAGATAGCGCAACAGGGCGAAACCTTCGCTGAGGGCGACATCGGTTATCAAGCCAAACAGATTGACACCGAAAAAACCGCGGTACTTGCCGCCGGCGTGCGGTTTGAGCAAACCGACAACGGCGAACGTAAAACCCTGAATGCCGCCAGCGAAAACGGCAAAAACCTCACCCTGACAGCCGAGCAAAGTGCGGTGGCGCAGGGGCAGAATTTGGCGTCGGGAAAATTGCAGGTTAAGGCAAAAGCAGTCAATTTAAATCATGGCCAAACCAAAGGTTATAATATTGATATTCAAGCAAGCAATGGCAATGTAAACGCAGACAGTGCGGTGTTAAGTGCGGTCAAAAATCTGACGATTAACACACCGACCACACTTTCAACTCAGGGTAGCCAATTAACTGCTGAACGCATTCAAACGACGCAAACCGATTTATTTAACCAAAAAGGCAGTTGGCAACAAACCGGCACTGATGATTTTAACCTGAAGGTTCGTCATATTCAAAATCAAGGCGGTACGTTGAGTACAGGGGGCAATTTTCATCTGAATGCCGATGAGGTAGAGAATACTGAAGGGCGGTTAATTGCCGGTCAAAATTTAGTAATAAATGCCGTCACTAAGTTTAATTCGGCAAGAGGTACGTTATTTGCGAACAACTCTCTTAACCTACAAACTAATCAATTGACGAATACCAATGGTCTAATTAAAAGTCTCGGCAATATGCATATCAATACCAATAAGGGAGACATATCTAATCAGCAAACCAATATTAGTGACAGTACACCAAAAGGCATTATTGCTTTAGGTAATTTAGTCATTAACAGTGCGACATTGAATAATACGCTCGGTTTTATTGCCAGCAATCAAAATATAACGATAAATGCCGATACGCTTCGAAATGATTCAGGGAAACTTTATGCCGCTCAGCAAGCAGAATTACAGTTAAACAATGGCTATTACAGCACACAAGGAAAATTACAAGCTGACTCGTTATCTATCAGCGTGCCGATAATCGAACAACATCAATCGAATATAACGGTGAATAAGCAACTCACTATTGTAGGCGATAGCCTAGTATCAGCGGATAAGAGTACTGTTTCAGCCAACGAAATTAATATCACACTGGCAAAATCGTTAGATCACTCTGAAAGTACTATTTTAGGCAATCAGTCAGTTACCATTGATGTACAAGGTGGATTGCATAATTCAAATTCAACAATTGCCAGCCGATATCATGATTTGATTATAGAAACTAATAACACTACGTTAAATAACGCAAGCGGTACGCTTTTTGCTCAGGAAGATCTTCGTCTTAATAGCGGGAGTCTGAATAATAATGACGGTATCATTCAAGCTAAATTAAATGCTGTCTTGCAAACAACCGAACTCAGTAATCAAAACGGTGTTGTCATGGCGAACAATGCTGATATTATCAGCGGCGGAATTAATAATGTAAATGGTACGCTATTTACCAATACCGCACTTAATATTATTTCAGATGCGCTAAATAATAGTGCAGGAATGATTGATAGCCAAGGCGAGCTGGCTATCAATACGCAGGGAGCTGCATTAAATAATCTTCAAGGTCGAATTTTTTCAAGTAACACTAGATTAAATTCCGGCGCGATTAATAATCAGCAAGGTTTATTGCGTGGAGATAAAACGCTTACTATTGATACTAATAATCAACATCTTGATAATCAGAATACTCAACAAACAAATCAAGGTATTATTGGGTTAGGTTCAGTTGTATTAAATAATATTAATCGACTTAATAATACGCTGGGTAAAGTGGCGGCGGATCAAAACTTAGCTATCAATGCTCAAACACTGACAAATATAAACGGCATTATTAATACACAACAGCAAGCCGTCATACAAGCAGAACAAATTGATAACCAAATGGGTGCGATTTGGGGAACAAATACGCACCTGAATGCGACGACGATTAATAATCAGCAAGGTGGCCAACACGGTTCATTGATTGGTGCAACTGATATATTGAATATTACCGCAACACAGCTTAATAACCAACAAACTGTTGCAACTGGAATCAAACCAACCCAAGGATTGCAAGCTAAAAATATTCAACTCAATATTGCTGAGTTAAATAACCAGCAAGGTGGCGTTTATGCTAATAATATCGTATCTGCCACAATTAAAAATCAGCTCAATAACCAAGCGGGTGAGTTTTTAGCAGGACAAATTGTACAAATTCATGCACTGGACAATAATTTAGTGGTTGATAACCAAGAGGGTACGATTGAAGCCGGACAACAGCTGAATTTGAGTGCTAAAACCTTACAAAATGAAGGTAAAATTAAAACCCAAGGGAATGCCGAAATTGCACTCAGCGACAGTTTTACCCTAAATCAAGCTTTCCAAATAGGAAATAACTTAGTTTTCAGTACACAGGGTGATTTTGTCAATAATGTCAAACAAGTTGTTGGTAATCAAGCTTCATTCGCAGCTAATAATTTGATTAATAATCAAAACTCTGAGATTTCATCAAATCATACATTAATCAATGCCAATACGGTCACCAACTACGGGCTATTAGACGGTACGCAAAATATTATTAAAACCGATATATTAAATAATCTCGGTAGCGCTCGGATTTACGGTGAGCATTTAGCGATTCAAGCAGAGAGCCTGAATAATCTCAATAACGGTGAAAAATCTGCAACGATAGCCGCACGTGAACGTTTAGATTTAGCTGTAGGCACGTTAATTAATCGTGATCACAGTTTGATTTTTAGTGTCGGTGATATTGCTATAGGTGGTCAATTAAATGAGCAAAATCAAGCGACCGGCTATGCCAAATTCGTGGATAACGGCAGTGCAACCATTGAAGCCTTGGGGAATGGTGAAATTAGAACGGAACGATTATTAAACCATGATCTTTATTTAAAATTAGGGGAATATCATACTGATGAGCATATTATTGAATATGCGCCATCAAACAGTTCAACACGTTATGCTTTGCTCAATAAAAACGGGGGTGAAGGTTCATTTGAACTAAAAAATAATGATAAGCATGATTCCAACTCTTATTTTATTTTAAAAGACGGCACCAGAATTGCCTCTCGTTACTGGACAAACTGGGATTATAATCGCCATACCGTCACCAGTACAATTGAATATCGCGATCCGGCTAAAATCCTGATCGGTGGTGATCTATTGCTTTCAGGCTCAGATTTAGAAAATAACGCTTCTACACTATCCATCGGTAAAACATTAGTATTGGGTGATCGTATTTTCACCCGTAATGAAAATAACAGTGATTTAACGGCCGATGGAGTGACCTTAAAAAATATTGATATTCAAGGCACTATAGATATTATGGATACTGGCAGATGGAGCAGTTTTGGAAAAGAATATCGCCGTTATGGATCCCTTGGTAAAAAGCGCTGGGCGGTTTATGGCAACGGCTCAGGTAATGTCAATGAAATACATCCGACACAATATTTTACATTTGATAAAGTTTTAAATGAAATCGGTAGTGAAGTTACCGGTACCAATACCATAATTGATAATCAATCATATGCGGATACTGTTGCATTAAAAACCATTACCACATCAGGATTATCGACATCAGTCGGGCAAGAAAATATTGCAGCGCCTACGGTAAATGTAGTCATATCCGGGCAGACTTCCACGATCTCCCCTGAAAACTTGGGTAATAGTGTGCCACCCGTTATCAAAACTCATGTAGTAGAAATCATCTTGCCGCAAGCCAGTCTGTATCAAATTAATCCAGCTGCACCAAATGGCTATTTAGTCGAAACCGATCCGCAATTTGCCAACCGTCGCCAATGGCTGAGTTCGGATTATATGTTTACAGCCTTGCGCAGTGATCATAACAACATGCATAAGCGTTTGGGTGACGGTTTTTATGAGCAACGCTTGATTAATGAACAGGTTAATCAACTGACCGGACGCCGTTTCTTAAATAATTATCAGTCGGACTATGATCAATACAAAGCCCTGATGGATAGCGGGATCAAATATGCGGCACAGTTTGGCTTGATTCCGGGCGTAGCGCTGAGCGAAGCGCAAATGAAAGAGCTGACGACCGATATGGTTTGGTTGGTCAATCGTGAAGTGCGCTTGGCGGATGGCAGTGTGACCACAGTATTGGTACCGCAAGTGTATATTGTGGCGCGGGATACGGATGTGAGTTCGCGTGGGGCGGTGATTTCAGCCAATCAGATTATTGCCAATACCCGCGGTGATATTGAAAACAGCGGTGTGATTGCCGGGCGGCAGCTGACCGCACTTTCAGCGGAGAATATCCGTAATCTGGGCGGCGTGCTGCAAGGTGAAAATGTCTTGTTACAGGCACAGAATGAACTGCTGAATTTGGGGGGCAGCTGGTCGGCAGATAAAAAATTGGTTGGTGTGGCCAATACCATCCGGATTGAAAGCACCCTGTCTGAAACTGAAGATACCGGTGAGTTTTATAAAAAAGGCTTAAATCAACTGGCCAAAGTGCGGTTAAACGATCGCAATGGCGAACTGATCCTCCGTAGCCAAGACGATATTACCATTAAAGGCGCAAATTTTGATATTGCCGGCAAAACAGCAATCAATGCGGGTAATCATCTGAATTTAGGTACGTTGACGACGGAAAATAAAGAACAATATAACGCTAATCAAGACAATTATTATCGTCTGCATCAAACGGCAGAAGTGGGTAACCAGTTGAATTTTAACGGTGACACGATATTGACCGGGGAAAATGGCGTGGCTATTCGTGGTAATCAGATTCACGGCGACGGGAAACTGCTTGTTACTTCACAAGGTAATATTCAAATTGAGGAAGCTCGCCAAACAGAGCAACTCGCCTCTGCCTCTAAAACCAGCAGCAAGAGTTTGTTGAGCAAAACCACGGAAATCAGAAAACACGATCACGATTATAATTTGGCAGTCGGCTCACAAATTGATGCGAAAGAGATATTGATTCAGTCCAAACAAGGTGATGTCAAAGTTATTGGCAGTGATGTCGTTGCTGAAGAGACGATGTTGATTCAGGGTAAAAATGTGTCGATTGTCGAAGCGGAAAATCGAATGAAAGAGGAGAATTTCAGCCAAACCACGAAAAAGGGACTGATGAGCAGCGGAGGATTTGGTTTTACGATTGGTTCACGCCAAACCACGTTGGAAACGGATAACCGTAAATATTATTCTCGTGGCAGTCAGGTCGGCAGTTTGAATGGCGATATGCTGGTGGTTGCCGAAAATGACTATTTGCAACGTGGCAGCGCCGTGACCTCGCTCGCCGGTGATACTCAGGTTCAAGCCAAACGGATTGATATTACTGCTGCGGATGATCGATATGAAACCGATCAAAAATACACCTTTGAACAAAAAGGCTTGACGGTGGCCGTGAATGTGCCGGCGTTACAAGCCGTACAAAGTGCGGTAGAAACGGTGAAAAATGTCGGTAGCAGCAAAAATGATCGCATTAATGCAATGGGGGCGGCCAATGCGGCTTGGGACAGTTATAAAGCCGGTAAGGATTTAAAAGCATTAGGGGAAGGTCTGGCAAATGGTGATATGTCCGCACAAAATGTCAGTGTCTCCATCACCTATGGCGAACAGAAAAATGTGAATCAAACCCATACAGAAGGCAACACCGCAAACAGCAGTAAGCTGCATGCCGGCGGCAAAGCGTTGTTGATTACAACGGGCGAAAAAGACACCTCGCATATTAACATCAAAGGCTCGGATGTCGCCGGGCTTGAGGGAACGGTGCTGCAAACCGCAGGTAAAATTGCGATTACGGCGGCTGAGCAACATCATCAAGAACGGAGCAAAAACAGTTCGCAAGGTTGGAATGCGGGCGTTGCCGTCAGCTATGGCAGTGATGGTTTTGCTTTTGGTGTGACAGCCGGAGGCAACCTAGGAAGAGGTTACGGCAATGGCGATGAACGCAGTTGGGTCAACAGCCATGTTGGTTTGCAAGAGAGTAACACGACGATAATCAGCGGCGGTGACACGAATATTGTCGGCGGTGTGGTGCGTGGCAAAGGGATTCATACTGACATTGGCGGCGATTTAGCGATTGCCAGCTTACAAGACAGTTTGCAGTATACCGGCAAGCAGCAAAATATCAGAGGTCAAGTCACGGTAGGCTACGGCGTATCAGGCTCAGCGAGTTATAACCAATCGAAGATGAATGCGGATTATGTCAGTGTGCAAGAACAATCCGGACTGTTTGCCGGGGATGACGGTTACCAAGTGACGGTGAAAGGGCATACTGAGTTGGGTGGCGGCTTAATCACTTCAACGGCACAGGCGGAATCAGAGGGGAAAAACCGTTTCCGCACCGGCACAATAGATTATCGAGATATTGAAAATCATGCCAATTACAGCGGAAGTACGCTTGGCGTGAGTAGTGATTTCAGTGTCGGCGGCGGCGAGAGTGCGAAAGAAATCGGCGGTGTGAAGTTAGCATCGCAGGGGCAGAATTATGCCCGGCAAGAGGGTGACCCGAATAGCGGTAAAGGCAAAACTGAAGTCAGTATGGGCATCGGTTTTGGTTCAGACAGCAGCCGTGCTAGCGATGTCACCCGCAGTGGTATCAACACCCGCAATATTGAGATAACCGACAGTGTTGCACAGCAAGCCCGGACGGGAAAAAGTGCAGAAACAGTATTGAGCGGTGTGCAAACGGATATCACCACCGAAAGTGCGGTAGCACACTCAGGCAGGGTGAACAATCAATTTGATAAAGACGCTTTGCAAAAAGAGCTGGATATTCAACGGACGACGACGGAAGGTTTTGGCAAAACCGCAGCACAGGGCGTGGCTTATACTGCTGAAAGATTGGGCGATGTCAAAGCCTATGAGCTGACGGAAGGGGTTAAAGCGCAAGCGGAGCAAGCGCTCAAGCACGAAACTGACCCGAGCAAACGTGCGGCGCTGAAAAACAAGATTGCACAGGCAGATGCCTATCTGGAACAGAACCGAGCGAACTACACCTTATGGAAAGAGGGCGGCGCAGGAAGAACCGCACTTCATGCGCTTGCAGGCGGGATGTTAACCGGCAATGTCAGCGGTGCCGTGGCAAGCGGCACAACCTCGGCTGCCGCCCCGCACTTGAATATATTGGGTCAAGAATTGGGCGATGTGGGCAAAGCGGTATTGGATATCGGTGCGGGCATGGCGATAGGGGCGGCAACCGGTGGCGGCACAGCAGCGGTGAGTGCGGGCGGCAATACCGATTGGTATAACCGTCAGTTGCATCCGAGTGAGTTGGATTGGATTCGGAATAATGCGGAAGCTTTTGCCAAAGAACAAGGTATTAGTGTGGCAGAAGCGGAGCAGCGTTTGATTGAGCGGGCGGCACAACGGGTGGATTATGCCTGGTCGAAGATGATAGACAGCCAAGATGCGGCGGCGGATAGTTTCCTGTCCTCGGCGTCGGCTATGAAAGGCGATGTGCCGTCATCAAGTGCGGTGAGCTTTATCAACAGCGACGGCAAAGCACAGAACCTGTTTAGTGCCTCAGGAGATGAGTATTACTCAATAGGAAAATATTCAAATTTAGCGGCAAAATATAATCGAGAAAACAATCAGTTTTTGACGAATATTCTTGTGCCGAAAGTGAAGAATAACCTTGTTTTTGAGGGGGTGAAAGACGGTGGTAATGCGCTTAGTGAGGCAGCAAGAACAGTGTTAGATTCCCCGATAGAAACCAGCAAAAATGTGGTGAAAACAGTCCAACATAGCCTGTCGGACTGTTTAAAAAATCCGCGGGCTTGCGCAACAGAAAAATGGGCGACCTTTGATACATCTTCGGGCGACTTACTGAGAACGCATTACAACCAGGCTGATGTTAATGCCTTATACGGCAAAGATATGCGTGCCGAAACCGCACTTGTGTCGTTAATCAGAGGCGGAACGGTGGTGGCGGAAGTGCTGCCGGTGGTAAAAGGTGCGAGTGTTGTTGCGAAGACGGTTGATAATATTGCGGGTATAACAGATAAGTTAGCCGCAGCTAGCCAGGTTGCAAAACATAATTTAGAAGAAGTAGTACTGCGTGGGGCTGATGGACGCTTAGAGAAATATAGCTATATTGGTGAAGGTATATTTGAAGCTCCAAGTGGCGGCAAACTGATTGCGACGGGTCAAGTTGACCCTGTCAGCGGTTATCCGGTTTTCCAACGAATAAATTCGGACGGGAAATTATATGAGAGTTATTTGACGGTAAAAACCGATGGTACTCAACTGAATAATATAGGTAAACCGGAAGCGTTAAAGGTACAGCCAACAGTAAGCGATGCGATTGATGGCTTATACGATAGAAGTTATCTACGTTCGGAGACGATGAAAAATATTTTAAGTCATTATGAAGCATTACCGAATGGTGATTATCGTAATATTGCAACTGAGGCTGTTATTAAAGGTCCGATAGATATTGGTCATGCCTATGGTTGGGAGCATCGACGTTTATCGCTAGCAGCTCATGAATTAAATTTTTCCCGACAAGAATTTAATGATTATGTGAATGCCAGACCGGAGAATTTTAGGTTGGAAAATATGTCGATTAACCGTAGTCATGTGGATGAAATGCCGGGTAATGGGAATCTAAATGATATTATTGATGATATGAAAAAGTTTAGAGCAACAGGAGAATAATTATGGCTAAACAAAATAAAAATCAGACCTTTGAAGAAAGATATCAAGAATTATATGAAAAAGACTTTGACTTACAAGCTACAGCAGCAAATAGAGAAGAAGATTTATCATTATTAAAAAAATTATTTTTTGAAGAAAAAAAGTTGGATATCTTGGAAAAAACGCCAAAAGAAAAATGGAATTGGCTACACCGCTGCAACCTTTTATCTGCGGCACCGCTCAGTGTGGTTCAATTTTATATTGATCATGGCGTGGAGGTGAATGCCCAAGATATGTATGGCATGACCCCATTACATTATGCAATGCGTTCAAAGAATGTAGATGGAGCGATTGCGTTATTAAATGCGGGGGCTGCTCCTAATATTCCTAATCGAGACGGGTTAATTCCATTATCAATGATAGGATATATACGTGAACATTTAGATGTTTTAGAACTTATGTTAAAAAATGGTGGAGATGTACATTATGAATATCAAAATGAAGGTTCTGTGTTGGAGCGTTACAAACCTAGAGGTGATGAAACAAGAAATATAGCGATCTATGACATGATGTTGAAATATAGCTAGAGGCACAACCTCGGCTGCCGCCCGGTACTTGAATGCACTGGGTCAAGAATTGGGTGATGTGGGCAAAGCGGTATTGGATATCGGTGCGGGCATGGCGATAGGCGCAGCAACCGGCGGCGGCACGGCAGCGGTGAGTGCAGGCGGCAATACCGACTGGTATAACCGTCAGTTGCATCCGAGTGAGTTGGATTGGATTCGGAATAATGCGGAAGCTTTTGCCAAAGAACAAGGTATTAGTGTGGCAGAAGCGGAGCAGCGTTTAATTGAGCGGGCGGCACAACGGGTGGATTATGCCTGGTCGAAGATGATAGACAGCCAAGATGCGGCGGCGGATAGTTTCCTGTCCTCGGCGTCGGCTATGAAAGGCGATGTGCCGTCATCAAGTGCGGTGAGCTTTATCAACAGCGACGGCAAAGCACAGAACCTGTTTAGTGCCTCAGGTGATGAATATTACTCAATAGGAAAATATTCAAATTTAGCGGCAAAATATAATCGAGAAAACAATCAGTTTTTGACGAATATTCTTGTGCCGAAAGTGAAGAATAACCTTGTTTTTGAGGGTGTGAAAGACGGTGGTAATGCGCTTAGTGAGGCAGCAAGAACAGTGTTAGATTCCCCGATAGAGACCAGCAAAAATATGGTTCAAACAGTTGAACATACCCTATCGGACTGTTTAAAAAATCCTCTGGCTTGCGCAACAGAAAAATGGGCAACTTTTGATAGTGCATCAGGGGATTTACTGAAAACGCATTACAACCAGGCGGATGTTAACGCCCTGTACGGCAAAGATATGACTGCCGAAACCGCACTTGTGCCGTTAATCAGAGGTGGAACAGTGGTGGCGGAAGTGCTGCCGGTGGTAAAAGCCGGGTCAGTTGCGGTTAAATCAGTCGATAATATGCTATCGCCTTTAGTGAAAGGTGTTGATGCGAATGAGAAATTGCCTGTTGTTGGGGAAATTGAAGGATATAATCAAACAACGACTTATTTTAGAGTTGAAGGTGGGGGAGAGGGATACAAAACAAGCGTAAATCGAATTAATGTAAACAATGATGGAACTATTACTATAAATTCTGGTTGTCAAGGGCAGCTATGTGTTAGTGCAAAAAGCCCAAATCACGCATTGTATTATCTAACAGAGAAGCGTAAAAATGGAACAGTAGTAGTATTTGAAGTGGATAAAAGTTTGCACCAAGAAATCCTTGCTACAGCGATTCCACAAAAACCAATACCGGGGATACCTAGAAATCCAAATGCTCCTAAGATTGTTGATGAAGCTAAAGGTAATCCAAGCATTAATTTAGAACTACCAAAAGTATGGGATAGGCTAATTGAGAAACATTCTTCAAAAGCACGTGTTTTAACTGAAAAGGAGTTCAAAAATGAATTTGGTAAAGAGTGAGATAATAAAGAAAATATTTGACGGTGAGTTAGATATTGCTATTTTCACAATAAACTCTAATCAATATTTTATATTTGATGATAAGGAGAATTATACAGTTGATATTAAGCCTTTTTATAATGATTATCTTAATAGGAATATTATTTCACTTGAACAGTATAAATATGCAATTGTTAATTATAGGGGAGGGGTTCATGAATTAACCAAGGAGAACGTTTTTAATTATTTTGATACCCTATTTATTCCACCTAGGGATTCTAAATGGATGAGTTCTTTTTTTATGGATGGATATGATATAGATGAATTAATATCAATCTATAAATATATTGAAAAATATTTATTATCATCATCAGAAAAACAGATTGATCTATTAGATTGGAAGATTTTAGAGGCTAGGTTGCCTAGATTTTATCTTAATTTAGATAGACGAATTTTTATGCATACATGTTGGGATAGATCATTTGAAAAAGATATACCCAATAATTGGAGTGGTGAGGCATCAAGTCGATTCTGGTCATTGATTCCTGATAAAGATAGTTATTGGCTTGTTAATAATATGAATTTTTGGAAGTTATATGGGTAGTTGAATATAATTATTCAACGGACAACGACGGAAGGTTTTGGTAAAACCGCAGCACAGGGCGTGGCTTATACCGCCGAAGATAACCTGTTTGACTGTTTAAAAAATCCGCTGGCTTGCGTAACAGGCAAATGGGCGACCTTTGATAGTGCGTCAGGGGATTTACTGAGAACGCATTACAATCAGGCTGATGTTAATTCCCTATACGGCAAAGATATGACTGCCGAAACCGCACTTGTGCCGTTAATGAGAGGCGGAACGGTAGTTGCAGAAGTGCTGCCGGTGGTAAAAGCCGGGTCAGTTGCGGTTAAATCAGTCGATAATATGCTATCACCTTTAGCGAAAGGTGTTAGTGCGAATGAAAGCTTGCCTGTTGTTGGGAAAACAACGGATTACCCATTAACTGAGTTTAATCATCAAGCACATAATGCCGCAATCTATGAAGCATTAAAATTAGATTTAAAAACTCAGCAAGCGGCTAATCATTTGATTGATAGCTTAAAGAATACTGGGAAATTGCCTGATAATTATGTAACTAAAGATATTGCTGAAAAAGTATATAGTTGGCAATCTGGGAAACCATTTAAACAGGGACAGCTAGGTGGTGATATTTTTGATAATAATCTTAATTTATTACCATCTGCACCAGAAAGAATATGGTATGAGGCAGATATAGGGATAGATAATAATATAGGAAGAAACAAACAGCCTGGCACAAGGTTACTATATTCTAATGATGGTTACTTATATATGACAACAGATCATTATAAAACTTTTAAGGAGATTGGTAAGTGGAAATAGTATTAAATGGGGATAATATTTCTTGTGAAACGGATTTTTATAATGAATTATGTAGTCAGAATCCGGATTTTGGATTCTATTTTGGTAGAAATTTAAGTGCGTTAAAAGACTATATAGGTCTATTGGATGGTTACACGATCAAATGGTTAAATCATAATCGATCTAAAAATAAATTAATGGGTGATTACGATAAGATTATTAATATATTTCTTGATAGAAATGAAAATATATTGAAGAAAGAATTGGGTGAACATAGGATAATTAATTTGATACTTTGCTGATTTAATTTTCCGATACGTCTTATGGAAAGAGGGCGGTGCAGGGCGCACCGCACTTCATGCGCTAGCAGGCGGGATGTTAACCGGTAATGTCAGCGGTGCCGTGGCAAGCGGCACAACCTCGGCTGCCGCCCTGCACTTGAATGCACTGGGTCAAGAACTGGGCGATGTGGGCAAAGCGGTATTGGATATCGGTGCGGGTATGGCGATAGGGGCAGCCACTGGTGGCGGCACGGCTGCGGTCAGCGCAGGCGGCAATACCGATTGGTATAACCGCCAGTTGCATCCGAGTGAGTTGGATTGGATTCGGAATAATGCGGAAGCTTTTGCCAAAGAACAAGGTATTAGTGTGGCAGAAGCGGAGCAGCGTTTAATTGAGCGGGCGGCACAACGGGTGGATTATGCCTGGTCGAAGATGATAGACAGCCAAGATGCGGCGGCGGATAGTTTCCTGTCCTCGGCGTCGGCTATGAAAGGCGATGTGCCGTCATCAAGTGCGGTGAGCTTTATCAACAGCGACGGCAAAGCACAGAACCTGTTTAGTACCTCAGGCGATGAGTATTACTCAACAGGAAAATATTCAAATTTAGCGGCAAAATATAATCGAGAAAACAATCAGTTTTTGACGAATATTCTTGTGCCGAAAGTGAAGAATAACCTTGTTTTTGAGGGGGTGAAAGACGGTGGTAATGCGCTTAGTGAGGCAGCAAGAGCAGCGTTGGATTCTCCGATAGAAACCACAAAAAATGTGGTGAAAACGGTTGAACATAGCCTGTCAGACTGTTTAAAAAATCCGGCAACATGTGCAACAGAAAAATGGACGACCTTTGATACATCTTCGGGCGACTTACTGAGAACGCATTACAACCAGGCGGATGTTAATGCCCTCTACGGCAAAGATATGACTGCCGAAACCGCACTTGTGCCGTTGATGAGAGGCGGAACAGTGGTGGCGGAAGTGCTGCCGGTGGTAAAAGCCGGGTCAGTTGCGGTTAAATCAGTCGATAATATGCTATCACCTTTAGCGAAAGGTGTTGATGCGAATGAAAAGTTGCCTGTTGTTGGAAAAACAGAAGGGTATGAGAATCAGACTAGTAAAATTTCAAGCAGTGCAGAAAATATTGCTCTTTATCCAAAATTAAAAGAGCAATTACAGGCAGAAAACTTACAAAATATTGCTAAATTAGATCCTGTATTAGGGGAGATAGTGAATTCTTTGGGTAAAGAATTAAATTATGGTATTTCTAAGTTAATGTCTGCTAAAGAAGCTGAAAGATTGGGAAGATTGTGGGTAGGATATAATTTTACTGAGGTAAAAGTGAAGAATACTGTAATAGGTTGGAATAGTGTAGATAGATTGAGAGGATATAGATTTCCTAGTGTAAAAGAATCTGACTATGCTGAAACTGGAGTTCAAGCCAACTTTGAAACATATAAAATAAATCCTGTTACAAATCAAAAAGAAAAAGTTGGAAATGCGCATTTAAATATTATAGAGAATTAGTATGAAAGCTGAATTAAAATTAATAACTGATTTATTTGGTGAGTTCTCACCAGCAGAATATATTCCTGTTAATGATGATGTTTTTCATATAACATTGTTATTAGGTATTGGTGGGGTTGATAGTGAGGCAATGGATTATTTTGATGTGTCTATATGTACATTGGAGTGGGTAAGGTTAAATAATGTTAAACCAGTTATTTTAAATAATACCATTTTAGTTGATAATTATGATTTTAACGAAATCTTGAAATACATAAACGAATGCATTAATCTTTGTGATGGAAAAAACTGGCATGAGGTTGCTAATAATTTATCTAAATTTTTCCTCTGGGAATATGATAGGTATAAGACTTTGTCCGCAGTTAAGGAATAGTATCGATAGAATATTTATCAACAGCTTTTTTCAAGTAAAAAAATGTGGTGAAAACAGTTGAACATACCCTATCGGACTGTTTAAAAAATCCAGTGGCTTGCGCAACAGAAAAATGGACGGCTTTTGATACATCTTCGGGCGACTTACTGAGAACGCATTATAATCAGGCGGATGTTAATGCCCTGTACGGCAAAGATATGACTGCCGAAACCGCACTTGTGCCGTTAATCAGAGGCGGAACAGTGGTGGCGGAAGTGCTGCCGGTGGTAAAAGCCGGGTCAGTTGTGGTTAAATCAGCCGATAATATGCTATCACCTTTAGCGAAAGGTGTTGATGCGAATGAGAAGTTGCCTGTTGTTGGAGATTCTACAGGATATTTGCTTAATGAGGTTAAAGTAAACGGCAAAAATATTACGTTAGGCAACTTTAAAGGTTCAACAGCAAATTCATTGGAAAGATTTAATAATTATTTAAGCGATGCGATTGATACTACGGCTGGCAGCGGTGTAAAAATGCCAAGAAACCAGCAGGCGTATCAATAGAAAAAGATTGGGAAAATTTAACTAAAGATGCCAAAATCACATATTCTAATGATAGACGAATTGCAGTTTTTCCATCAGGAGAAAGGGCTATTTTTAGACCTAGTAAAACAGGTCCTATGACAATTGAGTTGCAGCGTCCAGATAGAAAGAAAATTATTGAGGTCCGTTATGAAAATAATTAGAGTTGAACCTTGGTATGAATATTGCGATCCTTATCTGGATTTAAATGAAAAAGATTTTAATTTGAATGAATTTGAGCTTAATAATATAGTGTCATTTTATAAAAAAATTATAAACTTTGAATGTGAAGAATATAACACTGAATTTATTCTAAGGGATTTTAATTTTATTGATTTTCTAAATTTTGATTATGATGACGAAGCAATTATGAAAAATTATATGGAGGACATAATTTCTCGATTTAAATTTTTTTATGCTATCCCATTGATTTTTGATGAAAGTGAATTTAATATTATATTAAATTATTTTAAACCAAGCGCGATAGCTAAATTAAAGTCAAGTATTTTCAATTATAATAGAGTTTTTGGTTCAATGATCTCGGATTACTCTGGAGAATTTTTTGTTATATTTAATGATTTTAAAGCTTTTTGCATTGTAAAAAATGGACATTATTTAATGAGATTCCATAATATTGAAGAAATATATATTGATAATTGGTCAAAATTAGAATCAAAAGAAATTGAACTATATGATTATGACAGAAGGGTTATAACTCAATTTCAAGCCTAAATTCAAGAATTAATTGTAGGAAAGTAAAAAGGAAAAAATTAAATTTGAACAAAACAAACCACCGTATCATATTCAGCCAATCCCAACAACAATTTATTATTGTATCGGAGTTGGCAAAATCTAAAACGCCTTCTGAGCGTAGAAGTGCGGTAGGAGATTGTATTCGGTTCAGTGATGGTGTGAATATCAACCTGGAATCGGTGCAAGACACCTATTCCAACCGCAGCGACAATAAAAACAGCGGTTGGAGTGCGGGTGGTTTTATCGGGGTTAGCGGCAACAGCTCCGGCATCGGGCTGGAGGCGTCGGCGAATAAAGGCAAGGGGCATGAAAACAGCGACAGCGTGACCCAGAAAAACACGGTGCTGAACACCGACAACCTGACGATTAGCAATTGCGATGTGGAATAAAACATGAGCTAAAACTCAATCTCCAAATCGCTTTCCACTGTACAACAACATAATAAAATCTCATTGGCAGATAAAAACGCCAATGGCGTTTCTGCATAACTCACTTTGCCATTCAGCAACTTCACCCGACATGAGCCGCAGTAGCCGGAGCGGCACTGGTATTCATGCAAAATTCCGTGATTTTCTAAGGTTTCCAGCAGGGAAGTGCGGTTGTCGTGTTCGACGGTGCGCTGTTGCTGCGGTAGGGTGATTTTATGGATTTTCATAGTGAAACAAAACCGCTCTTTTGCTGTTAACCATTGGATTCAACATAACAAAAGAGCGGTATTGAAAAGAGATTACAAGTTGAAATCGCCGAAATCGTCAGCGTCGATTTTGGAATCGATTTGACCGACCAGATACGAGCTGACTTCCACTTCTTGTGGCGCGACCTGCACGTTGTCGGACACCAGCCAAGCGTTAATCCACGGAATCGGGTTGGAACGGGCTTGGAACGGGAGTGGTAAACCGACTGCCTGCATCCGGATATTGGTGATGTATTCGACGTATTGGCACAGAATATCTTTGTTCAAGCCAATCATTGAGCCATCTTTGAACAGGTAATCCGCCCACTCTTTCTCTTGCTCCGCCGCCGCCACGAACAGATCATAAGCCTCTTGTTTGCACTCTTCGATGATTTCGCCCATTTCCGGATCGTCTTGTCCTGATGCCATAATGTTCAAAATATGCTGGGTGCCGGTCAAATGCAGGGCTTCGTCACGGGCGATAAATTTGATGATTTTGGCATTGCCTTCCATCAGGTTGCGCTCGGCAAAGGCAAACGAGCAGGCGAACGAAACATAAAAACGAATTGCTTCCAACGCATTAACGCTCATCAGGCACAGATACAGTTGCTTTTTCAAACTGCGCAAGCTGACTACGCATTCTTTGCCGTCCACGGTGTAAGTGCCTTCGCCATACAAGGTGTAAAGCTGGGTATCACGGATAAAGTCATCATAATAGATAGAAATGTCTTTAGCGCGTTTGATGATCTCTTCGTTGGTGACGATGTCATCGAATACCACCGACGGATCGTTGACGATATTACGGATAATATGCGTATAAGAGCGTGAATGAATCGTTTCTGAAAACGTCCAAGTTTCAATCCAGGTTTCCAGTTCCGGCAACGAAACCACCGGCAGCAAAGCCACGTTCGGGCTGCGGCCTTGAATTGAGTCCAACAAAGTTTGATATTTTAAGTTACTGATAAAAATATGTTTTTCATGTTCAGGCAAGGCTTGATAGTCGATGCGGTCTTGCGATACGTCGATCTCTTCCGGTCGCCAGAAAAACGACAGTTGTTTTTCAATCAGTTTTTCAAACGTTTCATATTTTTGTTGATCGTAGCGTGCTACGTTCACGTTTTGACCGAAAAACATCGGCTCTTTCAGTTGATCATTTTTAGTTTGCGAAAACGTGGTATATGCCATGTTGACCTCTATTGATTAAATTATGCTAAAAGGATTATTAGCTGAATTAAATTTTGCACGCACCACCGGAGCAGCTGTCGTCAATATCATCTTGATTGTCGTCAGCACCGTCGCGCGTGTTTTGATAATACAGGGTTTTTAATCCGTATTTATATGCCGTCAATAAATCGCCCAACAAACGTTTCATCGGCACTTTTCCGTCTTCAAAGCGTTTCGGGTCGTAGTTGGTGTTAGCTGAAATCGCTTGATCGACAAATTTCTGCATAATACCGACTAATTGTAAATAACCGTCATTGCTTGGAATATCCCACAATAATTCGTAATTTTCACTTAAATTTTCATAATCCGGCACCACCTGGCGCAAGATTCCGTCTTTGGAGGCCTTGATACTGACATGGCCGCGCGGTGGCTCGATACCGTTGGTCGCATTGGAAATCTGCGACGAAGTTTCCGACGGCATCAGTGCGGTCAGGGTAGAGTTGCGCAAACCGTGGGTTTTAATCTCTTGACGCAAACTTTCCCAGTCGTAATGCAGCGGCTCTTGGGTTAAACCGTCGATGTCTTTTTTATAGGTATCGATCGGTAAAACTCCTTGTGCGTAGGTGGTTTCGTTAAAATAGCGGCAAGGTCCGAGCTCTTTTGCCAATTTGTTTGAGGCTTTCAATAAGTAGTATTGAATCGCTTCAAAAGTGCGGTGCGTCAGATCGTTGGCGCTGCCGTCGGAATAACGCACGCCGTGTTTCGCCAGATAATAGGCGTAGTTGATCACGCCGATACCCAGTGAACGGCGCCCCATTGAGCCGATTTCGGCGGCTTTGATCGGGTAATCTTGATAATCCAACAACGCATCTAATGCGCGCACTGCCAGCTCTGACAACGCTTCCAATTCGTCTAAATGCTCGATTTTGCCTAAGTTGAACGCCGACAGGGTACACAGTGCAATTTCGCCGTTTTCATCATGGAAATGTTGTAACGGTTTGGTCGGTAGGGCAATCTCCAAACACAGATTGGATTGACGCACCGGTGCAACTGCCGGATCAAACGGTGAGTGGGTGTTGCTGTGATCGACGTTATGGATATAAATCCGTCCGGTTGAGGCACGCTCTTGCATCAGCAGCGAAAACAGCTCACTGGCTTTAACAGTGCGTTTGCGAATTGAATCGTCCGCTTCATATTTTTCATACAGTTCGTCGAAACGATCTTGATCGGCAAAAAACGCTTCATACAAGCCCGGCACATCAGACGGGCTGAACAGGGTGATATTGCCGTTTTTGATCAAACGTTGATACATCAATTTGTTCAGTTGTACCCCGTAATCCATGTGACGCACTCGGTTGTCTTCCACGCCGCGGTTGTTTTTCAACACCAACAGGCTTTCAACTTCCAAATGCCAGAACGGGTAATACACCGTTGCCGCACCGCCGCGTACTCCGCCTTGCGAGCAGGATTTGACTGCGGTTTGGAAATGTTTGTAAAACGGAATACAACCGGTGTGAAATGCTTCACCGCCGCGAATCGGGCTGCCCAGCGCACGAATAGCGCCGGCGTTGATGCCGATGCCGGCACGCTGCGAAACATATTTAACGATAGAAGCAGCGGTCGCATTAATCGAATCCAAGCTGTCGCTGCACTCGATCAACACACAAGAGCTGAATTGACGGGTCGGTGTGCGCACGCCGGACATAATCGGGGTTGGCAGTGAAATTTTAAAGGTGGAGGTCGCATCATAGAAGCGGCGCACAAAATCCAGACGGGTCTCTTGCGGATATTGGCTGAATAGACAAGCCGCAACCAACAAATACAAAAATTGCGCCGACTCATAAATTTCGCCGGTGACACGGTTTTGTACCAAATATTTGCCTTCCAACTGTTTCACAGCAGCATACGAGAAGTTCATATCACGCCAGTGGTCGAGGAAGCTGTCCATTTCGTCCCATTCTTCGCGACTGTAATCTGTCAGCAGCGCTTCATCATATTTACCCATCCGCACCAATTTTTTGACGTGATCATACAGACGCGGCGGATCGAAATGGCCATAGGCTTTTTTACGTAAATGAAATACCGCCAGACGTGCCGCCAGATATTGGTAATCCGGAGAATCTTTGGTGATTAAATCGGCAGCCGCTTTGATAATGGTTTCATGAATATCCGAAGTGCGGATACCTTCGTAAAATTGAATATGTGAACGCAATTCTACTTGTGAGACCGATACATTATCCAAACCTTCGGCTGCCCATGTAATAACGCGGTGGATTTTATCTAAATCAATCGGCTCCAAACGCCCGTCACGTTTGGTGACCATCAATGCTTTATTCATTTGATTACCTATATCCCATCAATTTTTGAGTCTATTGAAATAAGTGTATTGAAAGTAGTTGAAGATGATTATTTGAACACTATATGTGGTGTTCAGTTAAAAACGAAATACAAGATAATGTGTCCAATAGGAAATATCAAGTATAAAATTTGCAGCAGAAAAGGATAAAAAAGATTGACATTGAGCGAGTGACCGAAAACTCAAGGGTCGCGCGATCCTAGCTTTTTAGATAAGCCAAATTTATTTAAAAAATTGTGAGCGACAGCACAAAATAACAGCGAAGATAATCTACACGGCACTTAAAAAATAAAGTGCGGTTGGCAACCGCACTTGAAGCTATTCCAAGATTTGCAGTGAATCACCAATTCTGATCATCCCGCAATTTAGCGGCACCAGATTGATGCCGAATACCGGCTGTCCCTGCGAATCGGCAAAATGTTTTTTGAGGGTACGAAACGGTTCCATGTTACGTTGTAACTCTGCGGTTTGCGGATCGCGCGTGGTCAGAATACAGCGAATGCAAGGCTTGGCATTGATAAATTCCACTTCGCCAATGCGAATTTTCTGCCATTGGTTTTCACTGAATGCCGCTGCGTTGTCGATCACCAGATTGGCTCGGAATTGTGCCATGCTGATCTCGACGGAGCAGTGTTGTTGCACGCTGGCGAGCGATTGTAAATTGGTCATCAATAACGGATAACCGTCGGCAAAAGACAGTGCTTGTTCGGGATAGCGTTTGATGCGGCGTTGCGGCTCAAAACCGAGCCAGCGCAGTTGAACCGCTCTTTGCAGCTTTTCGCTGAACCAGTTATTGATGTTGTCGTTGGCAAGCAACGAATCAAAATGGTTGCCCCAGACTTGGCATTCAGCTTGCCGGCTGAAATCATGATAAAGTGCGGTTACACTGCTGCCGTCTTGATGGTGAATGTGTAATCCTTGTGCGCTCGGTACGGCGCTAAAGGCAAACAGTTCACCGTCTTTGCGGGCGCTGATAAAACTGCCGTCCGGTTCGGTCAACATAAAAGTGCGGTCAAATTCTAAACCGTAGGGCTGTACCAACGCTTTGGAAACCGTGATGGGCTGGGTGGATTTGATCGGATAAAGATTGATTTGGGTAATATGACTCATATTCTTTGCCTTTTCTTGCCTTAAATCTGATATTTGGTTTTATCGCCGATATCAAAATGCAGCGGCATCCGCCATTTTTGAATACTTAAAATCAGCAATAACAGCGTGGCGATTCCGGAAAGCATCTGTGCCGCTAGCGTGGCTTGCATGACTAAACTCAACCACAACAAGGCTAAAAACAGGGGTTGTAAATTTAAGCCGAACACTCGAAAACAAAAGTACTCTTTGAAACACAAACCGCCAAGGGTAAAAAATGCCGCACCCAGCCCCAGCCACTGCCAATCCAGCACAAAACAGAGTGCCGCCACCCAAGTGGCAAATTGTAGTAATAACCGAAAATGTTTCAGGTAGATATGCAGTGAAGAGGCACAAAGCACTGCCGCCAGTAAGATGCCCTTTGTCGCCCAATCGAAATGATAGGGTAGTAATGCCACTGACGGCACGGCAAGCACAAAGCCACAGCGATACAGAATCACTGTTAAGTAATCCCAAAAATCCATTGGCGATTGAATATGTGGATCTGCCATCATGACCTCTCTTTGTTGGTAGGAAATAAAAAACAAAACCCCGCCGCAGCGGGGATTGAATACTTAGAATGAGGCGTTGCGCGGATAGCGCGGGAACGGAATTACGTCACGAATGTTTTGTACCCCGGTGACATAAACGATCAAGCGTTCAAAGCCGAGACCGAAGCCGGAATGTGGCACGGTGCCGTAACGGCGCAAATCACGATACCAGCTGTAATCTTCTTGGTTCAAGCCCATTTCAGCCAAACGTTGATCCAACACGTCCAACCGCTCTTCCCGTTGTGAACCACCGATGATTTCGCCGATGCCCGGCGCCAAGACGTCCATTGCCGCCACAGTTTTGCCGTCGTCATTAAGGCGCATATAGAACGCTTTGATGTCTTTCGGATAGTTTTTCACCACCACCGGCGAGTTGAAATACTCCTCAGCCAGATAGCGCTCATGTTCCGAAGACAAATCAATGCCCCATTCCACCGGGAATTCAAATTGTTTACCGGATTTCAGTAACACTTCAATCGCATCGGTATAGTCGATTTGGGCAAAATCAGAGGCGATGAATTTTTGCAGACGGCTGATCACGTCTTTATCAACCCGCTCTTCAAAGAATTTGAGATCGTCGGCACGCTCTTGTAAAACGGCTTTAAACACATATTTCAATATCGCTTCGGCAAGTGCGGCATTGTCGGCTAAATCAGCAAAGGCGACTTCCGGTTCAACCATCCAGAATTCCGCCAAATGACGGGTAGTATTGGAATTTTCTGCACGGAAAGTCGGACCAAAGGTATAAATTTTACTCAGCGCACAGGCGTAAGTTTCACCGTTTAACTGCCCGGAAACAGTCAAAAAGGCTTCTTTGCCAAAGAAATCTTGTTTGAAATCGACCAAGCCATTGTCACCACGCGGCAAGTTTTCTAAATCCAGCGTCGAAACCCGAAACATTTCACCGGCGCCTTCGGTATCGGACGCTGTGATGACCGGTGTAGCCACCCAATAAAAACCTTGTTCATGGAAAAAGCGGTGAATCGCTTGTGCTAAACAGTGGCGTACTCGCGCCACCGCACCGATTAAATTGGTGCGTGGGCGCAGATGTGCCACCTCACGCAAGTATTCAACGCTGTGGCGTTTCGCTGCCATCGGATAGGTTTCAGGATCGTCGACCCAACCACAAACCGTGACATCGTCGGCTTGCAGTTCAACCGCTTGTCCTTGCCCTTGTGAGGCAGTGATTTTTCCGCGCACAATCACTGAACAACCTGCGGTAAGATTCAACACCTCGTCCTGATAGTTCTTCAGTTGGTTGCTGACCACGGCTTGAATCGGGTCAAAACAAGAACCGTCATACACCGCTAAGAATGAAAATCCCGCTTTGGAGTCGCGGCGGGTTCTGACCCAACCACGAACTGTAACCTGTTCGCCAACGGCGATTTTACCTTGCAAAACATCACTGATTGATGAAATTTTAGCCATTTTTTCCTCAAATTATTCAGATATAAAAGTATCGCTTTAGTTTACTGATTCTTATCTAAAATACAACGATTTGAACTGAAATAAGCCGTCGGATGAGTAAATATTTGTTTGTGATTAAATTATTGTAGAATCGTGAGCTGATTAGCAGAATTGAGATTATCTTATTGTAAATCAATAAATAAATGCGTATAAAGAACAATTGATTAAAAACGTTATTGACCTTTACCATAAAATATAAAAGAAAAATTATGCCTAAGATAAAACAAGATGGCGCCAACCGCGTAAATTTACAGCATTTAGGTTCAGTCTACCGCTTGATTGAACAGTTTGAGTTGATTTCCAGAATCGATTTGTCAAAAATCTCCGGCTTTGCACCGGCGAGCATCACTAATTTAACCAGAGAATTGATTCATTCCCACTTTGTGATCGAAAGAGCGGTACAAAATACAATCGTACGCGGACGCCCGGCAGTGGGGATCTGCCTGTCACCATTTTATTGGCAGTATTTGGCGGTGACTTTAAGCGAAAAAAGCTTGGATATCAGCCTATGTGAACTTAACGGTAAACAGTTGCGTCAGCAACTTTATAGTCTGGATAAAACGCTGCCGTTAGAAAGCTTTATCAGTCGCGGAATAAGCTATTTTTTACAGCAAAACAGCGATATCACTCAGCATATTTTAGCTTGTTCCTTATGTATTTTAGGGCGGATCGATAAATTTGAAAAACGGGTTTATCTGGGGGCGGAAGAGCTGAATCCGGACTTGCAGGAAGTGCTGCAAAGTGAGTTTAAATTCCCGATTATTGTCGCTGAACACTTTGCGATGTGGACTTTTGCCGAGAGCCATTTGGGCAACGCCATCAATAGTAACAACGTTATTTTCTTGCAGTTTGACGACGCAATCAATATCAGTGTGTTAAGTGAAGGCAAGATGATCAAAAATGAAAAGCAGAAACGCATGAATATTGATAATGTCACGTTGCCGAAACTCAGCGAGTTGAGTGATAAAATTGCCCAAGATGTGCCGGAAATGGAACGCCACTATCTGTATAATCAGGTTAGTAATAAAGCGATTTATCAATTGGTCGATCTGTTATTGCCGAATCAACTACCGAATGACGAGAGTAAAATTCAATTCTTGTGCGAACAGGCACAGCAAAACCAGCCGGATGCAATTACCATCATCCACCACTTGGCGGATAATGTCTCTTATCTGTTGATGTATTTGACGAATATTTTTGCTTCTGAAAAAATCATGATCAATACCCGTTTGCTGTCGGTGAAAGAGATTTTTCTGCAACGTTTGGCGGACAAATTGCAAGACGCCTTGCTGTCGGATGAACAACAGGTGGAGATTATCACCTCTAAATTTAGTTGGAATGACCCAACAATAGCTTCCTCTGCCATCAAGCAACAGCTCTATAATGGTGAATTATTTAGCGAACATATCCGTTGACGGAAGCGTTAATTGATAAAAACTTGTGTTAGCTCAATAAATTGATTTCTGTTTTTGCTTACAATCCCTCTCGTGCAGTTTATATGTAGAGGGAAGATTATGAGTTGTTTTTTTGTTACCGGCACAGATACCGGTGTGGGCAAAACCGTTGCCAGCCGAGCTATAATTCAGGCATTGCGCAAGCAATCATGTCAAATTGTCGGTTATAAGCCGATAGCCTGTGGCGACGGTGGATATCATCCCTATTTGGAAGCGACACCGGAGCCACAAAATCAGCAGAATATTGACGTATTGACCCTGCTGGAGAGCAGTGGCGAGTCGTTGCAATATCAGGATATTAACAGTTATACCATGCCGTTAGAGCAAGAGCCGGGGCTGAATGATTTTTTGGAACAGCCGCAATTAATTAATATTGATAAGCTGAATCACGATCTAAAACGTTTATCATTGCGCTATCAAACCGTGCTGGTCGAAGGTACGTTCGGCTGGCTAACCCCGATCAATCGCGAGCTGGATTTTTCTGATTGGGTCAGTCAACACCAAATGCCGGTGGTATTGGTGGTCGGGATTAAAGAAGGCTGCATCAACCACGCCCTGCTGACGGTGCAGGCCATTGCCAAGAGCGGTGTGCCGTTAATCGGCTGGGTTGCCAATCGGATTAATCCCGGCTTGAGTAATTACAGCGCAATTATCGAGTTGCTTTCCAGCAAAATTGAAGCCCCGTTGCTAGGGCAGATTCCGTATTTATATCATCCTGAAAAACAAGATTTGTCCGGTTTTATGAATAATATTGACCGTTTGAGCTATTTGCAGACTATCCGTTGACATCCCCCGCTGTGCCAAAGTAAAGCCGGGGGAATACCCACCCGGCTCACCTCGCAAAAATCCCGAATAATATCGGGATTTTGGGCGCAAATTATTTGCAATTAAAGTGCGGTTTATGGAATCAATAAATAAAAGTTATTATTGCCGCGCGTGATATTCAGCGCTACGGCTGATGGTTTATTATCCAAAATTTTACGCAATTCACCGATGTTACTAATTGCTTGGCGGTTGACGCCGACAATCACATCGCCGGCTTGCAAACCAAGCTGTTCGGCAGAAGATTTGGCTTCTACTTTTAAGATTTCAACACCTTTACGCCCGTCTTTGTCATAGTTGCCCAAATCAGCCCCATTTAAACCCGGAATCAGGCTATTAGCACTGGTTTGCGCTTGATCGTCAGATTGCAGTACCACATCGGCTTTTTCCGTTTTGCCTTCACGCAGATAGGTTAAATTAACGGTTTTTCCGGCGCCGGTGGTGGCAATTTTGGCACGCAGTTCAGCAAAGCTGTTGATGGGTTGCCCATTAATTTCAGTGATTACATCACCGGCTTTTAAGCCCGCTTTGGCAGCGGCAGAATTGGGTAGCACTTCACTGACAAAGGCGCCTTTTTTGGAGTCAATACCAAAGGCTTTTGCCAGATCTGCGCTCAATTCACCGCCTTTGATACCCAAAATACCGCGACGAACCTCGCCAAATTCCACAATTTGATGTACTAGGCTGTTTGCCATGTTACTTGGAATCGCAAAAGCAATACCGACATTGCCGCCGCTTGGGGCAATAATCGCCGTATTGATTCCAATCAGCTCACCACGCAGGTTGATTAAAGCGCCGCCGGAATTGCCTCGATTGACTGCGGCATCGGTTTGAATGTAGTTTTCATAGCTTCCGCCATCCATACCGGTCGAGCGTCCTAATGCGGAAATAATACCGGACGTCACTGTTTGTCCTAAACCAAACGGATTACCGATGGCAACGGTGTAGTCGCCAACGCGGATTTTATCTGAATCCGCCAGTTTAATTGCGGTTAAATTCTTTGGCTCTTCGATTTGCAGCAACGCCACATCAGATTGAGCGTCGGTGCCTAATAATTTGGCTTTCACTTCTCGTCCGTCTTGCAGTGAAAGGGTGATATTATCAGCGTTATCGATCACATGATTGTTGGTTAATACATAACCTTTTTCTGCATCGATAATCACGCCGGAACCTAATCCTTTGAATTCGCGTGGTGCGCTGTTGCCGAACATATCACGCCCGAAAAAGAACTTAAACTCTTCCGGAATCATCGAATCTTGTTGGCTTTGCGTGCCGGTAACATTCACCGTCACCACACTTGGCAGCACTTTTTCTAACATCGGCGCCAAACTTGGGGTTTGTTGGTTGAGGTAGGATGGTGCTTGCAGCAAGGTCTCGGTTAAGGTTGTACTTGGGGTGCTTTCCGTTTGCGCCATTGCCGGCAAATTAAATAAACTCAAGCCCAGAATTGCGGCTGATAAAATAAATTGACTCTTTTTCATCTTCATTAAATCTCATAAAAATATTGTGTTGAACATGACATACAGGGAAACAATACAACCTGTTTGCCTGAGGTAGTATTAAGCTTAATCTTTACAGTAAGACAGATATTTTGTGCAAATGTTCCGTAATCTGTAGCAAATAGATGGTATTGTTCAAATGTTATTCAAGGAGTTCCTGCAAATTTTTTTTCATCAGGTCAACCTGACTAGCATACAAATCTTTGTTTTCGGCTTCGTCAATCATGTACATAATCGTTTCGGACAGGGTCATCCGCATTTTGCGCGAATGCTTGGAGAGTCTTGACCAAACAGCGTATTCTAAATCAATTGATTTCTTTTTGGTGGCGCGTTTTTCTGCATTGAAAAAGCGTTTGCGTCTGGCTCGAATGGCTTGATCTAACTTAATCACCAATGTATTGGCTAAATGTTGGCGAATCCAATCTTCAATTAATGCCGGATAATGTTGCAGTTGCAGCAGTTCATTGGCTTTTTCGTCTTCCAGACTGCGTTCCTGATAACGGCTGATCGTTTCGCCGTTGCGGACTTTTTTTGCTAGGTATAGCCATTTCCAATGCGCTTCCTGATTTTCTAATTTCTGGTATTTCATCTGGTTTTCCCTCGCAATTTGCTCAGTATGCTCAAGTTATGTTCACACATAATGTTACATTGTCACGTTTGAGTGTACTCTTTTTTCCGCGCAAAGTGAACAACTTGTTTAAATCAGGGTATAATGCGGTTTAATACGATAATAAGAGAGAAAAATGTGAAGGTAGATAGCTTAAACTGGCGACAATTGACGCCGCAGCTCAATTTTGACGGCTGGCATAAAAAAACGGTGACGCCACTGGCGTTACAAGATAGAGCTTTGACGGCGCTTACCACCTTTCTGAATGCAGAAAGTGGCTCGGTACTGGTGTTAAAAACCGATGAGCAGCGTGATTATGCCGATATTTTGCAAGATTATATCCGCCATCACAGCCTGCCAAATCATTCGATCAGTGGCGTCAACTATATAATCGAGCAAGCGGACTCCTTTTCGTTCCCTGTCATTGAAGCCTGTCCGGCAATGACGCTTGACGATAATTTTGCTGCTAAAAGTGCGGTGGAATACGCCTTGTATTTTGATTCGGCACGTTTATTCGGGCAGGTGTTACAACATCCGATATCCCATGATTTGAAACTACAGCCGGGATTAGTACATCAGGTCTGCAATGGTGTACTGATTTTGGCGGTTAGTCCACTGTTGAGCAACCCGACATTGTGGCAGCGATTAAAACATCTTTTATCCAGCGGCTATTTTGAATGGTTATCGCCTAATCCGTTGAAACCGATGAATTATCAGATTCCGGGTTATCAACTGCCGTTGAAAGTGATTCTGCTTGGCGATCGCGAAACGCTGGCGGAATTTTCCCTGCTAGAGCCTAATTTATACGACATTGCCCAATATGCAGAAGTTGACAGCTATTTTCTTACCGACAGTGTTGAAGCACAGCAATTATGGATTAACCATCTGTATTGGCAGATTGAGCGCTTGGGTTTGCCGGAGTTCAGCCATGGTGCGCTGACTGCACTTTTCCGTCAGGCGGTGCGCGAAAGTGAAGACGGCTTACGCCAAACGATTAATCCGTTGCAATTAAAAAATTGGTTGACTGCCATTGCCAAAACGAAGCCAGCAGCAGAGCAACTGCAAGCGCAAGATGTGGAACACTATTTTCAACAGTTAGATTATCAACGTGCCGCTTTGCAAGCATATAGCCGGCATGAAATTTTACGCGAACAGATTTATATTTGCAGTGAAGGGCAGTTTGTCGGCGAAATCAACGGCTTATCGGTGATTGAATATGTCGGCACTCCGGTCAGCTATGGAGAGCCAAGCCGGATTACCTGTACTGTACAATTTGGTGATGGCGAAATTATTGATGTTGAACGTAAAAGTGAGCTGGCAGGCAATATTCACGGCAAAGGCACACTGTTAGCGCAAGCTTGTTTGAGTAATCTGCTGGATCTGCCGGCACAATTGCCGTTTTCGGCGTCGATTGCCTTTGAACAATCGTATGCGGATATTGATGGTGACAGCGCTTCGTTGGCGCAGTTTTGCGTGTTGGTCAGTGCGTTGGCGAATGTTGCCATTGAACAGGGGATTGCGATCACCGGTGCGATTGATCAAGGGGGTTTGGTGCATTCGGTCGGCGGGGTTAATCTCAAAATTGAAGGATTTTATGCGATTTGTCAGGCACGCGGCTTAAATGGCAAGCAAGGCGTGATTATTCCGGCAACCGCGGTCGAGAACCTGAGTTTGCAGTCTGCTGTGGTGGAAGCCGTAAAGTGCGGTCAGTTCCATATTTGGGCGGTAGAAAATGTGCAACAGGCCGTTTATCTGCTGACCGGCAAACAGTTGTTGCCTGAAAAGGAGTCCGATGAGGGAGAACAGAGTCTTGCCGAGATTATTTCACAACGTATCGAAAATAAGATTGAAACACTGGTAGTACCGCCATTCAGCAAGTTTTTGGCTTGGGTCAAATCGATGAGAAATGGCAAATAAATTCCAGCTTACAGTTGTTAGCTATTTTATTCTTCGATTAACTTTGTTAGAATCCGTTAACTTTTTTGGCTGCACGTTATTGCTATCTTTAGCTATGTTTTAAATAACAACGTTTTTCAATAGTAAAATGGAGAGAAAGAAAATATGAGCACTGTTCCCAATAAAAAACCGTCTTACAGCTATGAAGATCTATTGGCATCCGGGCGTGGCGAATTATTTGGACCGACCGGGCCACAATTGCCGGCACCGACGATGCTGATGATGGATCGAGTGAATCTGATGACTGAGGATGGCGGAAATTTCGGTAAAGGTTACATTGAAGCAGAACTGGATATTCATCCTGATCTCCCGTTTTTCGGTTGCCATTTTATTGGTGATCCGGTGATGCCGGGCTGTCTGGGATTGGACGCGATGTGGCAATTGGTTGGATTTTTCCTTGGTTGGATTGGTGGCGAAGGAAAAGGACGTGCGTTGGGCGTAGGCGAAGTGAAATTCACCGGACAAATTCTGCCGACAGCAAAAAAAGTCACCTATCGTTTGCACATGAAACGGGTGATTAACCGTAAGTTAGTGATGGGCGTTGCCGACGGCGAAGTTGAAGTCGATGGTCGGGTGATTTATACGGCTACCGATCTGAAAGTGGGGCTGTTCCAAGATACTGCGGCATTCTAAAACGTTTCTTATCAGCTCTTCAACCGCACTTTAAAAGTAAAAAGTGATATAAAAGTGCGGTTTTGCTTTCTTTATTTTTCTGCTGTTCCTATAATTCTAATCAATGAACCCAGATCGGGTTGCTGTCACAGTTAAGCAATAAGTAAGGAAATAAGTATGCAAAAAATATTAAATAGCAGACTAATCAAAGCGTTATTACTATCAACCGCGATATTGGGCTTATCGGCGTGCAGCAGCCGTCCGGCTCCACAAACCGTATCAGTGTATCCTAATCCACATATGACACCACCGACGCAACCGGTGCCGTCGCCGCCGGAGCAGGACGTTCGGAATGCCAGCGATAATCGGCAAAAAATCGATTACAATCAGCGAAATATCCCTATTCGCCCTGCAGTATCGGTCGGTTATGGCTATCATCGCGGTTGGGGTTCGCATCGACAGCACCATGTTGGCGCTGGTTTTTATCCCGGCTATTGGTAAGAAAACACAATAAGCAGGTGATTTTTAAGGGCGAATGTATTATCATGGCTCTGTTTTTGAATAACCGTTATTGATATGCGAACACAACTGTTTTTTGACCGATTTTTTCGCTTTAATGTTACCGCCAAACGATCTGGACGGGCTTTTAAGTTTGCTAAAAATCGGCAATAAATCCTGAAAGCCTCCGTTCGGAGGTTTTTTTGTATAGTCGCTATCTGTGAGACGTCCTAATTGGAGATAAAAATGCAACAGCTACAAAACATCACGGCACAGGCATTACAGGCCGTGGAACAAGCAAATGATATCACGACACTGGAAGCCGTTCGGGTCGAATATTTTGGTAAAAAGGGGCATTTCACTGCCTTAATGCAAGGTTTGCGTGATGTCTCACCGGAAGAGCGTCCGGCGGTCGGACAGCGGATCAATGAGGCTAAACAACAGGCGCAAACCGCACTTAATGCTAAAAAAACCGAATTGGAAAGTGCTAAATTAAACGCGCAATTGGCTCAAGAGAAAATTGATGTCAGCCTGCCGGGGCGCAGAATAGAAAGTGGTGGTTTGCATCCGGTGACCATCACCATTAATCGAGTGACCAAATTCTTTGCTGAATTGGGATTCAGTGTAGAAACCGGACCGGAAATCGAAAGTGATTATTATAACTTCGATGCCTTGAATATTCCGGCACACCACCCGGCAAGAGCTGACCACGATACGTTTTGGTTTGATGTCAATCGTTTGCTACGAACCCAAACCTCAGGTGTACAGATTCGTACCATGGAAAAACAGCAACCACCCATTCGGATTATGGCGCCGGGCAGAGTGTATCGTAATGATTATGATCAAACCCATACGCCAATGTTTCACCAGATTGAATTGCTGTTTGTCGATAAAAAAGCGAATTTCACCGAACTGAAAGGCTTGCTGCATGATTTCTTGCGTAACTTTTTTGAAGAAGATTTACAAGTGCGGTTCCGCCCATCTTACTTCCCGTTTACTGAACCGTCTGCCGAAGTCGATGTGATGGGTAAAAACGGAAAATGGTTGGAAGTGTTGGGTTGTGGCATGGTGCATCCGAATGTCTTACGCAATGTTGGAATTGACCCGAATGAGTATTCCGGTTTTGCGGTCGGCATGGGCGTTGAGCGCTTGACAATGCTGCGTTACAACGTCACTGATTTACGGTCATTCTTTGAGAATGATCTGCGTTTTCTGAAACAATTTAAGTCACTATAAACTACTGTAGCTCTTAAGCAGATTGAGCAAATTAAGCAGAATAAGCGGAGAAAATAACGAGATGAAATTTAATGAATCATGGCTACGGGAATGGGTTAATCCGGCCATCAGCACTGAACAATTAGCAGAACAAATCACGATGTTGGGCTTGGAAGTGGACGGCATCGAAGCGGTTGCCGGACAGTTTGACGGGGTCGTGGTCGGCGAAGTCGTCGAATGCGGACAGCACCCGAATGCCGATAAATTGCGTGTGACCAAAGTCAACGTTGGCAGCGAACAGTTGTTGGATATTGTTTGTGGTGCGCCAAATTGCCGTCAAGGCTTAAAAGTGGCGTGTGCTGTTGTCGGCGCGACCTTGCCGGGCGATTTTAAAATCAAAAAAGCCAAATTACGTGGCGAACCGTCAGAAGGGATGTTGTGTTCTTTCAGTGAACTGGGAATAACTTCCGACGCCGACGGTATTATCGAATTACCTGCTGATGCGCCGATCGGTATGGATATTCGCGAGTATCTAAAACTCAATGACCAGATTGTTGAAATTAGTTTAACCCCTAACCGTGCCGACTGTTTGAGTATTCGCGGTGTGGCGCGTGAAGTCGGTGTGGTTAATAAAGCGGAAGTCGTTGAGCCTGAGATAACACCGGTAGCGGTCAGTATTGCCGACAAAGTCGAAATCAAACTGTCGGCGCCTGAGGCTTGCCCACGCTATTTGTTACGGGTGATCAAAGGGCTGAATGTGCAAGCAGCGTCACCGCTCTGGCTGCAAGAGAAATTGCGCCGCTGTGGGATTCGTTCTATCGATCCGATTGTCGATGTCACCAACTATATTTTGTTGGAATTGGGACAGCCGATGCACGCCTTTGATAGCGCAAAAGTGGCACAACCGATCGAAGTGCGAATGGCGAAAAACGGCGAAGAATTGGTTTTATTAGACGGTACGACAGCAACATTGCGCGATAATACCTTAGTCATTGCCGATCAAAACGGTCCGTTGGCTATGGCGGGTATTTTCGGTGGAGAAAACAGCGGTGTCAACAGTGAAACAACCGATGTAATTTTGGAATCCGCTTTTTTTGCGCCACTCGCGATTGCCGGGCGCGCTCGTCAATATGGTTTACATACGGATTCTTCACACCGCTTCGAACGCGGAGTGGATTTTGAGTTACAACGTCACGCAATCGAGCGGGCGACCGCACTTTTAATTGAAATTTGTGGTGGCCAAGCTGGTGAAATTTGTGAAGTCGTCAGTAAGCAAAATTTGCCGCAAATTCAAACCGTTACTTTACGTCGTAGCAAATTGGATTCATTGTTAGGTCACCACATTGCCGACGAAACCGTCACCGATATTTTAAATCGTTTAGGCTTCAGTGTGACTTTTGCCGATGAGGTGTGGACAGTGACGCCGACCAGCTGGCGTTTTGACATTGAAATCGAAGAAGATCTCATTGAAGAGGTCGCACGGATTTACGGTTATAACAGCATTCCAAACAATGCACCGTTGGCGCATTTGAATATGCGTGTACATAAAGAAACGGATGTCGAATTGGCACGGATTAAAACCGCACTTGTTGATCGCGATTACCAAGAAGCGATTACCTATAGCTTTGTTGATCCAAAGCTGCAAGCCTTGTTGCACCCAGAGCAGCAGGCGTTGGTTCTGCCAAATCCGATTTCTGTAGAAATGTCGGCAATGCGTTTATCACTCATTCCGGGGCTGTTGGGAGCCTTACTTTATAATCAAAACCGTCAACAAACCCGTGTGCGTTTGTTTGAAACGGGGTTGCGTTTTATTCCGGATACCAGTGCGGAATCGGGTGTTAAGCAGCAATTTGTGCTAAGTGCGGTCATCAACGGCAGCCGAAAAAACGAGAGTTGGGCTGAAAAAACGGAAGTTGTTGACTTTTTTGATCTAAAAGGTGATCTAGAAGACATTTTATCGCTAACAAGTGCTGGAAATAAACTCAATTTTGTAGCAAAATCATATACAGCATTACATCCGGGACAATCTGCGGCGATTATGGCGGAAGATCAAGAAGTTGGCTTTATCGGCACATTACATCCGCAAATTGCACAAAAACTGGGGTTGAGCGGAAAAACGGTAGTCTTCGAAATCTATTGGGATGCCATTGCAACTCGTAACATGGTGCAAGCCAAAGCAATTTCGCGTTTCCCGGCAAACCGCCGTGATATTGCGGTTGTGGTTAGCAACGATGTCGCTGCTGCGGATGTAATTAGGGCCTGTCGTGCAGTTGCCGGGGAAGTATTGACCCATGTGAACTTGTTTGATGTTTATCAAGGTAACGGGGTTGCAGACGGTTATAAGAGTCTGGCTATCGGTTTGACACTTCAGGATAATCAAAAAACGCTTGAAGAGGAAGATATCACTAAGGTGATATCAAATGTAGTATCTGAATTAAAGCGGAATTTCAATGCTTATTTGAGAGATTAGACTATGACATTAACGAAAGTAGAAATTGCAGACAGTCTCATTCAGAAATTCGAACTGACCAAGCGTGAAGCAAAAGATTTGGTCGAAAGCTTTTTTGAGGAAATTCGGGTTGCTTTAGAAAGTGGAGAAGACGTTAAACTGTCCGGTTTCGGCAATTTCCAACTGCGTGACAAAAAATCTCGCCCTGGCCGAAATCCAAAAACCGGCGAAAGCGTAGCCGTTTCTGCACGTCGGGTGGTGGTTTTCAAACCCGGTCAAAAATTGCGTGCACGTGTCGGACAGAATCTTAAAAAATAATGCGCTGTTTCTGTGTTGAACAGATTCAGCCAAGAGGGTTGAAAACAGATAAAATTGGATAGCTGGATTTTGATGGTAAGAACAAAAAATTTGTTCGGTTTCAAACCGGGCATAGGATTATTGATTTGCTTGGCAGCATTTGTACTGTCGGGGTGTTCTTCTTCGTCCTCTTCCCGTTACCAAGGTCGTTTGCCTGATCCGCTGTATACTATGGCGCAATTGAGTGAACAGCAGTACCAGTGGGGCGGTACGCCGTATATTCTGGGTGGTAACAGCCGACGAGGCGTTGATTGTTCCGGCTTTGTTATGCGTACTTTTGCTGATCGTTTTGATATTTCGTTGCCGAGAACGACTGCAGCACAAGCGAAAGAAGGGGTCTATATCGAACGTGGTGACTTGCAGACTGGCGATTTGGTGTTTTTTAAAACAGGGCGCGGTCCCAATGGCTATCATGTCGGAATTTATGTTAAAGATGATCAATTTTTACATGCGTCAACCAAAGGCGGGGTAATTTACTCTTCATTAAATTCTGCCTATTGGAAAAAAGCGTATTGGCAAGCCAGACGTGTTTAATCACACCATCGGGTGTTGGTTATACAGTGAATAAATTTTTATTAAACCGAGTTAATTTAACTTGGCCATTTACTAACTTGGAGGTTGAATATGAGTGATTTCAGTTATGCAATGTTGACGGTCGTTTTCTCATTAGCAATGATTGTTTATTTAGCTTTTTTGATTTTTTGATTTTTTAACCTAGCACTTAAACAGTAAAAAACCATGTTTCATTGAGGTGATCGGTGAGACATGGTTTTTTAATTTCAATTTATTCTTTACTTTTTAGATTAATCGGCTTTTCAGTTTCCAGAAATCGACGTTCATTCGATGACACCAAACGGGCAATGGCATTCAAATAGGTGATCTCTAAGGTTTCTCGACTAGTGGCAATCACGCCTAAATCATTTAAAAAGCCGTCATTGACATCATATACCCAACCATGAATCGACAGTTTTTTGCCACGAGCCCAAGCAGAACGAACTATCGACGATGACCCTAAATTATACACTTGCTCAACCACATTGATTTTAGTCAACATATCTGCTCGTTTTTCCAATGGCAGCGTGCCAAATAGGTTGCTATGTTTCAGCCAAATATCACGAATGTGCAGCAGCCAGTTATCAATCAAGCCTAACGTATTATTTTCCATTGCAGCCTTGATGCCACCGCAATTGGTATGACCACAAATAATAATATGTTCAATATCCAACGCATCGATGGCGTATTGCACCACAGACAGACAATTTAAATCAGTATGAATCACTTGGTTGGCAACATTACGGTGTACAAACAGTTCCCCCGGACCCAGATTCGTGAGCTTTTCTGCCGGCACTCGGCTGTCTGAGCAGCCAATCCAGAGGTAGCTTGGTTTTTGTTGACCCGCCAACTCTTTAAAATAATTAGAATTTTCCTGTTGCATTCGAACTGCCCAACTATGGTTGTTGGCGATCAATTGCTCTATTTTTTTCATAGCTTATCCTTGTTATATGTTTGCCTTTGCTCTGTTATAATACGCCAAATTGTTTTTTTTTATTATTCATTTTTAAAATAAATAGAGTGATTATCTTATGTATGCACTTGAAATAAAGGACTTAACCAAGTCATATCCCAATGGTTTTAAAGCATTGCACGGTATCAATTTGAATGTGCAAGAGGGAGATTTTTATGCACTGCTCGGTCATAACGGCGCAGGAAAATCAACGACAATCGGCATTGTCAGCTCGTTGGTCAATAAAAGTAACGGTAGCGTCAAGGTATTCGGCTATGATTTAGACAGCCAACTGAGTGAAGTGAAAAAGCAGATTGGCATTGTTCCGCAAGAGTTTAATTTTAACCAGTTTGAAAAAGTATTAGATATTTTGGTTAATCAAGCGGGTTATTATGGTGTAGAACGCAAAGAAGCAGTGCAACGAGCTGAAAAATGGCTGAAAAAATTGGATTTATGGGATAAGCGCGATCAGAAATCAATGCGCCTCTCAGGAGGGATGAAGCGCCGTTTGATGATTGCTCGTGCTTTAATGCACCGTCCACGCCTGCTGATTTTGGATGAACCAACCGCCGGCGTTGATATTGAATTGCGCCGCTCGATGTGGCAGTTTTTGCAAGAACTGAATTTGCAAGGCACGACGATTATTCTGACCACGCACTATTTGGAAGAAGCGGAGTTACTCTGTCGCCATATCGGCATCATTCAGCAGGGCAGATTGGTGATAGACACGTCAATGAAAGATTTGTTGAGTAAGCTTGAATCGGAAACCTTTGTACTAGATCTTGCCAAATACAGCGCCGTGCCACAAATTGAGCATTACGCAAGTCAGTTAATTGATACGAATACATTGGAAGTGGAAGTGCGGCGTGAACAAGGTCTGAACAACCTATTTCATCAGCTCTCCGAACAAGGCATTCAAGTATTGAGCCTGCGCAATAAAACCAATCGACTGGAAGAGTTGTTTGTACGCATGGCGTTAAATAAACCGCATGATGAAACACAAGGAGAGTAGTGATGTCACTGTCTTGGATTGCATTTAAAACTATTTTAAACAAAGAGATTCACCGTTTTATGCGGATTTGGGTACAAACATTAGTACCGCCGGTCATCACCATGACGCTCTATTTCGTGATTTTTGGGCAGCTGATCGGCAACCGCATCGGTGAAATGGGCGGCTACAGCTATATGCAGTTTATCGTGCCGGGCTTAATCATGATGTCGGTGATCACCAATTCATTTTCCAATGTCGCCTCTTCGTTTTACAGCACTAAATTTGCACGCAATGTTGAAGAACTATTGGTTTCACCAACCTCAACTCATATTATTATCTGGGGCTACGTTGCCGGCGGTATGACGCGCGGTATCTTAGTCGGCAGTTTAGTCACTATCGTTTCGTTGCTGTTTATTCCGTTGGAACTTCATTCTTGGCCGGTTGTGATTGTAACACTGCTGATGACCAGTGCTGCCTTTGCCCTTGGCGGACTGATCAATGCGGTGTTTGCCCGCTCGTTTGACGATATCAGCATTATCCCAACGTTTGTGTTGACACCGTTGACCTATCTGGGAGGCATCTTCTATTCGATTTCACTGCTGCCGGCATTTTGGCAAGGCGTATCGAAACTGAACCCGATTGTGTATATGATCAACGGTTTCCGTTATGGCTTTTTGGGTGTCAGCGATATTGCGTTGTACTACACCTTTTCGGTATTAATTTTGTTTATCTCCTTACTTTACGGGTTTGCCTATTATTTGATTAACCGAGGTATCGGTTTGAGAAACTAACCATACCAAGTGCGGTTTGACTGAAAAGTTGACCGCACTTTTTTGTATTACTGATTTATAGAAACGGCAGATTGTAGCAAACACTTTTGTTTGTTAGCATCAAACAAAAGTGTTCGATGGTATCAAACAAAACTCAATTAACACATCAGAGCAAGGGAAGGTAAAATACTTATCAATCAGAAAATTATTGAGATAATTCCATTTCACCTTTTTTTCGCCTCATAAATTAAGAGCGTTAATCCTAATAAAATAAGGTTATGATCATGTTTAAGAGAAAACAAGATTCCAAATCTAGCATCAAAACCATTTTTTTGACATTTTTAGTTCTAGGCTTAACCTCATTCGGCGGACCGATTGCGCATTTAGGCTATTTTCGCGAGGCATTTGTCACGCGTCAAAAGTGGTTAAGTGAAAAAGATTATGCGGATTTAGTTGCCTTATGTCAGTTTTTACCCGGCCCAGCCAGCAGTCAGGTTGGTTTTGCGATTGGCTTGTTAAAAGGCGGATATCCAGGTGCTATTGCGGCTTGGCTTGCTTTTACCTTGCCGTCGGCTACCGCGTTAATGCTCTTTGCCGTCGGCATCAATCATTATGGTAATCTGTTGCCGAGCGGGGTTTTACACGGCTTGAAAATTGCTGCGGTAGCGATTGTGGCGCACGCCATTTGGGGTATGGGAAAAAATTTGGTAACCGATCGAATTCGAGCCACAATCATGATATTGTCTGCCATCGCGGTATTGTTATTAGCGAATGCATGGGGGCAAGTCGCTGTGATTATCGTTGCCGCCGTTATTGGCAGCCGTTTTCTGCCAACTGTAACAGATAATGCAGTTCAAGCACTGCCACAAGTGCGGTCAACACAGCAACATACCGCACTTGTGATCTTTAGTGTATTTTTACTGCTGTTAATTGGCTTACCGTTATTGGCAGCGTGGAGCGCGAATCCTTGGCTGCAAATGGCAGATTCGTTTTACCGCGCCGGTTCATTGGTATTTGGCGGCGGGCATGTTGTATTACCTTTACTACAAGCTGAAATGTTGGGCAATGGTTGGCTGAGTGATGATACCTTTTTAGCCGGTTACGGTGCGACGCAAGCGGTTCCCGGTCCGTTATTCACCTTCGCTGCCTTTTTGGGCAGCGCTATCGGTGCAGACGGTTCACCTTGGTTAAGCGGTTTGTTTTGTCTGGTGATGATTTTTATCCCGTCATTTTTACTGTTAATTGCCGCCTTACCGTTTTGGGAAAAACTTCGTCACCAGGCGCAAGCCCAAGCCGCACTTGCGGCGGTGAACGCTGCAGTAGTCGGCATTTTATTGGCGGCGTTTTACCAACCGATCTGGCAGAAAGCCATTTTTGATGCGATGGATTTCAGTATTGCGTTGTTGGCATTTTTATTGCTGAACTCTTGGAAACTGCCGGCTTGGGCGTTGGTGCTAGGGTGTGGCGTGATTGGTGGGATTGTGTTGTAACCGCACTTTCATGGTAAAAGTGCGGTCAGCGAGAAAGCTATTTAATAATGCGATAACAAGGCTGATAGGCCTCGCCGCCCGGCAGTTTCATGCGGTGCTGATCGACGAAATCTTGTAGCACTCGATCTATTTTCTCCATTAAAATCGGGTCGCCGTGCAGTTCAAACTCACCATGTTTTTCAATCAGCTCTATGGTATCCGGTTTGATATTGCCTGCTACAATCCCCGAAAATACACGACGCAGATTGGCGGCAAGGCTTTCTTTGCTTTGTTCCAAATGCAAATCCAGATTGCTCATATTCTCATGGGTCGGCTCAAACGGATTTTGGAAATCCGCTGGAATCGTCAATGTCCAGTTGAAACCGTAAGAATCGTTGGTTTGCGCCCGCACTTTTTTGATGGTTTTCATGTGCGCACTGACTTTGCGCGCAATTTGTTCCGGATCGTCGATAATAATTTCATACAAGGCTTGCGCTTCGGCACCAAAGACTTCGCCGATAAAGCGATCAATGGTGTTGAAGTAATCCGCGCTTTCTTTCGGGCCGGTTAAAAACAGCGGCAGTTGCGCGTCTTTATTTGCCGGATTGAGCTTGATCCCGATTAAATAGAGCAGTTCTTCAAATGTGCCCGGGCCGCCCGGAAAAACCAGAATACAGTGTCCCATGCGCACAAAGGCTTCAAGCCGTTTTTCAATGTCCGGCATGATAATCAGCTCATTCACAATCGGATTTGGCGGCTCAGAGGCGATAATCGACGGTTCGGTGATGCCGATAAAACGGCTGTTTTTGAAACGTTGGTTGGCATGTCCGATTGCCGCGCCTTTCATTGGCGCTTCCATCACGCCCGGTCCGCAACCGGTGATGATATTGAGTTCACGCAGCCCCAATTGCAAACCGACTGCGCGGCAATAGCGGTATTCAATCTCATTAATCGAGTGCCCGCCCCAGCAGACCACCAATGACGGATATTCGCCGACAATCAGCGCTTTGGCATTACGCAGAATGGTAAAAATATAATTGGTAATGTTATTTGAATTTTCAGCTTGTTGAAACGAATGTTGTTTAGTGATGACATTGACAAATAAAATATCCCGCAGTACCGCAAACAGATGATACTGAATATTGCGGATCACCTTATCATCCACAAAAGCCGATTCTGGCGGATTGTGCAACAATAACGAAACTCCGCGCTCTTTAGCGATCAATTCAATTTCAAAGTCTTCGTACATTCCCAACAGAACACGGCTGTCGTCGGTAATTGCACCGGAATTCAGCACTGCCAAAGAGCAGTTACGATAGAGTTGATAGAGATTACAAACACCATTTTTCAGCAATTCAACTTCAAGATGGGAAAGTTGATCCATGCTGCCTTTCGGGTTCACAATGTGTGAGCTCATGTTTTCTCCTTTTGTATTCACATTATTTATTGTTGGGTTTTTTATGTTTGAAACGCCTATTAAGACGATTATTGACGTGCTAACCGCTGATTTTGCAGCTCAAGCGGGTAGTTTGCCCGATAAGGATTGATGTCCAATCCACCACGTCGGGTATAACGGGCATACACTTTCAGCTTCGTGGGTTTGGCATAGTGCACCAGATCACAAAAAATCCGTTCGACGCACTGCTCGTGAAACTCATTGTGCTGGCGGAACGATACCAAATAACGCAGCAACGCCTCGCGATTGATTTTAGCACCTTGATATTCAATTTGTACGCTGCCCCAATCCGGCTGATTGGTAATCAAGCAGTTGGATTTCAGCAGATGGCTGACCAACACTTCATCAACCTGTTCTGCTGTCGTACAATGTTGCAACAACTGCGGTTGGAATTCATAGCTGTCAATCTCAATATCTTGATAATCAATACATTCGCCTTGAAAATAATCGATGGTTTGATTTTGATAGGCATCTAATGGGCGTAACCGCACTTGGACTTCACCTTGGGCACAAACGGCTAAATCTTGTTGAATCAGACTTTCTACCTGTTGCAGGCTGTCAAAACGGCTTTGATTGAAGCTGTTTAAATAGAGCTTAAAACTTTTCGATTCGATAAGATTTTTACTTTGAAAATTCAAATAAATATCACCGATTGCCACTTGTGGTAAGCCTTTGGCATTCAGCCACGAAATTTCATAGGCAGTCCAAATATCAGCACCACAATTAAACGGCTGCTGCGAACTGATCCCCAAACTATCTCGGTTTAAACTACGGGGTACCGCTTGTAGTAAACGCGGATCATATTCACTGTGATAATCGGTTTGTTTGCCGAGTGTTAGTTGATCTAAACTGCTGTGGTGATAGGTTGCCATCTGATTCCTTGTTGACGTTTCTGATTGAAATTGGACGAAATTGTAACATAAAGTTTGGCTTGGCTCTCTTTTTTTGCAGAACTTGCGCAATAGTTGAATTACAATAGGCATACCAAATTTTAAGGAGAAAGCATGATGTCGCAAGAGGATAAAGTACGCCAACATTTGCAGCAGTTGCAACATAATTTACAGCAATTGGCTTTATGGCAAAGCTCACCACCGGAACAAGAGCGGTTGCAGAGCGAGCAACCGTTCCATTTAGATACTTTGGAGCCGTATGAGTGGCTGCAATGGATTTTTATTCCGCGTATGCACGCGTTGTTGGATGCTGAGGCGCCACTGCCTAGCAAAATTGCCATTACGCCTTATCTGGAAGAGGCAATGAACGATATTGCCCAACTTGAGTTGTTGTTATCCCCATTAATCGACATAGAAAGTCTGCTAAATGAGCCAGCATAAACCGCACTTTGACTTTGACAGTGGAGAGCAGACAACAGCACCGTCGCCGATTTTGCAAATTTTGTATTGTGACGAGGACATTATTGCTGTCAATAAACCGGCAGGCATGCTAGTACATCGCAGCTGGCTGGATAAGCATGAAACCCGTTTTTTGATGCAGACCTTGCGTGATCAAATCGGGCAACACGTTTATACGGTTCATCGTTTAGATCGTCCGACATCCGGTGTATTGGTGTTGGCGCTGAATCAAGAGTCTGCTCGTTGTCTCAGCCGACAATTCGAACAAAAACAAATTGAAAAAAGCTATTTGGCGGTGGTGCGGGGTTTTTTGTGCGGGCAGGGCAGAATTGATTATCCGTTAAAAGAGCAGTTGGATAAAATTGCCGATAAATTCAGTCAGCCGGAAAAAGCGGCTCAAAGTGCGGTCACCGATTACCAAACTTTAGCGCAAATCGAAATGCCGTATCCTGCCGGACGCTATGCCAGCGCCCGTTATAGTCTGGTGAAATTGTTGCCGCAAACCGGTCGTAAACATCAATTAAGGCGTCATATGAAGCACTTGCATCATCCGATCATCGGCGATTCGGCTTATGGGGATTTACGCCAAAACCGCACTTTTAGTGAGCATCTGGGGTGCAGTGGCTTAATGCTGCATGCGCATAAAATCTGCTTTGAACACCCGATAAGCGGGCAGAAAATAACAATTTGTGCCGAGGTTGATCAAAATTGGCAACGGATGCTAAATATTTTTAAATGGAAAATTAATGATCACGATATTTATTAAATTATGACTAAATAAATAGCAAATTCATTGTTAAAACAAATCCTGTTTTGCAATTGTAGTTGCAATTTATATAACCTTTGTATATGTTAGCAGGCAAGTCGCACTGCCGCTGACTTAATGCTATGCAATTACACTTATAAATCTGTATTTTGACAGATCACAATTTAGAAGGAGTGCTATACATGAAACAACTTTTTAAATTATCGTTCGTTGCCGGATTAATGGCGTCATCTACCGCTGTTATGGCTGCTGAACAATTTGTTACCATCGGAACCGGCGGACAAACCGGTGTTTATTATGTCGTGGGACAATCCATTTGCCAGTTGGTTAACCGTGATTCAGCGAAAAGCGGCATCAAATGTAATGCTCCTTCCACCGGCGCCTCAGTTGCTAATTTAAATGCGATTGCCGGAAAGCAATTAGATATGGGGATTGCTCAATCAGACTGGCAATATCATGCCTATAACGGCACCAGCTCGTTTGAAGGCAAGAAAAATGATAAGTTAAGAGCGGTGTTCTCGATTCACCCAGAGCCGTTTACGGTGATGGCGCGTGACGACTCCGGTATTCAATCCTTTGATGATCTGAAAGGAAAACGTGTCAATGTGGGTGATCCGGGTTCCGGCACGCGGGCAACCATGAACGTAATTTTAGCTGCTAAAGGCTGGGACGATTCTGCATTTAAAGTCGCTTCCGAATTGAAGCCGGCAGAAATGGCATCAGTGATGTGTGATAACAATCTCGATGCAATCACTTATAACGTTGGCCACCCGAACGGGGCACTGAAAGAGGCTGCGGCATCTTGTGCGGCGCATTTAGTGCCGGTTGAAGGCGAAGCGATTGACAAATTGGTTGCCGATCACAGTTATTATGCTAAAGCAGTGATTCCGGGCGGTTTGTATGCGGGCTCGGATAACCCGACCAATACCTTTGGGGTTTATGCGACGTTGGTGACGTCTACCGATGTGAGTGATGATCAGGTTTATGCGGTCGTGAAAGCGGTGTTCGATAATTTTGATCGCTTTAAACGTTTACACCCGGCATTTGCAAACCTGAAAGAAGATGAAATGATTAAAAATGCACTGTCTGCGCCATTACACGATGGTGCGGTGCGTTATTATAAAGAAAGAGGCTGGATGTAATTTTTCTTAGCTTGCTTCATTTTATTAAAGGCAGGGGATTTCCCTGCCTTTGCTGTTTAAACCTACAACTTAACAGGGAAAAGGACTATGTTAGACAAAACCAATAAAACCTTTGACCAAGACGATCTGCAAGACATGGTGGCGGCAAACGACTCCGGCGGTCGCAATCCCTATGGCTTTACAAAAAAATTGATTTTTGCGGTTGCCATTCTTTGGTCGTTATTTCAAATTTATTATGCTTCCCCTTTGCCGTTTGTGTTTCAAGAAATGCTACGTTCAGTAGGATTGGGTTCGATCAACGTGGTGTTTGATGATACTAAAGCTCGCTCAATCCATCTGGCATTTGCGCTGTTTCTAGCCTATCTCTCCTATCCGGCGTTTAAATCTTCACCAATCCACCATGTACCGATTTTAGATTGGATTTTTGCTTTTGCTGCCACCTTCTGTGCCTCCTATTACCTGTTTTTTTATGGTGAACTGGTGACACGTTTTGGCTCGCCGAATACGCAAGATATTATTGTCGGGATTGTCGGGATTTTATTATTGTTGGAAGCCTGTCGTCGTAGTTTAGGCTTGCCATTGGTGATTATTGCCAGTGTATTTTTGCTGTATAACTATTTTGGACAATACTTTCCGTCCAGCTGGATTGTCAGCCACAGAACCGGCAGTTTGTCGCATATCATCAATCAACAATGGATCACCACGGAAGGAGTATTTGGCGTAGCACTTGGTGTTTCCACCAAGTATGTGTTCCTGTTTGTATTATTTGGTGCGTTGTTGGATAAAGCCGGGGCAGGAAACTATTTTATCAAAACCGCCTTTGCCTTTTTAGGGCATTTTCGTGGTGGACCGGCAAAGGCGGCGGTGGTAGCCTCCGGCTTGACCGGCTTGATCTCCGGTTCTTCAATTGCAAATGTGGTAACCACGGGAACCTTTACCATTCCCATGATGAAACGGGTCGGTTTTTCTGCAGAAAAAGCGGGGGCAGTAGAGGTGGCATCTTCGGTCAATGGGCAAATCATGCCGCCGGTGATGGGCGCTGCTGCATTTTTGATGATTGAATATGTCAATATGCCGTACAGTCAGCTGATTACCCACGCTTTCCTGCCAGCGATTATTTCTTATATTGCCTTAGTGTATATTGTACATTTGGAAGCCTGCAAAATGGATCTGAAAGGTTTGGAAAGAGCGGATGCCGCCAAACCTTGGGTGATTAGCGTATTACGCGGATTAGGCAGCTTTATTACTATCTGTGTCGTGTATTTTATCATTGAGTATGGCTTGTCATGGATAAAAACGCTATCGCCAGATCACGCTTTAGCCATTGTATCAACCTTAGTGGGGCTGGTTTATCTCCTGTTATTAAAACGGGTGGCTAAATTTGACGATTTGGAAATTGATGATCCGAATTCGCCGGTAGTGAAATTGCCTTCGGTTAAACCTACCGTGAACGCCGGACTGCATTTTTTATTGCCGGTGGTGATTTTGATCTGGTGTTTGATGGTTGAAAGAATGTCACCGGGGCTGTCGGCGTTTTGGGGCAGCTTAGCGCTCTGTTTTATTCTATTGACACAAAGACCGATTTTACAGTTATATCGCCGCCAAGGTGAAATTGCGGCGGCAACCAAACAGGGATTGAATGATTTGATCACCGGTTTGGAAAGTGGTGCTCGCAATATGATCGGTATCGGGATTGCGACCGCAACCGCCGGGATTATCGTTGGGGTGGTGGCATTAACCGGTTTTGGCGTACAGCTATCCAGCATTATCGAATTTTTATCCATGGGTAATATTCTGTTAATGTTGGTTTTGGTCGCGATGTTCAGCTTGATTCTGGGGATGGGCTTGCCGACAACCGCCAACTATATTGTGGTATCGTCCTTAATGGCAACCGTGATTGTGGAAGTTGGGCGTCAAAACGGTTTAATAGTGCCATTGGTCGCAGTGCATCTCTTTGTTTTCTACTTCGGAATTATGGCGGATGTGACCCCGCCGGTCGGTTTAGCTTCTTTTGCGGCGGCAGCGGTATCCGGTGGTAATCCGATCAAGACCGGTTTGGTGGCATTCGGTTACAGTTTGCGTACCGCTATTTTACCGTTCTTGTTTATTTTCAATACGGATTTGTTATTGATTGATGTTGGTTTTACCAAAGGTATGATGGTGTTTATTATCGCCACAATAGCCATATTGGCATTTACCGCAGCTTCAATGCGCTACTTCTTTGATCATACCAAGTGGTGGGAAACTGTATTATTGCTGCTAATCACCTTTATGCTGTTCCGCCCTGGGTTCTTCATGAATTATATTTCGCCAACTGAACGTCATATTGAGCCAATCAACATTGCGCAGGAAATTGCCCATGCGCCAGTAGGGGAGTCGATGACCTTAAAAGTCGCAGGCATCAACCAATATGGTACACCGATTGAGTTTTTCGCAAAATTGAATGTTCCACAGGGCAATAGCGGAGAAGAGCGGATCCAGAATCTGGGCTTAACCTTATTAGATACGGGAGAGCAGATTGAAGTTGATGGCGAAATGACGCATAAAATCATCATTGATGAGGCACAAATGGATTCAGCAGCAGAAAAAGCCGGCTTAAGCTGGGATCAAACTATTTTGTATGTTGCGTTACCGCGTCACAATACACTCGCCAAAGAATGGATGTTTATTCCGGCATTATTGTTATTATTCGGCTTAGGATTCAATCAAATCCGACGCCGTCGTAAAATCGAATCGTAAAAGGGAGAGTGAATTGATGTTTAAGAATATCTTAATTGTGATTGATCTGGGGTATATTCCGCTAGCCAAAAAATTGGCGGAAACCGCACTTGAAATGACGAGGAATAATCCAGATACTATTTATCGTGTTGCCGGTATTGTGTCGGCACCGAGTAACAGTATTGTTTCCTCGTTTTTACCTACTAATTTTGATAAAGAAGTGCTGGCGGAAGCCAATAAAAAATTGCATGAATTTACCCGAGATGTGTTCCCACAAGAGAGTAAAGTGCAACATATCGTGGCTTACGGTACAATTTATGAAGAAGTGAATCGAGTTGCTGAAGAAAAAAATGTCGATCTTATTATTATGATGGCATCGAAAGATGATAATAAAGAAGGGCTAAGTTCAAACACGGTTAAAGTGGCACGTTACAGCCGCAAACCGATCTTGATTCTGCGTTAATTTAGCCATAAACATTAGGGTCTGTTGATCTTTGTTTATAATTTGAGCTATAGACTATTTTTCGCCACTATTTTCGCCAATAATAAGGCAAAAGTTGTGAAGTTTAGTGATTCTAAACGAACGGCTTTTAACGCCGTAGTGGCGAAAAAGCGTCATAGTCCTGCGGATTGTGTTTAAAATAAGCACACTCGTCGTTGTAACCCTCATCAATAGTCCCGCTATTGATTTCGGCTTACGCCTAGATTGTGCTTATTTTAAACGACAACTCAAAATATAAACAAAGATCAACAGACCCTATTAGTCAAAAAAAGAGGCGTAGTGATATCACCACGCCTCTTTTTTAGTTATATTATCTTGTTTAAATTAGCGTACAGAAACTGCATTCAACATCCAAATAAGTTTTTCCTGCTCTTTGATATAGTCACTCATTTGTGAAGCTGTCCCCTCATCATCCGCTTCACCGGCTAAAAACAAAATATCCCGCTGTAGCACTAATAATGCTTTAAAACCGTCCAACGTACCTTGCAAGGTTTGCGTGTCGGTAACCGCATTGGTGTGAGACTGAATGCCGGAGATTGCCAAGTAGTCTTGGAAAGAGTGCAACGGACGTTGCCCCAGCGTTAAAATCCGCTCAGCGATTTCATCAATTTTGATCACCAAGTTATCATAAATCTCTTCAAATTTAACATGCAATTCGAAAAAGTTAGGACCGGTAATATTCCAGTGATAGCCACGTACATTCATGTAAAAAACTTGATAATTTGCCAGTAAAACGTTTAATTTTTCGGCGAGGGCTTGTGACTTTCCCACATCTAATCCAATATTTGTTGTCATAATATTTCTCCTTAATAAATAGTAATATGTTATTCACGCATAAAGTATAGGTGTTAGCTTCTTTTGATGCTAATCGCAATTATGGATAGCTATGATAGGCGTTGACTAATAAATAATCAGTTATTGATAATTATTAGCAATCAAAGTGCGGTTGCGGCAAAATACATTAGAACACAGACCCTAGAATAGTCTTGAATTTAAGCAGAAATACAAAAGCTTCCGGGAAAGGAAGCTTTTGCAGAAATATCGAATTAATCCTGACTATTGTTCATCTGTTCCAATTCATAAGGATCGGGTTTTATCGCCAGCACATCACAATTCAAACGACCAATAACATGCTCAGCAGTATTGCCCAAAAACGCAGCCGATAAACCGGTACGTCCAATCGTGCCCAAAACCACTAATTCTGCTTTAATTTTTTCAGCAACTTGCGGAATAACCTCTTCCGGTAGCCCTTCTTCCACATGCGTATGATCTTCGTTAATGCAATAATGCTGACGTAATGCTTTCATGTTAATCAAATGCTGACCACGGATGCTGTCTGTATAGGCATTCGGATTAAATTCAGGCAGATCGATCGCCATATTGACCGGTGTAGTAGGGTAGGCAGTCGCCAGATGAATATTGCCTGCCGCCAATACCTTAGCCAAATCAAGGCTGGCATCAACCAATTTTTTATTCAGGATATCATGGTATTCTTCGTCATCAGCAACGTTCACTGCAACCAGAATCCGACCTTCGGGTTGCCATTCATGTTCTTTGACAATCAGAATAGGGCAAGGGCATTTACGCAATAGTTGCCAGTCGGTTGGCGTGAAGATCAGCGCATCCAAACCTTCAGCCGGTTTTGCCACTTTAACCACCAAATCGTGATTTTTCAGTTTAACCTGTTCAAGAATCGCTTCATAATCGCGGCTTTTCCATACTACCGTAGTGTCAATTTCAATGCCTGAATCTGCCGGGATAGTTTGTTGAATTAGTTCTTCCAGCCACTCTTTTTTCTGACTGATAATACCTTCGTGCATGCTTTCCCGCTCTTCAGCAGATAGCATGGCACTCATTTCAAACGAAAAATCGTAGAGAGATAAGAACAGTGTTAATTTAGCGCGGATATCGGCTTTTTTCAGCTGTTTTGCCAAATGTAATGCACGCAAAAGGCTAGGCTGGGTTTCCAGCATCGGATCGATAACCACTAAGATATTATTGAAACGCATACAAATCACCTCCGAGTTCTAATGGGAGAACACTAAGGAGGATATTTTACTACACTTTTAGCACACAACAATGTATATCGGGTAATTTTTTCGATTATGAGCCTTTACATTTGGTAGAATCGGCTAACGCACGAAGCTTTTCAAGGTCAGTAATCGTAATAAATTTCCCCTGTACTGAAAGGATACCGTTCTTTTTAAAACGTCCTAATAAACGGCTGATGGTTTCGACAGTCAGTCCCAAATAGTTGGCAATATCACCGCGGGTCATCGTCAGCCCGAATTCTTTAGACGAAAAGCCGCGTGCAGAGTAGCGCTGAGATAAATTATTGATGAAGGCGGCTAATCGTTCTTCGGCATTCATTTTTGATAACAACAGAATCATCGCCTGATCGCTTTTGATTTCGCTGCTCATTAAACGCATGATTTGTTGTCTCAATTTTGGCATTTTTCCGGCGAGATCATCTAGAATATCAAACGGAATTTCGCATACCATCGCGGTTTCCAATGCTTGAGCAAAACTTGGATGCCGCATATCGGTAATGGCGTCAAAGCCGACTAAATCGCCGGGCAAGTGAAACGAGGTGATTTGCTCTTCACCTGTTTCGCTGATGGTATAGGTTTTGATGGTACCGGAGCGAATCGCATATAGTGAACGCAATGGATCACCGGCTTTAAACATGATTTGCGATTTTTGAATCGGTTTTTTGCGCTCAATAATATTATCCAGTTGATCCAGCTCTTGATTATTCAGAGTGAACGGAATGCAAAGTGTGCTGATACTACAGTCCTGACAATGAATAGCACAGCCACCGGATTGAATACGTACCGCAGAAATATTGGTTGAGGGCATTTTTATTACACCTTTATTGAGAAATAAATTGATCTATCTCAATAATTCTAGCATTATTCAATCTATATAAGAAGTATTAAAATAGAGAGTTTGTGGAGATAAAATGGCGGCGGAGAAATTAACCAAAAAAAGACTGTTCCAACTACTGATTGCACTGGCAATTTTGTTGGCTGCGTTTTTATACCGCACTTATTGTTATCAGTAGGTTATTATCAATACTATTTTGAATAAATAGGCATAATAAAAGGGTAGTGCCTGACGGTTCTACCCTTTTTAGTACGTATTATTGTGACAACGTCACTATTGTGTCACTTCGCTAGCCGTAGTTTCTACCGCTAATCCAGCCAAATCAGCATCAATGTGATATAAACCGCGTCCATCAGTGCCGACTAGGTTAAATTTATCTAAAATGCCGCTAAATAATTTTTCTTCTTCGTGCTGTTCTGCTACATACCATTGTAAGAAATTGAAAGAAGAGAAGTCTTTTTCTTTAAATGTGGTATCGACCAATTCATTAATTTTCGAGGTGACTAGTTTTTCATGTTCGTAGGTCAATTCGAAAACTTCTTTCAGAGAAGAAAACTGTTGTTGTGGTGCTTCAATTTTACCAATTACCGCCAAGGCGCCTGTTTCGGTTAAATAAGTGAATAAACGACGCATATGTTGCATTTCTTCATCAGCATGCGCCAATAAAAACTGAGCGGCACCAGGAAAGCCTTTCTTTTCACACCATGCGCTCATTTGTAGGTATAAATTGGAAGAAAAGAATTCCAAATTAAGCTGTGCGTTCAGATCATCAATAATTTTTTTCGATAACATAATATAATCTCCAAGGTTCAGTTTTACAGGGCTGCCAATTCTTTATCCAAGAAATACAGGGATAAGCCTGAATCACCTAATAAATTGAATTTATCTAAAATACTGTTGAACAGTTTCTCTTCTTCATGTTGTTCTGCTACATACCATTGCAAGAAATTAAAACTGGACTGATCACCGCATTCAAAGGTGACTTCCACCAGTTTATTAATTTTTTTAGTCACTAACTTTTCATGTTCGAGTGTTAATTCGAAAATTTCGCGCAAAGAGGAGAAGTCGGCAGGTGGTGCATCCAATTCGCCTAACACAGGCATGATGCCAGTGTCATTCAGGTATTGAAACAGCTTTTGCATGTGTTGCATCTCTTCATCGGCATGTCTCAACAAAAATTGAGCTGCACCTTCGAATCCTTTTTGAGAGCACCATGCGCTCATCTGTAGATATAAATTGGAAGAGTAGAATTCCAAATTTATCTGTTCATTTAGCTTATTGATTACTTTTTTCTCTAGCATATTGATGTCCTTTTGAAAAATTTATTTTGAATCAATTATTTAAATAAAACTATCAAATTTATGTAATGTGATAGTAGGAACTTTATTGATGATACGCCAAAAAAAAGTAAAAAGATAGCAGTTTAAGGGTAAGTAATTAATATATAAAGAAATCATAACTATTCTTATTTTATTAAAATCGAACAATGGCATTTTATATTTTTAGGCTGAATTGAGGGCATATCGTAATAGCGGATAAAACGGTACTCGGATTTTATTTTGGGCAGTTTTAGTTATCAACATAACTTCATAATCCGTTGTTTTAGCTAACGCATATTTCATCTTGATCCAGTCTGATTTGGATTCGATATCAAACCGTTATTTTTGCGAATAACAGCGGTTATCCAATTACGGCATCAACAGGGCAATCGATGTGACATAAAAGTGACTTACTGTTTTATTAAATTTAACATAATATACATTATACGAAATGAGTTATACGGTTAGTAACCGCTACGGATTAAATAAATCACAGAGTTACACACAAGCATAAAAATCAACAAAAGGCACTTTGGAAAGGCGCCCTAAGCGATTTTTGGGATGAAAATAATAGATGGTTATTAAACGGAGATAATGGTTGTAAGGAAGGCTTAAAGATGTTTTTCACTACCGCGCTTGCTTTATTGAACGCTAAAAAATACGCCTTTTTTTGGCGTATCTTTTTATTCTAAGTTTTTAATTCTACGGTTTTTATCAAATCCTATAAATAACCTTGCATGCTAAAGTTATATTGCTTAATTTGTTCTGCTGTCAGTAACCCTTGTTTACCTAATTCTTCCGATACCCATTTCCAATCTACGCAAGGTCGATTAAAGTGACAGTGTAATTTTTTAATTCCTAACGAGATGTCATCAATGAGCAAATCTCCATAGGCTTTAGGTGAACGGGTAAACTTATGCTGTTCTGGATTCACATTGATTCCATAAAGTTTAATTTTGTTTTTCTGAAACCAATCCAAGGCCTCATCCAGATAGCAATCTTCTGCTCGCATGGTAAATAAAATCAAATTATGCCCGTTTTTTACTAAATCTCGTAAAACTTGCGCTGCACCAACTTCTTCGCCTATTTGCGGAAATTGGTGAGTCACACAGGTTCCGTCAAAATCAATAAGGATATTCATATTTTTCTCTCATTTTAAACATAATCCGCAGGACTATGACTCTTTTTCGCACTACGGCGTTAAACTAGTTTTTAAATATTCCATACCATTTAAACGCATTTCGGCACCTACAGGCGCACCAATGGCATTGCATAAATGATGTTTTAGCGAATGGGCAAAATTACCGGTATACAGCTTTATGCCTTGATGGCTCAAATTGGATTGGCAATCAATATAAACTTTGCCGCCCATCTGTCGCCACAGATAGCAAAAACCGTAATCTTCCGATAAATATCGCCGACTTTCCGGTTCAACCATCACATCAAATAAGCGGTAGTGAAAACCGTTATCCTCTACCCCGATAGAATCAGGCACATATTTTAGCGCCGGATAAAATGCCATCATTTGCTCAAAAACCGAACGCTTAATCGACATAAACCCCGTCGGTGCTTCAGCCATTTCAAGAAAACCACTCGGAAGAATATTCAAATTCACTTGATTGTTTTCATCTGCTTTATCGATATTGATGGTATAGCGAGTGCTGGCGCTTTCAAATTGTTGGCGGCTCATTTCTGGAAAAATATGGCTAGGAAACTGTTCGTGCTTTAACGGATAAACACCGGCAGCAATCTCATAATCGGATAATAACAAACGGAAAAAAGCATTGGGTTCAAAACCAATATCGGAATCAATCCAGCACAAATGCGTCCATGTCGGATTTGCCATAAATTCCGCAACGGCATTATTGCGCGCTCGAGTGATTAAACTCTCACCGCGCTGCATTAAAACCTGAAATCGAAGTCCGACAGAATGTGCATGTTCGGTTAAATTGAGTAATGAGGTGACATAATTATGAAAATATTTACCATCATGGCTTGGCGTGACGATAAGCGGGTACATCTGTGTTAATGCACTGTGATCTAACATTTTTTACCATCATAATGAATTTATAACATGCTATAATCATACTTCATGTTCAAAAAATACACCAATTAAAAAAGCCGTTTCTTTGGTTGTATTTTTGTTATAATTTGGTTAATTTTAAACGACAACTCAAAATATAAACAAACATCAACAGCCCCTAAAATTGGTGGATTTTACTTTGGATAGATTGAATTCAGAACAACAACATTTTCGCAATGCCATGGCAAACCTAGCTTCGGCAGTCAGCATTTTAACCAGCGCCGGAACGGCCGGTACGGTAGGATTGACGGTTTCTTCCGTCTCTTCTGTCACAGACTCCCCCGCTACGCTGTTGGTTTGTATCAATCAAGGCAGTGAGCTACATGACATCGTTAGGCAAAATCGGAAGGTGGCAATTAATATTCTCAACGCCTCACAGCAGGAATTGGCACTACATTTTGCAGCAATGGGTGATAGCAGTATGCAAGAGCGGTTAGCCTGGGAGGTGTGGCAACATTCTGAGCACGGTGCTCCCATTTTAAAACAAGCCCTCGCAATTTTAGAAGGAGAAATTGTAGAAGAAAATCAAATCGGTACGCACAGCGTTTTTTTTGTGCGAATTGAGCGGATTAAAGTTACACAAGGCGATGCCTTGATCTATTTTAACCGCACTTTTCATCGACTGCCTTTCAGGCTATAACATCAGAGCCTGTTTTTTATAGCTATAACGTATCCCAAAAATCAGCCGATAAATATTTGTCGGCTTTCTTCAGACATTGTGCTAAATCCATAAAAGTCGGTTGTGATACGGCCTGATATTGAGTATGCGCTGCCAGTTGTTTAACTATTTTTTGATAGGCTTGCTGCGTGCTGTCAGGCAGTGGTTGTGCTGAGCGTTTTCCAAGCCACCACAATCCTTGTAAAGGAATACTCAACGCGAAAAGTGCGGTTAAAACCGCAGCGGCAAGCGCCATTTGACTACTTGGCAGAGTTATTTGTTGCCACACGACCGTTAATACCGCAACGGCCGGCATCGCTTTTTGTGCAAAACGCACAGCACGTATAACCCGATTCTCAGGGAAAATGCTACCTAATTTCGCTTGCATCGGCCAGCTTTCCAGATAACGCTGCCCTCGTTTTAATGTTCTCATTTTGTCTTCTTAAAAATACCTGCTTTGGTCGTATTAATGTGGTTAAAGTGCGGTTAAACGGTATAAAATCAAGTTTTGCTCGGTTTTCTCCGAATTGCAATTTATTTTATTCTATCAAAAGTGTATCCTATTAAAGATAATTTTCTTGCGCTTCACGCGCCTTTCTTTAATCAACATGAAAATAGGTTAATCATTATGTCACAAAACTTGATCCTGGTGCTCAATTGCGGCAGCTCATCTTTAAAATTTGCGATTTTGGATCCTCAATCCGGCGATGAAAAATTGTCTGGTTTGGCGGAAGCGTTTCATTTGGATGATGCGCGTATCAAATGGAAACTGAACGGTGAAAAAGGGAATGCCGATTTGGGCGCCGGCGCAGCACATAGCGAAGCGCTGGACTTTATCGTGAACCAGATTTTACCACAAGACGCAGGATTAAAAGAAAGTATTGTTGCGATCGGACACCGTATTGTCCACGGTGGCGAGCAGTTTACCCGCTCTACGTTGATCAATGACAGCGTTATCGAAGGTATCCGTAATGCCGCACAATTTGCACCACTGCATAATCCGGCACATTTAATCGGTATTGAAGAAGCTTTTAAAGCTTTCCCGGAATTGAAAACAAAAAATGTCGCTGTTTTCGACACCGCTTTCCACCAAACGATGCCGCAAGAGGCTTACTTATATGCCCTGCCTTATTCTCTATATAAAGAACACGGCGTTCGTCGCTACGGCGCACACGGTACCAGCCATTACTATGTCAGTCGCGAAGTAGCGAAAGAATTGAATATTCCGGCGGACAAAGTCAATGTGATCACCTGCCATTTAGGCAACGGCGGCTCGGTTGCTGCGATTCGTCACGGTGAATGTATCGACACCTCCATGGGTCTTACCCCGTTGGAAGGTTTGGTAATGGGAACGCGTTCCGGCGACATCGATCCTGCAATCATTTTCTATCTATACAATACGCTAGGGATGAAAATGGAAGAGATCGAAACCACATTAACCAAAAAATCCGGTTTATTGGGCTTGACCGAAGTCACCAGCGATTGTCGTTATGCGGAAGATAACTACCAAGCCAAAGAGGATGCGAAGCGTGCGATTGATGTTTACAGCTACCGTCTTGCCAAATATATCGGTTCTTATATGGCGGTTATTGGTGAGCGTTTGGATGCAGTGGTATTTACCGGCGGCATTGGTGAAAACTCTGCGTTGATCCGCGAGTTAACCTTAGCGCACTTGAAACTGTTTGGCTATGAATTGGATCAAGAACGCAACTTAGCGGCACGTTTCGGCAAATCCGGTAAAATCACCAGCGACAACTCCCCTGTTTCTTTGGTGATTCCAACCAATGAAGAATTGGTTATTGCCCAAGATACTGCCCGTTTAGCAGTAAAATAAAATATCTCTACTGCCGACCTAGTCGGCAGTTTTCATTCGATCATTTAAAAGGCTTTATTATGTCCCGTACTATCATTTTAATCCCAGTCAGTGCCGGCGTCGGTTTAACCAGTGTCAGCTTGGGTCTGGTGCATGCACTAGAACAAAAAGGCGCCAAAATTGGGTTTATGAAACCGATTTCGCAACCGAGCAGCGGAGAAGATAAAATTGACCGTACTACCTCAATTTTACGCAGTAGCTCAACTTTGGATATCGCCGAACCGATTATGCTGAGTGAAGCGGAATACCTGATTGGTCAAAATCAATCGGATATTCTGTTAGAAAAAATTGTGGCACGTCATCAGCAATTAAGTGCTAAAAACGAACTGATCATTGTCGAAGGTTTAATTCCAACTAGTAAAAGTGCGTATGCCACTGGGGTAAACTATGAAATTTCACAAGCGTTAGATGCTGAAATTATATTAGTTGCCGCACCGGGCACCGATACTCCGAGTCAGCTGATTGAACGTCTTGAAGCGACAGCAAGCAGTTTTGGTGGGCGCAACAATCCGAATTTATTAGGGGTTGTAGTCAATAAATTTAATGCGCCGGTCGACCAAAGTGGACGCACCCGTCCAGATCTCAGCGAAATATTTGAGTCTTTCAAAGAGAACGAAAGTTCAATTAACGAAGTTCGTCACCTGTTCTCCAAAAGTCCATTGTCACTCATTGCCAGCATTCCTTGGAATGCGGAGCTGATCGCAACACGTGCGATTGATATTGCTAAGCATTTGAATGCGCATGTGATTTATGAAGGGGAAATCAAAACCCGTCGTATCAACGGCATCACCTTCTGCGCTCGCAGCTTGCCAAATATGGTGGAACATTTCCGTGCGGGTAGCTTGTTGGTGACTTCAGCCGACCGTCCGGATGTTTTGGTGGCAGCTGCGTTGGCGGCTATGAACGGGGTGAAAATCGGGGCATTAGTACTGACGGGTGGTTATAAAATCGATAATCAAATCAGTAAGTTATGTCAGCAAGCCTTTGAAACCGGCCTGCCGGTCATCCGCGTAGAAGGCAACACTTGGCAAACTTCACTCAATTTGCAAAGTTTTAATTTGGAAGTACCACCGGACGATGCAGAACGGATTGAAACCATTAAACAGTTCACCAGTGAGCAATATAATGCCCAGTTCATCGACAGCTTGGTCGGTACTTCGCCTCGTTTACGTCGTCTGTCACCGCCGGCATTCCGCTATCAATTGACTGAATTGGCGCGCAGTGCCAAAAAACGGATTGTGTTGCCGGAGGGCGATGAGCCACGTACGGTTAGAGCTGCCGCTATTTGTGCCGAGCGCGGAATTGCGGAATGTATTTTACTGGCAAGCCCAGAAGAGGTAAACCGTGTTGCTGAATCACAAGGGGTGCAGTTAGGCAAAGGCATCACCATTATTGACCCTAAAATGGTGCGTCAAAACTATGTTGCACGCTTAGTTGAACTGCGTAAAAACAAAGGCATGACCGAAGTGGTTGCCGAAGAGCAATTGCAAGATAACGTAGTCCTGGGCACGATGATGTTGGAATCTGGCGAAGTTGACGGCTTGGTTTCTGGTGCGGTTCACACCACAGCAAACACTATTCGTCCACCAATGCAGATTATTAAAACTGCACCGGGCAACTCAATTGTATCTTCAATTTTCTTTATGTTACTGCCGGATCAAGTCTTGGTTTATGGTGACTGTGCGGTCAATCCGGATCCAACTGCAGAACAATTGGCTGAAATTGCGATTCAATCTGCCGATTCAGCCAAAGCCTTTGGCATTGCGCCGAAAGTCGCGATGATCTCCTACTCTACCGGTTCTTCCGGTCAAGGTTCTGATGTGGATAAAGTGCGTGAAGCTACCCGCTTGGCACAAGAAAAACGGCCTGATCTGATTATCGATGGTCCGTTACAATATGATGCGGCGGTGATGGAAGATGTGGCTCGCTCCAAAGCGCCGAACTCACCGGTTGCCGGTAAAGCCACTGTGTTTATCTTCCCGGATTTGAACACCGGAAACACCACCTATAAAGCAGTACAACGCTCTGCCGACTTAGTTTCTATCGGCCCAATGCTGCAAGGTATGCGTAAACCAGTCAACGATCTGTCACGTGGTGCGTTGGTTGATGACATTGTTTACACCATTGCCTTAACTGCTATTCAAGCAACACAACAGTAACTGTCTAACCGCACTTTGATTAAAGTGCGGTATCATTCCAGCAGATCTCGTCACCCAAGTGGCGGGATTTTTTTATTATTAGCCTTAGAGCCTGTTGTTCTCCCCCTCTCAAGTGCGGTTTTATCAAATAACCTAAAAAAAGTACTTTACTGTATAAAAAAACAGTATTATATTTACTGTATGAATAACCAGTATTATCTTGAAGTCTGAGGCTTGCCATGTTGACCCATCTAAATATTAATAATTTTGCTATCGTTAATCAGCTCGATTTGGCGCTGCAGGCCGGAATGAGTGTGATCACGGGTGAAACCGGGGCTGGAAAATCCATTGCAATGGATGCGCTAGGACTGTGTCTGGGGGAGCGAGTCGAGAGCAGTATGATCCGTCATGGGCAAGAGCGTGGCGAGATCAGAGCCACTTTTCAGCTCAGTAATAATTCTCCTGCTTTAACATGGCTACAGCAACATGAACTGGAAGATATGGATACACCGAAATGTTGTACGTTGCGTCGTGTGATCCGCAATGATGGTCGCTCGAAAGCGTTTATCAATAACTGTCCGGTTCCAGCGGCACAACTGCGTGAGTTGGGGGCGTTGCTGATTCAAATCAACGGGCAACACAGTTCACAGCGCTTATTAAAAAGTGAAGAGCAGTTGCTACTGTTGGATCAGTTTTGCCATAACCAAGCATCATTGCAGCAGATGGCGCAAGCATATCAGCACTGGAAACAGGCAAAACAGCAACTGAAACAATTTCAGCAGCAATTAGCGGAAAATGAAGCCAAAAAACAACTCTTGCAATACCAAGTGGAAGAACTGAATGAATTTAATTTGCAACCTGATGAATATTTGCAGTTAGAGCAACAACAGCGTTGTCTGGCAAACGCAGAACAGATTACCCAACTGTCACAGTCAATCGGTATGCTGCTCAGCGACAATGAAACAGTAAATATTGAAGCGATGTTAAATAAAGCAGAGCGTTACTGTGAAGAGTTATCACAGTTGAACGGACAATATCATAATTTAGCAAGTCTGTTGCAAGAGGCACTGATCCAAGTACAGGAGGCTTCCTCCGAATTGCAAACCCTGACTTCAGAAATCGAGCAGGATCCCTATTTGTTGGCTGAAGTGGAACAACGGTTAGGCACTGCATTACAATTAGCTAAAAAACACCATATCAGCCCCGAACAATTACACCGGCATCACGCTGAATTAAAACAGCAATTGGCAAATTTAACAGACATCAGTGCCGAAGAGCAACAACTGCAGCAACAGCTTGAAAGTGCGGTATCAGAGTTAACTCAGATCAGCCAGACGCTACACCAATCCCGTTTACAGGGTGCACAAAAACTATCTGAACAAATCACTGCATTGATTAAACAATTGGCGATGGAAAATGCTGAATTTGAAGTGGTGGTTAAACATAATCCGGACAGTATCAGTGTATTGGGTGCCGACGAGATCGTGTTTATGTTACGCAGCAACTTGGGACAGTTATCGCAACCGTTGGCTAAAATTGCCTCCGGTGGCGAACTTTCGCGCATTGCATTAGCGATTCAGGTGCTGACTGCCGATAAATTGGCGACCCCTACTCTCGTTTTCGATGAAGTTGATGTCGGCATCAGCGGCGCAACCGCCACGGTTGTCGGTAAACTGATGCGCCAGCTGGCACAAAAATGCCAAATTTTGTGTGTCACCCATTTACCACAAGTTGCCGCTTACGGACATCAGCATTTCAGCGTACAAAAATCAACCCAAGACGGCACAACAATAACCGAAATGGCCGCACTTGATAACAAAGAGCGGGTTTATGCTCTTTCTCGATTGCTTAGCGGCAGTGAGGTAACTACTACCACATTGGCGAATGCTAAAGAGTTACTGAAACTGGCCAGCTAAACATCAACGTAGCCCCATGTGTGCATTAACAAAGGAATAGCTTGTTGCAGTTGCTGCTGACTTAAATTACCAAAACCTAACGAAAAGTATTTTTTATCGCTATCGGGCAGCGGATACAGCTTGATCCCCACGTTGGCAGCTAAAGTCTGTAATTGTGCAAGCGAACGGGTTTCGGTATATAAATCTAATAGCAGATAAAACCCAGACTGTTCGCCATAATAACGGATATAATTGGTATAAGGTTGCAACAGCTGACACAGCAGTTCCATTTTTTTGCGATAATGCGTTCGCATTCGATGAATATGTTTCTCAAACTCACCGGATTGCATAAATTGGGCGATCAAATATTGGTTTAAGCGCGGCACAGTAGAGTTGAACAAACCACAAGTGCGGTTATAAATCGGTAAGAGTTGCTGTGGAAGCACCATAAACGTCATTCGCAACGATGGCATTAATAATTTGGAAAACGACCCCAAATAGATCACTTTGCCCTGCTCTGTCATAAGGTTATCCAACTGCTGTAAAGCCGGAATCGGTTTGCCTTTATAACGAAACTCACTATCGTAATCATCTTCAATAATATAGCGATCCGCTTGCTGGTTCGCCCATTGTAACAGTTGCAAACGTTCGTTGATGGATAACACCGAACCATAGGGATATTGATGTGACGGCGTCACATAAAAAACATTGACCGCACTTTGTAGTAAGCGTTGAAAATCCACTTTGAGGTTCTCATCAGTCAGTGGCAATCGTATCAGATTTTTATTAAACACCCGCAGCAATTGCGCCACCATCGGATAGCCATATTGCTCCATCGCATAGTTTACGCATTGCTCGGGATAAAGGTGATCGAACAACAAAATCAGTTGGCTAATACAGGTTTCTACCCCCGCACCGATAATAATCTGATCAATGCTGCAACTTACCCCTCTGGAAGCATAAAGATAGTCACGAATCTGCTCGCGTAAAACAATTTCGCCCGGTTTTTCACTTTGGCTGGACAAAATTCGGCTGGCTTGATCCCATAGTTTCTTGACCTGTTTCTTCATGCGTGCAAAAGGAAAGTGCGCCATATCCACTTGATCCGGATTAAAATCATAGCGGAAATGTTGCGAGGCCTTGCTTGCTGTTTGAGGCTGAGTTGCTTGATTGCTCAATGCAAACTGCTCGGCTTGAAAACTGACAAAAAAACCACAGCGTGCTTTGGCTTCAATATAGCCTTCTGCCAACAGCTGACCATAGGCATTTTCGACCGTACTTTGACTGATGTTCAGATAATCGGCAATTTTGCGTTTTGACGGTAATTTTTCACCATACACCAAGCGCCCACAACTGATTTGCTGTTTAATTTGTTGATATAGCTGTGAATATAAAGGCTCTTTTTCCGCTTTATTCAATGCAAAAGCCATATGTTGAAATGCGTTTTGCTGTAATGTTGGCATCATTATTCTTCTTATGGTTGTTTTTACAGTTATTCTGAATGTTGAAACTGACCTCATTAATATTAACAAAACTGATACTTTTAATCATATCTAAATTACAGAAAATAGGGGCTGTTAATATTTGGCTGAAGAATCGTTTTTATATAAACAGGAGAAATTTCAAAATGAATAAAGTATTAGGCAGTGATGTGGTGAAACGTGGTATGGCTCAAATGCAAAAAGGCGGTGTGATCATGGATGTAGTCAATGCGGAGCAAGCGCGGATTGCCGAGGCGGCTGGTGCGGTTGCTGTGATGGCTTTGGAGCGAGTGCCGTCCGATATTCGTGCGGCTGGCGGTGTTGCTCGGATGGCAAATCCAAAAATCGTGAAAGAGGTGATGGCTGCGGTTTCAATTCCAGTGATGGCCAAAGCGCGTATTGGACATATTACCGAAGCACGCATTTTGGAAGCAATGGGCGTTGATTATATTGATGAAAGTGAAGTGCTGACCCCTGCAGATGAAGAGTTTCATTTGCTGAAAAGTGACTATACCGTGCCGTTTGTTTGTGGCTGTCGTGATCTGGGTGAAGCATTGCGTCGGATTGGTGAAGGGGCGGCGATGTTGCGCACCAAAGGCGAACCGGGTACCGGCAATATTGTGGAAGCGGTGCGGCATATGCGAAAAGTTAATGCACAACTGCGCAAAGTCGTGGCGATGAATCATGACGAGCTGATGACCGAAGCCAAACTGTTAGGCGCACCGTTTGAACTGTTATTGCAAATTAAACAATTAGGCAAATTACCGGTGGTTAATTTTGCTGCCGGCGGTGTTGCTACGCCAGCTGATGCTGCATTGATGATGGAGCTGGGTGCTGACGGTGTTTTTGTCGGTTCCGGTATTTTTAAATCAGAAAATCCGGAAAAATTTGCGCAGGCAATTGTGCAAGCAACAACCTATTATCAAGATTATGATCGTATTGCTCGCTTATCCGAAGAGCTGGGCAGTGCGATGAAAGGGCTGGATATTGCCAAATTGTTACCGACGGAAAGAATGCAAGAGCGAGGTTGGTAATGACAGATTACAGCGGATGTCGTATCGGCGTTTTGGCGCTGCAAGGTGCAGTCAGTGAACATATGGCGCAACTGGCTGCTTTGGGCGCAACTGCGGTTGCAGTGAAGCATGTTGCACAATTGGAGCAGCTTGACGGTTTGATCTTACCCGGTGGTGAAAGCACCACAATCGGTAAGTTGATGCGGCACTACGGTTTTATTGAGGCGATCCGCCAATTTGCGGCCGAAGGAAAACCGCTGTTTGGTACTTGCGCCGGTATGATCCTCTTGGCAAAAGCCATTGAAGGCGATGAACCGGCGCATTTGGGGTTGATGGATATTCAAGTGCGGCGGAATGCCTTTGGGCGACAAAAACAAAGCTTTCAAACCGCACTTTACATCAACGGATTGTCTACCCCGTTCCCAGCGGTTTTTATTCGTGCGCCTTACATCAGTAAACTGTTGTCGGATAACGTACAAATATTGGCCGAGATCAACGGCAGTCCAGTATTGGCACGGCAAGATAATCTGCTGGTCTGCGCTTTCCATCCGGAGTTAAGCACAGACCCGCGTATTACCGCACTATTTCTGGATGGGGTGCGAAACCGGCTTGAAGCGCAATAAACGGTTGGCATTGGTCACGACGGTAATTGACGACAGTGCCATTGCCGCACCGGCAACTACCGGATTGAGCAGAATCCCGAACAGCGGATACAGCAACCCAGCGGCAATCGGAATGCCTAAACTGTTATAGATAAACGCTCCTAACAGATTTTGTTTGATATTGCGCATTCCGGCTTGTGATAGTGCCAGTACATCAGAAACTGCATCGATACCATGCCGCATCAAGGTTAAATCTGCGGTTTCAATCGCAATGTCGCTACCACTGGCGATGGCAATGCTGACATCGGCTTGTGCCAGTGCCGGCGCATCATTGATACCATCGCCGACCATTGCCACTTTGTACCCTTGCTGCTGCAAGGTTTGGATTGCCTCTGCTTTACCTTGCGGCAAGACCCCGGCAATCACTTGATCAATCCCCAATTGCTCTGCAACTGCCGTTGCTGTCTGCATTTGATCGCCGGTCAACATAATGGTGCGATAACCATTATTGCGCAGCGTCTGCACCGCACTTTGACTCTCTTGGCGCAATTGATCTTTCACCACAAGAAAACCAATAAAAGTAGTGTCATTTGCCAAATAGATCACCGTACCGCCTGCCCGACTCTCCTGCTCTGCTTGGCTTTGTAACCCTGATGGTATAGCAATATTTTGCTGTGCCAACAGTTTTTCATTGCCTAAATAGAATCTTTGGTCAGCAATTTTAGCGGCGACACCCATGCCTTTATGCGTAATAAAGTCACTAACCTCAGCCAGATTCGCCACATCAATTTGCGGCGATTCTAATAGCGCTTTGGCTAGTGGATGATTTGCCTGTTGTTCCAAACTGGCCGCGTAATAGAGTAGATCTTGCTGTTGTTGCCCTACTGCCGGATAAAGTGCGGTCAGCTTCGGTTTGCCTTCGGTTAGCGTGCCGGTTTTATCAAACACCACTACATTCACATTAGCGGCTTTTTGCAACGCATCGGCGTCACGCACCAAAATGCCTAATTCCGCCGCCCGCGATACAGAGGCAATCACCGACATCGGTGTCGCCAACCCTAACGCACAAGGGCAAGCAATAATCAACACGGTGGTCAAAACGACCAAGGCGTGTGCTAGTTTTGGTTCGGGCCCAAACAATGCCCAAACGATTGCGGCTAAAATGGCAATCACCACCACCACCGGCACAAATACCGCGGCAACTTTATCGACCAGCATCGCAATTTTGGGTTTACTACCCTGCGCCTGCCTCACTAATTTAATGATATTGGCAAGCACGGTTTGTTCACCGACTTGTGTCGCTTCAATCCGCAAACTGCCATTATCGACAAGGGTACCGGCTCGGACAAAGTCTCCTATAGTTTTGTTGACTGCCAACGGTTCTCCGCTCAACATCGATTCGTCCAACCAGCCTTGCCCTTGTACTACCATGCCGTCCACCGCAACACGATCACCGGTTTTCAGGCTCAACAACATACCGCACTTTACCTGTTGTAACGGCAATTGTTGTTCCTGCCCGGCTTCGATCACGCTGACTTTAGCCGGCGTTAAATCCAGTAATTTTTCCAACGCACGGGAAGAACGCTGTTTGGCTTTGGTTTCCAACATTTTGCCTAAGTTTACCAACCCGATAATCATCATACCGGCTTCAAAATACAAATGACGGGCATTTTCTGGGAAAAAGTGCGGAAACAGCACAATCGCCATCGAAAACAGCCATGCTACCCCCGTGCCGAGTGCCACCAATGTGTCCATTGTTGCACTGCCGTGTTTTAAATTACGCCATGCGCTGACAAAAAAATGCCCGCCACTGAACGTCATCACCAGCGCACTGACAACCCCCACAGCCAACCAAGCAGATTGTGAATCTTGCGTTACGCTCATACCGTAAAGCATGCCCCAGAGCATTAGTGCAAAACCGAATACCAGCGCTATCAGTGCCTGCCATTTGCGTTGGAGAATCTCTTTTGTAATATTTTGCTGCTGCTTTTCTCGCCGAAGGTGCTGCTCGGCAACGATTTCTGCAACATAACCGGCTTGTTCAACCGCACTTACCAGCGCTTGTTGCGATGCAGTGCCATAGATGATTGCGCTGTTATCAGCCAGATTGACATTGACTTTTTCAACCTGAGGCACCGCAGCCAGCGCTTTTTCGACTTTTAATACACAACTGGCACAGGTCATTCCACTTAATAATAGCTGGGTAGTTTGCTGCTGTTCCGCCATCGACTGTGGGGCGATTTCGTTGTTATTGACCGTTTTGTTTACAACTGTTTTTTCGACTACCGCCGCTGAATCAGGCTCGGATTTTATCTGATTGCGTGCAGACGGTAGTTCAGTTTTTGGGCAAGAAGCGCTCTCAGCGGATAATTGTGCCTGATAACCGACATCTTCAACCAGTTTAATCAATACTTCCGGCTTAACCGCTTCGACATAAACCGTCAACGTGGTCAGGCTCAATTGGTAAATCAAATTGGGATCAAACTCGGTTAAAGCTTTGTCCAGGGTTTTGACGCAATGCTGGCAAGACAAGCCGGACAGTATCAATTCAAATGTCGCAGCAGGATTGGCTTGCGCCTGATAACCGGCCTCTTGTACTGCTTGGATTAAAGCAGAAACTGACACGTCGCCTTCAATTTTTGCATAGTGCAAATTGACTTTAACCGCACTTGCGCCTGTCACGTTCTGCAAAGCTTCGCGCACATGGCGTACACAATTTTGGCAGGATAATTGTGCTAACCCTAAAATAGTTGACATAAATAGGCTCTCTTCTGTGATATCGTTTAGTTGAATCTTTTATAAAACGTCATTAGAATAAAGCTTCCACTAACTGTAGAGTCAAGCATTTTTTATGAATATTAAACAAGTGGCTGCCCTGACCGACTTAAGTGATAAAACTATTCGATTTTATGAAGAAAAAGGCATTATTACCCCACCCCAGCGCAGCAGTAACGGATATCGACAATATGATTTGCAGCACGTTGATCAACTACGATTTGTGCAGCGTACCCGTAGTGCCGGATTTTCCCTGCCTGAATCTAAAGAGTTGCTCGAGCTTTATCTGAACCCACAGCGCCACAGCCGTGAAATTAAACAGCGGACATTGGATAAAATTGAGCATCTTGAGCGACAAATTACGCAACTGCAAGAGATGAAACGGCAATTGACCGCATTAGCAGACGAGTGTCCCGGTGATGATCAAAGCCAATGTCCGATTATTGATTCACTGAGTGGTAAGGGCTGCTGCCACAAATAACAAAACCGCACTTTTATCTTTTGTTAAATTACTTTTGTTAAAACAAAAGAAAAGTGCGGTCTGCTTACAGCTGTTGCTAGGTTATTTTAAAATTTTTAAATGACTGACAGAACGTTTCGCTTTAGGTTTGTCACTTGCTGTGGTTTTTATCGTTTGCGGCTTATCGACAATTTCGACAAAACTCGCTGGTTGTTCGACTAAATCACCTAAACTACGTTCAACTTCGCGTTCATATGTTTCTTCCAACTCGAACATCACACCATCACCGTTTTCACGGGCATAAATTGCCAATGCAGCGCCCATTGGTACGATAATATCACGCGGAATCCCTTTGAAGCGGGCGTTAAACACAATTTTATCATTGCCCAACTGTAAATTTCCGCAGGCATTTGGCGAAATATTTAATACAATCTGCCCATCTTTAACAAAATCATCCGGCACGACGGTGTGCGGATAAAATGCATCAACAACCAGATATGGCGTCAAATCATTGTCTAACAGCCAATCATAATAGGCTCTGAGCAAGTAAGGGCGTTTTGCAGTGGTTGATCCGGTCATATTCAGCCTATTATTTTTCCACGATCACTTTTTGCGGTGAATTTTTTAATGAAGTGACAAAGCAAGGACGCTCGAAAACCAAATCCATATAGTTTTTAATCGCTTTGCTGCCCGCACCGTTAAATTTAATATCATAGCTTTGCAAACGATGAAGAATTGGCGCAATATAGCAATCCACTAAGCTGAATACTTCACTTAAAAAGTACTGTTTTTGCGCAAAAATAGGACCAAAAGACAGCAACTCATCTTTTAAATCGTTCAGCATTTTCATTTTTTCTGCTTCAGCTAAACGCTCTGCTTGTTCGATGACAGAAAACCAGTCTTGTTCGATGCGATGCATTAACAGCCGCGATTTGGCACGATCAACCGGATAAACCGGCATTAATGGCGGATGCGGAAAACGTTCGTCCAGATATTCTAATATAATTCGCGGTTTAAACAACACTAAATCACGGTCGACCAACGTCGGCAATTCGCCATTGGTGCCTAACTCTAAAAAATCTTCATTGATAATATCCGGCTGGATCAACTCTTGTTCATGAGGAACCTCTTTTTCTGCCAAAACCATTTTGACCTGATGTGAACCCAAGCTGGACTCGTCATAAAAAAGAGTAATAATGGAACGTTTATTAGCTGCTATCATTGTTATTCTCCGCACTAATTTATCCGCTCAAAGCGGATTGTGCTTATTTATTTTTTACTGTTCATACGTCATGTCGCATGATTAAAATTTGAGGTGGTTATTATAGCATAAACAGTTATAAGATTTCTAAAAAAACCTCAATGCTATTTATAACCAATTGAATAATAAAATAAAAAACCCCCACTCAAAGAATGGAGGCTTAGATTTTACTATATTATCGCTAAAATTATTTAGTGGTTTCAGTATTGCCGATTAATTTATTGATATCTTTTTTCGCTTCTTCTGCTTTCTCAGCAACGGCTTCTTTAGTTTCGGTTACTGTTGTTGTAACACTCTCTTTAGCCGCTTCAGTTTTTTCTGCAATCGCTTGTTTTGCATCGGTTGCTACCGCCGCAGCGCTTTGTTGTGCCGCTGTAGCTTGCTCAGTTGCAGACTCTACTGCTTGACTAGTGGCTTGTTGAGCATTTTGTTGTGCTTGTTCAACAGCTTGGGTTGCTTCAGCCTGTGTTTTTTCGACAGATTCAGTTGCATTAGCTACTGCATTGTTAAGTGATTCTTTAGCTTCAGCTGCTTTAGTTTCAACAGCATCTTTTACTTCAGAAGCTTTTTCAGCTACAGCTTCTTTCACCTCTGCTGCTTTTTCAACCACAGCATCTTTGGCTTCAGTGGCTTTTTCAGTTACAGCTTCTTTCACTTCCGCTGCTTTTTCAACTACAGCGTCTTTGGCTTCAGTGGCTTTTTCAACGACTGCATCTTTGGTTTCAGTTGCTGTGGCTACTGCACTGTTTTTTGCGTCGGTTGCCGCATTCTTCGCATCATCACACCCCATCACGGTTAATGCAGTTGCGCCTAAAAGTGCGGTAGTTAATAGTAATTTTTTCATGTGAAACTCCTATCCTTAATAACGGGTATTGGTAATTTATCGATTAAGTTGTTCAGATTATATAAAGTAACATTTATATAGCTTACTGACTTTAGCGGGGCAAGTGTCTAATATTTTTTCCGTTACGACAACCTTTTTTTATCGTAATTGCTCAAATAATCAGCGCTGCGCGCTAAAAAACAGCAACTATTCACAATTAAGCCTATCTTTAACAAAAAATAGGCTTAATTCATTCGATGGCTTAGTCAATGCTCCGTAATAATTCATTAATGCCAACTTTTCCACGGGTTTTGGCATCCACTTTTTTCACAATCACTGCTGCGTACAAGCTGTATTTACCGCACTTCGACGGCAAACTGCCGGAAACCACGACCGATCCTGCCGGTACACGACCGTAGTGAATTTCGCCGGTTTCGCGATCGTAAATTTTGGTGCTTTGACCAATGAAAACTCCCATAGAAATCACTGAACCTTCTTCGACGATCACGCCTTCCACCACTTCTGAACGTGCACCGATAAAGCAGTTATCTTCAATAATCGTCGGATTCGCTTGTAACGGTTCCAATACGCCACCGATGCCGACACCGCCGGACAAATGCACATTTTTACCGATTTGAGCGCAAGAACCGACTGTCGCCCAAGTGTCGACCATAGTGCCCTCATCGACATAAGCGCCAAGGTTGACATAAGATGGCATTAATACCGTGTTGCGCGCAATAAATGCGCCTTGACGCACGCTTGCCGGTGGCACCACGCGAAAGCCTTCACGCTCAAAACGCGCTTGATCGTAATTAGCAAATTTCATCGGGACTTTATCGAAATAATGAGTTTCTGCACCCGGCATCAGCTGGTTGTCGTTAATCCGGAAAGAGAGCAACACCGCTTTTTTCAACCATTGATGCGTCACCCAGTCACCGTTAATTTTCTCAGCAACACGCCATTTGCCACTGTCCAAACCGGCGATCACTTCTTCGATTGCCGCTTTCGTTGTCGCATCAACCGTTTTTGGCGTGATTTCTGCACGTTTTTCAAATGCGTTTTCAATAATTGTTTGTAAATCAGACATTATTTTTCCTATTTTTTGTGAGTATAAAGAACGGGTTATTCCGCTAAGCTATCGACTTTTAATTGTAATAGCTGTCTATCCAAATTGTTTAAATTCTGATTGCTTAATGCTTGTTGATAGGCTTGGCGTGCTGCATTGTTGTCGCCTTTCGCCAATAAAATATCCCCTTGCAGCTGTGCTTTAGCGCCTTCCCAAGCTTTATCATTGATATTTTTTAAGCTGACTTCAGCTTGGTCGTATTGCTGTTGCTGCACTTGCAGTGCGGCTAGTCTGAGAGCAGAAATGGATTTCAATTCATCATTACGACTGAATTCCAGCGCCTGTTTCAAACTACTTTCCGCTAAGGCTAAATTATTCTGCTCTACCGCACTTTTGGCTTGAGCAAACAATGCCAATACTGCATAGTTAGAGTTTTGATTGTCAGTGACAAATTTCTGTAACAATTCCGTATTTGCCTGCGGATTTTGTAAATAGGCTTGTGTCACTTGTTCATAACTATTTGAGGTGGCTCGTTGACTATCGAGTTGATGCGTTTGCCAATAGCGCCAGCCCAGTACACCGCCAACCACCAAAATAAACGTGGCGATGATGACTTTGCTGTTCTCTTTCCACCAACTTTTCAGCTCTTCAACCTGTTGTTCTTCGGTAATATACGACACTTAATGCTACTCCTTTTTTATTGATTCCGATTTATTTATTCCAATGGCTTGCCAAAAATGCAAACGCTTGTTCGATTGGTAGTTGCTGTTGTTGGTGATGCCCCTGTAAATCTTTGATCACCAGCTGCTGATTCTGCACCTCTTCTTCGCCGATCACAATGGCAAAGCGTGCCCCGCTTTTATCAGCTCGTTTAAATTGTTTTTTAAAATTGCCGGCACTGCAATGCAACATCACATTTTTTTGCGGGTAAGTGGAACGCAGCTGCTCGGCGACATCGAAGGCTAACAACGTTGCTGCTTCACCGCTGTGTACGATATATACGTCCACCGCTTGTGGCAGCAACAAATCTTGATTAACTTCTTGCACCAATAAAATCAGGCGCTCTACGCCCATTGCAAAACCGACACCGCTGGTGGCATGTCCACCCAACTGTTCGACTAAGCCGTCGTAGCGTCCGCCGCCACATACCGTGCCTTGTGCTCCAAGTGCGGTGGTAACCCATTCAAATACGGTTTTGTTGTAGTAATCCAAGCCACGCACCAATTTTTGGTTGATCTCATAGCGGATTCCCATTTGATCTAAAATTTGGCATAAGCGGGCAAAATGTTGCTTTGAATCTTCATCGAGATAATCATGCAATTTCGGCGCATGATTTAACACCGCTTGAATTTTTTCATTTTTACTGTCTAAAATTCGTAGTGGATTGGTGGTGAGACGGCGCTTACTATCTTCATCTAAAATATCCAGATGGTTTTGCAGAAAATCCACTAATGCTTGACGATAATGGTTACGTGCCTCCAATGAGCCGATCGAATTTAGTTGTAGGCTGACATGTTCGGCAATGCCCAATGCTTTCCATAAGCGTGCAGTCAATAAAATCAGTTCTGCATCAATTTCCGCTTGCGCAATGCCAAAGACTTCCACACCGATTTGGTGGAATTGGCGATAACGCCCTTTTTGCGGACGTTCATAACGGAACATCGGTCCCATATACCACAAGCGTTGCTCTTGGTTATACAATAAACCGTGTTCAATACCGGCACGTACGCAACCTGCGGTGCCTTCCGGACGCAGTGTCAGGCTTTCGTCATCCCGATCATCAAAAGTAAACATCTCTTTTTCGACCACATCGGTCACTTCACCGATTGCACGTTTGAACAGCGGTGTCGATTCCACAATCGGCATTCTGATCTCTTGGTAGCCGTAACTAGCTAACACCCGTCTGACAGTGGCTTCCAGCCACTGCCATAATGGCGTGTCTTGCGGCAGACAGTCGTTCATTCCACGAATTGCTTGAATGGTTTTCGCCACGTTTCTTTTCCTTTTTATTCTATTTTTAGTTGACTAATCGTTATGTGTATTCAGCAAATCAATCCGTTTAGACGGATCCTGCATTGCAATTTTGGCACGAATTTTAGCTTCTAATTGATCGATCAAATCATGGTTGTCAAACCGCTCTTTTTGTCGCACACCATCCAGGTAAAAACCGCTCTTGTTATTACCGCCGGTGACACCTAAATCGGAAATCAAGGCTTCACCCGGTCCATTAACCACACAGCCGATGATAGAAACATCCATCGGGGTCACAATATCTTCCAAACGCTGTTCCAGCGCATTGACAGTGCCGATCACATCAAATTCCTGACGTGAGCAGGTTGGGCAAGCGATAAAGTTGATCCCGCGCGAACGAATCCGCAACGATTTTAAAATATCAAAGCCGACTTTGATTTCTTCGACCGGATCGGCAGCAAGCGATATGCGTAAGGTATCACCAATGCCTTCAGACAGTAACATACCTAAGCCGACCGCTGATTTTACAGCCCCTGCTCGTGCGCCACCGGCTTCGGTGATCCCCAGATGCAACGGTTGTTTAATCGCTTTTGCCAGCAAACGGTAGGATTCCACCGCTAAAAAAACATCAGAGGCTTTTACGCTGACTTTAAATTGATCAAAGTTCAGTCGATCTAAAATTTCCACATGGCGCAGCGCTGATTCCAATAACGCTTCCGGCGTTGGCTCGCCGTATTTTTCCTGTAGATCTTTTTCCAATGAACCGGCATTCACGCCGATCCGAATCGGAATATTGTTATCACGCGCACAATCCACCACTGCACGAATCCGATCTTCACGCCCGATATTACCCGGATTAATTCGCAAGCAATCTACACCATATTCTGCGACTTTTAGTGCAATGCGGTAATCAAAATGGATATCCGCCACTAACGGCACATTAACTTGTTGTTTAATCAATTTGAATGCTTCCGCTGCATCCATTGTCGGCACTGAAACCCGCACAATATCCGCCCCGACTTTTTCCAGTGCTTTTATTTGTGCGACAGTTGCTGCCACATCGGTGGTACGGGTATTCGTCATCGACTGTACCGCAATCGGGGCATCGCCACCGACCGGAACGTTGCCGACATAAATTTTTGTTGATTCACGACGCTTGATTGGCGTTTGTTTTAACATAGTCTTTTCCGGCTTAATTAATTAGGCAAGGTGATTCTGGCAACACGGCCATCAATAGTCAATGGTACTTCTTGCCCTTGGAAGGTAATTCGTACGTTTTGCGGTGCGCCGATCACCAAGGCATAAGGTTCACCGTCACTAAAAGTCAGTACTTCGCCCTGCTTATACTCTTTTTGTGCCAATACTTTGCGGTTTGCATCACGCACACTGAGCCAGCAGCTGTTGCCGACAATTTCGATCACCAGACCATTGCTGTTAGGCAGTACCGCACTTTCACTATTCGTATTACTACCCGCGGCACTGTTGCTGTCCGCTGAAGCAACAACCGTAGTTCCGTCCAACTGTTCCATCACATTGCTCAACACTTGTCCTGAGGTTTGTGCTTGAGCTGTAGTACTTGCATTTTCATTACTTAACGGCAACACGTTGTCCGCTAACATATTGTCCGCCGGTGGCGTTAGCACTACATTATTCTCGGTCGCTGAAGTCGCGGCCTTATCACTGCCAGTGTTTGATAAATCAAGATTACTCGCCGTTTCTGTGGGAGAGTTGCCCACTGTCATTGTCGGATTATCGAGCTGAACGCTATTGCTGCTGTTTGGTGTCGTCGCTGTTTCATCCTGAGAGTTACTCAAAAAACTTTCGACGAGTGAGGTTCTTTCGTTTTGTGACTGTTGATAGTTTTGCCACCACCAATACGCAGTCATGCCGATCATTGCGACCGCAATTAACCAAGTTAACCGCCCGATCCAATTAGAATAAGAGGCGTAGTGGTTCACTTGATGCTTATTGCGCATATTCTTTTGCAAATCATTTTGGATTGGTTCGCCAAAGGAAATTGATGGATTATTCCAAACTGACTCCGGGACTTTAAGAAATTTAGCATAATTACGCACATAGCCTTTCATAAATGCCGGTGGGCAAGAAGGAATAATAAGCTCATTATTTTCAATGTGCTTGATAACGGCGGTTTTAAGCAGAGTTTTCTCTGCGGCTTCTTCAACGCTAAAGCCCAGTTTTTCGCGCGCTTGGCGCAGTGTGTCGCCAAGATTAAAGGTAGTTTGCTGTTGCTGATTTTCCATGACAATTAGGGTCTATTGATATTTGTTTGTAATTTGAGCTATAGACGCTTTTTGGCCACTCTTTTCGCCACTCTTTTCGTCAATATAAAGTCGTGAGGTTTAGTCATTCTAAACCAACGGCTTTTAACGTCATAGTGGCAAAAAATAGTTGCGAAAAAGCGTCATAGTCCTGCGGATTGTGTTTAAAATTAGCACACTCGTCGTTGTAACCCTCATCAATAGTCCCGCTATTGATTTCGGCTTACGCCTAGATTGTGCTAATTTTAAACGACAACTCAAAATATAAACAAATATCAACAAACCCTAACATAAAATAAAGTTCAGGCGCAAAGTTTAAAATTCTCCCTTTGCTTTTGCAACAGTTAATCATCAATCTGCCACATTAATCCGCCAAATCAAGCAATTTATTTCAAAATACGCTGCAACTGCTCTGCTTGTTGCTGATCGATTTTAGCCAGTTTTTGCAATGCGATGTTTTTTCGTGTTTGATCGTGGGCCTGGTGAGCACAAAGTGCGGTATTTTCATAGGTTTGTGCCAAACGATAATAATCCGGGCTGGCAAGTGCGGTTTCAAAATGGCTAAAGGCATCGTTAAACCGACCTTGTTGACATAAAAATGCGCCATAATTGTTGTGAGCATCACCCTGTTTGGAATCTTTTTGCAGCGCAATTTGATAGTAGTTTTCTGCTTGGCTGAGATTGCCGATTAACTGATAGTAATGTGCCGACACCAGATACGGCAAATAGTAATCCGGACTGTGTTGCAATGCTTTGTCCAAGCTCTGTTTTGCCGCTTCATACTGATGCTGTTGCAAATAGCCCAACGCAACCTGCACCCGTGCATATGCCGCCCGCTGACTTTCGCTGTTTTGCGGCGGTGTGGCACAGCCGCTCAATACGCAACTGAATAAAAGTGCGGTCATCAGGGATAAAAATGTTATTTTCTTCGCTACATTTTGTTTAAAGCCGCTCATGTTTTCTCCCTTGATGATTGTCTTTGATGATTGTCTTTGATGATAGTCGGCTAAGCCTGTTTAATTGAAATCGCCTCGCCAAACGCTTTTTTATTCATTGCCTGCTTCATTGTCCGCTTAGTGCGGTCAATCACCTCGCCCGCCAATTGTCCGCATGCAGCATCAATATCATCACCACGGGTTTTGCGCACAATTACGGTTAAACCATATTCCATCAGTACTTTTTGGAAACGGTCAATCCGAGTGTTGGAGCTCTTGCTATAGGGCGCTTCCGGGAATGGATTCCACGGAATCAAATTCACTTTGCACGGGATATTTTCCAGCACCTTCGCCAATTGATGCGCATGTTCCGTGCCGTCATTAACATGATCGAGCATCACATATTCAATCGTCACTTTGCCGTGGTTGGCTTTTGAACCGGCTAAATAACGACTGACCGAATCCATCAGCATTTTTATATTGTATTTTTTGTTAATCGGCACGATCTCATCGCGCAACTCATCATTCGGTGCGTGCAACGACACTGCCAACGCCACATCGATCATTTCCGGTAATTTATCCAATGCCGGCACCACACCGGAAGTGGACAACGTCACACGGCGTTTGGATAGACCATAGCCAAAATCGTCCAACATAATTTCCATTGCCGGAATCACATTGCTGACATTCAACAAAGGTTCGCCCATGCCCATCATCACCACGTTGGTAATCGGGCGTTCACCGGTCACGCCGAAATTACCGATAATTTTAGAGGCACGCCACACCTGACCGATAATTTCCGACACGGTCAAATTGCGGTTAAAGCCCTGTTGTGCGGTGGAGCAAAAAGTGCATGCCAAAGCACAACCCACTTGCGACGAGACGCATAACGTTGCGCGATCATTTTCCGGGATATACACCGTTTCAACCTGTTGATCACCAACCTGCATCGCCCATTTGATGGTGCCGTCGGAGGAGCGCTGTTCTTCCGATACCTCCGGTGCTTTAATTTCAGCAACCGCTTTTAATTTCTCACGCAGCACTTTATTAATATTGGTCATATTATCAAAGTTATCTTCGCCAAAGTGGTAAATCCACTTCATCAGTTGATCGGCTCGGAACGGTTTCTCACCCAAATTTTGTAAGAATTCGCGCAAGTTTTTGCGGTTTAGATCCAGTAAATTGGTTTTGTTTGTCATGATGATTCACGCCTCGTTATTACACATTACGGCTTGTCGGTAGAATACCGAAAAGGTGCTGTTTAAGAAGTCGGCGATTTTACTGGCTTCGTGCAAATTAATCTAGTGTTTTTAGGCAAATTTTGCCAGCAACCGCTCTTTTTTTCTCGAGCGGGATCGCAAAATTGAATCGCCATAGCATGGTTAACTAAAAAGGTGGTGTTCGACTATAAATTCGCTTAAACTTTCGGCTAAACCTTGAAATTAACATTTTGATAACCATCTTTGTGTTACTGTATTTTACTATTCTGTTTCTCGCTATAGGAGTGTTTTGATTATGATGCGAATAATTCTGTTCTTGTTGACCAACATGGCCGTGTTGTTTGTTTTTAATATTATTTTGACCCTGACCGGCATTCAAGCGCAAGATGCTACAGGGCTATTGATTCTAGCGGCATTGTTTGGCTTCGGCGGCTCGTTGGTTTCACTGTTTATGTCAAAATCGATGGCAAAAAGAGCGGTCGGCGCACAAGTGATCACCCAACCGCGCAATGAACAAGAGCAATGGCTGCTCTACACAGTGCAAGCGCAAGCGCGCAAAGCCGGTTTGCCGATGCCGGAAGTGGCGATTTATCACTCCGGTGATGTAAATGCCTTTGCGACCGGAGCCAGCAAAAAGAACTCGCTGGTTGCAGTCAGCACCGGCTTATTGAACACCATGACCCGCGATGAAGCGGAAGCGGTGTTGGCACACGAAGTCAGCCACATCGCCAACGGTGATATGGTTACGATGACGCTGCTACAAGGTGTGCTGAATACCTTCGTCATTTTCGTATCACGCATGATCGCCAAAGTGGTTGCCAGCAACCGTGACGGACAAACCAGCAGTGGCATGTATTTTATGGTAGCGATGGTGTTGGAAATAGTATTTGGTTTCCTTGCCAGCATTATTGCGATGTGGTTTTCACGCTATCGTGAATTTCATGCCGACGCCGGTTCAGCCGAATTAGTCGGCAAACAAAAAATGATTGCGGCCTTAAAACGCTTACAAAGTCTGCATGAACCGCAACAATTGGAAGGTGAATTGGCGGCATTTGCGATTAACGGTAAACGTGGCGGTTCTTTAGCTTCGCTGTTTATGAGCCACCCTCCGCTGGAAAAACGGATTGAAGCGCTACAAAAACTGAATTAAGATAACCGCACTTTGTGCATACTTATTGATTGAGGGGCTGATTTCAGCCCCTTTTTTGCTTCTTTAACTTTCACTTTTTAGCGATATTTGGACATTAATGATGGAACATGACTACCACGATCTGATCAACATCTTCAACCGCTGTTTTTATGCCGACTATAATACAAAACTAGAAAAAGGCGGTGACGAACCGATTTATCTGCCCGCCGATGCCAACCGCACTTACCATTCGATTCAATTTGCCCACGGTTACTACAGCAGTGCCCTGCATGAAATTGCTCACTGGTTGGTTGCCGGGCGTTCACGCTGGCATTTAGAGGATTTTGGTTATTGGTATCAGCCGGATGGACGCAGCGAACAACAACAGCGCCTGTTTGAGCAAGTCGAAGTCAAACCGCAAGCGATTGAATGGATCCTCTCCGTTGCTGCCGGCAAACGCTTTTTCGCCAGTGCCGACAACCTCAACGGAGAAGCGGGCGACAGTAGACCGTTTAAACGTGCGGTTTACGCTCAAGTTTGCCATTATGCCGAAAACGGATTGCCAAAGCGTGCTGAAACCCTACGCCAAGCATTGTGCCAATTTTACGGCACAGAAAACCGAATTGATTTATCGTACTTTGATCCGGACAGAATCTAAACAATAAAGGCGGGGATAAACCAGGCTGGGATAAACCCGCCTCAGATTATTGACAAAGATATTTGATGAGGCAAGGTAGGGGCGGATTATATATCCGCCCGTTTGCGAAGTGTGGCATAAGCACTTAATCAATAAAGGAAAAATGCAAAGTTCGGTTCGGGCGGATATATAATCCGCCCCTACTTTTACAATATTAATCGTATATTTTAACCTTTGCCAGCAGTCTAGGGCGGGGATAAACCCGCCTTTATTTGCTGATAAATGACACCGTCACCCTGTTACTGTTTTTCGTTGACTTTTTCGTTTACTAAAGTCTTGCCGTTCAATTCACCGGTTAAGCTGTGCAAGAAATCAACCATATCACTGACATCTTGCTGTGGTAATGTTACGCCGCTTTGATATTTCAGCATCATTTCCACCGCCTGCTGCAAATTCTCGGCGTTGGCATCATGGAAATAAGGTCCGGTCAGCGCAATATTTCTCAAGCCTGGTACTTTAAAACGGTGTTTATCGCGCGGATCCTGAGTTTGGGAGAAGCGCCCATTGTCATCCGCCGTTAACGGAGTACCTCGATCGGCAAAATAATTGGCTTTGGTTCCCATTAATTCATAAGAGTTCCCGCCCATATTGATACCACTGTGGCAGGTGTCACATTTATACTGCTGGAACAGCGCATAGCCGTGCTGCTGACTGGCGGTCAGGGCGCTTGCATCGCCTTTTAAATAGCGGTCAAACGGGCTGTTTGGCGTAATCAAAGTTTTTTCAAACTCAGCGATCGCATTGGTAATATTGTCGCCGCTGAAACCATTCGGATAGACTTGTAAAAATGCGGCTTTCAGTTCAGCATCCTGCTCTAATTTAGCAATGATTTCCGCCCAATCTTTTGAACCCATCTCAACCGGATTAAATGGAGGCCCTCCGGCTTGATCCGCCAGCGTTGCTGCCCGACCATCCCAGAACTGTACAAAGTTAAATGCTGAGTTATACAACGTTGGTGCATTAATGCCGCCTTTTTGTCCGTGAATTCCGGTGGATGTCGCCAAATTATCGACTCCGCCGGTGTTCAAACCATGACAACTGGCGCAGGAGATCGTGTCATCACCTGAAAGTGCGGTGCTGTGAAACAGAAGGTTACCCAATGCCACTTTTGCCGGCTCAGTTTTCAAACTGTCCGGGATTGGTTGGATAAAGCTCGTTGCCGAAGCGCCTTCAGTATTCGCTGGTAATAAATGATCTTGGCGCTGTTTGCGAATCCAATCCAGTAACACTTTTTGTTCTTCTGCATTCAAGGATGAACCCCAATGCAGATGCACAAACGATTTAGTCGGCATTTCATCATTAATCACTACCCTCTCCAATTTAGCCAGTGCGGTGGCAGAAATTTGCTGCGGGTTATCCAGATGATCCACAATTTCGCGCAACAGAAAATGATCGAGCGCCTTGTTAATATCGTCTTGCATAATGCTGTTAACAATCGGTAAGTTGATGTAAAACGGCACTTCGGCATTTGGGGTGTGACAATATTGGCATTGATTATCGTACAGCACTTGCTCAACCAATTTTGCTGACGGATTTTGAACTGCACTTTGCGCCAATAATTTTTCTTTTTGTTGATTATCGAAATGATTAACATATGCCACTGTCGCTAAAAAGCCGGCAACACCTAGTCCGACCAACGACAAGATCCCTTTTTTCTTCATAAAATAGCACTCCTTATTTTGGTAAAATAACAAAACTACAACTTAAGAGGTAGTTTGTCCTATTTGTGCTATTGTTTTATTGATTAATATCAATAGATTTAATTTGTATAACCTATCATTCTAATAGCTATAATTTTTGTATGGATTTAATGGTATACTTTTTATTATACTATTGAAATTTAATTTATTATTCCTGAATATATAGGTTATTGCTATGCAATTTAAACTAAATCCACTTTCTGCCATTATCATCACCTGTTTTATCCACACTTATGCTTCCGCCTCGGTTGTCCGCTCTGATATTCCTTATCAAACTTATCGTGATTTTGGCGAAAATAAAGGGCAATTTGCGCCTGGTGCCACTAATTTACCGATTTATGGCAAAAATGGCGAGTTGATCGGCACTTTAGACAAAGCACCGATGATCGATTTTAGTGCTTCCAGCAAAGACGGCGTAGGTACATTGGTTGCGCCGCAATATGCAGGCAGTGTTAAACATAATGTCGGCTATACCGGATTGCAGTTTGGTGGCTCCGGTAATAATCCGGACTATCTGCGTCATACTTACCAAATGGTAGATCGCAATAACCACAGTAGTCTGGATTATCATACGCCGCGCTTGCATAAATACGTGACTGAAGTCGCACCCGCTAATATTCTCGGACTTAATAGAGACGCTTATTTGGATCAAAGCCGCTTCCCGTTACTATATCGTACCGGCAGTGGTACTCAGTATGTGCGTGATCCGGAGTGGAATGTCACTTGGTTAGCTTATCCCTATGATTATTTAACAGGTGGAACTGTCAATGAACTGTATAAGCCGGGTGCTTCACAGGAAGTGTGGGCTACTTCAGGGCTTTTATATAACCTCAAAAACAGCCCGTTGACCAGTTATGCCGCTTCAGGCGACAGTGGTTCAGGCTTATATGCCTGGGACACTCAAACCCAACAATGGATCCTGGTCGGTTTTCAAATGGGAAGCTGGGGTGAAAAAGCCACTGCCACAAATCCGGTTACCAACTGGGTGGTTTATCAAACTGCATATAATCAAGGATTGTATGATGAAGATACCGATCCGACAGTAAATAATACTCAAAATCTAGTTTGGGCCAATAACAGTGATGGCAAAACCAGCCGTTTTAGCCAAACTGATAACAAAAGCTGGACATTACATGTCAAAGATTCCACCGCGTCAGATAGCTATAGTGGTGGCTATAATGTTGCCATGAATGCCGGTAAAAATATTACGTTAAACGGCAACGGTGGCAACATTTTACTGCAAACCAGCATTAATCAGGGCGCCGGTGGCTTAACGTTCAATAATAATTATCGGGTAACCCCGCAAAGCAACCAAACTTGGCAAGGTGCAGGAATTATTGTCAATCCGGGGAACACCGTAGAATGGCAAGTCAACGGTGTAGAAAACGACTTTTTGCACAAATTAGGCGCAGGCACTCTGCGAATTAGTGGTAAAGGCAAGAATCTTGGTAGCCTGAGCGCTGGCGATGGCACGACAGTATTAGCACAACAAGCGGACGAAAAAGGCGATCTGCAAGCATTTGATAAAGTGCGCTTGGCAAGTGGTCGCCCAACCGTAGTATTACAGGATGACAAGCAGGTTAACCCCAACAATATCTATTTTGGTTATCGCGGTGGGCGTCTCGATCTCAACGGTAATAACCTGAGTTTTATTCAAATTCATAACGTGGATAATGGCGCACAACTGGTCAATCATAATTTGGAAAAAGCAGCTAGCATCAGTGTGACCGGTGAAACTGAAATAGTATACCATACTATCAGCACCAGCCAACGCGGCACGCCCAATACCCTGTATAAGCATATCAACCGCAGTGGCAAAGCAGAATATTGGTATCTAAAATCCAGCGTCTACACCTTCTACCCTGGTGCGGCAGGTAACTGGGCTTGGGATTATTTGGGTAATGATGAAACGCAAGCCATTGAACGTTATTTCGCCCGTAGAAATGCATCACTGTCGCCAATGTTCCAAGGTATGTTGGGTGAAACCGATCCAAATAAAAGCAATGGTCAGTTAAATTTCAATTATAGTGCCTCATCTACTGACTCGATTTATACGCTATCCGGTGGCAGCAACCTCAACGGAGAAATCAAGGTTGATAAAGGTACCCTGCTATTATCCGGCTACCCAACGCTACATGCCGAAGATGTCACCGGAGACAAAGCCGGTTATGTTTGGCGTAAGGATGTGGTAATTGACAATGATTGGGTGACCAGTCACTTTAAAGCTGATTCCTTCAAAGCAACCGCTGGCGCTACTTTGCAATTGGGTAACTATGCGAATTTAGAAGGGAATATTATCGCAGACAACAACAGTAACGTCAGTTTAGGCTACAGCAAAGGAGATAACGGATGGAACAACAGTTGGAAGTGTACCCGCAGTGACAGTAGCGGTGTCGTCAGCTGTAGCCAAACCGCACTTAGCGATGCGTTGTACGCAGATCTCCCTTATGCCAATGTGAAAGGCAATATTACCTTAGGTGAGAACACTAATTTAAATTTTGGCAAAACCCAATATCAAGGACAGATTCAAGCAGCAGCAAACAGCAACACGCATCTGATGCACGATGCCATCTGGACCATGAGCGGCAATAGTACCCTTGGGAATTTATCACTAGACGCAGGATCACAGGTAAAACTGAATGGTAATCTGCAAAGCGGCAATTTTAACACCCTAACCGTCAATAGTAATTTAAGCGGTGATGGCCGTTTTGAATTGAACAGTACTTTTGCCGATCTAAAAAGTGACAGGGTCATTGTCAATGGTTTAGCCAGCGGCAACTATACTCTTGCCTTACATGACAGCCTGAAAGATCCCACCACGAAAGTTAATCTGCTACCCTTACTGACGTTAAATAACGCCACACAAAATTGGGCAAATGTGACGGCTATGCTTGAAAACGGCCACCTCGATCTCGGTGCTTACCGTTATACGTTACAGCACGTCGACAACCATTTTGCCCTTTACAATGCGCTACTGCCGGATATTATCGCTAAAGAAAAGGCAGAAGCGGAAGCCGCAGAACAAGCTCGTTTAGAAGCCGAAGCCAAAGCTGCTGCTGAAGCAGCAGAAAAAGCCCGTTTAGAAGCAGAAGCCAAAGCGGCTGCTGAAGCAGCAGAAAAAGCCCGCTTAGAAGCAGAAGCTAAAGCGGCAGCCGAAGCAGCAGAAAAAGCCCGCTTAGAAGCAGAAGCTAAAGCGGCAGCCGAAGCAGCAGAAAAAGCCAGCTTAGAAGCAGAAGCTAAAGCGGCAGCCGAAGCAGCAGAAAAAGCCCGCTTAGAAGCAGAAGCCAAAGCAGCAGCTGAAGCCGCAGAAAAAGCCCGTTTAGAAGCAGAAGCTAAAGCGGCTGCTGAAATCGCTGCACAAGCTGCTGCTGATGCCGTAGAAAAAGAGAGTCTTGCCGCAAAAGCCAAGGCTGAGGCACAAGCCGCAGCGATTGCTGCTGCCGAGGCGGCTGAAAAAGCCCGCATTGAAGCCGCTGCCCAAGCAGAAGCTGCTGCACAGCAAAATACACAACACAATTGGATTAGCCAAGAAGCGAATATTGCACTGTCGTCTCAAGCGGCCAACATCAGCCAAATAAATAAAAATCAGACATTGTTGAATCAATACGTTAATCGATTAACACCAGATAACAGCGGGTTATGGAGCAATGTTGATCGTGAGCGCATGAACTACCACAGCGACAACTACCGTCACTACAAACAAGATCTCTACAGCCAACAACTTGGTGTTGATAACACTATTGACTTTGATGGCGGTGACTGGTTGGTTGGTTTAGCATTTGGACACAGCAATGCACATAATCAATTTGCTGAGAATCAAAGTGGTAAAACCAGCAACCATAGCCTAAGCTTATATAATAAAGTGATTTTAGACAATCAATTGTACCTCAGTGCCGTGATTAGCTATAACCGCTTAAAAACGACGTTGAACGGGTTTGATCAAGATGTCAAACAACATGCTTGGGTCAGCTCCGTTGCTCTTGGTAAGCGCTGGCAGTTTGGTACTATTGGAGTACAACCATCGGTTGATATCACCTACTACCGTTTAGGCAGCATGGATTATCGTATCAACAACGTAGCGATACAGCAGCAAACACTTAACTTCTGGCAAGCACGTAGCGGTATCATGTTAGATAAGCACTTTGGTTTGTCACCAAGTGACGGTGTAACGTTATATACCGCACTTTACTACACAGCCAATCTAAACCATAAGGCGCAGTTGCAGGTCAGCAACAGCACATTGAATGCCGCCCTGTTTAAAAACCGCTTGGAAAGTGAAGTTGGAGCTGTATTCCGCTTAGGGAAACATTTCAATCTTACCCTAAAAGGTGGTTATGCCGAAGGTGATGTGATCGAGTCACAATTTAATGCCGGACTTGAATTGAAATATCTTTGGTAACATCACCCCTCCCTAAAAATCACCATGAAAAATCCCTTTTGTGTAAGCAAAAGGGATTTTTTGATTTGATATTGAAAAGTGCGGTCAGAATCTATTTTTCAATAAACGCCAAACCACCCATATAGGGTTGCAGCACGCTTGGGATCGCAATAGAACCGTCGGCTTGCTGATAGTTTTCCAACACCGCAACCAATGTGCGCCCCACGGCTAAACCAGAGCCATTCAAGGTGTGAACCAAACGAGTTTTCTTATCGCCTTTACTGCGGCAACGCGCCTGCATGCGACGCGCTTGGAAATCCCACATATTGGAGCAAGAAGAGATCTCACGGTAGGTATTTTGTGCTGGCAGCCAAACCTCTAAATCATAGGTTTTGGTCGAACCAAAGCCCATATCACCACTGCATAACAACACCTTACGGTATGGCAAACCTAACAGTTGCAGCACTTTTTCGGCATGTCCGGTCAGTTCTTCCAAAGCTTGCATTGATTTTTCCGGCGCGACAATTTGCACCATCTCCACTTTGTCAAACTGGTGCATCCGAATTAAGCCGCGCGTATCACGTCCGTACGATCCCGCTTCTGAACGGAAACATGGCGTATGCGCCGTCATTTTAAGCGGCAAGCTCTCTTCATCTAAAATCTCACCACGTACTAAATTGGTCACCGGCACTTCGGCGGTCGGAATCAAGGCATAAGGCTGCTCGCCTTCCAGCGCATTGGTATGAAACAAATCTTCACCGAATTTTGGCAGCTGCCCTGTGCCGTACAATGTTTCATGGTTGACCAGATACGGCACATAGGTTTCCAGATAGCCGTGCTGTTCGGTGTGCAGATCCAGCATAAATTGGCTCAAGGCACGGTGTAATTTGGCGATCTGCCCTTTCATCACCACAAAGCGCGCACCGGCTAGTTTCACCCCGGCAGCAAAATCCAAACCTGCAATGTCTTCACCTAAAGTAACGTGGTCTTGTACCGTAAAATCATACTGTTTCGGCTCACCCCAGCGCAGCACCTCTAAGTTTTCACTGTCATCTTTGCCCAACGGTACTTCGTCTGCCGGAATATTCGGGATATTCAGCGCAATCTGTTGCAGTTCACTCTGTACTGCTTCCAGTGCGGTTTTGGTCTCGTCCAACTCACAACCCATCGAATCCACTTCTGCCAGTAATGCCTGAATGTCTTCACCACGCGCTTTCGCTTGCCCAATACTTTTAGAACGGGCATTGCGTTCGGCTTGCAAGGTTTCGGTTTTCACCTGCAACACTTTACGCTGCTCTTCTAACTCACTGATTTTGGCAGTATCCAGTATAAAATTTCGTCTGATTTTTAATTTCTCGGCGGTTTCCGCCAGATTGTTACGCAGTAAATTTGGATCAATCATCTTATTTGCCTGTTTTGTTGATGGTGGCGGATAACCGCACTTTGCTTGAAAAATGCTTGATATTTTAGCCTTTATTCGCCGCAGTGACTAGTACAGAATCGAGATTCTCAGCCAACATTTCAGAAAAATCGTGTTAACGCTTATTTTTCTAAAATGCTAATAAATTGTTAATTTTGTGAAGCCGAACACGCCATTTATCTGAAATTTAAGCTATATTTATACAGATCATTTTTGTTGTACTATCCAATCGAGTCATTTGATCCAGTTCTGCAACTTCCACTAAAACAGCAAGAGGTCTCTATGAAAACATTAGCAATGTACATTGACGGTCAATTTATTAGCCATTCCGGCGACTATCGTGAAGTACTGAATCCTGCCACTGAAGAAGTGATCGCCAAAGAACCGAAAGGCGGTACTGCTGAAGTCGATTTAGCGGTGGCGGCGGCGAAAAAAGCCCAAACCGGCTGGGAACAACTGCCGGCAGTACAACGTGGTGCTTACCTACGCAAAATTGCACAGGGTATTCGTGAGCGTGCACAACAATTGACCGATACCATTGTTGCCGAAGGCGGCAAAACCAAAGAGTTGGCAGAAGTTGAAGTATTGTTCACTGCCGATTATCTGGATTATCAAGCGGAATGGGCACGCCGCTATGAAGGCGAAATTATTCAAAGCGATCGCCCGAATGAAAATATTTTCCTGTTCAAACGTCCGCACGGTGTGGTTGCCGGAATTTTGCCGTGGAACTTCCCGTTCTTCCTGATCGCACGCAAAATGGGACCAGCGCTACTGACCGGAAATACCATTGTAATCAAACCGTCCAGCGTCACCCCGATTAATGCGCATATTTTTGCTGAAATCGTTCACGCTGCGGGTTTGCCAAAAGGCGTATTCAATGTTGTTAATGGTGCGGGAGCAGAAATCGGCAATCACTTAGCACAACACCCACAAGTGGATTTGGTTAGTCTGACCGGTTCGGTGGAAGCCGGACGGCAAGTGATGATCGCGGCGGCACAGAATATTACCAAAGTGTCATTGGAGTTGGGTGGCAAAGCACCGGCAATTGTATTGAAAGATGCGGATTTGGATCTTGCCGTCAAATCAATTGTTGCCTCACGCGTCATTAATACCGGGCAAGTATGTAACTGTGCTGAACGGGTTTATGTACATCAATCAGTACACGACAGCTTTGTGGCAAAATTAACTGAAGCGATGAAAGCGGTGCGTTTCGGCAATCCGGCGACAGCTACCAGTGAAACATTGGATATGGGACCGTTGGTGGAGAAAAGAGCGGTTGAAGCCGTCGCGGCGAAAGTCGAAAAAGCGCTCAAACAAGGGGCTACTCTGCATTTGGGCGGCAAACGCCCAGAACAAAAAGGCTTTTTCTTTGAACCGACCATTTTAACCCATGTCAAAAACGACATGGATATTATGCACGAAGAAACGTTTGGACCGGTGCTGCCAATTGTCACATTTGAAAGTTTAGACGAAGTGATTGCAATGGCAAATAACAGTATTTTTGGTTTAACCAGCTCGGTTTACACACAAAATTTGAATGACGCATTTTACGTTACCCGCCGTTTGCAGTTTGGTGAAACCTATATCAATCGTGAAAATTTTGAAGCAATGCAAGGTTTCCATGCCGGCTGGAAACAATCCGGTATCGGCGGTGCCGATGGCAAACACGGGTTGGAGGAATATCTGCAAACCCAAGTGGTTTACCTACAGACCACAAACTAATTGATTCTGCTTTAGTGTTTAAACCGCACTTTGATTTATTTCGAATTTTTGTTGAATGTAATTAAAGTGCGGTTTCCTCATCTGCTTTAAGTTATCTTCAAATAGTTAAAATTATTTTCAATTGAAGACTAAAAACCAAATTTTGCGAATTCCGTCACAAAAAATTTTTTTTTATTACATTATGATAACAACTTTAATAACAATGTATAATTTGTGGTTACTTATTTATCTTTTAACTAAGGATCTTTAAATGGCTTTAACGCTTAGTCTTTTTCCAATTGTTTTACTCATCTACTTAATGGTAAAACGCAACAGTATGCCCTCTTTTATTGCACTGCCCCTGATCGCATTATTGGTTTATGTGTTGCAATTGACCTATTTTGATCAAGATTTCATGCTGATCAACGCCAACGTGATTTCCGGTATTATCGCCACACAAACCCCGGTTACCATTATTTTTGGTGCGATTTTATTTAACCGCATGATGGAAATTTCCGGCTCAACCAATGTGTTGCGCCAATGGCTGTCGAATATCAACCCTAACCCGGTTGCACAGTTAATGATTATCGGTTGGGCATTTGCCTTTATGATCGAAGGCGCTTCGGGTTTTGGTACACCGGCGGCGATTGCTGCGCCGATTTTGGTCGGTTTGGGCTTCAATCCGATTAAAGTAGCGATATTTGCGTTGGTGATGAACTCGGTACCGGTCTCTTTCGGCGCCGTCGGCACTCCAACTTGGTTTGGCTTTGCTCCATTGAAGTTAGGCGAGGAAACCTTGCTTCAAATCGGCTACCAAAGTGCGATTATCCACTTTTTTGCGGCTTTTGTGATTCCACTGATTGCGTTGCGTTTTATCACCAATTGGACAGCAATCCGCAACAATATTGTATTTATCTACCTTAGCATATTGTCTTGTACTATTCCGTATCTGTTGCTGGCAAAAGTCAACTATGAATTTCCGTCATTGGTCGGTGGCGCAATCGGACTATTTATCTCTATTTTGTTGGCAAATAAAGGCATTGGCCTAGTCAAAACCAGCGACAACAGTGAAAAATCTCCGCTGCCGCTTGCCACCATTGTGAAAGCCATGACCCCGACAATGCTGTTAATTCTGATTTTAATCGTGACCCGTATTCATCAACTGGGGATTAAAGCGTTATTGAATGATGCCACCACCTGGTTCAGTCTGTCATTGGGACAATTTGGGCAATTTGAAGTCAGCCGCGCCCTGATCTTATCTTTGAAAGATATTTTAGGGCAAGGCGTCAGTGACAGTTATAAAACCCTGTATGTGCCGTCATTGATTCCGTTTATTATTACAGTGTTAATCTCATTAGTGCTGTTTAAAGTCAATAAAAACAACACTAAAGCCATTTTTTCCAGTACTTTTCAACAAACTAAAAAACCGTTTTTTGCATTAATCGGCGCGTTGATTATGGTGAAGTTGATGTTATTGGGGGGAGAAAATTCAATGGTACAAACCATCGGACGCGATTTTGCCGCCGCCACCGGCGCTAATTGGACCTATTTTTCCGCCTATTTGGGTGCGATCGGGGCATTTTTCTCCGGTTCAAACACGGTTTCCAACTTAACTTTCGGCGGTATTCAATATTCCATTGCACAAACTACCGCACTTTCCGTACCTTTAGTGCTGGCATTGCAATCGGTTGGCGGCGCAATGGGAAATATGGTGTGTATCAATAATGTGATTGCCGTATGTTCAGTGTTGGATGTAAAAAATCAGGAAGGCGCAATTATCAAGAAAACGGTGATCCCAATGCTGGTTTATGGTGTCATTGCGGCATTGGTTGCCACCTTGATTTTATCGTGATCTGTTTTTTAAGTGATCTGCTTATTAAAACAATCACAAACAATTTTGGCAGAGATAACACTGCTTCTTTCAAGGGTGGAATCAACCACCCTATTTTTACCTGATTAAATTCATCTGTTGGAGTAAACAATGAACGTCAATTTTTATGTCACCTGTATTGCCGACGCGCTCAAAGCCAATGTCGCAAAACAAAGCGTGCTGCTGTTGGAGCAGCTGGGGTGTAAGCTCACTTTTTTAGAAAAACAGGGCTGCTGCGGGCAGCCTGCGCTAAACAGCGGCTATAACCAACAAGCAATTCCTGCGATCAAAAACTTAATTACCACTTTTGAAGCAAACGACTACCCGATTGTCGCCCCTGCCGGTTCTTGTGTGCATGCAATTAAAACCTATGCCTCTTATTTTCCTGACGAACCGAAATGGGCGGAGCGCGCCGATAGATTGGCTGAGCGTTTTTACGATCTCACCGATTTTATTGTCAATCAGCTTAAGGTCACTCAGGTTGGTGCCAAATTGAACGGCACCGCAGTTTATCACCCCTCTTGCAGCCTGTTTCGTAAACTCGGGGTTGTACACGAACCGGTGACGCTGTTGCAAAATGTCGAAGGATTAAAACTGATACCGATTCAAAATCAAACGACCTGCTGCGGCTTCGGCGGCACTTTCTCGGTCAAAATGGCGGAAATTTCCGGCGAAATGGTGATAGAAAAAGCCGAACATATCAAAGAAGTACAGCCGGATTATCTGATCGGTGCCGATGTCAGTTGTTTAATCAACATTGGCGGGCGCTTACAGCGTGAAGGCAGCCCGATTAAAGTGTTGCACATCGCCGAAGTCTTAATGAGCCGCTAGGAGGAAAGTATGTCATTAAAAACCAGTGAAATATCATTTAAAGCACGCCTGCATGACGAAATTCATAATGACGTGATGCGAAAAGCAGTGGTGATGGCGCAAGAGCGGATCGGCGCCAATCGGCAGAAAATGGTGGACGAACTCGGCCATTGGGAAGAGTGGCGTGAACAGGCAAAACAGATTCGTGAGCATATTTTGCAAAATTTAGATGCGTATTTGTATCAACTGTCGGAAAAAGTAACCCAAAATGGCGGCAATGTTTACTTTGCCAACACGGCTGAGGATGCCACGGATTACATCAAAAAAATTGCACAACAAAAGCAAGCCAAAAAAGTGGTTAAATCCAAGTCGATGGTCACCGAAGAGATCGGCTTGAACAAGGTGCTGGAAGCGGAAGGCATTCAGGTAATCGAAAGTGATTTGGGCGAATATATTTTGCAACTTGCCGGCGATAAACCGTCCCATATTGTGGTGCCGGCAATTCACAAAGATCGCCATCAAATTCGCAAGGTGCTGCAAGACAAATTAGGCTATCAAGGCGAAGCCACGCCGGAAGAGATGACCCTGTTTATCCGTGGCAAAATTCGACAAGATTTCTTAGAAGCGGACATCGGGATCAGTGGCTGCAACTTTGCGGTTGCCGAAACCGGCAGTGTTTGTCTGGTTACCAATGAGGGCAATTTGCGGCTGGCAACCACGCTACCGAAAACCCATATTGCGGTGATGGGAATGGATCGTTTGGCGCCAACGTTTAAAGAAGTGGATATTCTGATTACGCTATTGGCACGAAGTGCGGTCGGCGCACGCTTGACCAGTTATAACACTTGGCTGACCGGTCCACGTTTAGTGGGAGAAACCGACGGCCCGGAAGATTTCCATTTAGTCATTGTCGATAACGGCCGTTCCAAGGCATTGGGTGGTGAATTTAACGATATTCTGCGTTGTATCCGTTGCGGCGCTTGTCTGAACGTCTGCCCGGCTTACCGCCAAATTGGCGGACACAGTTACGGATCAATCTATCCCGGCCCGATCGGTTCAGTGCTGTCGCCAATTTTAGGCGGCTATGAAGACTTTAAAGATCTGCCGTATGCCTGCTCGCTGTGCACTGCGTGTAACCAAGTTTGCCCGGTCAAAATTCCATTGGCCAGTCTGTTGCTGAAACATCGTAGCAAAATGGTGGAGCTCGGCATCACGCCAACATTGGAAAAATTGTCGGTCAAAATGTTCACTTTGGCGAACAACCATCCGACCCTGTGGAAAGTCGGTATGAATATTGGTGCCAAACTGAGTAGTAAGATGATCAAAAACGGCAAAGCCCCAATCAACATCGGTGCTGTATCAGAATGGACTAAAGCGCGCGATCTGCCGAGTTCCGAAGGTGAAAGCTTCCGCAACTGGTTTAAAAACCGCACTTGATCATCAAAGACGACAGAATAAGGATAACAACATGTTAGATCAACAAAACAGACAACAATTTTTAGATCATTTAGCGGCACAATTAGGTCGTCCGCCACGAAAAACCGTGGCAGGGCACTATTCTAGCGTGACAGCACAGCCGACTACTCGCTTGACTGATTTAACGGCAGATCAGCGCTGTGAGGAGTTTGTGAAAGTCGCGCAGGAAGTGATGGCGGTGGAATGCAGCGTTACAACGCCGAGTGAAGCCGCAACAGCACTGCTTGCATTATGCGAGCAACAGCACGGCGGCGATGTGATTTTAAATGACGATCCGCGTTTGAATCAATACGGCTTAACCCAAGCAGTGCAGGCACACTACCCTACCCATATCTGGTCAGCTCAAAGTGCGGTTGAAAACCGCACTTTTGCCGAAAAAGCCAATATCGGCATCGTGTTTGCCGAATACGGTTTAGTTGAATCCGGCGGGGTGGTGCTTTACAGCGCCGCAGAAAGAGGTCGCTCCAGCAGCTTATTGCCACAAGTGTCGATTGTGGTGCTAAACAAAAGTAGTATCCAGCCTCGTGTGGCGCAAGTCGCTGAGATTTTGCATCAACAAGCCGCTCAAGGCATGCGGATGCCGTCTTGTATCAATATCATTTCCGGTCCAAGCTCCACCGCCGATATTGAGTTGGTGAAGGTCATCGGTGTGCATGGTCCGATTAAGCAGATTTATTTGATTATCGACGACCTATAACTTTAGTCAACCCAGATAGAAAACCGCACATCCTACCTACTGCTGTTACAGGTTATTCAAGTCCAACACATCGGTCATATCAAATAGGCCGTTGTGTTTGGTTTGCAACCATTTGGCAGCACGGACGGCGCCGTTGGCGAAAGTCATGCGACTGGAGGCTTTATGTGCGATTTCAACCCGCTCCCCTTCGTCGGCAAACCAAACGCTGTGTTCGCCGACAACGTCCCCGGCACGAATGGTAGCAAAACCGATTTCGTCACGTTTGCGCTCACCGGTGATGCCTTCACGGGCAAATACGCCGTGGGTTTTGAGATCACGCCCCAACGTTTTAGCAATATGCTCACCCATCGAAAGTGCGGTGCCGGACGGCGCATCGACTTTGTGCCGATGGTGTGCCTCAATCACTTCAATATCGCAATAATCACCCATCACTTTAGCGGCTTTTTCCAACAGTTTAAACACCAGATTGACACCGACGCTGTAATTGGAAGCAAACACAATGCCCGTTTTTTCAGCGGCTTGGGCGATGGCTTGTTTGCCTGCATCATCAAAACCGGTGGTGCCGATCACCATTTTTTTGTTATTGGCAACACAAAAATCAAGGTAGCCCCGGGTCGCCTCCGGACGAGTAAAATCAATCAGTAAATCAAACTGATCTTTCACGGTTTCCAAATTATCACTGAGCGCCACGCCGAGGTTACCGATACCGGCTAATTCGCCGGCATCTGCACCGACCAAACTTGAACCGGTACGTTCTAGGGCAACACCTAAAACTACGCCGTCAGCGTTATTCACTGCTTGAATCAATTGTCGCCCCATTCTTCCACCTGCGCCGGCAACGGCTACGCGCAAATCTGCCATGTTGTACCTCTATCTTGTTTATTTAATGACTTAATTCTCACATGCAGCGTGATCTCTTCACGGTCATGATATAAATGTTTAGCTTGGATTTCAAACCCCAAGCCAGCTTTGCTTAAATCTTCGTGCAGTTTTTGCTGGCATAACCGCACTTCCTGATAGCGTTTTTTCATCGGCAGTTTCAAGTTGAAAATCATCTCGCCACACCAACCGTTGGTCAGCCACTTACTCATCAAACTGGTGATTCGCATCGGCTGTTCCACCATATCGCACACCAGCCAATCAATTTTAGTGCGCTTTGGCGGCTGAAATTTAAAACCGTCTTCCGGGCAGTGATCGACTCGTCCGGTTTCCATTAACGATGGTGCAATTTTACCGTGATCGACCGCATAGACAAACATGCCGCGTTTGACCAATTGATAGCTCCAACCGCCGGGACAAGCCCCCAAATCCACCGCTTTGGTTTCACTGTTCATGCGCTGCTTCTCTTCTTTTTCGCTCAAAAAAGTCAGAATCGCTTCTTCCAGTTTCAACGTAGAACGACTTGGCGCATCGTTGGGAAATTTCAAGCGTGGAATTCCCATAAAGTGTGGGGCATGGTTGTTATTGTAAGAGTAGCCGACATAGCAACTGTCATTGCTGATAAACAGAATATGCAAGGTGACACCGCTGCCATAGATTTCACGGTAGTTCAACCAACCGCACTTGCGTAGCTGTTGGCGCAGCGGCACGGTGAATTTACGGCAAAACGTAGATAAGGATTTGGCTTCGTTGGTGTCGGCGGTTTCAACCCACAGTTCGGTGCTTTGTTTAAAATCCACTCGGCTGTTTTGTTGATATTGTGCAACGATCGGACTGATCCGATCGTCGGTTGCTAAATCTTGCAATAAATCAGACACCACCACCAGCTGTCGGGCAAAAATCAGTTGTTTGAACTGGATTTCTTGCGCTAAGCGGTCGGCTTCATTTTCCTGATAACATTCAAAAATCACATAACCGCTGTTGTCCACCACTCTGGCAAAACCATAAATCCCTACCTCTGCGGCTTTTTCAGTGATCTCCGCCGCCAGCTCTTTTTCAAAACCGGCACGACAATATAAGGCTAATTTATTCAAAATATTACCCTCTGGCTTTTAAGCTGTTGGCAAGACTGATAAAAACCAGTGCGCCCCAACCGATTAAAAAGGCGATGCCGCCAACAGGCGTGAGCCACACCAACGCTTTGATACCGGTCAATGCCAAGCCATACAAACTGAAGCTAAAGCAAAGAATTCCGATTGCCCAACTGTAGCCGATCCAGTTTAAACCACGGTTGCGGCACGCCGGCACAGCTTGATTTTGCGTGGCGCTGACAAACAGCCCCAATGCGAATAGCGCTAACGTATGAAAAAATTGATATTTTAAGCCTTTGTCAATCCAGTCCAACTGTAAAAAACTCAAGTGCGGTTCCAGTCCGTGTGCTGCGAATGCGCCGAATGCCACACAGAAAAAGCCGCTGATGGCAGCAAAAATTAAAAAACGGTTGCCCATATACAGGTCCTTAATTTGGTCAGTGATGTTGTTGGATATGTTCAACAATCCAATTGATAAAAGAAACGGTCTGCATTTTATCCGAATAATTGGGATGGTACACCACATAAAACGATTTTGGATCGACAACATCGGTTGAAAAAACCTCCGTCAGCGCACCATCATTAATATATTGTTGTGCCAAAATTTTATTCGCCAACACCACACCTTGCCCGTGCAACGCAGCCTGCAACGCCATAAAGGTATGACTGAAAATCGCGCCGTGGTGCAGGTTGATGCCGTCCAATTTCAAATAGGCAATCATGCGTTGCCAATTTTCACGAGTGTGAATATGCAATAAATTGTGCTGCGCCAAATCTGCCAATTGATTCAGCGGTTTTTGCTGTAACAGTTTTGGTGAGGCAAAAATAGACAACCGCTCTTCTAATAACCGCTGGCTTTTCAGCCCCTTCCAATCGCCCTTACCGTAGAAAATCGCCACATCGGCATCAGCGAGAATATCACTTTCATCATAATCGAAGCCTTGAATATTCACCTCAATATCCGGATAAAGCCGATTAAATTCACTCAGCTGTGGAACCAACCACGCAAGCCCAAAGGTTTGTGGCACTTTGATAGTCAGTGCCAACCCCTGTTGGTCGTGACGCAATTTTTGAGTCACTTCGACCAAACGTCGCAAAATAATATTAATATCGTAAAAATAGGCACTGCCCTGTTCTGTTAACGCTAACGCGCGGTTTTTACGAATAAAAAGTGCGGTGCCCAAAAATTCTTCTAATAATTTGATTTGGTGGCTGACCGCAGCTTGGGTGACAAACAGTTCGTCCGCTGCCTTGGTGAAACTTAAATGTCGGGCGGCGGATTCAAAGACTTTGAGTGCATTTAACGGTGGTAAACGTTTATACATGGCATGTCCTATGAATAACTCAAAAAATAAATAATTTCAGAAATCGCATAAGTTTTATTTATGCGAATGATAAAAAAATATAAATTGTAGCGCTGAGCGGCAAAAACTAGAATAGCTACATTGCTTTAATAGCAGACTCGGTATTTACCGTGTTGTTGTTAAGTATGATGTTGTGTTTTATCCGGTTCGCTGGATTTGAGTTTACTTCCTGTATATGTTGAAACCGATTTGGTTTAATAAGCCGCCTCATTATTTGGGCGGCTTTTTTTCGGGCTATTCTAACACAAACCCTTTGCTTCCCCTATGCTAGAACCTTCAATTATGCTAAATTCTCACTTAATGCGCTATTTTTCGAGAGTTTATGTTATGGATTTAGATAAACAACCACAAAATCCTATGCCGCCTTCCGCACAGAAGTTAACATTTTGGCAACTGAAAAATCTGACCTTAAATATCAATAAAGCGTTGGATCATCTATTACAGCAAGAAGGATTGACACTGTCACAAGCACGAGTGCTGCTGTTGTTGTTTGATGAAAACGGGCAAAATCAAACCAGTTTGATGAAACAGCTACAAATTGAATCCTCTTCCATGACCAAAATTTTGGATTTATTGGAACGCAAAGGACTGTTACAACGCAAAGATAATCCGCGTGATGCGCGACAAAAAAATGTTTTTTTGACTAAAAAAGGACATCATGCCGAAGTCGGTATCGTTCACTTGCTGCAACAATTTGAACATAATCTGCTGGCTGAACTTTCAAAAGCTGAAATCCAACAATTACATCACTTATTACACAAAATACAATTTGAACCCGATTACTAGGGTCTGTTGATCTTTGTTTATATTTTATCAATATATTGAGGAAACCCTATGAACCAACCTGTATCCGACACTTTATTTGACTGGTCCAATTTAGGTTTTAGTTACATTAAAACTGATTTTCGTTATATTGCCCATTGGAAAGACGATCAATGGAGTCAAGGCGAATTAACTACTGACAACACCTTGCACATCAGCGAAGGCTCGACCGCACTTCACTACGGACAACAGTGTTTTGAGGGTTTGAAAGCCTATCGTTGTAAAGACGGCAGTATTAACCTGTTCCGACCGGATGAAAATGCCAAACGCATGCAGCGCAGTTGTCAACGTTTGCTGATGCCGCAAGTGCCGGTGGAGATGTTTGTTGATGCCTGTAAACAAGTGGTGAAAGCGAATGAGAAATTTGTCGGCCCTTACGGCAGTGGCGCTACCCTGTATTTACGTCCGTTTTTAATCGGCGTTGGCGACAATATTGGCGTGCATGCTGCGCCGGAATATATTTTTTCGATCTTCTGCTGTCCGGTCGGGGCTTATTTCAAAGGCGGTATGAAGCCGACCAATTTCATCATTTCCGATTATGATCGCGCCGCGCCACAAGGCACCGGTGCCGCCAAAGTCGGGGGTAATTATGCCGCCAGTCTGCTGCCGGGTACTGAAGCCAAAGCACGCAATTTTGGTGATTGTATCTATTTGGATCCAAAAACGCATACTAAAATTGAAGAGGTCGGCTCGGCTAACTTTTTCGGTATCAGCAAAAACAATGAATTTGTCACCCCGCTCTCTCCGTCGATTCTGCCGAGTATTACCAAATATTCGCTGCTCTATTTAGCAGAACAGCGTTTGGGCTTAAAAGCGGTGGAAGGTGATGTGTATATTGATCAATTGGATCAATTCACTGAAGCTGGCGCCTGCGGTACAGCAGCGGTGATCACCCCGATTGGCGGCATTCAAAACGGTGAGCATTTTCATGTGTTTTATTCTGAAACCGAAGTCGGACCGATCACCCAAAAGCTGTATCAAGAACTGACCGGAATCCAATTTGGCGATGTAATTGCTCCGGACGGTTGGATCGTCAAGGTTTAATTTTTTGATCACCTCTTTTCGAACCGCACTTCAATGGAAACGAATCCAAGTGCGGTTTGATTTTCACCGTACTTTTCTCTTGCCGAAACGAACCCATTTCCCAAGGTTCGGGCTAATTTTTTTAAATTAAAAAATAAATATATTATGAGGTTATAAAATAGACTCTTTTTGTTTCAAAGATGTTTAATTATCATGTAATTTTATCAGTTCATTCTCAGTAAATTTTACTTTTTATTAAAAATTCCTCAGCATTTTGCTAAATTTATCAAATATATCTTAATTTCAGTTGACCCGCTTTCCTGTTTTTTGTTATATCTATCACAGTTTTTAAAATTAACCATTTACACAACGCAATATACAAGGACAAAAGTATGATTCAGCAATATAGTGAAATGCGGAATAACATCAGTATGCTAGGGCGTTTTCTAGGCGAAACCATCAGCGATGCGCAAGGGAGTGATATTCTTGATTTAATTGAAAACATTCGAGTACTTTCCCGTAATTCCCGTGCCGGAGACGATCAAGCCCGTCAAGCACTGCTGGATACACTGGCGACCATCTCCAATGACAATATCATTCCGGTTGCCCGAGCCTTCAGCCACTTCCTGAATTTAACCAATATTGCCGAGCAATACCAAACCATTTCACGCCATCATGATGATTTAAATGCGAGCCAGCGTTCTATCGGTCATTTGTTTGATAAATTAAAAACCCAAAAAGCCAAACCGGAAGCGATCCTTGCTTCGCTGGATAATTTATTGATTGAACTGGTATTAACCGCACATCCTACCGAAGTCACCCGCCGCTCTTTAACGCATAAACACGTTGAAATCAACAAATGTCTCAGCAATTTAGAACATTCAGATTTAACGCTAAAAGAACGTACCGCCATTCAGCGTCGCTTGTTGCAACTGATTGCTGAAGCGTGGCATACCAACGAAATCCGTACCCAACGCCCAACCCCATTTGAAGAAGCAAAATGGGGCTACTCGGTGATTGAGAATAGTCTGTGGACAGCGGTGCCGACCTTCTTACGCCAACTCAACGACAGCGCCGAAGAACATTTGAATTTCAGTTTGCCGGTGGAATTCACACCGGTCAAATTTTCCTCTTGGATGGGCGGTGATCGCGACGGCAATCCGTTTGTCACCAGTGTCGTCACTCGTCGTGTGTTGAATTTAGCGCGAGCCAAAGCTGCCGAACTGTTTTTAGAAGACATTAAATTGCTGTCTGATGAACTTTCTATGGTGGAGGCTACCGACGAATTCAAAGCAACATACGGCGAACATCAAGAACCGTATCGCTATATTGTCAAAAATTTGCGTACCAAACTGAAATTAACCCAGAATCACTACAATGATCTCTTAGCAGACAGACAGCCGCGCACCACGACCGAACAAATCATTACTAAAAATGAGCAACTGTGGCAACCGCTGTTTGATTGCTACACTTCACTGTCCAAGTGCGGTATGCGGATTATCGCTAACGGCTTGCTGCTCGATACATTACGCCGTATCCGCTGCTTTGGTGTTACCCTGTCACAACTGGATATTCGCCAAGAAAGCACCCGTCATGCCATGGCCATTGCCGAAGTGACCCGTTATATCGGTTTGGGCGACTATGCACAGTGGAATGAAGCAGACAAACAAGCCTTCTTGATTCGCGAACTGAATTCACGTCGGCCATTGATTCCGATTGAATGGTCACCAAGCGAAGAAACCAAGGAGATTTTAGACACTTGCCGGGTAGTTGCTGAACAAAATGAGGGGGTGATCTCGGCGTATGTGATCTCGATGGCAAAATCGGCCTCTGATGTTTTGGCAGTGCACTTATTGTTGAAAGAAGCCGGTTGCAGCAAGCATATTCCGGTGGTACCGCTGTTTGAAACACTAGAAGATTTAGATAATGCCGAAGCTGTGATGCAAGAGCTGTTTAATGTCGGTTGGTATCGTGGTTTTATCAACAACAAACAGATGGTGATGATCGGTTATTCCGACTCGGCTAAAGATGCCGGTATGATGGCAGCGTCATGGGCGCAATATCGTGCGCAAGAAGCGTTGGTCAACTTATGCGAAAAACTGCATATTGAGCTGACCTTGTTCCACGGCCGTGGCGGTACTATCGGCCGTGGTGGTGCGCCGGCGCATGCAGCACTGCTGTCTCAACCACCAAAATCCTTGAAAAACGGCTTGCGCGTGACCGAACAAGGCGAAATGATCCGCTTTAAATTGGGGCTCCCACAAGTGGCGGTCAACAGTTTAGAACTCTACGCCAGTGCCATTTTGGAAGCCAATCTGTTACCACCGCCGGAGCCGAAAACCATGTGGCGCAATATTATGGACGAACTATCCGATATCTCTTGTGATATTTATCGTGGTATTGTACGCGAACAGCCGGATTTTGTGCCGTACTTCCGCTCTGCCACGCCGGAACAAGAGCTTTCTCGTTTGCCGTTGGGATCTCGTCCGGCAAAACGTAATCCAAAAGGTGGCGTAGAAAGTCTGCGTGCAATCCCGTGGATTTTTGCTTGGATGCAAAACCGCTTGATGCTGCCGGCATGGCTCGGTGCTGGGGCTGCGATTCAAACCTTGCTGAATAATGGCAAAAGTGCGGTAGTGGAAGAAATGTGCCAAAGTTGGCCGTTCTTCTCCACTCGAATCGGTATGTTGGAGATGGTGTTCAGTAAAACCGATTTATGGCTGGCGGAATATTACGATCAGCGTTTAGTCGAGCCAAGCCTTTGGGAATTAGGCAAAACCTTACGCCAACAGCTGCAAGCCGATATCAAAACACTCCTGAAACTGTCGCATAAAGATCAGTTGATGGACGATCTGCCTTGGGTGGCACAATCGATTGCGCTGCGTAATGTTTATACCGATCCGTTGAACTTGTTGCAAGTCGAATTGTTACACCGCCTGCGCCAACAGCCTGAAGAGCAACAAGATTCTCACTTGAATCAAGCATTGATGATCACCATCACCGGCATTGCTGCCGGTATGCGTAATACCGGTTAATCTTTGTCTTATCTTCACACAAAGGGCTGGTTTTTTTATCAGCCTTTTTATTTTATTAAAGTGCGGTTTTAACAGTTAAAACAGTTGGTTTTAGCAACTGAAAGCGATATGCTAACCGCACTTTGCTAGCCATACATTACAATGACCGCTTTTACTTTTTAAGAACAACAAGGAATTTGCTATGCCGCATCAATTAGATCCCGACAATGCCATTGATATTGCTTACGATATTTTTCTGGAGATGGCAGAAGAAAATCTCGACCCTGCTGATATTTTGCTGTTTAACTTGCAATTTGAAGAGCGTGGCGCCGTAGAAATGGTGGAAACGGCGGAAAATTGGGACGAAGAGATCGGGGTATTAATCGATCCGCAAGCCTATGCCGAAGTGTGGGTTGGTTTGGTCAACGCACAGGATCAAATGGATGATATTTTTGCCAAGGTACTGATTTCACACGATCAAGAAAACCCTGAATATCATATTGTATGGAAAAAATAGTGTTTAGGAAAAATACTAATCCCAATTCCAGATAAAATTATGGCTAACAGCTCAACATTGCCGAGAAAACGTGAAAAAGCCTGTCAGCCATTTCACGTTTTCTCGATTAATTCGGGAAATCACTTAAACAGCCCAACTTCCCTATTTTTCAAATTTATAACCAACATTTTTGTTGTTTACTCAGCTAGTCACCCAAGTCGCAACAGCAATAAACACCACAAAAATCAGTAACCAAATCAACTGTAATTTTGCACTTTTTCGGTTCACTTCTTTTTTATGCTCGCGTAAGCGTTCCAGCTGTCGTTTATAGCGCTCCAAGTCTTGCGGATCAAACGAAAAGCCACAAGACGGGCAACTTTTGGCGCTGTCACTGACTTTATGACGGCATTCGGGGCAACGGGTTAACATATTATTCTCTACTGGCAATTACGAACGTGGGAAAATTTCATTCTCACTGAAAAAATATTCGATTTCACGTTTAGCCGACGCCTCCGAATCTGAGCCATGCACCGCATTGATGCTTTTGTTGGTGGCATAATCAAAACGAAGCGTGCCTGCAACCGCAGTTTGCGGATCGGTTGCACCGATAAGCTCACGATGCAGTTTGATCACATTTTCACCTTGCAAAACCGAAACCACCACCGGTCCGGAAGTCATAAATTCCACCAGTTTGTCATAGAACGGCTTGCCTTTATGTTCTGCATAAAATCCCGCTGCTTGCTCTTGGTTCAGGTGCAACATTTTGCTGGCGACAATAGTAAAGCGAGCGCTCTCAAAACGGGAAAAAATTGCGCCAATCAGATTCTGTTTGACTGCATCAGGTTTGATAATCGAAAGTGTTTGTTGCATAGAAGCTCCTTTGGTTTAAGGTAAAGTGCGGTCTGACCGCACTTCAGGGTTGTTCTATCAGGGATGTTCTATTCTGTTCAAATTTATGTAATGTAGTGGTTGTCTGCCGATTTTACTGATCGGGTAGCATTACCCGACCAATCTAATGTTAAGTCCAACCTTAATCACCCGTTCGCTAGTCACCATAGCTCAATAATAGATTCGCCAAGCTATTGACACCGATGCCGGTTGCCCCGGTCGCCCATAACGGACTGGCAGATTTTCGGAAAGTCGCAGAACAGTCAATATGCAGCCAGTTGGTTTGATATGATTTTACAAAATACGACAGAAATGCCGTCGCAGTACTCGCCCCAGCGCCGGTTCCGGCAGGAACCGATGCGGTATTGCAAATATCGGCAAACGAAGAGCTGACTTGGCTGCGGTGGAAAGGCTCGAACGGCAGGCGCCAGAAAGGTTCGCTCTCCTCTTTTGCCGCCTTAAACAGCGCCTCCACCAATTTATCGTCCATCGACAACACCGAATGGTAGTCATTGCCGACTGCCATTTTCGCCGCACCGGTCAAGGTGGCGCAATCAATGATAAACTGAGGATCTTGCGCATCCGCTTCGATCAAACCGTCTGCCAACACCAAGCGCCCTTCGGCATCGGTGTTCAACACTTCAACGGTAACGCCGTTGCGATATTCAATGATATCGCCCAGTTTAAACGCTCGGCTGCTGACCATATTTTCGGCACAGCACAGATATAATTTAACTCGCTGATTCAAACCACAGGCAATTGCTAATCCCAACGCGCCGGTCAGCAACGCTGCGCCTCCCATATCAGAACGCATTGAATCCATCGAACTGCTTGGTTTCAAGCTGTAGCCGCCAGTATCAAAAGTGATCCCCTTACCCACCAGACAAGCCATCACCGGCTCATCCGGATTACCGCTCGGATTAAAATCCAACTGCAACATTGCCGGCAAATTGGCTGAGCCTTTGCCGACCGTCCAAATGCCGTTATAACCACGCTCTTTCAGCTCTTCACGGGCGATAATATGATACGACACCGCTTTTTCCACTTCGGCATGCTGTGCCTGCTGCAAAATAAAGTCGGCGGCGCGATGTGCCAATGCTTGTGGCGTGATTTCATCCGACGGTAAGTTAATCAACTCACGTACAAAATCGCCACACTCGATCAAGCGGAATAGCTGCTGTTGATCGGCGTCACTCAAATCAGACGGGAATTCAATCGCAAAATCCTGTTTGGCACTGTAAAAACCTTGGTAAAACGCCCAACAGGTTGGCAACGTCCAATATTTGCCTTCAAGTTCGACATCATCAATTCCTTGGGTGCGTAATTTACGTGCCGCTCGCTGAATCTTGCCAAGTGGATCATCACCACCGAAATGCACTTTTGCTACTCCGTTATCAAAACTCAATAACGCTTTTTTTCCCCATACTTCATCAGCTTGTTTTTTGCTTAAATTAATCTTCATACTCATCATGACACTCTCCGTGTTAAAATTGCCATTGTTTATAACATAAACCGATTTTTAGTAAATCCTAAATGTTATTTTTTTGTCATAATTTGAATCAAATCACCATAAACTGAGCTGTTGTGGATTATTTTTAGCCAACAATGCCACATTCAAGCCGATCAAGCGTATGCTTCTGCCGTTTGCCCGCTGCCAAATTTGCTGCAACAACTGCCGGAAAGCGTTAAGGTTTAAACAATAACCACTGCTCTCCAAGGTGGTAGTTTGAAAATCGTTAAATTTCAGTTTCACCCCGATTTTTCGATATTGACTCAATGGGGTTTCCGGATCTGCCCGCTGCAAACGCACAATCAGTTTTTGGTAGAGCGACTGTAAAATATCTTCCGCCTGTACTACTTGCCAGATATCTTGTGACAGGGTAACTTCAACCCCTACTGACTTACGTTCCCGTTCTGATTGCACCGCTCTTTCATCAATTGCATGGCTGAATTGCCAAATCCGTTGTCCCAATTTGCCAAATTGATCGAGCAAAATATGCTGTTTTAATTGGCGAACATCAGCACAGGTCGTCAAATCCATTGCAGACAATTTTTGCGCCGTGACCGGACCGACACCCGGAATTTTTTTCAATGCCAATCCGAGTACAAATTGATCAACCTGCTCAGGGGTCAGTACAAATTGTCCGTTGGGTTTATTGATTTCGGAAGCAATTTTTGCCAAAAACTTCAATGGCGCAACGCCGGCGGAGGCAGTTAATTGCAGTTCAGTAAAAATAGCACGTCGAATTTCAGCGGCAATCCAAGTTGCCGAGCCATTGCAGGCGGTGCAATCGGTCACGTCCAAATAGGCCTCATCTAAAGATAGCGGTTCGATTATTGTGGTATAACGCCGAAAAATAGCCTGCACCTGCTCTGAGACATGTTTATACAACGCCATGTTGCCACGCAATAATACCAGATTCGGGCATTTTTTTAATGCAAGTGCGGTTGGCATTGCACTGTGCAAACCATATTGACGAGCTTCGTAATTACAGGTAGAAAGCACACCACGGCTGTCCGCCGCACCGCCGACCGCCACTGGCTTGCCTGCTAAGCTCGGCTGCTCACGAATTTCAACCGCCGCAAAAAAGCAGTCCATATCAATATGGATAATTTTACGTTCAAAATTCGCTTTATTCGATGATATTGCCAGCATAACGGAAGCAAAAATAAGAAATGATACTGCAATTATAAATTAAATAACTGTATAAATAAACAGTATTTTTGCTTTATTCGCTTTTATCTTAAATGAGACATCGGATTTGGCTTGAACGGTGACTATAGTTTTTTAGACTGCTGACAAAGGTTAAAATCCACGATTAATATTGTAAAAGTAGGGGCCGATTATATATCCGCCCGAACCGCACTTTGCATTTTTCCTTTATTGATTAAGTGCTTATACCGCACTTCGTAAACGGGCGGATATATAATCCGCCCCTTGTATATTCAAAATAAAGTATACTAGCAACACAGCACCGAATCGTTATCCACAGCTTGACCGCCCCTA
>NZ_SMCP01000007.1 GCF_004342725.1 Testudinibacter aquarius | reverse complement strand
CCATTATCAATGCGTTAGTAAAACGTAATGAGAAATGGGACGCTACACGCCATTTATCCACAGTATCTGTGGGTTAAAAATGTGTTTCCAAAAAACAGGAAACACAGTTGCTACCCAGCCTAAGTAAATATCTTTGTCAATAATCTGAGGCGCAATAAAATTTGCGCCTTAATTTTGTTTTGCTCTTGCCCTAAACGGTGGCACAGCTGCCACCACTATCACTGCACTAGGTAATAAAGTGCGGTTTGCACATCCCTTACTTCTCCATTTTGTCGAAATCACGCTGTGGATGGCCAATATAAATCTGCCGCGGACGAACAATCTTGATCGCACCTTGGTTATACATCTCTTTCCAGTGGGCAATCCATCCGACGGTTCTTGCCAACGCAAACATCACCGTAAACATCGATACCGGAATGCCAATCGCTTTCAAGATGATACCAGAGTAGAAATCAACATTTGGGTACAGTTTGTGTTCAACAAAATACGGATCGCTCAAGGCGATACGTTCCAATTCCATCGCCACATCCAATAACGGATTTTGCACATCCAGCTCTTTCAGCACTTCATGGCAAGTTTGACGCATTACTTTAGCGCGCGGATCGTAGTTTTTATATACCCGATGCCCAAAGCCCATCAGACGGAACGGATCATTTTTATCTTTGGCCTTCTCGATGTATTCCGGAATCCGATCAACACTGCCAATTTCTTCCAGCATATTGATACAGGCTTCGTTGGCGCCACCATGCGCCGGTCCCCAAAGGGAGGCAATGCCAGCTGCAATACAAGCGAATGGATTAGCACCGGAAGAAGCTGCGGTTCGCACGGTTGAGGTTGACGCATTCTGTTCATGATCGGCATGCAGAATAAAAATTTTGTCCATGGCTTTTTCCAGCACCGGATTAACCACATAAGGCTCACACGGCGTGGCAAACATCATATACAGGAAGTTACCGGAAAAAGAAAGATGGCGCTGCGGATACATAAACGGCTGACCAATCGAATATTTATAACACATCGCTGCTAAGGTCGGCATTTTTGCTAATAAACGGTAGGCGGTCAGTTCACGGTGATAGATATTGTTAACATCGGTGGAATCATGGTAGAACGCTGCCAACGCACCGCTGACGCCGCACATAATTGCCATCGGATGCGAGTCGCGGCGGAACCCATGGAAAAAACGGGAAATCTGCTCGTGCACCAGGGTATGTTTTTTCACTCTACTTTCAAATTCACGATATTGTTCTTTGTTCGGACGCTCACCAAATAACAGCAGATATGAAACTTCTAAATAATCAGCATTTTCAGCCAGTTGCTCAATTGGATAGCCGCGATGCAACAACACGCCTTCGTCACCATCAATATAGGTAATCGCCGATTTGCAAGATGCGGTTGACATAAAACCCGGATCATAGGTAAACAATTGATTTTTGACTAATGACTGAACATCAATCGAATCATACCCCAAGACGGCACGATGAACATCTACTTCAAGCTGACGGCCATCACTGATGGATAATGTTGCTTTTAATTCTGACATGATCACTCCCTGTTGTTACATTTTTGTTAAGGCAATCTATTCGATCGCATTTATAGTGAAAACTGATTCATTTATTAACACAAATAAAGCGATACTGTAAAATGAATTTTCACCAATTTAGTCTTTTAACCGATAAATTTAAAGAGCCTTTTGGATAAAATGTTATTTTTTTGTAAAAAACACTAGCTAGGTCACATTATAAAAAAATTTTTTAGGTATAATTTAACTCGCAACAAAATTTATCATTTTCTTGTAAATAGTCTGTTCTTACCCTACAGTTAGCGATAAAGTTAACGGTAAAATATTCAATTTACTGACAAAATTATAGTTATCCTATTATTTTATTTTAAGAAAAGGTCAGGTAGTTATGCGACAAAACCATTCCCTGCGGAATGTTATGCAGGATTGGGTTGACTCTAGTGCCTTAGGCGGAGCCAACCAAACGTATATAGAACAAGTCTATGAAGACTATCTTAAAGATCCCTTGAGCGTTGATACCAGCTGGAAACAGATCTTCGACAGTTGGCCCAAACCCACCGTCAGCGAGCAACCCCATGCGCCGGTGCGCGAATACTTCCGTGAACTCGCCAAAGAAAATACCAATAAAACCGGAACACACACGATTATTGATCCCAGTGCCAGCCGCCGTTTAGTGCGGGCTTTGCAATACATCAACGCCTTTCGCTATCGTGGACATTTGCGTTCCGACCTCGATCCATTAAAAATGTGGAAGCGCCTCTCGGTGCCAAATCTGGACTATCAATTCTACGGTTTGGAAGAGAAACATTTGGATGAAGAGTTTAATATCGGCAAATATGTGTACGATCGTGAAAACATCACACTGCGCGAACTCTCTGAAAAATTGCATGAAACCTATTGCAGCACCATCGGGCTTGAATTTATGCACCTGCATAATATTGAAGTGCGTGACTGGTTGCAGCAAAAAATGGAAGCACGTTTAAATAAACCGCTGTTCAGCCCGGAAGAACAAAAAACCTATTTACAAGAACTGACCGCCGCCGAAGGTTTAGAGCGCTATTTAGGGGCTAAATTTCCCGGTGCCAAACGTTTTTCTTTAGAAGGCAGCGATGCTTTTATTCCACTGATGAAAGAGATTATCCGCCATGCCGGTAAATTTGGCGCTAAAGATATCGTGATGGGCATGGCACACCGCGGACGGTTAAATATGCTGGTCAACGTACTGGGCAAAAAACCGGCAGAATTGTTTGATGAATTTGCCGGAAAACACAGTAACCACGACCGTACCGGCGATGTGAAATATCACCAAGGTTTTTCTTCTAATTTTATGACCGATAACTGCTCAGTTCACTTATCATTGGCGTTTAACCCGTCACATTTAGAGATCGTCAGCCCTGTGGTAATCGGTTCTGTCCGTTCACGCCAAACTCGTCTGCAAGACAGTGAGCGCAATAAAGTCTGGGGAATCACCGTGCACGGTGATTCTGCCGTCACCGGACAAGGCATCGTACAAGAAACCTTGAATATGTCAGCCACTCGCGGTTACACCATAGGTGGCACAATCCGTGTCGTTATCAATAACCGTATCGGTTTCACCACCTCATACACCGGTGATACACGTTCTACCGAATACTGCACCGATATTGCCAAAATGGTTGATGCGCCGGTGATTCATGTCAACGGCGATGACCCGGAAGCCGTGATTTATGCGGCTCGAATGGCCGTTGAATATCGTGCTAAATTTAAAAATGATATTTTCATTGATTTGGTTTCTTACCGTCGACATGGGCATAACGAAGCCGATGAACCGTCTGCAACCCAGCCAATGATGTATAAACAGATCAAAAAACATCCGACGCCACGCAAAGTCTATGCTGATCGTTTAGTTGCCGAAGAGGTGCTGAATGATGATCAAACGTTTGAAATGATGAACGAATACCGCGATGCACTGGATAACGGTGAATGTGTCGTCAAAGAGTGGAGCGAACTGGATCGCAACTCATTGGAGTGGATTAACTATCTTGATCACGATTGGACTGCGCATTACGAAAATCGGTTTGACAAAGAGCGGTTCACTGCCTTGGCAAAGAAGGTGTGTATCTATCCTGAATCGCACAAACTACACAATCGTGTGAAAAAAATCTACGAAGATCGTGAATTGATGGCAGTAGGCGAAAAACCGTTTGACTGGGGTATGGCGGAAATTATGGCCTATGCCACCCTGCTGGATGACAACAATGCGATTCGTCTGTCCGGTGAAGATGCCGGGCGCGGCACCTTCTTCCACCGCCATGCGGTGTTGCACAATCAAGAAGACGGCACCTACTACATTCCGCTTGCCAATCTGCACAATCAACAAGGACGATTTGAAGTGTGGGATTCGGTGCTGTCTGAAGAAGCTGTTTTAGCCTATGAATACGGCTATGCTACCTCCGATCCGAAAACCTTAGTCATCTGGGAAGCGCAATTCGGCGATTTCGCCAATGTGGCACAAGTGGTTATCGACCAATTCATCAGCTCCGGTGAGCAAAAATGGGGCAGAATGTGCGGTTTAACCATGTTATTGCCGCACGGCTACGAAGGACAAGGCCCTGAGCACTCCTCTGCTCGCCTAGAACGCTATCTGCAACTGTGTGCCGAACAGAACATTCAAGTTTGCGTGCCTTCTACACCGGCACAGGTTTACCATATGCTGCGCCGCCAGATGATTCGCCCGATGCGCCGTCCGCTGATTGCGTTAACCCCGAAATCACTGCTGCGCCATCCGTTGGCAATTTCTGAGATGTCAGAACTGTTGGAAGGCACTTTCCAACCGGTGTTGCCAGAGTTTGATGATTTGGATCCGCAACAGGTGCAGCGTGTCGTGCTCTGTTCCGGCAAGGTCTATTATGATTTGCTAGAAAAACGCCGCGCCAACCAACAAACCGACGTTGCCTTAATTCGTATCGAGCAGCTTTACCCGTATCCGAGTGATGATATGCAGACTGTCTTGCAACCTTATCAACATGTTAAAGATTTTATCTGGTGTCAGGAAGAACCATTGAACCAAGGGGCATGGTATTGCAGTCAACATAATTTCCGAACCTCGCTGCCTGCCGGCGCAAGTTTGAATTATGTCGGACGACCGGCTTCCGCTTCCCCGGCAACCGGCTTTGCTTCGTTGCACAATGCACAGCAAAAAGCCTTGGTGGATGAAGCATTGACGGTTGAATAAGCTTATTCAACCAAATATTTTAGATGCTTAATTGAACAATTGATTAAATATTGAAAGGAAATAAATATGAGCAGTATTGATATCTTAACCCCGGTTTTACCTGAATCAGTCGCGGATGCCACTGTCGCAACTTGGCACAAAAAAGCCGGTGATACGGTTGCACGTGATGAAATTATTGTTGAAATTGAAACTGACAAAGTGGTGTTGGAAGTACCTGCTTCAGAAGACGGCGTTGTTGAAGCTATCCTGCAAGAAGAAGGTGCTACGGTGATCAGCAGCCAACTGCTAGGTAAACTGTTGCCGGTTTCAGCCGCCGGAACAGTGACCAAAGATACGGTGAATACCGCAGAATCCACACCGGCAGAACGCCAAAGTGCGGTATTGAGCACCGAACACAGCGATGCCAACGACAATCTCAGCCCGTCGGTACGTCGTTTGCTGGCAGAAAACAATATTGACTCCAGCGACATCAAAGGGTCCGGCGTTGGCGGGCGTATCACGCGTGAAGATGTTGATGCCCACCTCAGCAAACAAGCTTCCACCGTGCATAAAGAAGGCACCGACAGCTCGGTTGCGCTGGCAAACCGCAGTGATAAACGCGTGCCGATGACCCGCTTACGCAAACGAATTGCCGAGCGCTTATTAGACGCAAAAAATAACACCGCCATGTTGACTACCTTTAATGAAGTCGATATGTCGCCGATTATGCAGCTGCGTAAAAACTACGGCGAAAAATTTGAAAAACGCAACAACGTACGGCTAGGATTTATGTCGTTCTACATCAAAGCCGTGGTTGAAGCCCTTAAACGCTATCCGGAAGTCAATGCCTCGATTGACGGCGAAGATATCGTCTATCACAACTATTTCGATATCAGTATTGCGGTTTCCACGCCGCGTGGTTTGGTGACACCGGTGCTGAAAAACTGCGATAAATTGTCGATGGGGGAAATCGAACAGCAAATCAAAGAACTGGCAGAAAAAGGACGTGACGGCAAGTTGACGGTGGAAGATTTGACCGGGGGCAATTTCACCATCACTAACGGTGGCGTGTTCGGCTCATTGATGTCTACCCCGATTATCAATCCGCCACAAAGTGCTATTTTAGGCATGCATGCGATTAAAGATCGCCCGATTGCGCTCGACGGACAAGTGGTGATCCGCCCGATGATGTACCTTGCCCTGTCTTATGACCACCGTTTAATTGATGGTCGCGAATCCGTCGGCTTCTTGGTCACGATTAAAGAGTTGCTGGAAGATCCAACCCGTATTCTATTGGAAATTTAACCACTGGTAATAACAATATCAGGGCGGATAGCATCTGCCCTGTTAATAAACGGCGATTCTCCGCCACATTAACCCGATAATCTATCGTTGTGACAAGGACAAATAATGAATTTGCACGAATATCAAAGTAAACAAATCTTTGCTGATTACCGCATTCCCGTTCCAACCGGTTACGCCTGTCAAAATAGCCAGCAATTACTGGAAGCTGCCAAAAAATTAGGCGGTGATACTTGGGTTGCCAAATGCCAAGTTCATGCAGGCGGTCGCGGCAAAGCCGGCGGCGTAAAATTGGTAAAAAGTGAAGCCGAAATCAACGCTTTCGCCGAGCAGTGGTTCGGCAAACGCTTGGTGACGTTTCAAACCGATAAACACGGTCAACCGGTCAACACTATCTATCTTGAGCAGTGTTCCGCCATTAAAAAAGAGTTATACCTAAGTGCGGTTTTGGATCGTAGTTCGCAAACTGTTGTCGTCATGGCGTCAACCGAAGGCGGCATGGATATTGAAGAAGTGGCTGAAAAAACCCCTGAGTTACTGCATAAAATCAGTTTAGATCCACTGCTGGGCGGCATGCCGTTTCAAGGACGTCAATTAGCCTTTAAATTAGGCTTACAAGGCGATCAAATCAAACAATTCACCCACCTTTTCACCCAACTTGCCAAGCTGTTTGTCGAGAAAGACTTGGCTTTGGTTGAAGTCAATCCGTTGGTGATTTTGGAAAACGATCAACTGCTCTGCTTAGATGCTAAAATCGTCACTGACAGCAATGCTTCCTACCGTCACCCTGATTTGCAAGCCATGCAAGACGCAAGTCAAGAAGACCCGCGCGAAGCATTGGCAGAACAGTGGCAATTGAATTATGTGGCATTGGACGGCAATATCGGCTGCATGGTCAACGGTGCCGGTTTGGCAATGGGAACCATGGACATCATCAAATTGCACGGTGGACAACCGGCAAACTTTTTAGATGTCGGCGGTGGTGCAACCAAAGAGCGGGTTGCTGAGGCATTTAAAATTATTTTGTCCGACAGTGCCGTAAAAGCGGTATTGGTGAATATTTTTGGCGGGATTGTACGTTGTGACTTAATCGCCAACGGCATTATCGATGCCGTCAATCAAGTCGGCGTAGCGATTCCGGTGGTGGTTCGTCTTGAAGGCAACAATGCGCCACTAGGACGCGAAATTTTAGCCAACAGCGGTCTGAATATTATTGCCGCCAATAGTTTAACAGATGCCGCTAAACAAGTGGTTGCCGCAGCGGAGGGCAAATAAATGTCTATTTTAATTAATAAAAATACTAAAGTTATTTGCCAGGGATTCACCGGCGGACAAGGCACTTTCCACTCTGAACAAGCACTTGCCTACGGCACACAATTGGTCGGCGGCACGTCTCCCGGCAAAGGCGGCACCACCCACTTAGGATTGCCGGTCTTTAATACTGTTGCTGAAGCAGTACAGGCAACCGGTGCCACTGCAAGTGTGATTTATGTGCCTGCACCCGGCTGTAAAGATGCGATTTTGGAGGCCATTGATGCCGGAATTCAGTTGATCGTCTGTATCACTGAAGGCATACCGACCCTGGATATGTTAGCCGTAAAACAAAAATTGAACCAGACCGGTGTGCGCATGATCGGGCCTAACTGCCCCGGTGTGATCACCCCAGACGAGTGCAAAATCGGTATTATGCCGGGCAATATCCATAAAAAAGGCAAAGTTGGCATTGTGTCACGCTCCGGCACACTCACCTACGAAGCGGTGAAACAGACTACCGATTGTGGTTTAGGGCAATCAAGCTGTGTTGGTATCGGTGGTGATCCGATTCCGGGTTCCAGTTTTATCGATATTCTCGCGCTGTTTGAGCAAGACCCGGAAACCGAAGCCATTGTGATGATTGGTGAAATTGGCGGTTCCGCTGAAGAAGAAGCTGCCGCCTATATCAAACAACACGTCAACAAACCGGTAGTTTCGTATATTGCCGGTGTCACCGCACCAAAAGGCAAGCGCATGGGACATGCTGGCGCAATTATCAGCGGTGGTAAAGGCACTGCCGATGAAAAATTTGCCGCGTTGGAAGCCGCAGGTGTCACCACCGTCCGCAGCTTAGCCGATATTGGCGAAGCCTTGCTAAAAGTGATCAAATAATTCAATTGCTTCAAATTAGACCTGTTACGATTCAATGTAACAGGTCAGATGGCTAACAAAGACTAAAATAGCCGATTAATATTATAAAAATAGGGGCGGATTATATATCCGCCCCTTTTTAGTCTGACACCATGTCTAGCGCAAACTAAACTTACGCCTTAAGGTTCGCAGCAGTAAAAAGACCCAAGGCCATAATACACCACTGAAAACTGCCCCCAGCAGCTCTTGTGCGCTAAAATCGGCACTGTGCATAAACAGTTCGATCAAAAAAATACTGATATGAATAACGATAACGGCAATTATCACCAACATGCTTTGTAACCATAACGACAAGTTACGCAGCACCAGATGGTTAGACGCTATTAAATAAGCAAAAATCGATAATATCAGGGCATGTACGCCGAGGATCGAACCTAAACTGAGATCCCAAATCAGCCCGACCACAAACGCATAACCAATACTGATTTTATTCGGAATTGCCAGCACCCAATATAATAACACCAACACTAACCAAGAGGGACGCAAACCTTGAAATTCAGCTGACCATGGTGTAATTTCCATCACTAGCGCAACCAAAAAAGTACACACCACCATTAACAGTTGCAAAATCCAATTGCCTTTCATTACTGAGTGCCCTCTGTCAATGCATCTTGTTGCTGTTGATTGGCATCTGCCGGTGCCAACTCTTCGTTTGTTGCGGGTTCTTGCGACGAATTTCCATCAATTTGCTCTTTGACAGTTTTATTATTGTCCGGTGCCAGCAGTTCATCTTGTCGAGTCGATAGCCGTTGACGCACCGTGTTGCGCACATCTTCCGGCGAAAGTGATTGTGGTCGGTGTAATTCATCATTCACCGGCCACAGCAACAGCAGATAGCGCAAGCGTTCCAACGACGCTAGCGGCTTGGCTGAAATCACCGCAAAATAGTTCTGTTTATCGGTCGAGACTGAATCGACGATAGCGACCGGATAACCTTCCGGAAAGCGCCCGCCCAAGCCTGATGTCACTAGCAGATCGCCTTTCACAATATCAACCGAATGCGGCACATTGTCCAGTTGCAGCTCATCACCGCGTCCCGTTCCGCTGGCAATCAAACGCACATCGTTACGCAATACCTGCAACGGAATCGAATGCGTAACATCGGTAATCAACAACACTCGACTAGTGGTTGCACCCACAGAGGTGACTTGCCCGACCACACCTTTTTCATCAATCACCGGCTGTCCGACAAACACACCGTCACGGCTACCTTGGTTGATCACCACTTGCTGGCGATAAATATCTGATTCAGTCGTCAATACTTCGGCAATTTTTTTATATTCATCGTAGCGTAACGGTGAATTTAGCAGCAAGCGTAAGCGTTGATTTTCGACTTTGAGTTGATCCAGCAGCAACAGATCGGCATTTTTTTCCCTTAGCTGCTCTTTCAGCACCCGGTTTTCGATTTGTAATTTAGACGTGTCGGCAAGGTTATCAGATACCCCATCCAGCACTGAACGGGGAATATTGGCAAAATAAAACAGACCGCTGATAGAGGTTTCCATCAGGCTGCGTACCTGAATCATACCACTGCTGCGGCCGTCACTGATCATCAATAAAATCGATGCTACAATCGCCAGAATAAGACGAATTCCTAAAGGGGGAGCTTTAGAAAAAATAGGTTTCATGCGCTTTACTCTAAAAAGTGGCGGCTTTAATTGGTTTAAAACCGCACTTGTGAAAAAAAGAGTGTTTCAACGATTAGTCATCGCTGAAAATATCGCCACCGTGCATATCAATCATATCTAACGCTTCACCACCGCCGCGTGCTACACAAGTCAATGGATCTTCAGCAACAATAACCGGCACACCCGACTCTTTCGACAACAGTCTGTCGATATTCGGCATCAAAGCACCACCACCGGTTAACACCATGCCACGTTCGAAAATATCTGCCGCCAGTTCCGGAGGGCAGGACTCAAGTGCGGTACGCACCGCTGTCACAATGCCGCTTAGGGGTTGTTGAATCGCTTCCAACACATCGCGTGAAGTCAGTTTAAAGCTGCGTGGCGCACCTTCAGCAAGATTATGCCCATGAACTTCAATCTCTTTGATTTCATCATCTTCATCAATATAAGCGGTACCGATTTCTTGCTTAATCCGCTCTGCCGTTGCCTCTCCGATGGAAGAGCCAAACGTACGACGAACATAGGCAATAATCGCTTCATCAAACCGATCGCCACCGATACGTACCGAAGACGAATACACCACGCCATTCAGTGAGATCACTGCCACTTCGGTGGTGCCACCACCAATATCGATCACCATCGAACCGGTTGCAGTAGATACCGGTAATTTGGCACCAATCGCCGCCGCCATCGGCTCTTCGATCAAATAAACTTCACGAGCACCGGCACCGATTGCCGATTCTTTAATGGCACGCCGTTCAACTTGAGTCGCACCGGCCGGCACACAAACTAAAACTCGCGGACTAGGACGCATAAAATTGTTACGGTGAACTTGCTTGATAAAATATTGCAACATTTTTTCAGTGACGAAAAAATCAGCAATCACACCGTCTTTCATCGGACGAATTGCTGCGATACTTTTTGGCGTACGCCCCAACATCATCTTGGCTTCACGCCCGACAGCAGCAATACTTTTCAGTGAGCCGGCACGGTCTTGACGAATCGCCACCACTGAAGGTTCATCCAGAACGATCCCTTGCCCTTTAACATAAATGAGTGTGTTAGCCGTGCCAAGATCGATAGAAAGGTCGTTAGAAAACAGACCACGAATTTTTTTAAACATAATAATTCCGATTAAGAAAGAGAGTTGAGCCGAGAGCGGCGAAAAAATTGTGCTAAATGTACCAAAAAACCACTGATTCCACAACTTGAAATCACAATATTGCCAGCGGTGTACATGTTGACAGCAGCAATCTTTCTGACGCCTATAACAGCATAAAAAAATGGCGGTCAACCGACAGCCATTTTTTGAATAATTCAGAACCGCACTTCTGCATTTTATCTAATTGTTTTTGTTAATGCTATTTGCTAATCAATCCCAAAAACTCTTTGCGGGTTTCACGATCTTCTAAGAATACGCCACCAAATGCTGATGTGACAGTGTAACTATTGGTATCCTTGATACCACGGCATTTGACACAAAAATGGGTCGCTTTAACATAAACCGCCACATCGTCGGTTTGCAAAATCGCCTGAAGTGCGGTCAACACCTGCTCGGTCAAACGCTCTTGCACTTGCGGTCGTTGCGCCAAAAAAGAGACCACTCGATTGATTTTAGACAAGCCGATCACCCAGTCTTTCGGGTAATAAGCTACCGAAACTTGCCCGTCGATGGTAACAAAATGGTGTTCGCAGGTGCTGGTCAGCGTGATGTCGTTTACCAACACCATTTCACTCACTTTCATACGGTTGCGAATCGTGGTGATTTTAGGAAAATTGGCGTAATCCATGCCGGTAAAGATTTCATCGAGATACATTTTTGCCATTCTGCCCGGCGTTTCTTCAATACTGTCATCGCTCAAATCCAAGCCGATCAGTTGGATGACTTCACGCATATGGCTCTCAATTTGTTTGCGACGTTCATTTAAACTTAAGGCGACGCTTTTCATCGGGGTTTCGATGCCTTTCGCTATCAAGGCATCACGCACTCTGGCGGCTTCAGCAGAAATGTTGCTCATTTATTACTCCAGTTAAAATCAAGTTTGTTATTCTAGCAAAGTTAACTTAATAGGCAAATGCAAGAATGTGGAATTTAGGCTAAAATAACCCAAATATCGGAATTATAAAACTATTAAAGAAATAGAGGATTAAAATGAATAACTTGCTCTCGTTAGATCAAGCCTTACAACAAATGTTGAATGCTCTCCCTGCACCAGACGCCAGCCAAACTGAAATATTGACATTAATGGCGGCGCAAAACCGTATTTGTGCCGAAGATATCTGTTCACCGATTAATGTGCCGGGTTTTGACAATTCCGCCATGGATGGCTATGCAGTGCGAATTGCAGATTTAGCAGACGGACAACCGTTGCCGATTGTCGGAAAAAGCTTTGCCGGAACGCCGTTTAACGCCGATTTACCCGCAAAAAGCGCGGTCAGAATCATGACGGGTGCCATGATTCCGGTCGGTTGTGATGCGGTGATTATGCAGGAACAGACTGAAATTGATGCCGACGGCAAAGTGCGGTTTAACGCAGAAGTCAAAGCTGCAATCAAAACCGGGCAAAATATCCGTCGAGTGGGTGAAGATGTTAAACGTGGCGAAGTGGTTTTGCAGCAAGGGGCGAAACTAACCGCACTGTCACTGCCCTTACTGGCTTCGCTCGGCATTGAACAACTGCAGGTATTTAAGCGAGTCAAAGTGGCGCTGATCTCTACCGGTGATGAATTAGTCAGCGTCGGCAATTCGCTCAAAGCCGGGCAAATTTATGATACCAATCGGTTTGCAGTGCAATTAATGCTGCAAAAATGGGGCTGTGAAATTTTAGACTACGGTATTTTACCTGACGATGAAGCGCTGTTTGAACAAACATTCAACCAAGCGCAGCAACAAGCGGATTTGGTGATTACCAGCGGCGGCGTTTCGGTTGGTGAAGCTGATTTTACCAAAACCGTACTGGAAAAACTGGGGCAGATCAACTTCTGGAAATTAGCGATAAAACCGGGTAAACCGTTCGCATTCGGTAAATTAGAAAACGCTTGGTTCTGCGGGCTGCCCGGCAATCCGGTTTCAGCTTTAGTGACTTTCTACCAATTGGTTCACCCCCTGCTTGCCCGTTTAAGCGGTTTCAGCCAGTGGCAAAAACCGATTCAACTGCAAGCCATCAGCAGCGCACCGTTAAAAAAAGCAGTCGGGCGTTTGGATTTTCAACGTGGATTTTACCATGTCAATGCGGATGGACAAATCGAAGTACGAGCTGTTGGTTTTCAAGGCTCACATTTGTTCAGTGCTTTTGTTGCCAGCAACTGTTTTATCGTTTTAGAGCGCGAACGTGGCAACGTAGCGAGCGGCGAATGCGTGACCATTGAACCCTTTGACGCCACATTAAACTAAAAGGCATGGAACATGAGTGAGCTAAGCTATCAGGAAACGCTGCGTTATAACCGCCAAATCATGTTAAAAGCCGTTGATTTTGACGGGCAAGAAACACTGAAAGACAGCAGAATGCTGATTGTCGGTTTAGGCGGTCTGGGCTGTGCTGCGGCACAATACCTGGCAACGGCAGGCGTTGGGCATTTGACTCTGCTGGATTTTGATACCGTGTCGCTGTCCAATTTGCAACGCCAAGTGCTGCATAACGACAGCCGCTTGGAGATGCCTAAAGTGCGGTCGGCACAGCTGGCATTGCAACAACTCAACCCCCATATTAAGATTCAAACCATTGATAAGCAGCTGAGCGAAACTGAATTAAGTGACGTTGTCACTCAATTTGATGTTATTCTGGATTGCACTGATAATGTCGATATCCGTAACAGCCTAGATCGCTGTTGTGAACAACATAAAATTCCGTTGGTCTCCGGTGCAGCCATCCGTTTTGAGGGACAGGTCTCAGTGTTCAGCTATCAACCAAATACGCCGACTTACCGCACTTTGAGCCGATTGTTTGGCGACAGCACACTCAGCTGCGTCGAAGCGGGGATTATGGCACCTGTCGTCGGTATTGTCGGTTCGATCCAAGCATTGGAAGCGATCAAAGTGCGGCTAAATATTGGTAAAAACCTGTGTGGGCGCTTATTGCTGATCGATGGCTTAACCATGTCGGTACGAGAGCTGAAATTGCCGATTTAATTGGCGATGCTTCCACACCAACGCTGAAACAGATCCTGTGGCAGCTCAATTTCAAACTGGTCAAGCAGCCGATTAACACTTTGATTAATAATGTCATCTATGGTTTTCGGCTGGTGGTAAAACGCCGGCATCAGCGGCGTAATCTGGGCGCCGATTTCTGCGGCTTGGCTCAACAAACGCAAATGCCCCAAATGCAACGGTGTTTCCCGCACACATAAGTGCAGTGGCTTGCGCTCTTTTAAACACACGTCGGCGGCTCGACTGATCAAATCATCACTATAACAGTGGGCGATTGCCGACAGGGTTTTGATCGAGCAAGGCACGATAATCATGCCTAAAGTGCGGTATGAGCCGGAAGAAATCGCCGCACCAATATCACGAACATCATAGTTCACATTCGCCAATTGCCGCACTTGTTGTACGCTATACTCAGTTTCCATCGCAATGGTTTGTCGCGCCGCATTGCTGATAATCAGATGGGTTTCAATTTCGCTTTGCTGCAACACTTCCAGCAGCCGAATCGCATAAATCGCCCCCGATGCGCCGCTGATGGCAATAATCAAGCGCGATTTTTTTTCATTCTGCTTACTGTTCACATTACAGCTTGCATTGTTAGCGTTCATTGTGTATTTCAAGGTTGGTCGCATCTTTTGCCTGCTGCTGTTTGGCATTATCATTACGCGCAAAGGCAATATTATCCAGATAGGCTTTAGACACATCGCCGGTAATATATTCACCGGTGAACACCGACGCATCAAAATGCTGAATCGATGGATTTTCTTGCTGCACCGATTCAATCAAATCCTGCAAGTCTTGGAAAATTAAACGATCAACCCCAATCAGCTCGGCAATCTGTTCGACGCTACGATTATAAGCGATCAATTCGTTGGCGGCAGGCATATCAATACCATATACATTCGGGTAGCGAATTTCCGGCGCCGCCGAAGCAAAATAGACCTTTTTAGCACCGGCATGGCGTGCCATTTCGACAATTTGCTCTGAGGTCGTACCGCGCACGATTGAATCGTCCACCAACAGCACATTTTTGCCTTTAAATTCAGAAGAAATAGTATTCAATTTGCGGCGTACGGAATTTCTGCGCTGCTCTTGTCCCGGCATAATAAACGTCCGCCCGACATAACGGTTTTTAACATAGCCTTGACGATACGGCACGTCCAACTCCCGTGCAATTCGCAGTGCAATATCGGTTGATGTTTCCGGAATCGGAATCACCACATCAATTTCCAATCCTTGCCACTCTTTGGCGATTTTCTTGCCTAAACGCTCCCCCATATGTACTCGTGCAGCATATACCGACACGCCGTCAATACAGGAATCGGGACGGGCAAAATAAACATATTCGAAAATGCACGGGCATAAATCTGGATTGGCAGCACACTGTTCAGAATAAAACTGACCGTCGAAAGTGACATAAATCGCTTCGCCCGGTTTAACATCGCGCACAAACTCAAAGCCAATCGCATCTAATGCTACGCTTTCTGACGCAAAAGCATATTCTGTTATGCCGTTGTCTAAAGTCCGTTTGCCCAACACTAGCGGGCGAATGCCATAAGGATCACGAAAGGCAACCATGCCAAAACCGATAATCATCGCCACGCAGGCATAAGCACCACGAATATCTGCATGGGTTTTGCGAATAGCGTTGAAAATATCCTCAGCCTGCAAATCCAGACTGGCGCTGTAATCTAAATGGTAAGCCAGGATATTCAGTAGCGCTTCAGAATCAGAATTGGTATTCACATGGCGACGGGCGAGGGTAAACAGGGTCTGTTTTAATTCATCGGAGTTGGTGAGGTTGCCGTTGTGTACCAATGTCAGCCCGTAGGGTGAATTGACATAAAACGGCTGCGCTTCCGAAACACTGGAACTGCCGGCGGTCGGGTAACGAACATGGCCGATGCCCGCATTACCCTGCAATCGGGTCATATGAACTTGTTGGAAAATATCACTCACCAAACCATTGGCTTTACGTAGCCGAAAGCGATTTTCATCGTCTACAGTGACAATCCCGGCAGCATCCTGTCCACGATGTTGCAACACGGTCAGTCCGTCGTAAATAGCCTGATTAACCGGTGTTTGCCCAATAATGCCAATAATTCCACACATGTCTTGTTTGTCCTTTTCAGTTTGTCCCGAGGGATCAATTAACGGTTAAAGTTAGGGGTCAAAAATGAAGAATTTTGTTGCAATTGTTGGAAGAACCACTCTACCACAAAACCAAAGTGCGGTATTAATTTTGAACTTTTCCACAGTTCAGATTGCCCGAAACTGGTAAAAGTATCGGCACAAAACAGTAACGCAGCAACAATTAATACACCGCGCAGCACGCCGAAACAAGCGCCCAGCACCCTATCGGTGCCGCTGAGCCCGGTTTTATCCACCAATTGGCTGATAATATAATTAATAATTGCGCCAACAATCAAACTACAGATAAACAGAATGGTTACGGCAACGCCAATACGAATATTTTCAGATTCTATCTGGGTCAACATACTGGCAAGATAAGGATAAAAACGGCTGGCAACGATGAACGCAACCACCCAGCTGGCAAGCGACATCACTTCTCTCACAAAACCACGCAATAAACTGACGATTAAAGAGAAAACAATAATGCCGATAATGATGTAATCAATCATGTAACAACTCTTGGGAAATAAAGGAAATTAGCCATTCATTAGGGTCTGTTGATCTTTGTTTATAATTTGAGCTATAGCCCCTATGGTCAAGACGGATTATTGTACAAAAAAAGGCAAGCTTTGCGTAGCAAAATTTTTATGCGCCGAAAAAAGGCGGGAAAAGCCCGCCTTTTTCTGAAAATGGATGGTTAAACCACAACTAAGCCGCAACCATCACCATTGCCGGACGGATAACCCTTCCGTTTAACAAGTAACCTTTTTGTAGCACTTGCGTAATCTGGTTGGTGGTAAACCCTTCACTCGGCTGCATAGAAATCGCTTGATGCAACTCTGGATTAAACGTTTCCCCAACGACACCGACGGATTCAATGCCGAATTTATTCACTGTCGATAATAACGATTTGTAAGTTAGTTCAACACCATCAAAAATGGCTTTACCCGTATCGTCAATGGCTTGGGTGTTTAAATCGAGCGCACGCTCTAAATTATCAATCACTTCCAACAGCTCTTTAGCAAATTTCTCTAACGCAAAATTATGCGCTTTTTCAACATCTTGCTCTGCACGGCGACGAATGTTTTCTATCTCGGCACGGCTACGCAGTTGGACATCTTGTACCCGCTTATTGCTCTGTTCCAGTTGCTCCTCCAGCTCCTGAACCCGTGCAATCGCCTCTTCTAACGGATCGCCCGTCACTTCCGGTAATTGTTCTTCTGCTTTCGCAGCGTCTTCGATGGTCGTTTCTAGATCTTTTTCTTCGGCTAACTCAGACATTTTTTTCTCCATACAGACTGAAATAAATCAAGTTTACTTATTCTACCGAAAAAACCGCACTTTAGCTCAATTTTATCCGGTGAATAGTGCTTTCAATTGTAACTCTTTTTGTTAATATAGGGTTTAAAATGACGATTTCAAGCACTATCTGACTTTTATGTCTGTTACTGTTTTTTATGAGCAAAATAAATGCACAATTCTTTTTCTTCGAGCGCTAACGCACCTCAACGAGGCAAGCGTAATTTTCATACTATCGGCTTGGTCGGGCGACCAAGAAACGATAATGCGCTGCAAATGCACAAAAATATCTACCAATGGTTAAGTGAACGACACTACCAAGTATTGGTGGAAAAAGATATCGGCAAAGATCTCTCGATTCCTGAAGAGCACATCGCCCCGATTGAACAGATTGGCGAAAAAGCGGATTTGGCGATTGTGATCGGTGGTGACGGCAATATGCTAGGCACCGCACGGATCTTGGCTCGCTACGACATCGCCGTCATCGGCATTAATCGCGGACATTTAGGATTTTTAACCGATATTGATCCGAAACATGCCTATTCACAGCTACACTCTTGTTTGGAAGAAGGCGAATATTTTATCGAAGAGCGGTTTCTGCTGGAAGCGATGGTCGAACGTGATAACGAGTTGATTAATTTAAATAATGCCGTCAATGAGGTGGTAATTCATCCGGCAAAAATTGCGCATATGATTGATTTTCAAGTATATATTGATGACAAATTTGCGTTCTCACAACGTTCCGACGGCCTGATCATTTCCACGCCGACCGGCTCAACTGCTTATTCATTGTCTGCCGGCGGACCGATCCTGACCCCGCAGCTCAACGCCATCGCCTTAGTGCCGATGTTTCCCCACACCCTCTCTTCTCGCCCGTTAGTGATCGACGGTAACAGTGTGATTTCACTGCGCTTTGCCCAATATACGGTACGCCAATTGGAAATCAGCTGTGACAGCCAAGTGGCACACGCCTTTTCACCGGATGATAAAATTATCGTACGCAAAAGCCAAGATACGCTGCGGTTGCTGCATTTGAACGACTACAACTATTTTAATGTGCTGAGTGCCAAATTAGGTTGGCTACAAAAACTGTTTTAATCGTTTGAACTTTATTCAACGCAAAAGTGCGGTTGCTCACCACAACCGCACTTGCTATTTCTCAGCTTATTGCTAGCGTCTTTTGCTGTTGATTTTATTAACTATTAACCAATCACATGTGGCAAATAACCTTTATCCACCAGAAATGGAATTGCAATAATCAATATGCCCAATAATAAGGCAAACAGCAGCGACGGATTGCCACCCCATACCCGATACGCCAAATTAGGTGATTGACGTCGTGCTTTCCACGCCAAGCCGACCGGCAATACCAGACCGTAAAAAGCAAACATCACCCCAGCACCGTTGAGTGCCATAATAAAACCTTCAGGATAAAACAGCGCAAACACCAGTGGCGGCAGGAATGTTAATAAGCCCAATGAAGCACGGTTTGACCGCACTTTGACTCGATTAAGCAGATCTTTTAAACAGTCGAACAGGCTCAATGCGACCCCTAAAAAGGAGGTAATCAACGCCAACGATGAGAACACTCGAATCGCTTCACTCAACACCGTGCTGCCGGTGATTTCACGAGTTGCATTCACCAAGCCGTTCAAGGTGGGATCTTGCTGTAAAATCTGCAAAAATTGGCTTTGACTTAATACGCCGTGAGTGGAAAGCTGCCATAATAAATAAGCAAACAACGGAATACCGGTGCCCACCAATATAGCAATTCTCAGCCGTCTGATATCCCCCTCCAGATATTTCACAATACTGGGGATCACCACATGGAAGCCAAAAGAGGTGAAAAATACCGGAGCGGCTGACAACATCAGCGCATTGTTAATCGGCATTGCCATTAGATTATCGATCGAAACACGCGGTAACATCATTAATAACACAAACAGGAAAACGGCGATTTTACTGAAAAAGAACAAGCGATTGACCGCATCAACACTCGATGTGCCGATAATAATGAAAATACCCAACACTACGGTAAACAAAATAATGCTGAGTTTGCCGGTATCATACCCTAGTCCTGCCGACAACAAGCCGTTGATCAGCGAGCCGCCACCCGTGACGTAGGCAGACAAAATCGCATACATAAAAATCAGCAGCGATAAAGTTGAGATAATTCGTCCGAAAGCGCCGAAGTATTGTTCTGCCAGCGTTGCCAAACCGTCATCGATCCGAGCCGTTTGATAAACCTCAATAAACAGCAACGCGCTATAAGAAAGCAGCAGCCACAGGATCAACAACAGAATGATAGTAAAGCTGAAGCCCATACCGGCGGAGGTGATCGGCATCGCCAACATACCGGCGCCGATGGTAGTTCCTGCGACCAATAATGTGCCGCCTAAGGTTTTGTTTTTCACGCGATTTTCTCAAATTTCAGATTTATTGAATAAAAAAAGTGCCCATATGGATGGGCACTACTCGGAAAGCAAATATATGGCTATTGAGATAGCACTCGTTATTGTGCGGCGTAAGATACTCGAAAGGTCGTGAAAGCGCAAGCATTGCAATAATTAAATCTTAATTTTGTGATTTCGAGCAAGATTTTGTTGTAACAGTGAAGATTATCTAACAAAAAATCTGCTATTTTTGATTATATTTCAGTTTCAGTTGTTCGAAATCGCACTTTTATGCTAATGCTGACAAATGGCATTCATCGCGGTTGTTTTCGGATAAAACACCGCTGATCATGCGGCACACACTTACTGAAGTCATATTTTTTGCGTTAGCGCAAATATTATTAAAAATCCGCTTGAAATAAAATCCGATCAGCTCATAATTAGTCTCACAACCATGATAAGAATTCTCATTTTTACTCGCGTTAATAATATGTTAAAAAAACTCAACTATTTATTACTGACCATCCTTCTATCGCTCACGTTCAATGCAGCAGCCGATCAAGTTGCTGCTGACAACCGCTATCAAGGCTATATCCAAGACATTGAACAGCGTTTGGACAATACGTTGTCGCTATATCGGCAAGGCGAGAAAAACCAAGCCAAAAGTGCGGTACAGATGGCGTATTTCGAGGTGTTTGAAAATCTGGAAGGTCCTATTCGGATCAATATTTCAGCACAGAAAAGCTATCAATTGGAAGCGACTTTCGGCGAAATTCGCAAAATGATCACCGAAAATCAGCCCGAATCAGTCATCGCCGGTAAAATTGATTGGCTAAAAAGCGAGCTCAATCAATTGACCACTGTACTGAACGACGGACATCAACTGACTGCCGAAACACAGCACGGTACCTACCAAAACAGTGAGATTGCGGCATATTGGCAGCAAAGTTTCCAAATTATCGACGATCGGTTGGCTGAAGCCATCACTGCTTATCAACACGGGGATTTAGACACAGCCAAAAAGTCGGTGCAACAGGCACAGTATGAGGGCTACAAAAACTCCGAAATGGAAATGGCGATTCGCCAAAACCGCTCTTCCAGCCAGTCCTCTGCCCTCAACCAACAATTTTACGATTTAATCAAAGCCACACAACAAGCCGACAATCTGACTCAGTTAGGCTATTTAAGCACTCAATTGCTACAAGACATTGAAGAGCAACTGCCGAATCTGCCGATCACCAAACAAGCACAGCTGCTGCAAACAACCGCCAGCGAACAACCACAAACCGACAACTCACAAGATTGGCAACAGGTTGCCGCCGACGTGAATCACGGCATTCAGCAAGCACTTGGGCTTTATCAGCAAGGCAGGCGTGATGAGGCGATTATTGCGGTGCAAGATACCTATTTCGATGTGTTCGAAAGTTCCGGCATGGAAAGCAGCGTCGGCTCGCGCGACAGCCAGCTAAAAACTACGCTGGAAGGTTTTTTCACGCGTTTGGTGGGGCAAATGAAAGCGCAACAGCCGCTCGAAAACTTGCAACAACAAGCCAGTGGCTTATCACAGCAATTGCAAAGTGCGGTCGGGCTGTTGCAACAAACAAATGACAACGCATGGTCCATTTTTGTGTATAGCCTGTTGATTATGCTGCGTGAAGGCTTGGAAGCGTTGCTGATTGTGGCGGCCATTGTGGCGTATCTGGTAAAAAATCAGCATCAGGACAAGCTGCCGGTGATTCGTCAATCGGTGATTATCGCCCTGATCGCCAGTGTGATTACCGCCTTTATTTTCCAACTGCTGTTTGAAAACTCTGGCGCTAATCGTGAATTACTGGAAGGGATCACCATGATTTTTGCCGTGATCATGCTGTTTATGATGAGCTATTGGCTGCTGTCAAAGGTGGAAGCGCAAAATTGGAAACGCTATTTGGAAGGCAAGCTGTCAACTTCTTTAACCACCGGCTCACTCATCGGGCTGTGGCTGACCAGCTTTTTGGCGGTTTATCGCGAAGGAGCGGAAACCGTATTGTTTTACTACGCATTAGTGGGAGATATTCAATCTGCCGACGGTTATTTATATCTGTTAGGCGGAATTATCGTTGGCGTAGTATTGTTGTTAATTGTCTATTTTATTATGCGTTTTACCGTCGTAAAACTGCCGCTAAAACCGTTTTTTATGTTAACCGGCAGTTTTATGTATTTGATGGCATTTGTGTTTGCCGGCAAAAGCGTATTGGAGCTAATCGAAGGAAAACTGATACAGCCCACTCTGCTGTCCGGTTTTCCTGAAATCGCCTGGCTTGGAATTTATCCTTATTTAGAAACCTTGATTCCACAAGCCGTGTTAATTTTAGCCGCTATCTTCGCCCTGTTTTATATGAAGAGCGCTGCTAAAAAACAGGTGTTAACTGATATTTCACACTAAACTTTTTAGAGGTATTTTATGAATTTCAAGAAAACATTCATCACTGCTACTCTGTTAGCCGGTATTTTCTCCGCCACCTCTGCGCTGGCATTTAAAGAGTATCCGGCAGGAGAACCGATTACCATGAACGAAATGGAAATTGCAGCAGTCTATTTGCAGCCGATTGACATGGAACCACGTGGCATGGGCTTGCCTGCTGCCAAATCCGATATTCACTTGGAAGCGGATATTCATGCGATTGAAGGCAATAAAAACGGCTTCGGCGCTGGCGAATGGATGCCGTATTTGACCATTAATTATACGTTGGAAAATCTGGATACCGGCGAAAAACAACAAGGTACCTTCATGCCGATGGTTGCCGGCGATGGTCCGCACTACGGGGCGAATATCAAAATGATGGGCGTTGGTAACTATAAAGTCACTTATCATATTGAGCCACCATCAAAAGCCGGATTACACCGCCACACCGACAACGAAACCGGGGTTGGTCGTTGGTGGAAACCGTTTGATGCCGCTTTTGAATTCAAGTACACCGGTTTGAATTAAGTATAACCGCACTTTGCCGCGCCACTACTCGGCGTGGCGTATTTTTGTTTTTAAACCCGTTTGATGGCTCAAGCTCAAGCGGGTTTAAAAATATCAATAAGGTTGTTGGAATGAACTATTTTTTTACATCTGTTTTGCAATTACTGCTGCCGTTCAGTCTGCTGAGCGGACTACTGTGGGCAAGCCAGCTGTGGCCTGCACAGCGCAATATTCCCGATAAAGCCTTGCACTGGCTTTCGTTGACCGCACTTTGTGTCGGTTTTTTGCTCTGGCAGCTACTAACCCCCAACCAAACCCTCAAGTTGGCATTGTCACTACTCTACGCTTCTGTTTTACTTTTTAGTCTGATTGCTGCGCCACTCAACCGGCGAATCCTGCTGTACTTGGCTCAAATCGGATTATTACTGTTTTGCGGTATTTTCTGGGCGCAAAATCCTAATCTTAGTGCCATCACCACCACTGAAATCATTAACACCGACTTTATTCTGAATCTGTTTACCATCGCAACCGCACTTCTGTTTTGCCTGCTCGCCGCTAACTGGATTGCTGTCCTATTGGCACAAAGCCAACACGCATTACACTATCTGCGTATGCTGGCTATCGTGTTATTGATCTTTTGGTTACTGCTGCCGCTAAGTGGGCAAATTTTGCTGTCGCTGATCAAATTGCAGCTGGTGGATTTGGATAAAGGGTTGCTGAGTTTTGTTGCCAAAACCTTGAATTTAACGCTCTATAATAACTATTTAATCGCAATCATCATTTTAGGGATAACTCTGCTGTTTTGGGTTAAAGTGCAAAAACCACGCAGACACGCTGTTAAACAACAGCACGACTTAATCGAAAAACGCCAAAAAACCGCACGTTACCGACAGGCACGACGTATCACCCTGTCCGGTTTAATCTTGGCATTAATCGTTATTAGCGCGCAATGCTATTGGGATAACATTGCTTCACAACCGCCGCGGCTCTCAGAAGCCACCCCGGTAACATTGTCAGACAATGATCAGATTCATATTGATATCAAACAGGTCAGCGACGGCAAATTACACCGCTTTGTCTGGATTTCTGATGAAGGCAAAGCAGTGCGTTTCTTTATTATTAACCGCTTAAGTGATCGGCTCAGTTTGGGCGTGGTGTTCGATGCCTGTTTGTTGTGCGGCGATCAGGGTTATGTAATGCAAGGCAACCAAGTGGTTTGCGTGGCGTGTGGCGTACATATGTTTATTCCGTCAATCGGCAAGCCTGGCGGCTGCAACCCGGTGCCGATTAATGATTGGCAACAAACCGAGACCCAGGTGATTATCGATAAAAAAAGTTTGGAAGAGGGCTTAAATTACTTTTCAACCATCGTCAAGTTGGACGTGACTGATCCGGTGGACGGTACTAAACTGATCAATACCGAAGCCAAGTTCAAATATAGCTACGCCGGTAAAAGCTACTTTTTTGCTTCGGAGCAGAATCTGAATCAGTTCCGTGACAACCCCGAACGTTATTTAACCAAACACAAACAACGCGAATCGACGGAGGAATAGCCATGCTGCTGCGTATGTTGCTGCAATCTTGGAAACACGGACTGCGCCGCAAATTCTTAGCGATTTTCACCATTTTTCTGGCGGCCGGACTGGTCTCTGCGCTGCTGGCGGTGTCGATTGATATTGGCGATAAAATGGCAAAAGAGCTGAAATCCTACGGTGCCAATATTTTGATCGAGCCTGCTGCTCAAGCAGCACTGCCACAAGTAGATCAAGAACGGGAAAATCTGTTGCTGGGACAAGATTTTTTAGACGAAAAAGAACTGCCGAATATTAAAGACATCTTTTGGGGCAATAATATTGTCGGTTTTGCACCACAATTGAATGCCCCTTTTGAGCTGATCAGCCACAACGGGCAAACAGTGCAACAGGATATCAGCGTGTTAGGTACGTTTTTTGATTATCCAATCGGCATTCCGGACGATCCTGACTACCACACCGGACAAAAAATCATCAGCCCATATTGGCAAGTAGAAGGACAATGGGCTGATGACAGTGATAAAAGTGCGGTCGAGATGCCAGCATTTGCCACTCAAGCCTTAGTCGGTCGTCAACTTGCCGCCAATGCCAATATTCATATTGGTGATCGGTTGCAATTAATGCCGTTCAACGATAAACCGACCGCACTTTTGCAGGTAACGGTCAGCGGTATTTTATCCAGTGGCGGCAACGAAGAAAATCAATTGGTTGTGCCGTTGCAAGCAGTGCAAAACAGCTTGAATCTACATGGCAAAGTACAATCAGTGAAAGTTTCGGCATTGACCGTGCCGGAAAATGATTTGTCACGCAAAGCACGTGAAAATCTGGAAGCGTTGGATGCGGAAGAGTATGACCGTTGGTACTGTACTGCTTATGTTTCCTCGATTGCCCACCAACTGGAAGAAGCGGTTTCCGGCGCTGTTGTTCGCCCGATTTGGCAAGTGGCAGCTTCCGAAGGCGTGGTGATTGAAAAAATTCAGTTGCTGTTGGCGGTAGTAACATTGGCGGCACTGCTGGCTTCAGCTATGGGCATTGCCTCTTTGATGACCAGTAATATTATTGAACGCAGTAAAGAGATTGGTCTGATGAAAGCCTTGGGAGCAGATCAAACTGAAATTAATCTGCTGTTCTACAGTGAAGCGGCTCTCAGCGGTATTCTCGGCGGACTACTCGGCTGTTTGGCAGGGTGGGGACTTTCGGGCATCATCGGCGATGCTCTGTTCGGGCAACCGCTGTCGTTTGCTTGGATTGTGGTGCCATGCGTACTGTTTTTATCGGTGTTGATCGCACTTATCGGCACATGGTTTCCGGCACACCGCATTACCAAACTTTATCCGATAGAGGTGCTGTATGGGCGATAATATGTTTTGGCGATTAGTGTTGCGTGCCCTGCGATTACGCTTGCAGCGGGTAGCCATTATCTTTGCGGCATTAAGCGTTGGTGCAGCGATTGTCACTGCAATGTCGGCAGTCTATTTTGATATTAACAGCAAAATGAGCCAAGAATTGCGCACCTTCGGCGCTAATTTTTATATCGGTTCGCAACATCAAAACTTGATGTCACAAGCGCAATTCGAACAGATTATCCAACAAGCTCCGCAGGGATTACTCAATGCTGCCGGCCCGTATTTATACGGCATCACTCGCAGCGAACTGGAAAAAATCGTGATTATGGGCGTTTGGTTTAACACTATGCCGACCCTGGCACCCTACTGGCAAATCAACGGACAGCAAATCGGGGTCAATTTTGATCAACGCAACGTGATGATCGGCAAAACATTAGCAGAACGACTGCATTTAAATGTTGGCGATAGTATTACGTTAAGCAACGATCAACAACAAAAACAACAATTTAATATTAAAGCGATTATCGAAGCCGGTGATGCCACTGACAATATGCTGATCGTCAATTTGGAGTTCGCACAACAGTGGCTGAACAAATCGAACAAGATCAGCTATGCGCTATTGAGCGTTAAAAACGAGCAAGGACAAGTGGAGCAGTTTGCCGAGCAACTGCGTCAGCAATATCCCGATCTGGAAATTCGCCCGATTCGCAAAGTTTCGGCATCCGAAGGGCAAATTTTGGATAAGATCAAAGGTTTGATGGGCTTGATTTCGCTAGTTATCTTGGTGCTGGCGACATTGTGTGTCAATACCACACTAATCGCGATCATCGCCGAGCGTGCCAAAGAGTTCGCGCTACAAAAAGCGCTTGGCGCCAAACGCCGCGACATTATCAAACAAATCACCACTGAAACCCTGCTAATCGCACTGTTGGCGACTATTGTCGGCTTGGTATTAGGCTATATTCTGGCGCAAATCTTGGGCATTGCCGTGTTTAAATCCAGTATTGATTTGCGACTGCCGGTGATTCCGATCACACTGCTGCTCTCATTGATCGTCACCCTACTGGCAGTAATTGTACCGACCCGACGCGCATTACAAATTGAAACTGCCAACGTCTTAAAAGGCGAATAATTGAAAGACAAATAATTAAAAGGCGAATAACAAGGAAAAGTATGAACAAGGAAAATTGGGTGATTGAAACCCGACATTTAGTCAAACGCTTCGGACAAGTGACCGCACTTGACGATATTAATATTCGAATTGCCGCCGGTGAATTCGTAGCAATTATGGGTGCGTCCGGTTCCGGCAAAACCACCTTGATGAATATTCTCACCTGTTTAGACACTGCCAGTGACGGCAAGGTGATTCTCGATGGTGTTGATGCCGCTCAGCTGAACGAAGAGCAACGCCAACGTTTCCGTGCCGAAAAAATCGGTTTGGTGTTTCAGCAGTTTCATTTAATTCCCTATCTGACCGCACTTGAAAATGTAATGTTGGCGCAACACTATCACAGCGTCACCGATGAACCATCGGCAACAGCGGTGCTGAATCAAGTCGGCTTAGCGCATCGAATCAACCATCTGCCCAGCCAACTCTCCGGCGGCGAGCAGCAACGGGTTTGTATCGCACGTGCTTTGGTCAACCGTCCGCCGGTAATTTTTGCCGATGAACCGACCGGTAACTTGGACGAAACTAACGAGCGCTTAATTTTGCAGCTGTTGACTGAGTTGAATCAACAAGGACGCACGATTGTGATGGTCACCCACAATCCGGAATTGGGCAAGCTGGCACACCGCACTATTTTCCTGCAACACGGCAAATTTTTACACGAAGAACAACACATAAAGCAACATTAAAGGCAATTTATGAAATCACTACTCAAAACGCTTACCTTCAGTTTGGCATGTCTATTATTAAGCGCCTGCGAACCACAATCGGCAACGCTCGGCAAACCTGCACCGGAGCTCGCAACATTCAGTCTCAATGGAGAAACCGTGAAACTAGAAAATGTGATCAAGCAAAAGCCGTTGTTTATCACCTTTTGGTCAGAAAGCTGCGGTGGTTGCATTGCTGAAATGCTAGCATTACAGCACTTGCAGCAAGAACAACCGGATAAACTGGATTTTTTGGCGATCAATATCGACGGTAAAGATGCCGACACTGCCGCTGTTGCTAAACAGCATGGCATTACATTGCCCGTTGTGAAAGATCAACTAGGGATTACTGCTGAACGCTATCAAGTTGTCGGCACCCCAACATCCTTTCTGATCGCTACCAACGGCGTATTGCAACAACGCATGGAAGGATTTGATCACGAACGGGTTAGTGCGCTGTTTAAAAACTAAAATAGCAAAATAAGACTTGATGTTATAGGATTCATTTTGATGAGGATTGCCAAAATGCGGTTTACTTTTACACAGTTATGTTCATTTATAGTTGCCTTATTGACAGTGCAAAGTGCGGTTGCGCTTACCGATGCCGACATCGCCAAAGGCAAACGCCAATATCAACAACTGTGCGCAATGTGTCATGGTCGCAATGCTGATAAACAGGCGCTCAACAGCTCCGCCATCATCGCCGGACTGCCTGCAACAGAGATTGTCAGCGCACTGCACAAACGCAAAAACGGCGAAATCGACGGCGGCGGCAACACAGTGAAAGCCCGTTTAACTGAACAGGATATCCAAAATCTGGCGGCGTATATTGAAACCTTAGGAAAATAACAATTAGGCAAAGTGCAGCTCAAAATTGACCGCACTTTGTATTTTTTATCAGGCAGCAGGGTTTAGTAATTGAATTCCGTATTGTGGAATTTTTTCGTCAGCAGTAATAAAAATTAAACCTTCAGCTTGTGCTTGCGCTATCAGCATTCGATCAAAGGGATCGGTATGATAAGCTGGCAGTTTTCCTGCTTGCTCCGCATGGAAATGTGTAATAGCTAAGTAAAGCAATTTTTAAACTGAAATGCAAGCAAAGTACAATAATCAAACAACACATACCGCAAAACCGCGCTTTCAAGTCTCACTAAGCATACGCCGATCTTTTAAACCATACCATTAACCAAATCAGTACCGTAAACCCGGTGGCAAGCAGGTAAACACTGGTGTAGCCACCGAAGCTGACGATCCGCAGCGCGCTAAAACTCGCCAGATAAGCGCCTAATAATACGATGGTATATTGTAGTGAGGTGTCTAGCGTTGCCAGTTTGGAATCCGCTTTATCCATCAACATTGTCAGGATAATCGGTAGCATAAAACTGTATGCCACACTAAGTAGTACAATCGGCAAGATAATTAAATATTGATCAAGACGGATCAGTTGCTCGCTAAAACAGAACGTAGCAACCAGCAAAATTTGTATCAGTAAAATGGTATTGATGACCTGAAAACGTTGATACTTTTGTAAAAAATAGCCGGATAACGGTAAAACAGCAATGCAGATCAACGGAATAATAATTGCCAACAGCAAGCCGATGTTTTGTGCCTGCCAGCCTAATTCATTCAGTCGTGGAATAAACGTGGTCGCCACTAACGCGCTGGGAATACAGGAAAAAAACAGCAATATTAACCAATGATAACCAACATTTGGTCGCTGCCAAAAATCAATAAAACGTTTAAATAGAAAACCCAACCGCACTTTTTCTGCCTGCTCGCCGCTTGCTGCAACTTCGGTATAAAATAGTAGCTGTAAACCGAGCAACAGTGACAGCAGCACCATCAAACTGATCGCCGAATACCAACCAAAATGTTGATACAGATACAGCGCCAGTCCGCCGCCGATCATTTTTCCGACTCGAGCACCACCAACTTGAATTGCGCCACCATAGCCACGTTTTTTGAACGGCAATAACGAACAAGTTAAACCTAATGTCGCGCAGCTAAAAAACAGACTCATCAAGCTAAATACCGCACATAGCAACAATAGTGCGATGAAATGTTGTTGCGGTTGGATAAAATATAAACTGATAAAACTCACTAACATCACGAGATTAGACAGAAACAGCCAGCTTTTAAAATGCCCGAAACGTTTAAATGAAAAACGTTCGATTAGCGGCGAAATAATACAAGCGGCGGCTTCAATACCTGCCAGCATATAAATCCAACTTAATTGATTAAGCGTAAAGCCCTGCTCTTTCAACATGGTAATCAAGGCGATCAGATAAAAACCGATAATACTGGTTTTAAAGGTGGCACTACTGATCAAAAGTGCCCAATCCTGCAACGTTAAGGTTCGCTTTTCCATTACTTACGCTCAATCTATTGTCGTTTCAGCCTGTTGTTGATAACGCCAAAACTCTGCATAGCGCCCGTTGATTTGTAATAATTGCGAATGCGTTCCCTGCTCGCTGATGTGTCCGTTATGCAAGACGCAAATTTGGTGTGCGCCAACTACGGTGGATAAGCGGTGGGCAATCACCAAAATGGTTCTGTTTTTCACTAATTTATCCAGTGCTTTTTGTACTGCCAATTCATTGTGCGTATCCAATGCCGCTGTCGGTTCATCCAAAATCAGAATCGGTGCATCTTTCAAAATTGCCCTTGCAATCGCCAAACGCTGTTTTTCGCCACCGGACAAATTGCTGCCGATATCGGCTATCGGTGTTTGATATGCCAGTGGTAAACATTGGATAAAATCATGACATTGCGCCTGTTTAGCCGCCGCAATCACCGTTTCATCGTCGGCATCAGGTTTTGCCATGCGGATATTATTGAGAATCGTATCCTGAAACAGATACACATCTTGAAACACCACTGAAATCATACTCATCAATTGTGCCTGGCTTAATTGACGAATATCGACACCGCCAATGCTAATCGTGCCGCTATCGGGATCAGCATAGCGCAGTAACAGCCGCAGCAAGGTGGTTTTGCCGCAACCGCTGGTACCGACAAAGGCATTGAAACTATTTGGCGCAATCTGCAAGTTGATATTTTTCAACACCTTTTCCGGCTGATTCGGATAGGTAAAACTGACATTGTGATAAACAATATTATGGTTGTCCGGCAGCACCGCACTTTCACTCTCTTCGAGTTCCGGCAGCTGCATAATCGCATCTAGTTTTTCACAACTAATGACAAAAATTTCTAGCAGCGAGGTCATTTGTACAAAAAAATTCAGCACATCGGCGGCTCTGGCGATCATCACCATCACCGTTGCCAACAACAACCAACTGGCTGTACCGTTGCCGCTCCAAATCAAACCGAAAATCAGAATAATCAACAGGCTGATTTGCACGGTTGCAGTAATAATTAAATTGGGAATTTCGCCTTTTTGGGTGCCGATTCGCTGGATCACGGCCACATCTTGCGCTACTTGATCAAAACGGCTGATTTTATCATGCAGCTGTGCGGTCGATTTCAACACCTCTAACCCCTGAATAAACTCCACCGCTTCGCCTTTTAAACGTTCGTTGGCTTCCGCCAGAATGCTGAAACCACGTCGAAATGCCTTGCGCCGCCATAAATACAGTGGAATCGTCAGCGGAAAAACGATCAAAATCACCATACCGAAGCGCCAGTCGAAAAACAGCAAAGCAAGTGCGGTCGCCAGTGGGATCGTGATGGCATAAATAATCGTGGTCATTAGGGTGAAAGCATAGGCTGCGGCTTCATTCACGCTTTGCACCAACACCGAATTCAACTCCCCCGAACGAAAACTACTTAAGATCGCCAGTGGCACTTTGCGCAATTTATCGCCCAACAACGAACGCAACTGATACACCGCCAAGTTGGCATAGCCTTTGGTATCATAGCCGTCGGCGACCATTCTTAAACCGATGCTTAAGACTAATAACAGCAACACCACAGCGGTATAAAATTGAATTTGAGGCGTATTATTGCGCTCCATCGCACTAAATAACGGATATAGCAGCGCAATACTGATACCGAAAACTGCCGCCGACAGCGCTGACAAGATTAAACAACTCGTTAATTTTCTTTTTTGACCGCCAGCCATCTGTAACAAATGGCTATAGGTTAAATACAGTCCTTTGGTGTGTTGTGTAGCTTGATTAAAATAAGTTTGCAGCGTCATAGGTTTTCCGTAGCTGATGAAATGGTGGCAGATGAAGATTGTGCTGGCAGTGACCAAGCGCGAGCTTGTTGATATTCTTGCCATAAAGTGCGGTATGCCGAAGCGCTTTGCAGCAAATCATGATGATTACCTTGCGCAATGATTCTCCCCTGTTCCATATATAGGATTTGATCGGCTGAGGTTATCGAAGATAATCGGTGAGCAATCATAATCACGGTTTTATTACGCATTAACTCGTTAAACACCTGCACTAGATTGGCTTCATTTTTAGCATCAGAAAATGCCGTCGGTTCGTCTAAAATTAAAATCGGACGGTTCTGCAAAAAGGCTCTGGCAATGGTTAAGCGCTGTTTTTGCCCGCCAGAAAGCAATTGCCCTCGTTCGCCGACCGGCGTTTGATATTGCTGCGGTAAGCTCATGATAAAATCGTGAATATGGGCTTTTTTCGCCGCTTCAATAATGGCTTGCGCTTCAACATTATCCAGTCCGTAGCTGATATTTTCCGCAATCGAACAAGAAAACAGAAAATTATCCTGAAACACCACCGAACATTGGGTCATTAAATCCTGCGGGTTAATCTGCCGAATATCAATGCCGCCCAGCTTGATACTGCCCGAACTCACATCCCAAAAACGCAGCAGCAAGTTGATTAAGGTGGTTTTTCCTGAGCCGGAAGCACCGATAATCGCGGTAAAACTCTGTTCGGGAATCTTCAAATTCAGTTGTTTTAGCACGGCTTGGTCTTGTGCTGTATAACTAAAACTGACTTTTTCAAATTCAATATCATAGCGGCTTGGCTTTTGTGGATTTGGGCTGATTGGCAAGCTTGACATATTTTCCAGTTCGTTAATTCGTTCGATTGCCGCTCTGGATTTTTCCAGCAGATGAAATAAGCCCATATAGGGATGCATGGTTTCAATTAACCCTGCCGCCAAAATCAAAAAAGCAAACAAACTGAACAACGACAGCAGTGCTAAGCTATGCAGATAAACTCCGATAACAATTAAAAACATCATCATCGGCATTGGAGTAAACAAACTACGTGCCAAACGAGTGGCAAAGCCGACCTGTTTCAACCAGCTGACCATCACCGCATTAAAACGGTTAAGTGCGGTTTTAAAACGCCCGTAGGAGCTGTTACCGGCATCAAAAGTGCGGATCGTACTCATCCCCTGCACATATTCGATAATCGCGCTGTTGATACTTGCCAAGGCTTCGCCATATTGACGGCGGAACAATTTTCCGCGTGAAAACAGCACTCTCAACAGCAACATCACCAACAACGCAAAACCAAAAACCATCAAACCCAAGCGCCAATCCAGCACCAGTAATGCCACCAAAACGAAAATCGGTGTAGTATAGGCTTCCGCTTTTAGTGGTGGTGCGTCGGCAACAAAAACATGCAGTTCACGCACATCGTCCAACAACACTTTTGTTAATGCGCCAGAGCCGATTGACCGCACTTTGCCGAGGGGCAACTCACTGATCTTACGAGATAAACGTTGGCGCAGCAATTTTTCCAGTTGAAAAGCAGCATAATGCGATTGATCATGTGCCTTGATTTTCAAGGTGTAATACACAATCGTCTGCCCCAATAACAGCAAAAGCCAGCCAAACGGAAAACCGCTGTTGTGTGCTGCAAGATAAACCACCTGAATCATTACCAGCCAAATGCTTAACTTCAACAGCTGGGCGAGAGATGCCAATCCCATTGACCAGCGTAATTGAGCGGCAACCGGTCGGCAAATTGCCGCATGCTGTGTTTCTGTAGCCCCAATCTTCATGGCTAAAATCTCAATTCGGTGGATAAACCGATCACACGTGGTTGTAGTTTAAATGCCTCACCTCTATCCGCTGTCGGCATAAAAATATCATTACGCGCATTAAATACATTATCGGCATACAACATCACTCGTCCCTGTTTAAAGTTAAATGCCAGATAGAGATTGGTCTGGTTATAGCCTTTAATTTTTCGCCCCGAACTGTTGGTTAATTCGGAATAGTAGTGATCGACAAAATAGAGATCGCCACCCAATTCCCAATGTTGCAGGAAATGGTAACGCCCGCCAAGCTTGATGGTGTAACTTGGGGAACGGCTCAATTTATTGCCTTGAATACCACTGTCAGGATATTTTTTAATCTTGGTTTTCAACAAACCAACGGCGGCATGGAGGTTTAAATTAGCGGTAACTTGCCAATCGGCATTTGTTTCCATACCGTAGGTGATCACTTTATCAGCATTACGAATCACCACCGAATCTGCAGATAAATAATAAGGCAACTGCATATCTTTGTAATCATTGTAGAAAAGATTGCTGCTTAAAGAAAAATCATTATTCGGGCTATTCCAGCGATGGTAAAGCTCGTAATTCCAAACATATTCCGCTTCATATTCATAACCGGTAAACGGATTGGCAAAAGTTACCCCGGCACCACCCGGGTTATAGCCACGCCCGACTTTCAAGCCTAAGCGCTGCTTATCAGTCACATTCCAGCCTAAATCCATTTTTGGCAAGAAAACATGATATTTTTTATCCCTATTGATATTAAATAACGCACTACCGCCATGACGTTGGTGACCCTCCTGCTCATAACGCGCCGACAATGTAATATCAAATTGCTCATCCGGCGCAAAGGTCATTTCCGCAAATACGGCTTTCGTTTTAGTTTTATCTTTGAATACATTATGGAAAGTGCGAATATCAACCGTTTCATCTTGTTTGGCATTAAAATAGAATAAACCAAATAATCCGGAATACTGATCATCTGATGTTTTGAATTTTGCCACCGGTTCGATTTGCAGCTCTTTACCGTCTATGGTGGCTGGTGCACCGGCGGGTGCCGGCAGAGTTAAACGGCGGCTGTCATAACTTGAATAAACCAGTTTATTTTCAAATTTCCAGTTCTCAGACGCTTGCCAACCAATATCCCAAATGCTGCTGGTTGAACCGGTTTTGATTACCGGGCGCTGCGGTGTGAACCGCGCAGTTACGAGCGGCTGATTACCGGCTTCATTTTGCGGGATTCTGGAATCAATATGGTTAAAGGTTAAACGGCTATAAAAATCCGGAAAGGCTGACGGAGTCCATAGCAATTTGGCTCTGGCGGTGGTGGTTTTGAACCAACGTGGATTGCCGACCGGTTCGTAAGAAATTAAATTAACAAAGCTTTTTCGTTGTTGTTGGTCAACGCTTAACCGGAAGGCAAGTTCATCGGCAATTAACGGTCCTGAAATCATCACAGCCGTTTGTCGGTTATCTTGGCTGCCGATATTCAACTTTGCAGCCCCTTCCCATTCATGGCTTGGATCATTTGAGGTCATCACCACCGCCCCGGCAATCGCATTACGTCCCTGCGCATAACTTTGTGTACCACGGTAGATCTCAACCTGTTTCATATCCCACAGTGATTTTACGCCATGCGCCAACTCTCCGTAGGTTGAGGTGCGTCCGTCAATCGACATATTTAAACGAGGACGAGTTCCGGCAAAAAATGCCGTAGCCCCGGTTGCGGGTCCCGAGCCATCCACTCCTCGCACTGTCGGCAAATCATTACCCAAGCCAGTATCTAAAATATTCACTGTTTGCTTTAGCAGATCCGTGGTAGAGGTGATTTCTCCAGCTTGCTGCAACGCTTTGACAGTGACGACATCTAGGCTGGCACTGGTTTCAAACTTTGATCGCTCGGTTTTTTCACCAGAAACGATAATCTCGTCCAGCTGCTGTTCTGTTGTAGAGACAGCGGCAAAAAGCGATGGACTGTTTAAGGCGAAAAAGCAACCACTGACGACAAGAGCGCAGGGGGTTAAACGGAAAAGCATAGCTGACCTCCGGTTTCTGAATTTGATCAATAGGTTTAAACGTTAATGGAAAGTTGGATTGATAAATATTGATACAATATGGGTTTACAAAATTAATCAAAAAATCCAATATTTGTTAATATAGATTATTAACCCAAACAATGCAAATGATAATAGTTGGTATTCGATATGAATTTGCTTAAAAACCCCATTTTTATTATGCTTACCACTATTGGATAAAACAGATCATCAAGAGAAAACCAACAATGAGTAAATCCGCTGTGATACAACAAACCGCACTTCAACTGTTCTCACAACAAGGCTGGAAACGGATTTCTGTCGATGAAATTTGCCGACAAGCACAAGTCAGCCGAGTTACGTTTTATAAGCATTTTAAAAATAAAAATGATCTGCTTAAACAGTTGTTGTTTTCACAAAAAGAAGAAATCCGCTTACGGTTTTTACACTTTTTAGATCATGAGATCTCATTGGAAAGTATTATTCAAAAGATTTTTCAAATGCAGGAAGAGGCGTTGAATGGGCTGTACTCACAGCCAATGCAGGCAGATTTCCAATACCATTCAGACGAAGAAATGCGGTCTTTTTTTGCCACACTAGAACAGGAAAAACACTGTTTTATGTCTCATTTTTTTCAACAATTACAAGCTAAACGAATTATCCAACAAGATTTTCCAATTACATTAATCAGTCTGTTCATTCGCAAAATTGATGAATTGCGCACCGACCCACAGCTTTGCAACTTATATCGTGGCAAAGAACACCAATTAAACATTGATGCCTTACAGCTGATGATGTACGGTATTGCTTATAAAAAAGAAAAATAGCACCACTCAAAGACCAACAAATTAGGGGCTGTTGATGTTCAGCTTTTTGACAGTAAACACCGCAGCCAACAATACTGATGTCCGCTGCGGTGGGAATTAACTGCTTTAACTATATGTTAAACTTTTGATCTTATAAACCGCACTTTGCTATTTTCTTGGCTAAAATCGGTGCCAAAAATCTTGCCGTATGTGATTCGGTATTTTTGACCAGCTGTTCTGGTGTTCCTTCGGCAATAATTTGCCCACCGCCGTCACCACCTTCCGGTCCGAGATCAATAATCCAATCCGCTGTTTTAATCACATCCAGATTATGCTCAATCACCACAATGGTATTACCCTGATCGCGCAAGCGGTGCAACACGCCTAATAGCTGTTTAATGTCGGCAAAATGCAAACCGGTGGTTGGTTCATCTAAGATATACAGCGTCTTGCCGGTATCACGTTTTGACAGTTCGGTTGCCAGCTTAACCCGCTGTGCTTCCCCGCCCGACAACGTTGTAGACGATTGTCCCAAACGGATATAGGACAAGCCGACGTCCATTAACGTTTGCAACTTGCGTGCGATCATCGGCACCGCGGCAAAAAATGCTAATCCTTCTTCCACCGTCATGTCTAAAATCTGGTGAATGGTTTTGCCTTTGTAGCGAATTTCCAAGGTTTCACGATTATAGCGTTTGCCTTTACAGTGGTCGCAAGGCACATACACATCCGGCAAGAAGTGCATTTCCACTTTAATCACGCCATCGCCTTGACAGGCTTCACAGCGCCCACCCCGGACGTTGAAACTAAATCGTCCCGGATTATATCCGCGCGCCCTCGCCTCCGGCACACCGGCAAACAGTTCACGAATCGGCGTGAATAATCCAGTATAGGTCGCCGGATTGGAACGGGGCGTGCGCCCAATCGGACTTTGGTCAATATCGATCACTTTGTCGAAATGACCTAATCCATCAATACTCTCATAAGGCGCCACTTGCGTATTTTCCGCTCGATTTAACGCATTTTGTGCCAACGGAAATAACGTATCGTTGATCAAGGTTGATTTCCCCGAACCCGATACACCGGTGATACAGGTAAATAAACCGACCGGAATCGCCAAGTCGACATTTTTTAAATTGTTGCCACTTGCGCCTTTCAACGTCAGCCATTTGCTCTTATCCACGACAGTACGCTGTGTCGGAATTGCAATTTTTTCTTCGCCAGAGAGGTATTTTCCTGTCAATGACGCTTTATTTTTCATCAATTGTTTAGCCGTGCCGCTGGCAACGATTTCGCCGCCGTGTACCCCGGCACCCGGGCCGATATCAATAATGTGATCGGCCGCCATAATCGCATCTTCATCATGCTCTACTACAATTACCGTGTTGCCCAGATCGCGTAGATGAATCAGGGTTTTCAGCAAGCGTTCGTTATCCCGTTGGTGCAGCCCGATTGACGGTTCATCGAGCACATACATCACCCCAACCAAGCCAGCACCGATTTGGCTGGCAAGGCGAATTCGCTGTGCTTCACCGCCGGATAAAGTTTCTGCCGAGCGGGAAAGTGAAAGGTAATTCAACCCGACATTCACCAAGAATGATAACCGCTCTTTAATCTCTTTTAAGATTTTTTCGGCAATTTGCGCCCGTTGCCCACTGAGTTGTAGGTTTTCAAAAAAAGTTAGCGCATTGCCAATACTGCGTTCAGCCACATTCGGCAAATTAAATTGATCGATAAAAACATGACGCGCCTCCGTCCGCAAACGTGAACCGCCACAGGAAGTACAAGGACGCGTGCTGATATTTTTTGCCAGCTCTTCACGCACCGCATTCGATTCGGTCTCTTTATAACGACGCGCCATATTATTCAAAATACCCTCGAATGGGTGACGGCGCAGGGTGATATCACCACGATCATTCACATACTGGAATTCGATTTCGTCATCACCGGAACCGTTCAGCACCACGTCTTGAATGCTTGGCGACAGCTGTTCAAACGGGGTATTGATATCAAAAGCGTAATGTTTTGCCAGTGAACTCAACATTTGAAAATAGTAGAAATTTCGTTTATCCCAGCCTTTAATTGCGCCACTGGCCAACGATATTGCCGAATTTTGAATCACCCGTTTTTCATCAAAATATTGCTGAACACCTAAGCCGTCACAGCTCGGACAAGCACCTGCCGGATTGTTAAACGAGAACAAACGCGGTTCCAGCTCCGCCACCGAATAGCCGCAATGCGGGCAGGCAAAATTGGACGAGAACAGCAGCTCTTCAAGATTTTCGCCTTCCATCGGCGCCACCACAACCGTACCGCCCGACAGCTCAAGTGCGGTTTCAAATGATTCCGCCAAACGGTTCGCCAAATCTGACCGCACTTTGAAACGATCGATCACCACTTCAATGGTATGTTTTTTCTGTAATTCCAGCGTCGGCGGATCGGACAAATCGCAGATTTCCCCGTCGATTCTGGCACGGATGTAACCCTGTGCGGCAATATTTTCTAATAATTTTACATGCTCGCCTTTGCGCTCTTTCACCACCGGCGCCAACAGCATCATCCGACTGCCCTCCGGCAGCTCCAGCACTTTGTCTACCATCTGGCTGATGGTTTGCGCCGTCAACGGCACATCGTGAGTCGGACAGCGCGGCTCACCCACTCTGGCAAACAGCAAGCGCAAATAGTCATAAATCTCCGTGATAGTACCGACCGTCGAACGCGGATTGTGAGAGGTCGATTTCTGTTCAATCGAAATGGCCGGTGACAGCCCTTCAATATGATCAACGTCCGGTTTCTCCATCAATGACAAAAATTGGCGCGCATATGCCGACAGTGATTCAACATAGCGCCGCTGCCCCTCTGCATACAGTGTATCAAATGCCAAAGAAGATTTACCCGATCCGGAAAGCCCGGTGATCACCACCAGTTTTTCTCTCGGAATGGTCAAGTCAATATTTTTTAAGTTGTGGGTACGGGCGCCACGAACCTCAATTTTATCCATAGTTTTATCTCGATTACTTTATCAATTTGGAATGATTATCGCACAAATAAAAAAACTGTGTAAATATCCAGTATATTTTTTATTTTAAAGGGTGATTTTTTTTTCATTTTCAGGCAACATAGAGCCCTATCAAACTCGCTATCAAAATATGAAAACAAGAGGATATTATGGCAGGTGTAAATAAAGTTATTATTGTCGGCAACTTAGGTAACGAACCGGAAATCCGTACTATGCCGAACGGCGAAGCTGTTGCCAACATCAGCGTGGCAACCAGTGAATCTTGGCGCGATAAAAACAGCGGTGAAATGCGTGAAATCACTGAATGGCACCGGATCGTGCTGTACCGCCGCCTAGCTGAGATTGCCGGCGAATACCTGCACAAAGGCAGCAAAGTCTATGTTGAAGGTCGCCTGCGCACCCGTAAATGGCAAGATCAAAATGGTCAAGACCGCTACACCACCGAAATTCAAGGAGACAGCTTGCAGATGTTAGATTCCCGTGGCGATCGTGCTCAAAGTGGTGGCTATGCGCCACAACAAAGCGGCGGTTATGCACCACAGCAGCAGGCTTATGCGGCTCCAGCTTCACGCCCTGCGCAACAAACCACAGCAAAACCAGCGGCTCAACCAGAACCGCCAATTGATTTTGATGATGATATTCCGTTCTAACGCTTAGCTAAAATTTATTGAATAGATCCGGCACCTGTTTTAAAAACTCTGTTTAGGCAGGTGCCAACTAGCGCCTCCGGCCAAAAAGAAAAGACAACACAGCTAAGATCAGAAAAGCAAAGAACAGTATTTTCGCAATCCCAACCGCACTTCCGGCAATACCACCAAATCCCAACGCCGCCGCAATTAATGCGATGATAAAAAAGATCACTGAGTAATGTAACATATCATTCTCCTTGTATAAGGTTAACTTGTATAAGGTCAAAATGAATCGTCGCGCCATCATAGAGTTGGATTACAGCATGACCCTAATAGATATAGCATAAAAATCTGCATAATAGCAAATCTCTACATCAGTTATGCTATAGTAAGACCAAGAAAATACCCTTGTGTGCTTTGCTTAGCATATATTTCAATTTAAGGATCGACAATGACAACAATAAATAACCTGGAATTAGAACACATTTTAAATCAAGAACTTAATAGTGAGGCGATAACCGACTACGCCCCCAACGGCTTGCAAGTAGAAGGCAAAAGTGCGGTCAGGAAAATCATCACCGGTGTGACCGCATGCCAAGCTCTGTTGGATTATGCGGTAGCACAGCAAGCGGATGCTGTGCTGGTGCACCACGGTTATTTTTGGAAAAACGAATCGCCTTTAATTCGTGGCATGAAAGGCAAACGCATTCGCACCTTGCTGGTGAATGATATTAATTTATACGGCTATCATTTACCCCTTGATGTTCACCCGACTTTAGGCAACAACGCCTTATTGGCACAAATGTTGAATGTTAAAAATTTACAACCCCTTGAAAAAAGTGCGGTGTCAATTCCAATTTACGGTGAGCTGCAAACCGCACTTTCAGCAACAGAATTGACCGAGCGCATTTGCACTGCATTACAACGTGAACCACTGCACTGTGGGGACAATGCACCGGATAAAATTCGTACCATTGCCATCTGCACCGGAGGCGGTCAAGATTATATCGATCTCGCTGCCGCACAAGGGATTGATGCTTTTATCACCGGCGAAGTATCGGAACGCACCATTCATTCGGCTAGAGAGCAAGGCATCCATTTTTATGCTGCCGGACACCACGCTACCGAGCGCTGTGGTATTAAAGCACTCGGTGAATGGTTAGCACAGTATTATAAGCTGGATGTGGAGTTTAAAGACATCGATAATCCGGCGTGATCGACTACGTAAATTTGTAAATTTCATGATTCCGCTTTGATTTTATTAAAACAATCGCTTAGGATAAAACCTGACCATCGTTAATATCAACCAAATGGAGAAAATAGTATGAGTAATGATTTTGATACCAAACGTGAACAACTACTTTCCGAATTACAAGATATTCTACAAACTGCTGAAGAATTATTTGACGAAGGCAAAGACGTCAGCGCCGATGAGTTTAAAAAGCTGAAAAAACGGCTGACAGAAAAATCCGGCAGCTATCGCCAGCAGTTAGATGATTTACAGGAAAAATTCTCTGCCAAAACTCGGCAAGCGGCTAAGCAATCCGATGCTTTAATTCAAGATAATCCATATAAAGCGATTGGGATTGCAGCCGGTGTAGCATTTGTAGCCGGTTTACTAATCAACCGTAAATAATTCGGAGCATATGTGGAAGCTGCCCAGCCAGCTTCCCGATATTTCTTGATATGGGAGATAGCATGCAAACGATCACTAAAATTAAATCCGGTATAAAAAATAGTCTGATAACCGCTCTTGAGCTGCTGAATGTGCGGTTGGAGATGGCAAAACTTGAATTTAACGAACAAAAAGAACAGCTTATTTTTATCCTGATTTCATCTCTATTCGGCTTTTTATTACTGCTCTTCGCCGGATTCAGCTTATTTTTTGCCTTAAACGCCTGGCTCCCCGAACCCCAGAAATTCAGCGTTTTTGCCTCCATCAGTGTCGGCTGCCTGTTTGTAGTCATCGTTTTAGCCGCTTTAATCATCCGCGCTATCCGTCGTCAACGTGGATTTTTAGATTCCACACTAAAAGAGCTCAAACTTGATATTGCCGCCATCAGACAGAGTATTAACGCAAAGCATAATTAGGAGATCGGTCTATGTCGTCCACTCAAGATAAAGCATTAGAAAAAGAGCTGTTGCTGCTAAAAGGCGAAGTATTACGCAGGAAGTTTAACCTGCAAACTCAACAAACACGCCGTGAAATCCGACAGCCGTTCTATTATTTAAAAACCATTTCACATCCGATTATCCGCTCTTCGCTGATCTCACTCTCCACCCGCATCTTGTTAGGACGCAGCAAGTGGTTAATATTACCCGCTATCGGCATTGCTTCATTTTTAGCACTTAAAAATAATTCAGATCAAACAAACGATTAATCACCCTGCGTCACTTTTCTGTGTGCTTTTTCTAGCATGGAATCGGCGGAAAGGGTATAATTTGCTGGTTCTTGTCATATCAATGATTCTTTTACATTAAATAGGAAACAGTTCTATGGGTTTTTTAACAAATAAACGTATTTTAATTGCCGGGGTTGCCAGCAATCGTTCAATCGCCTACGGGATCGCTCAAGCTATGTTTGAAGCCGGTGCAGAACTGGCGTTCACTTATCAAAACGAGAAATTAAAATCGCGTGTGGAAGAGTTTGCCAAAGATTTCAACTCCACTATCGTTATCCCGTGCGATGTTGCTAGCGATACCGATATTGACAACTGCTTCCAAGAATTAGCCAAACACTGGGATAAATTCGATGGTTTTGTACACGCGATTGCCTTTGCACCGGGTGACCAATTGGACGGTGACTATGTGAATGCTGTGACGCGCGAAGGTTTCAAAATCGCACACGACATCAGCTCATATAGTTTCGTAGCAATGGCAAAAGCTGCGCGCCCGATGTTGAATGCCGGTGCAGGTTTAGTCACACTGTCATACTTAGGCGCAGAGCGTGCGATTCCAAACTACAACGTAATGGGCTTGGCGAAAGCTTCTTTGGAAGCCAATGTACGCTTTATGGCAAACGCAATGGGCAAAGAGGGAATTCGTGTCAATGCAATTTCTGCCGGTCCGATCCGCACTTTGGCGGCTTCCGGCATCAAAAATTTCAAGAAAATGCTGTCACATTGCGAAGCTGTCACCCCATTACGTCGTACAGTCACGATTGAAGATGTGGGCAAAAGCGCGGCATTCTTGTGTTCCGATCTGGCTTCCGGTGTGACCGGCGAAGTGTTGCACGTCGACGGTGGTTTCAATATTGCTGCGATGAACGAATTAGAAGCGCAATAATATCATCGAGTAAGATTATACTGAGGGCGGATAACTATCCGCCCGTTTTTATGAATGCTAAACAGGAAAAAAGATGTTTCAAAACAATCCATTATTAAGCCAACTGAAACAGCAGATGCGTGAGAGTAAACCACGTGTCGAAGGCTCGGTCAAAGCCAATGAAAAAGGCTTCGGCTTTTTAGAGTGCGACAAGAAAAGCTATTTCATCACCCCGCCTGCGATGAAAAAAGTGATGCACGGCGATAAAATCAGTGCCGTTATTGAAACCAACGGCGACAAAGAACAAGCCGAACCGGAAGCTCTAATCGAACCAATGCTGACCCGCTTTATTGCCAAAGTGCGGTTTAACAAAGAAAAAAAACTGTTATTGATAGTCGATCATCCCAACATCAATAATCTGATCAATGCAGTCAAAGCTGCCGATATCAATGAAGAGCTGCAAGAGGGCGACTGGGTAGTCGCTGAATTACAGAAGCATCCGCTGCGCGACGATCGCGCCTTTTTCGCCAAAATCAGCCAATTTATTTGCCGCGCCGATGACCATTTTGCGCCTTGGTGGGTCACTCTCGCCCGTCACCAACAACCTCGTACACCGGTTGCCGGATTGGATTCATATCAATTTGATCAAACCCTGTCACGCCAAGATCTGACCGCATTGGATTTTGTCACGATTGATGCCGCTTCCACCCAAGATATGGACGATGCGCTATACATTGAAACGACTGATAATGGTTGGAAATTGTGGGTCGCTATTGCCGATCCGACTGCGTATATTCCGCTGGATTCACAAATCGAACAAGATGCCAGACAGCGTTGTTTCACCAATTATCTGCCGGGCTTCAACATCCCGATGTTACCGCGCGAACTGTCCGACGAATTGTGTTCATTGATGCCGCAGCAAAAACGCCCAGCCTTGGTGTGTACCATTGAAACCGATCGCACCGGTGAAATCAGTAGTGAACCGCACTTTAGCGCAGCGTGGATCGAATCTAAAGCCAAGTTGGATTACGATGAGGTTTCCGATTTATTAGAGCAGGTGGAAAATCACTGGCAACCAAACAATGAGAAAATCGCCAAGCAGATCGAATTACTACACCAATTCGCCCTTGCACGCATTGATTGGCGCAAAACGCATGCACTGCTGTTTAAAGAACGCCCGGATTACAGTTTTGAATTAGAACAAGACGGCAAGGTGAAAGCCATTCATGCCAAACACCGTCGCATTGCCAACCAGATCGTGGAAGAAGCAATGATTATCGCCAACACCAGCGCAGCGCAGTATTTGGATCAACACGCCAAGTGCGGTATTTTCAACACCCACAGCGGATTCGATCCGAAATTTCAACAAGCGGCACACGATTTCCTGTTGGCGACCCTTGCCAATGATGACAACCGCGCGGAATTGGCGCAACGTTATTCGGTTGAAAACCTGACCACGCTCAACGGCTATTGCCAAATGCGCCACGATATCGAGCAATATGATTTCAGCTTTTTGGAAATGCGTCTGCGCCGTTTCCTGACCTTTGCCGAATTCAAAGCCGAAGCAGCACCGCACTTTGGTTTGGGCCTGCCAGCCTACGCCACTTGGACTTCGCCGATCCGTAAATATTCGGACATGGTAAACCACCGCATTATAAAACAATGTTTGCTGAATCAAAGTGCGGTCAAGCCGACTGATGACATTCTGACTCGCTTGCAAGAAGCACGCCGCCAAAACCGCATGGTGGAACGTGATATTGCCGATTGGCTTTACTGCTTATATTTTGCGCCATTGGTAGAACAGCAGCCTATTTTTAACGCAGAGATTCAAGACGTCAGCCGTGGCGGTTTACGAGTGCAGTTGCTCGACAACGGTGCGAGTGTGTTTGTGCCGATTTCCACCCTGCACGATAAAAAAGAGGAAACTACCCTCAACAGCGATGAATTGGCGCTGTATATCAAAGATCAAAAAACCTACCAAATCGGTGATCCAGTGCAGATTAAGCTAGTGGAAGTGAATGTCGTCACACGCAGTTTGATTGGCAATGTGGTTTTATAACACTACTATAAAAATCAGAAGGGTGGAGGCAATCCACCCTGATAAAGAGTATTTAAGCGATTAAGTTCACCGATTGCTCATAATATTCCGGCAAAGGAAAATAGTTTTTGCCTGCAATTTGACTGACAGTTTGATTAGTCACGCTCACATCAGTAAATTCAAAAACTTCTACTTGATAAGCATATCCCATTATCGGCTTAAACCAATTTTCCACTTTTATACTGTCTGATGTACCGCGCAATGCAACGATCAAATCATTTTTTTCCCTAAAAAAATAAGACTGCTCAATTTTGACATCAGTAAAATGCAAAACATCTCTACCCGCAAAAAAATCATAATCTTTGATCACATCCCGACCAAAATTAGTACCAAATATATAGGTATCATTGCCGATACCGCCTTGTAAAATATCGTTACCCTCACCACCATCTAGTCGATCATTACCCTGCCCACCAATCAAAATATCATTCCCAGCACCACCATATAACTGATCATTGCCCCACCCGCCATCTAAAATATTATTGCCTACATTGCCATGCAAAGTATTATTCAAAATATTTCCATATCCATCAATGGACTTATCACCAATCAATGTTAGTCTTTCGAAATGTTGACCTAGAGTATAAGTGACGCTGCTATTCACCAAATCATCCCCTTGGGCAATCCCTTCGATAATATGATCTCCATGATTATCGACATAATAAACATCATTACCGGCACCACCATACATTTTATCAGCACCTGTACCGCCATTAATCACATCATGCCCCTGCCCGGCAAAAATAATATCATCCCCACTGCCGGCCTTGATATTATCATCATGGTTGCCACCAATAATGATATTATTTGTTACTACATCGATTTCAGAGAAAAACATACCTCGTTCAATATGGTTATGAATAATCCAATCATCATTATTACCAGCACGTAAATCCGCCAGTAACGTCCCCTTTTCAATGAAATTTAACATCGCTAATTCATTAATAAATTCATTAATCAAAGCTTTTCTAGCCGTATCAGCCGTTGAAAAATAGAGCGCATCATGCCGAATTTCAAAGAATGACCCGACTTGCTCTCCTAAGGGAATATGGTAATAATAGTCAATGACCAAATTTAACAGTGCGCTGCGCAGTTTTGGATGAGACAACATATAATTATGTTCTAAATTATTAACTGAATTGACCACCAATTCAATATCATCAGCAAAAGCGTCTAAAAAACTGTAGTTTTTCCCCTCCATAAGATGACTGACTTCTTGTTGAATAAATCGAATTAATGTTGCTGTTTTATCTTTAGAATAATGTGAAGGCTCATAATTTTCTAAATTGGCAAAAATTTCTGTGAAATGGCGTGATAATAGACTGATTTTAGGTGCTATCATCGGTAACACGAGCAGTTCTAACCCATGATAGGTAAAGGTAGAAAGTGTCAGCTCTGCTTGATCCGCTTTAACGAGATTAAATTCGCCGGCAATTTTCAAGGCAGCCAATCCTTGCGTTAAAAACGGAATTCCATCTGTTAAAAACTCTCCTCTCAAGGCATAAGCAAGAATATTTTCTTCGCCCCGAATTTTTGTCGGAAAGGTTGCGGTATTCAGCACCACCGCACTAAACAGCTGCCCTAATAATTCAGAAACATCTGCAATGGGTTTCTCTACCGTATGATAGGCATTTAAATCTTGATCTTCTTCATAACCAAGCTGCCTTAATACCGTTGCGATATTTTTTGCCATTGCTTCCGTTGCTGCCAATCTAAATGGTGCCGGATCAAACGTTATTGCCGTTTTATCAAAAAATACTCCGGCTAATGCTGCTAATCCACCACCAAGTGAATGCCCGGTAAAACTAACCGTTTTATCCGGATAGTTAGAAACGATCTCTTTATAGTATATTGCTGCATCAAAAATCTGTTGATGTGCCTTGCCTGCAAGTGCGATCTGAAAATCGGCAACCCACTCCTTTAAATCCCCGACATTAGTACCGGCAAAAGCGATAACAATTTGATCATCCTTCATATAGGCTTTTGCTTCAAAGCCACTCGCTGTATTTTGTACATACCCAAGATCACCTGTTAACGGTACATTACTAGAAAGCGTCTTATCTAACGATTGCCATTCCGGTGGTAAAATAAAACGGTTGTTATCATGTCGGGCGATTACATTGGAATTTGCTGCCAGAATTGCATATTCTAAAGTCGAAATAGCACTGCTTGTTGAGCTAGTCAAGTTTGTAGCCATCTTATTTTCCTTATAGATCAAATAATAATTGGCAACTATCTTACAAGAGGAAATTTACTGATCACAATCAATTTTTTGTAAATAGTGTGATAGTAAAATGCGTGATTAAATTCTAGTAAAACCGCACTTGCATTTGTTAAACAAGCAAAGTGCGGTTTTGATTTAGGCAATCAACGGCAGAATCGCGTTGACGATTGGGATGACGATAATAAACAGTAAGGTGCTGGTGGTGACCACGTTGGTGGCATACTCCACATCGCCGTTGGCGGCATGCGCCAGAATCGGCAGCACTGCCAATGCAGGTACGGCAGATTGCACAATCAAAGTATAGGCTTCTGTTGGCGGTAAGCTGCCAAGTGAACCTGCACCGAACAGGATCAAACCGATGGTTAATCCCGGCATCAGGATAAAGCGTCCGATTAATGCGACTGTGGCATCACGATCAAAATGAATGCTCTTCAAGCCTGCGTCCGCCAGCACGATTCCGACATAGATTAATGCTAACGGAGTGACCAATTCACCGACATAACCCAAGGTCGAATTGACAAAGGTCGGCAACGGAATATCGGCAAGCAGAAACACAAATGCCAAGATCGCACCGATAATCGGCGGCGTTAACAGTTTTTTCAGATCAAAACTGCCCTGGCGTGTGTTCGCGTCGACCGTCGGATCATCATTGGCAATCAACCAGGCGCCGATTGTCCAAGTGGATACGGTGTTGACCAGATAACAGACCAGGAAATACGGCAAGCTGACTTCGCCGAAGAGTGCGACATTGAGCGGCAAACCGATAAAAATCGTATTGGCATTGACGATCACGTTGATAAAAACGCCGCGTCGACCACGACGAACTTTTAATACCTTGACCAATAAAAAAGCCACAGCATAAGCTAATAGCGTCGCCAACACGAAATAAACGAGCCCGCCGGACAATGAAAACAATTTATCACGGGTCAAATATTTCAGAATCGAAACAAAAATCCCCGCCGGCAGTGCAATATTCAAAATCAGCTTTGAAATATTGCCGCCGAAACTGTCTGCAAACCACCCTTTCTTTCGTAATCCGTAACCGAGCGCAATGATAAACAGAATCGGCAAGGTACTTTCGATTGAAGAGAGAAATTGCATAACATGCTCCTATTATTTAGTCAGATCCTGATATTCCGGAATCCATTTCAATTCATCAATGGCGTTATCCAGATCGGCAATCGGATGCTTATTCAGTTTCTGATCAACCGCACTTTGCGCCACACCTTTGGCAACGGTGCGTGAAAATTCGACTAATTTCGACACCGGTGGCAACACCGCCGCGCCCGCTTTGCTCGGATCAACCAAACCACCCAAGGAGTGTGCCGCTTTTGAGATCATGGTGTCGTTTAAAATCCGTGCTTGTGAAGCCAACACCCCCAAACCTAAGCCCGGATAAATCAAGGCGTTATTCGCCTGTCCGATTTCGTAAGTGACCCCGTTCAGCTCCACCGGGTCGGTCGGAATTCCTGTTGCCACCAAGGCTCTGCCGTCGGTCCAAGTCAGCAAATCTTTCGCGGTCGCTTCCGCTAATTCGGTCGGATTGCTGAGTGGGAAAATAATCGGGCGTTCGGTGTGCGCCGCCATCTCTTTAATCAGCGTTTCAGTAAAGGCACCGCCACAGGTGGAAGTCCCGACCAGAATTGTCGGATGCACGGCTTTGATTGCTGCTTCCAGCGAAGTCAATTCGTGGCTGTTGGCAAACTCGGCACGGCTGCGCGCAAATGGGCGTTGTTCCGGGGTTAAGTCATCCATATCATCAAACAACAAGCCTTGCACGTCCACCATATAGAATTTGGCACGCGCTTCTTTTTCGCTTAAGCCGTGTTGCAGCATTTCTTGATAAATCCGAGTGGTGATACCGGCACCGGCACTGCCCGCACCGAAGCACATATAGGTTTGGTCGGTGATATTTTGTTTGGAAATATTCAATGCGCCCAGAATCCCCGCCAACGTGATGATACCGGTACCTTGAATATCATCATTAAAGGTCGCAATTTTATCGCGGTATTTGTTCAGGATATTCGCCGCATTCGAGCGTCCGAAATCTTCCCAGTGCAGATACAGTTTCGGGAACAGGGCTTCGGCTTTTTGTACGAATTGATCGACAAATTGATAATATTGATCACCGCGCACCCGTTGGTGACGGTTGCCTAAATACAACGGATCATTGAGCAGCTGATCACGGTTGGTGCCGACATCTAACACCACCGGCAATACGCTGTTCGGATCGATTCCTGCCGCTGCAGTGTAAACCATCAGTTTGCCGACGGAAATATCAACGCCATTCACGCCCCAATCGCCGATACCTAAAATACCTTCCGCGTCGGTTGCAACGATCAGTTTGATATCGCGTCCATTCGCCGCATTTTTCAGCGTTGCCTCGATATTTTCCGGTTCATTGATCGATAAATACGCCGCATATTGCGGATCAACAAACAGTTCGTCATAGCGCTCAATCGATTCAGCAATGGTTGGATCATAAACAATCGGCATAAATTCAACCACATGACGGCTAAACAACGCATAAAATAAAGTGCGGTTTGTATTGAAAATCTCCATCAAAAAATGGCGTTTTTCGATGTTGGAGTCTTTCTTCTGATATTGGGCATAAGCCTGATTGGATTGTTCTTCAAGCGTTTGCACGCAAGCCGGCAACAAACCAGTCAAACCCAATTTTGCTCGCTCTTCCAAAGTAAAAGCAGTGCCTTTATTCAGGAACGGATCATTTAAAACATCATGGGATTTTTTCATTTTGTTTATCCTTGTATTGATTAATAAAGTCGCAATAATCATACGCCTGCGATTTAAACGTTAGCAAAACAATTTACAATCATTAATCAATTGGAGAAATATTGAAAATAAAAAAACCGCACTTTACTCTGTTATCGGATGATAACAGTCAAAGTGCGGTTTGAATGGAGTAAAAAAGAGAGAACTGTTTTACACGGTATATTTATGCTTCTGTTTTTTGTTCTGTCGCATATTTGTCTGCGACTTGTTTTAACATCGGCTGTAATTCGCCCTGTTGGAACATTTCCATCACGATATCGCAACCGCCAACCAATTCGCCTTCTACCCACAATTGCGGGAATGTCGGCCAGTTGGCGTATTTCGGCAACTCAGCGCGAATATCGGGATTTTGCAAAATATCCACATAACCAAATGGCACTTGGCAATGGATCAGGGCTTCCACAGTGCGTGCGGAAAAGCCGCACGACGGAAATTTTGGCGAGCCTTTCATATACAGAAGGATCGGGTTTTCGCTGATTTGTTGTTTGATCTTATCTAATGTTTCCATGCTGACCTCAGTAAAAAGCAGGGCGATTCCCTGCTTGTAAATGAATGATGGCTGATTGTATCACAGCACTGTGTTAACTCAATAAGCGGAATTGAATTTACCGCTTTTGCGTTACCAACTGCCGCCGGCACCACCGCCACCGGAAGAGCCACCGCCGAAACCACCGCCGCCTCCGCCAAAGCCACCACCGCTGCCGCTTCCGCCTCCAAAACCACCGCCGAAGCCGCCAAATCCTCCACCACTGCGGTTGCGACTGCGACGCAGCACTTGTCCGTTGCGCCCGATGGTATGGTTATTGGTCGGAGTGACATAATTGTTCGCTATTCTGTTAACCACCACAAACAGAATAAAAAGGATCACAAACCCCACAGGGATCAAGTCTTGTAGATTGCCTTGTTCAACCGGCTGTGGTGCATATTCACCTTTGCTGGCGGCAATAATCGAGTCAAGCCCATTATTGATCCCTTGATAGTAATTATTTTGTTTAAAATACGGGGTGATCTCATTACGAATCAGCTGTGACAACAGCGCATCGGGCAGTGCACCTTCCAGTCCTTGTCCCGGTGCAATAAAGATTTTGCGATCGTTCAAGGCAATCAGCATCAACACACCGTTATTCAGCCCTTTGCGTCCAATGCCCCATTTATCAACCAGCGCAAACGCAAATTCAGCGATCTCGTTATCCCCAACCGTTGGCAAAATTACCAACGCAATTTGCGAACTGGTCTGTTTGCCGTAAGCCGCCAGTTTGTTTTCTAGCGCATTTTGCTGCGCCGCCGTCAGCACATTGGTATAGTCACTGACATAACGAAACGGATTCGGCGATGCCGGCAACTCAACTGCCACTGCATTGACGCTGAAAAATAGGCAAAGTGCGGTCAGCACATAACCTAACTGATAACGTAGCCGAACAAAAAAGTTATTCATCAATAATCACCTCGTTCGGCAATTCATCGATGTCGTCCGCTTGACGTGGAAAATGGAGTGACAATTTTTCCGCCAGCAGATATAACGCAGCAATAATGCCTTTGGTCAAATTGCCTTGTGCTGCCTGCGCGGTGATCACATCACAGCAGCGTTGCCAAAAATCATCGTTCACAAACTGATGAATGCCGCTGTCGCCAATCACGGCACAACGGCGTTGTTTCAAGGCAACATAGATCAATACGCCATTATTCGCCGCCGTTTGTTGCATTTCCAGCTGAGTGAAAATCTGCTGCGCACGGGCGATAATCGGATTGGTGCTTTGTGCCAAGTCTTGCAACTTGGCATTTTTTTCAATATACACTCGCACTTCCGCCGATGTCTGCAACTCCAGTTGCTGAATGGCAGATTCGACCAGCGAGGAATCAATCGCCGACTTGGCAAATAATGGCATAACCTTCCGCTCTTTTTAGATTAATTAAAATTCACTGTCGGTGCGTTTTGCGAACCTTCTGCTGCTTGGAAATACGGCTTATCCTTAAAACCGAAAATCATCGCAACAAATTTGGTCGGGAACTGACGCACATAGCTGTTATAGGTTTTAGCTGCCGCATTAAAATCATTACGCGCTTTGTTGATCCGGTTTTCGGTGCCTTCCAATTGCGCTTGCAGATTCATAAAACCTTCATGTGCTTTCAATTCAGGATAACGTTCAACCGTCACCAACAAACGGGATAACGCCGAACCGACGGAATTTTGCTGTTGCTGGAATTGATTCAACTGCTCCTGAGTCATATTGGTTGGGTCAATTTTAGTTTGTGACGCTTTGGAACGGGCTTCGATCACGCCGGTTAAGGTATCGCGTTCAAAATTGGCTTGTCCTTGTACGGTGTTGACAATATTCGGGATCAAATCAGCACGGCGCTGATAAGACGATTCCACATTTGCCCAAACAGAATCAATCTCTTCCTCGGCACGCACTAAACCATTATAGCTGCTCATTAATGTAAAACCGGCAATCACGGCAACAATAATAATCGCAATCCATTTTTTCATGATAATTTCCTTTAAAAGTTTTATAACACCTTGATTTTACAAACTTTGTCAATCAAGGAAAGTATTTGAGCGGTTATCCGCCGTGTAAAAACGATTTATTGTCTAAGAAATGTTACTAAATTGCAAATTTCTTTATCCGTTGGATTTCCTTAACCTGAAAAAAGAAAAACCTCATTGCCAAACACAGCAACGAGGTTAATTCTTGACACATTGATGCGAATTATTATCGGCGTTTCAGTTTAACAATTTGATAAACATTCACTGCGGTAATAAACACATTCAATAAAATCACCGGCGTAGAGGCAATCAACACGCCGTACACAATGTATAACATTGCGCCGATGGAGTTGACGATTCGCAGGTGTAACATCGAGCTTAATAAAAACGAACCGGCAACAAAGGCGGTTGCAATATAGCCCAAAATATCAATTGATGGCATAATTTTCTCTTATTATTAATAGTGACTGGAAGATAATTACTCTTCCTCATTTTCCCAAGCAAGCGCACGTTTCACGGCTTTTTTCCAACCATTATAACGCCGCGTGCGTTTCTCTTCGCAGCCATCCGGTGCAAAAGTCCGCTCGATGCTTGCTTTATCTTTCAACTCATCCAGATTTTTCCAGAAGCCCGTTGCCAATCCCGCCAGATAAGCTGCACCCAGTGCGGTCACCTCTTTCACTTTTGGACGCTCAACAAGGGTGTTAAGAATATCAGATTGGAATTGCATTAGGAAGTTATTTGCAGTCGCGCCGCCATCAACACGTAATTTTTGCAATTTTTCTCCAGAATCTGATTGCATTGCATCCAAAACATCACGGGTTTGATACGCGATCGATTCCAACGTGGCGCGCACGATATGGTTGCGGTTCGCACCTCTGGAAAGCCCTAAGATCGCACCACGTGCATACGGATCCCAATAAGGTGCACCCAAGCCGGTAAACGCCGGAACCACATAAACCCCGTTACTATCCGGCACTTTTTGCGCAAAATATTCGGAATCGTAACTGTCGTGTACAATTTTCAACTCGTCACGCAGCCATTGAATCGAAGCACCACCCATAAAAATCGATCCTTCCAGTGCGTAACACGGCGAACCGTCGGCATTACAGGCAATGGTCGTCAGCAATCCGTTTTGCGAACGCACCGCTTTGTCACCGGTATTCATTAGTAGAAAACAGCCTGTGCCGTAGGTGTTTTTCGCCATACCGGCTTTCACACACAGGTGCCCATAAAGTGCGGCTTGCTGATCGCCCGCCATTCCTGCCACCGGAATCCGCACGCCTCCTTTACCGCCAATATTGGTTTCTCCGTAAATTTCTGAGGATTTTTTCACTTCAGGCAGCATGGCACGCGGAACGCCTAAAATTTCCAGCATTTTTTCGTCCCACTGCATGGTATGAATATTGAACAACATGGTACGCGACGCATTGGTATAATCGGTGACATGCGCCCGCCCTTGAGTTAATTTCCACACGAGCCAAGTATCTACGGTGCCGAACAGTAATTCGCCTTTTTCAGCTTTTTCACGTGCACCTTCGACGTTGTCCAAAATCCATTTCACTTTAGTGCCGGAAAAATAGGGGTCAACCACCAAACCGGTCGTGGCTTTAATGTACTCTTCATGCCCTTCGGCTTTCAATTGTTCACAAATTTTTGCGGTGCGACGGCACTGCCATACAATCGCATTGTACACCGGCTTGCCCGTCTCTTTTTCCCACACAATCGTGGTTTCACGTTGGTTGGTGATCCCGATACCGGCGATCATGTCTGAGGTGATCCCCGCCATGGCTACCGCTTCATTCAATGTCGAACTTTGCGTTGCCCAAATTTCCATCGGATTGTGTTCAACCCAGCCGGCTTGAGGATAAATCTGAGTGAATTCACGCTGTGCCACACTCACCACATTAGCATCATGATCCAAAATCAGCGCTCTGGAACTGGTAGTGCCTTGATCTAGGGCAATAATGTATTTTTTGTCAGTCATAATCGAGTCCTTTTTATAAAGAGGTTAATCAATTTTTGCAATTACAAGGTAAGTTTTTATTAATCAATCGGTTATAAGCATATGCACCAATCCATGCACCAACAATCGGTGCGACAATCGGCACGATAAAATACGGAATTGGCTGTCCGCCGGTGAAAGCAATGTCACCCCAACCCGCCAGATAAGCAAACAGTTTAGGACCAAAATCCCGTGCCGGATTCATCGCAAAACCGGTCAGCGGCCCCATAGAACCACCAATAACCGCAATCAAGATCCCGATTAATAATGGTGCTAACGGGCCTCTTGGTAAGCCATTACCATCATCGGTCAACGCTAAAATCAGCGCCATCAGCACCGCAGTAATCACCATTTCTACTGCAAACGCTTGCATGAAACCCAGTTGCGGATGCGGATAGGTCGAGAATGTGCCCGCTAAATTCAGGCTTTCTTTGCTACCCCGTACAACATTGTTGACTGTTTCCCATTCGATAAATAAGTTACGGTATAAAAAATAGACCATAGCGGCTGCGCAAAAGGCACCGGCGATTTGTGACAGGATATAAGGCAGCACTTTCTTCCCATCAAAACAAGCAAATTTCCACAGCGCAATCGTTACTGCCGGATTCAAATGTGCCCCTGAAACACCGGCAGTCGCATAAACGGCTAAAGCAACCCCCATCCCCCACATGATACTGATTTCCCATTGCCCGAATCCTGCGCCCGCCACTTTGAGCGCAGCCACACAACCTACACCAAAAAAAATCAACAGCCCAGTTCCTAAAAACTCGCCAATACAAGCTGCTTTAAGCGATCTTTCCATTTGAATTTCTCCATACGCTAGTAAAATAATCACCAAACGAACACCCTGAATTTTCCTTTTGGAAAATTTAGCGATAATCTAGCGAATATTATTATTTTTAGAAAGGGTATTGTTATCAGTTTGTGATGAACCTCTAATTATTTATTCAATAACAATTTCATCTCGTTATTCAATATTTGTCTGAGGTTTTAAGATAGGGTTGGAAAAAATTAAAATGTTTTCTGCCGGGTGAATTTCAATAACGAAAAACAAAAACATACAGCACGTCTACTTTAGAATATGCTCACCGATCGAGGCTCAATCGGTGGCTATTATTGGGCTAATTTCTGAAGAATTTGTTGTGGGTTATCTTCTTTCAACAGATAAATTCGCTTTAGTTGATAGCGATCATCACCAAAATTGACTTTACCGATTTGCGTGCTGAACGCCAACTGGAAGCCAGCCTGTTCAGCCGCTTTTTTGGCAAGAGAAGTATAACTGCCGTAAGGATAAGCCAAATACCGTACTTTGGGGTTGAACTCATGCAGCACTTGAATTGAACGCTGAAAATCAACCAGCATATTGTGCAAAGAACGGCGCAGCATAATCGGTTGTTTTTTCAATAACCGGTGCAAAAAATGGGTGTGCGATTGTAGATCCACCAACGGCTGCATCTGTTGGTATTGCGTTCGGGTAATAAACTGCAATTGATTCGGATCCCAAGGCGCTAAAGTATATTTCATCCGCGACGAGATGACAAAAATGGTGGCATTAAAGCGATATTTTTTCAAAATTGGAAAAGCATAACGATACACCGATTCCAAGCCGTCATCAAAGGTAATACTGATCAATTTATCAGAAAAATGAGCACTACCGTTCAGATAATTTTCGATATCATAGAGTGAAATTGTACGGTAACCTTGCTGTTTCAGCAATGCCATTTGCTGCTCGAATGCCGTGACTGATGTCGTCGTTGATGTTTGCCGAAAATAGCGGTTTTCAGCATTTTTTAATAAATGATGGTAGGTTAACACCGCAATGCCACGATCTTTTTCTACATCAGGGGCAGCAATAAAAAGCGTTTTGCCCCCAAACCGCACTTTATACCAACCGTCTTGCTCTGCCACAAACGGATAGCGCAAGTGCGGTTTCAGCTCAGCAACCACCGCTGAATCTCGGCGGCTATCGGCATATAACCGCACGTTATCTTTGGTCACCAAATAACCTTGCATGGGTGTATGCTCTTCCGGCATAGCGTTGCTTTTGCCGGGTGCTGCACCAACATGACAACTCGGCGCCAACATCGCAGCGCCCTGTCCAAATTGGGTGCTGTTTTGCCCTTTCAACACACTATTCAACCACACTGACTGCCCAGGTAAAATTTCAGCAACAACTTGCTGTTTGCCAGAGACAACTGCTGACAATAAACAGTGCGTTTGTGTTATGACAGCTTGCTTTATTTCAGTTTTTGTCAAAGTACCATCTGAAGACATCGCCAAACCGAACAGCGGAATTGTCAAGAAACAACATCCTAAAACCAAGCGCAGAAGTGAATGAAAGCGTTGCATAACCTGAATAAATCGAAGATTAAAAGAAATGGAATAAAATTATACTGTAAATAAATTTATTTTTATTGCAGGTTTAATCAATTTTACAGTCTAGGGTCTATTGATAAAAAAGTAGCATTTCCCCGCATTAGCCATTATCCTATGCACTGATTTTTATTCACCCAAACCGCACTTTAATAATCATGAGCAAGACTGAATCCACTGTTGAACCTAGCCAACAGTCTAAAAAACAAACCTATAATTTCAATAAACTACACAAACGTTTGCGCCGTAACGTAGGCAATGCGATTGCCGACTTCAATATGATCGAGGCCGGCGATAAAGTGATGGTATGCCTTTCCGGCGGCAAAGACAGTTATACCTTGCTGGATATTTTGCTGAACTTACGCCTGAATGCGCCGATTGATTTCGAGATTGTGGCCGTAAATTTGGACCAAAAACAACCGGGCTTTCCAGAAGATGTGCTGCCTAATTATTTAAGCCAATTAGGTATCGAATACCATATTGTCGAAGAGAATACCTACGGCATCGTAAAAGAGAAAATTCCGGAAGGCAAAACCACCTGCTCGCTCTGCTCCCGGCTGCGGCGAGGCATTTTATATCGCACTGCAACAGAACTGGGTGCCAGCAAAATCGCTTTAGGACACCATCGTGACGATATGTTGGAAACGCTATTTTTAAATATGTTTTACGGCGGTAAGCTGAAAAGTATGCCGCCAAAGCTGATCAGCGATGACGGTAAACAGATTGTGATCCGCCCGTTAGCCTATTGCAAAGAAAAAGATATTGAAAAATATGCCAGAGCCAAAGCGTTCCCGATTATCCCATGTAATTTATGCGGCTCACAGCCGAATTTGCAACGCCAAGTGGTAAAAGAGATGCTGCAAACATGGGATCGGCAATACCCCGGTAGAATCGAAACCATGTTTAGTGCGCTGCAAAATGTCACGCCGTCACATCTTTGTGATCCAAAACTGTTTGATTTTAAAAATATTCGTCGCGGTGAACTGCTACAAGGGGTAGAAGGCGATATCGCTTTTGATAATGAACCATTGAAGCCTATTCAGTGGCAAGATGACGACAGCGATTATACTGACACCCAGCAAATTCAATTTAAACAAGTAAATTAAGCCGAAGTTAACACAAGAGTTTTAATAAAATGAGAAAATTATTCGAATGGTTTGAAGCACGGATCGATCCCTATCCGTCCTCAGCACCAGTCACCCCAAAAAACAATTTATTCAGCTTTATCTGGTCCGGCTTGGATGGTTTACGCTGGTGGTTGTTGGCATTGATTATTCTCTGCGTCGGGATGGGTATTTTTGAAGCTATGCTGTTCAAAATTATGGGATTGCTGGTCGATTGGCTGGCGACTTACTCTGCCAATACGCTATGGGCGGAAAAACGTGGCAGCTTCATGACAATTATCCTGTTTTTAATCAGTAGTGCATTTTGGTTATGGTTGCTGTGCAGTGTGCGTTTTCAAACCCTGCAAGGGGTATTTCCGATGCGATTGCGTTGGAACTTCCACCGCTTGATGTTGGGACAAAGCCTGTCGTTTTATCAAGATGAATTTGCCGGGCGAGTCTCAGCCAAAGTGATGCAGACCGCACTTGCAGTGCGTGACACCGTGATCACCTGTACCGATATGGTGGTGTATGTGGCGGTCTATTTCATCTCTTCCGGAGTCATTTTGTTTCAGTTCGACGGCTGGCTGCTGTTGCCGTTTCTCGGCTGGATTTTCTTGTTCAGTTGCGTGATGTTCTATTTTGTGCCAAAACTCGCTGACACCGCCAACAAACAAGCCGATGCCCGTTCATTAATGACCGGACGCATCACCGATGCTTACGCCAATATCACTACGGTCAAACTGTTTTCCCATGGTGAACGCGAATCAAACTATGCCAAATCCTCGATGCAAGAATTTATGTATACCGTGCATGCACAAATGCGTTTGGTCACCAAACTGGAAGTCTGCAACCACATTCTGAATGTCTCTTTGGTCGCCGCAACTGCCGGTTTATGTGTCTATCTATGGACTTTAGAGCAAATTAATGTGGGTGTGGTCGCTGCGGCAACTGCAATGGCACTGCGTGTCAGCGGCCTATCGCATTGGATCATGTGGGAATCAGCCCGACTGTTTGAAAATATCGGTACCGTACAAGACGGCATGGGAACACTCTCCAAACCACACACCGTAGTGGACAGCAAACACGCCAAACCACTGGAAGTTCGTGGTGGTGATATCCGCTTTGATCACGTCAATTTTAACTATGACGAAAACCGCACTTTGCTGAAAGATTTCAATCTGCACATTAAGCCGGGCGAAAAAGTGGGCTTGGTCGGGCGTTCCGGTGCAGGCAAATCCACCCTCACCAATTTGCTGTTGCGTTTTTATGATATCGACAATGGGCAAATCTTGATTGACGGACAAAATGTGAAAGACGTTACCCAAGAGAGCCTGCGTGCACAAATCGGTCTGGTTACTCAAGACACCTCGCTGTTGCACCGCTCAGTGCGTGACAATATCATCTATGGCCGCCCGAATGTAGATGAAAGTGCGGTTCTGAAAGCGGCTCAACAAGCTGCCGCCGATCAATTTATCCCGCACTTGCACGATTCACACGGACGTACCGGCTACGATACCCACGTGGGCGAACGTGGCGTCAAGCTCTCCGGCGGGCAACGCCAACGTATTGCCATCGCACGCGTTATGCTGAAAGATGCCCCAATTCTGCTGTTGGACGAAGCCACCAGTGCCTTGGACTCCGAAGTGGAAATTGCAATTCAGGAAAATCTTGAAAAGCTAATGGAAAATAAAACCGTTATCGCCATCGCTCACCGTTTATCCACCATTGCCGCAATGGATCGGCTGATTGTGATGGATCAAGGGCAAATCATCGAACAAGGTACTCACCAAGAATTGCTTGCTCTAAACGGGGTTTACGCCAAACTCTGGTCGCATCAAAGTGGTGGTTTTTTAGCGGAAACCACTGAAATTTAATGGCTAATGGGGGTAAAATATTAGGGTCTGTTGATGTTTGTTGATAATTTGATCCATAGACGCTTTTTATTTTACCCTTTAGCTTATTTACGTTAGAATAAGCATAATTCTGCCATCACATATTTCATGATAAGGCCGCCATGAAATTGAATATACCGACCTTCCTCACCTTATTTCGGGTTGTTTTAATCCCGTTTTTTATCGTTTGTTTTTACCTGCCGTTTAAATGGGCACCGTTTTTGACCGCACTTTTATTCTTAATTGCCGCAATCACCGACTGGTTTGACGGGTTCTTAGCAAGACGATGGAAACAAACCACCCGTTTCGGTGCATTTCTCGATCCAGTTGCCGATAAAGTGATGGTCGCAGCCGCACTGGTTTTGGTGGTACAACATTACCACAGCTTCTGGGTCACTATTCCGGCTATCGTGATGATCTCGCGAGAAATTATTATCTCTGCCTTAAGAGAGTGGATGGCAGAAATCGGTGATCGCAACAAAGTAGCAGTCTCTTGGTGGGGAAAACTCAAAACCACAGCGCAAATGGCGTCCTTAGTCGGTCTGTTATGGCGCTATAATCCGTTGATGGAACAGATTGCAACCGTTGCCCTCTATCTGGCGGCAATTTTGACTGTCTGGTCTATGGTGCAGTATCTGAATGCCGCCAAAGGCAGCTTGTTGGATGATATTACCCCGTAACAGATAAATTCAGCCACCACCACACGCCACTAAAATAAAAGTGCGGTATATAAGAAATAAAAAAGCCGCTTTCTCTTAATGAGACAAGCGACTATCTTCTTGACTGTATTATACTTGCAAATGGTGCCCGAGGGCGGACTTGAACCGCCACAGCCCGAAAGCCGAGGGATTTTAAATCCCTTGTGTCTACCGATTTCACCACTCGGGCAATATAATTATTACAAAAAATTGGAGCGGGAAACGAGACTCGAACTCGCGACCCCAACCTTGGCAAGGTTGTGCTCTACCAACTGAGCTATTCCCGCTTTATTTTGATACACTACTTTGTTGAAGTAGGTATGTTGTTTCACTGAAAAAGTGATGGTGCGACCGGGTGGACTCGAACCACTGACCCCCACCATGTCAAGGTGGTGCTCTAACCAACTGAGCTACGGTCGCATTTTGAAGTGGCGCTATCATAGCGATTTTCATCTGAGGTCACAAGTTTTTTTTCGGGATAAAAAGCTGATTGTTAACTTTTTGAACAATATGCAGAGAAAACCATCGCCTTCACGATTGTTATAACAGATTGGAATAATTTATCTATTATTTTAATTTGTCTTTTTATTACAAACGACTATGCTATTAACATTATTGAACCTTATAAACGGAGTTTCTCATGACTTTTTCTCTACTATTGAATTTAGTCGTATTCGCTGCCCTGCTAGTCACACTCTACTGGTTTAAAAAGCGCGGTAACAGCTTGTCGATGACAGTGTTGCTTGCTTTGGTATTGGGATTACTGTCCGGCGTGGTACTACAAAATTTATACAGCGATAATCAAAGTGCGGTCAGCCAAACTATTGACTGGATCAATCTGGTCGGTAATGGTTATGTTCGCTTGCTGCAAATGATTGTGATGCCGCTGGTATTTGTCTCGATTTTATCCGCCATCACCAAATTGCACAATGCCGGCTCGTTAGGAAAAATCAGTTTCAGTATTTTAGGCGTTTTGCTGTTTACTACCGCAATTGCGGCGCTGGTCGGTATTGGATTTAGCATTTTATTCAACCTCAACGCCGATGGCTTAATTGCAGGTGCCCGTGAAGCCGCTGCACAAGAACGGGTTTTAGGACGTGTGGATCAAGTCGCTAATTTAACCATTCCCTCAATGTTACTTTCTTTTATTCCACGCAATCCGTTTGCCGAACTGACCGGTGCCAATCCGACTTCGATTATCAGCACCGTGATTTTTGCCGCATTCTTGGGGATCGCTACATTACGCCTGCGCAAAGATAATGCAGACATTGCCGAGCGTATTTCACAAGGCACTGAAAGCTTGAATAAGCTGGTGATGAGCCTGGTTCGAATCATCATCAACCTGACACCTTACGGTATTCTGGCACTAATGACGCGCATGGCGGCAACTTCTAGCCTGACCGATATTCTGAATTTACTGAATTTTATTATCGCTTCTTATCTGGCGATTGCGGTGATGTTTATAGTACACGGCGTGTTGTTGGGACTCAGTGGTATCAATCCGCTCAGCTATTATAAAAAAGTACTACCGACCTTACTGTTCGCTTTCACCTCACGTTCCAGTGCAGCAACCATTCCGTTGAATATTGAAACCCAAACCAATCGTCTGGGTAACTCCGGCACAATTGCTAACTTCTCGGCGACCTTTGGCGCCACCATCGGACAAAACGGCTGCGCGGGGATTTATCCGGCAATGCTCGCGTTTATGGTTGCACCGTCGGTGGGAATTGATCCGCTGGCGCCGCAATTTATTTTATCATTAATCGCAATTGTCACCATTTCCTCCTTCGGCATTGCCGGTGTCGGCGGCGGCGCTACCTTTGCTGCGATTGTAGTACTTTCAACCATGGGTTTACCGCTGACTTTAGTCGGGTTACTGATCTCAATCGAGCCGTTGATTGATATGGGCCGAACCGCACTTAACGTCAATGGTGCGATAACCGCCGGTACACTCAGCAGTAAATGGTTAAAGCAGACCGATTGGCAGGTTTTTACTAATAATAAAGCGGAATAAACCACACTTGAGTTCACTTAACTCAATAAAAAAACTCAATTGTTTGATCTGTTAGAATAGTTCGATGATTTATTGTACTAACCAATAATTGGTTAGTACAATAATTACACATTATAAATGTCTATTTATTATTTTTATTAGGGTCTATTGATCTTTATTTATATTTTGAGTTGTCGTTTAAAATTAGCGCAATCTAAGCGTAAGCCGAAATCAATAGTGGGACTATTGATGAAGATTACAACGACGAGTGTGCTAATTTTAAACACAATTCTCTGGACTATGACTCTTTTTCGCTATTACTTTTCGCTAGGCATAGTGCGGTCGGAATTTTGATAAATTTCAATATCATCACCTGTGCGATAGGCAGGGAAAATGCCCATAATACCGTTCGGATTTAATTTACTATTTTGCTCAAATTCATAGAGCATCACTTGTGCGTCATTCCACACACGGCAGGCTTCTTCGCCGCCTTCCGGGTAATCAAAGGTATCAGGATAACCACCCATTAAGCCCCATAAGCGGAAAAACGGTGACCAGTCGATAAATTGCGCAGCGTGGCAATCGGCACGTTTTTATATTCCACAATGCCGGTTTGATTCGGTTGTGGCACGTTGTAATCCGCCCATTCGCCACTAAAGGCGTTGAAACCGTTGGCTCGGGCTTGTTCAATGCCACCATCAGCAAAACCGGCTATATCCGCGAATCGCGGTTATAACTTGGTTTTTATCAATAAACACCGTTGCGATGATGGTGCCACCATCGGCGTGATTAACCTAAACAACAAAAGCTCCGCCGCCCGCTCCAATTTCACCAAAAACAAACTGCAAGCCCACGGCTGTCTTGCGCTCAATGATTTGATCATTAATGAGAATAACGATCAAGATATTGAAGCCTATGATCAGGTTGGGCTGGATCTATTGATTGAACAGGTGGCGAGTTAAATTTAAAAAAGTACGGTGAATTTGACCGCACTTTAGGGCTGTATAATGAAAAAACGTAAACTGATTTTATTCACTTTAACCATTACAACCTTATTTACCTGCACCTCTCAGCCGGCAAAAAAGTGCAGACCGGTTATCTGAAAAACACTATCAGCCAAGCCGAACTTTCTAATGTCGCCGACTACAAGCGTTACTTTTATTCATGTAATAACTTTGAAACCGGCGGCACATCCTTTTTATCGACCTATTTTCCACTTTGGCGAGAAAGCCGTTTAAAACACAATTTCGGCATCTATTTTCAGCTAGACGGTGGCAAAGCAGAACCTTTTGATCATATTGCTAATGTTCCACTCAATGCCCGCAGCTCACGTTTTGAAGTCATGTATCGTTCTTACCACCCAATTCAAGGATATTCTATTGACTTAATCGCCCGTGAACACAGCTCCACATACTATAAAAATATCAACGGAACAAAAGTGCCTTGGTTGGAGTGTAGGGAGGGGTAGGAAATACATACTTCCATTGTTGGCGAAAGTTTTTAACTTGTGCCATTTGGGAGCTATGAATTGCTGATATGTAACTCTCTATTATTCAACAAATTTTCTTCATCTAACAGTAGATTACGCAAAAAACGCACCAAATATTCTGTAGTTGAATACACGCATTTTCAGCAAAAATATCATTACTGGCATCAAAGCCTAACGTTTTTAAATATTTCAGTAAAAATACCGCACCTATACGAGTATTGCCTTCTTCAAAGGGGTGAATTTGCCATAATCGTGCAATAAAAATAGCTAAATGTTCAATTACGGTATCAATTGATAACCCTTTATAACTAAATATTTTTTCTTGAGCTAAATCGTATTCCAACATTGCTTGTAACTCGGCAGCTGCACCATAAACCACCGTTTCACCGTCTAAAATCCACTCTTTTTTGCTGATATTATAGTGGCGTATTTTCCCTGCATGTGGATAGATTCCCGTAAACAGCTGTTTATGAATAGCAAGATATTGGCTAACGTTAAAAGAAAATGCCGGCTCAGACAACAACTTAGCGATTTGTACCGAAACCTTATCCGCTTCTTCCGTACGGCTTTCATCGAGCGTTGGTTGAGCCGCATAATATTGACTAATCCACTGTTCCGCAGTTTCAATGGAAATCTTCCCGTCAATATGCTTAATCGCCATTTCACGCAAATAACGAGGGGGCTGCAAGCCATCGACATCTTGCAACCCAATCGCCGTCTGCCACGCATAGCCTTTTTGTTTCTTGCTTGGTTCGATATGGCGGATATAATCTTTAAACGGATCGTTGGTCATTGGTTTTCCTGAATTATTAAAATCTTTGGCTTAAACGTAAATTAGCAGTTCATAATGGTTTAACCAAATACCATAAGATCATGTGCGCTAAAGATTTTTTAATAAAAATAGCTAGTAATAATTATATTATTACTAACAAGTTGGACTACTCTGCTATTATTTCAATCTCATCTTCAGCAAACCACCCCGAGTTTACTGCTTTTTCTTTTAAAGTCGCAATATCACTAGTATATGCCACCACGACTAGAGACTTTTCTGCTCTACTACAAATAACATAAAATAATCTAGCGGTTCTCGATAAAACATTATCTTTACCACTTACAATATTCTTTTTGTCTGTATCACTAAGTGCTTCCACTCTCATTAACTTATTATATTTAAATAAAAATCCATTAGCTTCACTATCATCTAATATAGCCATTACTCTAGGAAATTCTAGCCCCTTCACTCCTTGATGAGTACCAAAACTTAATATTCCCTTAGCATATAAACTATATTTTTTAAGTTGATCTAAACTAGCTTTTAATGCTTGATTCCATAAAAAATCCTTATCATCTATTTCATAAGATTGCTTATCAAAGTTTAAACCATTCTTAATATCATCTGGTATTTCCAATATATCTTTATTATAGATATATGATAATATATTTTCTAATGTATTATCATCTCTTACTAAAGAGTAAAAATCTTCTACGTCTTTCTTAAACGAAATAAAATTATCTTCTATCTTACTTTTATCCATTCTGTGAGAATATTTTTCCAATATCCTCATTAAAGTGAAAGAGTTATTTTCCTGAATGCTTTCAAGTAAAGGTAAAAATTGATATAAAAGAAATTGCACACAGGCCCCTGTATTTTGTAGTAAATTATCTCTTATAATATTATTTTTAGATAGAGGTAAGAAAAATTTTTCAAATCCAGACCTTTTGGCAGCCATGGCATGCTCTAAAACTAAAGTTTTTACATTTCTAATATTATTCCAGTGAGGATCTGAAGATATTAAAGACATTTGTTCTCTAATACATTGTTCTTTTTCTCGTTTATCTTTAATATCGCTATTAAGAATAAATAGTCTTACAGTTCCTTTTTCATCTTTTCTTGCAATTTGGGGTATAAAATTTTCACTACTATCTTTCCCAATCTTATTAATTAAGTCAACTATTCTAATTGAACATCTATAGTTATCTTGTTTATAAGGTCTTCCCCAATCTTGTGGCAAACTTATAGCTAATTCAGGATAGCCACTTGAATAGATTTGTTGAGTTAGATCTCCAAATAATCCTAAACAGAATTGTTTTGAGTTCGCTTTTTGGGTTTCAATTAAAGAAATTAACAATTCTTTTTGTGTATCCTGGGATTCATCAATAAAAAGAATAGGATATTGGCTAATCAAAATATCTTGCATTAACGAGTGTTCTTTCATAAATTTTGCCAAAATTGAGATAACCTCTGAATGATTAAGCGTACCTTTTCCAATCAAAACTTCTGTAGGGCTATAAATAAAACTAGTTATAGTTTCCAGACTCTCTAATCTAGCTTGTATTTTTCTCAAATCTTTCTGATAATTTTCTCTAGAATTATTATTTCTTGCTTTATTTATTTTATCTTGTAAATTATCAATATCATTATTTAGCTTTTTCTCTAAAAACTCTTTTATATTTTTTGTAAATGGTTTTATAAGCTCCCAAGAAAAGCTATGAATAGTTGACACACTAAATGTATAATCATATTGAAGTCGATGATTTATTTCTTCACAAGCAGCATTTGTAAAAGTAATTACTTTTACTTTCTGGCCTTTTCTGAATAAATTACCCCCATGCTCTTTTTTTATTTTTTCTAATACATTCACTAATGTCCTTGTTTTACCTGATCCTGCACCAGCAAAGAGAAGAAAACTTTTTGGCGGATTTCCGGTTACATAGGAATAAATTTCATCATCCACATTATTCATATTGCCTCTCCCTTTACTTTAATTGTTTAGCAAGCCAGTTAAAACCTATTTCAATATAATTCGGCACTTTAAATTTCTCATCTTCTATATTTGGATCAAATGAATATAAAATATCTAATGCCATTTGTGCTTTACCTCCTTGAACATTTAAAGCGTCAAAAGCTTTTTCACAAACGTCATCTATATTTTTTTCTTGAGTAGCCTTATGCATTTTTTTTAGCATTCCTGTTGTATTTTCCATTTTTGTAGCATTCTTAAATAACTCTAGATTGGTAAAAAATATAGAATCTTCAAATGTATATGGAATAACGTCGATATCTTTACCATTCCAATTTATTGAAATTTCCACTTGATAAGAAATAAAGGTATTACCTATAACTTTTTTTTCATCCTTAAGGTTTAATATACAATCTAAATCTCTATTTGATAAAGACAGCCATTTAGTCAAGTTATCACAGCTAGATTTTTGAGATAGCCCTCTTTTAGGTATAGTTTTTTTCTTATTTTGATCAACAGGATCTAGATCTGTAAGCACTAAACAAGGAACGCCTAATGCCTCAATAAGAGGTTTAAATCTATGTGCATGGGAGCCATTTACTTCTAGAATAGAAATATAGTTCGAATTTAGCTCAGAAAAATTATGTTGTATAAAGTAAGGCAATAGCATTTTTTCCGCTGAACCTTCGACTAAAATAATCGCATTTGCAAAAAATAGATCACAATGAACAGTTCTCAAGTATCGAGAAACAAATCTTTTATTTTCTTTAGAATCCTCATTAAAAATATTAGAAAGATCTATGGCTTCAGAATAAAGGCTATCATCATCTCTAGTCCTTTTAAAATAGTGTAGATTATCAAACCCTACTTCATGAATAATATAGCTAGAATGTGTACTAATGACTAATTGTGCTGTAAGATGTTGGTTTTCAATCAGGTTTGTAGTTAATATTTCGTAAGCTTTTTTAACAAAAACTTGTTGTACTTGAGAATGTAGGTGAGCTTCTGGTTCTTCAATTAAAACCAAGTGAATAGGCTGAATAGGAATTTCATCCTTTAAATAAGATTTTCCTATTTTCAACCATTCTGCTTTAAATGCTAATAATTTAAAGAAAATATAAATTAGGTTCCTATAACCTAAACCATTTAACTCCTCAGGTAAAGATAAATTATCTTGATTTCCAAATTTCACTTTAGTATTTTGTTTAAGAACTTCGGAGCTATCTATAAAACTTTCAAGTCTAATTTCAGGATCATAGTTGGTGCTTGGATAACCTAAAGATTTTAATGAATCCAAGTACTCCTTAAAACTATCATTTAATTGAGATGTTAATGTACTTTGTAACTCATTAATATTTATCAAGACATTAATATCTTCTTGAGATGGTAATTCTCTGGGATTTAAATGGTTTTTATAGAAAAGGCTTAGTTGATCGGACAAATTATTGCTTCCAGAATCTACATCGGTAGAATCTGCAAATTTTCTTTGTGCAGGTATAAGACTTAACTTAAAAATACCATCAAAGGGGAATTTTTCTAATGGATATGAAATAGAATGATCTAATGGATTTATTAAATAATATTTTATTTTAAAATAATAATTTATTTTTTCAGATAAAAACTCCTTCATAGAGTTAGGTAGTGGAATATTATTTTCTTTAACATTTAAAGATCTTATTGTTGTAATATACTTTATAAATTCCAACTTAAATTTATTAAAATTTTCAGGTTGATAGATAAGACAAACATTTAAATCTAATGTTTGATTCCATGATAAATCTGGTATTAAATGTTTAATTTTAGGCAGATCGTAATTTGTAATATCAGATAAAGTTATATATAAGCTAGGACAATAATTTCGCCATTCTTCTAGAGTATTACCCTCATGTTTATTAACACTATCTTCTATCCAAGATTCCCCTATACGATCTAAATCATTCCAATAGTCCATAGGAAAATCTGTAATTCTGAAATTACTATGATTATTACCAAGAAAGAACATTAATGCATGCATAGCTGATGTTTTACCGCTATTATTTGCTCCAACAAATAAAGTTTCTTTATTTGAAAGATTAATAGAGCACGATTTTAGTTTTCTAAAATTTTTAATTCTTATATTACTAATTTTCATATTTCACTCCTGAACAATCACTTTGGTATTCTATATAATGTAACAATTTTCTACTTCATCGAAACCCCTAACCACTTCACCATTTCTCTCTCACTCCACCCCTTACGCTCGGCATAATCCTTCGCCTGATCTTCATCAATGCGACCCAGTGTAAAATACTCACTGGCGGGGTGGGTGAAGTACCAACCGCAGACAGAGGCGGAGGGCCACATGGCGTAGCTTTCGGTGAGTTTCATGCCGATGCGTTGTTCTACTTCGAGTAAATCCCAAATCAGTTGCTTTTCGGTGTGTTCCGGGCAGCTTGGGTAGCCGGGAGCGGGGCGGGTGCCGAGGTAGTTTTCGGCGATTAAGCCTTGATTATCAAAGGTTTCATCGGAATAGCCCCACACTTTGGTGCGGAGTTCAAAATGCAGATATTCCGCCATAGCTTCCGCTAAGCGGTCGCCTATGGCTTGGAGCAAAATCGCATTGTAATCATCGCCTGCGGCTTTGAAGCCGTCCACTAAAGCATGTTCTTCCACCCCGGCACAAACCGCAAACATGCCTAAATAGTCTTGCTGACCGCTTGCTCGATCGGCAATATAGTCGCTTAAACACAGGTTATACGGGCTTTTGCTGTTTTTGCCCCGTTCTCCTTGTTGACGTAGGTGATAGGCTTTGCTTGCCACTAAAGTGCGGTCGGAATTTTGATAAACTTCAATATCATCTCCGGTGCGATAGGCAGGGAATATCCCCATAATACCGCTCGGATTTAATTTGCCGTTTTGCTCAAATTCATCGAGCATCACTTGTGCGTCATTCCACACACGGCGCGCTTCTTCGCCGCCTTCCGGGTAATCAAAGGCATCCGGATAGCCGCCCATTAAGCCCCATAAACGGAAAAACGGTGACCAGTCGATAAATTGGCGGAGGGTGGCAATCGGCACGTTTTTATATTCCACAATGCCGGTTTGCTTTGGTTGTGGCACTTGGTAATCCGCCCATTCGCCAGCAAATGGCTCAAAACGGTTGGATCGGGCTTCCTCAATGCTTAACTGTTTACGAGCAGGTTTGCGATTAGCAAAGGTGTGTTGGATTTTCTCGTACTCTTTTTTCGTGCGTTGCCACAATTCCGCTTTGCTTTCTGGGTTCATCAGCGCGGCACATACCGTCACCGCACGGGAAGCATTGGTGGTGTAGATCACTTCATGGGCGTATTTAGGGTAAAGTTTAATTGCGGTATGCTCTTTCGAGGTGGTCGCCCCGCCAATCAGCACCGGAATATTCAGCTTCAACCGGGTGAGTTCGCCCAAGAAATATTCCATTTCGTCCAGTGACGGGGTGATCAATCCGCTTAAGCCGATAATGTCGGCTTTTTCTTGAAGTGCGGTTTCGATGATTTTATCCGCCGGCACCATCACGCCCAAATCGATGACTTCAAAGTTATTACATTGCAGCACCACGCTTACAATGTTTTTGCCGATGTCGTGTACATCGCCTTTTACGGTGGCAATCACCACCTTGCCACTGGACGATCCTTTCTGCTTGGTGGCGTTGATAAACGGCTCTAAATAGGCGACGGATTGCTTCATCACCCGTGCGGATTTCACCACTTGCGGCAGGAACATTTTACCGTCACCGAATAAATCGCCCACCACGTCCATGCCTGCCATCAACGGCCCTTCAATCACTTCCAACGGCGAACTGAATTGCTGGCGCGCCTCTTCCGTATCTTCAATAATAAAGTTGGTGATGCCTTTCACCAACGCGTGTTTTAAGCGCTCGGTCACGTCCCAAGTGCGCCATTCGGCAACGCTGGTATCCTCTTGCTCGCCACCTTGATTGCGGTATTTTTCCGCAATTTCCAACAGACGATCGGTAGAATCGGCATGACGATTGAGCACCGCATCTTCCACCACATCACGCAACTCCGCATCAAGATCATCATAGATCGCCAACTGCCCGGCATTGACGATACCCATATCCATCCCGGCTTTAATTGCATGATAGAGGAACACAGCATGGATCGCTTCACGCATTAAATTATTGCCACGCAAGGAAAAGGACACATTCGACACCCCTCCTGAAATTTTGGCGAACGGCAGGGTTTGTTTAATCCGTGCGGTGGCGTTGATAAAATCCACACCATAGTTATTGTGCTCTTCAATACCGGTGCCGATGGCGAAAATATTCGGGTCGAAAATAATATCTTCCGGTGGAAAATTCAGTTGATCCACCAAAATGCGATAAGCTCGGGTACAAATCTCTACCTTGCGTTGTTCGGTATCCGCCTGTCCCACTTCGTCAAACGCCATCACCACCACTGCTGCTCCATAACGGCGCACCAATTTGGCTTGTGTGATAAATTTTTCTTCGCCCTCTTTAAGGGAAATGGAGTTGACAATGCCCTTGCCTTGAATAGATTGCAGCCCTGCTTCGATCACTTCCCATTTGGAAGAGTCAATCATCACCGGCACTTTTGCCGCATCAGGTTCGGTCGCCATGATATTTAAAAAGCGTGCCATACAGGCTTGCGAATCAAGCAAGGCTTCGTCCATATTCACATCGATCACTTGCGCACCGTTTTCCACTTGGTCAATGGCAATTTCAATCGCCTCACTAAATTTATTTTCTTTAATCAAACGCTTGAATTTGGCAGAACCGGTCACGTTATTGCGTTCCCCCACATTCACAAACAGGCTGTTTTCATCAATGGTGAGCGGCTCTAAGCCCGACAATCGCATGGCGGTTTTCAACTGCGGCAACGGGCGTGGTTTGATCCCGCTCATCACTTCACTAAAGGCTTTGATATGCTCAGGCGTGGTACCGCAACAGCCACCGACAATATTCAAAAAGCCGCTTTCCGCCCACTCTTTCAGCTGTGCTGCCATCTCCTCCGCCCCCAAATCGTAGCCGCCAAAGGCATTTGGCAAGCCTGCATTAGGATGAACAGAGACATAGCATTCACTGATCTTTGACATCTGCTCCACATATTGCCGCAATTCTTTCGGGCCTAAGGCACAGTTCAAGCCAAAGCTGAGCGGTTTGGCGTGGCGCAGCGAGTTATAAAACGCTTCCGTCGTTTGTCCTGACAGGGTGCGTCCTGAAGCATCGGTAATGGTGCCCGAAATCATAATCGGCAGCTTCACGCCCAATTCGTCAAACACGCTTTCAATGGCGAACACCGCCGCTTTGGCATTCAGCGTATCGAAAATGGTTTCGATCATAATCAGATCTGCTCCACCGTTGATCAAGCCTCGAGTGGCTTCTGCATACGCTTCCACTAACTGCATAAAGGTGACATTGCGAAAACCAGGATCGTTCACGTCAGGCGAGATCGAAGCGGTGCGGTTGGTTGGCCCCAATACCCCTGCCACAAAGCGCGGTTTGTCCGCCGTGCTATACTGATCCGCCGCAAGACGTGCCAGTTTTGCCCCGGCAAAATTCAGTTCATAAGCAATGGCTTCAAGGGCGTAATCCGCTTGCGCAATTGTAGTTGAACTAAAGGTATTGGTTTCAATAATATCCGCTCCGGCTTCCAAGTATTGCTCATGAATACGTTTAATCACCAACGGCTGGGTTAAGGTCAATAAATCGTTGTTGCCACGCAAATCAATCTTGCTCGCTTTAAACCGCTCACCACGGAAATCCGTTTCCGTCAGTTTATATTGTTGGATCATCGTCCCCATCGCCCCGTCTAAAATCAGAATCCGTTGGGCAAGGGCTTGTTCGAGCGGCGTTGGTGCAAGTGCGGTTTGAGCGTGTGACATAGGCTAACTTTCCATTGATAAATTCGATTGAAATTCCTCAAAGCATAGGTTTGGGGATAAGGTTTGTCAAATAAAAGTGCGGTAGGATCTACTTGGGTTTTCAGTATAATGAAAGTTTTGGCACATTTTCGATATTATTTTCATTATAATGAAAACAGGTAGAAAAAATTAAACCCCACAACGCTTCTTTACATTAGCAAAATTCATGCTAAATATGAAAATTGTGATATTGCATTTATACAGGAAAGCAGATAAAGTTTAACCATCTAGACGGCTAAAATAAAATATAAAAGGAACACTTCATGAGCTACGCTAAAGAAATTGATCACTTAAATCATTCCCTTGCCAATTTAAATGGTGAAATTAATGTCTCCTTTGAGTTTTTTCCGGCAAAAAATGAAAAAATGGAAACCCTGTTGTGGGACTCAATCCATCGTTTAGCCCCATTGAAACCGAAATTTGTTTCCGTTACTTATGGTGCAAACTCCGGGGAGCGCGACCGTACCCACGGTATTGTCAAACGAATTCAACAAGACACCGGCTTAATTGCGGCACCGCACTTGACCGGTATCGACGCCACGCCGGATCAGTTGCGTGTGATTGCGCAGGATTATTGGGACAGCGGCATTCGCAATATCGTTGCCTTGCGTGGCGATGAGCCGCCCGGTTATGCCAAACAGCCGTTCTATGCCTCAGATTTAGTGAAGCTGTTAAAAGAGGTGGCGGATTTTGATATTTCAGTGGCGGCATACCCCGAAGTACACCCTGAAGCCAAATCGGCACAAGCGGATTTATTACATTTAAAAGAAAAAGTCGCCGCTGGCGCAAACCGTGCGATTACGCAATTCTTTTTTGATGTAGACAGTTATTTGCGCTTCCGTGATCGCTGTGTGGCGGTGGGTATTGATGTGGAAATCGTGCCGGGCATTCTGCCGGTCACCAACTTCAAGCAACTGCAAAAAATGGCCACCCTGACCAATGTGAAAGTGCCAAGTTGGATGCCGAAAATGTATCAAGGCCTCGAAGACGATCAAACTACACGCAACCTGGTTGCCGCCAGCATCGCCATCGATATGGTGAAAGTGTTATCCAACGAGGGCGTGAAAGATTTCCATTTTTACACCTTGAACCGCTCGGAACTGACTTATGCGATTTGCCATATGTTGGGTGTTCGGGCGGCGGTATAACACATTATAAAAATATACGCATTAAAATATAAATTACTCTAAGGAACCTATGAAAAAGAATCTTATCACCACCGCACTTTTGGCAACGCTGCCGTCATTAGCGATTGCCGAACAAGCAACCACTACACTGCAACCAATCACCGTCTATTCGGCGTATGCTGCGCCGGTTAATCAAGCTCAAGCCGCCTCATCTGTCACCGTTTTAACCGAGCAAGACTTTGCCAATCGCGATGCAACTTATGTCAGCGACGCACTCAAGACCGTGCCAAGTATGGCATGGAGTGCCTCTGGCGGGCGTGGCACTCTAAGCAATTTTTATTTGCGCGGTGCCGATGATAACCATACAGCAGTGATTATTGACGGAGTAAAAGTCAATCCGGTCACCGGCTATGGTTTTGATTTTGGCGGCTTAAGTCTGAGTAATATCGATCGAATCGAAGTTTTGCGCGGCGAACAATCCGCCCTGTGGGGCAGCGATGCCATGGGCGGTGTGATTTATATCACCACCAAGAGCGGTCTGTACAAAAACAAGCCGTTTAATGTCGATTTTGATTTCGGCACCGGTTCACACGGCACCGTCAGCGGTTCCGCCACGCTTTCCGGTTATAACAATGGGTTCTACTATGCCCTGCATGGCGACAGCCAACGGACTCGTGGTATTTCCGCTTATAGCCGCGATACTTTTCGTTATACTGCGGAAAACGGCTCGTCGATCACTACAGGAGGAGCCAAAGAACGTGATAAATTCCACCGTGACAATGCCTCGTTACGCTTAGGTTATGATGCCGAGGATAAAGGGGTTGAAGTGCTGGCTGCACATTCCAGCCAAAACGTTCGTTTTGATAATAGTTATGCGGGCGAAACAGCATTTGATGACTACACCCGCACCCGTGATACCACCTTGAAATTAAGTGGTTACTTAGGCAACGATCAACAACTGTTCAAGCAACAAGCCAGCGTAAGCCACATTAAAACCGATAGCGATACCTTTAGCGCTTGGGCAAGCCGCTATGATGCGAAAAAACTGAATGCCAATTATCAATTAGATATCAATTTTGATCGTGAAGGCGCAGTGAAACAAGCCGTTAGCATGCTAGCCGAATATCAACAAGCCAAATATGATTCCAGTTCTTATAGCACTGAAAAAAGCTTAATCGAAAAAAGTATTGCAACAGAATACCGTTTATTCAGCGAGCAAGATCACAGTCTTTCTATCAGCGGGCGTTTTAACGATAGTTCTGAATATAAAAATGCCTTTACCGGTCGCATTGCCGGAGCCTATCGGTTATCGCCGAACATCAAGGCTCACGCCAGTCTGGGAACCGCTATTCAAAATCCGACCATAACTGAATACTATGGTTGGAACAGCCGTTATCTGGCTAACCCTGAGTTAAAACCGGAACGCAGCCGTGGTGGTGACATTGGATTCTTACTTGAATCAAGCGATAAACGCCATAGCGTTGATGTGACTTATTTTGCACGCAATGTCGATCATTTAATCAGCAGTGAAGTGGTTGATTTAATCACCTACACCTCACGTGCAGTCAATGTGGACGGCACCAGCAAAATCCGTGGGGTGGAAATTGCGTATAACGGCAAATTGACTGACGTGTTGAACGCCTATGCCAACTACACCTATTTACGTGCAAAAGACAGCAAGCAGATGGAATTGGTGCGCCGCCCAAAACATACCGCAAATGCAGGTTTGGCGTATCAAATCACACAACAATTCAGCACCAATGTGAATGTCTCTTATGTTGGAAAACGTATCGACAGCTATTATGATGAAAACACGTATACCTCATCACGAGTAAAAATGCCGTCTTATACACTGGTGAACCTCGGTGCCGATTATCAACTGAGTAAAAACCTCACTGTTTATACTCACCTCAATAATTTGTTCAATAAAAAATACGAACACACAGTGGGTTACGGGCAAGACGGACGCAACATTTATGTTGGTTTAAAAGGCAGTTTTTAGACGGTAAAATAGACATTATTTATATAGAACCGTAGGGGCAGATTGCATCTGCCCTAAATAAAACGCATTATTTAACAAGACGTATGCAATTTGCCCCTGCAATGATAAATATGAAATATAATCCAGACACACATAAACGCCATACCATACGCTTACCGCATTATAATTATGCTTCTGAAGGGTGTTATTTTGTTACGCTTTGTTGTGCAGACAGGATGTCTTTATTTGGTCATATAGAGAATGGCACCATGGTGCTTAATGAATATGGCAACATTGCTTATAACGAATGGCTGAATAATGCAAATAAACGAAAAAATATTGAATTAGATGAATTTATTATCATGCCAAACCATTTACACGGCATTATTACTATTACAGAAAATTTAAATCCGAATGACTCACAAACGCCATTTTATATTTCCAGCAATACAATTGGTGCAATAATTAGAGGATATAAATCTGCGGTTACTCGAAAACTCGCACCATTTTTAGGTGATAAGATTTGGCAACGTAATTATTATGAGCATATTATCCGTGATGAAAAATCTTATGAGCAGATTGCCGAATATATCCAGCATAATCCATTTACATGGGAAAAAGATCGATTTTATATAAATATTCCAACTATAGGGACAGATTGAATCTGCCCCCAATGATAAAACTACGAACGATAATAGGGCGGATGCAATCCGCCCCTACAAACCCCATTCTGATATATAATGAGATGAAATATAATTATTGAAGGCAATTTCAATCCACCACAACAGCAAATGAACAACATTTTTAAAATTCTCACCGCACTTTGCCTTTGCGCACCGATTGCCCACGCCGAGCAATTCGTTTCGCTGACCCTGTGCAGCGATCGCTTGCTGATCGAATTGGCTCGGCCGGAGCAAATTGCGGCAATGTCGCCTTATTCTACCAATCCGCTGATGATGTTGGATAAGCTGAATCACGACAAACCGACGCTGCAACCGCACTTGACCGCACTTTTGCCTTATTTAGACAAAACCGTGTTACTCAATCAACAGTTTTATCCGCAACTGGCCACTGCGCTAAAACAGCTTGGCGTGAAGATTATCCCGGTCAACGACAGTCCGCAAACGCCGGAGCAACTGTTTGCGTTTATCCTGCAATTGGGCGACATCACCCATAATCAAGTGCACGCCGAACAGTTAGTCGCCGCATTACAAGCCCAGAATTTTAAGCTGAATCAAGCCCTGACCGAAACCCTGATTTTATCTGATACCGGCGTGGTGGAAAGCGATTTGCCGCAATATCAAACGCTATTAAAACTGCTTGGGCTAACCCCGCTGCAAAGCCATCTCAGCGCACAAAATTTCTCACTGGAACAGGTCGTGCGCAGCCAGCCCAATTTCCTGATTGCGCTGAGCGACAAACAGGGTTATAACACGCAAGCGGAGCTGCTTTCCCATCCGTTGTTGCAGCAGCTGTTCCAATCTCGCGCACAAGCCAGCGCACCGCTGAAATATACTTACTGTTTCGATCACGGGGTGTGGCAGGGAGCAGCACTGCTTTATCAACAGTTGCTTTATCAACAATTAAATGAAAAACATGAATAAACTGAATCTGTTACTGCTCGTGCTGTTGCTAGGGATCAGCACGGCAGCCATGTATTACCAACTAGGCGATTTTGCCGCTTTGCGCAATGCCGAGGGTGTGTTGAGCGATATGCGCGACTTAGTGCTGTGGGAAATCCGCTTGCCGCGCCTTGGCTTGGCGATAGTGACCGGCGCCAGTTTGGCGATCGCCGGCAATGCGATGCAGGGCATCTTTCAAAATCCACTTGCCAGCCCCGGTTTATTAGGCAGCGCCAACGGTGCCACCACCGCCAGCGTGTTTATTCTATATTACTTTTCCGCCCCCTTGAGCCTGTTATTGTTAGGCGGTGTGACAGGTGCGTTGTTGAGTTTTTTATTGGTCTATCTGATCGCTAAAAATCACGGCACGACAATGATGATTTTAAGCGGTGTCGCAGTGAATATGCTGCTCGCTTCTGCCATTGCCTTGTTGCTTTCCAACGCCCAAAGCCCGTGGGCATTGGCGGAGCTGTACCGTTGGCTGCAAGGCTCATTGGCATGGGCGAAAACAGACACCTTATTGTTATCATTAGCGATTATCTTGCTTGGTATTTTTTGCTTATACCGCCAACGACGTTATCTGGATCTGCTCACTTTTGGCGAAGAAACCGCCGGCACGATGGGTATTGATCCCAAAAAGAGCTTTTTTATCACCACCTTTGGCGTGGCATTATTGGTCGGCGCAGTGATTCCGCAAACAGGGACCATTGGTTTTATCGGATTGATTGCACCGCACTTTGCCCGTCTGTTACTCAAAAAACGTCCGTCACAATTGTACCTCACCAGCGGGTTATTGGGCGCATTGCTGCTGTTGGTTGCCGATTTAAGCATTATCTATCTGCCGTTTTTCTCACATATTTATATCGGCACACTCACCGCCCTGATCGGCGCACCGTGTCTAATCTGGATTTTATTGCAGCAACAACGGAGCATTTATCGTGATTAAGCTTGAACACCTCAGTTTCCCCTACGCCTTAGAGGATATTACTTGTACGCTGACACAAGGCAAATTGATCGGGATTATGGGGGCGAACGGTGCAGGCAAATCTACCTTGCTGAAAGCCATTGCCGGTATTTTGACGCCAAAGAGCGGTCAGATTTGGCTAAATAACCGCAAACTCAGCGGCATCAGCCCACAACAAAAAAGCCGACAATTAGCCTATCTTGCCCAAAACATACAGATTCATTGGGATTTATCAACGTATGATGTGATTGCGCTCGGCTTATTACCCCCCTACTCCAACCTCTCTTCACACAACAAAGAGCAGCAAAAAGTGCGGTCAGTAGCTGAAAAATTTGCGGTAGCACCACTGCTTGATAAGCCGTTCAAACAACTGTCCGGCGGCGAAAAAGCACGAGTGCAACTGGCACGCTGCTGCATAAAAGAAGCGCCTTTGCTGCTGGCAGACGAGCCGATTGCACCGCTCGATCCCTATTATCAGATCGACATCATGCAGCAACTGAAAGCCCTCATGCCCGACCGCACTTGTGTCATCGCCATTCATCACCTTTCGCTTGCCTACCGTTTCTGTGATGAAGTGATTTTACTTGGCGGCGGTAAGATCATTGCCAGTGGCGCAACCCAAAGTGTGCTGACCGAGGACAATCTAGCGGCTGCTTTTGGCATTCGAGCGCAGATTGATCCGCTACGACGCGAGATTTTTGCCGTAGAGAAATCAGTTGACTAGTGCACTACAGATATACAGATAACAAAAAATCCAACCACTATCTCAGTGATTGGATTTTTAATCTGCGATTATGCAGTTAACGCCACGCTTTGAATTGGTTGATTAAACCGTTGGTCGAGCTGTCGTGCGAGCTGATTGTTTGGTCATTTTCCAACTCCGGCAGAATGCGGTTGGCAAGCTGTTTGCCCAGCTCTACTCCCCATTGGTCGAAGCTGAAGATGTTGAAGATCACGCCTTGTACAAAAATTTTATGCTCATACATCGCAATCAATGCGCCAAGACTGAACGGGGTAATTTTTTGCAATAAAATCGAGTTGGTCGGGCGGTTGCCTTCGAATACTTTGTACGGCACGATATGCGCCACTTCGCTCAAGGTTTTGCCTGCGTCTAAAAATTCTTGTTCCACCACGGCTTGGCTTTTGCCGAAGGCCAAGGCTTCGGTTTGCGCAAAGAAGTTGGAAAGCAATTTTGCGTGGTGATCCGCCAACGGGTTGTGGCTCTGCGCCGGGGCAATAAAATCGCACGGAATGCGCTGCGTACCTTGGTGAATCAATTGGTAAAAGGCGTGCTGTCCATTGGTGCCCGGTTCACCCCAGATAATCGGCCCGGTTTGATAGCTGACTTTTTCCCCGTTACGTGCGACAAATTTACCGTTGGATTCCATGTTACCCTGCTGGAAATAAGCAGCAAAACGGTGCAAATATTGGTCATACGGTAGGATTGCTTCCGATTCTGCACCCAAGAAGTTACTGTTCCAAATCCCGACTAACGCCAACGTTGCAGGGATATTCTGCTCAAGTGCGGTATGGCGGAAGTGGTTATCCATCGCATGCGCACCGCTTAACAGCTGTTCAAAATTATCGAAGCCGATCGACAATGCAATCGACAAGCCAATCGCTGACCACAAAGAATAGCGACCGCCAACCCAATCCCAGAATTCAAACATATTGGCGGTGTCGATACCGAACTCTGCTACCGCTTTGCCGTTGGTTGACAGCGCCGCAAAGTGTTTTGCCACATGTTTTTGATCTTGTGCCGTCGCCAAAAACCAATCACGAGCGGAAAGCGCATTGGTCATGGTTTCTTGCGTGGTGAACGTTTTCGATGCTACCAGCACCAGGGTAGTTTCCGGATTGAGTTTTTTCAGCGTTTCGGCAATATGCGTGCCGTCCACGTTGGAGACAAAGTGCATATTCAAGTGGTTTTTATACGGGCGCAGTGCTTCGGTCACCATATAAGGGCCCAAATCCGAGCCGCCGATGCCGATATTGATCACATCGGTGATCGCTTTGCCGGTGTAACCTTTCCATTCACCGCCAATCACACGCTCACAAAACGCTTTCATCTTCGACAACACCGCATTCACTTCCGGCATCACATCTTTGCCATCCACCAACACCGGCGTATTACTGCGATTACGAAGTGCGGTATGCAACACTGCGCGGTTTTCGGTACGGTTGATTTTTTCGCCGCTGAACATCGCTTCGATCGCTTGTGGCAAGGCGCATTCGTTTGCCAGTTGTCGCAACAGTGTTAAGGTGTCTTGATTAATCGGGTTTTTAGAGAAATCGACTAAAATTTGATTGTTGAAAGAAAGCGAATAATCGGCGAAACGGTGGTTTTCTTGTGCAAACAGTTGCGCAATGGTCACCTCTTGCTGCTGTTGCTTATGTGCTGTCAATGCTTGCCATGCGGCAGTTGTGGTCGGATTAATATTTTGCATTTGATACCTCATGAGTTAATTAATATTCTGTTGCTATCTGTATTCCATTATTACCCTTGGAGTCAGCTTGGTTACTAATTCATAGCTGATCACCCCGATATGCCGCGCGACTTCTTCAATCGGCAACACATTGTGCTGCGAATCTTTGCCCCAAAAAATCACTTCATCGCCGACTTGCGCTCGGCTATCAGCACCTAAATCAACGGTAATCATATCCATCGACACTTTGCCGACAATCGGCACGCGCTTGCCGTTGATTAATACCGGCGTTCCTGCTGGCACATCGCGTGGATAGCCATCACCATACCCCAATGCGACCACACCGATTTTCGTATCTTTTGGGCTCAGCCATGCGCCACCATAGCCAATCGGCTCGCCTGCCGGATGTTCACGCACTGCAATCAGGCTTGAGCTGAACGTCATCGCCGGTTGCAAACCATATTCTGTCGCAAGCTGATCATTGGTCGGCGAAATGCCATATAAGATAATCCCCGGACGCACCCAGTCAAAATGTGAGGCTTGCCAGTATAAAATTCCGTTCGATGCGGCAAGACTGCGTTCACCGTCTTTATCGCTGCACGCCTGTTGGAAGCGCTGCAACTGAATTTCACTGTAACCGCACTGCAACTCTTCGGCACGGCTGAAATGGCTGACAAAATTAATCTGCGGCTGCACATTCGGGCAGCATTGCAAACGTTGATAAAAAGCATCGACTTCTGCTAACGATACCCCTAAACGGTGCATACCACTATCGATTTTAAGCCAAACTTTTATCTTACGGTCTAATAGCGCACTTTTCAGTGCTTGCTCCAACGCTTGCAATTGATATTCGCTGTGCACCACCGTCTCAATATTGTGGGTTATCAAATGTGGCAGATCATCTGCGCTGAAAAATCCTTCCAATAATAAAATCGGCTTTTCAATCCCCTGCTCTCGCAGTGCCAGTGCCTCTGCCAAACGTGCCACGCCATAGCCATCTGCATATGGCTGCACCGCTTCGGCGACCTGTAGCATGCCATGCCCATAACCATTGGCTTTAACAATCGCCAAAATACGGCTGTGTGGTGCTAAGCGCTTCACCTGTTGCAAATTGTATTGCAGCGCAGACAATGAAACCGTTGCAGTTGCTGTTTTCACCCTAACCTCTTAATCTTCTTCGTTATATTCAGGGCCGGCATAATTGTCAAAACGGGAATAACGCCCGTTAAACATCAACCGCACTTTGCCGATCGGACCGTTCCGTTGTTTACCGATAATGATTTCAGCAATATTTTTCATTTCACTGTTATCGTGATACACCTCATCACGATAGATAAACATAATCAAATCTGCGTCTTGCTCAATAGATCCCGATTCACGCAAATCGGAATTGACCGGACGTTTGTCAGCACGCTGTTCCAAGCTACGGTTCAGCTGCGACAGTGCAACCACCGGCACTTGCAGTTCTTTTGCCAGGGCTTTCAATGAGCGCGAGATCTCGGCGATCTCTAAAGTGCGGTTGTCCTGATAACCGGGCGCGCGCATCAATTGCAAATAGTCGACCATAATCAGGCTCAAACCGCCGTGCTCACGATAAATTCGGCGTGCTCGGGCTCTCAGTTCGGTTGGGGTCAAGCCGGAAGAGTCGTCGATAAACAAGTTCGGTTTATCGCTGAACATTTGTACCGTACTGTTGATTCGTGCCCACTCGGTTTCATCTTCGATTTGCCCGGTACGGATTTTGGTTTGATCGACTCGTGACATTGACGCCAAAATCCGCATCATAATTTGATCTGCCGGCATCTCAAGGCTGAACACCAATACCGGTTTGCTTTCACCCATCATCGCATTTTCACACAGGTTCATCGCAAACGTGGTTTTACCCATCGATGGACGGGCGGCGACAATAATCAAATCCGAAGGCTGCAACCCTGCCGTTTTGCGATCCAACGAGGAAAAACCTGTTGATACGCCGGTGACACCGTTCTTATTTTTCAATTTTGCCAGCAGCTCAATTTTGTCTAACGTGCTATCCAAAATTGACAACACCCCTTTCGGGCCTTCATTGCTGCCATTGCGTTTCTCCGCGATTTCAAAAATTTTTCGCTCTGCCTCGTCCAACACCTCTTTCACCGGCTGCCCTTTCGGACTGTAGCCACTTTCAGCAATTTTATGTGCAGTCGAAATCAGCTCACGCAGTACTGCTTTTTCACGCACAATATCAGCATACGCCAGAATATTGGCAGCACTCGGGGTATTTTTGGATAATTCGGCAAGATAGGCAAAACCACCAACATCATCAATAATGCCTTTGTTTTTCAATGCTTGATCGAGGGTGATAATATCAATCGGTTGATCGAGGCGTGCCAAATGTTCCATTTGGTTGAAAATTAATCGGTGTCCGTAGGTATAAAAATCATCAGCGATCACATGCTCGATCACCTCTTCCCACTGATCATTACTTAATAAAAGCCCGCCCAAAACCGCCTGTTCAGCTTCGATCGAATGCGGTGTCATCGCTTGCTCGATTTTTTTCTGGCCCGAACCCTCTCCTGTTGCCGCAAAATGCATCTTTTCGTTTGCCACCGGATTTTTACCTTATTTTCTGTCTCTGAATTGGCATTCAGTATATCAAATTATTACGCTATTTTTTACTGCCAAAGCTAAAAGAGCGGTTCTGATTTTTCAACTGTCCAGAAAAAAACCTCTATCTGCATAACAGATAGAGGTTGTATGGTGTTAGACAACCCGCCTTAATTAGTCATTTTTGGCTTGGGTCGGCGCTGCAAAAACATGGCTGCTCGCACTGCTGTATCCGGCTGCGCCTTTACCATGGAAATGGTAGCGCGATTCTTGCCATTGCACGATTTCAAACGCCGGTTGTGCAGCAAAAGAAGGGGCTTGCGCCATTGCCGAACGAGTATGTGTCACTTTCGAATAAGTACCGAAAAGCACTTGTGCAACAGGCTCCGATGCTGAAACAGTTTGCTGAGCTTCTACAGTTACTTCTGCCAATTGAGCCACGACAGGTGCAACCGGTTTGAACTCTCGCTCCGCTTCGGCTTCAGCTTCTGCGATAGAGGCCTTAATTTTCTTCTCGACCGATTCATTAGCTGCCTGAGTAACAAAACCTAGCGGCTGTGCGCTTTTTTCACTATCAACAAGCAAAGATACTGCCGGTGTGCTTAACACCTCGACCGCACTTTTTTCTGGTTTTGTTTGCTCTGGTTTTATTTCTTCGACTTTCGCTTGCTGCTCTTGTTGTAACAGCGTCTCTACCGGCACAAAAGGAGCGCTGCTTTCATCACGGAGTAAACCATGAGCGTCTTGTGCTTTGCTCACATATTGCATATCAACCCACACTTTACCGCTTGCCAATTCAGGCGAAGCAACCGCTGCAAATAACGGCATTGCCGCAACCTGTGTAGTTGTGCTTGGGCTTTGACGGCGGCGGCGTTGGCTGCCGGTGCGCAAATGGCGAGGTAAACGGCGACGACGTGAATTGCGTTGACGCAACTCTTCTTTTACTTCCGATGTATCTTCTGCCAACTCCAATGCTTCAATATTGCTATCTACAGCGACTGAATCCAGCGATAGATCGCGCTCTGGCGCTGTGGCTACCAACGGCGTGACCGCACTTTCAATAGCAGGTTCAATAACCGAAGCTTGTTCAGAATCCGCTTGATCCGCTGCGGCTTGCTCAACATCTGCGTTTAGACGCACTTTTTTACGCAAGTTACGACGCTCACGACGAACTGCTGCCGGTTGCTCGGCACTTTCACCCAATGCTTTGGATTTTTCCGCTAAATCCGCACTTTCAAGCGCTTCGCTAGTCGTAACATCATTGCGTTTACGGTTAGAACGCTTACGATCATTGCGGTTATTTTTAACTGCATTATCGCTGCTTTCCGCCACCTCTTTCTCATTGTTGCGCTCATTGTTACGTTTTGCGGCACTATCCGATTTATTCTCGGTTTTGCTTAAGCGTTCATTGGCTGGGCGATCACTATTACTGTTATCACGCTCGCTACGATCATTGCGACGACGATTACGATTTTGATTATTACGACGATCACCATTGCGTTCATTGTTGCGACGACGTGGGGCTTTCTCATCTGTTTTTTCCTGAGTTTCAGGCTCAGCTTCAGCGACGAATAACCCTTTTAGCTTGGTAAACAAACGGCTGAGTAACGATGCTTGCGGTGCAGGAGCGACCACTTCTGCCACCGGCATCGGTGCTGCGGTCGGCATATTCAACTCGCCGGCAGCGGCTTTTTCCAACACTGATTCCACCGTCACCACCGCACTGTCTGCCGGCTGGCTGCGCGTCAACAAGTTTTCTTCACTGTTGTAAGCATTACCATTATCGTCGTCTTGCGCGTGGTATTTGCTTAAATTGTAGCTTAAGGTATTGCTGATTTCGCCATCACGCAAACGGAACACCGAAAAGTGCGGTGTCTCCATCTGCTCATTCGGCACCACAATCACTTCAACATCGTGGCGTTTTTCAATGCTGTAAATTGCTTTGCGTTTTTCATTCAGCAAATAAGAGGCGATTTCCACCGGCACAATGGTATGCACCCGTGAGGTATTTTCTTTTAACGCTTCTTCTTCCAACAAACGCAAAATCGACAACGACAACGATTCGTTATCACGCACTTTACCGGTGCCTTGACAGCGTGGACAAATGTGATGCGAGGATTCGCCTAATGATGGACTCAGACGCTGGCGTGACATTTCCAATAAACCGAAACGCGAAATACGGCTGATTTGAATCCGAGCGCGATCTTGACGAACCGCATCACGCATGCGGTTTTCCACTTCACGCTGGTGACGAATCGGGGTCATGTCAATGAAGTCGATGACGATCAAACCACCTAAATCACGCAAGCGTAATTGACGTGCAATTTCGTCTGCCGCCTCCAAATTGGTATTAAGTGCGGTCTCTTCGATGTCGCCACCGCGTGTTGCCCGCGCCGAGTTGATGTCGATTGCGGTCAAGGCTTCGGTCACATCAATGACAATTGAACCACCGGACGGCAAGCGCACTTCGCGCTGAAATGCCGATTCGATTTGTGATTCAATTTGATAGTGGCTGAACAATGGCACTTCGCCTTGATATAGCTTGATACGATTGATGAAATCCGGACGTACCAGCTTGATGTGCGCTTTGGCTTTTTCGTACACTTTGGCGCTGTCGATCAGAATTTCGCCGATATCACGACGCAAATAGTCACGGATCGCCCGTACAATCACATCACTTTCTTGATGGATCAAAAACGGTGCGGCACGAGACTCAGACGCCTGTTTAATCGCATCCCAATGGTGCAGCAGCACTTTCAAATCCCACTGCAACTCTTCCTGCGATTTGCCGACACCGGCGGTGCGCACGATCAAACCGACACCATCCGGTACGTCTAATGAACTCAACGCATCTTTCAGCTCTTGTCTTTCGTCGCCTTCGATACGGCGCGAAATACCGCCGGCACGCGGATTATTCGGCATAATCACCAAATAACTACCGGCCAACGAAATAAAGGTCGTCAACGCCGCACCTTTGTTGCCACGCTCTTCCTTGCTGACTTGAACAATAACTTCTTGTCCTTCCTTCAGCACATCACGAATATTTGGCCGACCTTGAAAGGAGTAACCTTGCGGGAAATATTCACGGGCAATCTCTTTCAGTGGCAGGAAACCGTGGCGGTCAGTGCCGTAATCGACAAACGCCGCTTCCAGGCTAGGTTCAACCCGGGTGATTTTTCCTTTGTAAATATTGGCTTTTTTCTGTTCGTGCCCCGGACTTTCAATATCCAAGTCGAACAAACGCTGTCCATCAACCAGCGCAACACGCAACTCTTCTTTTTGAGTTGCATTAATTAACATTCTTTTCATTGTTGTTGATACTCAATTATTTGCTTAATTCTCAAACGGATAACTTGCGTACTGGGCTTTATCATCGACCTTGTGTCTGTCTGCTACAGTCAATCTCACGACTGTCTATGCTCAGGTGCATTGATGATATTACTAATGCCAAAATCATTTAATTAGTAAAAACAAAATACTATGGTTTATATTTTGCAAGCGGACGAACGTTATCCATCATGACAACCGCAGATTGAAATGTCTTACACTGATTGTTGCATTCATCGGCGGCCAGATGCCGTCAAACGGCAAATTCTTTTTTCAATTTTAATTTATGTCAGAGGATTGCTATGCCCCCACACACAATAAAAGCGTGTCATTATTTCATTTTATAGGGCGGGTTGGCAAGGTGAGATAAGATAAATTTGTAACAAAATCACATTTCTTCTGCTATTCCTGCTACTTTTCTCTATAATAAACCGCAAATTCAAGTGAAAGGATAATATTGCTGCATTATGACCATTCAACAACCTAAAACTAACAGCATGCAAGCAAGCGTGCGTTTTCAAACAATCGATGCCGATCAAGCCGGACAACGGATTGACAACTACCTGCTCAGCCAGTTGAAAGGGGTGCCTAAAAGCATGATCTACCGGATTATCCGCAAGGGCGAAGTGCGGGTCAATAAAGGACGGATAAAAGCGGAATATAAGCTGCAAGCCAATGATATCGTGCGGATTCCACCGGTGAAAATCGCTGAGAAAGAACAAGCCCCCCTTTCTAACAAGCTGCATCAAGTCGCACAACTGGAACAGCAAATTCTGTTTGAGGACGATGTATTATTGGTACTCAACAAACCGTCCGGCATGGCAGTACACGGCGGCAGCGGGCTAAGTTTCGGCGTGATCGAAGCCTTGCGCAGCCTGCGTCCTGAAGCTCGTTTTCTTGAATTGGTTCACCGTTTGGATCGCGACACCTCCGGCATTTTGCTGGTTGCCAAAAAACGCTCGGCTTTACGCCATCTGCATCAACAATTGCGCGACAAAACCATTCAAAAAGAGTATCTGGCGCTGGTGCGCGGACAGTGGCAATCCCACTGCAAAGTGATTAATGCCCCGCTCAATAAAAACGAATTGGCGAGCGGCGAGCGGATTGTGCGCGTCAGCGAACAAGGCAAACCGTCGGAAACCCGTTTCAGCGTGGAAGAACGTTACGGCGAACAAGCAACCTTGATTAAAGCCATGCCGATCACCGGCCGCACCCATCAAATTCGGGTACACAGCCAATACGCCGGCCATCCGATTGCCCTCGACAGCAAATATGGCGATCAGGATTTCGATCAAAAAATGCAGGCACTGGGCTTAAACCGTTTATTCCTGCACGCTTATGCGATTCGCTTTGAACACCCAAAAAGCGGCGAAACCCTACGCCTGAGCGCCGAACTGGACAACAGCATGAAAGGCATTTTGCGCCAGTTACGCGAACAAAAACAGGCATAATCCGATGACAAACCGCACTTTTACCCCCAAAGTCGTGGTGCTGACCGGTGCCGGCATTTCTGCCGAATCCGGAATCCGCACTTTTCGTGCCAGTGATGGTTTATGGGAAGAACACCGTATCGAAGACGTTGCCACGCCTGAGGGTTTTCAACGCAATCCCGAACTCGTGCAGCGCTTTTACAATCAACGCCGTCAACAATTGCAACAAAGCGAAATTCAACCAAATGCTGCACATTATGCATTAGCCGAATTGGAGCAAAAATTGGCGGGGAATTTATTATTAATCACGCAAAATGTGGACAATTTGCACGAACGTGCCGGCAGCAAAAATTTGATCCATATGCACGGTGAATTACTCAAAGTGCGGTGTCAACACTGCGCCAGCATCTATCCATGGCAGCAGGACATCACCACAAGCGATCATTGCGCAAAGTGCGGTGGCAGCTTGCGTCCACACATTGTTTGGTTTGGCGAAATGCCGTTTGAAATGCAACGGATTTACCAAGCGCTGCAACAGTGCGATTATTTTATCGCCATCGGCACCAGTGGCAATGTCTATCCCGCCGCCGGCTTTGTCGAAGAAGCCAATTTTGCCAATGCCACCACCGTTGAATTGAATCTCGAACCCGGCAAAGGTCGCTCGGCTTTTAAACAGGCTTATTATGGTGCGGCAACCGAAGTCGTGCCGGAATATTGTCGGAGATTATCAGCCAGATTTGACCGCGTCGATAGGGAATAGCTTCATAAAAAAGGCAAGTCCAACTTGCCTTTTTCCTATCTAAGAAAGATTACTCTTCGTTCAACAACTTCAATTCCCGTTGATAAACTTGTGTTTTTAAGATTTGCACAAATTCATCGACATCGATTGAGCCAAGATCTTGTCCCTTGCGGGTGCGGACAGCGACTTTGCCGGCTTCGATCTCTTTGTCGCCGCAAACCAACATATACGGCACACGGCGTAGGGTGTGTTCGCGAATTTTAAAGCCGATTTTTTCGTTGCGTAGATCGGATTTCACTCGTAAACCGGCATCAGACAGTTTTTTCACCACTTGTTGTACATAATCCGCTTGCGAATCGGTGATGTTCATCACCACCGCTTGCACCGGCGCCAACCACGCCGGGAAGAAACCGGCATATTCTTCGGTGATAATCCCGATGAAACGTTCGATTGAACCCAAAATTGCACGGTGGATCATCACCGGTACACGACGGTCATTGTCTTCCGCCACATACGAGGCGTTTAAACGTCCCGGTAAGGCGAAGTCTAACTGAATCGTACCGCACTGCCATTCGCGATCCAGACAGTCACGCAGCGCAAACTCAATTTTTGGTCCGTAAAATGCGCCTTCGCCTTCTTGCACTTCATACTCCAAGCCGTTGTGTTTCAACGCATTGGCTAAACCTTCCTCGGCTTTATCCCAAATTTCATCGGAGCCGATACGCGAATCCGGACGGGTCGACAGTTTGACCTGAATATCAGTGAAGCCAAAGGTGCTGTAAATATCATACACCATGCGGATACAAGCCGTCACTTCGCTTTCCACTTGATCTTCGGTACAGAAAATATGCGCATCGTCTTGAGTGAAACCACGCACCCGCATTAAGCCGTGCAGCGAGCCGGACGGTTCGTTACGGTGGCAAGAACCGAATTCCGCCATACGCAACGGCAGATCACGGTAAGACTTCAAACCTTGATTGAAGATCTGCACATGCCCCGGGCAGTTCATCGGTTTGATCGCATATTCACGGTTTTCTGATTGGGTGGTGAACATCAAGTCTGCGTAATTTTGCCAGTGACCGGTTTTTTCCCACAACACGCGATCCATCATAAATGGACCTTTCACTTCTTGATAATCGTATTGTTTTAATTTGGTGCGTACAAAGGTTTCCAACTCACGGAAAATCGTCCAACCGTCATTGTGCCAGAACACCATGCCCGGTGCTTCTTCTTGCATATGATATAGATCCAGCGCTTTGCCGATTTTGCGGTGATCGCGTTTTGCCGCTTCTTCCAAACGTTGCAAGTAAGCCGCCAGTTGTTTTTTGTCTGCCCAGGCAGTGCCATAAATCCGTTGCAGCATTTTGTTGTCGCTGTTGCCACGCCAATAAGCGCCCGCCACTTTTTGCAATTTGAAATGGTGGCAGAATCTCATGTTCGGTACATGCGGCCCACGGCACATATCTACATATTCTTGGTGGTGATACAACGCCGGTGTTGCCGCTTTGTCGATATTTTCATCTAAAATCGCCAGTTTATACACTTCCCCGCGCGCTTTAAACGTGTCATAAGCCTGTTGCCAGCTCACCACTTTTTTGACCACCTCGTAATCGGTTTTCGCCAGCTCCTGCATTCTTTTTTCCAATGCGTCTAAATCCTCTTGGGTCAAAGAGCGGTCTAGATCAACATCATAATAAAAGCCGTTGTCAATGGTCGGTCCGATTGCCATTTTCACGCTCGGAAACAGTTGCTTGATCGCATGTCCCAATAAATGGGCACACGAGTGACGGATAATTTCCAGACCGTCTTCATCTTTGGCGGTGATAATTTCCAGTTTGCTGTCTTGGCTGATTAGATCACAAGCGTCTTTACGTTCACCGTTGACACGCCCTGCAATGGTTGCTTTGGCAAGACCTGCACCAATATCTTGGGCAACGTCTAATACGGAAACCGGATGGTCGAACTGACGTTGTGAACCGTCAGGTAAAGTAATAATTGGCATAAAAAATCCTTGTACAGTGGTAACCCATACGCAAGGTTACTTGTTGTTTTAAAGTGATAGAAATAAGAATAATATGCTTTTTCGCACCTACTCTGTGCAAAAAAACGAGCCATATCTTAGCACGAAAAAAGCAGAATTTAAGCTTTATTTGTTGATTGATAATATCGGAAATATTGTTTGATGAGTTGAATGAATGAGTGGATTATTTAACAAGCTGCCACCAATAGCACAAGTGACAAACTTGCGCCATTGGTGAGTGCTATTTTAGTATAGTGTTATTGAAAACCCTCCATCAGAGATTTACTTTCCAGCCTTCATTAGTCAAAATCAAAATACTTGTTTTATTCAGCTCGGATTCTGTTAGCTTGGCTCGAGGATAAATTTGCTCAAATGTCGGGGAAGTCGCCCAATCGGCAAGATCTTTAATCGTAATGCGGTAATTGACCTGCGAAGCCTTGACACCGCCTTGCTCACCCGGCTCGGTAAAATTAACGATTTGCTCCACAACCGCTCTTCCGCTACACAGTTTTCGACTTGAAGAGAAAGCATTTGACTCCTCAACTAGATAAGGTTTGATTTTATCTGTTTCAGAATAAACTACGACCTTTTCCTCAGTCGGTTCACCCCACATTCTTTTCAAAGCAAGCATTTTATTTTCTTTAGTAAAAAATTCTAACGATTCTAAAAAATCGGCTTGCTGAATTTCAGCGCCGCTCTGAATACCCCGATCCAATAATACAACATCACCGATTTTTAATGCTGAGTCATCAGCCGGTTGCACGTTTGCAGTCGGTAGAGTAATACAAACCACTTTTTGCGTATCTAAGGCTTCTTGAATCGCTTTGCTGAAATTTTCTTTATTCGCATCTTTAACATCGTTGCAAGCGGATAATACGAATACCGAACTTAATAGTGGAAAAACCCAAGATTTTTTAAACATAAAGACTCCGTTAATAAATGACAGTTAAAATCCCTCCCATTCAAAAAAAAAACGGTTTTTTGTCAACTATATTTTTAAATTTTTATCAAAAAAAAACCGCACTTCAATAAAGTGCGGTTAGTGTGATTTAATGGTTTAACCGGAAATCAGTCTTTTTTGCCCAATTGCGGTAATACCGAATCTTTGCCGGCAATCAATAAGCCACTTTCGGTATAAATTCCCAATTTGGCGCGGGTATCAATGATGTCCAGATTGCGCATCGTCAATTGACCAATCCGATCCGCCGGGCTGAACGGGGCATTTTCCACTTTTTCCATGCTCAAACGTTCCGCTTGGTAGGTCAAATTTGGCGAAACGGTATTCAAAATTGAATAGTCATTACCACGGCGCAGTTCCAATGTCACTTCACCGGTGACCGCTCTTGCCACCCAGCGTTGTGCAGTTTCACGCAGCATTAACGCTTGCGGATCAAACCAGCGACCTTGATATAACAAACGTCCTAAACGCAAACCGTTGATGCGGTATTGCTCAATCGTGTCTTCGTTGTGAATGCCACTGACTAAACGTTCGTAGGCAATGTGCAACAGTGCCATGCCCGGCGCTTCATAGATGCCACGGCTCTTGGCTTCGATAATCCGGTTTTCGATTTGATCGCTCATACCCAAACCGTGGCGACCACCGATACGGTTGGCTTCCAAGAACAATTCAACCGGATCAGTATATTCTTTGCCGTTCAACGCCACCGGCACGCCCTCTTCAAAGCGCACCGTCACTTCTTCTGCTTTGACCGTGACATTTTCATCCCAGAACGCCACGCCCATGATCGGTTTGACGATACGGATTCCGGTATTCAAAAATTCCAAATCTTTGGCTTCATGGGTGGCGCCCAGCATATTGGAGTCGGTGGAATAGGCTTTTTCCACTGACATTTTGTAGTTGAAACCGTTGGCAATCAAGAATTCAGACATCTCATGACGGCCACCTAGTTCATCGATAAATTGTTGATCCAGCCATGGTTTGTAAATTTTCAAATTCGGGTTGGTCAGCAAGCCGTAGCGGTAGAAGCGCTCAATATCGTTACCTTTAAAGGTGCTGCCGTCACCCCAGATGTTCACGTCATCTTCTTTCATTGCCGCCACCAACATGGTGCCGGTCACCGCCCGTCCCAACGGGGTGGTGTTGAAATAGGTCACGCCGCCGGTTGAAATGTGGAACGCCCCGCATTGAATCGCCGCAATCCCTTCGTGTGCCAGTTGGGTGCGGCAGTCAATCAAGCGTGCATCTTCTGCGCCATATTCTTTGGCTTTGCGCGGAATGGCATTGTAGTCGTCTTCGTCAGGTTGCCCTAAATTGGCGGTGTACGCATAGGGCACTGCGCCTTTTTGCCGCATCCATAGCAAGGCAGCGCTGGTGTCTAAGCCGCCGGAAAATGCGATACCGACTTTTTGACCTAACGGAAGATTTTCAAGAATTGTCGCAGACATAATAATTCCTATTTTTTGATAATCGTTGAGATGATGTTGTGCTGAACGGATAAATCCTGTTTATGCGGTTGAACATTATGCGGTAAATCCTATTTTTTGTCCATCAATAAAATAAAAATTCAATTAAATGAATAAATAGTCAATATTTACCGCTAATATGAATAAATATAATGCTTAACCCTTATTGCAACAGGGCTAAAAATTCGTCAAAAAAGCCTGGGAAAGTTTTCGCTGTACACCCCGGATCCAGAATTGTCACTGAGGTATCAGAAAGCGCCACCAGTGCAAAACACATCGCCATGCGATGATCGTTGTAGGTTGCGATTTCAGCGTGCTTAAATTGGTTCAAGAGCAACGGTTGAATTCGCAGGTAATCCTCGCCTTCCTCCACTTCCGCACCGACTTTACGCAACTCAGTTGCCATTGCCGTTAAGCGATCGGTTTCTTTCACCCGCCAGTTGTAAATATTGCGGATCACGGTTTCGCCCTGTGCAAAAAGTGCGGTGGTGGCAATCGTCATTGCGGCATCGGGAATGTGATTCATATCCATATCCACACCGTGCAATTCGCCCTGCTCCGCTTCGATAAAGCTGTCGCCCCAGGTGATTTTCGCTCCCATTTTTTGCAACACGTCGGCAAACAGGCGATCGCCTTGAATGCTGTTTTTGCCAATACCGGTGACCCGCACTTTGCCTTTAATTGCCCCGGCTGCCAAAAAATAAGAGGCAGATGACGCATCGCCTTCCACCAAGTAATCCCCTGGTGCTTGATACTGCTGCTGCCCTTTTACCTTGAAAGTGCGGTAGTCTTGGTTGTCCACCTGCACGCCAAAAATCGACATCATATTCAGGGTGATGTCGATATAGGGTTTCGACACCAACTCGCCGATAATCTCGATCTCGGTACCCGCCTCTGCCAGCGGTGCCGCCATTAAAAGTGCGGTCAAAAACTGGCTCGACACTGAGCCGTCGATCCGCACTTTGCCGCCTTTCAAGCCACTATTGCGGATTGCTAATGGCGGATAACCGTCATTTTCCAGATAATCGATTTCCGCTCCGGCTTGGCGCAACGCATCGACCAGATGTTTGATCGGGCGTTCTTTCATACGTGGTTCGCCAGTCAACACGATTTCACCCGCCTCGGCTTTGCTATGGCGTAAACATAACGCTGCCGCCAGCGGGCGCATTGCGGTGCCGGCATTGCCTAAAAACAGTGACAAACCGTCCTTCAGACAAAACGCTCCGCCCAATCCGGTCACTTCACATTCAGTTTTATCCGCAGAAAGCCGATAGCTTACGCCAAGCTGCTTCAGCGCGTTCAACATATGGCGTACATCGTCACTGTCCAGCAAATTGGTGACATTGGTCGTGCCGTTTGCCAAAGCTGCCAGCAACAACGCACGGTTGGATAAACTTTTTGAGCCGGGTAGATTAATCGTGCCTTCGACACGGGCGATCGGGTTTAAGGTGATTGAAGTTGGTTGTTGCATAGATTACTCATCAAGGATATTTAGCCAAACTAGGAACGGATTAACTATCCGCCCCTGCAATATTTATCAGTATGTTAGATGTTACAACCCTAAAATCAAACTCAACGCATCAATAAAGCGTTGGTTTTCTTCCGGTAAACCAATGCTGATCCGCAAGTGATTCGGTAAGCCGTAACCGACAATCGGGCGCACAATCACGCCGTTTTCCAGTAGTTTTTGATAAATCAGAGCGGCAGGTTGTTTCAAGTCTAAGGTGATAAAATTGCCTTTAGACGGAATATACTGCAAGCCTTTTTGTTGAAAAAAGGTTTCCAATTGGCGCAGACCTTGGCGGTTGTTGTCCGCCACTTTTTCGATAAAGGCATCATCATTAACCACTGCCACTGCCGCCGCCAACGCCAAGCTGTTGCAGTTGAACGGTTGGCGCACGCGGTTGCACAAGTCCGCCACTTCTGGCGAGGACACCATATAACCGATACGCAAACCTGCCAAACCGTAAGCTTTGGATAAAGTGCGGCACACCACTAAATTTTGGTATTTTTGCAAGAGATTAAATGACGGTACTCGTTCATGCACTGAGGTAAATTCAGTATACGCCTCGTCTAAAATCACCAAAATATTCGCCGGCACTTGTGCTAAAAACGCTTCGATTTGCTCGGCAGTTAAAAAAGTACCGGTCGGATTGTTCGGATTGGCAAGATAAATCACTTTGGTTTTTTCGCTGATCGCCGCCAAAAAGCCGTTCAAATCATGCCCGTAATCTTTTGCCGGCACCACCACTGCTTTGGCGTTGATCGCTTGCGAAACCAATGGATACACAATAAAGGTATATTGCGAAAAAATCACTTCATCATTGGCATTTAAAAACGTGTGTGCGGTGATTTCCAACAGATCGTTCGAGCCGTTGCCCAAGGTAATTTGTTCCGGCTTTAAACCAAATTTTTGCGCAATCGTCTGCTTCAATTCAAAACCGTTGGCATCGGGATAGCGGGTCAAATTATCTAATTGGCGGCTGATCGCTTGTTTGGCGCTCTCCGGAAAACCAAACGGATTTTCGTTTGAAGCCAGTTTCACAATGCTGCTAATCCCCAGTTCGCGCTCCAACTCCTCAATCGGTTTGCCTGCCTGATACGGCGACAACTGGCGCACCCCCGGATTGGCGATATCGATAAATTTCATGGTCTTTTCTATTCTCTATTTTTATGAATTTTGGTTTGCTTGCGCAAACCGCTGCATAAAGGCAATTAACGCCTCAACGCCCTCAAGCGGCATTGCATTGTAAATTGAAGCTCGCATGCCGCCGACAATTCGATGCCCTTTCAGCGCTTGCAAACCGCACTTTGTTGCCTCTGCCACAAATTTTGCGTTCAATTCGTCATCGCTACAGGTAAACGTCACATTCATCAAAGAGCGGTTGGCGACGGCGACAGTATTGCGGTAAAAATCGCTTTGATCGAGATAGGCATACAACTTTTCCGCTTTGGCACGGTTACGGCTTTCCATGGCGTTTAAACCGCCGTTATCCAACAACCATTGGAACACCAACGAGCAGAGATACCAGGCAAAGGTCGGCGGGGTGTTAAACATCGAGTCGTTGTCACGCAAAACCTGATAATTCCAAATTGACGGCGTATTGGCACGCGCTTTGCCGATTAGGTCGTCACGCACAATTAAAATCACGATGCCGGAAGGCCCCATGTTTTTTTGAGCGCCGGCATAAATCACCCCAAATTTGCTGACATTAATCGGGCGGGAAAGGATATTCGACGACATATCCGCCACCAATACTGCATCACCAACATTCGGCACTTCAAAGATTTCTACGCCGCTGATGGTTTCGTTCGGGCAGTAATGCACATAATCGTATTGCGTGGCAACTTCGCTGAAATCCAGCTGTTCTACGCCGACAATTCCATTTTTTTCTGCGCCAATCGTCACTTCGTCAATCTCACCGAACAAGCGTGCTTCTTTCGCTGCCGCTGCTGACCAATAACCGCTGTTCAAATACAGCGCTTTGCCGTTCTCATCCAATAAATTCATCGGCACAGCCGCAAATTGCCCGCGTGCGCCGCCTTGGGCAAACAACACTTGGTAGTTATCCGGAATCGCCAACAACTCACGCAATTGTTGAATCGAGCGCTCCGCCAATGCCATAAAGTGTTTACCGCGATGACTGACTTCCATCACCGAGGTTTGCAGCCCTTCCCAATTCAACAGCTCTTGCTGTGCTTGTGCTAATACCGCCTGTGGCATCATCGCCGGACCGGCACTAAAGTTAAATACCTTTGACATGCTTTCCTCTTAATTGACCCAATAAAATAAATATCGCTTAGTTTTATCATTCCGCTCTACGCTTATCAATCGCTTTATTTGATTTCCCACCATTTTTATTATCCAAAACGTGATCGAAGCCTTTGACGACCCCGATTAAAAAGGATAAATTAGAGAAAGTCATCAATAATCAACCAGTGAGTATAAAAATGGAACCTGTAAATAAGCAATGCTTTCAAGATGTTTTGGAGTATGTCAGCTTGTCTCGTCAAAAAAATAAATTGAAACGTGATATGATCGATATCGAACGTAAAATTCGCGACAATCAAAAACGTGTGCTGTTGTTGGATAACCTCAATCAATACATCAACGATGAAATGAGCGTCAGTGATATCCGCACCATTATTTCCAGTATGCGCGATGATTACGAAGACCGCATCGACGACTACATTATCCGTAATGCTGAAAATTCTAAACAACGTCGCGAAATCAGCAAAAAGCTTTCAGACCAAGCCAAAGCGCGTCAAGCGAAGAAATAAGTTTGGGCATAAACTAAGTGCGGTTCAACACCGCACTTGATTTTTTGTTGCTATAATTAATTGACTTTTTTCTCAATCCCGACCACTAAATCCTGATCCAGATGTACGTTTAGCTGGTTAAACGGAATCGCAATACCGGCTCTGTCGAACTCCAGCTTCACTTTTTCGGTAATCGCAAAATAGACACCCCAATAATCGGCGGTTCTTGCCCACGGGCGCACAAACAACTGCACACTGTTTGATGCCAGTGAACCCACCACAATCGTCGGCTCCGGATTTCGTAATATACGCGATTCTTGTGCCAGACAATCTGCGATAATCTGCTTTGCGGCGGTGATATCGCTGCTGTAATCAATATCGAAGATAAAATCAACTCGGCGGGTTTCGTTGGTTGAATAGTTGGTGATACTGTCACCAAACACTTTGCCGTTCGGCACCAACACTGTTTTGTTATCTCCGGTTCTCAGTTCAACCACCAATAAACCGATTTGATTCACCACGCCGGCAACACCGCCGGCTTCAATATAATCACCTTTACGAAACGGTTTAAACACCAAAATCATCACCCCTGCAGCGAAATTTTGCAAAGAGTTTTGCAACGCCAAACCAATAGCCAAGCCTGCCGCCCCAATCAACGCCACCAAAGAACTAGTGTTAATGCCCAGCTGCGACAATGCTGCAATAACTACGATCAGCAAAAACAGAAAATAGCTGATCGAGCTGACAAATCCCTGCAACATCTCGTCTTTACTGGAGCGCAACACTGCTTTGCCCAGCAGACCGCTCAAAAAACGCGCCACCGATTTACCGATGAAATAGATTGCAATCGCGAGTAAAATCTTAGTGCCGTAAGGGATAATCCATTGGTTTAACACGGTATTAAAATCCAATTGCTGAATCTGCTTCAGCACCTCTACGGTTTGTGCCTGAAGATCAACCGTTGTGGTTTCTGCTGCCATAAAAACTCCTTTTGTAAAATAAATGTGTGTTGGATAAATAAATCGACGAATTCTAACATTATGCTAAATTGATGAACAGTATAGCGTTAAACCCGACTAAATTTGTCGGAAATTATTGCCAGTCGTGCAATTTTTCTTTAAAATCCAATTAAACAATATTTTAAATATATCTTAAGGAGCGCAATTTATGCACACACAACTTATCGCTTACAAAAAAATGCCGGTTTGGACTACCGATACCCTGCCACAAATGTTCCGAGAAATGCACAATACCAAAGTCGGCACTTGGGCAAAAGTGACGATTCTTGCCGGTTCATTGCAATATTTTGAACTGGACGAAGTCGGCAATGTGACGGCGACTCATGTATTTGATGTCGAAAATCAAGCACCGTTTGTCGAGCCGCAACAGTGGCATCGGGTTGCACCACTTTCCGATGACTTGCAATGCTATCTGGAATTTTATTGCCTGCCGCAGGATTACGCCGCCAAAAAATACAATATGACCCAAACCCACTCTGAAGTGATCAATGCTGCCAAGCAGATTGCGCCGTGCAAAGCGCTGGATTTAGGCTGCGGACAAGGACGAAATTCGCTGTTTTTGGGCATTCAAGGATTTGAGGTGGACGCTTGGGATCACAACCCGACCAGCATTGCATTTTTGGATTCGCTTATCGAAAAAGAAAAATCTGACAATATCAAAACCGCACTTTACGACATTAACCAAGCGGCAATTCAAGACAATTACGATTTTATTCTCTCCACCGTGGTGCTGATGTTCCTGCAACGGGAGCGCATTCCGGCCATTATCGCCAATATGCAGCAACACACCAATCCGGGCGGTTACAACCTGATTGTTGCCGCAATGTCTACCGAGGATATGCCTTGCCCGATGCCGTTCTCTTTCACCTTTGCCGAAAACGAACTGAAAAATTATTACCACGATTGGGAACTACTCAAATACACCGAAGCCCCGGGCGAACTGCACAAAACCGACGCCAACGGCAATCGGATTAAACTGAAGTTCGTCACGATGTTGGCGAAGAAAGTTTAACGCAATAAACAAAATTGGGTTCGCAGCAAAATACGAACCCAATTTTTTCACCTTTTAATCACTCTACTTAATCCCTTCTACCAACGATTTAACCAAGTGCGGTCCGTGATAGATCAAACCGGAATACAATTGCAACAATTCCGCACCGGCAGTGATTTTTTGCTCTGCGCTGGCCACGGAATCAATCCCGCCACTGCCGATAATTGGAACTTCGCCTTTTAGTTCTTGGTGTAAACGAGTGATGATTTGGGTGCTGAGATGTTGCAACGGTTTACCGCTTAAACCGCCCTGTTGCTCAGCGTTGGCTATGCCCTGCACACTATCACGCGAAAGCGTGGTGTTGGTGGCAATTACACCGTCCATTTCATGCCGACGCAACGTGTCAGCGATCTGCACCAGTTCGGCTTCGGTTTGATCCGGCGCAATTTTGACCACAATCGGCACATATTTATTATAATAATCCGCCAGCGCTTTCTGCCGCAGTTTAATACCTTGCAGCAAATCGTCCAGCGCTTCGCCATATTGTAACTGACGCAACCCCGGCGAATTCGGTGATGAGATATTGATCGTAATATAACCGGCATGGTTATACACTTTGTTCAGACAATAAATATAATCGCCTTTGCCGTTTTCGACCGAAGTGGTGCTGTTTTTGCCGATATTGATCCCAATCACGCCGTCATAGTTCGCTTTTTTGACATTCTCAACCAGATAATCCACGCCACGATTATTAAAACCGTTACGGTTGATAATCCCTTCAGCCTCTAACAAACGAAACTGACGCGGTTTCGGGTTGCCGTCTTGCGCCAACGGTGTCACGGTACCGACTTCGATAAAACCGAAACCCAGTGCGCCGAAACCGTCAATTGCATCACCATTTTTATCCGCACCGGCAGCTAAACCAATCGGGTTTTTAAAGCGGATCCCCATGCAGGTTTTCGGCGTACCTTGCGGACATCGAAGTGCGGTCTGTAGCAAGTATTTTGCCGGAGTTTTACCGATCATGCCCAGTGTTTTCAAGGTAACATTATGTGCCTGCTCGGCATCCAGTGAAAACAAGCCTTTTTTGATGAAAGAATACATATTATCCAGCCTATATTTTAATTGCACACAATATTAATCAAACTAGCGTGCCAATATTACTCCAATTATGCCAAACCACTTAACTGAAAATACCAAAAAACCGTCAATCCAGCGCTTTTTCGATTTTTTCAAATAGATCCTTCGACAGATCTTCAATTTTCGCCAACCGTTCCAAGCCGCGTTTCATCAGGGTTTGACGTTGTGCATCGTAGCGTCCTAATCGAATCAGCGGCTCAATTAAACGCGAAGCAATTTGCGGATTGCTGCGGTTTAACTTAATCAGCACTTCGACCAAAAAGCGGTAGCCTGAGCCATCAATCGCATGGAAAGCATTCGGGTTTTGGTTGGCAAAACTGCCGACCAGCGCACGTAGGCGGTTCGGATTATTAAAATTAAAACTTGGATGATCCATCAGCTTCGTCACTTGTTGCAACACATCTTCGTCCGGACGGGTCGCTTGCAACGCAAACCATTTATCCATCACTAATCCGTCATGCGCCCATTTGTGTTCAAAATCCGTCAATAAATTATCGCGACACGGCAAGGCGGCACTACTCGCTGCCGCCAGTGCGGCAAGCGTGTCGGTCATATTGTTAGCATGCAGATAATGCGTATTAACCAACGCATTGCCAAATTCCGTCACCGCCAGATAGCTCAAACAGACATTGCGCAGGCTGCGTAAGGCAATGTCCTGCCGTTCAATACGGTATTCAGGCAGATCGATCCGATGATAAATTTTCAGCGACAGTGCTTTCAAATGTTCGGCAATGCTTTTCTGCAAGAATTTACGCACCTGATGGATACCGCTCGGGTCGATCACTTTAAACTGCTCGGCAAACTCTGTCTCTTTCGGCAAGGTCAACATCAGTGCAGTCAATTCCACATCTTGTTGATATTGCTCCAGGATGGAATGGAAAGTATCCAATAATAATGGGCTGACTTGCATCTGTTCGCCGTTTTGTTGGCGTTGCAGATTTTGCCGCAACTCATTCGACAGCAGCATTTGGGCAGCGTCCCAACGGATAAAATCATTTTTAGCATGACGCAATAAAAGCAGCAGTTGTTGATCAGTGTAAGCATAATCCAGTTTTACCGGTGCAGAGAAATCACACAACAACGCTGGAGTAGGTCTTGCATAAATATGATGAAATTCAAAGGTTTGATGATTTTGCATTATATCCAACACATTGCTGACCAAGCCAGTTTCGCTTTGCAACTCCTGTTGTTTGCCTTGCGGATCATACAACTCGATTTTCAACGGAATATGCAGATTAATTTTATCCAATTGATCGTGGGTTGGGGCTGTCAGCTGCGACACATGCAGACGATAAATATGGTTACGCTCGTCATACTCGTCGCTGATCGTCAATTCCGGCGTACCGGATTGGCTGTACCAACGGCGGAACAGGGTCAAATCCACACCGGATGCCCGTTCCATAGCCGACACAAAATTTTCACAGGTTGCCGCTTTGCCGTCATTTTCGGCAATATACAATTTCATGCCTTGCTGAAACCGCTCTTCGCCCAACAATGTATGCAGCATGCGGATCACCTCCGAACCTTTTTCATACACGGTGACGGTATAGAAATTATTCATTTCAATCACCTTTTCCGGACGAATCGGGTGCGCCATCGGGCCGGCATCTTCAGCAAATTGTACCGTGCGTAGAATTTTAACGTTGTTGATCCGTTGCACCGCTCTTGAACCCGTATCAGAGGAGAACTCTTGATCGCGGAACACGGTCAAGCCTTCTTTTAAACTGAGTTGGAACCAATCACGGCAAGTCACACGATTGCCGGTCCAATTGTGAAAATATTCGTGAGCGATCACCGCTTCCACATTATGATAGTCTTCATCCGTCGCCGTTGCCGGATTTGCCAACACAAACTTGGAATTGAACACGTTCAAACCCTTGTTTTCCATTGCGCCCATATTGAAGAAATCAACGGCAACGATCATATAAATATCTAAATCGTATTCCAGATCAAACCGCTCTTCGTCCCATTTCATTGATTTTTTCAGGCTCTGCATCGCCCAATCGGCGCGGTTCAGATTGCCTTTATCCACATACAGTTCCAATGCCACTTCGCGACCGCTTTTGGTGATAAAACGGTCTTGCAGCAGATCAAAATCCCCCGCAACCAATGCAAACAGATAGCTCGGTTTCGGAAATGGATCTTGCCATTCAACCCAATGACGCCCGTCAAGCATATCGCCGGTGGCGATGCGGTTGCCGTTGGACAATAAAAACGGATATTGGGTTTTATCGGCAGTAATCCGCGTGGTATAGCGTGCCAACACATCAGGGCGATCCAACATATAGGTGATTTGACGAAAGCCCTCCGCTTCGCACTGGGTGCAAAAACCATCGCCAGATTGATATAAACCTTGCAACGAGGTATTTTCCGCCGGTTTTAAAAGCGTTTCGATTTCCAGTTCAAAATGCTCCAGATTCAAGCCGCTAAGATTCAATTGCAGCGATTCCGCATCTTGCTGGTAAGCCGTAAACGGCTGTCCGTTTAATTTAATCGAAGCAAACTGAAAACTGTGTCCGTCCAACCGCAGCTGCTGTGCCTCAGGGTTCAAACGCGCAATTTGCGATTTGCTGATAACGCGGGTATGTTGGGGATCCAATTGAAAATCAAGAAAAATATCAGTGACGGTATAATCCGGTTTTTTGTAATCTTTTCTGTATTTTGCTTTTGCTGACATGGCCTGCTCCGTGGATTTGCTCAGTTTCTTTTAGGCCGTAAGAATAGAATTTTCTCCGTCAAGTTGCAATCGAATCCCCGTTATCCGATTAAAAAAGATAAAATATTTTATCAACATGCCGTACAAGGCTTAATTTCTATTGAAATCATGCTATTCTTACAGCACTTTTCAAATGCCAAACAGAGGAAATTATCAGCTTTATGTCTGCCAAAATCGCCATCGTAATGGGGTCGCAAAGTGATTGGTCAACCATGATCGAAGCCGCCAATGTATTGGATCAACTGCAAGTACCTCACCATGTGGAAATCGTCTCTGCCCACCGCACGCCAGATAAATTGTTCAGTTTTGCCGAACAAGCGTCAAACAACGGTTATCAGGTGATTATTGCCGGTGCCGGCGGTGCTGCACATCTACCGGGTATGATCGCTGCCAAAACCCTTGTACCGGTGTTGGGTGTGCCGGTGAAAAGTGCGGTATTGAGCGGAATCGACAGCTTATATTCCATCGTGCAAATGCCGAAAGGCATTCCGGTCGGCACCTTGGCGATCGGCGCCGCAGGCGCTGCCAATGCCGCTTTATTGGCGGCGCAGATTTTAGCCAATCACGATACCGCACTTGCACAACGCTTACAGCAATTTCGTACGCAACAGACCCAAACGGTATTAGATAATCCCGATCCCCGTTTGCTATAAGGAAAGCGCCATGCAAAAAAGTGCCATTTATCCCCCGGTTTATGTGTTAGGCAACGGACAATTGGGACGGATGTTGCGGTATGCCGGCGCCCCGTTGGATATTGGGGTGCAGCCGTTAGACTTTGCCGCTCCGTTGTTTGAAATTGAACCTGACGCCATCATCACCGCTGAAATCGAGCGCTGGCAAACCACCCCGCTCACCACCGCCCTGGCTTCCCACCCAAACTTTATTAATCGCAATGTATTCGGCTTATTGGCAGATCGCTATTCACAAAAATCACTATTGGACGAATTAAACCTGCCGACTTCGCCATGGCAACAATTGGATTCTGAGGCGCAATGGGCACAGATTTTTCAACAAATTGGGGAGAAACTGGTAGTGAAACGCCGCACCGGCGGTTATGACGGGCGTGGGCAATGGATTGTGACTGCTGATAATCCCGAGGTGATCACTGACGATCTGTTCGGTGAAGTGATCGCCGAAGCCTTTATTCCATTCGACTATGAAATTTCACTGGTCGGTGCGCGCTTTGCCGACGGCGCAACCCGCTTCTACCCCGTCACCTACAATCTGCAACAAAACGGTATTTTACGTTACAGCGTGCAGTTAGGCGCAGACCGCACTTTGCAGGCGCCAGCCGAAGCTATGCTCAGCGCCATTATGCACAAGCTGGATTATGTCGGGGTGATGGCGATGGAGTGCTTTGTGGTCGGTGATAAATTGCTGATTAACGAACTGGCGCCACGGGTGCACAACAGCGGACACTGGACACAGCTCGGTTGTTCGATCAGCCAATTTGAATTGCACTTGCGCGCCCTGCTCAACTTGCCGACACCGCAGTTGGGCATTTTTATGCCGAGCGTGATGATCAATCTGATTGGCACGGAGCACCATCCACAGTGGTTAAATCTGCCGTTCAGCCAACTGCATTGGTACGGCAAAGAAGTGCGGTCGGGGCGCAAAGTCGGGCATATCAATTTCGCGCATCCGGACAAAACCGTATTAATCGACTGCCTACAACGCTTAGCAACGTTATTGCCACCAGACTATCAATCAGGGCTGGAATGGGCGATTGAGAAATTAAGATGATTTTGCTTCTTTAGGATTGTTATCTGCGCTGAAAATCAGTATAAATAAAGACTTCATTTTATAATAACATTCACAACATCAAAGGAACTCACTATGTTTGAAAAAATCCAAGCCGCACCGGCGGATCCGATTTTAGGTTTAGGCGAAGCGTTTAAATCCGAAACCCGCAGCAACAAAATCAACTTGGGTATCGGCGTGTACAAAGATGCCAACGGCTTAACGCCCATCGTAAAAGCGGTGAAAGAGGCAGAAAAACGCCTATTGGAAAGCGAAAACAGCAAAAATTACCTGACTATTGATGGCGTCGCCGCCTATAACCAATTCACCCAAGCATTGTTATTCGGCGCAAACAGCGAAATCGTCAATAGCAAACGTGCCAAAACCGCACAAAGTCTGGGCGGAACCGGCGCATTGCGTGTCGCAGCGGAATTTATCAAACGCCAAACCAACGCCCAAAACGTGTGGATCAGCGCCCCGACTTGGCCAAACCACAATGCGATCTTCAACGCAGTCGGCATCACCATCCGTAACTACCGTTACTATAATGAAGAGACCCGTGCTTTAGATTGGGATAACATGATCGCCGATCTCAGCAACGCTGGCGAAGGCGATGTGGTATTGCTGCACGGTTGCTGCCATAACCCAACCGGGATCGACCCGACTCCGGCACAATGGCAACAATTAGCCGAAATATCGGTGAAAAACGGTTGGTTGCCGCTGTTTGACTTCGCCTATCAAGGTTTAGCCAACGGTTTGGACGAAGATGCGCAAGGCTTGCGTGCCTTTGCCGCAAACCACAAAGAATTACTGGTTGCCAGCTCGTTCTCGAAAAACTTCGGTTTATACAATGAACGGGTCGGTGCATTTACGCTGGTAGCTGCCGATCAAGCCACCGCCGAAACCGCTTTCAGCCAAGTGAAATCGATTATCCGCACCCTATATTCCAACCCATCTTCGCATGGTGCAAGTGCGGTAGCTCTGGTATTGGGCGATGCAGAATTGAAAGCCAACTGGATTGCAGAACTTGCCGAAATGCGCGAACGCATTAAAACCATGCGCCAAAAATTCGTCGATCTACTGAAAGAATACGGCGCTGAACAAGATTTTTCATTCATAATCGAACAAAATGGCATGTTCTCGTTCAGCGGCCTCAGCCCGGAACAAGTGGATCGTCTGAAAGACGAATTCGCCATTTACGCCGTGCGCTCCGGTCGCATCAACGTCGCCGGCATCACCGAAGACAATATTCATTATCTGTGTGAAAGTATTGTTAAAGTGCTATAAAAAATAGCGTCATTACACCCATAAGCAGATTGCAGTCGTGTAATCTGCTTTTTTGTTATCATATTTGACTACTTTTTATGTTTTAGATATTATCATCATAAATGACTACATATGAGGTACTATGTTTACAGTACTGCTTACCCGACAAGCACAAAAAGAACTAACAGAGTTACCTAAATTATTACAAGTGGCAACATTTCAACTCATTGAGGCTCTTGAACGCAGTGGCAATGAATTACGAGAACCCGTGGTAAGAAACCTCGGTAATGGTTTAAAGGAGCTTCGAGCCACTTCAAAAGAGGGAATTTCACGCAGTTTTTTCTTTTTTACTAAAGGTAAGAATGCGTATATTGTGCATATTATGCAGAAGAAAACCCAAAAGACCCCGAAGAAGACTCTTGAATTAGCCTACAACAGAATGGATAAATTACAAAAGGAGCTGAAAAATGATCAAAGATCCTGAACTTGAATTAGTATCGCTTACCGATGTAAAAAAAACATTGATGAAAGATCCTGAATTTGCTGCTGAATATGATGCACTTGAAGAACGGCGTAAATTAGTTGAAATGCTGAAAGCTGCACGGCTTGAATTGAAACTGACTCAATCCGATATCGCTGAAAAATCAGGTATTAATGTCAAGAATATTAGTCGGTTAGAACGAGGTATCGTTTCACCAACCTTGACCACACTTTCACGTTATGCGCATGCACTTGGCGGTAGTTTAACCTTTCAGCTACAACAATAAAATCGGGGATTTCGCCTTTTTCAATATTTATCTGGTTGTGTCATCATCTAATTTTGGAGCCGCTATGTTGCTACTGACCCTGCATATCTGTCTAGTTGTTGTCTTTTCAATACGAATCTTGCTGCGCGATGATCTGGAAGCGACAAGTCGTTTGGCGTGGTTTGTCATTTTAATTATTTTTCCTTATTTCGGCGCCGGGCTGTATTGGCTGTTTGGGGAGAACAATATTGGTCAAGCAATAAGCAAAAAATACCATGCGATTTTTGACGAAATGCGACGTAACTCGCCGCAACTCATTAGTACAAAACAGCAAAATGAATCTCAAATTGATCTGCCTTATCGGGCGGCTTTCGCGTATGCCACCTCAATTAACGGTTTCCATACGCTGCCCGACAACCGTGCCGAACTGATGCCCGATGCTGACCAAGCCAGAGCACGGCTGCTCAACGATGTCGAACAGGCACAACACAATATTGATATTTTATATTACATCTGGTTGGCAGATCACACCGGTATCAATCTTGCCAATGCCTTGATTCGTGCTGCAAAGCGTGGCGTAACCTGCCGGGTGATGGTCGATGGTTTGGGATCACGGCAGTTTGTTCGCTCCAGTTATTGGCAACAAATGCAAGCTGCCGGCGTGCAACTGGCAATCGCTTTTCCGATTGATCACCCGCTTAAAACCATCATCACCGGTCGTTTAGACTTGCGTAACCACCGCAAAATCACCTTAATTGATAATAAAATAGTCTATTGCGGCAGCCAAAACTGTGCTGATCCGGAATTTCTAGTCAAAGCCCGTTTTGCCCCTTGGGTTGATATTTTACTGCGTTTTGAAGGTGCAGTAGCGCGACAAATGCAGCTTTTATTTACCAGCGACTGGCTAGTAGCGACCGGTAAAACCGCACTTGACGACCTACCAAGCGGTAAAGACAGCATAAGCGATAAAGACAGTATAGCTACGCAAATTTCAACGAACACATCAGGCTTTGCGGCGCAAGTGGTCGGCGATGGCCCGACCGAACGTAAAGACTCCTGCCCACAATTATTCGTCACTCTATTTCACAGTGCTCAACATGAGATCGCCTTGTCAACGCCATATTTTGTGCCGGATCACACTACCATTGAAGCCATTTGTGCCGCTGCTTGGCGAGGCGTAAAAGTCAGTTTAATTTTTCCGCAACGTAACGACTCTTGGGTGGTTTCAGCTGCCAGTCGCAGCCACTACCGTCGATTACTACAAGCCGGTATAGCGATTTATGAATTCAAAAACGGGTTACTGCACGCCAAAACGCTCACCATTGACGGCAAAGTCAGTTATATCGGCTCTACCAATTTGGATCTGCGCAGCTTTAATTTAAATTATGAAAATAATATTCTTCTGCAAGATAGCGAACTCACCGCAGCAATTTACCAACGTCAGCAAGATTATATCGCCCAATCTATTGCCATCACCCAACAACAGGTTGAACAATGGTCTGTATTACGCCGTATTTGGCAAAATATTGTCGCTACTATCGGGCCAATTTTATAATCCCTCACAATCTCCTTCACTTCAAAAAGCGTAAAAACTTTGTCAGTCATACATTGAAAGAGGAATAGTTTTCAATTACAATTGCGACTTTAACTTTCGTGACGGAAAAAATAGTGTTTAAACTGGAGCAAGTTGCTTACCGTATTCCAAGCATCGATATGCCAAGCCAAAAGCGCGGCTACCGCACTTTATTGCAACCGACGGACTTAACCTTTGAAATCGGCAAGGTTTATGGTTTGATCGGCCATAATGGCTCCGGCAAGTCAACGTTAATTAAACTCCTCGCCAATCAACAAGCCTGTAGTAGCGGGAAACTGCTGTTGCAAAATCGTGAAATCAGCCGCTGGGGAAGTCGTGAATTTGCTCGAGAAGTAGCCTATCTGCCGCAACATCTGCCCGCTGCCGCCAATTTAACCGCACGAGAACTGATTCAAATGGGGCGCTATGCCTGGAACGGCTTATTCGGGCGCAATAAACAGAAAGATCACGATGCGGTTGAAAACGCATTAAAACTGACCCACACCGAAGCTTTTGCCGATCAATTGGTGGAAACCCTTTCGGGTGGGGAACGTTCCCGCACTTGGTTGGCTATGTTGTTGGCGCAACAAAGTCGCTTTCTGTTGTTAGACGAACCGCTCGCCGCACTGGATATTGCCCATCAGGTGGAAGTGATGCAGCTCATTCAACAACTGGTACGTCAATTGAATATCGGAGTGGTGATTGTGATTCATGATGTTAATCTTGCAGCGCGCTTTTGTGACCACCTCGTTGCCCTGCACAGTGGCAAGCTGTTAATGCAAGGTGCACCGCAAACCGTGATGACTCAAGCTAATTTACAGGCGATCTACGGCATCGGCTTAAACGTTATTCGCCATCCGGTTTCTGCTGTGCCGGTCGCCTTTTTCTAAGCGGAAACTAAAATGAAAAAATCCGCCCTGCTGCGCCTGTCACTTGTGATACTGATGTTATTCAGTTACCGCACTTTTGCTCAAGTTAACTCGCCTGATTTGAAAGTGGCAACCCTCGACTGGACCGTGGCAGAAACGTTATTGGCACTCGGACAGCCGCCAATCGCTGTTGGCGATGCTGAGAGCTACCGCACTTGGGTTTCTGTGCCGGAGCTGCCGCAACATACGCTGGATTTAGGCACACGATTGCAACCTAATCAGGAACTGTTAGCCAAATTACAACCGGATCGGTTTATCAACAGTGCGATGTTCAGCAACTTAACACCGATTTTGCAGCATTATGCTGACCAGCCTCAGCAAGTGAACGAAGTCAATTTCTACCGTGAAGGGGAAATTTGGCAAAATCAACTGGCAGCCACCCGTGAATTGGCACAATTTATCGGTAAGCCACAGCGGGCAGAAAGCTTGATTCAGCAGACGGAACAGCTTTTTGCGCAACTCAAAACCCAATTGACGCCTTACCAAAACCGCACTTTGCTGTTGGTACAGTTTATTGACAGCCGCCATTTGCGGGTATATGGCGAAAACAGTCTATTTGGTGCCGCAATTCGGCAAATGGGGTTTCGTAACGCTTGGACAGCGCCGGTTACGGTATGGGGTTCAACCAATATCGGCATCAACCAGCTAGCGGAGTTTAAAGACAATCCACGCTTAATCGTGATTAAACCCTATCCGGTTAATGTGCCGACCGCACTTGAACACAACACCCTTTGGCAGCATCTGCCACTATCGAAAGATCCGCTGGTATTGCCTGCCATTTGGACCTTCGGCGCACTGCCGTCAGCACAACGTTTCGCACTGGCATTATCCGACGCTTTGCAACAGGGAGGTGAGCCATGGTAAGCCGTCCGCTGCTGCTGAATATCACATTACTATTGCTCACTATTTTGCTAGGTGGCTGGTTATTAAACCTGCAATTGCCGCAGCCGGGGGCATGGACTGAATTATTACAACTCAATAGCTCGTCACTCGAGATACTCTTGGTACAAAATTATACCCTTCCACGGATTGCGATCGCACTGTTAGCCGGAACCGCACTTGGCTTGGCAAGCCTGTTATTGCAGCAGGTCGTCAATAATCCGCTCGCCTCCGACAACACCTTGGCGGTCAGCAGCGGCGCACAATTCCTACTGTTTAGCTGCACCCTGTTCTTTCCGTCGATTCTGCATTTTGGCAGCACACTTATCGCCTTTTTAGGCGCACTCGCGGCACTGGCTCTGGTTTTTTTATTGGCATGGCGTAAAAATTTATCGCCACTGATTATGATCCTCGCCGGTTTAGTGGTGAATCTGTATTTAGGCTCGCTCTCTGCCACCTTAATGCTGTTCTATCCGGAAGAGTCACGCGGCTTGATGATCTGGGGCGCAGGCTCACTGCTGCAAGAGAGCTGGCTCGACAGTATTCAACTGTTTTGGCTATTAATTCCGGCGCTAGTGATGTTAGCTATGCTACAGCGCCCGCTTGCCATTCTTGCCTTAAATGACAGTAATGCCAAAAGTCTCGGCGTACCGGTGCAGTGGATTCGTTTTGCCGGCTTGCTGCTTTCTGCTTATCTGGTGGCAATAGTCATCAGCCGTGTCGGTATGCTTGGTTTTATCGGTTTAGCCGCCACCACCATCAGCCGCCAACTGGGAATTCGCACGTTCAGAGGGCAGTTGTTGCAAAGTGCTTATTTATCCGCTGTTTTATTGCTGATTACCGATTTAGGATTGCAGCTCATCAGCCAATATCACCAAATTCAACTCCCGACCGGCGCAGTCACCGCGGTATTAGGCACACCGTTACTCTTATGGCTGATGTTTAAAAATCTGCCGCACAGCGGACGGCTGCAATCTTCTGCTGATTTCCTGAGCATCAATAAAATGATGACGCCGCGCACTGGGTTAGTGTTAAGCCTATTGTTTATTTTAACCGCACTTTTCGCCCTGTTGCTCGGCAACAGTGCCGACGGCTGGACACTCAGTGCATTGAACGACACCGTACTGGAACTTCGCTATCCACGACTGTTGTATGCCCTCGCCGCCGGAATAATGTTGTCGCTCGCTGGTGTATTATTGCAACGCCTGAGTTTCAACCCAATGGCAAGCCCAGAACTGTTAGGGATTACCTCCGGCGTCAGTTTCGGGGTGTTGCTGGTCATTTTTGGTTTCAGCCAACTGACCCAGCAGAATCTGTGGATCGCCGGCATCTGTGGCGCATTGTTGGTGTTGTTGATTGTGATATTGATCAACGGACGCAGCGGCATGTTGCCGGAACGGATTTTGCTGACCGGAATCAGCCTTGCCGCCCTGTTTGATGCGGTACAGCGCATCTTGCTTGCCAGCGGTGACTTCCGCATTCAACAGTTATTGAGTTGGACCAGCGGCTCTACCTACTATGCTGAAAGTGGATTAGCGATCGGCTTGAGCCTGACCGCACTTTTACTGCTCGCTGTCGGCTTGGTTTTCAGCCGCTGGCTCGATCTGCTCAGCCTGCAAGCCGTGGTCGCAAAAGCGCTCGGCTTGAATATGCACCAAGCCCGCTGGATCTTTATTTTATTAAGTGCGGTTCTCACCGCTTGCGCCACCTTGGTGGTCGGACCGCTCAGTTTTATCGGGCTGCTGGCACCGCACTTGGCACACTATCTCGGCTTTCACAAGCCAAAATCGCAAATTCTTGCCGCTGCGCTGATCGGCGCCACGGTGATGATAACCGCCGATTGGCTCGGTCGGCAAATACTGTTTCCGTATGAAGTTCCTGCCGGACTGGTGGCAACCCTGCTCGGCGGCAGTTATTTTCTATTGATTATGCGTCGGGTATAACCACCTGCCGTTTGTTATGAACATTTGAGGACAACTTAATGAAAAACAAAACCTTTCACTATTCTGCGTTGACAACCGCACTTTTGCTCAGCCTGAACCCGGCACTTGCCGAAACCCAAGCGGGTGAGATGTTGGAAGAGATTAATGTGGTTGGCAGCATGAACAAATTGGATGTACAACCATTCAACCAAGCAAAATCTGCCACCGTTTTGGACAACCAAACCTTAACCGCTCAAGGTATTGAAAAAGCCGATGAAATCGCACGCTATCAAGCCGGTTTTACCAGCCAAGTGTTCGGTAGCGATATCAATACCAACTGGTTCCGTGTGCGTGGTACTGAAGCGAGCCAAGCCATCGACGGCATGCCGGCACTATCGCAGGGCTTCTTTACCCCACAAGTAGAAATGTACGGCGTTGAAGGAGTAGAGGTCATCAAAGGCTCCGATTCAATGGCTTTCGGTGCTTCGAATGCCGGCGGCTTGATCAACTACATCACTAAACGCCCAAACAAAGAAAACATCGGTAAAGGCGAAATCACTACTCACTTCGGTAATAAAAACCAACGTGGCATCGGTGCGGATTATACCGGCAGCTTAAACAGCGATGACAGCCTGCATTATCGTTTAGTCAGCCGCTACAGCCACGCTGACGGTGAGTGGAACGGCACTTGGTCAGAAAATTATTACATTGCTCCATCACTGGCTTGGGATATTTCCGACAAGACCAATTTAACCGTATTAACGAGCTATTTAAAAACTGTTGGCGTGCCAAGCTCAAACTTCTTACCGCAGGACGGCACGCTGATTCCAACCGCTCAAGGCAGAATCTCCAGCCACGCTAATTTAGGTGATCCAACCCAAGATTACGAAAAAAGCATCAGTAAAAGCGTGGGCTATGAATTTAACCACGACTTTGGCAACGGTTTGAGCTTCAGCCAAAACTACCGTTATCAAATCATTGATAACCGCCATCGTGGGGCTTATGCCTATCCATCAGGTTATGATGCAAATTGGAATCCGATTCCGTTAGCACAATCCAACTATGAAGTTGCCCGTGCCGTGGTTTATAACAATGGCACTGCAAAAAGCCATAGCGTTGATAACCGCTTGAGCTGGAAATACAGCAATGAGGTGATTAACAACACCTTGGTTGCCGGGATGGATTATCGCAATCAAAAATTCGATTCGCTTTACACCCTGTTCGGCACCCAAGGCATGGTAAATGTGTATGATCCGGCCGCCAGTTACGGCACTGCCGCAACCATCAATGCGCCACGCGTTTTAATCAAATCTCGTCAAAGCGGTTTCTACTTACAAGACAATGTCATTTTATGGGATACCATCGGGCTGAGCGCCGGTGTTCGCCACGATCGCGTGCGCAACAGTGAACTTGCCAGCGAACAAAATGTGCGTAAAAATCACACCTCATACTCCGGCTCGGTGATGTATTTTAATGATCTCGGATTAAATCCTTACTATGCTTATACCGAATCTTTCCGTGTACCAACCGGTCTGAGCGGCAACGCGACTTTGTACAAACCGAATATCACCAAACAGCATGAAGTGGGTATCAAATATATGCCTGAATGGGTTGACGGCACGATTTCCGTTGCGTTGTTCCAAGCAAAAGACAAAGGCGCTCTGGTGAATCAAGGTACTGGGGCTACTGTCAGCAGTGCAGACCCGATCAAACGTAAAGGTGTTGAAGTTCAAGCCAACTTGAATGTGACCGAGAAATTGCAAACCCTGTTGGCTTATACCTATGTACGTTCCGTAACAGAAAATGCTAACGGTAGCAAAACCAACACCGCTTTAATCCCTAAACATACGCTATCGACCCGGGTTGCTTATCAATTTAGCGATAAATTAAACGCCGGTGTCGGAATCCGCTATGTCGGCAAAAGCGTGACTGCTAGCGGTTCGCTGTATTCCGGCTATCAAGTACCCTCCTCGACCGTGGTTGATCTGTTCGCTCGCTATCAGATCAGCGAGAACTTGGCAGCACAAGTGAATATCGACAACCTCGGCAACCGCAAATACTTAGCAGGCTGTGACTATTACTGCTACTACGCTGAAGGTATCAGTGCGGTTGGCAATCTGTCTTATAAGTTCTAAACACTTGTGTCATTACCGAAGGCTACCGCGATAGGTAGCCTTTTGATTTCATATCTTGCCCTTACAAATAAAACAATATATACTTTTTGTATCTATATTTTGTAGGAGGAATCATCAAATGACAACAGCTAAATTATTTTGGAGCGGTAATTCACAGGCACTACGATTGCCAAAAGCGTTTCGTTTTCATGGTGATAAAGTCAGTATCAAACGTAAAGGAAACCAAGTCATTCTTGAACCTATCATAACCGATTGGTCGTGGCTAGATCAGCTTGGCGAATTTGACACCAGTTTAGAAAGTGCGGTTTTAGAAAATAGAAATGCCCTGTTAGAACCCGAACGAGACTGGGATTTTTGATAATGAAATTTTTATTGGATACCAATGCTGTTATCGCGCTATTAAAAAATAACGCTGCATTTCATCAACAATTAAGAGCACATCAGCCTAGTGATTTTGTGTTATCAAGTATTGTTATGTATGAACTTTATTATGGCGTGGAGAAAAGTCAACGCAAACAGCAAAATCGCGCAAAATTAGAAACATTGCCTTTTGAAGTCCTTGCCTTCAGCAACGATGACGCCCAAATAGCAGGGCAAATTCGAGCGGCTTTAGAGCAAAAAGGCACACCTATCGGCAGCTATGACACTTTAATTGCCGCACAGGCAATAAGTAATCAACTTATCTTGATTACTCACAACACAAAAGAATTCCAACGAATCGAACAACTAAGCTTTGAGGATTGGCAGTAAGAGGATTGGCAGTCAATAGCGCCCTTACCACTTCTCTGCTGCTAACTTGTCGCTTGCCCGCTCTTCGATCCAGCGTTCGCCATTGTCGGTCAGCTCTTTTTTCCAAAATGGCGCTTGGGTTTTAAGGTAGTCCATAATAAATTCATTGGCTTGGTAGGCATCGCCACGATGCTTGCAGCTCACACCGACCAAGACGATTTCATCACCGGTTTGCAATTCTCCGACACGGTGGATCAACTGCACTCGTCGCATTTCCCAGCGTTGGCAAGCCTGAGCCACAATCTCGTTCAGCGCTTTTTCCGTCATTGCAGGGTAATGTTCCAAATAAAGTTTTTCTACACTGTCACCTAGATTCATCTCGCGTACTTTGCCGATAAACAGTACAACAGCCCCACTGCTTTTCGGCTCAGATAACCATTGGTAAACCGCACTTTGATCAAATTCTGCGGTTTGTACCGCAACCCGAATTTCTGTTGCCACGTCTGTCTGCACCGTTACCCCCCGGTCACTGGCGGAAAAAAGGCAATTTCATCGCCATCTTGAAGTGGGCTATCCAGTGGCATCAACGTTTGGTTGATCGCCACCAGCAATTTGTCGCTTTGCAGTGCCAACGCCCATTTATCCCCTTTGGCTGCCAAATATTGGCGCAATGCTTCAGCAGTGGCAAACTCCGCTTCAAGTTGCAGCTCGTCAGTGTTGATCAACTCTCGCACTTGCGCAAAGAACAATACTTTAATCATTTTTTCCCTCAACCGAAAAATCACCCGACTTACCGCCGCTTTTGCTCAACAACCGCACTTGCTCAATCACAATGTCTTTTTGCACCGCTTTGCACATATCGTAAATCGTCAGTGCCGCCACCGAAGCGGCAGTCAGCGCCTCCATTTCCACACCGGTTTTGCCGCTTAAACGGCACAGGCTTTCGATCCGCACTTGATTGGTGGCAGGAAGTGCGGTCAAATTGACTTCGACTTTGGTCAGCAATAACGGGTGACACAGCGGAATCAGTTCCCAAGTGCGTTTTGCTGCTTGAATCCCGGCAATGCGGGCAGTGGCAAACACATCACCTTTATGGTGATCACCGTTTAAAATCATCTGTAACGTTTGCGCCGACATGGTCACCAGCGCTTCGGCACGCGCTTCACGCACAGTTTCGGCTTTGTTGCCGACATCGACCATATTGGCTTCGCCGTTGCTGTTGATATGGGTAAATTGTTGCATAATATCTCTTTAAGATAGGTTTGGCATTTCTGCCCTGGATAACTCAACCGCCAATTGATGCCAAGTGCGGCCGCACGCCACTGTCGCCTTGATGCAGATAGTGATGCTCACGTTTTTGTTGCAATGCGGAAAAGAGCCTTGCCTGCAATGGTGCTTGCTGCCAATCCTGTTGCAGCAGATCACGCAGTTCAACCCCCTCTTCCCCAAATAAGCAGAGGTGTAACTGCCCTTTGGCAGAGACACGCAGGCGGTTGCAATCGGCACAGAAATCTTTGGAATACGGCATAATCAAACCAATTGCCCCTTGATAATCCGGGTGTTTCAGCACCTTAGCCGGTCCATCCGTCATCGCTCGGTTTTGCAGCTGCCAGCCGTTTTGCAGCAACTGTTCCATCAGCACTGAACCGGACAAATGGTGACGATCAAAAAAGCGATCCATTTCACCGGTTTGCATTAATTCGATAAAACGCATCTCGATCGGACGATCTTTAATCCAAGCTAAAAATGCCGCAAAATCCTTATCATTCAAACCTTTCATCAGCACCGAATTGACTTTAATTTGCTGATAGCCCGCCTCAAAGGCTTTATCAATCCCGTCCATCACTTGATGAAACAGATTCTCACCGGTAATTTGATGGAACATTTTCGGATCAAGACTATCCACGCTGACATTGATCGCATCCAGCCCGGCTGCACGCCATTCTGCCACTGATTTCGCCATGCGATAGCCGTTGGTGGTCAGCGCAATTTTTTTGATCTTATCGTTGGCACGCACCGTTTCGATGATCCGGGTGAAATCTTTGCGTAGCGTCGGCTCGCCACCGGTGATCCGCACTTTCTCGGTTCCCATTGCCGCAAAGCCGTTGATCAAACGCCGAATTTCGTTTAACTGTAGAAATGACGGTTTGCTGCTTTGCGGTTGATAACCATTCGGCAGGCAGTAATTACACTTGAAATTACACACGTCGGTGATGGAGAGACGCAAATATTGATATTGGCGCTTAAAGCGATCGACCAATTGCTGAGGCTGATTTTGTTGCAATGGCACAAAACCAACCGGAATTTGATGTATTCGGATTTGCTGCATTCTGACACCTTTCTAAACACGAGCGGATAAACCGTTTCCAGTGTATCCGGCGTAGTACAAAACGACCGTACTAACAGGCTTGCTGCCCTATTTTTGCAAACGTAGGCGAGACAAGCTCGGAGTGATATGCGTTGTTAAATTTTGCTTAATTTTATCATTCTCAGCCGCAAGCGCAATCCCTGGATGGATGTAATTGCGACTATTTGCTGCATTTGTGATCTGACCACGTTTCAAAGTGCGTTAATTTAGCGGATAATGCAAACAAGTCCCAGAAATAATGACAAAATCAGATAAAAAACAAACAATATATGAATCCACATCTGCATAATTTGACGCAACTCAGCCAATTGCAACAGGTGGTCGCCATCGGTGGCGGACACGGTCTCGGACGTTTGATGTCTTCGCTCGGTTTTCTCAAAGAGCGGTTGACCGGCATTGTCACCACCACTGACAACGGCGGCTCAACCGGGCGTATCCGCTTGCAACACGGTGGCATCGCTTGGGGCGATTTACGCAATTGTATTAACCAAATTATCACCGAGCCTAGCACCGCATCCGCCCTGTTTGAATACCGTTTCAGCGGTAATGGCGATTTGGCGGGACATAATCTCGGCAATTTGATGTTGAAAGCGTTGGAAGACATGAAAATTCGTCCCCTGGAAGGAGTCAACTTGATCCGTACTTTGTTGCGAGTGCGTTGCCATCTGATACCAATGTCGGAAACGCCGGTACATTTAGGCGCCAAGCTACACTCCGGTGCTACCGTTGTCGGCGAAGTGAATATCGATAAGCTAACCGAATTGCCGAAACGGCTGTTTCTAATCCCACAAGTCAGCGCCACGCCGGAAGCTGTCAGCGCTTTGCAGCAAGCCGAGCTGATCCTGCTGGGGCCGGGCAGCTTCCTAACCAGCATTATGCCGCCACTACTGTTGCCTGAAATCGCACAAGCCCTGCAAAGCACCGCTGCTAAAATTATTTTTATTGATAATCTTGGTGTAGAACACAGCCCGGCGGCGACACTCTCACTCGCGCAACGAATTGACTGGATAGAAAAAACCATCGGTCAAAAAATAAATGGCACAAGTGCGGTTGACGGTATTATTACCTACCCTGAAGCGGCGTATCAAGATCTCCTACACAAGGCTATCATTGCAGAGAAGCTGAATGATGATGACATCATCTACCGCCACAACCGCACTTTGCTGTGTAAAAGTATCGATAAATTATTGGCAAAGTTAAGTTAATACAAGCTGCGGTTGCTGCGTTGCAGCCAACGCAGCAGCAGATTATCGCTGCTCTCTTCTGCTTGTTTGCCGATTTTTTGCATTAAGGATTTTTTCTGTGTGAATTTCACTTCCAGCACGTCTTTGTGTTGCAACGCCGTTAAGATCAGATCATCACTGGTGGCGATTTCATCAACCAAGCCCAAATCCAATGCCTGCTGGCCAAACCAATGTTCGCCGGTGGCGATTTTTTCTAAATCTAAGTTTTGACGGTGATTGGCGACAAAATCTTTGAACAATTGATGGGTTTCTTCCAACTCCTGCTGGAATTTTTCACGCCCTTTTTCGGTGTTTTCACCTAAAATCGTCATGGTGCGTTTGTATTCGCCGGCGGTCATCACTTCCACATCCACATCGTGTTTTTTCAGTAACCGATGAATATTCGGAATCTGCGCCACTACGCCGACCGAACCGATCACCGCAAACGGGGCAGAAACAATTTTATCGGCCACACATGCCATCATATAGCCGCCGCTGGCTGCCACTTTATCCACTGCAACCGTTAATTTGATGCTTTTTTGTTTCAAGCGATCCAGCTGCGATGCCGCTAAACCATAACCGTGCACCACCCCGCCCGGACTTTCCAAGCGCAGCAGCACCTCATCCTCAGCTTTCGCCACCGCCAAGATCGCACTGATTTCATCTGCCAATGCCGCTGTACCGCTGGCTTGAATATCACCTTTAAAATTCAACACATACACGCAAGGTTTCGCTTTTTCATCAGGTTCTTGACCGCTCTTTGCCGCTTGCTTATTCGCTTTAGACTCCAGCTTTTGCTGTTTTTTGCGTGCTTTTTCTTGCTGTTTCAGTTGTTCATCGTTCAAGCGAAAATCCGCTAATTTTTGCTGATTATCCTGATATTTTTTCGCCAAATCGGTAATTTTCAACTCCCCGACCGCACTTTGCTCTTTGTGCCGCAGGCTGACGATAAAAGCAAAAATCGCCACAATCACCAATAAAACAGTAAGCACCTCGAGGATAAACACCCCGTAATTGATTAAAACTTCAGACCACATGGTTTTTCCTTGTTAATAAATATCCCATTGCCAATAAATTAAAGGATTATCATACACTATTCCACTTTTTTCTACTTAACCGTGCTGGTTAATTTATCTATTTCTGCCAAAATATTAAAAACCACTTGACCAAACTCCCTTGTACTAGTTTAATAGTACAAAAATAAAACCTGAATGGGATTGCCGATGCCGTATATACATATCACTCAACAAGCCGTTGATTATCATTCTGATCCGACAGCTATTTTTGCTACACTGTGCCAAAATAAAACCAATACGCTGCTGCTGGAATCTGCCGAGATTCAAAGCAAGAACAGTTTGACCAGTTTGCTGTTTATCAACAGCGCTTTGAAAATCACCTGTCAGGATAAAAATGTCACATTTAGAGCGCTAACTCCCAATGGAAAGGCAGTATTACCAAAAATTGCAAAAATGTTACAGGGTTTAGCCGAATCCTTAGATTTTGAACAAGACGATCGTTTGACCGCACTTTTCGCCGAATTGGATCCTAATTTGGACGAAGACAACAAATTACAGGCGGCGACGGTATTTGACGGTTTGCGTGTGATTAACCAACTGTTTAACAAGCCAGAAAGTGTGGTTTATCTTGGCGGTTTGTTTGCCTACGATCTGGTGGCAGGATTTATCCCGATGGACAATATCACGCTGCAAAACGATCAAATCAGCTGCCCAGACTACTGTTTTTATTTAGCCGAACAGTTATTGCGGCTCGATCACCAGCAACAATCGGCAACATTGCAAACCTTCTGCTTTAGCGTCGAACAGCAACCGCACTTGGCTTTAAGCGCTGAAAAAATCAAACAGCAATTGTGCCAAATTCAGGATCAGTTAGCTATTCAAGCTGCGTCAACCGATGTTCGTGTCAATATTGAAGATCCCGAATTCAAGCAGATTATTGAACAGTTAAAACAACATATTTATGTCGGCGATGTGTTCCAAATCGTGCCGTCACGCCGTTTTTCGGTTGAATGCCCAAATCCGCTGGCGACCTACCGTCGCTTAAAAATCACCAATCCAAGTCCATATATGTTCTATATGCATGACGATGACTTTATTCTGTTCGGTGCTTCACCGGAAAGTGCGTTGAAATACAGCCAAGACAGCCGCCAGCTGGAGATCTACCCGATCGCCGGTTCACGCCCACGCGGTTTTGATCAACAAGGGCGTATTGATCCGGAACTGGACGCACGTTTGGAACTGGAGCTGCGTTTGGATAAAAAAGAGTTGGCGGAGCACTTGATGCTGGTTGATTTGGCGCGTAATGATGTTGCCCGAGTTTGTCAAAGTGGCAGTCGCCAAGTAAAAGAGTTGATGCAAGTGGATCGCTACTCGCACATTATGCACTTGGTTTCACGGGTGGTCGGCAAACTGCGCCCGGAACTGGACGCCTTGCACGCCTACCAAGCCTGCATGAATATGGGCACGCTGACCGGTGCGCCCAAAATAAAAGCAATGCAACTGATTTACCAATTTGAACAACAGAAGCGCCACAGCTACGGCGGCGCAGTCGGTTATCTCAGCTCCGACGGCAATTTCGACACCTGCATAGTGATCCGCTCTGCTTTCGTGCAAAACGGCATCGCCCACGTACAAGCCGGCTGCGGCGAAGTGCTGGATTCCGATCCGCAAATGGAAGCGGACGAAACACGGCATAAGGCAAGAGCGGTATTGAACGCCATTATTCAGACAAATAGCCACATCTAAGGATTTAATTATGGCGAAAATCGTATTTATTGACAATTTTGATTCGTTTACCTACAACTTGGTCGATCAATTTCGAGTGTTGGGGCATCAGGTGGTGATTTACCGTAATGACAGCGAGTTGAATCATCTACTGAAAACCGCACTTGCCGAGCCGGATACCCTTGTTGCACTTTCGCCCGGCCCGGGCAATCCGTCCGAAGCCGGTAATCTGCTGCCTTTAATTCGTGAGCTGAAAAGCAAAGTGCCGATGATCGGCATCTGCTTGGGACATCAGGCGATTATCGAAGCCTTTGGTGGCAAAATCGTACACGCTGGCGAAATCCTGCACGGCAAGGTGTCGCAGATTGAACACGATCAACAAGCGATGTTTCAAGATCTGCCCAATCCGATGCCGGTCGCCCGCTATCACTCATTAATGGGCACTGAAATTCCGGCAGAGTTTGATGTGAATGCTCAATACGGTGAGATTGTGATGGCGGTGCGCCACCGCACTTTGCCGATTTGCAGTTTCCAATTTCACCCCGAATCCATCTTAACCGTACAAGGTTCACAGTTGCTGGCACAAAGCATCGACTGGTTATTAGGAGCACAAGCATGATCGTTGTTTATGGCTTAAAACACCGTTTGAATCCAATTAAAAAAGAGCTGTCTGATGTTATCCACCGCTGCATGATGTTTGCCTTGGATTTCCCTGAACATAAACGGGTGCAACGCTTTATTGGGTTGGATGCCGAGGATTATTACTACCCGTCCGACCGCAGCGACGCTTACACGATTATTGAGATCAATATGATGAGCGGACGCAGTGTGGAGGCAAAAAAATTATTGATCCGTATGCTGTTTGATGAGATTTATAAACAGCTGAAAATCAAACCGTCCGATATTGAGATCACCATCAAAGAGCAAGAGCCGCATTGTTGGGGGTTTCGTGGTATGACCGGTGACGAAGCCAGTTTCAACTATAATACAAAAAGGTAGTCCATATGGAATTACAAGCATTATTAGAGATTTTATTCAGTAACCAGACATTAAACCAACAACAAAGCCATACCCTGTTTAGCGCCATTGTGCAAGGTAAACTGAGCAACGAACAGCTTGCCGCAGCGCTGATTGCACTTAAATTACGCGGCGAAAGCATTGCGGAAATTGCCGGAGCGGTTGCGGCCTTGCAACAAGCCGCAGAGCCATTTCCTCGTCCGGATTATGTTTTTGCCGATATCGTCGGCACCGGCGGCGACGGCGCCAACACCATCAATATCTCCACCGCCAGCGCCATTGTGGCGGCAACACTGGGCGCCAAAATCGCCAAGCACGGCAACCGCAGCGTGTCGAGCAAAACCGGTGCCAGCGATGTACTGACCGCACTTGGGGTCAATATCAACATGAGCGCAGCCAACGCCCGCCAAGCGCTGGATCACATCGGGGTCTGTTTTCTGTTTGCGCAACAGTACCATTTGGGCTTCAAATACGCGATGCCGGTACGCAATGCGTTAAAAACCCGAACAATTTTCAATATCTTGGGTCCGCTCAGCAATCCGGCTAAGCCAAAACACCAACTGCTCGGTGTTTATACACCGGAGTTGTTGAAGCCGTATGCCGAAACCGCATTGACACTCGGACATCAACACTCTTTTGTGGTGCACGGTGCCGGCTTGGACGAAGTGGCGCTGCACGGCAAAACCGAAGTGGCGGAAATTCGTGACGGCACGATTGAATATTACAGCCTCAGCCCGTATGATTTCGGTTTTGAACCACAGCCGTTAGAGGTGCTGCGTGGCGGTGAACCGGCAGAAAATGCCCGGATGATCTCCGCACTGTTGCAAGGCAAAGGCGATCAATACCACGCTCAGGCCGTGGCGATCAATACAGCACTTTTGCTGAAGCTGTTCGGACATGAAGATTTAAAACACAATGCGGAAATGGTGTTAGACTGTCTTGCCACCGGCAAACCGTTTGACACCTTGCAACAACTGGCAAGTTATTAGGAGCGACAATGTACCAGCTTTTCATCGCCAATAAAACCAATTCCAGCTGGTCACTGCGCCCGTGGATTTTGTTGCAACAATTAGCGATTCCATTTGAGGAAGTGCAACGCTATTTTCAGCCCGATAAAAAGCAGCAAAAACTGGATTTTTTGCAAGCTTCCCCGACCGCAAAAGTTCCTGCGTTGCACCACAACGGTGAGATCATTTGGGACAGCTTGGCGATTGCAGAATATATTGCCGAAGATTATCCGCAAGTGTGGCCAAGAGAACGCAACGCCCGTGCTTGGTCACGTTGTGCCTGTGCGGAAATGCATTCGTCATTTGTGGCGCTACGCAGCCAATGCAGCATGAATACACAAAAATTTGTCACGTTAGATCAAATCGATAGTGCGCTTGCCGCTGATCTGGCACGCATTAATCAACTCTGGACGGAAGGGCTAACCCGTTTCGGCGGCGAGTTTCTCGCAGGCAGCCGCTTCACCGCAGCTGATGCGTTTTTCGCCCCGGTGGTGATCCGCCTAATCCATTACGGATTAATGGATTATCTCAGCCCCGCAGCAAACGCCTACGCTAAACGAATCTACCAACTGCCAAGTATGCAAAAATGGTTAACACAGGCGGAACCGGAACACGATCGTCCGATTCGTAATCCTTAAACATGAGAGAAAAATAAAGGTAAAACCGGTGAATATGGATAACAAACCCACAATCTTACAAAAAATTGTCAACGATAAACTTGAATGGGTAAAAAATAAAAAAGCAGCGTTGCCGTTGGCACAATTTCAGGATCAAGTGCAACGTTCCGAGCGTGATTTCTATCAAGCATTGAGCAAAGGCACGCACCAATACCCTGCCTATATTTTGGAATGCAAAAAGGCTTCACCGTCAAAAGGGCTGATCCGCAAGGATTTCAATTTGGCGCAGATTGCCACTGTGTATAAAGATTATGCCTCGGCAATTTCGGTGCTGACCGATGAAAAATATTTTCAGGGCAATTTCGATTTTATCGCCGAAGTGCGCTCAATTGCGCCACAGCCAATTTTGTGCAAAGATTTTATGATTGACGAATATCAGGTTTATCTGGCGCGTTATCATCAAGCCGATGCGATCTTGCTGATGTTGTCGGTGGTGGACGATGCAACCTATCTCAAATTAGCAAATTTGGCGCACGATTTGGGCATGGGTGTACTGACCGAAACCTCGAACCAAGCAGAACTGGAAAGAGCGGTCAAACTCAATGCCAGAGTGATCGGAATTAATAACCGTGATCTGCATGATCTCAGCGTTGATCTCCAGCGCACGCCACCACTCGCACAGCAAATCCCGGCAGATCGGATTATCATCAGCGAATCGGGGATCTACAATCACCAACAAATTCAGCAGCTGAAACCGTATGTACACGCCTTTTTAATCGGCAGCAGCCTAATGGGCGAGGACGATCTGCGAAGTGCGGTGCGGCAAGTGATTTTTGGCGAAAACAAAGTCTGCGGCTTAACCCGTGCGCAAGATGTACAAGCGGTATATCGCTGCGGGGCGCTATACGGAGGCATGATTTTCGCCGAAAAATCGCCGCGCAAAGTCAGCCTTGAACAAGCCAAAACACTGATTAGCGTCGCCCTGCTGCGCTTTGTCGGTGTATTTCAAAATCAGGAATTGGAATATATTGCCGAGATCGCCCGTGAATTAAAGCTGTTTGCGGTGCAACTGCACGGCAACGAAAGTCACGAATTTATGCAACAACTACGGCAAAAACTGCCGTCACATTGCCAAATCTGGAATGTGATTTCGGTCGACATCGACAACCACGAACAGATTAAACTGGCGGATGATCCGCTGATTGATCGTTTCTTGTTCGACAGTAAGGTGCAAGGACAACAAGGCGGCACCGGCTTGATTTTCGACTGGACCTTAATTCCAGCCAATATCAAACAACGCACGATTTTAGCCGGCGGCATCAAACAGGAAAATATCGAACAAGCCTTGATTCAAGGCTGTTTGGGAGTGGATATAAACTCCGGCGTGGAAAGTGCGACGGGGATTAAAGATGAATATAAAATTGCGGAATTATTGAACACTATTATCCGATATTAATTTTTTGTAGGGGCGGATTATATATCCGCCCGTGTACGAAGCTCGATATAGCTATTTACCTGGAAATGATAAAACAGCATAATCAAAAACCGATAAGGCGTAAAATGCGCTTACCTTGTTATGATTATAATGAGGCTGGTTGCTACTTTATTACTATTTGCATTCACCAACGGCGAAACTTATTAGGTCAAATACAAAATGGTATTATGCTATTAAACGTAGCAGGAAAAGAAACTGAATCTATTTTAATCTCAATGGAAAAACGATATCAGGATTGTAAATTAGCCGAATATATTATTATGCCAAACCATATTCATTTTATTTGGATCAATGAATTGGGAAAAACTAATCTACCTGATGCGATAAAATGGTTAAAAGTCGTATCAACAAACGCCTATATCAGAGGTGTAAAAAATGATAATTGGTTGCCATTCCATCAAAGGCTATGGCAAAGAGGATATTATGATCATATTATTCGCAATGAACAAGATTATGAAATTATTGCAGAATATATTGAGAATAACCCGTTACAGTGGGAATTAGATAAATTATATCAAATTGATCTAAACCCATAACAAAGCAGTATCACGTTCCGTTCGGGCGGATATACAATCCGCCCCTACTTTGTCTAATAAATTAGTCATTATTAGGATAAACTAAATGAGCAATAAAACCCTACTCGATCCCTATTTCGGCGAATTTGGCGGTATGTATGTGCCGGAAATTCTGGTACCGGTGCTGCAACAGCTGGAAAAAGCGTTTGTGGAAGCCAAAGATGATCCTGCGTTTATCGCCGAATTTAACGATTTACTGAAAAATTATGCCGGTCGTCCGACTGCACTGACCCTGTGCCGCAATTTGACCAAAGGCTCGAAAACCAAGCTCTACCTGAAACGGGAAGATTTGCTGCACGGCGGTGCCCATAAAACCAACCAAGTACTCGGACAGGCGTTATTGGCGATCCGCATGGGCAAAAGCGAAATCATCGCCGAAACCGGTGCCGGGCAACACGGCGTTGCCACGGCGATTGCTTGTGCGATGCTCGGTTTAAAATGCCGCATTTATATGGGCGCAAAAGATGTGGAACGCCAGTCGCCGAATGTATTCCGTATGCGCCTGATGGGGGCGGAGGTGATTCCGGTCAATAAAGGCTCGTGTTCACTGAAAGATGCCTGTTGCGAGGCGATGCGCGACTGGTCCGCCAATTACGACAAAGCGCATTACCTGCTCGGCACGGCGGCAGGCCCGCACCCGTTCCCGACCATTGTGCGCGAATTCCAAAAAATGATCGGCGAAGAGACCAAACGCCAAGTGCTGGAACGTGAAGGACGCCTGCCGGATGCGGTAATTGCCTGCGTCGGCGGCGGCTCTAATGCGATCGGTATGTTTAACGATTTTATCGATGAAAGTGCGGTTCGCTTAATCGGCATCGAACCGGCGGGGCTGGGCATTGAAAGCGGACAACACGGTGCGCCGTTGAAACACGCCAATGTCGGCATCTATTTCGGTATGAAATCCCCGATTATGCAAACCGAAGACGGACAAATCGAAGAGTCGTATTCAATCTCTGCTGGATTGGACTTCCCTTCTGTTGGGCCGCAACATGCCTATCTGCATGCGATTGGACGCGCCGAATACGAATCGATCACCGATGACGAAGCGCTTGATGCGTTCCAACAACTGGCGCAGCACGAAGGGATCATTCCGGCATTGGAGTCCTCGCATGCGTTGGCATATGCATTAAAAATGATTAAACAAGATCCGCAAAAAACACAGCTTTTGGTGGTCAATCTATCCGGACGCGGCGATAAAGATATTTTCACCGTCGATAAAATTTTAAGCGAAAAAGGGGCAAAAGCATGAGCCGTTTTGATCAGCTGTTTCAGCAACTCAACAACCAAAATGAGGGCGCATTCGTGCCGTTCGTCACCCTGTGCGATCCGGATTTAGACCGCTCTTTTGAAATTATCTGCACCTTAGTTGACAACGGTGCCGATGCATTGGAACTCGGCTTTCCGTTTTCCGATCCCTTGTTGGACGGGCCGGTGATTCAAGCTGCCAACAACCGTGCGCTGAATGCCGGTTGCAGCACCAAAGAATGCTTTGTGTTATTAGACAAAGTGCGGTCAAGATACCCGAATATTCCCATCAGTTTATTACTGTGTGCGAATCTGATTTTCGCCAAAGGCTTGGATAACTTCTACCGACAATGCCAACAAAGCGGCGTCGATGCGGTGCTGGTTGCCGATGTGCCATTGTTGGCGTGCGAGCCGTATGTAGCGGCAGCGAAAAAATTCGGGGTGCAGCCGGTGTTTATCTGCCCACCGAATGCCGACAGCGAGACAATTCAAGCTGTTGCCGAAAACAGCGAGGGCTACACTTATTTGGTCTCGCGCGCCGGTGTAACCAGCGCCGAAAATCAAAGCCACGCAGCAAATTTAGACCATTTGATTAAACAACTGAAAGCGCACCACGCAGCGCCGATTTTGCAAGGGTTCGGCATCGCCCAGCCACAACAAGTGATCGAGGCGCTGAACAGCGGCACTGCCGGGGCGATTTCCGGTTCGGCGATTGTGAAAATCATCGAAAATAACTTGGATAACCAACCTGAAATGCTGCGTTTGTTGGCAGAATTTGTGCGCAACATGAAAGCCGCGACCATTGGTTAAACCTATTACCAATCACCACAAGGGCGGAAACTACCCCGCCCTATTCTATAACGTAATTCTATGACGCACCATTTTCCTGCTGCAACTGTATTCGGTTATCAAACAAATTCACGCCGCCTTTTACCCCAAAATCCAAGGTCATCACATTGTAGGCAATGCTAATCTGCTCCTGCTCAAAGCGTTTTTTCAACTGCATAATCACTTCGCTTTTGGCGGCTAAGTATTGAGTATAGTTGACAAAATCAATCCAAAACCGTACTTCAAAGTTATAGGTCGAACTGCCGATCTCGGTAAAATAAAAATCGGTTTGCGCTTTATCCAACACAAACTCAAATTGGTTAACCAGCTCAAGCGTAACCGATTTGACTTTCTCTAATTCATCACCATAGGACACGCCGCCCGATACCACGATGCGCTGTTTTCCAAGTGCCGAATAATTAATGAAAACTCCGCTGTAAATCAACTGATTCGGCACATGCGCCAGTTTTCCGCCTAATGTTTTCAGAGTGGTGGTGATCATACCAATCTCTTGCACTTCGCCTAAATAATCATCAATTTTAACCCAGTGCGTCGTCTTAAACGGCTGTTGCGATTTAATTAACAAACCTGAAAAAGCATTCGAAGCAATGTCTTTAAAGGCAAATCCGGCGATAATACCGATAATTCCAGCACCCGCCAGCAGATGCGTCAGTAAATTGGTGAGATTTAAAATATCCAGAACCAAGATCATGGTGGCAAAAAGAATAATCCAATAAACCAAGGTTGAGGTCATTTTCGCCAACCGTAGATTATTTGAAAACACTCTATTACAGGCTTTAAAGGTTATCTTTTGTAGCAATCTTGCCAAATAATGCCCAACAATCAATACTGCAGCGGATAAAGCTAAATTCGGCAAAAATCCAATAATCTTCTGTTGCCAAGTGACTAGTGTTTGTTCCACCAATGATAATGTTTGTTCTGTCTGCATTTGCTGTTCCTTCCGATTCACTTAATGGCGTGAATATTCTCGAAAATTCACAAAATATTCAAGCAACAATTTATCAACTGCACATCTTTCTGATAAAAAGCCGCGCAATCGGAAAAAAACCATTAATGCCGCAAGATAATTTCCTTTTTAGAAAAAATAAAATTCAAAATTTGAAATTTACCGTAGGGATTGCGGCTTATGCTTATTTCGCGCCAACTACTTTACTTGTTTAAATTATAACCAGATACTGTGCCATTAGCATTATAAAAATAAACGGTCAAATTTTTTCGCGACGAGGTTATATCTGTTGCTTTTTCAGCAGTCTCGAGTGAACCGCCCACTCCCGGTATGACTGAACTAATAGTAGAACCAAATGTTCCGAGCATTCCTTGAAGCCCCGTTTTCGTGCTATCATATTGGTAAAGCGGAGAACTGCCGCTACGGCTGGAAGTTGGAGAACCACATAATTTTTCCACTTGAGCTTTGGTGGTTTTGCCTGCAATGAGGTTTTGTTTCAGGAAAGTGTCGTCAAAACAATCCCCCGCTCCCATCGAGCCGGAACAGCCACCAAGTACTACCGCAAGCCCGATTAAGCATAGACTTTTGTGAAGATTTGTGAAGGTTTTGCATAAAATTATCCTCTTTTTAAGGTGTATGCAAGATAGATCTATACTATAAATACCCCGCTCAGAAAAGTAAAATTTTACAGTTCGACGAAAAACCCATTAATGCCGCAAGATAATTTCCTTTTTGGAAAAAATAAAATGCAAAATTTGAAATTTACAATGTATGTTGTCGAGTTATAATCAAATCAAATCTAATCTGTTTGGTTTATAGACTAAACAATCTCTCCACAGGCTACTCGACCGATTATGACTATTGTAAAAATTTTATTCGTTTTGCTCAAATGGACCGCACTTTGTGCCGTGCTGGTTGCTGTAGGGATCGCGGCTTATGTTTATTTCGCACCAACTTTCGGCGGCAAGCCCGATGCAGCCAGTCTAGCGCGCATTCAGGCTTCACCAAATTTCAACGGTGAGGTGTTTGTCAATCAGGAACCGACCACGATTGAAACCATCGGCAGCAATCGACCGTCATTGATGACTTGGCTGACCTCGGTGTTGAATCCACCTGCAGGCAAGCATCCGTCCGCTCCGCTTCCAACTCTGACGTTGGATCAAAGTGCGGTGGTGAACAACAGTTTCACTTGGTTCGGACATTCAACCGTGCTGTTCAAAACCGCTGACTTGACCATCATCACCGATCCGGTGTTTTACCGCGCTTCGCCGCTGTTTTTCGGTGGCAAAGCCTTTGAGATGACCAATCCGCCAAAAACCGCTGATTTACCGTTTATGGATATCGTATTGTTGTCGCATGACCACTACGATCACCTCGATCATCAAGCAATTCAGGAAATTGATCACAAAGTGGGGCACTATTATGTGCCGTTGGGGGTGAAAGGACATTTGCAGCGCTGGGGCGTCGCCGATGACAAAATCACCGAATTGGATTGGCATGATAGTGTCAGTTTGCCTCTTGGTAACGCCGAAGGCGAATTAACCTTAACGCTAGCGCCGGCACGGCATTTCAGCGGGCGGAATTTAAACAACCGCAACAGCACCTTATGGGGTTCTTGGGTGGTGAAATCACCGCAATTATCACTCTATTTCAATGGTGACAGTGGTTATGGCAAGCATTTCACGACAATCGCCGAACAGTACGGCCCGTTTGATCTGACGTTTATCGAAAACGGCGCTTACGATCCAGCGTGGGCATCAATTCATATGACACCGGAACAAGCGGCACAAGCCTCGCTCGATCTGCAAACCCGGATTGTGGTGCCGATTCATTGGGCAAAATTTGACTTGGCTTACCACACTTGGACAGACCCTATTGAACGCTTCTCGACTGCCACCGACGGCAAACCACTGCAAACCGCCACGCCGAAAATCGGGCAGACATTTACGTTGGATAATCTGCCGCAGGAAAAGTGGTGGAAATAGCAAAAATAAAGGGCTGAATCTAATCTGCACTCCAAAAGTTGGGTTCAAAATCCACCTGATCAAGGTGCAGATTTTTATGACTAAATATAATCAATCTTTTAAGAAACGGTCGATGAAATTGAGCAAATGGTGCATGAATATGGTGCATGAATATATTGCCTATTATAACCACGAACGAATTCAATTAAATAGTTCACCTTTTTAGGGTCAGATTAAATTACTTCCAAATTTTTCTAATACTTGCTGTTCTGTTAACGTCTCCGTTTTAGTGGCTAAATCGCAATACTCTGCTTTCTTATCTGTAAAAATTTGCAAGGTTAATTTAAGATTTTTTTCATGCTGAAATAAACCAGCCGAAATTTCATACATTGATGAATCTACTAGATGATAATATAAATGTGTACCGCACTTTTGGCAAAACGCTCGTTCCGCCCATTCAGAAGAGCGATAGTGCGTAATATTTTCAAATCCACTAATGCGTGGTTTCTCATGAGTCTCTAGTGCAAAAAAGGCGCCGCCCGCCCATTGTCGGCACATAGCACAATGACAAGCTGCTACATGATGATTTGTTTCAATTTGTAATTTAACCGTACCACACAAACATTCTCCCTGCATAAATCCTCCGCTTCATCTTACAAATCATATTGCAAAAAGCCGTTAACAATAGTAGCGGCTTTAGACTGTTGACAAAGGTTAAAATACACGATTAATATTGTAAAAGTAAGGGCCGATTATATATCCGCCCGAACCGCACTTTGCATTTTTCCTTTATTGATTAAGCACTTATGCCGCACTCCGCAACGGGCGGATATATAATCCACCCCTACTTTGCCTCATCAAATATCTTTGTCAATAATCTGAAACCGCTAACAATAGTAGCGGCTTCTCTTAATAACATAACGAATCAAACTCAGTTATTCACAAATTTCTCGCCCAATTCGATATCGGCTTTCAAAGTTGGCAGCATGTCTTCAATCGCTTGTTGTTCGAAAGCACTTAATGGACCGATTGGTAGAATTTCTTCCACGCCATTTTTACCTAAACGCACCGGTTCAGCGAAGAAACGGGCATATTTGCCATCGCCTTCAACATAGCTATATTCAACCGCACTTTCACCACTCAACCCTTTCAGTACAGAAATACCGAAACGTGCCGCCGCTTGTGCCATTGACAACGTTGCTGATCCGCCACCGGCTTTAGCTTCCACCACTTCAGTACCGGCATTTTGAATACGTTTGGTCAGGCTTGCCACTTCTTCATCGCTCCAGCTCACGCCAGCCACTTGTGACAGCAATGGCAGAATCGTTACGCCGGAATGTCCACCGATCACCGGCACTTTCACCTTATCCAACGCAACATCTTTCAATTCAGCAACAAAGGTTTCAGAGCGAATCACATCTAATGTGGTGACACCAAACAGTTTGTTCTTGTCGTAAACACCGGCTTTTTTCAGCACTTCTGCTGCAATCGCCACCGTAGTATTGACCGGATTAGTGATGATGCCGATACACGCTTTCGGGCAAGTTGCGGCCACTTTTTCCACCAAATTGCGAATGATACTGGCGTTAATATTGAATAAATCGGAACGATCCATACCCGGTTTTCTCGCTACCCCGGCAGAGATTAACACCAAATCCGCCCCGACCAGTGCCGGAGTCGGATCTTCTCCAGCAAACCCTGAAGCTTTAACCGGGGTTGGAATGTGGCTGATATCTTTGGCAACGCCCGGTGTCACCGGTGCAATATCATAAAGGGAAAGCTCTGTTCCTGCCGGACACTGTAATTTAAGCAATAATGCCAGTGCTTGACCGATACCGCCTGCGGCGCCCAAAACTGCTACTTTCATTCAGAAACTCCTTAGAAATTAATCAATAAAAAATGAATTAAACTGTCGTTAAGTGTAAGGCGTTTGAATTGGTGATTCAAATAGATAAGTTCAATATTGAGAGCTTGAGCATATTTTTGTTAAAAATAACGCTCTGCGTTTTCCTCTTTGGCTAGGGTCTGTTGATGTTTGTTTATAATTTGAGCTATAGACACTTTTTCGCCAATACAAGGCAAAAGTCGTGAAGTTTAGTGGTTCTAAACGAACGGCTTTTAACGCCGTAGTGGCGAAAAAGCGTCATAGTCCTACGGATTGTGTTTAAAATAAGCATACTCGTCGTTGCAACCCTCATCAATAGTCCCACTATTGATTTCGGCTTACGCCTAGATTGTGCTTATTTTAAACGACAACTCAAAATATAAACAAACATCAACAGACCCTATTCACCGCTCACAAAACTGACACCGAGATCAACTCTGTCGGAAATTTCAATTGCTTTTTGTGAGAATAATATGCAATATTTATGCAATTTTTTTGCATAGTAATGACTTAGCACAACTATGATAACCATAATATGATAACCATAATTTTATGAACATAGATAATAAACAGGATTCTTTAAGCAATGCTTTTCGCTCGCTACTCGCCGAGGAGAAATATGCCTCTCAGAGTGAAATTGTTGCGGCATTGCAACAACAAGGCTTTAGCCAAGTCAACCAATCGAAAATATCGCGTATGTTGGCGAAATTCGGTGCAGTTCGGATTCGTAATTCCAAAATGCAAACCGTTTATTGCCTGCCGCCGGAACTCAGTTTGCCACACACCAGCAGCCCGTTGAAAAATTTGGTATTGGATATTGATCACAATGCGGCGGTCATTGTGATTCGCACCAGCCCCGGTGGCGCCCAATTAATTGCTCGTCTGCTGGATTCGATGGGGAAAAACGAAGGTATTTTGGGTACGATCGCCGGTGACGACACGGTTTTCATCACGCCGACCCGTAACACCGAAATCACCCGCTTAATGTCGAATATTCAATATTTATTTGAGACCTCGCTTTAATTTTTGCCCTTTGCCGCTTGCTTTTTTCTGTCTAATTGCCTAAAACGGTATTCTGCAACGTTTATTTGGAGGAGTGGATATGAAAATCTTTATCACCGGCGGCACCGGTCTTATCGGACAGGTTCTCATCCGCTCTTTGCTGTCGCAAAGACATCAACTGACCCTGTTAAGCCGCAATCCTGCACAAGCACGCACAAAATTTCCCGATTTGGATCTGGAATTTGTGCCGACTTTAAACAGCTATTCCAGTTTCGATCAATATGATGCCGTGATCAACCTCGCCGGCGAGCCGATTTTTGACAAGGCATGGCACGATGAGCAGAAAAAACAGCTGATCGACAGCCGCATCAAAATCACCGAGCGATTGGTCGAACTGATTAATGCCGGCAAAACGCCACCGCACAGCTTTATCTCCGGTTCCGCCGTGGGATATTACGGCGATAATGGCGAAAGTGCGGTCAGTGAAGACAATCCGAAAGGCGATCAATTTCCGGCGCAACTCTGTTATCAATGGGAACAAGCGGCGCTGCAAGCCAACAGCCGTACCTGTTTGCTGCGCACCGCCAATGTGCTGTCAACGCACGGCGGTGCATTGGCAAGAATGCTGCCGCTGTATCAGTTCGGTTTGGGTGGCAAGCTCGGTTCCGGCCGACAGTATTGGGCATGGATCCACCGCCAAGACATGGTGGCAGCAATTGAATTTCTGCTTAATCACCCGACTTGCCAAGGCGCATTTAACCTGTGTAGCCCGAATCCGGTGCGCAACAATGAGTTTAACCGCACTTTGGCTAACACCTTGCGCCGACCGCACTTTGCCTTTGTGCCGGCGTTTATGCTCAAACTGGTGTTCGGCGAACGGGCGCAACTGCTGTTGGACAGCCAAAATATTTTGCCTTGCCGTTTAATCAAAGCCGGGTTTGAATTCCGCTTCGACAGGCTTGCCGACGCCTTGCATGATTGCATTAAAAACAAGAGTTAAATACGGATTATTGTTACGGTTTTGGGCGTCGGCTATGATACAATTTGCACTCATTTACACACAAGAAACCGAAACGCATGACTGCCGCAAAAAAGACAATGCCAAATTCAACCGCTGCTAAAAAAAATGAATCCGCACCAAAAAGGCGTTTTAACCGCCACAACTGCCTGATGTTCGGGCTGAAAGTCGGTTTTACCGCACTTTGCTGTGCAGCGTTTTACTTGATCTATTTGGACGGACAGATTCGTTCCAAAATGGACGGCAAATTGTGGCAACTGCCGGCGGAAGTTTACGGTAATATTCAAAGTGTGCGCCGCTCCGACAGTGATTCGCTGAATCAAATCACAAGCCTATTACTGGACAACGGCTACCGCCAAACCAACTTATTAGGCACACCGGGCGATTTCAAAGTGGAAAACGACAGCATTGTGTTAATCCGCCGTGCTTTTCCGTTCCCGGACGGTGCCGAGCCACAGCGCGTATTGCGGCTACGTTTTAATCAAAATAAACTGAACGTTATCGAAGATTTAGTCAACCGCCGTGCCGTTGATGAATTCCGTTTTGACCCCAAGTTGATTGCGATGTTGCAATCCAACAATGAAGATCGCCTCGCAACCCCACTGCATCAATACCCGCGCTTATTAATCGATACCCTGTTGTTGGTGGAGGATCGCCGTTTTTATCAACATGACGGCGTCAGTCTGTTGGGGATTAGCCGCGCCTTGATCACCAATATTCAAGCCGGGCAAACTGTGCAAGGCGGCAGCACCCTGACCCAACAATTGGTGAAAAACCTGTTTTTAAGCAATGAACGCAGCCTGACCCGTAAAGTGAACGAGGCGCTAATGGCGGTGCTGATGGATGCTCGTTACGATAAAAATCGGATTTTAGAAACCTATCTGAACGAGGTCTATCTGGCGCAAGACGGCGACACCCAAATTCACGGCTTCGCCTTGGCGAGCCAGTTCTTTTTCGGACGTCCGGTGCAAGAAATCAGCCTCGACCAAATTGCGTTATTGGTCGGTATGGTGAAAGGTCCGTCGCTGTATAACCCGTGGCGCAACCCGAATAATGCCTTACAACGGCGCAATGTGGTGCTGAAAACCATGTTGGAACACGCAATCATCGATCAAAAATTGTATGATCTGCTCAGTGCACGCCCGCTTGGGGTGCAGGCTCGCGGTTCAATTAACAAATCACAACCCGCATTTATGCAGCTGTTACAACAAGATCTGCAACAGCAATTGGGCGAAGCGAAAGCCAATAATCTGTCCGGCGCACGCATTTTCACCACCTTAGACAGCCAGAAACAGCGTGCTGCCGAGCGCGCCCTGATCAATGCGGTGCAACAATTAAAAGTAAAACAAAAAATTGCCGATTTGGAATCGGCAATCGTCGTTGCAGATTATCGCAACGGCGCCGTGTTGGCAATGGTTGGCGGCGTACAAACCCAATATGCCGGTTTCAACCGTGCATTACGTTCACAGCGTCAAATCGGCTCGTTGGTAAAACCGCCGGTGTATCTCGCTGCCTTATCAGAACCACAAAATTTTCGGCTGAATACCCCGATTGAAAATCGTCCTTTGACGATTAAAATCAAAGGCAGTGCTGACTGGCAGCCACGCAACTATGATAATAAATTTGGTGGCTCGGTGATGTTGTTAGATGCGTTGGTACGTTCGTTAAATGTGCCGACGGTCAATATCGGGATGAAAGTGGGCTTGGATAAAGTGATCGATGTGCAGCAGGCGATGGGTTGGGATCAAATTAAAATTCCAAAAGTGCCTGCGATGTTGCTAGGTTCTTATTCCATTTCGCCTTATGACGTGACCAAACTGTATCAAGTGATCGCCAATGAAGGCAAAAAAATTCCGCTTTCTGCGATTGAAAGTGTGTATCAACGCAACGGCGAAGTAATTTATCAACGGGCATTCGAGCCGCAACAAGTGGTTGCGGAAGAGGCGGCGATTCAAACGTTGTATGCGATGCAGCAAGCCGTAGAGCGTGGCACCGGGCGCAGTTTGCAACAAAATTTTGCCCAATACCGTTTAGCCGGCAAAACAGGCACCACCAACGAGGCGCGTGATACTTGGTTTGTCGGTATTGACGGTGAAAATGTCACCACGGTTTGGTTGGGGCGTGACAACAACGGCAAAACCGGCTTGACCGGTGCCAGTGGCGCACTCAGTGTATATCGTGAATACCTCAGTTTGATGCCGCCAACGGTATTAAATTTACCCAAATCCGATAATCTGCAATGGGTTGGCATTAATGATTACGGCAGCTGGAATTGCAACAGCAGCCGCACGATTCCGGTGTGGACGGATAAAAACCAGAATTTCTGTGCCTCCGCCTCGGCAGTCGTTCCGAGCGGTGCTGCACCAGCGGCAGCAACCTCACTACAGGATGCTGCGCCAAGTGACGTCGAAAGTGCGGTTGAAAGACAACCCAGTGTTTGGGACGCCTTGGAGTTACAGCAAGACAGCGCTCCGGCACCGGTGGAGGATGCCCAGCCGAGCCGCTAACCAGCCGACGGCCTAAAGTGCGGTAGCCAAATTACCGCACTTACTCCCATACTGCCTGACAATTCATTTATCTAATCCACCCAATAAGATATATTTGATCTCTAAATAATCTTCAATCCCGTATTTTGAGCCTTCACGCCCCAAGCCCGATTGTTTCACACCACCGAACGGAGCGGCTTCGTTGGATAAAATGCCGCTGTTAACACCCACCATGCCGTATTCCAAGGCTTCTGATACTCGCATAATCCGTCCGATATCACGGCTGTAGAAATAAGACGCTAAACCAAATTCAGTAGCGTTGGCCGCGGCTATCACCTCGTCTTCGGTTTCAAATTTGAAAATCGGCGCCAATGGCCCAAAGGTTTCTTCGGTTGCCACTTTCATCTCAGCGGTCACATTGCGCACAATCGTCGGTTGATAGAACAATCCGCCTTGTTCCGCCGGCATACCGCCACAGACAATTTCAGCCCCGTGATTCAACGCATCGGCGAGATGTTGTTCCACTTTAGCTACCGCACTTTGATCGATTAACGGTCCAAACGTAACGCCCTGTTCTAAACCGTTACCAATTTTTAAGCCGGCTACCGCACTTTTAAAGCGTTCGATAAAAGCCTCATAAACCGCACTTTGTACATAAATTCGATTAGCACAGACGCAGGTCTGCCCGGCATTGCGGAATTTACAGGCGATGGCACCTTCCACGGCGGCCTCTAAATCGGCATCATCAAATACAATAAACGGTGCATTGCCGCCCAGCTCCAACGAGACTTTTTTAATGGTTGATGAACATTGCTGCATCAGCAAACGCCCGACTTGGGTCGAGCCGGTGAAACTGAATTTTTTCACCCGCTCATCTTCGGTCAACACTTTACCGATTTGAGTGGCACTGCCGGTGATCACATTGAACACCCCGGGCGGAATGCCGGCACGCTCAGCCAATTCCGCCAATGCCAAGGCGGATAATGGGGTTTGCGAAGCAGGACGAATGACAAAGGTGCAACCTGCCGCCAATGCCGGTGCTGCTTTGCGGGTGATCATCGCATTCGGGAAATTCCACGGTGTGATTGCAGCACAAACGCCAATCGCTTGCTTGGTGACAATAATGCGTTTATCCGCACTTGGCGCCGGAATGGTGTCGCCGTAAATCCGTTTGGCTTCCTCGGCATACCATTCGATGTAAGAGGCGCCGTAGAGGATTTCGCCTTGCGCTTCTGCCAGCGGTTTGCCTTGTTCGAGTGTCAAAATCGTCGCCAAATCGTGTTTATGCTGCACAATCAGCTCGAACCAGTTGCGCAAGAGTTGGCTGCGTTGTTTAGCTGTTTTCTGTTGCCAAGCTTGCTGTGCTTGATGTGCCGCAGCCACGGCTTGCAGCGCTTCTTGTTCCGCCATTTGCGGGATTTCGGCAATCACCTCGCCGATCGCCGGATTCAATACCGCAACCGTTTCGCCGTTTAAAGCTTGGCGCCACTCGCCATTGATATAACACTCGGTTTTGAATAATTGAGGATCCGTTAATTGAAACATCTCTTTCTCCTTAATTCGAGTTGATTAATCTTGATACCGCACTTTGTCACTTTGTTGATCGAGTTGTGCCAGCCAATCCAGTTTCTGCTTAATTTTGGCTTCCACGCCACGCTCGCTCGGGAAATAATAGCGACTGTCTTTCAGCTCGGGCGGAAAATAGTTTTCCCCTGCGGCATAGGCGTGTTCTTCATGGTGGGCATAACGGTATTCCACGCCATAGCCGAGTGATTTCATTAGCTTGGTCGGGGCATTACGCAAATGCGGTGGCACGTCATAGTCAGGGAATTGAGTTGCCTGTTGTTTGGCAGTGTTGAAAGCTTGATACACCGCATTACTTTTCGGCGCCACCGCCAAATACACTATCGCTTGTGCAATCGCCCGTTCACCTTCGGCAGCGCCGACACGGGTGAAGCAATCCCACGCGCTGAGTGCCACTTGCATTGCGCGCGGATCGGCATTGCCGACATCTTCCGAAGCAATCGCCAACAAACGGCGCGCCACATACAGCGGATCACCACCGGCGGTGATAATGCGGGCATACCAATACAGTGCCGCATCCGGCGCAGAGCCACGAATCGATTTATGCACTGCCGAAATCAAATCGTAATAACGATCCCCCTGCTTATCAAAGCGAGCTTGCCGCTCACCTAAAACTTCAATCAGCAGGGCTTGGGTAAGTTGCTTTTTGCCGTCAATTTCATCTGCCATATCGACCATTAATTCGAGGCAATTCAGGGCTAAACGCGCATCACCATTGACATATTCAGCTAATATCGCCAGTAAATTCTCTTCCAATTGAACGTGTTCTCCGCCCAGACCGCACTTGCTGTCACTCAGTGCATGTTGCAGCACTTGTTGAATTTCGGTTTGGCTCAGCGCTTTGAGCAGATACACTCTGGCACGGGACAGCAAAGCACTGTTCAGTTCAAACGAGGGATTTTCGGTGGTGGCACCAACAAAAATAATCGTGCCGTCCTCAATGTGCGGCAGAAATGCGTCTTGCTGGCTTTTGTTGAAACGGTGGACTTCATCGACAAATAAAATGGTACGGCGGTCGGCTTGTTTGTTCTGTCTGGCTCGTTCAATCGCTTCGCGAATCTCTTTCACCCCGCCGGTGACCGCTGAAATACGTTCCACTTCGGCATTAATCCGCTGCGCCAAAATTTCCGCCAAGGTGGTTTTGCCGGTGCCGGGCGGCCCCCACAAAATCATTGAGTGAATGTGCCCGGCGTCAATCGCTTTGCGCAGCGGTTTGCCCGCTGCCAGCAAATGCGACTGCCCGAAATAGTTGTCCAGCGTAGTCGGGCGCATCCGTGCCGCCAGCGGACGGAAATCACTTTCGGCAAAATCAAACGAGAGATTATTCACGCTCTTGTTCCCTGTTAACTTAACGCTGACTTAACGCTGGCTCAGCGCTGATCATCCAGTTCCACCCCTTTCGGTACGCTAAACTGAAACAATTTATTGTCCAACGTCACATTATTCATATTACGCAGCATATACAAATTCGCCTGTCCGTCTTGTTCGACGGTGCTGAAATTACGCAACAAACCGTTGTTGTCGATCCGCACTTCGAAGCGTTTGATCGCACTATCTTTGGCTTTTGGCGTCAGGGTAAAAGTATCATCTTTTTGTGTGACCGTATAGTTGTTCCATTGCTTCGGATCATTGCTGGTCAACAGGATAAACGGGGTGTTATCAATCGCTTCTGACACCTTGCGTGCGGTGACTTGCTGTACAAACGGATCGTAATACCACAGCGTTTTGCCGTCGGCGATAATTTGCGTTTCTTGCGGCTTTTTGCTGTCCAGACGGAACAGGTTCGGACGTTTCACCTGAAATTTACCGCTGCCTTCCTGCACCAACTTACCGTCAGCACTGGTCACTCGTTGGTTGAAATCGGCACTGTAAGAACCCACTTCCGCCAAGCGCTGTTGCAATTCATCGACTGCCGCTGCCCACACATTCGCCGTGGCTGAAAACAGCAATGCCGCAAGTGCAGTGTGGCGTAAAAGTGCGGTTTTGTTCAGATATTTCATGTTCTTTCCTTTAATACGTTTAATCAAGTTGCGTACAAATAAGACAATGGATTTCGTCATAGGTTCTTAAATCAATTTTGGTTATTAGGCAATGTAGGGGCGAATTATATATCCGCTCGTTTACGGAGTGCGGCATAAGCATTTAATCTATAATGGAAAAATGCAAAGTGCGGTTCGGGCGGATAGTTAATCCGCCCCTACTTTTATCATAAAAATCAACAGCCCTAATCATACTGATTACGTGGTGCCAAAATTTCCCGCTTGCCGTTATTCGGCGAAGAGAGAATCCCTTGTGCTTCCATTTGATCGACAATCCGCGCCGCACGGTTAAAGCCCAGTTTGAAATTGCGCTGAATCGAAGAGATTGAGGTTGTGCCGGTTGTCAGCACATATTCCACCACCGAGTCAAACAACTCATCAATATCATCATCAGCGCCAACCGCACTTTCGCTGCTCTCTTCTTCTTGCGAGACCACAATATCATCCAGATACTGCGGCTTGCCGCGCGCGCGCCAGTCGTCAGCCACTTTGTTGACCTCTTCATCGCTCATAAAAGCGCCGTGCACCCGAATCAGTTCGGACGAACCTTGTCCCGAATACAACATATCGCCACGCCCTAACAGCGCTTCCGCACCGCCTTGATCCAGAATAGTGCGCGAGTCGATTTTACTAGCGACGGTAAACGCAATTCGGCTCGGAATATTGGCTTTAATCAAGCCGGTGATCACATCGACCGACGGACGTTGCGTTGCCAAAATCAAATGAATCCCCACCGCACGCGCTTTTTGCGCCAAGCGGGCGATCAGTTCTTCCACTTGTTTTCCGGCAACCATCAACAAATCGGCAAATTCATCGACAATCACCACGATATAACTCAATTTTTCCAACGTCGGTGGCATGCTGTCCATAGTATCACCCGGGCGCCAGGTCGGATTTGGAATCGGCAGATTCATCGCTTCCGCTTCGTCAATCTTGCCGTTGAAACCTTCGATATTGCGCACATACAACGACGACAGCAATTGATAGCGGCGTTCCATCTCGTCTACACACCAACGCAACGCATTGGCGGCTTTTTTCATGTCGGTCACCACTTCGGTCAGCAAGTGCGGTATATCATTATAAATCGACAACTCCACCACTTTCGGGTCAATCATGATAAAACGCACCTCTTCCGGTTTGCGTTTATACAGCAGACTTAAAATCATGCTGTTGACCCCGACCGATTTGCCCGATCCGGTCGAACCGGCAACCAACAAGTGCGGCATTTTCGCCAGATCAACTACAATCGGTTCACCGCTGATGTCTTTGCCCAAAGCGAGCGGTAAAATAGCATTGCTTTGGTTGAATTGCTTGCTCGCCAGCACATCACGCAAACTCACGGTTTGACGACGCAGATTCGGCGTTTCGATACCGATATAGGGCTTGCCCGGAATCACTTCCGCCACACGGATCGAACGGAACATTAAGGCTCGCGCCAAGTCGGTATCCAACCCGCTGACTTTCGAGGCTTTAGTACCCGGCTCCAACTCCAATTCATAACGAGTAACCACCGGTCCGACCAACACACTCTGCACTTTGGCTTTAACATTAAAATTGCGCAGTTGATGTTCGATCTGTGCGGAAGTTTCGTCGATTTCCTCGCGGCTGATGTCTTGCTGTTCGGCTTTGCGCTGCTCCAACAAATCCAAACTTGGCAACGGTGTAGTCGGTTTGCCGCTGTGGCTCACTTTTGGTTGTAACAATGGATGTATCAAGCTATTTTCATACGGTTTGTAGTTTGGTGTCGCTTTCGCTTGCGCCGCATCCTCGTGATTTAAGATCACCTGCAACTCTTTTTCCGCATTCAGTGCTTGTGCCGCTTGCTGCATTTGCGCCAAACGTTGTTGTTCACGCTCGGCAAACTGGCGTGCCAAATCGTTGATTAACTCTTCATCCGGCTCTTCAACAGTATTTTCTGAAACAGTATTTTCTGAAGCTGAATTGAGTGTAGCACCAGCGGCTATCGTATTTTCGGTATCCTTTGATATTGAGGTAGCTGTTGCCAAACTGATTTTCGGCATACCTTCCATTTCTGGCAGATTAAGATTGCTTAACGTTGGATCGTTCGCTTGCGCTACTGCGCTTGCTGCAATCGACACTTTCGGTAGTTCAGTGGTTTGTTCGATCTGATAATTACCAAAGCGCGGTAACGCCTCAGCCGAAAGTCTCGTATCACGAGGTTGATCGGCTGTCGAAGGTACAGTCTCATTCAACCCGACAATGATCGGAGGCGCTGCCTGACGTTGAGCTTCATCAGATAGTTTTGCACTCAATTGAGATTCTGTCGCACGATTAACAGCAGCTTTTCTTGCTTGCAACACACTGTCAGGCAAGAAAATTTCTTCCAACTGTTCAACCGAACCCGCCGAAACTGCCGGCTCGGAAAGTTCGCCGACCGGCGACTCTGGCTGCGGCGTGGCTTGGTTACGCTCATCATCTTCATCTTCTTCGTCATATTTGGCAGTCAGCCATTGATAAGCGCTGACTAAAAGCATGATCAAAGACATACCTGAACTCAGAATAAAACCGACTACCGTAGCACTAAAGCCAGCCATAAAACTACCGAACATGCCCAATGACGGATACAGACTTTGGATCAACCAACCGCCCAGCACACCACCGGCAAGGTAGGTATCGCTATTAGAAAGTAGCAATGCGGCTAATGATGTCAATCCGCATAACAATAATAAAAACCCGAACAGTCGCAGTAAAGCCCGCCCTTTGCTGAATTGATCACGCCAACGATTACGCAGCAGTAAGATCGAAGAAACGACCACTACAAACGGAATAATATTGGCAACCGAGCCAAACAGCGCAAACAGCAAATCTATACACCAAGCACCAAAAGCACCGGCTTTATTTAAGGGTTGTTGCTGCGGGCTGGCAACTGTCCAGCCGTTATCATAAGGGCTGTAACTAGACCAAGCGATAATAAGATACACGCCGAACAGTACTATCAGCCCGAGAATAATTTCAATAATATACTGCTTAGCCGTATATTGTGGTCGAAGGTGTCGAATCATGGTTTAGGTCTTTTATTGGGTTTTCGCTTTCAATTGCAGGTAATTGGTTTGTTTCACTTCTTCCATGACAACATAAGTGCGGGTGTCGTTCACGCCCGGCAGGTGTAGCAAGGTTGTACCCAGCAATTTACGGTATGCTGCCATATCCGCCACTCGTGTTTTCAGCAGGTAATCAAAATCCCCCGACACCAAGTGGCACTCTTGAATTTCATCCAGTTTTTGCACCGCTTTATTGAACTCTTCAAAAACATCCGGCTTGCCGCGCACCAACGTGATTTCAACAATCACCAACAGCGCAGAATCCAATAGCTCCGGATTCAACAGCGCCCGATAGCCCGTGATGATCCCCTGTTTTTCCAAACGACGCACCCGCTCTAAGCAAGGCGTCGGCGACAATCCGACCTTGCGTGATAAATCAATATTGGAAATCTTGCCGTTACGCTGAAGTTCATCCAGAATGTTAAGATCAATAGCATCAAGTGCTTTGATTAATTTTTTTGACATTATTGTTATTCCGATGGCAATAAAAAATAAAAAAACAAATTTCCGTTAGATTACCTGATTTTCACGATTTTTTACAGATTTGAATCGGATTAGCGACGCTTTATTTTAGCAAAAAGCGCCCTTGAGCAATACGAATCAGCGTTCCAATCAGCAACAAAGCAATGCCGATATTGCCGAGTACAAATAAAATCAGACCTAATTCGGCAATTCCCTGCCCGTTTGTCATCTGTGTTAAGTATAGTCCCACATTGGCGAGTGACCCCAACCCGAATGAGAAGCCCCAAAATCCCATCGTGAAGCCTTTAGCATAAATCCAAGGAAGCAAGCGTGCCAAAAAGACGAACTGTAATAGTCCGTAGCCAAGCAATGCTAGACTCAGCGCATCAACTTCGCCACCGTTCAGATGAAAATAAGCATTCCCGGCAACAAATGCCGGTGCTAGCTGAATACCGATCACCGGGCGAATGGCTTCATCAAGCGCCCCCAAATTGCGTAGACGCTGCAATACTGCCGGCTCCAGCGTCAACCAAGAGAGCATTGCCATACCAAAAAATAACATCCCCCATGAAACATAGCCTAATTCGCTCAACCCGATAGCACTGACAAAATTGGCAGCCACTGTCGGCAAATAAATCACGGGTGTCGTCGCTTCTGCTTTGTGTATGCCACGCCATAGCCCGGCAGAGCGGTACGCGGCAAACAACAGCTGCCCTAGCGTACCAAGTAGAATCAACCATAATGCAACCGGGTAAATCACATGTAATAGCGCCATACCCAATAGCATTGTTGTGATCGGGATCAAACTGATAAAGCAGCAAACGACCAAATGCTGCAACTCTTCCCGCGCACTATTGGCGGCAATCACCCATTTGGCAAGGTAAACGCCGAGCAACAATAACCACACAATACCGCTGACAAACAGAATAATATCAGCGATCAAGGGTGAAATCTCAGGAAACAGTAGCTGTGCATGCCGCCATGCCAACCCTATGGCAAATAGTCCTAATGTAATGCCAAAATAGCTGACAGGAACGGGAAATGGTTTTAATGTTGGTTGATTCATTTTTTAATCTCTACCGTATATCAATGCTGAGCCACTGATAATTTCTAATTGCGCTATCTTAGTTGAAAGCATATAGGAAAGAAATCTTAAAAGATTAAGGAAAAGTATAAAGATGTCTTATTAAACAGAATGAGGAGAGAATTACCGATAAAATAACAGATTGTTATAAAGCAAATACAGATTGCTGACAAAGTTAGAACACTTAAATTAATATTGTAAAAGTTGGGGCGGATAGTTAATCCGCTCCTACTTTGTCTGATCAAATATTTTTGTCAATAATCGATTTACTCATAACGCTTGAAAATCAAGGTCGCATTGGTGCCGCCGAAGCCGAAGCTGTTTGACATCACCGTGTCCAGTTTTTTATCCAACTGCGCTTCAGTTACAATATTCATGCCCTGTGCTTTTTCGTCCAATTCGTCAATATTGATGCTCGGTGCAATAAAATCGTGGTTCAGCATTAACAATGAATAAATTGCTTCGTGCACACCTGCTGCACCCAACGAATGGCCGCTCATCGCTTTGGTCGACGAAATCGCCGGTGTATTGTCACCAAACACTTCACGCACCGCTTCCAGTTCTTTCACATCTCCAACCGGGGTTGACGTGCCGTGTACATTTAAATAATCGATCGGTGTATCTACGCTTGCCATCGCTTGGCGCATACAGCGTGCTGCGCCTTCACCGCTCGGTGCCACCATGTCATAACCGTCGGAAGAAGCGCCATAGCCGACAACTTCCGCATAAATCGTAGCGCCACGCGCCAAGGCGTGCTCCAGTTCCTCAACCACGACCACACCGCCGCCGCCGGAAATGACAAAACCGTCACGTGCCGCATCATAGGTGCGCGAAGCTTTTTCCGGGCAGTCATTGTATTTGGTTGACAATGCACCCATGGCATCAAACTCACAGGCGCATTCCCATGCCAATTCTTCTGCACCGCCGGCAAACACCACATCTTGCTTGCCTAATTGGATCAATTCCACCGCATGCCCGATACAGTGCGCTGAAGTAGCGCAAGCTGAGCTGATGCTGTAATTCACACCACGAATCTTGAATGGCGTAGCCAAACAAGCGGAAACACTGGATGCCATGGTTTTAGTGACCGCATAAGGACCAATGGCTTTCACCCCACGTGGACCGCGCATCGCATCTGCTGCAACGATTTGATTATGTGCAGAGCCGGTGCCGGCGCCAATCACCAAGCCGGTGCGATCATTTGAGACTTGCTCCGCCGCCAAACCGGCATGTTCAATGGCTTCCTGCATCGACAAATAGGCATACGCCGCTGCATCACCCATAAAACGCATCACTTTACGGTCAATCAATTCCGCCGGATTCAATTTGATGGTGCCGGCAACATGGCTTCGCATACCGATCTCAATGAATTCCGGCACACTGGTAATACCGGATTTACCTTGCTGCAAAGCAGCCAGCACTTCCGCTTTATTATTACCAATACTCGAAATAATGCCATAACCGGTGATCACTGCTCTTTTCATTTACTCCAACCTTCCTTCATCAAAACGTAATATTTTTTCAAACTGACCCGCTTATTGCGGAACAAATTTCAACGTACAACTGTTAGCTGAATAAATTACTATGAAAATAGAATATTGCAAGTTTTAATTACCTTCAGTCACTATTTTTGCACATTTTTTATGCAAAAAGTCGTTAGTATGATTTTAACGCAACATCTCTATTCTAATAACGGTTAAAATAGCGTACCGTAATCTTCAGCTATCAATCCAAGATCAATATCGACCACCATGAATAAAAAACTGACAACCCAAGCGCCGCAATTAGCTTTTCAAGCTAATGATACTCCGATTTCATTACAGTTTGATGACATCTATTTTTCGGTACAAAACGGCGCAGCGGAAAGTCGCTATGTTTTTCTGGAAGGAAACCAATTGGAGCAGCGCTGGCAACAGCACGCACAACCGCACTTTATAGTGGCGGAGAGCGGCTTCGGTACTGGATTAAATTTCTTTACTTGCACGCAATTATTCCGTCGTTTTCGGCAGCAATATCCCGAGCATATTTTAAAACGGCTCTATTTTATTTCCTTTGAAAAATACCCATTAAGCCCAGAGCAGTTGCAACAAGCACACAAGGCATTTCCTGAGTTTGCTGCACTCAGCCAGCGCTTACGACAGCATTATCCGTTAAGCCTAAAAGGCTGCTACCGCCTGCATTTTGACGAAACCGCACTGGATCTGTGGTTTGGCGATATTCATGAGAATTTGCCGTTGTTAGGCGATAACATGCTGCAAAAAATTGATGCTTGGTTTTTAGATGGTTTTGCGCCGAGCAAAAACCCACAAATGTGGTCGCAAAATCTGTATGATGCGATGTATCGTTACAGTAAACCCCATGCTACGTTCGCCACTTTTACCGCCGCCAGTGCGGTGCGTATTGGCTTGCAGCAAGCCGGATTCGAGGTGACAAAACGCAAAGGATTCGCCCATAAACGGGAAATGCTGTGTGGCTATAAACCGGACGGATCTGCCGTTACCGGTGCAGCTGTCAAAGCCCCTTGGTATTATGCCCAAAGTGCGGTCAGCGACACAAATCCAGTGCAAGACATTGCGATTGTCGGCGGCGGTGTCGCCTCACTGTTTACCGCGCTTTCCTGTCTGAAACGCGGATTAAAAGTCACGCTGTATTGCGAAGATGAACAAGTGGCAATGAACGCTTCCGGCAACAAACAGGGTGCGGTTTATCCACAACTCAGTGATGATGACCTGCGCAACAGCCGCTTTTACGCCTACGCCTTCGCTTATGCACTGCAACAATTGCAAGATCTGGTACAGCAAGGTATTGAGTTTGAATCCGGCTGGCAAGGGGTCGCAATTTGTGCGTACAACTGTAAGGTCAAACAAAAATTAGCCCACATTATCGAGCAACAATGGGGCACCGATTTATTGCATTTTTGCGATCAAGCCGAGCTGAGTCGTTTAAGCGGAATTGAATTAAATTGCGATGGCGCTTTTATCCCCAAAGGCGGTTGGCTGGCGCCGCAACAACTGGTGCAAAATGGGTTTGAACAGTTACAAAAGTGCGGTCTGACGATTCATTTCAAGCAATCGATCATCGATTTACAAGCTGAAAATAACCACTGGAAGCTGTTTACTAATCAAAATACACAGTTTGAACATCAAGTGGTGATTCTGGCTAATGGTCATCAAATAACCCAATTTGACCAAACCAGCAAACTTCCACTCTACCCGGTGCGCGGACAAGTCAGCCAAATTCCGACGGGAGAAAAACTGAAGAACCTGAAAGCAGTGCTCTGCTACGATGGTTATTTAACACCGGTCGATCAAGCACAACAAAGCCACTGCATTGGCGCCAGCCACCTGAGAAATAGTGCTGACCGCACTTTCAGTACCGCAGAACAACAGCAAAACGCTGACAAACTACGACAGAATCTGGCTGGCTGTGACTGGTTAACGGAAATTAAGACAGATGACAATTTAGCGCGTATCGGTGTGCGTTGCAGCACCCGTGAACGCATTCCGATGATGGGCTGTGTGCCAAACTTTGCGCAAACCGCCAACGTGTATCACAACCTATTCAACCTGCGTCGGCGCCGTCAACCGATCGCTACCGCACCATATCACCCCAATTTATACCTGCTGGCTGCACTCGGATCGCGTGGCTTAACCTCCGCACCGCTGTTGGCTGAAGCCTTAGTCTGTCAGATTCTAGGCGAACCGATTCCACTAGGCGAAGATATCCTGCAAGCCCTCAGCCCAAACCGCACTTGGATCAGGAAATTATTGAAAGGAACGCCTTTGACATAAGAGTAGCGGCTGTGTTTTTTGGATTGATCGCATGGAGGGCTATTGCACTCGCCCGAACCGCACTTTGCATTTTTCCTTTATTGATTAAGTGCTTATACCGCACTTCGTAAACGGGCGGATATATAATCCGCCCCTTGTATATTC
>NZ_SMCP01000006.1 GCF_004342725.1 Testudinibacter aquarius | reverse complement strand
GCTACACGCCATTTATCCACAGTATCTGTGGGTTAAAAATGTGTTTCCAAAAAAACAGGAAACACAGTTGCTACCTTGCCTCATCAAATATCTTTATCAATAATCTAGGACGGATAGTTAATCCGCCTCTATTTTATCGCATGAATTACTGTCAATAATCTGAATTGATCTTGTCGATGGAATGGATATTATCGTTGCAGCCCCAGCGTTATTTCTGGCTGTTATTATAATATTGATACGCCTCGTCAATTGAAGCAAAATTGTGCATATGCCCGGCTTCCAACACGGCTGCATTATCACAATATTCACGTACGGCTGCCGGGCTGTGCGATACCAGAATAATCGAGCGATCTTTACGCTTTTCAAACAACTCATATTTACACTTGGCAGAAAAACGAGAATCACCAACCGCGATCACTTCGTCAATCAGATAACAATCAAATTCTACCGACAGCGACAACGCAAACGCCAAACGGGCTTTCATACCCGAAGAGTATTTTTTGACCGGCTCATACAGGTAATCGCCCAATTCGGAAAATTCTTCGGTAAAACGTTTGACATAATCTATATCGACATCATAGATGCGGCAAATAAAGCGCAAATTATCCATGCCGGTCAAACTGCCTTGAAAAGCACCGCTAAACGCCAACGGCCAAGAAATACTCATGCTACGATCAATCGTGCCACTGGTCGGCGGCTCTACCCCGCTGATTAAACGAATCAGGGTCGATTTGCCTGCACCGTTGCGCCCCAAGATCCCGATTTTTTCGCCTTTTTGCAGTTTGAAATTGATGTTGTGTAGCACCGGTCGCCAACCACTGCGGGTTAAATAACGTTTACTGACGTTCTGAACATTAATCATGATGGTTCAATTCCTTTGCTAAAATTTTTGACCATAAGCAAGCCTATCAAAAGCATAGCCAAGTTACATACCAAAATATACCAAGGATTTTCATAAGTAATTATACTAGAACCAAAATAACCATGACGAAACATTTCTGTACCGTGGATCATTGGAATCCATAACACATATTTATGTGCCTGCACCGGTAGTGTATGTACAAAAAAGAAAGCGCCAGATAATGGTAACATCACAAAACTCAACGTTCCCCAGATTTTACCGAAAGGCTCTATATGATATGCAATAGAACAAATAATCAAGCCTAAACCAGCAGCAAACATCGCCATCAACATCCACGCCAATAACATATAAAAAATATCTTGCGGCGGTTCAATCCAATTAATCGCAATTAGAATTGCCATAATCGTAATTTGTGCAATCGTTGCTCCTGCTACTTCTAGTAACATTCGGGAAATCAAAGTATCCAGCACCCTAACATTACGGTGATAAAGTAAGCTGATATTCCCTGAAATTGCACCGATTGAGCGATTTGATGCGTTACGCCACATCATTGCCATTGGATAACCGGTAATCACAAAAGCAATAATATTCAAAGTTGAAATACGATCTGCGCGTAGAAATTTCCATAACAACACGATCATCAGTGTTAACAATAGTGGTTCAACAAACAACCATAAAAAACCAATGTTTCTACGCCCATAACGAGTGATGATTTCACGCATCAATAAAGCGCCAACCACTCTTTTTTGAATGGAAAAGGATTGTCGCAGCGTAGTTTGATCACCGTATTGCATCAGTTTTTATGCTCTCTCACACTCGCCAATAATAGGCTTAGTACTCCATACAACATTAAACCAATAATTAAAGTGGCGAAAATATTGTAGATTCGATAAGGCTCTAAGGCTAAATCCGGTTTACTCGGCTGATTGATTACTTCCAAATAAAGTTGCTGACGATCCGCTTCGCCTTTGGCATTTTGCAAAGAGGTTATTGCTGTGGTTAGCTGTTGTTGTGCTAGGGTGTTATCCAGCACCAGACGTTGGTATTCTGCAGTTTGATTGGCAATCGAATCGCCACCGCCAAAAATTGTTTGAATTTGCTGCTGAATTTCTGTACGAATACTTTTCTCTCTTGCCTGCAAGGTTCTAACTTGTGGGTTTTGCGGAGAAATGGCACGTACTTGATCTAGTTGCGTTTGAATGCTAATTAACTCGTCTTGCAATTTTGAAATCAAAGCTAACTGCACTTCCGATTGTGCCTGCAAATCAAAAATACCGTTCTTAATACGATATTCACTCAACGCAGAAGCGGAATCTGTTACACGCTGCTCCGCCTCTTTTACTGATTGCTCCGCAAAAATAATGGTGTCACGTCGGGCACGCTCATTCAAACGGTTAATCAAAGTTTCGCCTAAACTCAATAACTCAGCATTAATTTTTTGTCCATCTTCTGCATTAAAAGCCCGAATACTAAGCGTCGCAATACCAGACACAGAATCAAGGCTAACTGATTCCCGTTTCTGAAAATAACGATAAAACGCCTCTTGTTCATCGTTTAAACCAAATGGATTAAAACGACTAAATAGATCACCTTGATCTTCATAGAATTGCCGCATCGGTAGCACTGCTTCTAGCTGTTCTAAGGCATTACGCGAACGCATAAATTCCTGCACAGTATAAGTATCGTCTTGTGAACGAGCAAAGCCAATGCTTTGCAATAGTGCGCCAACACCGCTCAGAGAAGCTTGATTACGCGAAGAGCGAACAACAAAACTAGATTCAGAAATATACACATCTGATGCCCAAAACGTAAAATAAAATACCGAACAGAATGTCGGAATCAATACCGTAATCCAAAACAACGGATTAAATTTTTTCCATATTTTTTTTACATTTTTTGTTTTTACTGTTGGTGTCGGCTTTTCTGCGATTAATGCTGCTTCTGTCATTTTTCTTTTCCTCATTAATCCGATAAATTATTTATGCTATTAGCGGTACTGGTAACCGGTGATGTAATCGAGAAAATAATTCTCAAGAATTTTTGGAATTCAGCCAACGGCGCATTCGAAACATACACAATATCTTTATTTTGAATCGGGAAACGTTGTAGCCAGAATAATGATTTCGGCTCTAACAAATTGATTCGATAAACCGTCGGTACATCCATGCCAACACCATAACCACGACCTTGCCAAGTCGCTTTGTCTTGTGCATTCAACTTCTCAAACGGTAAATAACGGAACACAAACACCCCACGCGGATCAGAACGGGTGTCAATCAGCCCGCCCATGCGTCCGATAGCTTCTGCCAGTGTCAAGCCTTTAGCTGAAAACCGCACTTCACGATTACTACCAACCGCCCCAAGTGCGGTAAAGCTTAATGGATTGTTTAACAATGAAATCACATCACCGGAACGTAATTTGATATTTTCAGTTGGATTAGAAGCCAGTTTTTCCAACGAAATGGTTTTGACCTCACTGCCACGAGTCAGCTGTACTGAAATATCATAGGTATTTTCGGTCGCACCACCTACAGCAGCGACTGCATCCAATACTCGTTCGCCATGGGCGGTTAACGGCATACGAATACTATTGCCTTGGCGCAACACTGTGACATTAGCCGAATTGTTTTTCACCAAACGCACCATTGCTTGTGGCTGGTTTGCCATCGGACTTAAACGTCGCACAATATCTTTTTGAATCTGCTCCGGCGTTTTACCACGCACCGAAATCGCTCCTAAAAACGGTATTGTAATTTTGCCGCTCTCACTGACCATCTGCTCCGGCAAACTGGTCAGCTGCGCCCCACCAGTTCCACTTTGATTCAACACCCCACCAAACAACACCGCAGGCGCCGCCTCCCAAATCATCACATCCAACGTATCACCGACATTCACCGCACCGTTATAGCTATTCGCATTGGCAAAATGGCTAAACGACTGCGCCTGTTGTTGATTAAAAAGTGCGGTAGCGACATTGTCCTCCACCTCCACCACTTCAACCGTCGGCAGATTTTCCGTGTTTTGATTTTGCAAATCCATCACCCGACTTTGGCTAGGCCCCGAAGTCGGCATGCTATTACAGGCTGCCAGTGTTAGGCAGCAGAGAGAGAGGGTTAGTTTTTTCATCTTCATCGTTATAATTTCTGCATTGATTGTGTGAGATAAATCATGAAACTCAATTTAAGCATAATTGTAGCATTGTATTCCTTTTAAAGGATAATTGACAATTGTAAATAAAAAAGCGTTTAAATCGCTTGAAAATAGGCATTAGCTTAATATAGTGCGACCAACTGAGATTAAATTCGTCAGACACTGTCTGACTTTTTTCATAATAACCAGATGCCGTTTTAATAATCTGTAACTCAGCATAGACCAAATAAGATTAGCAAATTTGTTTTCAATTAGTCAAAAAAAACCGTTATCGTTTGAGCGGGATTAAAGCTCTCACGTATTAATGAGTTATTCGATAATCCTGCTATCCTTTTCACCTATATTCTATAGCCACTACATCAATAATCTTCTGTTTGTTGACAATATGCTTTTTCACTCAACTCTTCTAGCGTAAAATCTGTCACCTCTTGTGAATTAAGTAGTAAAGGACGCTCCCAGAATACATCCTTTTTCACGACCCTTGCGGGTACGCCAGCAATCACGCAATTATTGGGAAATTGATTGCGAACGAATGAATACGCTCCCACAACTGAGCCGGAACCAATTTGAGTTCCCGCAGAAATAGTTACACCATAACCGATCCAAACATGATCACCGATTACAATATCACGGGAAGGATTGATTCTCCGTCCACTATTCACATCATAGATAGGATGACTGTCATCTGTCCTTATTTGATTGTTGGTAGAAAACATACAATCATTGCCGATAATCAACTTAGTACCCTCCGCACAGGTAACATAAACTGGATTGGTACTCGAAGTGTGGTCACCAATACTGACTTCACAGTTATGACCCAATCTGACTGCACCGTGCAGACTAACATTTTTACCGATTCTGACTTGATTGTTATCGCCTAAAATCTCAATAAAAAGATTTTTAATATTCGCATCAGGATCCATTTGGATTGAATTATTTTTTCCTTGGAACCGCACAAAACAATTCGTACTCTGCTTGGCCGGAACCAGATTATTACCAGCCGTGTCCAAAAACGGTTCTGCAACCACTTGTTTACTTCTATTATGCGGAATAATGTTTTTAGTAAAATTCGTAGAGATGATTAATTTATCCAATACCTTGCACCCATCATTTAAGTCCGTATCTACCACAAAAGGGTGTTGCAAGAGCGCGCTTTTTTCGGTTCGAATTTTTTGCTGCTTGCTAACACCGCCAGCAGATATGACCAAATATAACTCATATGTTCCCAAAGACACATCGGTTAAAGCTAAACCATTTTCTTGAAAAGTAGTGAAAAAACACTTATCGTATTTTATGTTGTTTTCCGCATATTTTTCTGTAATTTCAGGCTTGTTTAACTTTGCAAGCTGCTTAATATATTGCCCTGATTCATTTTTCAGCACCAGTTTATAATCAATATCACCATACTCTCTGACATTGATCCCCTGAATAAAACCAATACCGGAAATAAATAATTTACCATCTTTAATTAAGAAGGTTTCTAAGTTGATAAACGTATTGTCAATCAGTTTTGTACTAAAGTGTTTTGGAATATTCATAAGTTAATTCTCTATATAGATAAAAAATAACCTGTATGGTGACTTATTACCCACCAAAACAGATATCAACAATTTATTCATGATCACATTTTAAGCTAAAAAATCCTGTTCATTGATCGGTATTGAGGCAGTCTCTAAAATTATTCAGTAAAATAATACCGAATTGTTTTGGCATAAATTCAAATAGACCGGAATAGCTTTATCTGATTCACCAAATGCATATATATTATTCATTCTATTATGCAAGACTTAAAGTATAATACGATATTTATCATTAATGGTTTAATAAAGTAGAAAAATAATGTAGCCTTTCCTCAGTAACATACTCAGGGTATAAATTATTCATCTCTTGGTAATAGTGTTGTGCCAATTTAAAATCTTTTGACAATGCAGCAATTTCTACAACTAAGCACCAATATTCATAAGGAAGCAGCAGCGTAGGTTTTAAGTGATTTTGATACGCATAGCTTATATTGCCCATTCGAAAATGTGCCAATAAAATAGGGTAAGCCAATATCTGTTGCGCTTTTTTTGACAATTTTGTAGCGTAAGTCACAATCATTTCCCATTGCTCACGCAAGATCAAAAAGTCAAGATACTCTGCACTGAATAACGGATGATATTTAAAATATTCCGACAATTCACTTTGCATAATCAAATCAACTTTTTCAACTTTATCCAAATGAATCAGGGCTAAAGTATACTCTTTCAAACTGTTTGGTGGTAGATAGCGCCATTCACTATTAAAACAGCGCTCTAATTGCTGCACACATTTCACATAATTTTTTCGAACATATGCCAGATGGGCGATTTCAATGCGCGCAGGCACAAAATTCCGAGTATGTTTTTCAAAATCTATCAAGCAGTTATTGGCTTGAACATAACTACCAATCTCAGTATAGGCACGAGCCAAAAGCAACTCAGGGCAGTACATCAAGAGATCGACAGTATTAGTGTCCTCCATCGGTTTAGCAAGTAATGAGGTTATTTCTATCCAATTGCTATTAGCCTTTGCAACCCAAGCATCAAGCCAGTATTTTTTATTCTGGCTAACCATTATCGCTAGTTTATCTGCTATTTTTTGGGCATTCCGACCTTGCTTTAATTCCGCATAAGCCCGTAAAAGTAACACTAAGGATTGTTCATCAATGAAATCTCCTTCGTTCAATGTATGGATAAGCCCCTGCCAATCAGATATTAGTGACAACCGAACCGCAAGCATGAGTGCTTTTTCAGGTAGCATAGTATTATCAGACTCCAACAATGGATCTAATTGTGTGAGATTACCTAACGCAACAATCGCCTCTCGCAAAATTTTTCTTACCGATTTATTCTGTGGTTCAAGCAACAAGGCCTTTTCTGCTCTAGATACAACCAGTGGCCAATTTTCCGCCCGATAGGCTGATTGTAAAAAATCAAATACTATTTCCCGATCAATATGAGATTCAGGATTGTCCAAGCTGATAATTGCTTCATAAACGCGTTGACAATTATCCTGATCCCTTGTGACAAATGTTGCCTGAATTCGCTCCAAATAAAGAGAAGCAATCTTGCCTTGTTGGATAACCAGTAATTCATCTAATCGGTTATATAGTTCATCGGTGGTTCTAGCTACAGGTCCGAAACCGTGTATATCATACTCAAAATAGCCTTTACGATAAGTATGCGATCCGTAAAACACCTCTTTTTCGTCAAACTGATAATAGAGAGTTTGCTTATTTAAATAAGCCATATCAAACGCAACGGATGAATAGTCGGTAATCATCATTAAGGCCTGCTGAAACAGCTCTTGGATATTGCCGTCTGAATACCGCCACACATCAACATATTCAGGCACTGTAAACACGTCCAGATAGGTTTGAATATTGGGGTGTGGAGCAAAAATAAAGCGATAGCCATCAAGGGTTAATTTCCTGACTTGTTCGCTATTTAAAAAATCATGCCATGCTCGAGCATACGTGGTATTCATAAACGCTTCATTGTAGCTTCGTGCAGATCCAGACACTGAATCACCCAAAATATTTTGCCGCCATGTTGGCATAACCAACACATTTTTTGACTGCTCAACGTTATTTGAAAGCAATTTGTCGTAACGGGGGAAGCCTAAAAACTGAGTCTCTTTTTTGGTAAACCGATAGGGTGAGCCATTTTCGCTAATAGAACGGTATTCGTCTGTGGTGGCTGTAACAAAAAGCGTAATATTTTCCTTAGTATTCAGCCAAGGTGACATATCGTCTTTGGTTACACCGTGCTGTAAAAAGACAAAATCTTTATCCAATAAACGGTCATTACCAAAATAATGTGTAATATAGCCATCAACGTGACTACTGATAATTTTGTCGCAACGTTTGAGTTTGCTTTCAAATTGTTTAGATTTAAATTCCAGCAGGTTAAAACCTTCTTTCTGTAATCTGTCCCAATCTTTGGCATCATGATTTAATGCAAAGTAGATTTCATGTTCTGGGTGATTGAGCATCACATAGCGGTATAAATGCTCGGCATTGTCATCCGCTTGGTTATCTCGGTCCAGAAAAATCCAAGTATTTTCTTTACGGGTAGATTTATTCTGATAAAACCGTTTGACTATGTCTAGCACAATATTGCTGTAAAATTTTCCTTGAAACGATATTTTTGCCAGTTTATTATTAATTTTGACTGCTAGTTTTCTAATATCTCTAACATCAAGCCAGACTCTATACTCGGTGGTAAACTGCTCATTGAGCAACGTATAATCAATAGATTTTACAAAGGTAGGTAGCGTATCTTTTTCATCTAGGAGAAAAGAATAAGCAGTTTCCGCAGTTGAAAAGAAACTGAGTAATACTTGTTCTTTAGACAAATCATATTTTTTAATATAGACAATCTGATAGCTAGGTTCGGCTTGTTTAAACAAGCCTAAAAAACCAACTTTATGATAAAACCACGCACCGGCAAGATTAAACTTTTCAATAGTTAGTTTATCAATGTATTTGAAAATCTGATGCAGTAATTCAACAAACTTTTCTCGTTCAGTATCGCTTAAATGAGATAGTGCATTCGGATTATTGATAATTCGCCCAAAATACCAATAAACATGATATAAGGCAGAGCGTTGTAAATAAGATGGTACGAAGCCAAAGTTGCTTTTAGCTGATTTGAGCATTGCCAAACAACCATTTTCCAATACACCTAAGAAGAGGTTTTTATTTGCCCAAGCACCATCTAACGTTGAACTACCGTCTTCTCGTTTGCGGTAAAAATAACTAATATTGGCAATGAAACCAACATTACCATTGTGTCGGTTATCAATCAGATAATCAGTAACAAACTTAGCATCCTCAAAAGAAGGTTTTAACTGTTCATTAAAGCGAGTATGTTTGAGCAGCTTGGATTTAAATAATGCAGTGCTTGCTGAAAGCTGAATAAAGCTATCTAATTCTTTGGCTGATACGATTTTATTTCCTTTAGCAAATCGGTATCGTAATGGATGAGTATCTTTAAAAATTTTTTTGTCTTCAAAATAAAATACCAAAGGAATACCAACAAGCACCAACTTATCGTTTTCTGAAACAAATCTATCTAATTCAAAAAAATAACCGATATCAATAAAATCATCCGGATCAATAAACGTTACCCACTCCGTTTTTACATATTCCAATCCCAGATTACGTGCGGAAGCTTGCCCGCCATTTTCTTTATAGTAATAATGAATATTATTAGGATATTTTTTCTGCCATTTTTTGATAATCGTAGCCGAGGCATCTACAGAGCCATCATCCACACAGATAATTTGAATATTTTTTTTAAACGACAGTCTCTGCTTAACGATGCTTTTAAAAAACTCGTCCAGATATTTGTCAACATTGTAAACGGCTATTACAATAGTAAATTGATTTTGTGAGTTTTGCTTTTTAGGTATAAACCTTTTCAGCTTGGTACTGTGCTTAAAGTACATATCTTTAAAAAACAGTTTGGGATCCCGTCGCAATTTTCTTAATTTTCTACTTAACATTTAATATTCCTTTGCATATCAATCTTTAAAATAGATATCCAGCATTTCAATCAGCTTATTTTGGTAGTTCGGTATGGTGTGCCCACTATGGAAATCATTTGCGCAAAATGAATGGGGTTGTCTTCCTTGTTTCTGCTTGAGTAATAGTTTTTTGTATTGGCTTAATGCATTAGCTGTTCTGATATTAAAATAATAGCAAATATCCACCATGGGTATAGATTTTTTTTCAAAGTACATTAACCAGGGTACTAAAAAAGTTGCCATATTCAAATCATGATTAGTGCGGAATTTATGGGAAAGGAAACTCTTGATTTCATCATGAAACATTACCCAGGCTTGCTGGTAGCTACTTTTCTTTAAGGGTACGTATGTATGTACCAAGGTATTATCTATGGTTTGATGGTAGTAGGTGGCAAGTAAAGCCGCACCTTTACTTGAGGCGTGTAATGTCGGAGTTTGCACCCCTTTCTTTACCATGTCAGATAAATTCTTTTTAGCAAGGAAAATTGAGGCAATGCCATTTGCTCTAAAGAAGTGTGTTTTTGGCAAGTCGCGAGCGATGAATACGTCATCGTTGAAGTAAATAAAATTTTCACTCAAACCCGGAATGTTGTGCAAATGTGCTTCTATTACATGGGAATTAAATGTAGGTAGATATTGTTTATCAATAATAACATTATGATCAATAATGTGTACATTCGGATAATCTACTTCTGTGTACCAGCCTGGCTTTTGGTTGTCGGTGACAATGTAAATATTCCTCACCCACGGGATGTGCTTTTTGACACTACGCAGCGAATAATACAGCTCGTTATGATTGGAGAATCGAGCTGAATCTTTCGCATACAGACCAGCTTGGCTATCAGGCAGTATGCCTTTTGCTGTGTTGAATTTAGACCGCCATTCCGAGTCCTTGTCATTGACCCAAGTAAAGACAACGTCAATATCCAAGCAATTCTCTAGTTTAATACTGGAAAAATAGTCGAATTGAGTTTCGATCAAATTCTGCTCTTCTTCCTCCGACAATTTGACTTCAGTATGGTGGTTTATTGGGTATTTTTTATTCAAAAAATCTCGGAAAAATAATCCCGGTGTTTTAATGAGCTTTCTAGCTTTTCTTATATTCATGGTATTTTTCATATAATGATGAAATAATCTAGTATTGGATAAAATGATTTTCCTTATGTTGAAAATTTCTGCACAGGAATAATGTTCATTCAGTTTTGTAGTAAAATGTTGTGCCCAACTACAAAAATTATTCTTGTAATTATAAGGTATCGTGTATTGAAATGCATTCTCTTATTATTCAATCACTGCATAGTATTTCCAAACCAGTGTACATTTTGCAACCATATAATCCCAAGGAATATTCATGGATTTGGCGGACAAGTTATTCATTACTTGCTGAAAAACGATTCGAAATTCATTAATATAATAAGAAATTAAATTCAAAATCTTATCCTAAATATGGTAAGACGTTACCATGTACAAAGATCTCACACATACTTTGCTTCTTCATTATTTATCATAAATTCCAGCTATAATATATTCAGATAGAGAGCCTTATCTTGTATGATCAATTCATACTCTTTGGTTTTAGTTACCAAGGTAATGTTACGTTTATCAAGCAATATGATGTGTTTATCTATTCCACTTGCCAACTTGACACCGATGGACAATCGGTATTTTCCCTTTGGCAATATGCAAATATCAATACCTTTGTGCTGGTAAGTCGTAAACCATGCTTTATCATAAATAGTCAAGTGTTTTCCATCGAAAAACTCCTTGGTAAGGCTTGGGCGATGGGATTTTGCCAGTTCTAATCGTATGACAGAATCTCCGTTTTGTAGCAACAGGTAATAATTCAAGTCACTATATTCGACAATATCGTGTCCTCTCAATAATGCAGCACCTTCTAAAAATAAACGTCCATCGATAATTTTAGCTATCCGCAGATCGTATATCAACTCACCACTCGGTTGCTTATTGCCAGTTAGCAATTTGCCAAAAAATTCTACATTTCCGTTGTTGTAACGAGGTACAGCTTCAGAGGCCAATCCATAATAAATACTTAATAGTAAAGCGACATGATGTCCGGTTATTTGATTATGTTCACGCACAAATCCCGAATGCGTTTTTAACAAATTAAAATTTTGATATTTTGCAAAATCATTTAGGTATGGTTGAATTTCTACCGGATACTGAATATCTGCTTCGGAAGTCAGTAAGTAAACATTTTTATCTAATGCAGTATCTGAGCGCAGAGCCTTTAAAATTAATTTATCCAAATAACCAATGTCACTCAAAGCGTACATGTTGCCCATCATATGCTGGGCAACATGTTTCCAATTTCGCACAATATAGCTACCTATATGGAGCTGCGGTACAGTTGCAACAATATTACGAATATTCAGTTTAAGCCCATAATAAAGCGCTGCACTACCACCCTTGCTAAAACCGGTTACTGTTGCTTTTTTATTATCTAATTTTAATTCACTAATTTTATCGCAAATAAACTCAGTAACCGCCTCTTCGATACTAAAGTCCATACCCTTACATAAATAATAGGCATACATTTTATCAAAATCATCATTTATCCAAACCACATCACACGGACATTCATTCAGCGCATTGGCAAAATCATAATTTCCAGGGTTATAATTTAGGAAACCAGAAAAAACAAAAATCACATGGTCAAAATCATATTTAGATTTTTTATGTTTATATTTTACTTGAACCCCGTTTGTCGCAATAAAACTTTCTTCTGGATTCATATAAATCTCCATTAATTTTATAATATTAGTAAGTCATTCTAGGATACTTTTGACACGTAACTCCCAAAAGCGTTTGGGTTTTATTATCTAAGTTTCCAAGTGTTCTTTGAGCAATAAGGTATTTAGATACTATTTCTACAGGTAGTTCGAGAATATAGTCTGTAAAGCCTTACTAGAGCTGTGAAATACATTTTATATAATCTTTCATACTGAATACCAGTCTATCAATTTCTGAACGGCACTGAAGAAAATCCTGCGTATATTTTTCAAAATTAACTAATTGAAAGTGTACTTTTTCATACAGTCTCAAATGCTGATAAGCCTTAGACAACAATAATTCAACTGGTAAAAACCTAATATTTCAGTTGCAAGATCAGAGATTACATTTTGTAATAACAACACAATATTTTACCAATCTTGTTTTACAACTGAACTATATGCAAGTACTATTACAGAAATACCCTCATAATCCTCTACTGTTGAAAATTGCTGCACAGGAATAATTTTTACTCAGTTTTGTAGTGAAATGTTATGCCCAACTACAAAATTTATTTTTAGAATTATAAGACATCGTACATTGAAATGCATCCTATAATTATCTCCGACATCAACAGGAAAGAATAATCAATAAAATCAATATGTAGATTCGCTGATCATTTTCCTATTGGGAATTTCATGCTGCTTAATTTATACTAGCACACAGCTCGACTGTCTTAACCAATCTCTGTAGAGAGGATTTTATGCTTTTAAATAATCTAGTTATATCAAACACCTCCCCCTTCACCCTTTTCGGTGGTATCAACGTCCTTGAAGATCTTGATTCCACACTAAAAGCCTGTGAAAAGTATGTGACAGTAACGTCCAAACTCAATATTCCGTTTGTGTTTAAAGCGTCTTTCGACAAAGCCAACCGCTCTTCGATTCATTCTTATCGCGGTGTCGGTTTGGAGGAAGGGATGAAAATTTTTGCCCAGGTGAAAAAAGAGTTTAATGTGCCGGTGATCACCGATGTGCACGAACCTTGGCAGGCTGCGCCCGTGGCGGAAGTGGTGGATGTGATTCAATTGCCTGCGTTTTTGGCACGTCAAACCGATTTGGTTGAGGCGATGGCGAAAACCGGGCGGGTGATTAATATCAAAAAACCACAATTTTTAAGCCCACATCAAATGGGCAATATTGTGGAGAAATTTAAAGAAGCCGGTAACGATAAATTAATTTTGTGTGAACGCGGGGTTAATTTTGGTTATGACAATTTGGTTGTCGATATGCTCGGTTTCGGGATTATGAAAAAAATCAGTGGTGGCATGCCGGTGATTTTTGATGTCACTCACTCACTGCAACAGCGTGAAGTCGGCGCGGCAGCTTCCGGTGGACGTCGTAATCAGGTATTGGATTTGGCATTGGCAGGCATGGCAACCGGCTTAGCCGGGCTGTTTCTGGAATCACACCCGAATCCGGATCAAGCCAAATGTGATGGTCCAAGTGCATTGCCGCTGAATCTGCTGGAAGATTTCTTAATCCGTGTCAAGGCAGTGGATGAAGTGGTTAAAGCTTTTCCGGCGTTGGACATTAAGTAGAAAACAGAAGATAACAAAGTGCGGTTTGTCAATTAAACCGCACTTTTAAACCGCACTTTGTCGCATCTGATAACAATAAATTATGCTGACAATGTCTGCAATTGTGAAAGTGATGGGGCGTAGTAATAACTGCCGCTGACTGCTTGGGTGAAACCGAGCATGCGGTCAGTTTTGTTGTCCAATTCGCCGAACATACTTAACAACTGCTGTTCAATATTGTGCAAGCAGGCGCAATAGCTGATGAAATACAGCCCTTGCGCACCGCTGACTTTGCCGTACGGCAGGCTTTGACGCACCAATTTCAAACCGACACCGTTTTCTTTCAAATCGACGCGTCCGACATGAGACGTTTCCGGCACTTCTTCCAGTTCTTCACTTTCCACTTTGGTTCTGCCAAACACACTTTCTTGTTTGGAAACCGATAATTTTTGCCATTTATCCAGCTGGTGTTCATAGCGCTGGGTCAATACATAGCTGCCACCTTGATCGATACCGTCAGCCACCAATGCTACTTGCGCACGCGCCTCTGCTCCTTGCGGATTTTCAGTGCCGTCGATAAAGCCGGTGAGATCACGCTCTTCGATCCAGCGGAAACCATGCGTCTCCTCTAGCACTTGCACCGCCTCGCCAAACACTGCCATTGCCATTTGTCCGGCGGAAAAACTGACATCCACTCGCAAAGATTGAATGTGAATCAGCATATCCCGTTGTGTCGCCGGGGCACTCAAGTTGCCTTTGCCTAAGGTAACAAATGGTTTTAGCTCGACCGCACTTTGCGGTGCAGCAAGTTGTTTCCAAATCTGATCACCAAATGCGATTACGGCGCCTAATTTAGCGTCAGGATAGTTTTGTTGCAAGGCTTCCAGTTTGGTTAAAAAACTGGCACAACCTTGTTTGACCTTCGCTAAATCCGTGATAGTCAGTTCCAAAAACAGCCCGGAACGGCAATGTTCCGGCAAGATTCCACTCTGCGCATTGGTTATTGCAGAGGTTGTTACAGCAGACATAAAAACTCCTCTCGTGTATTTTTCATTATTGATTAATTAGCGATTGATTGACCTGCGTTGTACATCACCGCACTTTGGATCGCCTTTGGCAAAATCCGGTTTAAATCACCTGAATCAGTGGTGCGGTGGCGCTTTCTCGCTGGCGCAACTGCCCGATTTTAAACAGCTCAACCCCATTTTCCGCTGCCAACGCCTGCACTTGTGCAACCGCATCCGGTTTCACCGCAATCAGCAAGCCGCCGGAAGTTTGCGGATCGCACAGCACTGCTTGTTGCAACTCGCTCATTGGCGCCACCAAATGGCCATAACTGTCGAAATTGCGTTTGTTACCGCCCGGAATACAGCCTTTTTCAATATAGTATATCACGCCGTCCAGTAAGCGCACCTGGTCAAACTCCACTTCGGCTGCCAGATTCGAGCCTTGGCAAATTTCCGACAAATGCCCTAACAGCCCAAAACCGGTGACATCGGTCATCGCGGTGATGCCGTCAATCTCAGAAAATTCAGCACCGATACGGTTCAATTGGCACATCACTTCTGCCGCCAACTGCTCGTGTTCAGGCTTTAATTTGCCTTTCTTCTCAGCAGTGGTCAAAATGCCGATTCCCAGCGGTTTGGTTAAATACAATTCACAATCGGCTTGCGCCTGATTATTGCGCTTCAGCCGTTTAGTGTTCACAATGCCGGTGACCGCCAAGCCGAAAATCGGCTCCGGTGCGTCGATCGAATGCCCACCCGCCAGTGAAATGCCGGCTTCTTGGCAAGCCGTGCGCCCACCATCAACAATCCGTCTCGCAACGTCCGGCGGCAATTTGCTGATCGGAAACCCCAAAATCGCAATCGCCATAATCGGTTTGCCGCCCATCGCATAAATATCGCTGATGGCATTGGTAGCCGCAATGCGCCCAAAAGTGAAAGCATCATCCACAATCGGCATAAAAAAATCGGTGGTGCTGATAATGCCGATGTCGTTGCCGATATCATACACCGCTGCATCATCTCGGCTCTCATTGCCGACCAGCAAGTGCGGATCGAGAAATTTTTCCATTTCGGTATGCAAAATCTGATCCAACACTTTTGGCGAAATTTTACAGCCGCAGCCAGCGCCGTGGCTGTATTGGGTCAGACGGATCACCTCTGTGACGACACGGTTGAAATCTTGCTCGGTAGCATCAATTGTCTCATTCATCCTCTATTTCTCCTCTGCTTATTCTCTGCTGCAATGCGGATCATTGTACTCTATCTTTGTCAGAACGGGGGCAAAGTGCGCTATTTTTTTAGTTGAATCACTGATTTTGTTTAAATAAAAGGCAAATCAGCTCTGTTCACGTTTATTTAACGTGATAATTCTCGTAATTTTACATATTACTTATTTACAAACTCAATTTTTGTGGAAGAATGAATTTCTATTCAAATTTTTGAAATAGAAATTCAAAATACAACATCTATAAGGAGTACGTGACTATGACATTCAAACTCTCTCAACTTCATACCGCACTTGCTGTTGCTTTGCTGGCGGGTAGCTCTGTTTTTGCTGCCAATGTACCTGCCGGAACCGAGTTGGCCGCAAAACAAGAATTGGTTTATAACGCTTCAGCTAATCCAGCCACATTGGATCCGCAAAAAATGGAAGGTTCAGTTGAAGGTGAATATGCCCGCCAGCTGTTTGAAGGCCTAGTAACCTCTGATGAGCAAGGGCATATTTTGCCCGGTGTTGCCAAATCTTGGGATCACTCTGCCGATTTCAAAACTTGGACTTTCCATCTGCGTGACAACGCTAAATGGTCAAACGGCGATCCGGTCACGGCTCACGACTTCGTCTATAGCTGGCAACGCTTGGTTGACCCCAAAACCGCTGCCCCGTACTCCACTTATCTGAAATACCTGACATTGCAAAATGCCGGTGACATTACCGAAGGCAAAAAAGCACTGGATACGCTTGGCGTGAAAGCCTTAGATGATCACACGCTGCAACTGACACTGGATGCTTCGATTCCTTATGCTGACAAATTGGTTGAACACTATGTCTTATTTCCGGTACACAAAGCCACGATTGAAAAATTTGGTGACCAGTGGACCAAAGCAGAAAATATTGTCGGCAACGGCGCCTTTAAGCTAGACCGATTGATTGTCAACGAAAAAAGCGAACTGTCGCCTAATCCAAACTATTGGGACGCCGCCAACACTGTGCTGACCAAAGTGACTTTGCTGCCGATTGAATCTTCCACCACTGATGTCAACCGCTACCGTGCCGGTGAAATCGATGTGACCGGCAAAGAAATTCCGCCTGAAATGTTCTCTAAATTGAAGCAAGATCTGCCGAATGAGTTGCATGTCAGCCCGATTTTATGTACCTATGTGTATGAAATCAACACTAAAAAAGCGCCATTTGATGACGTGAGAGTTCGTCAAGCCCTGAGTCTGGCGCTGGATCGCAATATCATCACCGACAAAGTGATCGCACAAGGCCAAGTGCCTGCCTATCATTTCACCCCGCCGTATATCAATGGCGGTGAAAAACTGACTAATCCTGAATGGGCAGCATGGCCACAAGCCAAACGCAATGAAGAAGCGATAAAATTGTTGGCTGAAGCCGGTTTTACTAAACAAAAACCGTTAGACTTCAATATTCTGTATAACACATCGGAAAATCATAAGAAAATTGCTATTGCTGCATCTTCGATTTGGAAACAAAATCTGGGTGGTGCGGTGAATGCAAAAATGGAAAACCAAGAGTGGAAAACCTATTTAGATTCACGCCACAACGGCGCTTATGATGTTGCCCGTGCCGGCTGGTGTTCCGACTATAACGAAGCCACTTCGTTCTTGAACTACTTCCTGTCCGACAGCAGTAACAATACTGCGTTTTACAAAAATCCGGAATATGATGCTGCGGTAAAACACGCACAATTGGCGGACACTGAAGAACAACGTCAGCAAGATTATGCCAAAGCTGAAACTTTCTTCAGCAATGACGTGCCGTCAGTGCCGGTGTATCACTATGTTCAGCCGCGCCTGATCAAACCGTATGTGAAAGGCTATGCTTCCGCTCATCCGGGGCAAAACTACTATCTGAAAGATGTTTATTTAATCAAGCAATAACCGCCTGCCCTGTTCGAATAGCCTTCGAACGGGGCTTGGTTAACGCCATTAGATTCCATATCGAAAGTGCGGTAGAACGCTGACCGCACTTTTAATTGATAAACGATTGACTTTTAGATTATTACTATGCTGACACTCATTCTTCGCCGAATTTTACAGGCGATTCCGACACTATTTGTGTTGATTACTCTCTCTTTTTTTATGATGCGGCTCGCCCCGGGCAGTCCGTTTTCCAGCGAAAAAAATTATCCGCCGGAAGTGATGGCAAATATTGAAGCCAAATACCATTTGGACAAGCCGATTCATACGCAATATCTGCTCTATTTAAAAAATTTGGCGCACGGCGATTTTGGGCCGTCATTCAAATATAAAGATTTCACCGTCAATCAATTGGTGGCACAGGCATTTCCGGTTTCGTTGAAACTGGGCTTTTCCGCTTTTTTGATTGCTCTGACATTCGGCATCACTGCCGGGACTATTGCCGCCATAAGACAAAACAAATGGATCGATTACCTAATTATGACCTTTGCCATGACCGGGGTTGTGATCCCCAGTTTCGTGGTGGCGCCGCTGTTAGTGCTGATCTTTTCTATCACCCTGAAATGGCTGCCGGGCGGTGGCTGGAACGGCGGTATGCTGATCAATATGCTGATGCCGATGACCGCACTTTCACTCTCTTACATTGCCAGCATTGCGCGGATCACGCGCGGCTCGATGATTGAAGTGTTGCACTCCAATTTTATCCGCACCGCTAAAGCCAAAGGCTTGCCGGCACATCGGATTATTCTTAAGCATGCACTGCGTCCGGCGCTGCTGCCGGTGATCTCCTACATGGGGCCGGCATTTGTCGGAATCATCACCGGTTCAATGGTGATCGAAAGCATCTTCGGCTTGCCGGGCATCGGGCAACTGTTTGTCAACGGTGCGCTGAATCGTGACTACTCCTTGGTGTTAAGCCTGACCATTTTGGTTGGAGCCTTGACCATCACCTTTAATGCGGTTGTGGATATTTTATATGCCGTAATCGATCCGAAAATTCGCTATTAAGGGAACGCTGTACTATGTTAATTAAACAACAAAACACCGAAATGGTCGAAAAACTCGCCAATAATTTGGCACAACAACAAGAAGTGGAAGGGCGTAGCTTATGGCAAGACGCCAAACGCCGTTTCTTCCATAATCGAGCCGCATTAGTCAGCCTGTTTATCCTGTTGCTGATCACATTATTTGTGATTTTCGCGCCAATGCTGATGCCGTTTCCGTTTGACGAAACCGATTGGAACATGATGTCCGCGCCGCCGGATATGGAAAGCATGCACTATTTTGGCACAGACTCTTCCGGCCGTGATTTATTGGTGCGAGTTGCTATCGGCGGGCGAATTTCACTGCTGGTCGGGGTTGCCGGCGCATTAATTGCGGTGTTGGTCGGCACGCTGTACGGGGCAACATCGGGCTATGTCGGCGGCAAAACCGATGCGGTGATGATGCGGATTTTAGAAATTCTTAACTCTTTTCCGTTTATGTTCTTTGTGATCTTGCTGGTCACCTTTTTCGGGCAGAATATTCTGTTGATCTTCGTTGCCATCGGCATGGTGTCGTGGCTGGACATGGCGCGGATCGTGCGTGGGCAAACCTTAAGCTTGAAACGCAAAGAATTTGTCGAGGCGGCCATTGTCTGTGGCGTGCCGACCCGTCAGATTATCTGGCGCCATATCGTGCCCAATGTGTTGGGCGTAGTGGTGGTGTATGCTTCGCTGTTGGTGCCGGGTATGATTTTATTTGAATCCTTCCTCAGCTTTTTGGGCTTAGGCACGCAAGAACCGCTGAGCAGCTGGGGCGGCTTGCTCAACGACGGCGCACGTTCGATGGAATATATGCCGTGGCTACTGGTTTTTCCGGCACTATTTTTGGTCACAACCCTGTTCTGTTTTAATTTTATCGGCGATGGCCTGCGTGATGCCCTCGACCCGAAAGATCGTTAAGGAAAGATGATGACAAAACCTAATTTATTACTTGATGTCAACGATCTGCGTGTCATTTTCAAAACCCATGACGGCGATGTCACTGCGGTCAACAATTTAACCTTTGCGCTGCAAGCCGGGCAAACGCTGGGGATTGTCGGCGAATCCGGCTCCGGCAAGTCACAAACGGCTTTTGCGTTAATGGGGTTGCTCGCTGACAACGGACGAGTTGAAGGTTCTGCCAAATTCAACGGCGAAGAGATTCTGAATCTGCCGAAAAAAGCGCTGAACCGGCTGCGTGCCGAGCAGATTGCGATGATTTTCCAAGATCCGATGACCTCACTCAATCCTTATATGAAAGTCAAAGAGCAGTTGATGGAAGTGCTGATGCTGCATAAAGGGCTTGATCGCAAAACAGCTTATCTAGAATCGCTGGCAATGTTGGACGCGGTGAAAATGCCGGAAGCCAAAAAACGCATGGAGATGTATCCACACGAATTTTCCGGCGGCATGCGACAACGGGTGATGATCGCGATGGCGCTGTTGTGCCGTCCAAAACTGTTGATTGCCGATGAACCGACCACCGCACTTGATGTAACCGTGCAGGCACAAATTATGTTGCTGCTAAATGATCTGAAACAGGAGTTCAACACCGCAATTATCATGATCACTCATGATTTGGGTGTGGTTGCCGGAATTTGTGACAATGTGTTGGTGATGTATGCCGGACGCACCATGGAATATGGTTCTGCCGAACAAATTTTCTACCAGCCAACCCATCCGTACTCCATAGGATTGATCAATGCAGTACCCAAACTCAATGAAGAGTCGAATACCTTGATTACGATTCCCGGCAATCCGCCAAATCTATTGAATTTACCGCAAGGCTGCCCGTTTCAGCCACGCTGTCGCCATGCCACCGCACAATGTGTGCAGGCACCACCTTTACGCCGCTTTGACGGCAATCGCCTGCGGGCTTGTTTTATTCCGATTGCGGAAATGTCGTAGGAGTAACCGATGCAACGTGAAAATAACAACAATTTATTGCTCGAAGTGGATAATTTAAGCGTCCATTTCAAAATTAAAAAAGATAAAGGTGCGCTTTTCAGCAAAGCGCAAACGCTGAAAGCCGTGAATCAAGTGTCGTTCAAACTCTATCAGGGCGAAACACTGGGCGTGGTCGGCGAATCCGGTTGTGGAAAGTCCACCTTGGCTCGTGCCATTATCGGGTTGGTCAAATCCGCCGGTGGCAAAATGCTGTGGCTGGGAAAAGATTTAAGCAGCCAAAACAGCAAACAATGGAAAGCACTGCGTAATGATATTCAGATGATTTTTCAGGATCCGCTGGCATCGCTTGACCCGCGCATGACCATCGGCGATATTATTGCCGAGCCGTTAAAGGTTTACCAACCGCACTTGAAACGCCACGAGATTAAGCAGCGAGTGCAGAATATGATGGAGAAGGTCGGGTTGCTGCCGAATCTGATCAACCGCTATCCGCACGAATTTTCTGGCGGACAATGCCAGCGGATCGGTATTGCACGCGCCTTAATTATCGAGCCAAAGCTGATCATCTGTGACGAACCGGTGTCGGCATTGGATGTTTCAATCCAAGCTCAGGTTGTCAATCTGCTGAAATCGTTGCAACAAGAGATGGGGCTTTCACTGATTTTTATCGCCCACGATCTGTCGGTGATCAAACACATTTCCGATCGCGTGTTGGTGATGTATTTGGGCAATGCGGTGGAGCTGGGGGATTATCGTTCCGTTTTCCAACACACCAAACACCCTTATACCAAAGCGTTGATGTCTGCGGTGCCGATTCCCGATCCGAAGCTGGAACGCAATAAGCAGATTCAGCTGTTGGAAGGCGACTTGCCTTCACCGATTAATCCGCCGTCCGGCTGCGTGTTCCGCACCCGTTGCCCGATTGCCGACAGCCACTGCACGTTGGATAAGCCGTTATTACTCGGCGAACCACAGCATTTGGTCGCCTGCTTTAAAGTGTAAACCTGCACCGCACTTTGATACTGCTCAATCAGCAAAGTGCGGTCAGCCATATGGAAAGCTATGCAACATAAACGACCGGTTCTGCAAGACATCGCCAACCATCTCGGCATCACCAAAATGACCGTGAGCCGCTATCTGCGCGATCCTAAAACCGTCGCCCCTGCCACGCGAGAAAAAATCGCAGCTGCAATCGAACAGTTCGGCTATATTCCCAATGTCGCCTCACGCATTATGTCGAGCGCCAAAAGCCATGCCATCGGTGTGTTAGTGCCATCGCTGACCAACCAAGTGTTTGCCGATGTGATCAAAGGCATTGAATCGGTGACCGAGCTGTCGGGCTACCAAACGATGCTGGCACATTTTGGTTACTCACCTGAAATTGAAGAGCAGCGGATTCGTTCGTTACTCTCGTATAATGTTGATGCGCTGATTCTGTCAGAAAACGTGCACAGCAAACAGGCACTGAAAATGCTGCAGGTTGCCAATATTCCGATTATCGAAATCATGGATCTGAAGCATAGTAAACCGGTGGCGCAAGCCGTCGGCTTTGATAATCGCTTGGCATCACAACAGATGACCGAAGCCATGATTCAGCAAGGGCGCAAAAATATTGTTTATTTTGCCGCACGGATGGATCAGCGTACTCTGCAGAAGATTGAGGGTTATGAAAAGGCGATGCTACAACATCGGTTGCAGCCCTATAAGCTGCTTACCGAACAAGCATCATCCTTCAGTTTAGGTGCACAGCAGTTGCGGCAAATTATCTCACAACGCCCAAATACTGACGGCATTTTATGCACCAATGACGACTTGGCAATCGGTGCGGTATTCGAGTGCCAACGACAAGGTATTCCGATCTCACAACGCATCGCCATCGCCGGTTTTCACGGCCACAACGTTGGACAAGCGATGACGCCACAGCTTGCCTCAGTCATCACTCCCCGCTTTGAAATCGGCAAAATTGCCGCCCAAGAAATCATCGACCGCCTAAACGGCATCACCATCGCACAGGAAATTATTGATACCGGCTTTAAAATTCATTTAGGTGAGAGTTTATAAGCGCAGAGTGGCTGTAATTTTACTGAGAAAATCTTCAAATTATCCCTGTAGATAAGTCAAAATAACGATTGACTTATAAGTTTCAGCTTATAAAATAATTATAAGCTGAAACTTATCGAATGGAATGATGAAAAATATAGTCCACTGGGTAGTAATTACTACTGAGCGTTTTGATACATGGTTACTAGCGCAAGATGAAGATACTCAAGATAGCGTGCTCGCTTACCTTCACCTCTTAAAGAACGAAGGGCATAAGTTATCACGACCTTACGCTGATACTATCAAAGGTTCTAAATATGCTAATATGAAAGAATTGCGTATTCAACATCAGGGATCACCACTTCGAGCATTTTTTGCATTCGATCCGCTTCGTCAAGCAATTGTGTTGTGTGCTGGCGATAAAAGTAATGATAAACGATTTTACGAAAAAATGATCCGTATCGCAGATAACGAATTCACCAATTACTTGAAAATGCTAGAGAAATAATATGAAAAAATATATTACATTAGATGAAATAATGGCGAGATTGCCAGCTGAACGCCAAGCTAAAATTCATGAGAAAGCACAAGAATTAATCCTTGAAGTTGGTCTATCTCAATTGCGGGAAGAAATGGAGCTTTCTCAAAAGGACTTGGCGCAAGCGCTTGGAATATCTCAGCCTGCGGTCGCTCAAATTGAACAACGAGGCAATGAATTAAAACTTTCCACTTTAAAACGTTATGTTGAAACAATGGGGGGTAAACTCAGCCTTGCGGTCGAAATGCCAACAGGAAATAGTCACATTTTTCATATTTAGTCATTGAATATTAATAAAAATTTGCCCCTAGTCAGTTGGTTATTAAATCAACTTTTTAGGGGCAGATTAATATTTCAGATTTTGATAGCTATCAACCGAACAGAACTTAGGCTTTATTTTCCGGATTTTGGTCATCGTCACTGTCAGAGATGATTTCCTCTTCCAGCTCAGTTGGTTTTTTCACCTCATCCGCTTTATCCTGATCCTTTGTAGATTGATCCTTTGTAGCTTGCTCTGATTTGGCTTTAGTATCTGCTTTTTCGTCACCTTCCCAGCCCGGTGGTGGCGTCACTTCACGACGTTCCATCAACTGGCGAATCTGCTCTTCTTCGATGGTTTCATATTTCATCAACGCATCTTTCATTGCGTGTAAAATATCCATGTTGTCCAACAGAATCTGTCTGGCACGCTGGTAGTTACGCTCGACAATTTGACGGACTTCTTCATCAATCAAATGAGCGGTTTCGTCAGACATATGCTTGGCTTTCGCCATTGAGCGTCCCAAAAAGACTTCGCCATCGTCTTCAGCATATAAAATCGGCCCTAATTTATCGGAGAAGCCCCATTCAGTGACCATTTTGCGCGCAATATTAGTGGCAACTTTAATATCGTTTGAAGCACCGGTAGAGATATTTTCCTCGCCGTAAATCAGATCTTCTGCCAGACGACCTGAATACAGCGTCGATAGTTTACTTTCCAGTTGCTTATGGCTGATACTGACCTGATCCCCTTCCGGCAAGAAGAAGGTTACCCCTAGCGCCCGTCCACGTGGAATGATGGTCACTTTATGCACCGGATCGTGTTCCGGTACTAAATAACCGACAATCGCATGTCCTGCTTCATGATAAGCCGTCGATTCTTTCTGTTTCTCGGTCATAATCATGGTGCGACGTTCCGGTCCCATATTGATCTTATCTTTGGCTTTTTCAAACTCGACCATGGTCACGATACGTTTATTATGACGTGCCGCAAACAGTGCCGCTTCGTTGACTAAATTAGCCAAATCCGCCCCGGAATAGCCCGGCGTACCCCTTGCAATCACCATTGGATCAACATCCGGTGAGACCGGTACTTTACGCATGTGTACTTTCAAAATATGCTCACGACCACGCACATCCGGCAGACCGACAGTTACTTGACGGTCAAAACGTCCCGGACGGGTCAATGCCGGATCCAGCACGTCAGGACGGTTGGTTGCGGCAATCACGATCACACCGGAGTTGCCTTCAAAGCCGTCCATTTCAACCAACATTTGGTTCAAGGTCTGTTCACGTTCATCATGTCCGCCGCCCAAACCGGCGCCACGTTGACGGCCAACCGCATCAATTTCATCGATAAAAATCAAACAAGGTGCGGCTTTTTTGGCTTGTTCGAACATATCACGCACCCGTGATGCCCCAACCCCGACAAACATTTCGACAAAGTCCGAACCGGAAATCGTGAAGAACGGCACTTTTGCTTCGCCGGCGATCGCTTTTGCCAGCAAGGTTTTACCGGTTCCCGGTGGCCCGACCATCAAAATGCCTTTCGGTATTTTACCGCCCAATTTTTGGAATTTACTTGGATCGCGCAAAAAATCGACTACTTCGCCAACTTCTTCTTTGGCTTCATCACAGCCTGCAACATCGGTAAAACGGGTGGTATTCTGCTCTTCGGTCATCATGCGGGCTTTGCTCTTGCCAAAGCTCATGGCTTTGCCGCCACCGCCTTGCATCTGGCGCATAAAGAAAATCCAAACACCGATCAACAACAGCATCGGGAACCATGAGATCAAAATTTGTGAGAATAAGCCGCGTTTTTCCGGCGGAGTGCCTGACACTTTGACATTTTTTTGAATTAAATCATCCAAAATTTTGGCATCGTAAATCGGCATGACAGTTTGGTATTTATCACCATTACTTTTGGTCACGGTAATTTGACTGTCATCAAAACGTGCTTCAGTTACCTGATTATTACCCACATCAGAAACAAATGCGGTGTAATCCACGCCACTTTTAGCTTCTGAATCGGAATTAAAACTTTGAAACACGGACATCAGAATGACACCGATTACCGTCCACAAAATTAAGTTTTTTATCATGTCGTTCTTCAAGGCTCAACCTCATTTATCCTTGTTTAACAAATCGGTAGCATAGATTACTATAATTTGTAACCGGTTGCCACAATATATACTTCTCGCGAGCGGCCACGAGAGGCTTCAGGTTTCCGCACTTTCACCACACCAAACAGAGAGCGAATCTCTCTCAGGTATTCGTCGAAGCCTTCTCCCTGAAAAACTTTTACTACAAAACTGCCTTTGTTTGCCAACACTTGACGGCACATGTCCAGCGCAAGTTCCACCAGATACATCGCCCTCGGAATATCCACCGACGGCATACCGCTGAAATTTGGCGCCATATCCGACAACACTACATCGACTTTGCCGTCACCGACCCGTTGCAGCAGCGCTTTCAACACGCTTTCTTCGCGGAAATCCCCTTGTAGGAAATCCACACCGGCAATTGGATCCATATCCAGGATATCACAGGCAATCACTCGCCCCTGACTACCAATCTGTTTGACCACATACTGCGACCAACCACCCGGCGCGGCGCCCAAATCGACCACTGTCATATTCGGTTTAAACAAGCGATCCGTTTGCTGAATTTCGTCCAGTTTAAAGTAGGCGCGCGAACGCAACTTTTGTTTATGTGCTTTTTGCACAAAGTGATCTTTAAAGTGTTCATTTAACCAGCGAGTCGAGCTGGCAGAACGTTTTTTCTTTCCCATTTTATTTATCTCTTGAGATAATTACCTAACTCAAGCGGTAATTATGTTAATATGGCACTTAAATTAATAGATTCAAGTCTAAATAATCAATTATTCAAACTTTTCTATTGTGATGTAACAATGTAGCTTTAGTATTTAACCTAAGCCTGCGTTACAAGAATTATACCTACGTTAAAAGGATTTTTTATGGCAATCAACTTAACCACAAAACAAAAACAGTATTTAAAAGGCTTGGCACACAATTTGAAACCGGTTGTAATGCTCGGCGCCAACGGCTTAACCGAAGGTGTTGTTGCCGAAATCGACAATGCCTTGAACCATCATGAACTGATTAAAGTGAAAGTTGCCGGTGCCGAACGTGAAACCAAGCAATTAATCATCGATGCGATTGTGCGCGAAACCTCTGCCGCTGCCGTACAACTGATTGGTCATATTTTGGTGTTATATCGTCCAAGCAAAGAACCGACTATCAGACTCCCTAAATAATACAACTTAAATAACACAACTCACTACTGGCAGATCGGGCTAATAGCCGACCTGCCAAACCGCACTTTACATATTTTATGCCTGATAAAGCACATCAACGATATCAAATTCTACTTTGCCGCCCGGGGTGGTGATCGACACGCTGTCGTCAATTTCTTTGCCGATTAAACCACGTGCAATCGGCGAATTCACCGAAATCAGACCGCTCTTGATGTCCGCTTCATCGTCACCGACAATTTTATAGCTGACTTCTTCTTCCGTATCCAGATTCACCAATACAACCGTCGCGCCAAAAATCACTTTGCCGTTATTTTTCATCTTGGTGATGTCAATAATGTGGCAGTTAGAAAGTTTGCCTTCAATATCCTGAATTCGTCCTTCACAAAATCCTTGTTGTTCCCTTGCCGCGTGATACTCCGCATTTTCTTTTAAATCGCCGTGCTCGCGCGCTTCGGCAATCGCTTTGATAATTTCCGGACGGCGGACGTTTTTCAAAAATTCCAGCTCTTCTTTTAATTTTTCCGCACCCTGTACGGTCATCGGAATCTGTTTCATAATTTTTCCTCTGTGATCATTTTTATTTTTTACAGACAAAACAAAACCACAACATAGTTTGTATGCTGTTAGACTGCTGACAAAGGTTAAAATATACGATTAATATTGTAAAAGTAGGGGCGGATTATATATCCGCCCGAACCGCAATTCGCATTTTTTCTTTATTGATTAAGTGCTTATACCGCACTTCGCAAACGGGCGGATATATAATCCGCCCCTACATTGCCTCATCAAATATCTTTGTCAATAATCTGACAACATAGTTTGTATGCTGTAGTGATTTGCTTGTTCACCATGCCTTATAAAATGGCTTGTTAGATGCCTTTCAGCACGATTTACACTGTATGACAATTTGCCGTGAAATAATCATTTACCTCGTTGGCTGATGGCACTATTATGGACATCTTATAAAAAAAGGCAACCCCAAAAATAACGCTCAACATCCGTCACTACTCAAACTATGAAACGATTCCAACTTCAATCGACTGCATTCAAAAATATTGCATTTTCACTACTTGGACTGGCTTGGTTAAATGCCGCACCTGCCCAAGCCAATGTCAATCTTAACGACTATATTTCCTACTTGCCGACCGGTGCCAGCGTCGGTTTTGCGGCGGAAAATTTGAACCGGCAGCAAACCATTGCTGACTACAATCAGCAGATCTTGATGTTGCCCGCCAGTACGCAAAAAGTGTTTACCGCACTTGCGGCCAAATTAACGTTAGGTGATGAATTTCAATTTGCCACCGATTTGGTCAGCAGCGCCAAAATTAGCAACAAAACCCTGCAAGGCGATTTAAGTATTCGCTTCAGCGGCGACCCAACCTTGCGCAGTGGTCAGCTTTATCAACTTCTGGCACAACTGAAACAGCAAGGCATTGATACCATCAACGGCAATATTGTGTTGGACACCAGCATCTTTAACAGTCACGATCGCGGTTTGGGCTGGATCTGGAACGATTTGACCATGTGTTTTAATGCACCACCTTCCGCTGCCAGCATTGACGGCAACTGTTTTTCAGTGGAGCTAAATGCCAGCGGAGCGATCGGCGAACTGGTGCAAGCCAGCGTGCCGTCGCATTTTCCGGTGCAAGTTTTCAGTCAAGTGCGGATCGTATCAGCACAAGAAGCAGCAAATTGCGCTTTTGATGTTGTGGTCAATGATAATAATCGCTACACCTTAAAAGGCTGTATTGCACGACAAAGTAACCCTTTTGGCCTCAGTTTTGCCGTGCAGGATACCGACGCCTATGCGATCGCGATTGTGATGAATCAACTGCAAAAATTAAAGATTAATGTCAACGGTCAAATTCGCTTGGCGCTGCAACCAACTAACGGCACGATTCTTGCCAGCCACTATTCCAAACCACTGCCGGATTTATTGAAACAGATGATGAAAAAATCCGATAATCAAATTGCAGATAGCCTGTTTCGTCGGATCGGGTATCAATATTACCAAAAACCGGTTTCCTTCCAGCAAAGTGCACTGGCAATGCGGCAAATTCTCAGCAAGCAGGCGGAAATCGATTTCGGCAACAGCCAAATCGCTGACGGTTCCGGTTTGTCACGCCAAAATCTGATTAGCCCCGCGGCACTGTTGCAAGCGCTGGATTATATTAGCCGCCATGAAGATACGCTCGGCTTGTTGGATACCTTTCCGATCGCCGGGCAAGACGGCACGCTGAGCGGACGCGGCTCGATGGGCGAAGCTCCGCTGGCAAAAAACCTGATCGCCAAAACCGGCGCATTAAAAGGGGTTTATAATCTTGCCGGATTCATGCAAAATGCCAAAGGCGAACGTATCGCTTTTGTCCAATTTATCAACGGCTATTCAACCGGTGACTTAGAAAGCCGAACCAAGCGAAGTCCGTTGGTGAACTTTGAAAAAGGCGTGTTCAACGCACTTTATCAAAACCCGTGAGTTAACCCTTAAATACCCAAAGGAGAACAGGATGACAACAGTCAATTTAGGTGGCAATCCAATCGAAGTGAACGGTCAATTTCCATCCGTCACAACACATGTTGCCGATTTCAGCTTAACGGCGACCGATTTAAGCGAAGTAGCGCTGAGCCATTACAAAGGCAAACGTAAAATTTTAAATATTTTCCCAAGCATCGATACCGGCGTTTGTGCCACTTCAGTCAGAAAATTTAATCAACAGGCTTCCGGTTTAGACAACACTGTGGTGTTGTGCATTTCTGCCGATTTGCCTTTCGCCCAAGCCCGCTTCTGTGGTGCAGAAGGGTTGGAAAATGTGGTCTCATTATCCAGTTTCAGAAACCGCACTTTTGCCGACGCTGTTGGTGTAGCCATTGTCAGCGGTCCGTTGAGTGGTTTAACCGCCAGAGCAGTGATTGTGCTAGATGAAGCCAATACGGTTCTACACAGTGAATTGGTACCGGAAATTAAACAAGAACCCAATTATGAAGCCGCATTAGCTGTGCTGTAAAGAGTATCGGTCGGACAGGATATTGCCGTCCGACCTTTTTCTAGCGGCTAGTTTCGGTTTGCAGCAATGATAGCAACTGCTGTCCATAAGGTTTGCGCCAACCTTGTAATAAACGGGGTAATTTTTCCGGATTGGATTGCTCAGTCCAGACCCATTTAATCAATTGATGTAACAACTTTCGACTTGCCAGCTGCTCTTTGCTCAACTCTGGTGGACAGATCTCGCTCGCTTTATGTTGCAATGCTCGCAATGTGCTTTTATAACGTGGTAAGGTTGCAATTTGTTCAATCGCCGGCGGATATTGATCGGCTTCGACTTTTTGCGCCAAGGCAATAATTTGCAGAATTTTTTTACCATGCCGACGAATCTCATTCGGGTGAAATCCCAGATCAAGGAATTCTGCAGTATGCTTAACCTGTGATTCAGCCGCCTGGTACAGCGCCTGCTCTTTCACCACAAAATTCAGCGCAAGATCCCGCTCTATCGCCATTCTCATGCGCCATTTTGCCAGCCATTTCAGGCTCAATAAACGTTCACCGTGCAAACGCCAAGCGTTGCCGATTTTCAGATAGGCATTTTCCGGATCATTCGGTTGCTGTGCCCGCTTGAGCAAAAATTCACACTCTTCCACAACCGCACTTTGCCACTCGGTTTGCGCCAACAACGGTTGCATTTTTTCAAACAACGGCAACAGATACCAGACATCAGCTGCCGCATATTGCAGTTGCTGTTCCGATAACGGACGCGCCAGCCAGTCGGTACGCGAAGCGCCTTTATCCAACTCCAGATCAAAAAAGTGCTGTACCAATTTGGCAAAGCCGCTGGAAGTGGAAAAACCAAGAAAATCGGCAATGATCTGAGTATCCAGCATCGGCTGTGGTAACTGTTTGAAATAATATTGAAAAACTTCTAAATCTTCACTGCACGAATGTAACACTTTGGTGACGGCTTGATCTGCCAACAATTCTCTAAACGGCGCAAGATCCGGCAGTGAAAGTGGATCAATCAAACTCAACCTTTCGCCGTCATAAAGTTGTATCAAGCCCAATTTCGGATAAAACGTGCGGGTACGGATAAACTCGGTATCCAGCGCCACCACCGCTTTTTTTCTTGCGTTGTCACACACGGTTTGCAATAACTCGGCACTGTCTACCCATTGATAATTAAGCACTGACCGCACTTGCCCATTTTGTTGTTGCATATGATTCATTCTCTACTGCTTTTATTATTTTTACTGCTTTGCAGTGCGTTTCGCCAGTTCTTCATCTCGAACCACTCGACGTAAAATTTTGCCGATGTTGCTTTTCGGCAATTCATCTCTGAATTCAATTTCGCGTGGCAATTTGTAACCGGTTAAATACGCACGGCAATGCTTGCGAATCTCGTCAGCAGTCAAGCTTTCATCACGTTTGACCACAAACACTTTCACTGCCTCACCGGTCTTGACGTCCGGCACACCGATTGCCACCACTTCTAACACTTTGTAATTCAGCATCACCACATCTTCAATTTCATTCGGATACACATTGAAGCCGGAGACAATGATCATGTCTTTTTTGCGATCAACAATTTTCAAGTTTTTGTCTGCGCCCATCACCACGATATCGCCTGTTGCCAGCCAACCGTCTTGCAACACTTCAGCCGTCGCTTCCGGACGTTGCCAGTAACCTTGCATCACTTGATCACCTTTGACCCAAAGCTCACCGCGTTCACCCAGTTGTGCTTCGGTGCCATCTTCTTTGATAATTTTGATATCGGTATTCGGAATCGGCACCCCGATATTGCCATTGTGCTCGGTCGATTGTGGCGGACAAGCAGCAACCAGCGGCGAACATTCGGTCATGCCGTAGCCTTCAATAATATTGTTGCCGGTCAGCGCATGCCAACGTTCTGCCACCGCTTGATTAACCGACATTCCGCCGGCAACCGATAATTTCAGCGCAGAAAAATCCAACTCTCTAAAATTTTCATTATTCAACAATGCGTTGAACAACGTATTTACCCCTGTCAACGCCACATACGGATGGCGTTTCAACTCTTTGACAAAACCATTGATATCGCGCGGATTGGTGATCAGCACGCCGGTCAATCCTAATTCGATAAACAGCAAGCCATTCATAATCAAAGCAAATGCGTGATAAAGCGGCAAGGCAATAATCGCTTCGCGTACCGGTGAGTCTTTAACAAAATCATTGGCAATCCATTTCGCTTGGAAAATATTGGTCAGGATATTTTTATGACTCAGCATCGCCCCTTTTGCCACGCCGGTGGTTCCGCCGGTGTACTGTAAAAAGGCCAGATCATCCGGAGCCACTTGCGGCTTCACATATTGGCGCATTTTGCCGATGCTCAATACTTCACGAAATGTCACCGCACCGGGCAGTTTATATTTAGGCACCAGTTTTTTGACGTATTTCACGATAAAATTGACTAAATTGCGTTTGCCGAACGACAATTGATCGCCCATACGGGTCAAAATCACGTGTTTGACATCGGTTTGATCAACAATGCTTTCTAATGTTGCTGCAAAATTGGACACCACCACAATCGCCACGGCGCCACTGTCTTGCAGTTGGTGTTCCAATTCACGCGGGGTGTAGAGCGGATTGACATTGACCACAATCATGCCGGCACGCAGCACACCGAACAGCGCAATCGGGTATTGCAACAGATTCGGCATCATCAACGCTACTCGATCGCCTTTTTTCAGTTTTAATACATTTTGCAGATAGGCGGCAAACGCTCGACTGCGCTCCTCCAGTTTACGTATTGTCAGCGTCTTCCCCATATTAATGTAGGCGGCTTGATCCGGGCGTTCTCGCACTGCATTTTCAAACATTTCCAGCAAAGAGCGGTATTTATCGGTTTTAATCACACGCTCAGCCCCTTCCGGGTAATTATCGAACCAAATTTTTTCCATGGGATTCCTTTATTATTTCTCTATTGGTGTTTTTGTTATTTTTGTTAGTTTTATTAGTTTTGTCAATTCATCTTAATGCCGGACGCGGATAGCGGGTCGGTATCGGACCGAAAAATCGCCCGTAGCGCCGCCCTTCCCAATAATCCGCCCACTCGTCTTCGTCATAATAATATTCAATCACTTGCTGCCAAATATGGTAGTCCTCTACTTTGATTTTTGGATAAACATACTGCGCCTGATCAATTTTACCGTCCTGCCTACCGCTCAAAATTCCTTTTACAGTAATATACTGATCTTGTAGGCTGAGCGGATCGACAAAGCCGTTAAGCACAGCGATAAAACGTCCGTCACTTTGCGAAGCTAGAATCGGCTTCGCCGTAAAACGGTCAACCGCCATACTCAGCACTTCAATTTCAGTCTGCTGCGCCTGTGCAGTTGCCCGAATCACTTTGCCGCCCAACCGCACTTGCTCACAATTGCAGACAAAATCTGCAGTTTGCAGCGCCTTATAACTGATTATCGTATTGTCACGTTCCAAGCCCTGTGGTGCAAGCTGACAAGATGCCAGCACCACACTTGCAAATCCCGGCACAATCCATTTCAATATTTTCATCATTTGCCTCCTAAGCTAGGGTCTGTTGATCTTTGTTTATAATTTGAGCTATAGACTATTCTCGACCCGGCAGCTTTTTCCAGGTGACTTGGTTGCGTAAATAGACCGGTTCAATCTGCAACGCACTGTAATAGCGCTGTTGCTGCCAATTTAATTGTGCCAACGGTAGCATATAGCGGGCTGATGGCAATAAAATCTCACATTTTTTTAACAAAATGTGAGATTGCTCAAATTGCGCATACGCCCCCCAGCCGCTGCCGACACAGACCGCACTTTGCTGCGCTTGGAATATTTCAGTTTGTTGCAGTTGCTGCAACTGTTGTAACACCGCTTCCGGCGGCAACACCTGTTCTGCAATGATGTGCTGCCAATCGGCATACTCGTTGCCGTCAAGCAGCTGTGGCTGATAACGCAAGGCAGAAAAATAGACTTCGTTCATACGGGCATCAATCGCCGACAATACGCTGGTTGCCCCCAGTGTTTGATAAGCCTGCTGCGCCATGGCTGTCAAATTCGACACCGCAATCACCGGCAAATCTGCCCCCAGCGCCAGCCCCTGCACAATTCCACAGCCGATCCGCACCCCGGTAAAACTGCCCGGCCCACGCCCGAACACCAGCGCATCAACCTGTTTCAGGCTGATCCCCGCTTGCGCCAACACTTCGTCAATCATCGGTAAAATCCGCCGCGTGTGCGCTTTTGGGCTCAGTTTGTCTTTTGCTAATATTTCTCCATTATGCAATAACGCCACCGAACAGGCTTCGGTCGCCGTGTCTAATGCCAATAAGGTTGTTTTTATCATTTTTTGCTACTCTAGGGTCTGTTGATGTTTGTCTATAATTTGAGCTTGCTGTAAAAATGTAATCACTCGATTCAGATCTCGAGTGCGTGTGGCATTCGGCAAGCTCTTTAAAAACGTCGCGCCATACGGACGCATCACTAAACGTGAATCACAAATAATCACCGCACCTCGGTCAGTGACATCACGAATCAAGCGCCCGACACCTTGTTTCAAACTGATCACCGCTGTCGGCAACTGTACCTGATTAAACGGGTCGCCACCTTTCAAACGGCAATCTTCAATCCGGGCTTTCAACAACGGTTCGTCCGGTGAAGCAAACGGCAGTTTGTCGATGATCACCAGCGACAGCGCATCACCACGCACGTCCACTCCCTCCCAAAAACTGGAGGTTGCCACCAATACTGAATGGCTCTCTTCAGTAAACTTCTGTAACAGTTTGCCTTTGCCCATTTCTCCCTGCAACAGCACCGATAAGCTGCTGTGTTCACGTAGGTATTCTGCCAGCCCCCGCATCATCACATATGAAGTGCACAGCAAAAAACAGCGCCCTTGATTGGCTTCGATCACCGGCAGCAACATCTCGCCCAACCTGCCCAAGGTCTGCTTGTGATTACTGCCCGGTAGAAAACGCGGCACACAAAACAGTGATTGTTTGGGATAATCAAACGGCGAAGCCAGTACTTTTTGCTGACTGTTTTTAATTCCCATTCGCTCGCAGAAAAAATCGAAATTGCCACCGACTTCCAGCGTTGCTGAGGTGAAAATCCAACCGGCCTGCTGGTTTTGCAACTGCTGTCCAAATTTGTCCGCCACTGTCAACGGTGTTAAATGCAGCGCAAACTGACGGTTAAAGGTTTCGAACCAATAACAATAGCCGGTGATGCCGGTGTCTAAAATCCGCTTAAACTGTGTTTGTATGGTTTGAATCCGTTCAAAAATACTGTCCAGTGTTTGCGAACGTCCCAACGCCAATTTGACCACATCATGCACAAATTCCAGATTTTCCTGTAAGCTTTGTACCGCTCTTTGCACGTTTGGATCGGCAAAAAAGGTTCGCAAATTTCCCCGTTGGTTGCCCTCGCCCATCATCAGGCGAAAATCCTGCACAATTTTTTGTAAGTGATCGGCCGCGGTTCCCAGTTGCTTCAAATCTTTCACTTCGGTGCGGTAACATAATGTCATATCACGGCATAAATCATACAACTGACGCGAGCTGATCGCTTGCCCAAAGTATTGGCTGGCAATGTCCGGCAATTGGTGAGCTTCATCAAAAATAATCACTTTGGCTTCAGGAATCAGTTCGCCAAAACCGTTTTCTTTCACCGCCATATCGGCACAAAACAGATGGTGATTCACCACCACCAAATCCGCTTCCAGTGCTTTTTTGCGTGCTTTGGAAACATAACACTCGGCATAATTCGGGCAATCACTGCCTAAACAACTCTCGGTGGTGCTGGTTAATTGCGGTAAAATCGGGCTGTCTTCCGGCAATGCGGCACACTCGCTTAAATCACCGTTTGCGGTCGAAGTCTGCCATTTTCGTACCACTGCTAACGATGCCAATACCGATTTATCGCCCAACACCCCCTCAGCAATCAATTTGTCCAGCCGTTCCAGACAAAGATAGTTGGCACGACCTTTAAGCAGTGCCAGTTTGCCACTGTAGCCCAAAGCTTTTTGAATAGTCGGTAAATCACGGTTAAACAGCTGATCTTGCAGATTTTTTGAGCCGGTCGAAATAATGGTTTTTTTGCCTGACAGCATTGCCGGCACCAAATAAGCGAAGGTTTTTCCGGTGCCGGTACCCGCTTCTATCACCAACTGCCCTTGTTGCACAATCGCCTGTTCCACCGCTTGCGCCATCGCAAACTGCTCATCGCGCGGACGAAATTGTTTGATATGACGACTTAGCGTACCGTCCACAGCAAATGCCGATATTAGTTTTGTACTGGGTTTGCTGGAATAAGCTGCAATTTCTTGTTTGGGATTAGCCGCCATTATTGTCCTTGTAGCTTATTTTGTGTGCTGTGATGATACAGTAATTATTAGCATTAATTGTTATGACACTGCCATCAACACTAATATTCCAGTTCTTTCCATTTTTGCTAATCACCGCATGGGGTAACCCAATCTTCAGCTTACACCACTCAACGATATTATCTGTTACTAATTCTAGATTTTTTTGTATACGGGCAGCACCTAATTCAGTGATATGAATTTTATCTAAGTGATTTAATAACAGCTTCTCTTCCTGGATTTTTTCCTGCATTGGTATTTCAGAAATATCTTCAAATAACTTTGAAAAATTAATTGCGTTTTTTGGTGTAATTATTGGTTTCCCTGTTTCCTTCTCGATCTCTTTTCTCGTATTTCCAGCGATAGAGCCACCTCGCTTAGCGGTTTGCCTATTCTCTTCCAACCCCATTGGCTTTTCAACCTTAGTCAACTCTGTTGTCGTTGCTTCAGCAAGCATATTGAGCACCAGTTCAAGCGTAGACATATTATCTCTTAGATTTTCTTTTTTCAGATTTTTGAAGTCTTTATATTGACGGGTGGTCATACCACTCCAAGCTTTTGATATTTCGTTTGTCAGAATGGCATATTCCATTCCTTCTTTAATTCCGTGATCTTCCCAAACATCAGTCAGCTCCTTTCTCACTTGAATAGCTTGAAGGCGTTGATTAATCCATTCTCTGGAATAACCTTTTTGTAAGTATGTCTGCAAAGCTCTTTCAATGGTCAATTCAGGATCAATAATTTCATCCATTCGTTGTTTACCTACTCCGGCTAACCACATTTTAAAGGGTTCAGCTTTGGGGGAAGGAATAGATTGGATAATGCGGAAGATCCCTTGCATCTCTGCAACATCAGTCTTATATTTTTTACCGTCTGAGGACACTAATTTCAGTTGTCGACAAAATGTCGACAACTCAGATTTATCTTCCTCAGCCATACGTTTTTTTACCCGATACCAATAATCTCTGGGATTGTTGCTTTCCGTAAGCACGGCTACCACGTCAATAACTGAAAAATACCACTCCTCTTTTTCATTATCCCAAATTGATCTAATCTCTTTATTTTCATAAAGTTTTATCTCATTCATCGTTCTGCTCCGTTATCCTTCACTCGGCTAAAAATCATCTAGCACGGCTAAAGCATCCGCTAATTTTTTTACGGTGAAAACCTGCATTTGTTCGATATTGTGCTTTGGTTTATTGGCAAACGGAACAATCGCGCGACGAAAGCCATGTTTTGCGGCTTCGCTGATCCGCTCTTGCCCGCTGGTAACCGGGCGAATTTCCCCTGCCAAACCGACTTCGCCGAATACCACCAAATCTTGCGGTAAAGGGCGGTTACGAAAACTGGAAATCAACGCCAGCAACAGGGCCAAATCGGCACCGGTTTCTGCGACTTTCACACCGCCGACCACATTGACAAACACATCTTGATCGGACATCTGCACATTGCCGTGCCGATGCAACACTGCCAACAGTAACGCCAGGCGGTTTTGTTCTAATCCGACTGCAACCCGCCGCGGATTGGCTAGCATTGAGTGATCGACCAATGCCTGAATTTCCACCAGTAAAGGGCGCGTCCCTTCCCATAACACCATCACCGAGCTGCCGGAAGTCTGTTCTTCACCACGGCTTAAAAAAATCGCCGACGGATTTTTGACTTCGCGCAAGCCTTGTTCAGTCATCGCAAAAACGCCTAATTCGTTGACCGCGCCAAAACGGTTTTTGTGGCTACGCAAAGTGCGGTAGCGTGAATCGGCTTCGCCCTCAAGCAAAATTGAACAGTCGATGCAGTGTTCCAGCACTTTCGGGCCGGCAAGCGTACCGTCTTTGGTGACATGACCGACCATAATAATCGCCACTTGTTTGGTTTTGGCATAGCGAGTTAAAAACGAAGCACATTCGCGCACTTGCGCCACACTACCGGGCGAGGATTGAATATCTGCCAAGTGCATCACTTGAATAGAGTCGATCACAATCACCTTCGGCTTTTCCTGGTCGGCAATATTGCAAATCTGCTCAACGGAAGTTTCTGACAGCATGCGCAGTTTATCACTCGGCAGTCCCAACCGGTTGGCACGCATCGCCACTTGCTGCAACGATTCCTCCCCGGTGACATACAAGGTTGGCATCTGTTGTGCCAAACCACACATCACTTGCAATAATAAAGTACTTTTACCGGCACCGGGATGTCCTCCGATCAAAATTGCACTGCCCGGCACAATGCCACCGCCCAGCACACGATCCAATTCGCTGAAACGGCTGCTGAAACGTGGCGTTTCTTGCAGGCTGATTTCGGACAAGGTCTGTACTTTTGCGTTGCTTTCCCCGGCATAACCACTAAAACGGTCGCCTTTAGAGACTGTGCTGACCAAGCGCACTTCGCTGATGGTATTCCAAGCTTTACAGGCGCTGCACTGTCCCTGCCAGCGAGCATAATCTGCACCACAATCATTGCAAACATAGGCTTTTTTCGGAGTTTTCGCCATGTGATATTATCCGTTGAGGGTCAATTTAATCAGGTAAATCTGGCGTTTGACGCCATTACCGCGGTGCAAAAACTCGTGCAGACGTAAAGTGCGGTTTTCATCGCCCGACAGTTGGCTTAATTCAGTTAATTTCGCCAAAAAACGCTGATTCAATTCAATTAACTCCTCAATTGAATCTTGGTCCAACCGCACTTTTAAGCGCTGCCCGACTTGCTGCTGATAAACCTGCCACAGGAGTGATTGATGTTGAGCGTAATAGCGGTATAACGTCATAAACGCTTGTAATGCACTGTCAAGCTGTGCAGCCGATAGTGGCATGGTCAACAGCTCAGCGTAGTACTCCGTCAACGACTGCTCATAAGCAAATAGTCGGCTCAATGCTGCACTCGCAGTGGCTGCCTGCGATAGGTCAGACAGCAATTGCTGCCACTGATGCTGCCATTCAAAGGCTTGCAACGGTACGATCCCGGCCAAGCGATAGCCGCGTTTGGCTTTGCTGACCGAGCCCAAACGAATACCGTCCGACAGACTGAGAGATTCGACAAAGGTCAACAGATCATCCAAGCTGCCGTGCTTCAGTTCAAATTCAGCTTCATAAATCGGCTCAAACCGCTCTTGCGCTTCGATTTCGCCTTGATCCAACGCCACTTCAATATTTGCACCGTTACCCAATTCAATTTCCCATGCTTGGCGTAAAAAATCAGTGCTGAAAATCGGTTTCAAATGTTGCTGTAACTGTTCAAGCGGGCGGCTGAGCTGTAAATCAGCAAATTGGTTCAAGCCGTTTAAACGAGGCGACGCATCGTCTAACGCACAATTGTATTCCGGACGCATGTGCAAACCACCAATTGTGGTTCCGTCGGTTTTCAGGGTTAAAATAAACTGATCATTCAGCGTTCTGACCCGCAATCCCATACGTTGCGATGAGAAAAAATAGTCGGTGGTATCATAGTAACAGTTACCCAACACTTGCTGAGTATGGGATAACACTTTAAAGCTCGCCATCTCTTTGCTTAAAAAAGCGGCAAATGCTGGATTAACCAGCAGCTTTAATTCAATTTCTGCGCTCATATTTCGGCCCCGCTTGTTTTATAACTATCCGTTTAAGATGACAATTTGATTACAATTTAGCAAAAAAGGTTTATTTCTCAAATTAAAATCGTGAGTTATGCCGTAGTTTCGGTTATTATGCGGCAATAATCATCACCTGAGTTATATTATCTTATCGTATATTGGAGCTAATGCTATGCCACTCAACAATATCTTGGGCTTGTTTGCTCAATCCCCACTCAAACCCTTAGAAAAACACTCAAATAAAGTCAGCGAATGCTGTGATATCCTGGTGCCTTTCTTTAAAGCAACATTCGAAAACGATTGGACATTGGCGGAAGAGCTACGTAAAAAAATCTCCGACGCCGAACGTGAAGCCGACAGCTTAAAACGTGAAATCCGACTGAAATTACCACGCGGGCTATTTATGCCACTTGATCGCACCGATCTATTAGAACTGGTCACTCAGCAAGATAAGCTGGCAAACTACGCCAAAGACATCGCTGGGCGTGCCGTTGGGCGCCATCTTTGTATTCCACAACCGATGCAACAGGCTTTTTTGGAATACTTAAACCGCAGTTTAGACGCTGCACATCAAGCCACACGGGTGATCCAAGAGATGGATGAGCTCTTGGAAACCGGATTTAAAGGGCGTGAATTGAATTTCGTGAATAAAATGATCAATGAATTGGATGCGATCGAAGATGATACCGATCATCAACAAATTTTATTGCGCCGCCAATTATTGGAAATCGAAGACCAATACAAACCGGTCGATGTGATTTTTCTGTATAAAATCCTCGAATGGATCGGTGTGCTTGCCGATCAGGCGCAACGGGTCGGTTCACGTATCGAATTAATGTTGGCTCGCTCTTAAGCATATCCCAAACAAGAATAACGAGGATATTATATGGAATTTATCGCACAATACGGTCACACCGTAGTGATTATCACGGCGATCGCCGGACTTTTAATGGCTTTCGGAATCGGCGCCAATGATGTTTCCAACGCAATGGGAACATCCGTCGGCTCTGGCACTATCACAGTTAAACAAGCAATTTTAATCGCAATGGTCTTTGAATTTGCCGGTGCTTATCTGGCTGGCGGTGAAGTCACCGAAACCATCAAGAGTGGTATCATCGATCCCAGCTTATTTGCAGCAGTGCCTGAAGTATTGATTTTGGGGATGATGTCGTCGCTTTTTTCAGCCGGCGCCTGGCTTCTGATCGCCTCTTATATGGGCTGGCCGGTTTCGACTACCCATTCAATTATCGGCGCAATCATCGGCTTTGCCTGTGTTACCGTTGGCCCGCATACGGTAGATTGGGGCTCGGTTAAAGGCATTGTCGGCAGTTGGTTTATCACGCCGATCATCTCCGGTTTGGTCGCATATACCATTTTTGTCAGCACCCAGCGCCTGATTTTTGATACTGAAACCCCGATGGAAAATGCGCAAAAATACGGTCCGTTCTATATGGGATTGACCAGCTTCATCATCTGCATTGTCACTATGACCAAAGGTCTGAAACACGTCGGTCTACACCTCAGCACAATGCAAACCTTTTTCATCTCCTTAGCCATCAGTATTATCTCAATCATCTTCTGCCACTACTACTTCCGCAGCGAATCCTTTAAAAATCGAGTACAAGGCGGTGCCTTCGGTGGCGTTGAAAAAGTATTCAGTATTTTAATGTTACTAACCGCTTGTTCCATGGCATTTGCTCACGGTTCAAACGATGTCGCCAATGCCATCGGTCCACTGTCTGCAGTCGTTTCAATCGTTGATAATGGCGGTGTAATCGCCAGCAAAAGCGCACTGGCATGGTGGATTCTGCCACTCGGTGCAACCGGAATTGTTATCGGTTTGGCGGTGATGGGTTATAAGGTCATGGGTACCATCGGCGGCGGTATCACCGATTTAACCCCAAGCCGTGGCTTCTCTGCTGAATTTGCCACCGCAATCACCGTGGTCATCGCCTCCGGTACCGGCTTGCCGATTTCCACCACCCAAACCTTGGTCGGTGCAGTGCTCGGGGTTGGATTTGCACGCGGTATCGCCGCCCTTAACCTCAATGTTATCCGCAATATTTTTGCCTCATGGGTTGTGACTTTACCGGCCGGTGCCATTTTTGCTATTATCTTCTACTATATTTTACATGCTATTTTTCTTTAGTCTTTTGGGTTAATCTCTTTTATTTACCTATAAAGATAAAATTGTAGAAGCAGGGCGGATTTTATATCCGCCCGTTGCATTGAATCTTTAAAATGAATGTTTAAAAATTGAAAACCGTTCAATTGATTGGTAACCACATGAAAAAATTTCTCAAAACTCTGTGTATTGCAACCTTTGTCACCCTTGCGGCACAAAGTGTCAGCGCCGCAGAGGTTCGCTACGTCACCGAAGATCTCAGCACCTATTTACGCCGTGGTGCCGGCGATGATTATCGGATTGCCGGTTCGATTAAATCCGGTGAAAAAGTGACGGTGCTCAGCCAAAAAGACAAATACAGCCAAATTCGTGACAGTCGTAACCGCGAAGCTTGGATTCTTACCAGCGAACTGAGCAGCGAAGCCAGCAGTAAAGAATTGATCCCGGCGCTAAAAAACCAAATTCAAGAGCTGACGCTAAAATTGAACCGCATTGATGAAGAGTGGCAACAGCGCGTTTCTGAAATGCAACGCCGCAGCCGTCAAGCCGAAAGCCAAAGCAGTCAACTGTTGGAACAAAACAGCCAGCTAAAACGCCAATTAGACATCAGCAGCAATAAAAATAAAGAGTATGAAGCGCTGCTAAGCGCCGAAAAACAAGAGATTATTATCCGCTGGTTTATCTATGGCGGTTCGGTGATGCTGGTCGGCTTAATTCTCGGCTTAATTCTGCCGAATATTATACCGCGTCGCCGTCGCCGTGACGGTTGGTCATAATTCATTCTACGATGATAAAAACTCTGCAATCGCAACTTGAAATCTATCTGGTCGGTGGCGCTGTGCGCGATCAGCTGTTGGGGCTTGAGGTAAAAGATCGTGACTGGGTGGTGGTCGGTTCAACCCCGCAACACATGCTGGCACAAGGCTACCGCCAAGTCGGGCAAGATTTCCCGGTGTTTCTGCATCCCGAAACCCAAGAAGAGTACGCTCTGGCACGGACTGAACGCAAGTGCGGTCATGGCTATCAAGGCTTTGCGGTTGATTTCACCCCGGGCATCAGTTTGGAACAAGATCTGCTGCGCCGCGATTTAACCATCAATGCGATTGCACAACGTCTCGACGGCGAATTAATCGATCCCTATCATGGTCTTCAAGATTTGCAAAACCGCACTTTACGCCATGTTTCCGCTGCGTTTGCCGAAGATCCGCTCAGAGTGCTGCGTGTTGCCCGTTTTCATGCACGTTTTGCCCATTTGGGTTTTAAGATTGCGGCTGAAACCCTACAACTGATGCAGCAGATTACTCAAAGTGGCGAATTGGATCATCTCACCCCGGAAAGGGTTTGGCTGGAAACGGAAAAAGCGTTAAAAACCGCCTCGCCACAAGTCTATTTTCAAAGCCTGCGCGACTGCGGCGCATTGGCACGGCTGTTTCCTGAAGTAGATGCCTTATTTGGTATCCCGAATCCACCACAGCACCACCCGGAAATCGACAGCGGCATCCACACCTTGATGGTGCTGGAGCAAGCAGCAAAATTAACAGGCGATCAAACGGATGCTGCTAGCATTCGTTTTGCTGCTTTGTGCCACGATTTGGGTAAAGCCCGCACCCCAGCGGAAAACTATCCGCACCACTACGGACATGAACAACTGGGCGTGCCGCCGACAATCGAATTGTGCCGCCGTTTAAAAGTGCCGAATCATTACCAACAGCTTGCGGTGTTATGCTGTCGTTATCACAGCCATATTCACCGCATTCAAGTGTTGAAAGCCTCTACCATTGTGCGCTTATTTGACAGTTTAGATGTGTGGCGTAAACCACAAAACCTGAACGCACTTTTAACCGTCTGTCTGGCAGATACGCGCGGACGCTTGGGCTTTGAACACAGCGATTATCCACAAGCGGATCTGGCACGGCAATTTTATCAACGTGCGGTTGCCGTTGATGTACAGGCGATCATCGCCGCCGGCTATCAAAAACAGCAAATTCGCGAACAATTGACCTTGCAAAGAATAAAAGCGATTTCCGCCGCTAAAGGTTAGGGTCTGCTCATTAAATTCAGCAATCCATACAATCCGCTGCGTCTTAAAATCGGTTTCTGTACCGCACTTTGCCATACCCGTTGTGTCGCAAACAGACTGAAATGGGTTTTGGCGCGGGTGATTGCGGTATAGAGCAATTCACGACTGAGCACCGGGCTGGCAGTCAGCGGCAAAATCAGCACCGTATGTGCAAATTCCGAGCCTTGAGATTTATGCACGGTCATGACAAATGCCGCCTCATGCGGCGGCACACGACTTGGTGAGACATCACGAAATCCGCCTTTACCATCTTCAAAACAGACTCGACTATTGCCTTGTTTGTCGGTCAAAAACAGACCGATATCGCCGTTATACAGCGCCACGGCATTGTCGTTTTGCAGCACCATAATCGGTTTGCCGTGGTAGCCTTCATGACGCTGGCGAAAATTCAATAATCCTTTCTGCCGCAAGCGCTCACTGAGTGCCATATTCAACTGCTCCACCCCAAATTCACCACTACGCAAACCGCTTAGCAACCGCACTTTGTTAAAAGCAGTGAAAACTGTTTTAAGCGATTCATGGCTGAAATCATCAAATTGATGCACTGCTTGCAGATAGTCGGCATACCAATTGACCGCATGCTTTAAAATCAGCTCAAGCGCATTGAGTGTCGGGTTGAAAGTGCGGTTTTCAACTGTATTGGCAGGCTGCTCAAGCGGATAAGGATAGCAAGTTAAATCACTTTTCTGTGCAAACCATTGCCAACTGTCGAAGCGCCCTAAATTGACACTTTCCGCCAACACTTTAATGCCTGAGTTTTGATCAAAGCGATAACTTTTACGCAGAAAACAGAGGCAATCACGAATCGGATGGCCATGCTCAACCGATTCATGTTGAATGGTGTCTAAATTTTGCCCTGTCACTTGTTCCAGATAAGCACAATGTTGTCGACTGTAGCCCTGTGCCAAAAACTGACACAACTGTGCCATCACGGCTCCACTTTCCACCGATGCCAATTGATCTTTGTCGCCCAGCAGAATCAAGCGAGTATGCGGTGATAGTGCATTCAGCAATTGGGTAAACAGATTCAAGTCAATCATCGAGGCTTCGTCTAATAACAGCAGATCAAACGGCAACGGATTGGCTTGATGATAACGGGCTTGCCGCCGTTCCGATTGGATTCCCAACAGTCGGTGCAAGGTTTGTGCCTGTAGTGGAATCTGCTGTTTCAGTCGATGATCGATAGTCGACGGCAATTGCGCCAAACTGTTGCCAATTGATTCGCTCAAGCGAGCCGCTGCTTTACCGGTCGGCGCCACCAAGGCAATATTGAGCGGTTCTGCTTGCCATTGCTGCTGTTGCCATTGCAAGGTCAGCAATAAATTGCATACGGTTCGTGTTTTGCCGGTGCCCGGGCCCCCGGAGATCACACTGAAATTATGCCGAAGTGCAGTGGCAACCGCAATTTTTTGCCAGTCAATCTGTGAATCTGTTGCCGGAAACAGTTGCGCTAGAAACGCCGCCAATCGGGGCAACTCAAATAAGGCGGCACGTTGTGACGAGCGCTGCGATAACTGTTGCGCAACTTGCTGTTCGTCAACGCCATTACGGTATAAATACAACAGACCGTTTAACCACAACAGCGGACGAGCTGGCTCAAATTGTTCACCAAAAGCGATATGCTGTTGTTCTTGCAATAAATATTGCCACTGGTTTGGTGCAATACCGTTCAAATGCTGTTGAATCTGTTGCAACAGCGGTCGTAATTCAGTTTGCATTGCCAAATCAAAGAAATCGCCATGTTCAAAATCAGTCGGGCTGAGGCAAGTGCTGCCGTTTTGGCTGTGATAACTGGACAGTGCCGCCAACAAAACCGCAAGGTCGGCAATTGGCTGCGGATAGGCATACGGCTGCTGTTTTTCCGCAATCAAAGCAGCAAATTGATAATCCAAACGGCTGATCGCACCAGCCTGTTGCAGTTGTTGTAAAATCGTCAGCATCATTCCGCCAATAAATTGTCTAATCCGTCAATCAAGCGCCAATCCGGTTTATCGAAATAGACCCCGGTTTGTGCGTTTTCGCCATTCAAACCACGCAAAAACAGGTAAAAAACACCGCCAAAATCCCGTTGATAATCATAATTTGCATCACGTTGTCGCAAATAACGGTGTAGCGCCAAGGTGTAAATCAAATATTGCAAATCATAGTGGTGATAGGCCATCACCCGATTGAGAATCGATGGCAGATAAGCGGCATAATTGTCGCCTAGCCGATTGGATTTGTAATCGATCAGATAGTATTTTCCGTCAATCCGACACACCAAATCGATAAAGCCACGCAACATCCCTTTGAAATAATCTAAATCAAAATCCACCGGCTGTTGTATTTGCTGGTTTATTTGCCGACATAGCGGCGGATACTGTTGTAATAAACGGTTGAGCTTAGCAGATCGCAGCGGTTTTTGTACACTGATCAAAAACGCCAGCTCTTTTAAACAATCCTGTGGCAACAAGCCCTGTAACCGCACTTGCCGCTCTTCTACCACTGATTCTGTCGGCTCTGCCGCTGATAGTGGCGTTTGACCAATCAGCCACAGCCATTGCACTAACGGTTCAAGCCAAGTGTCGTCTAATTCAAGCCTGCGGCAAAGCTCGCTGATTGCGGCCGGATCCGGATCGCGGCTAAAATCCATATGTTGTAAGAAATCATGCAGAACACTGCCCACCAAGCTGCCACTGGGGAAATTGAACGGGGTATGTGGCTGGCGCTGCCAGCAGGTCGGCAGCATAATGCTTGCAGCTTTATCGCCGGCTTGCTGCATTGCATTCGTCAACTGCTCTCCCAAGATAATCTCGTAATTCAATACGTCGCCGTCATCATCTTCACGCCATTGCTGATAGCGTTCGCCTACTTTTTCAAGCTCGGACACCATTCGATTTTTACGCATTTGATTGCGCTGGTGCATCGCAACAAGTGCGGTAAAACTGCTGATACGCCAGTTATTTTCGATTTTGCCATCAAATTCAGCCGCTTGCACCGCCTCAATCGGCAAGGGGGCAGCCCGCCACGCCTCGGCTTCAAGGCTTTCAATTGCCATAGTAGTGTAATCAGCAGCCGCAAAGCGCTGCGCAAGTCGCTCACTGGTGATAAATTCACTGCCATTTTTGAGCGACAACTGATCGTCCTGCTCGAATATTCGCTCAGACAATAAATACGCCAGCGCATTCCAGTTATGCTTTGTCGTCATTTGTGCCGGAAAACCAATATTCAGTTGATAACGGGCGCGAGTGGCTGCGACATAAAACAGCCGCAACTCTTCTGCCAATTTTTCTTTCAGCGTTTCCGCACGATGGCTTAGCGCCAGATCCCAACACAGCTGATTATCACTGTCGTGATAGCTCTGTAATGTGTTTGCATCGTCAGCTCTTGGCTTATAGCCTGCCCCGACGAACGGCAACCAGACGACACCATATTCCAGCCCTTTAGATTTATGCACCGTGACAATCTTGACCAGATCACGCTCACTCTCTAAGCGCAACCGCACTTGCTCCGCGTCAACTTCATCACTGTCAAGTTGCCGCTCGAACCAGCTTAACAACGCATGCTCGTTCTCATTTGCTGTGGCGCCTTGCTGCAAAAACTCCGCCAAATGCAGAATGTCGGTCATCGCCCGCTCGCCATCAGGCATCGCCAATAGCCTCGGCGGTAAATTTTGCTGCTGTAACAAGCGATGAATCATCGGCAGCACGCCTTGCGTTTGCCAAATAGACTGGTAGTTTAAAAACTGTGCGATCCACTGTTCCAAACTTTTTTCATCTCGGCGCAAATGATATAGCTCAGCGGCGTTCATACCGAACAACCGGCTCGCCAACACGGTCATCACCGCTTGTTCACGGTGCGGATTCAGGCAAGCAGTTAATAAATAACGTAATACCTGCGCCCATTCACTGTTTAGCACCGAACTGCGATCCGACAGATACACGCTGCGAATCCCCAGCAGCGCCAACGCCGATTTAATCTTATCCGCTTCGGTTTTATTGCGCACCAATACGGCAAAATCTTTTGCTGCCAAGCCGTTTTCTCCGCCCAGCAGGCATTGATTTTGCTCAATGGCTTTCAGCCACTGTTGCACCGAAACCGCACACGCCTGTGCCATGTCGTCCGTATTGTCGTTAGAACTCAGCATAAAATTGAGTGGCTTTTGCAGCACGCCGTTGAGCAACAAATCTTGACTCTGCTTACCCGCATTGACCGCTTGATATTGAATTTGCGGATAAATAAACGGCAGTGCATTATGTGCAAACAGTGTATTCAATGCCCCAATCAGCGCCGGGGTCGAACGCCAGTTGGTATCTAAGGTAAAGCGATTCGACACCGTTTGTGCCGCACTCAGATAGGTAAAAATATCAGCGTTACGAAAAGCATAAATCGACTGTTTCGGATCGCCGATCATAATCATGCCACCGTCACCAATATCGGCTTGATCAAGATATAACCGTTTAAAGATTTGGTATTGCTCCGCATCGGTATCCTGAAATTCGTCCACCATCGCAAACGGAAATTGTCGGCGGATCAACTGTGCCAGTTCGTTTCCACCTTGAGCATAAAGTGCGGTTTTTAAACGGCTGAGCAAATCGCCAAAACTCATCTGCTTATGCCCGGCTTTATACTCAGACAGCTTGGCACGCACGCCTTTGATATAGTGCCACAGCAATATGCGTTGATAAAAACCCAGGGGGGCAATTTGATCGATTGCCGCAAACAACGGATGTGTAATTTTCTCTTCACCCTTGGTTTTTTGATCCAAATTGGTTTGCGAAAAATACTTAACTAATTTCTCATTTAGCGCCAACGCATCACTGGCTGCCCATGTGTTAATCTCATCAATCGCCGGCACAATATAACGTTGTTGATAGCTTCTGCCGTCTAAACGCTTATCTTTCTTACGGTTTATCTCTGCCAGAAATAAAGCACGAATCTCAGCACTATCGGCTAACCATTGTTGCTTAATTGATTGAATTTTTAATAAATAATCAGAAACATCCTGCTGTAAAAAACTGTTAATGTCCGTTTGTGAGGAATTGGTTTGCGCAAACCGCACTTGCGGCATTTCGCCGTCCAATGCAGGCTTGATCAAGTCAAGCACCGTTTGCGGCGATTGCAAGCTGTAGTCAATAAAGCGGCTGATCGCCAAATTTTGTGGATAAAACTGCTCACGCCAATATTCTCGGCACAGTTGCAGTAATAACTTGTCCTGCTGCTCAACCATTTCCGGATCAAAAGCAATACCGGAGTGAAACGCATGGCGAGTCAGCATTCGTTGGCAAAAACCATGAATGGTAAAAATCGCTGCGGTATCCATATCCTGCTGCGCCGTTTCTAGGCGCAAAATTGCCGTCGGCAAGTCGTGTTTTAGTGCAAGATAAAGCGCATGCAAAAAAGGATCCGAACTGGCAAAGGTTGCTGTCGGTGATTGCGGCGCCTGCTGTAGCAAGGCTTGCTGTAATAAGGCCTTCAATTCGACAATCCGGCTGCGGATCCGCTCTTTCAACTCTTGGGTGGCGGCTTTGGTGAAAGTCATCACCAAAATCTGTTCCACCGTTAGCGCCCGACCTAAACCGTTTTCTCCAATATTCAACAGCAGGCGTAGATACAGCGCCACCATAGTATAGGTTTTTCCAGTACCGGCCGAGGCTTCGATCAACGAAACCCCGTTTAAAGGGTGGGTAATCGGATTCAGTTTTTGCATAACATTCGCTAGAAACTCAACACTTTATCAGCCTTCAATGTCCAATCGGCCAGCTCTGCCAACGTGCCGATCTCCACCCCGTCAACCAAAGGCAGCGCAGTAATTCCGCGTGCATTGGTGCAGGTTTTACACAGTTTCACCACTGCACCGAAACCGGTAATAATTTCCAAAGCTTGTTGCAGATTATACCCCTCATTCGGCGCCTGCCCTTGCAAGCCAGCCACCACCGCATCGGACATCAAAAACAGTTTCAGTTCAACCTCATGCTGATGTTCTTCCAATAGCATTAACGTCAGACGTAACGCATTGAAACAACTTTCATTGCCGTAAGGAGCGCTGTTAACCACCAATAAAATCTTCTGCATTTGTCATTTCTCCCGTCAGATTAGTGCATAATCCCTTTATCAATAAAGATGATTTTTACCAAGAACAACACCGACACCACCCACACCGGAATCGAAACCGCTTTTACCTTGCCGGTGCACACTTTCATCACACAGTAGCTGATGAAACCAAAGGCGATCCCTTCGGTGATCGAATAGGTGAACGGCATTAAAGCGGCGGTGATAAACGCCGGTGTGGCTTCGGTCAAGTCGTCCCAGCGCACTTTAATCAAACTGGACGACATCAAAATACCAACATAAATCAACGCACCGGCGGTGGCATACAGTGGCACTAATCCGGCCAATGGCGATAGGAAAATCACTAACAGAAACAAAATGCCGGTGACTACTGCGGTTAAACCGGTGCGCCCGCCAACCGACACGCCGGAGCTGCTTTCGATATACGCCGTGACCGACGATGTGCCGATATAAGCGCCACTGACCGAGCTGATGCTGTCCACCAGCAACGCTTGTTTCATTTTTGGAAAGCGCCCTTGCTCATCGGCCAAACCGGCTTTTTCGGTCACGCCCAACAATGTGCCGGACGAATCGAACAGGTTGACCAACATAAACGAGAAGATAATGCCCAATAACGCCACATCCAACGCCCCGGACAAATCCACTTGTCCGACCACGTTGGAAACGCTTGGCGGCATCGAGAATACCCCGTTATACTCCACATTGCCGAGCAACAACGAAAGTGCGGTCACCACAGCAATCGACACCAGTACGGCGGCATGGATATTGCGCGATGCCAAAATCACAATGATAAAGAAACCAAGAATGGCGAGCAGCACTTGCGAAGAGTACAAGTTGCCCAAGGTGACCAGCGTTGCCGGGCTGGCAACCACAATACCGGAATTTTGAAAGCCCATTAACGCAATAAACAAGCCGATGCCGGCGGTGATCCCCACCCGCAAACTGGTTGGAATGCTGGCGATCAACCAATACCGCACTTGGAACAACGTCAATAAGAACAGCCCCACTGCACCCCAAAAAATCGTGCCCATCCCCACCTGCCACGACAGTCCGAGTTTAGACACCACGGTGTAAGCAAAAAAGGCATTCAAGCCCATGGCTGGGGCAAGTGCCACCGGCAAATTGGCAAATAACCCCATGAAAATACTGCCAAAAGCAGCAATCAATGCCGTAGTGATAAACACGCTTTGGCTATCCATGCCCGCCACGCCCAAGATCGACGGATTGACGAACACAATATACACCATGGTCAGAAAGGTCGTGATCCCGGCAATAATTTCGGTTTTCACCGTGGTGCCGTGCTGTTCCAGTTTAAAAAAACGTTGCAGAAAGCCTTGATTTTGCATAGTCAGTTCCCGTTTATTCATCAATAAAAATAAGAAAAATCAAAAAGTGAAAAGCTGAACTCAAAATCAGAACTAAAGAATATGCTGTGTAGCGGACGGCTTTTCGTCAGTATAGTAACAAAAACCACTACCGGCTGCGATGTGTTTTTGGCGGGAAACGAGAGTAAAATCTAAAGTGCGGTCAGGACAGATTACGCCAGCCCATAAAAGCCAAAACCTGAATCGAGGTTTTCTCTTTTCAGGTTTTGTTTGTTCAACTTACGGCTCGCTTTATAGCTTTTTTCGTGAATTTGATGACGGGTAAATTTCGCCATATTCTTCGCCACAAAATTGTTGACCGCAGCGACTGCGGCCTGCTTTTTCTTTTTCATTATTTTTCCTTTGTTGTTACAGATGTAGAAAATTGAACTATTACCCTAAGAGACGGCTGTTTTATTTGTAGTAATTGAAATATTTAATCCGAGAGCATGGATAATTTTAAATACGGTATCAAGGCGGGGCTTTTCGCTTGATAACGTTTTATATAAACTTTCACGCCCAATTCCTGTTTTTTCAGCAAGATCAGTCATTCCTTTTGCTCTGGCAACGGTGTTGAGAGCTTGAATAAAATCAGATGTTGTGCCGGTTTCCAGTGTTTCTTTAAGAAAGAGGGCGATCATTTCATCATTTTTCAAATAACGTGCAGCATCAAATACTCTTGTTTGTGTCATTTTATTTCCCCTACTTAATGCTAGACCAAATAACTTTTGCTTGCTTAATGTCGTTACTTTGGCTTGATTTATCACCGCCGCAGAGAAGAAGATAGGTGATTTCCCCTTTACGTGCATAATACACTCTATACCCTTTACCTTTTGTAATCCGCATTTCAAAAATACCATCACCAACTGATTTATGATCACCAAAATTACCTAATCTCACTCGTTCAATTCGGGCAACAATAGCAACTACCGCAAGTGGGTCTGTTAGCTTATCTAGCCATTCGGAAAATATTTCAGTTTCTTCGATGATGTACATGACGATGATGGTATCTTTTATTGTGTTACTGTATTCTTAACTATACAACAACACAAAATTTATTCAAGAAATTTATTGGGAAAATTATATCAGAAGAAATCAGCAATCAATTCAATTTTCCTTGACTTTAAATTAAGCACATTATGCCGGGCTAGCCACCTATTGAGTAAAAATTACAAATTTGTATTCCATAAACTCAAAACCGCACTTTACATGTTAATTGCAAAGTGCGGTTGCGGTTAATTGGCTTTAAAGCAAAATACCGTGGTTTTGTGATATCGCTCGCCAGCATTGCTAATGCCGCCATATTTAAACCATTCCGGGTGGTTTGGGGTGTCGGGTAGGGCTTGGGTTTCTAGGGCGATGCCGGCGTGGTTGGCGTAAACACCGCAAGTGCGGTTTGGGGTGCCGGCTAGGAAGTTGCCGCTGTAAACCTGCACCGCCGCTTGGTCGGTGAAAATCTGTAGTGTCAGGTCACCACTGCTAGCGCTGAGTTCGATTTGCGGTTGCACACCGAGGCTTGGGTTGTCGAGCAAAAAGGCATGATCATAACCTGCGACAATTTTCTGATCGGCATCGTGCAAAAAATCCTGTGCGATTGGCTTGCTTTGGCGGAAATCGAAGCCGCTGTTTGCCACGGGTTTTAACGGTTCTTTCGGAATGCCTTCGGCGTCAACCGGTAAATAATACGCAGCATTTATTTTTAAGCGATGTTGAAGTGCGGTTTGCTCGGCACTTTCGCCGTCTAAATTAAAATAGGCATGGTTGGTTAAATTTAGCGGTGTGTCTTGATCGCTTAAAGCGCTATATTCAACCACAACCGCATTGTCTTCGCGCAAGCTGAACCGCACTTTGGCTTCCAAGTTGCCCGGAAAGCCTTGATCACCGTTGGCAGAAAACAGGCTGAATTGTACGCTGTTCGCTTGTTGCTCACTGATTGTCCAACGTTGTTGCGCAAATCCGACACTGCCGCCATGCAACTGGTGTTTGCCTTGTTGGTTGGCATCCAGTTGATAGTGGTTGCCGTGCAAGCTGAATTCGGCATTGGCAATCCGGTTGGCAAACCGCCCGACGCTGGCGCCCAGATAAGCGCCCTGCACCACATGCAGTGCCACGGTGCTACAGCCTAAAACTACCTTACGCAACTGTTGTTTGATCGGCACTTGACAGGAGAGCCATGTGGCGCCCCAATCAGTTAAACAAATCTGCATCCCGTTGCTGTTTTGCAATGTAATCAGTTTAAACGGCTTGCCGTCGGCCGCAAGCTCACATTCAGAGACAGTTATCATAACACACTCACTCCAGCTGAGGCATGGCACACATAAAAGGTCTCTTTTAAACCGGTGTGTTTTTCATAATGCTCAGCAATATTTTTACGCACGGCTTCGATCTTCTCTTGCGGCGCCAGCGCTACAATACAACCGCCAAAACCGCCTCCGGTCATGCGCGCACCACCACTGTCGCCAATCACTTGTTGTGCAAGCTCCACCAGATAGTCCACTTCCGGCACCGTGATTTCAAAATCGTCTTTCATTGAAACGTGAGATTGCCCCATCAACACGCCCAATTGTTGTAAATCGCCTTGCTTCAGCGCCACCACGGCATCTAACACTCGCTGATTTTCGGTGATGACATGTCTGGCGCGCTTGGCGACAATCGGGTCAAGTGCGGTTAACTCGGCTTCATGCTGTTTGAATTGAGCAATTGACACATCCCGCAGCGCTTTCACCCCGAAAAATTCGGCGGCTTGTTCGCACTGTTGACGACGGCTGTTGTATTCTCCGGCAACCAAATCGTGTTTCACATTAGAGTTGACGATCATCACGGCAACGCCTTGCGGCACAGGCACTGCTTCCGTTTCCAAACTGCGACAGTCAATTTTCAGCAGATGATCTTGCTGCCCCAATGCCGAAATCAATTGATCCATATTGCCGCATTGGCAACCGACAAAACGATTCTCGGCTTGTTGCCCGATCAAGGCGATTTCAACCTGAGTTAAATCCAAACCGCCGACAATTTGACAAAATTTTCCAGTTGCCACTTCCAGCGCAGCGGAAGAACTTAAACCGGAAGAGAGCGGAACATTGCCGCTGATCGCCAGATCGGCACCGGTTTTGAAGTGTGGACATTTTTCTTGAATATATTTGACCACACCACGCACATAGCCGGTCCATTTGTAGTCGCCGGCGGCATCAAAGTGCGGTTTAATCGGCTGGCTCAAATCAAATTCATCCCATTGTTGTAAGTCGGCGGCATAAACCCGAAATATACTGTCCTCTCGTTTTGCACCACTGATTGCCGTGCCGTAATCAATGGCGCATGGCATCACGAAACCGTCGTTATAATCGGTATGTTCGCCGATAACATTCACACGACCGGGCGCATAAACCAGCACTTGCGGTTGATATTCAAATTGATCGATAAAGACTTTCTGGGCTTGCTGTTGTGGTGTCAATTGTGCTGTCATTTTGTTATCCTCATACTGTCATTAAGGTTATCATTATCAGGTGTATTTGCTTTTGTTTTTGGCGCTTTTTTTTGGCGCTATTGTTAGCTTTATTTGGTTTTATAGTGAATATCACTCAATTGCGCCAAACGTGCCGCAGCTTGTTCAGGGGTGAGATCCCGCTGTGCTTCTGCCAACATTTCATAGCCGACCATAAATTTTCGAATTGTCGCGGAACGTAATAACGGCGGATAAAACACCGCATGCAGTTGCCAATGATCCAAAGTGCGGTCGTCTTTGAAAAATGGCGCATAGTGCCACCCCATCGAATACGGAAAAGCACATTCAAACAGATTATCGTAGCGCGTAGTCAATAATTTAAGCGCCAATGCCAAATCATCACGCTGTGCTGAAGTTAATTCATTCATGCGCTTCACCGCACTTTTTGGCAGGAGCAGCGTTTCAAACGGCCAAGCCGCCCAATATGGCACCACTGCTAGCCAATGTTCGGTTTCCACTACGGTGCGACTGCCATCTTTCAGTTCAGCATTGGCATAATCCAGCAGTAAATTACTGCCATGTTGTTGATAATAGTTCCGCAAATTACGCTCTTTGGCTGCCACTTCATTGGGCAAGAAACTATTTGCCCAGATTTGTCCGTGTGGGTGAGGCTGTGAACAGCCCATAACTTCGCCTTTATTTTCAAACGCCTGCACCCAAAGGTAATCTTTTCCCAACTCTTCCAATTGTTCATTCCATGTATCCACCACCGCACGAATTTCGCTGACACTCAGCTCCGGCAAGGTTTTGCTGTGATCCGGTGAAAAACAGATCACACGGCTCAGACCACGCACCCCCATCACCTGAAACAACGGATTATCACTCTGCGGTGCCTCTGGGCTGTCCGGCATTAATGCAGCAAAATCATTAGCAAAGACATAAGTGCCTTGATAGTCTGGATTCACTTCGCCGGAAACCCGCTTGTTGCCGGGACATAAGAAACAGTTTTCATCATAAGTGGGGAGTTGGGTAGTAGATAGCTTTTCGCTTTGCCCACTCCAAGGACGCTTAGCTCGGTGGGGAGAAACCAATATCCACTCATCTTTCAATGGGTTATAGCGTCGATGCGGGTGTTCTGATACGTCAAAAATTAGATTATTCATGTCATTCACCTTGATATTTAATACGAAAATAAATGTAATCGGTTACATTAATGATGTTAAATATAACATAATTGGTTAAACAAACCGTTAATCAGATCACAAAACACCCAAATATTTTACTGATTACTCTTGAAAAATAAAAAAAGGGAGTATAATAGGAAACGGTTTCAATAAATGTGAGGATAGGACAATGGTGACAATTCGTGATGTTGCTAAATTAGCCAATATATCTGTAGCGACAGTTTCGCGGGTTTTGAATGCCCATCCGTCCATCAGCGATAAAACCCGGCAGGCGGTGTTGGCTGCGGTGGAGGAGCTGGGCTACTATCCCAATGCCAATGCTCAAGCGTTGGCAACACAAAGCAGTGATACCATCGGTGTGGTGGTAACAGATGTAACGGACTCTTTTTTTGCGATTTTAGTCAAAGCCGTTGATCAAGTTGCCAGCGCGCACCAACGCAATATTTTGATTGGAATAGGTTATCACAATCCGGAAAAAGAAAAGCAAGCTATTGATTTATTATTAAAAAAACGCTGCAACGCCCTCGTGGTACATTCCAAAGCCTTGAGTGACGAGATATTAAACGAGTATTTACAGCGCCATCCGGGCATGGTGATTATCAATCGTACCATTCCCGGTTTTGAACAGCGCTGCATCGCACTTGATAATGAAAAAGGTACCTATTTAGCAACCAATACACTGATTAATCATGGGCATAAATATATCGGTTATATTGGCTCCAACCATCAGATCAACGATGAAATCGAACGCAAAAGCGGCTATTTGAAAGCGCTCAGTGATCATGATTTGCCGATCATGCCACACGCTATTGCCAACTCCTCTCCGGATTATCAAGGCGGTGAAGAAACCATGATTAAGCTGTTGAGTTATAACTCAAATTTAACTGCTGTGGTGTGTTATAACGATTCGATGGCAGCCGGTGCTTTGTCTATTTTGAATGAAAACAACATTAAAGTGCCGCAACAGTTTTCGCTGATCGGTTTTGATGATATGCCACTTGCCAATTATTTAGTACCTAAGTTGACAACCATTCGCTATCCTATTGATTTAATGGCAACTTATGCTGCCGAGTTGGCACTAAGCCTAGTCAATAAAGCACTGGCCTCACCTGAAAATGTCACTTTTAATCCGACTTTGGTGAAACGTTTTTCAGTGAAAGCGATTTGATTGGCCTTAAGAAATGTGATCTAAACCACATATTTCTTATGCTGATGATGTAATCGTTTTCATAATGTGAATAGGATCACATACTTTTTTCTTTTCCTTGCGTATCCTTACATCCGACATTATCGCATATAGGCAGATAATACTCTGAGTATCGGTTGCAGTTGATCCGTCAATTATTCATTGACCCCGAAATTGCCCGATGGCATTTATCTTTATATAACAAAGATGGAGAGAATTACCATGAAAAAAACCGTATTAACTTCAATCGCACTGGCTGTCGGATTCGGTATCGCTGCCACTTCAGCCCAAGCAGCAAACCGTGTCGGTGTAACCATTTACAAATATGATGACAACTTTATGTCTTTAATGCGTCAGGAAATTGAAAAAGAAGCAAAAGCATTGAAAGATATTGAATTATTGATGAATGACTCTCAAAACGCCCAATCTATCCAAAACGACCAAGTTGACGTTTTGATCTCCAAAGGGGTGAAAGTGTTGGCAATCAATCTGGTTGACCCTGCTGCTGCACCGACTATCATCAAAAAAGCGTCTGAATACGATATTCCGATTGTTTTCTTCAATAAAGACCCTGGTCAAGCTGCAATTGATAGTTATGACAAATCATACTATGTGGGTACCGATCCGAAAGAATCCGGTGTCATTCAAGGGGATTTGATCGCCAAACAATGGAAAGCCAATGCCGCTTGGGATTTAAATAAAGACGGTAAAATTCAGTATGTATTGTTAAAAGGCGAACCGGGGCACCCAGATGCGGAAGCGCGTACCAAATATGTAATTGAAGAGATCAATGGTCAAGGCATTGCAACCGAGCAACTGTATATCGATACCGGCATGTGGGATGCCGCAATGGCAAAAGATAAGAGCGACGCTTGGTTGTCCGGTCCGCATGCCAATAACATTGAAATGATTATTTCTAACAATGACGGTATGGCAATGGGAGCGTTGGAAGCGGCGAAATCTCATGGTAAAAATCTGCCGGTATTCGGGGTAGATGCGTTGCCGGAAGTATTGCAATTGATTAAATCCGGAGCCATCGCCGGAACCGTGTTGAACGATGGTGTCAACCAAGCGAAAGCGGTAGTTCAATTGTCCGATAATCTGGCAAACGGCAAAGCGGCAACCGAAGGGACCAACTGGAAACTGGAAAACCGTGTAGTTCGTATCCCTTACGTCGGTGTTGACAAAGATAACTTAGAAAACTTTTTAAAATAAATACTACGTTGTAATCCGGGGAGGATTCATCCTCCCCCTTGCCGCTTGAGGTTGGATATGAGTACAGAACAATCCACACAAACTGAATCAGTGCGAACTGAAAATCAAATTTTATTGGAAATGAAAGGGGTAAGCAAAACCTTCCCCGGCGTAAAGGCGCTTGATAATGCCAATTTGACAGTGCGCTCGCATTCGGTTCATGCCCTGATGGGGGAAAACGGTGCCGGGAAATCCACATTGCTAAAATGCCTTTTCGGGATCTATGCCAAAGACGAGGGCGAAATCCTTTTTCTTGGAAAACCAATTAATTTTAAAACCTCAAAAGAGGCGCTGGAAAACGGTATTTCGATGGTACACCAGGAGCTTAATCTGGTTAAACAAAGCAGTGTGATGGATAACCTGTGGTTAGGGCGCTATCCGATTAAAGCCGGATTGGTTGATCACACCAAGATGTATAACGATACCAAAGCCATTTTTAAAGAATTAGATATCGATATCGATCCCAAAATGAAAGTGGGCAAACTTTCAGTTTCCCAAATGCAGATGATCGAAATCGCCAAAGCATTCTCCTATAATGCCAAAATCGTGATTATGGACGAACCGACCTCTTCCTTGTCGGAAAAAGAGGTCAATCACCTGTTTTCAATCATCGCAAAATTGAAAAAACGGGGCTGTGGCATTATTTATATCTCGCACAAAATGGACGAGATTTTTAAAATCTGCGACGAAGTAACGGTGCTGCGTGACGGGAAATGGATTAACAGCATTCCGGTCAAAGGCGCTACCATGGACGGCATTGTTGCCATGATGGTCGGCCGCGAGCTAACTCAACGCTTCCCGCCCAAAATCAATCAGCCGAAAGAGGTGATCTTAACGGTCGAGAATCTGACCGCACTTAATCAACCTTCGATTAAAGATGTCAGTTTTGAACTGCATAAAGGCGAAATTTTAGGTATTGCAGGCTTGGTCGGCGCTAAACGAACCGATATTGTCGAAACTATTTTCGGCATCCGTGAAAAAAAGAGCGGTGTGGTGAAATTGCACGATAAAGTGATGCGTAACAAAACCGCACTTGAAGCCATCAATAACGGTTTTGCCTTGGTGACTGAAGAGCGGCGTTCAACAGGGATTTATTCCAATTTAAATATTGAATTTAATTCCTTGATTTCAAATATTAAAGCTTACATGTCAAAATTCGGGTTGCTCAGTAACGCAAAAATGAAAAGTGATACCCAATGGGTTATCGATTCGATGAATGTGAAAACACCTTCACATAAAACCAACATCGGATCGCTTTCAGGTGGTAATCAGCAAAAAGTGATTATCGGACGTTGGCTATTGACTCAGCCGGAGATCCTGATGCTGGACGAGCCGACCCGCGGTATTGATGTTGGCGCAAAATATGAGATTTATCAATTAATTATGGAGCTAGCAAAAAAAGACAAGGGCATTATCATTATCTCGTCCGAAATGCCGGAACTATTGGGGATCACTGACCGGATTATGGTGATGAGTAACGGCAAACTCGCCGGCACTGTCAATACCAAAGAGACATCGCAGCAAGAAATTTTACAGCTTGCCGCTAAATATTTATAACCGTTTATAAAAAATAAGAGAAGGGATAAAATCATGGCTGAATTAGGAAGAAACAAATCTCTTGATTTCCTGAAACAAAATGCTATTTACTTCGTTCTGCTGATTTTGCTGGCGATTATCATCGCACAAGACTCCAGCTTCTTGAGCTTAATCAACTTCAGTAACATTCTGACCCAATCTTCAGTCAGATTGATTATTGCCCTAGGCGTTGCCGGATTATTGGTAACACAAGGCACAGACTTATCCGCCGGTCGCCAGGTCGGCTTGGCGGCAGTGGTTTCCGCCACCTTGCTGCAAGCCATGGATAACGTCAACCGAGTCTTCCCGAATTTAACTGAGATTCCAATTCCGGTGGTGATTCTGGTGGTCTGTGCAATTGGTGCAATTATTGGTTTGATGAACGGTTTCATCATTGCAGTCTTGAACGTAACACCATTTATCGCCACATTAGGCACGATGATCATCGTTTATGGGATCAACTCGCTGTACTACGATGCGGTCGGCTCTTCACCGATTGCCGGTTTTAACCCGACTTTCTCAGCCTTTGCACAAGGGTATTTCAGGTTTGGACAGTTCAGGCTCTCCTATATCACGATATATGCGATCCTTGCCACCATCTTAGTCTGGATTATGTGGAATAAAACCCGCTTCGGCAAAAACATTTTCGCTATCGGCGGCAATCCGGAAGCCGCTCGGGTATCCGGGGTGAACGTAACCCGTAACTTGGTGGTGATTTATATGATCGCGGGGATGTTCTACGCCTTCGGTGGGATGTTGGAAGCCGGACGGATCGGCAGTGCCACTAATAACCTCGGCTTTATGTATGAATTGGATGCAATTGCAGCCTGCGTAGTCGGTGGGGTCTCGTTTGCCGGTGGTGTCGGCACGGTTATCGGCGTGGTCACAGGGGTGTTAATCTTCACCGTGATTAACTACGGTTTGACCTATATCGGGGTCAACCCATATTGGCAATATATTATTAAAGGTAGCATCATTATCTTGGCAGTCGCCATCGACTCCTTGAAATATGCGAAGAAAAAATAAGTAAAATAGCAGCACTAGCAAAAAAACCGTACCGGGTTCTTCCTCTAACCCGGTGCGGTTTTTTAATGCATCAATAAAGTGGAATTGTATTTTTCTTCCCTAATCAAAATTTTCTTTATCTTTACTATCGGGTTTCGCCGATGGCGACTTACTTTTCTTTGCTCGTGCAAAGAAAAAGATAAGCAAAAGAAACACGCCCCAATTGTAGTGCTATTCTTCGCCTTTGCTAATTTCTACGCTCAATTTGTAAACTCGCTACGCTCAATATTAATATATGTTACTTGCCGATGCCGTACTGTTTTAATTTATTGGCAATGGTGGTGTGGGAAATGCCTAAACGGTTTGCCAGTTTACGAGTGCTGGGATAAACATTATAAAATTGTTTGAGTATACCGGATTCAAATTGATTGATAATTTGCTCCAGACTTAAGCCTTCATACTCGCTCAGTACCCACTCTGCACTGTTCACTTTGCCGCTGAAATCCGGCAGCGGTAACTGTTGCTCGGTTTCCATCGAAACCACACTGCGATACAGCAGATTATACAACTCACGAATATTGCCCGGCCAATGATAAGCGGTCAGGCTGTCTAAATAGCGGTTATCATAATTTGGAACTGCAATCTGCAATTGTTGGCAGATTTTCGGCAAAAAAAACGCCACCAAGTGCGGTATGTCCTGTTTATGTTGGCGCAACGGCGGAATATTCAGGCTCAACACGTTTAAACGATGGTATAAATCCTCACGCAATTCGCCTTTTTCTACATAATAAGCCAACGGTTTCTGCGAAGTGCAAATCACCCGCACATCAGCGGAATGCTCTTGCTCCTCACCGACACGACGATAACTGCCGTCGTTCAAAAAACGCAGCAGTTTTGCCTGCAAGCTTAAAGACAGTTCATTGATCGAATCCAATAATACCGTGCCGTTATTGGCATATTCAAAAAAACCGCAGCTGCTGTTGCCGTGCGTGCTGTCGCCAAACATCTCTTGTTCTGCCGCCTCCGGCGGTAAACCGGCACAATTGACTGCAATAAATTTCTCCGCATGGCGTTTGCTCCATTGATAACACAATTTAGCCAGCAGATCCTTACCTGTACCGGTTTCTCCTTGGATTAACAGTGGCGCATCTGAACGAGAAAATTGGTTTAATTGCCGTAAAAGTTGCTGCATTTCAACACTTTCGGCGACCACTTCAACCAATATTTCCGCCGGCGGCAATACCGATTGCTGGTTGTTTTTATTTAACATCATAAATAATCTCTTTACCCTTAAGCCAAGCGGTTCAAAAAACGGTAGAACAAACTGTGTGAATCAGTTGCTAGCGTCGCATAGCTACCCTGTTCTTGCAAGCGACCACTGTCAATGACACAAAGGCGATCAAATTTCTCCAACGCCGTCAATCGATGCGTCACCATAATTAAGGTTTTATCACGGCAATGTGCCAAAATCAAATTCAGAATTTGCCGTTCAGTTTCACGATCCAAACCTTCGGTCGGTTCATCCAGCAACACAATCGGGCTGTTGTTTAACAATACTCTGGCAAGTCCCAAACGGCGCTGCTCACCGCCGGAAAGCGGACGGCCACCATCACCTAACCACAAATTCAGACCTTCGCTTTGCTCACTCAAATGCCCCAAGCCAACTTGATACAGCACCGTCAGCATTTGTTGTTCGCTTGCCTGTTCGTTTGCCAGTTGTAAATTATCACGCAAAGTGGCACTGAACACATACACCCGCTGGCTTAAAAAACAGAATTGTTGTCGCAAAAAAGCTTCCGAATAACAGCTTAGATCTTGCCCAGCGAAGCGCACTTTGCCTTGTTGCGGATCATAATTGCGTACTAACAGCTGTAGCAAACTGGATTTTCCACTGCCGGTTTTTCCCAATAAGGCAATCTTTTCCCCAGCCTTCACCTGCCAATCAATCCCTTGCAACACCGCCGCTGAAACCGCACTTTGCTGAGATGTTGCCAACTCGTTCGCTTCCGGATAAGTAAAAGTCACGTTCTCGACAGCCAACAACGTTTCGTTATCCGCAAATTCTGACTGTTGCCCGTCAAATAGCACCAACGGTTGCTGTTGAATGATGTCATTCACACGCTCTGCGGAACTGATCACCTGTCCCAAGCGCAAAAAAGCGGCACCAAGCGGCATTAAAATTTCAAATGATGCCAGCGCTGAGAAGGTGAACAACGCAATATTGGCCAAGCGTAAATAGCTTTGATCGGCAAAATCAGTTCCACCGGCCAGCCACAACATCGCCACTAAAATCGTGCCATTCCCCAACAGCAACAACGCCGCCGCTAAACCGCTTAAATTTGCTTCTTTGGCTTGCCACTGCTGCCATTGTTGCTCACTGTGTTGCAAGCTTTGCCGCTGTGTCGCTTCAACATTAAACAACAATAATTCTGCTTGATTTTGCAGCCAATCAAGAAAACGTACCCGATAATGCGCACGTTCTTGCACTAGTTGCTCACCAAATCTTTTACCCAGTTGGTAAAAGAGCAGTGGAATCAAAAACAATAGTGCAAATAAGGTCAGCGCAAGGAACAATGCCAACGAGCCATCAATCAGGCTCAGCCCTAAAAACAGAAACAGGATCACCATTGCTGCACTGATAAACGGTGCGACCAGACGCAAATACAGATTATCTAAGGTGTCGACATCAGCAACCAGGCGGTTGAGTAAATCACTATTGCGATAACGTGCCAACACCGCCGGCGAAAGCGGGATCAAACGTTTAAACACCGCCGTCCTCAGCCGCGCAATCACCCGAAAGGTCGCATCATGGGTCACAACCCGTTCAAAATACCGAAGTGCGGTGCGCCCGATGGCCAAACCACGCACACCGGCAGACGGGTAGAAAAAATTGAATAAAATATTTGCACCAGCCAGCGAAGCCGCCGCCAAAAACCAACCGGACAGCGTCAGCAAGCCGACACTTGCCGCCAGCCCACATATCATCAACACAACACCGAACAGTAATCGGAAAGCGGTATATTTAAACATCGCCAAAAAAGGCAATAGTGTACGCATCTTAATCTCTCCGTTAATCAATTGCCTGTCGGCGTTCACTTAATAACTCGGCAAAATAGCCGTCTTGCTGGCGTAGTTCAGCAAAAGTTCCCTGTTGCACGATGGCACCTTGCCGCATCACCCAAATTTGATCAGACTGCTGCAAGTCTTCAATACGGTGTGTCACCATAAGTGTCGTTTGCTGACGGCTGGCCTGTTGCAGCGTATTCAAAACCGCACTTTCAGAGGTCGCATCCAAACTCGCGGTTGGTTCATCAAGCAGCAGCAATTTGGCATGGCGTAATAGCGCTCGGGCAATCGCTAAACGCTGCGCCTGTCCGCCGGACAGCCCCAAACCGCCTTCACGAATCAAATAGTCCAAACCTAATTTATCAGTAAACTCTTGCGCATAAGCCGCTTGTAGCGCCTGTTGCAACTGCTGCTCACTGGCTTTGGGATTGCCCAACAATAAATTTTCCCGAATGCTGCCCGGCAACAACAAGGGATTTTGTCCGACCCAGGCAATTTGTTGTCGCCATTGCTGTAGATTCAACTCACATATTTCAATGCCGTTGACTTGCAAACTGCCACGATACGGCAAAAAACCGAGCAATACATTCAGTAACGAACTTTTGCCTGCACCACTCTGCCCGATCAACGCCACGCTTTGTTTAGACGATAGCGTGAAATTCAATGGCTGGCTTAAAGGTTGCCCCTGTGGGCTAAGGATCTCTAGTTGTTGTGCCGTAATGCTAACCGTTTGATCAGCAATAATGTTATCGCTTTGTTCTGTTTGCACCGTCAAAAAATCTTGTGCTAGAAAATCTTCAATCGCATCCGCCGCCGCAACTGCAGCAGCACGATCGTGATAGTAGGTGCCGAGATCACGCAGTGGTTGATAAAATTCCGGTGCTAAAATCAGGCTGAAAAAACCAACAAATAGCGCCAACATCACACCACCACTGCCAAAGCTAATTTGTCCTAAATAGCTGAAACCAAAATAGACTGCCATCATCGCAATGGAAATCGAGGTAAAAAACTCCAAAACCGCAGAAGACAAGAACGCAATTTTCAGGACATCCATGGTGCTGCGACGGAATTCATCGGCAGCGTGATTCATACTCTGTAGCGTCTGTTCAGTGCGCCCAAACAAGCGCAAGGTTTCTAAACCACGCAAGCGATCCAAAAACTGACCACTCAACCGTCCTAGTATAGTAATGTTGCGTTGGCTGGTTTCTGCCGCTTTCAAGCCAACCAATGCCATAAAGATTGGGATCAACGGCGCAGTAAACAATAAGATCAAGGCACTAACCCAATTGATCGGGAAAACGGCAATCAGAATAATCAAGGGGATCAACAGTGATAAAAATTGTTGACTAAGATAGCGAGCATAGAAATTGTGTAAGTTTTCCACTTGTTCCAGCACAATCGTAGCCCAAGTGCCGCTCGGATGAATTTTCATTGCAACCGGCCCTACCGCCGTGAGTTTATCCAGCACTTGCTGTCGAATCACTTGGCGCAGACGTTGTCCGGCATAAAACCCCAAACGTTCACGCAGATAAAGAATAATGGCTCGAACTACAAAAATGCCGAACAAGCCGATAAATGCACTGAGAAATTGTTGGCGTGGTTGTTGTTGAATAATAAAACCGTCCAAGATCATCGCCAGCAACCAAGTTTGCCCGATCAACAAAACCGCACTTAAACAGCCAAGTAGAATATTAAAATACAGCGGAGCTTTAATTATTTTTTGTTGTTGACGCAGCCACTTGGCAACGACTTTCTGCCGAGCCTTATTCATTCACAGTCCTTAAAAAACAAAAGCATAGCAACTGCTATGCTCTATCTTGGTTAAACGAATTAATTTTCCAATGCGTCCAAATAGCGTTCCGCATCCAATGCCGCCATACAGCCGGTGCCGGCAGAAGTGATCGCTTGGCGATAATTGTGATCCATCACATCACCGGCAGCAAAGACACCCGCAACAGAAGTGGCGGTAGCATTGCCTTCCAGTCCGGATTTCACCACGATATAACCGTTGTTCAACGCCAGTTGTCCGTCAAAAAGTGCGGTATTCGGTGAATGGCCGATAGCCACAAATACCCCGTCCAATTTGATGTCTTCAACCTGAGGCGATTCCGTATCCTGCACGCGAATGCCGGTGACGCCCATGTCATCGCCCAACACTTCTTGCAAAGTACGTTTAGTGTGCAGCACGATTTTGCCCTCTTCGACCCGTTTCATCAGCCGATCCAACAAAATTTTCTCGCTGCGAAATTGATCACGGCGATGCACCAAATGCACTTCAGAGGCAACATTCGCCAAATACAGCGCCTCTTCCACCGCCGTATTGCCGCCACCAATCACAGCGACCGGTTTATTGCGATAGAAAAAGCCGTCGCAAGTGGCACAAGCGGAAACACCGCGCCCTTTATAGCTCTCTTCGCTCTCCAAGCCCAAATATTTGGCTGAGGCGCCGGTAGCGATAATCAACGCATCACAGGTGAAACTCTGGGTATCGCCGTTCAATTTAAACGGGCGCACACTTAAATCCACCTGATTGATATGGTCAAACACAATTTCGGTATTAAATTTTTCTGCGTGTTGCAACATGCGCTGCATCAATTCCGGTCCGGTGGTGTCGCCATAATCCCCCGGCCAGTTTTCAATTTCCGTGGTGGTGGTCAACTGTCCACCCTGTTGCAGCCCCGTCACCAACACCGGATTCAAATTTGCCCGTGCGGCATAAACCGCTGCGGTATAGCCTGCCGGTCCGGAACCTAAAATCAATAATTTGCAATGTTTAACTGTCATTCTCTGACTCCATTTTCTCTTTTTGAATGGCATTATTATAGCGAAAAGCCGTCAATTCGCCATTGAATTTGTTGCCATTGGTTGTGTTGGATCCAAACTCTAATACAGCAAGGAGTAAAGTAAGCGACGATATTTATTCGTCACCGGATCGCTGTTGCCGATTGCCGCCAGAATCGAGAGATATTGCTGTTTCAACTCGCCGTTTGCTACATTGAGATCCTGCTTTAAAAAGCCGAACAGTAACGCTAACGCCTCTTCGTTGCGCCCAGCTTGATGGAGTTGCAACGCCAATTTCAAAGCGATTTCTGGGCTTGGATTACGGCTGAAATCCTGTTGCAGTTGCTGAATTTCCGGTGTATCTGCTGCTTGAATCAATAATTCGATTTGCGCCTGTAACCCTTGCCAACGGCTGTCTCGATCTTGAATCGGAATCTGGTTTAAAATCTCTTGTGCGGCTTCGGTATTTTTGATTGCGATATAGGTTTCGGCATACAACAGTGCGATTTCACTGTTTTTACGATCGGATAAGCTCCATGCCTCTTTCAGCAAAGGCAGCGCATGGTCGTAATCTTCTGCTTGCAGGTAGTCCAGCGCCTGATTAAATTTTATCTCTTCTTCTCGCGGCAAAATCAGCGCCAAGCGGGTTTTCAGCTCTTCCTCCGGCAACACGCCGGGAAAAGCGTCTATCGGTGCGCCGTCTTTAAACAGATAGGTGGTCGGTACCGCTTGAATTTGGAATTGACGCACAATGGTCTGCTGTTGCTCACAATTGACTTTCACCAATACAAATGCGCCATTATGCTGCTCCGCCAACCGTGCTAAAAGTGCGGTAAAGTTTTCTGAGGCGGCATCGCCCGGCATATAAAAGCTGAATACCAACGGAGACTGCTGGCTGAGTTGAAGCACTTCGTTAAAGTTTTGTTCAGTAATATCAATCAGGTAATCTTTATTATTCATCTTATCGAGCCTCTCATATAAATTTTGCTTTATTTTTGTGTTTGTTGCTCATCTGCAAGTTATTTGACTGAACGTCGCCCCAAAAATGAGTGTGACAAGGTAGTACCGTCCACATTCTCCAATTCTCCGCCCACCGGAATGCCATGGGCAATACGAGTGACATGAATGTCATATTGTCGGCAAAGTTCGGCGATATAATTTGCCGTTGCATCACCTTCTACCGTGGGATTGGTTGCCAAAATCACTTCTTCAAAGGCTTCTTGTTGCAAGCGCTGCTGTAACAAGTCTAATCCGATATCACGCGGGCCGATGCCGTCTAGCGGTGAAAGATGTCCCATCAGCACAAAATAGCGACCGGAATATTGCCCCGTCAGCTCCAGTGCTTGAATATCAGACGGCATTTCAACCACACACAACTGGCGGTTCTGCTGACGACGAGGATTTTTACAAATTGCACAGCACTCTTCTTCAGTAAAGGTGCGGCACTGACTACAATGCCCAATCTTGCTCATGGCTTCCTGCAAGGCTTGCGCCAAATTAATACCGCCACTGCGATTACGTTGCAATAGATGGTAAGCCATACGTTGTGCCGATTTAGGGCCGACGCCGGGGAGGCAACGCAGCGCCTCCATTAGGTGTTCCAATAGTGGACTAATTTGCATTTTAAGCTTATTCGCTGATTTTTAATAAACAAACCGCACTTTAAAGTGCGGTTCTAAGATAAATATTTTTTATTTAAAACGGCATCTTGAAGCCCGGCGGCAACTGCATACCGGAAGTCACTGACGACATTTTTTCTTTTTGCAACTCTTCGGCACGGCGCACTGCATCGTTAAATGCTGCTGCGACCAGATCTTCCAGCATCTCTTTGTCATCTTCCATCAATGATGGATCAATTTCGATACGACGACAATTGTGTGCCCCGTTGACGGTGACTTTCACCAAACCGGCTCCGGATTCACCGGTAACTTCCAGTTTCGCCACTTCTTCCTGCATTTTTTGCATACGCTCTTGCATCTGCTGCGCCTGCTTCATCAAGTTGCCTAAGCCGCCTTTTCCAAACATAATTTACTCTCTTTTTTTGCTAACAATAGTTTAAAATCAAGGGTTCATTCTAGCTTAAATTGCTGCGACTGCAAATAGCCGTCCTGATCTTTCATCGGCAAAACACTACCCTACTGCGCGGATACTGTCCAAATCCAATAGCGCATCAAACTCTTGCTGTAACAGCGCTAATTGTGGATCTTGCTGCAATGCTTGTTTTGCTTGTTCACCCAGTTCCAAATAGACCTGACGGCGCTGTTCCAGTGGCGTCATACGAGTTTGGTCGGCTTCCAAACGAACCTCTAACCGCACTTTACGCTGATAAAACTCATTCAATTGCTGTTCTAATATATTGATATAACGTTCATTATTTAAATTAGACTGTTCCGGTCGCAAACCGAGAACCACCATCTGTTCCTCTTCTTGTAGCAGTAATGAATTCAGTCCTAACTGCTTTACCATGCCACTGACATTCAATTTTTCGATCAGGGCTGACCAATGATCACGCTCGGCACTGATTCTCAGAACTTTTGCCACCAATTCAGGCGTTCGCTCCTGCAAAATAGCCTGTTTGATATCTGACGGTCGTAAGCGGTTGCCAAGCTCTTCCTGTTCCAGCGCAGGATTCAGCCACTGCCAGTGGTAATCTTCGCCAATAATTTCAGTTTCAGCTTCATTTTTTGACTCATCGTCTTCAATCGCTTCCGATTGCATGAGTGGCAGCTGTGATTCAGGCTTAGCGGAATCAGCACTACTCTCGCTGATCTGGCTCAAGCGTTCCATAATTTTGAGTGATTTTGCCGGTGCTGCTGTAATTAAACGCTGTCTCGCACGGGATTCCAGCGCAGATTCTTGCGTAGCAGCCTCACCAGTCGTTAATTCAGGATTTTTTTTTTGCGTATTTTGACGCAATTGATCACGCGCCCGCAGCGCTTTTAAGGCGGAAGATTGTGGCGCAGCGTTTTCTGCCGCCGCAGATTCCGCTTCAAGTATTTCCGGTTGAGCTTGATTTTCAATTTCAGGCTGAACGGTTAGTTGTGGTGTCGACTGTGTCTGAAGCTCGGTTTCAACCGCACTTGTCACATCGGAAACAGAAGGCGATTGCTGCTGTTGCGACACTTCTTCATGCTTAATAAAATTTTGACGAATTTTCTCGACATGTTGGCGAGTATTTTCTGCCTGCTCCCTATGATTACCTTGCTCCGTAGCAGTCTGAACGCCGGTTTTTTCCCATTGCAACAATTTAGGGTGAAACGCTAAAGCACGCAACAGCGTCATCTCCACTCCGCTACGTTGATCCGGTGCATACGGCAGCTCTTTGCGCCCGCTCAACATCAATTGATAGTAATATTGCACATCTTCCGGTGGCAAATGGCTTGCCAAAAAATCAATCCGATTTTCTTGTTCAGACGGGTCACTTGTCGGTTGCAATAGTTGGCGCATTGCAATTTGGTGCAAATAAGCCGCAATCTCCTGTAGCAGTTGATCCCACTCTACCCCTTTCTCCGCCACTTGCCGCAGCGCTTGCATAATCGCTTCACCGTCCGCCAGTTGCAGCGCCTGAATAATATCCAGTGCCTGCTCACCGTCCAATGTACCTAACATTTGATGAACGATCTCGCTACTGATATTACTATTGCCCATAGCAATCGCTTGATCAGTCAAACTCAAGGCATCGCGAATACTCCCCCGTGCCGCCTTAGCAATCTGATCTAAGGCGCTACGTTGGTAGGCGATTTTTTCCTGTTGCAGAATATGTTCTAGGTGATCAGCAATCTGCTGCGGTTCAAGCGCTTTTAAATGAAATTGGATACAGCGGGACAAAATCGTCACCGGCAATTTATGCGGATCGGTGGTTGCCAGCAAGAACTTGACGTATTCCGGCGGCTCCTCCAAGGTTTTCAACAACGCATTAAAACTGTGCCGTGACAGCATATGCACTTCATCGATGAGATAAATTTTGTAGCGTCCCTGCACTGGTTTATATTGCACATTATCCAGCAGTTCACGGGTATCTTCTACTTTGGTGCGCGATGCCGCATCAATTTCCAGCAGATCGATAAAGCGCCCTTCTTCAATGGCACGGCAATTTTCGCATTCACCACAAGGCTCGGCACTGACACCCAATTCACAGTTCAGCCCTTTGGCAAACAGCCGGGCAATCGAGGTTTTGCCCACACCACGGGTGCCGGAAAACAAATACGCATGGTGCAACCGATTGTTATCCAACCCATTAGCAAGTGCGGTCAGAACATGCTGTTGTCCCACCACTTGAGAAAATCGCTGCGGTCGCCATTTTCTGGCAAGAACCTGATAGCTCATTGATGCCTGCTTAACAATAAAATCGATTAATGCCCGTCAAAACTGACCAGATTATAGCTGGTAATCCCCACTTTTTGCAGCCGTTCCGCGCCGCCCAATTCCGGCAGTTTAATGATAAAAGCGGCATGCTCCACTTTTCCGCCCAGTCGGCGGATCAATTTCACTGTGGCTTCAACTGTTCCACCGGTCGCTAATAAATCATCAATAATCAAGACATTGTCTTCGGTAGAAATCGCATCGATATGAATTTCCAGTGTATCTTCACCATATTCTAATTGATAATTTTGAGCGATGGTTTCACGCGGTAATTTACGTGGCTTGCGAACCAAAACAAAAGGCAGTCCCAATGCCAGTGCCACCGGTGCACCGAAAATAAAACCACGCGACTCAGTCCCCACCACTTTGGTAATTCCTTTGTCTTTATAGTGCGCGGTAATTAAATCTACCGTTGCCTGAAAAGCTTGCGGTACTTCCAGCAAGCTGGTGATATCACGAAAAATAATCCCTTTTTTCGGATAGTCCGGAATGGATTTAATCGACGATTTGACTAACTCTAGTATTTGGCTCATATTTAAAACCTAAATGAATAAAATCCTGAATGAATAAAAAATAGTACCGTCAATACCATAGCAGATATTACGGCAACCTGATCAACTGCTAAGCATAACAAAACTCACTGCTACTGCAAATGCTTTGTTAGTGCATTTTTATAAATATCCTGTCCGTCTCTGCGGGTTTTCAACAGGCGCAAAATCCAAACATACTGTTCCGGCGTGGCACGCACATAGGATTCAATCTCTTGGTTCATCAATGTTGCCATTTCGTGGTCGTCATCACTCAATCTCATCGGCGGATGAATATCGAGCTGATACTTACCCAATTTGGCGTCATAACGGGGAAACATGGGGATTACCACTGCTTTTGCCACTTTTGCCATTTTGTTCAAACCGGGCAAGGTCGCTTTATAAGTGGCAAAAAAGTCAGCATATACACTCAGCGCTTCGCCATAGTCCTCATCGGGAAGATAATAACCCAATTCGCCGCGTCGAACTGCATTTAAAAACGGTTTAATCCCGTTTTGACGGGCGTGCATTTTACCGCCAAAACGTTCGCGAGTGCGGTTCCACAACCAGTCCACCAACGGATTACGATGCGGATTATACATGGCGGTCATCGGCATACCCTGTGTATGTAAGATAATGCCGGAAGCGTCAATTGCCCAAGTATGCGGCACCAGCAAGATCACATTTTGACCTTCGGCTCTTGCCTGACGAACATAGTCCAAACCTAAAAATTCCACTCGTTGGCTTAAATGTGTTTTTGAACGCAGTGCAACTTCGCCAATCGCTAACATTGTTTGGGTCACACAGACAAACATATCGTCGATCACCTGCTCTTTTTGCTGCTCACTCCAATCCGGAAAGCAGTAGCTCAAATTCACTCTGGCACGATGGCGCTGTTTTTTCGCTTTTTTGCCGATAATTTTGGCTAATTGAGCCGCAAAAGCATCACGCCAGCGATACGGCACATACGCCAGCAGCAGTAATCCGGCTATCCCCAGCCAAATTCCCCAATATTTCGGCAGTAGATAACGCCAAGAAAAGTGCGGATCATAACCCACTCTGCCCGTTATACGGGTATTTTGCTCACTCATCTTTCACAACAATCCTATTTACAACAAATGTATCCACAAAAATCTATTCACACTAGCGCTATTCAAACCACCCATAATCAAACGCTAATTTACTCGCCATCACAAACGCTACCACCACAACCATCGGACGGATCAGCTTTTGCCCTTTGGTCAACACCATTTTAGCGCCCAATCTTGCCCCGATAAACTGCCCAATCAACATCACGATCCCCACGCTCCACATAAGCTGTCCGCCAATCATAAAAAAAAGCAAAGACGCAATATTTGAAGTAAAATTCAGCACTTTTGCATGTGCTGTCGCTTTTGCCAAGTTAAAACCGAGCAACATCACGAATGCCAATCCTAAAAACGAGCCGGTTCCCGGTCCGAAAAAACCATCATAAAACCCAATTCCTAGCCCTGCGGTTAAGGCAAATCCCATATAAGAAATTCGAGTCTTTTTATCACTTTCGCCCAGTTTAGGCGTTAATAAAAAATAGATGCCAATAGCAAAAATCAAAAATGGCAGGATTTTTTTCAAAAAATCAATGTTGATCTGCTGCACCAATAGCGTCCCCAGCACTGCACCGAGAAACGTGAACACAATCAGCCAAATAATCTGCTTTAAATTCACGGCTTTTTGCCGGATAAAATACCAGCTGGCAGAAAATGAACCACCGCACGACTGCAATTTGTTGGTGCCGAGTGCCATCGCTGGCGGCATACCGATCGCTAACAGCGCAGGAATGGTGATCAAGCCGCCACCACCGGCAATGGCATCAATAAAACCGGCGAATAACGCTACCGCAAACAGTACTAAGTAAATTTCAAACGTCAGTTCCACGCCAATATCACCTTATTAATCGTCTGTATTTAGCTTTTACCCTGTTGTGACAAAATCATTTGGCACAATTGTGGCAATGGTGGTGGTGTTTTAGGCGTTGACTGTGTCCCCGGCTTTGGCGGCTCAAACCATGACATCAATTCAGCTCCACACCCTTCACCACTGGGAACCGGTGCTTGTGCTTCACAATGTGTAGCCCCTTGCGGGCAAGTTAAACGCACATGTAAATGCGCATCATGCCCAAACCAAGGACGAATTTTCGCCAGCCAAGTGCGGTCCCCCGTTACCGTTTGGCACAATTTTAATTTGATTGCCGGATTCAAAAAAATCCGATCAACCTTGGGATCTTGTGCCGCCAAACGGATTAGGGTGGTTTGATCCGGCGTCCAAACCCGCTCATCAACCCGCTGAGCCTGACGATTGACCATCAGCGTAGCGGTCGGGGTCAGTGCCTGCTTGTCGGTTAACGGCCCAAAACGCAACCAAATATCCGCATCTAACCCGGTTTGATGGCTAGCATGACCACTGGAAAATCGCCCGCCGGCTGCCATTCCCATATCGCCGATCAAGACATTCTGCAATCCTGCTTGCTTGGCTTTTTTGCCTAAGCGTTGCAAATACGCCAGCAACTCCGGGTGTCCGTAATAACGGTTTTTTTGTGAACGAATCACTTGGTAGCCTTCGCCGCGTAATGGCAAAGCTTCGGCACCAATAATACAGCCGTTGCTGTAACCGCCGATTGGATTGGCGTTGCCTTGTATCGGGCTGTTTATCTGCTCCCAAGGGGAAGCCACAGCGCTGGTACCGAACAAAGGAACGCTGATTAACGATAAAAATACGGTTTTGATAAAAGTATTATTGCGCATTAACCGCTCCGTTTTGTGCACGATGGCGCAACAAATGATCTAACAATACAATTGCTACCATTGCTTCGGCAATCGGTACGGCACGAATGCCGACACAGGGATCATGCCGACCACGGGTGACCACTTCCACCGCTTGATTATCTAAATTGACGGTTTTTCCCGGAATCGTAATACTGGAGGTCGGTTTTAACGCAATCTGTGCCACAATCGGCTGTCCGTTGCTGATGCCGCCTAAAATGCCGCCCGCATGGTTGGAACTGAATCCCTGTGGTGTCATCTCATCACGGTGTTCACTGCCTTTTTGTTCTACCACAGCAAATCCGTCACCGATTTCAACGCCTTTTACGGCATTAATTCCCATCAGAGCATGCGCTAAATCGGCATCTAAACGATCAAATACCGGTTCGCCCAAACCGACAGGTACATTTTCAGCCACCACAGTCAGCTTAGCACCTACCGAGTTGCCCTCTTTTTTCAGTTCGCGGATCAACTCATCAAACTGCTCGACCGCACTTGGATCCGGGCAGAAAAACGGGTTGCTGTTGACCTGTTGCCAATCGATCTGTTGCAAGGCTTGTGGGGCAATTTTTACCGAGCCGATTTGGCTCAGGAAACCACGCACTTCAACCCCGAATTGTTCCCGCAAATATTTTTTTGCCACAGCTCCGGCTGCGACCCGCATCGCGGTTTCTCGGGCAGAAGAGCGCCCGCCGCCACGATAGTCGCGCAGTCCGTATTTTTGCTGATAAGTGTAATCCGCATGTCCCGGACGAAACCGATCTTTAATTTCGCTGTAATCCTGCGAACGCTGATCACCATTTTCGATCAACATTCCGATGCTGGTGCCGGTGGTTTTGCCTTCAAACACGCCGGACAAAATAGTCACTCGATCATCTTCACGACGTGGCGTCGTGTAGCGTGAAGTGCCTGGCTTACGGCGATCCAAATCCGGCTGAATATCAGCCTCGCATAGCGTCATGCCCGGCGGCATGCCGTCAATAATACAACCCAATGCGATGCCATGTGATTCACCGAAGGTGGTCACTCTGAAAACTTGTCCGATGCTGTTGCCTGCCATGTCTGTTCCTTTCCGTCCTATTTCTCAATTTGCAACTGTTGACCGTTGCCGTTTTTAATATACACATCTAATTGGTTAAAGGCGATATCAATATTATTCTCTTTAAATAGCTGATCGATTCGGCGATTTAAAAAATCAACAGTTTTATTACGCTCATTGGTTTGATTCACATATACACGCAGTTCATGATCAAGCGTGCTGGCACCAAAGGTTAAGAAATACACCAGCGGTGCCGGATCTTCCAACACAAAAGGGGCTTCACTGGCGGCTTTATACAGCAAATCGCGGGTGAGTTCCAAATCTGAACCATAAGCCACGCCGACCTTCAACACAACTCTTGTCGTCGTATTGGTTAACGACCAGTTGGTCAAGCGTTCGGTTACAAAAGCCTTATTCGGCACAATCACTTCTTTGCCGTCAAAATCAACTATCGTAGTCGCACGGATACGAATTTTTGACACCGTGCCGCTGAACTCGCCAATTGTCACCAAATCACCAATACGCACCGGACGTTCAAACAAAATAATAATCCCCGACACAAAATTCGCAAAAATTTCCTGCAAGCCGAAACCTAAACCAACCGATAATGCAGCAAACAGCCACTGCAATTTGCTCCACGACATACCCAAACTGGAAAATGCCACGCCGGCACCTAAGGCAACAAAGGCATAGCTTAAAATGGTAGTGATCGCATACGGTGAGCCTTGTGATAACCGCACTCTGGAAAAGACAAGAATCTCGAGTATTCCGCTTAAATTGCGTACCACTAAATAGGTTCCCCACAAAATCACCATCGAGCTCAAGAAATTGAGCAGCGTGACTGATTCGACAATACTAGCACCATTTTCAGCGGTGGAAGTTTGCTGCCAAAGACTGACGTTATCCAAATAGTACGCCACACTGAGCAGATCAGACCACACCCAATAAAACAGACCAAGCAGCAAGATCCACAATAAAATATCGGTCAGTTTAGTCACTTGTTGATTGACGGTAGAAAGGGCAATTTTCTCGTCTTGTGCATCGATAATTTTCTCTTCTCCGCGAAATTCAGTCTGCTCCGTACTCTCTTTTTCACGCAACTCTTTCAAACGGCGATATGCCAACTGGCGTGAGGACACCCGAATAGCACGGTGAGTGAGTTCACGGATGTTGATCCATAAAATCAGCACAACGTAAGTGTAAATGATATGTTTAATCAAGGTCAGCGCTGTATAGTAATATCCCAAACCAATCAGCAGAATTAAGCTGATTGGAATCAACAACAGCAACAGACGAAAAAACTTGAACAGCCGCTGATAGTTTGTATGCTCTTGCGGATGGTGCTCATCGCCGAGTAATTCTTGATCCATGCGTTTAATCGCATTACTGAAAGAAGGTGCAAGTTGAAACAAGAAAAACAAAAGTGCGGTGATAATCAAAGCTTCGCCCAAATAATCATTGGCAATCCCGGTTTCCTCCAGCGAGGTAAACGTCGACGCATTCAACAAAACCACTAAAATCGGAATTGAGCGTTTTAAGCTGCTACGGAACATTCCGTTAGCTGTGGCGGAAAAGTTAAAATGTTTATAGGCAATCCCGTTCGGGCGTAGCAATGATAAAAGAAAGGCAATAAAAAACCAAAATGCTGCCATTTTGAGTGCCCAAGGCAGCAGTGCTAACGGCGATTGAAAACAAAAATAGATCACCAAAATTAAGACGGATAGAAACAATAATGTACTCGGCAGTGCTAATAAAAGCGTATAAAACAGCACAAGGATAGTGCGTGATTGGTTATCGCCACGCAGTGTATTGATATTGCTGTTATGCCAACTGATTTTACGTTTAATCCAATTTTTAGCTAGTGTAATTGCACCTGCCAACAATAATAAAAAACCAACCAATGAACCTATCGGCAATAGATAATCGCGCCAATTACTGAAATTCAGCAGTTTAACAATTTGATCTAATTGAATTTTAGCCATTTTTGGAAAATTGATAAACCAATCAAAGTCAATTGGGCTGTTGCTGCGCACCCAAAAGCTTTGCTGCTCCAACTTGGATTGCAGCTCTTTACTAATACTGCTCACTTGTTGTTGGTTCAATTCAATATTAATGGCGTGATTCAGCTCTTCGTTTAAACGAGTAATCAAATCGGTCAACAATTTACGCCGATCTTGCAAGATGGTGGTCAACTGTGCTTTTTCTTCCTCATTAAACACTGTTTTCTTGCTCTGTTCCAGCCCTGCGATATAAACCGCCGGGCTATACAATGCATCGCGTCGTTCGTTAGTATCAAAAATCCGCACCCGCAAATCGGTAATCCGCTTTGACAATCCACCAATCAAACTATCGGTCGGTAGTGCTTGCCGCTGCTTGTTGATAATCCGCGATAGAATCAACGTGCCCTGTAGCGCACTAATCTGTTCTTCGATATTGCGCTGAGTCTGCAACAAATTATCCAACATATTGCGAATCCGCAAGCCGTCTTGCACCAGTTGGTTATCCATATTGGTTTGTTCAACCAAATCTTGGCTAATTTTGGTATTAAGTTGCAATTCCTGACGAATAAATTCGTTTTTGTTATTGTTATCGGTGCTCTGTTCCGCCTGCTGCTCTGCCTGTTGTTGTGACTGTTGCAACCTTAAGGCACTTATTTTCTCTTGCAGCGCCACTTGAATCGCTTGTTGTTGTTGCTGCTCCAAGTTTTTTTCGGCTACTTCTGATTCGTACAATGAGGTCAAATGTGAATTACCACTTAAACTCAATTGATTATATTCATTTTTTAAATCGATTAATTTCAACTCGGCGTGATATTTGTCCGCTAATGACCGACTGACTTGAGCGCTGAATAACAGTTTGTTCAGCTGCTGACTGCGTGCCAAATTTTCCGCAAGTGCAGCCTGCACCCGTTCCGGCGTCGCACGTTGTGCAACTAACAACACATTTAAATTGCTCAAATCGGTTTGTAACTGCTGTAATTTAGCCTGGCTCTCATTTTGCAATTCCAGCAGCTGTGTCAAACTCATTGAATCCCATTTTTTTGCAAGCGTTTCAATACTTTCTGCCGCATTCAAACGGTTTAAATTTTCTTGTGTTTTTTGCAACAGCGCATCAGACTCATCGATGGTCTTTTGCAAGCTGTCGATATTGCTCTGCTGCTGCTCGATTTGTGCCAGCAAAGTTAACGTGTCACGCAAATTATTCAGCAACAATCCATTGTCTGGCGTTTTATTTTCATCGCTCTCTGCCGCGCTGATGCTGGCATTCAGCGCCTCTTTATTCGGTAATTGATATTCCGATGCCGACCATGCCGCCGAGCTGATAAACAACAGCCCCACTATATACCCTAAAATCCAGAAACGGCTTCTCATACGATCCCTTTTATTGATTCTCTTTTGGTTGATATTGCAACTGCTGCAACACTTGTAGTAACGATCCGCGCGCCACTTTCATCTGTTGTGAGCCAGTCTCCGACGGCAATGGATAATAGGCAATCGGTTGTTTAAAACGTTCCAATTTATCCTGTAGCCATAACCGCACTTCGCCTACCAATTGTACTGAAAACGGCTGTTTAAATTTCACCATTGCTACCGGACGGTAGCCAAATTCGGCATCAGCCCACGGTAGCACAACCGCTTGTTCAATCTCAGAATATTGCTGTAGTATTTGTTCTATCTCCTCCGGCTGAATATTCTCGCCACCGGAAATAAACTGATGATCCAACCGCCCCAGCACGGTCAAATTGCCGTTATGCCACAGTCCGCGATCTTTAGTCTGATACCAGCCTTCGGCATTCAATAACGGTTCGACTGTTCCATCTCGCCAATAGCCTTGCGCCAAGCCCGCACCACGCAGCCAGATCTCCTGTTCACGAATACACAGTTCTCGACCTCGCAGTAACCGCATTTGTGGCTGCTCGAGGTCATTTTGGCAAACAAAAACCGTAGATGCCATTTCGGTCATGCCATAACCACTAAATGTGTTCAACCCCTCAGCCTGCGCTTGAGCGCATAGCATGGGATCAATCGGCGCGCCTCCCAACAGCACGGCTTCAGTTGCAGCCAGTCGATGGTCAACCGCACTTTTTTGTATTTTACTCGCCTGTTCTAAATAAGCCAAATAGCGCTGTAACTGAGTTGGAACTAAAGAAACATGGGTTGCTCTGCCGATGGAGCGGTAAAAATCAATGCCGCTGAAATGCAGTTCCGCTGCGGCATTCAGCCAGCGCCAAACAATGCCTTGCCCCGAAACATGGTATAACGGCAACGACAACAGCCAAGACTTACTGCTGTCAAAAGCCAAAAATTCATTAACACCCAACGCATTTTGCCAGTGAGCGACAATATCATGTACCACCGCTTTCGGATCACCGCTGGAACCAGAGGTTAAGGTCATGGTTAACGCTTGTTGCCACAAGCGTGGTGTAACACGTTGATAATTTTTATCATATTCAGCGCTAACAAGCTCGCTGACCGCACTTGCTAAACCTTCATTCGATAGATAGCGGCTTTGCGTCTTATCCGCCAGCGCTTCAAGCTCCGGCAACGGCGTTGTCGAACAATAAAAATCCAATTGATTTTGTGACAAAATCCGTGCAATTTTTTCAGCAGGAAACTGCGGATTGATCACCATCACCCGTACACCCAACGACAACCCAGCCAGATATAACAACAGTTGTGGCAGACTGTTTTTTCCTATCAACGCCAGCCCTTGCTGACAACTGACGCCTTGTGCTGCCAATTCATCGGCTAAGCAGTCAATCAAAGCAAAAACCTGCTGCCAACTCAATTCAAGTGCGGTTGTGTCTGTTGCTGTCTTTGGCAATAGAGACAATAAAAGCAAGTCGGAATCCAGTTCCTGGCTTGCTTTATTAGCGCTTGCTTCGCCGAAGCTTAGGTTGTCAAGCGGGTAATAGATAGCACCCTGCTGCTGCTGGGCTAATTCAGCCAAGCTACGAATAACATCACTCATACTAAACCGAAAAATAGCTTCTCACTTCTTCAACCAGCTCCGTCGGCAAATGCATGGAGGTCATCGCCCCTTCCAACATCGACATCTTGCGCTGACTATTGGTGTTGGTAATCACCCAATACGGTGTCTCCGGGATCTGTCTTGGTTTGGTATGATTTCCTGCTTGTAACAATGTCGCTTCATCGCGCGCAAAATAGATTCGGGTACGCCCTTGTTGCGATTCAGTCGCTTGAGCAAAACTTTCCGGATTGGCACGGTAAAGTGCGGTCAAGATCATTAAAAACCGCACCACTCCTTTGCTTTCGCTCTGAAACTCCTCCGATTGCAACACGCCGTTTAAACGGTTGACCACGCGTTGAATCGCCTCGTCCGACTGTTTTCTCGGGATAACGGGTTCAACAACATCGACTGTCGGCTGCACCGCACTTTTGACTGGGTCGCCGGCATTGATCTGGACAGCATTAGTCTGAACGGCTTGATCCACCGTCTTCGCACTTTCTTGACTGCTCAGCGCCATGCCGTCTGTCGCCACAATTTGTTCTTTATTACCACTTTGAGACGAGGACAACTTTAAAAGACGACGCAAAATATCGGAAGCACTTTCGCCAATTGAGCGGGTATTGGCCGCAATATATTGATAAAGCTCTTCATCTACTTCAATAATTTTCATCGTTATCTCCTTGCGTTTTCTCTTTTGTTTTAGGGGCTGTTGATGTTTGTTTATATTTTGAGTTGTAACAAACGGATAGCTTGATCCTAGCGCTAATTTAGCACATTATAATCGCTTAATTAAGATTAAACCACGACTTAGCGATAGCAAATGACTGAAAATCCATTATTAAATTACCAATTGCAACTGCCGCAATCCACATCGCAGGGTGACGACCATACTTTACCTACGTTAGTTTTTCTGCATGGCATGTTCGGCGATCTAAATAATTTAGGCATTCTTGCCCGAGCTTATGCCGACTACTTTCCGCTGCTGCGTATTGATTTGCGTAACCACGGACACAGTTTCCAACATGCCGAGATGAACTATGAACTGATGGCGCATGATGTTATCCGTTTGATCCAACATCTAAAATTAGAGCGTCTTATTCTGATCGGGCATTCGATGGGCGGAAAAACGGCCATGAAAATTGCTGCCTTATTGCCCAATCACGTAGAGAAATTGGTGGTTTTGGACATTGCCCCGATTGCCTATCATGAAAATCACCACGATGCTGTATTCAAGGCGCTGTTTGCCGTCAAACAAGCTCGTCCGCAAAGCCGTCAACAAGCCGATCCCATTTTGCAGCGCCACATTCAACAGCTCGGTGTTCGCCAATTCATGTTGAAATCTTTTGCACCACAACAGCCGGACTGTTTTTTATTTAACCTGACCGCACTTTATAACAATTACCCCGACTTGTTAAATTGGCAAGCGGTTTACAGTGACGTTCCTGCCTTATTGATTAAAGGCGGACGTTCAAGTTATATTTTGCCGGAATATAAAGACGCTATTCTGGCGCAATTTCCAAACGCCACTGCTTTCACTATCGGCCGCAGCGGGCATTGGATTCACAGCGACAGTCCCGAGTTGGTGATTAAAGCGATTGACCGTTTTCTGGCGTTGATACGTTGACACGCTGAAGGACGATTTATCTTTAAAACAAATTATGCTATAGTGCGCCAACTTAAAAATGGCTTATCATTCTCAATTAAAACAGTGATCGAAATTGGTTTATGGCAAAACAAGAAGCAGATTGCATTACATTGGATCTATTCCACAATCTACCTAAAGTAGGGCGTCCGAAAACCAACCCGCTGAGTAGAGAGCAACAGGCACGCATCAACAAACGCAACCAGTTACGCCGCGATCGTGCCTCCGGTTTAAAACGGGTAGAGCTGAAATTACACAGTGAGATTATTGAACGTTTACAGCAACTCGCTGACGAATATAACCTAAGTCGAGCGCAATTAATCGAGAATGTATTAAACGAATATTTAGAACAACAGCAAAAATAGGATACAAAATATGGCACTTGTTGGTTTATTTTATGGCAGCGATACTGGAAATACTGAAAATATTGCAAAAATGATCCAGAAGAAACTGGGCGATAATCTGGTGGATATCCGTGATATTGCCAAGAGCAGCAAAGCAGATATCGAAGCCTATGATTTTATTTTAATCGGCATTCCGACGTGGTATTACGGCGAAGCGCAAGCTGATTGGGACGATTTTTTCCCGACGCTGGAAGAAATCGATTTTACCGACAAAATCGTCGGCATTTTCGGCTGCGGTGATCAGGAAGATTATGCAGAATATTTCTGTGACGCCATGGGAACAGTACGCAATATCATCGAACCGCACGGCGCCACGATTGTCGGCTACTGGTCAACTGAAAGCTATAATTTTGAAGCGTCGCAAGCACTGGTTGATGGCGACAAATTTGTCGGCTTGTGCATTGATGAAGATCGTCAACCGGAACTGACCGAACAACGGGTCAGTGCGTGGGTCAAGCAAATTTATGATGAAATGTATTTGGCAGAGCTGGTTTAATCGTCTATACCTATCATAATTATTTTACATGATAATTTGCAATTGATAAGTATTCCTCATAGAATACAAGGGAATCATAAAACACTTATAGCGATTTTATCTGATTTGTTCCCTAATCAACGATAGCTATCCGATACGAGGTTAATATGTCTGAAGACAACATCAAATTATTAAAAAAAGCCGGTTTAAAAATTACCGAACCACGCTTGAAAATTCTGGCTTTAATGCAGAATCATCATAATACCGAATATCAGCATTTCTCAGCGGAAGATATCTATAAAATGTTATTGGAACAAGGGGAAGAGATCGGTTTAGCCACGGTTTATCGAGTGCTGAATCAATTTGATGAAGCCGATATTCTGATTCGCCATAATTTTGAAGGCAATAAATCAGTGTTTGAGCTGGCTCCAATTGATCACCATGACCATATCATTTGTATGGACTGCGGTAAAGTGATCGAATTCAGCGACGATATTATTGAGAAACGCCAAAAAGAGATCAGCAAAGAGTATGGAATCCAACTGGAAAACCACAGTTTATATCTGTACGGCAAATGCAACGACATCAAAAACTGTGATGAACCCAGTAAAAAATAATTTAGTAATCTAAGTAACAGATAAGCCCGCTAACACAGCGGGCTTATTTTTTAGGGATTTTGGCTATAAGTTAAAACAAATCCTTCAGATGCCCTAAATTAGTTTTCGCGGTATCAAACACTTCGCCCGCTTCCCCGGCATACAATTTCTTGGTCATCGAGGTCATAAAACCGCGCATTTGCTCCAAACTCGCATGTGGCGGCAAGCTCAGCGCATCCGAATTGGTGTAAATATTCACCAATGCCGGACCGTCATGGGCAAATGCCTGTTGAATCGCAGCTTCCACATCTTCAGTTTTGTGTGCCGCAAAGCCTTTGATATTCATCAATTCGGCAATTTTTTCAAATTCCGGATTTACCATGTCAGTTTGCCAATCGACCAAACCGGAGACTTCCATTTCCAGCTTGACCATGCCCAACGCGCGGTTGTTAAACAGGATAATTTTAATCGGCAATTTATATTGCATAATCGTCGCCAGATCACCCAACAACATCGACAAGCCGCCGTCACCACACAGAGCAACTACTTGTCTTGAACCGGAAACCGCAGCACCAATCGCCATCGGCATTGCATTTGCCATCGAGCCGTGATTAAAAGATCCGGTCAAATAACGATTTTTCTTACGCTTGATAAAACGTGCCGCCCATACCGATGTCATGCCGGTATCTACGGTGATCACCGCATCATCTGCCGCGATTTCATTCACCAAATGCGCCACATATTCCGGCTGGATATGATCTTCTGCGCCTTTATGTTGAATATAATGTGCAAAATTCGCCTCCGATTTGGCAAATTCCTGCTGCATTGCCGTCAGGAAAGTGCGGTCTTGATGCTGTTCCACCAGCGGCAGCAATGCGCGCAAAGTGTCACCGACATCGCCCGCCAAGCCTAAATCGACTTTTGCCCGCCGCCCCAGACGCTCAGGTTTGATGTCTAATTGTACAATTTTGTTTTTGGTCGGTAAAAACTCCGCATAAGGGAAATCGCAGCCCAACATCACCAGCAAATCCGCTTGGTTACACGCATCATAACCGGAACGATACCCCAGTTGACCATTCAGCCCGGCGCGAAATTCGTTATCATCACTGTCAAAGAAAATTTTGCCTCTGAACGTATAACAAATCGGTGCTTGTAATTTAGCTGCCAGCGCTTTGACCTCCGCTGCCGCCTCACGACAGCCATGTCCGCAATACAGCGTAATTTTTTTGTTTTGATTCAGCAAATCGGCAAATTGCTGTAATTCATTATCGTTCGGGCGATAAACCGCAGCCGTGGCATAATTGATTTCGGAAGTCGGAATGCCGACCGCACTTGCCGAAGCCACATCCCCCGGCAAGCCTAAAACAGCAACACCCTTTTGTGAAATTGCCGCTTGAGCCGCACTTTGCATCATATGCGGAAACTGCTGTGCCGTATTGGCGACTGCCACAAATTTGCTGCAATCTTGGAACAGGTAATAAGGGTTGGTTTCTTGAAAATAGTCTTGTGCGAATTTATGTGTCGGGCAAGTGCTGGCAATGGCGATCACCGGGTTGCCAGAACGATTGGCATCATACAATCCGTTAATCAAATGCACATGTCCCGGTCCCGAACTGCCCATACAACAGCCGATGCCGTTCAATTCTGCATCCATTGAAGCAGCATAAGCCGCCACTTCTTCATGACGCACATGGATCCATTCCAATTTTCCGTTGCTACGAATCGCAGCATTCACCGGATTCAAGCTGTCGCCGGTAATCGCATACACACGTTTTACCCCTGCTTGCAGTAACATTTCGACCAATTGGTCTGCGACTGTTTTACTCATCGGTTCCTCCTTTTGAAGATTGTGGTTAAAGTCCTAGCAATAAATAGCAGAAAAGTGCGGTTTGTAAAAGGCTATTTTACTCTAGATGTTTTAAAATGCTTTATGCCGAACCGCCAACATATAATTAGCACTGACATCAGGCTTTAAGCAAAAATTACCGCTCAGCGGATTGTAGTGATAACCGGTGATATCAAAACAGTCTAGATTTGCTTGCTCGCACCAGCTGATCAGTTCTGCCGGTTTAATAAATTTATCGTAATCGTGCGTGCCTTTCGGCAGCATTTTCAGCACATATTCCGCACCGACCACCACTAATGCCCACGCCTTCAAAGTGCGGTTGATAGTGGAAAAAAACAGCACGCCGTCTGGCTTCAGCAGTGCTTGACAACTGCGCACCACCGCACTTGGGTCGGGAACGTGTTCCAACATCTCCATGCAAGTGATCACATCAAATTTTTCACCTTGCTGTTGCTGCAACGCCTGTAAAAAATCTTCGATGGTCGTTTGTTGATAATCAATCTTCAAACCGCTCTGTTGTGCGTGTTCCAACGCCACTTGCAACGGTTGCGGCGACATATCAATCCCCGTTACCTCAGCCCCCTGCCGAGCCATGCTTTCCGCCAAAATCCCGCCGCCACAGCCGACATCGAGCACGCGCTTACCGAATAAACCGTTGGCTTGGCGCAAAATATAGTCCAGACGCAGCGGATTTAAGCGATGAATCGGTTTGAAATCCCCATCCGGATCCCACCAACTTTGCGCCATTTTGGCAAATTTTTCGATTTCCTGTTGATCAACGTTTTGCATGCTATCGGTTTCTCAAATAATGAATAAAACCGCACTTTGCCAATTTTATTCTAATTAAAAACGTGGCTTTTATTATGCAGAATTATCCATCAAAATTCACTATAAAATTAGGGAAAAATGGGGCTTTATGCTATAATCCGGTTACTTTTCAGCGATGGTTTTACCCGCTTTATAAGCTTTATATTCAGTCAATTAGGAAAACTTTGAATGAGCGAATTTGCAAGTGACGTTTCCCCCGTCAATATTGAAGAAGAACTAAAATCCTCCTACCTTGATTATGCTATGTCGGTGATTGTCGGACGTGCTTTGCCTGATGTGCGCGACGGGTTGAAGCCGGTGCACCGCCGTGTGCTTTTTGCGATGAATGTCGGCGGCTACGACTATAATAAACCGTACCGCAAATCGGCGCGTGTGGTCGGCGATGTGATCGGTAAATACCACCCGCACGGCGACAGCGCGGTGTACGATACGATTGTGCGCATGGCGCAGCCGTTTTCGCTGCGCTATATGCTGGTCGACGGACAAGGTAACTTCGGTTCGATTGACGGCGACTCGGCAGCGGCAATGCGTTATACCGAGGTCAGAATGACCAAAATCGCCCATTCGATGCTGGCGGATTTAGACAAAGAAACGGTCGATTTTGTGCCGAACTATGACGGCTCGGAGCAGATTCCGGAAGTGTTGCCAACCCGTATTCCTGCCTTGTTGGTCAACGGTTCTAGCGGCATTGCAGTTGGTATGGCAACCAATATTCCGCCACACAATTTAGGCGAAGTCATCGACGGCTGTCTGGCGTATATCGATAATAATGAAATTAGCATTGACGAATTGATGACCTATATTCCGGGGCCGGATTTTCCGACTGCCGCAATAATCAATGGCCGCAAAGGGATTGAGGACGCTTACAAAACCGGACGCGGCAAAATTTATGTGCGTGCCAGAGCGGAAGTGGAAACCGATGCCAAAGGCAAAGAAACCATTATCGTGCATGAAATTCCGTATCAAGTGAATAAAGCCCGCTTAATCGAAAAAATTGCTGATTTAGTTAAAGAGAAAAAAGTCGAAGGTATCAGTGCGCTGCGTGACGAATCCGACAAAGACGGGATGCGGATCGTGATTGAGATCAAACGTGATGCAGTGGGCGAAGTAGTGCTGAATAACCTCTATTCCTTAACCCAACTGCAAGTCACCTTCGGTATCAATACTGTCGCCCTCGATCACGGACAGCCAAAACTGTTAAATTTGAAACAGTTAATTGAAGCGTTTGTTCTGCACCGTCGTGAAGTGGTGACACGCCGCACCGTATTTGAATTGCGTAAAGCCCGTGAGCGAGCACATATTTTGGAAGGCTTGGCGATTGCGCTAGCCAATATCGATCCGGTAATCGAGTTGATTCGCCAAGCGCCAACCCCGGCCGCCGCCAAAGAGGGCTTGTTGTCGCAGCCGTGGCAACTGGGTAATGTGGCAGCAATGCTGGAAGCGACCGGTGTCGACAGCGCTCGTCCGGAAGATTTGGCGCCGGAATACGGGATTCGCGATAACACGTACTATCTGACCGAAGTACAAGCGCAAGCCATTCTCGATTTGCGCTTACATCGCCTAACCGGGCTGGCACACGATGAACTGCTGAACGAATATAAAGAAAAACTGACGATTATTGGTGGTTTACTGCATATTTTGAACACGCCTGAACGTTTGATGGAAGTGATCCGCGAAGAATTAAATGAGATCAAAACCCAATTTAACGATCCACGCCGCACCGAAATCACTGCCAGTTCTGCAGATATTAATCTGGAAGATTTGATTGCACCGGAAGATGTAGTGGTCACCCTGTCGCACGAGGGCTATGTTAAATATCAGCCGCTGTCTGACTACGAAGCACAACGTCGCGGTGGCAAAGGCAAATCCGCCACCAAGATGAAAGAAGAAGACTTTATCGAGCGCTTATTGGTTGCCAACACTCACGATACGATATTATGCTTCTCTAGCCGTGGTCGTCTGTATTGGCTACGCGTATTCCAGTTGCCGCAAGCCAGCCGTGGCGCACGTGGCCGCCCGATTGTCAATATTCTGCCGTTGCAGCCTGATGAACGTATCACCGCTATTTTGCCGGTCGCAGAATATGCCGATAATAAATTTATCTTTATGGCAACCGCCAGCGGTACGGTGAAGAAAACTGCACTGACCGAATTCAGCCGTCCACGCGCCAGCGGGTTGATTGCAATTAACCTGCGTGACAACGATGAGTTGATCGGCGTGGATATCACCGAAGGCGACAATGAAATTATGCTGTTCTCGTCGCAAGGCCGTGTGGTGCGTTTCAGCGAAGAAGCGGTGCGCGCCATGGGAAGAACTGCCACCGGTGTGCGTGGCATCAAACTGGCTCTCAGCAACGATCTCAGCGACGACGAAAACGAGAATGACGACAGTGCCGGGGATGATTTTGACACCGCACTTGACCTGAATATCGACAAAGTGGTTTCGTTGGTCGTGCCAAAAAATGATGGCGCAATTCTGACCGCCACGCAAAACGGCTACGGCAAACGCACCAAATTGGACGAATACCCGACCAAATCACGCAATACCAAAGGCGTGATCTCGATTAAAGTCAGCGAACGCAACGGCAAAGTCGTGGCGGCAGTGCAGGTGGAAGACAATGATCAAATTATGCTGATCACCGACGCCGGCACCCTGGTGCGCACCCGTGTCAGCGAAGTCAGCACTGTTGGACGTAATACCCAGGGCGTGCGCCTGATCCGCACCGCCGAAGACGAACATGTCGTCAGTTTGGAAACGATTTGTGATTTGGACGACGAGGAATCAGAAATAATTGATTCAGAAGTTACTGATACCACCGAAATGGTGGAAGAAGTCAAAGAATAAACACAAATTAAGATAAATAGCGCTATTTATCGACTCGATAGGGCGGATATTTTCCGTCCTATCGATAGATCACTCAAGTAACAAGCAAAAATATCTTTTGCTCTACGCTACATCAGATCAATATTTGGATAACATTTTTCGAATTGCCGCAACCGTCATAAATAATCGTTGTTGATCAATAGGCTCAAAACCATATTGACTATAAAAATCCGCTCTTCCCTCTTTCGCATCAACAAATACAACTGGGAAGCCGACAATTTCTGCTGCTCGCTTTAAATTTACCAGCGCATCAACCAGTAGTTTTGAACCAAAACGCTTTCCTTGAAAACGTTTATCGACAGCTAAACGAGAGATCAATCCTGCACTTTCAACAAATTTATGCTTATTTTGTAAGGTCAGTGGTAGGTTATCTAACTGAAAATTAATCATTGTCAGTGTATAAAAACCAATAATTTGTGATGGCTGTATCGGATCAACCAGAACATAGCTTCTTGAATGATCTCTTTCGCCCAATTGATTAGCGGTTAATTTAAGAAAATTATTCAGCGGCTTAACGCCACAATCAAAACCAGATCTATCATGAATTCTACTATTTAGCGGCACAATAACCATACTTATCTGCCTAAGTGTTCTTCAAAGGCTTGCATTAACTTCTGATTTTCCATATCTGGATTGTCTAGAGCAGACAATAACTTGAGAGAGCTCTCTCTATTTAACTTAATCAAATTTTCTGCTTGCAAAATTTCTTTTGCTTTCTCGACAGCAGCATTCACTACAAATGAATTAATACTGGTAATCCCCGCTAACTTTGCAGCTTGCAGTAGTAACGATTGAGTATCTTGATCAATGCGCGCAGTAATCCGTGGCGTGGCAGTAGTATGCATAATAAACTCCTATAATGTGCCATTTTGTCACATTATAGGTATGTTTTGAATATTAAGCAATGCTACCTTAAGTCAGTATAACGATCTCCAATTCATCCTGACCGCACTTTTAATGTTAACGATTAATATCAATCACCACCACTTCCGCTTGTGAGCCGATTCGAAATGGGATGCCCCAAAAGCCGTAGCCGGAGGTGACCACAAAATGACGGTCGTTTAAGTTAAGATAGCCGTGATCCAGCGGATAAATGGCTTTAGTAATCAAATTCGCCGGAAAAACTTGCCCTTTGTGTGCATGTCCCGAGAGTTGCAGATCCAATGCCAATTGGCTGTTTTCAATGATATCGTCCGGGCGGTGATCAAGCAGGATCCGCAGGCGGTTATCTTGCGGTAGATAACCGAGCAGTTGATCTAACGGCAAGCGGGTTTTATCCAGGTGATCGTTGCGTCCGACCACCACGAAGCGACTGTCAATCGAAACCGCTTCGTCTGCCAACACTTTGATCCCTACAGCTTGTAATGCTTGACGAATTTGTTGTTGTGCGCCGAAAAAATCGTGATTGCCGAGGGTGGCATAAACGCCGAGCGGTGCGCGTAATTTCTGCAAGTGCGGTTGCATATTTTCTGCCAGATAATACTCCAAATTATCATCCATAATATCGCCCGGCATCAGGATGATATCGACCTGTTGCTGCTGCATAATCTCGGCTAATTTATCCAACTGTTTTGCACCAAACAGTTTGCCTAAATGCAGATCGCTGACTAAACCGATACGCAGACTCCCCTGCAATTTGTCGCTGTGAATTGCATAATGTTGCACATACGGGGTGTAGGCATTGTATAAACCAAAACCAATGATCGAAACATACAGCAACGGCGCTACCAGACGCAAAGTGCGGTCAAGTTTAAGCGGATTGACGACACGCTTTACCAATAAACGGATCAGCCACAGCCCCAGCGTGAGCATAAAGGCGTAGGCAAGCAAAAACAGTACAAAAGCGGTGATTCTGTATTGTGGAAAAACACGACTGGCCGTAATCGCCATTAAGATATTCGGCAGCAGCCACAGCAAGGCACTCAGCAGAAAACCGCACTTTTGCCCGATGTAGGGTTTCAGATACCAACGCAGACCACGGTTGCTGATATAAATAAACAGTTGTGCGGTTAAAATCACAACCGCAAAGATAATTAAATAGCGTGGCGGCATTATTTGCTCTCCCCAATAACTAAAAAAGTGCTTCAAAAAAAGAAAAATCCTCTGACCAAAATCAGAGGATTGCATTATACCGATTAAATCGGACTTAACGATAGATTTTATACCGCACTTTTAAGCGGCATTTTTATACCGCCGTTTGAAAAATCACTTCATCCGCTTTTTTCACATAGCTATTGATCTGGTCAAAATTCATATAACGGTAGGTATCCGCTTTATCAGTTTGCAGATCGGCTGCGTAGCGCAGATATTCGTCCACCGTTGGTAAACGCCCTAATAAGGCGGCAATTGCCGATAATTCAGCCGAGGCCAAATATACATTCGCCCCTTGCCCTAAACGGTTCGGGAAGTTGCGGGTCGAAGTCGACACCACGGTTGCCCCGCTCGCCACTCGTGCCTGATTGCCCATACACAATGAACACCCCGGCATCTCCATTCTGGCACCACTCTTACCAAAAATGCTATAGTATCCCTCTTCGGTCAACAATGCCGCATCCATTTTGGTCGGTGGCGCAATCCATAAACGGGTTGGGATCACCTCTTTGAATTTATCCAGTAGTTTGCCTGCCGCACGGAAATGACCGATATTGGTCATACAAGAACCGATAAACACCTCATCGATCTTATCTCCGGCAACGTCCGACAGTTTACGCGCATCGTCCGGATCATTCGGCGCACACAAAATCGGCTCTTTGATTTCATTCAAATCAATTTCAATCACTGCTGCATATTCCGCATCGGCATCGGCTTGCAACAATTGCGGATCAGCCAGCCAAGCCTGCATTCCCTTGATTCGACGCTCCAAAGTTCGCACATCGCCGTAACCTTCGGCAATCATCCATTTCAACAGCGTGATATTCGAATTCAGATATTCGATAATCGGTGCTTTATCCAGCTTAATGGTACAAGCCGCCGCCGAGCGCTCTGCCGAAGCATCAGACAGTTCGAATGCCTGTTCGATTTTCAGATCTTCCAAGCCTTCGATTTCTAAAATCCGCCCTGAGAAGATATTTTTCTTGCCTTTTTTCTCTACCGTCAGCAAACCTTGCTGAATCGCATAATACGGAATCGCATGCACCAGATCCCGCAGCGTGATTCCCGGTTGCATAGTGCCGCTGAAACGCACCAGCACGGATTCCGGCATATCTAACGGCATCACGCCGGTCGCCGCAGCAAACGCCACCAAGCCGGAACCCGCCGGGAAGGAAATACCGATCGGGAAACGGGTATGTGAATCGCCGCCGGTGCCAACCGTATCCGGCAACAACATTCGGTTTAGCCACGAATGGATAATGCCGTCACCGGGACGCAGCGACACACCGCCACGGTTCATAATGAAATCCGGCAAAGTGTGATGGGTGGTAACATCCACCGGTTTTGGATAAGCCGCGGTATGGCAAAAGGATTGCATCACCAAATCGGTTGAAAAGCCCAAACACGCCAAATCTTTCAATTCATCACGAGTCATCGGTCCGGTGGTGTCTTGCGAGCCAACCGAGGTCATTCTCGGTTCACAATATTGCCCCGGGCGAATGCCGTCCACACCACAGGCACGCCCGACCATTTTTTGTGCCAACGTGAAGCCTTTGCTGCTCTGCTCAGTGGCTTTCGGCTTCGCAAACACCTCATTTTCCGGTAAGCCCAATTCACAACGGGCTTTATGGGTCAGCCCACGCCCGATAATCAACGGAATCCGTCCACCGGCACGCACTTCGTCCAGCAACACATTGGTTTTTAAACTGAACTCAGCCAAAACTTGCTCAGTGCCGTGTTTGCAGATTTTGCCTTGATACGGATAAATGTCGATCACATCGCCCATTTCCAGATTGTTGACATCCACTTCAATCGGCAATGCGCCCGCATCTTCCAAGGTATTAAAGAAAATCGGTGCAATTTTGCTGCCCAACACCACACCACCGGCACGTTTATTCGGCACAAACGGAATATCGTCGCCCATAAACCACAACACGGAATTGGTCGCCGATTTACGCGACGATCCCGTGCCGACCACATCACCGACATACGCCAGCGGAAAGCCTTTTTGTTTTAACTTTTCAATCTGTTTGATTGGGCCGATAACCCCGGCTTCGTCAGGCTGAATACCCTCACGTTCATTTTTTAACATCGACAGCGCATGCAGTGGAATATCCGGGCGTGACCAAGCATCTTGCGCCGGCGACAAATCATCGGTGTTGGTTTCTCCGGTCACTTTAAACACGGTTACAGTGATTTTTTCCGCTAATTTCGGACGAGATAAATACCATTCAGCCTCTGCCCAAGAGTGTAACACTTGTTTAGCGTAATCATTGCCTGCATTGGCTTTCTCTACCACATCGTGAAAATTATCAAACATCAGCAAGGTGGAAGAGAGTGCGGTCGCTGCCAACGGTGCCAGTTTTTGATTATCCAGCGCTTTCAGCAACGGCTCAATGTTGTAGCCACCTTGCATCGTGCCAAGCAGCTCGACCGCCCTTTCCGCCGAAATCAACGGCGAACTGACATCACCACTCACTAGCGCAGATAGAAATGAGGCCTTCACATACGCCGCTTCGTCAACGCCTGCCGGCACCCTGTTTTCAAATAAATCGACTAAAAAAGCCTCTTCCCCTGCCACCGGTTTTTTCAGCAGCTCCACCAACCGGGCGGTCTGTTCTGCATCCAGCGGCTTAGCAACCACACCTTGCTGTAAGCGTTGTTCAACATGGGCTCGATAATCGGCTAAGAAATCTGACATCATTACACCTCGTCATTATGATTGTGAGTAAGTAGAGTAAGTTATGGCTCAACAACAGATCTTCGCTAAATCTATTGTTATTAAATTGTTACATATTACACCCTCTATAGTGCGACGCTACCACTTTATTTAAATTATTTGGGCTAGATCAAGGATTTTTTGCGATTTAAAGTATAAAAGTGCGGTTTGTCCTTTATTTTTCAATAATTCGTGCGATTCCAGCTTCCCAAAAAACAAAAGCGAACCACTCGGCTCGCTTTTAGTCAACTCATTCAACTGGCTAGTTGATTAGCGCTGTAACAGATAAGTCCTTAACAAACTGAAATCATTTGCCATTTCATCGGACAACAACGGCAGTTTGTTGTGTTTGTCCAACGCTTGCGGCAACGGCAGATCCAATCCAAGAATACGATCAACGCTCTCTTTGAATTTCGCCGGGTGGGCGGTGCAAAGGAAGATGCCGGTTTCGCCCGCTTGCAGATCGGCACTTAAGGTATCGTAAGCAATCGCACCGTGCGGTTCGCACAAATAACCTTTGGCTTGCATTGCTTGAAGTGCGGTTTCGGTTGCCGCATCGCTGCGCGAATCGCTGTGCAGTTCGCTTAAATTCCAACCATTACGCTTAAAGATTTCCTCCACCCGTGGCCAGTTGTTCGGGCGGCTCACGTCCATTGCGTTGGATAAGGTCGCCACGGTGGCGTTTGGTTGCCATTGCCCGCTCTTCAAGTAGCGCGGTACGGTGTCGTTGGCATTGGTCGAGGCGATAAAGCGCTTAATCGGCAAGCCTAGCCATTTGGCGATCAAACCTGCGGTTAAGTTGCCAAAGTTACCACTCGGTACTGAAACCACCAGGTTATTACGCTGCGCTTTCGGCAACTGCGCCACCGCTTCAAAGTAGTAGCACACTTGCGCCAGCAAGCGACTGATATTGATCGAATTCGCCGAATTTAAACCGATCGCCTTGCGTAAGTCTTGATCATCAAAGGCTTGCTTCACCAACGCCTGACAGTCGTCAAAATCACCGTTAATCGCCACAGTGCGGATATTGCCGCCCAAAGTACAGAACAGTTTCTCTTGCAGCGGGCTGATTTTGCCTTTCGGATACAGGATCACCACTTCGATATTGTCTAAACCGTAAAACGCATGCGCTACCGCCGCACCGGTATCACCGGAAGTGGCGGTTAAAATCGTGATTTTGCCTTCGCCACGGATTGCCGCCAAGGTGCGCGCCATAAAACGCCCGCCGAAATCTTTAAACGCCAGCGTCGGTCCGTGGAACAGTTCCAGCGCATAGATATTGTCTTCGACTTTCACCAACGGCGCCGGAAACGTGAACGCATCACTGACGATTTGGTTCAAAACCGCACTTGGCAATTCTTCGCCGATCAGTGCCGATAAGATCGCTTGGCTGCGCTCGACAAGCGGCAGCTCCAGCAACGCATCAACATTGTCCAACGGTGGAATCACTTCTGGGAAAAACAACCCTTGGTTTTTGCCCAATCCTTGACGTACCGCTTGAGCGAAATTGACTTGCTGTTCCGGGTGTTTGATGTTGTATAAATTCATTAAAAAATCCTTTAATTGTGATTTGTTATTCACTTATTCAGCGAGGCGATGTAGGACTGATTGTATTCACTCGGATTATTGACAAAGTCATTGATGAGGCAAAGTAGGGGCGGATTGCATATCCGCCCGTATACGAAGCTCGACATAAGCACTTAATCAATAAAGGAAAAATGCAAAATACAGTTCGGGCAGATATGCAATCCGCCCCTACTCTATTTATAAATTCCCCTACTTATTTATAAATTCCGCTCGTTTATCAGTCATAGAATGACATCAGTCTAGCAGCCTTGCCCCTTGATTATCAACCTGACAAACATGGACGAAGCCCTCGTTGTTCTGCAAATAGTTGTTTTCTAAATAGGTTGCTACTTTACTCGCAGTTGACAAATCTGGCGCGATCGCAAAAATCGTCGGGCCGGAACCTGAAATGCCGGTCGCCAATGCGCCCAGATCACGGCAGCCTTGTTTTACATTATCATAATTCGGCAGCAACTGCTCACGGTACGGCTCGGCAATCACATCTTTCATCATCAAAGCGGCTAAATTGGCTTGTCGGGTATGGCAAGCATGTACAAAACTACCCAGATAGCGACCATGATCGATCACATCTTGGCGACTGTAGCTTTTCGGCAAAATCGCACGGGCTTCAGCCGTGGAGACTTCAATCCCCGGATACGCCAGTACCCAATACCATTGATCAAAAAACGGTAAGGTTTGGCTGATATTGCCTAACGATTGGACCATCAACTGCACACCGCCCAAAAAGCACGGCGCTACGTTGTCATAGTGAATCGAGCCGGAAATCCGCCCCTCCAGTTCGCCCATCATCTCCAGCAGTTCCATTTTGGAAAATGGCTCTTGATGGAATTTATTCAACGCCACCAACGCCGCCACGATCGAGCAGGCGCTCGATCCCAAGCCGGAGCCGATCGGCATATTTTTTTCCAAGATCAAACGCAGCGACCGCACTTTGTAATTGCGCAGTTTTAAACGTTCGCAAAACAGCACATAGGCTTGATAAACAATGTTTTTTTGTGGTTCTTTTGGCAATTTGCGCACAAAATAACCGGCACTTTCCAATTCAAAGCCTTGTGCAATGGCTTCGATCTGCACGACATCCCCCAGCAATGAGCCATCGATCGGCGAAATTGCTGCGCCTAAAGTATCAAAACCAACACTGACATTGGCACTGGACGCCGGGGCGTAAACTCTTAACAAATCTGACATTAATTGCCCCCTCCATTTTGCAGTGTGCGCAAAATATCAGCGAAAATCCCGGCAGCCGTCACATCATTGCCGGCGCCATAGCCACGCAATAACAGCGGAATCGGGTTGTAATAACGGGTATAAAACGCCAAGGCATTTTCTCCGTTTTTCACTTTATACAATGGATTATCACCATCGACTGCTACAATCGAAACCTTGCATTTGCCATTTTCCAGTTGTCCGACATAGCGCAACACCTGCCCGTTGGCTTTGGCGGCAGCAACACGTTCGGCAAATTCAGCGTCCAGCTGCGGCAGCTCAGCCATAAAGTCCGCTACATTTTTGCCGTCGGCAAAACCCTGCGGCAACACACCTTCCACTTCAACGTCTTTCAGTTCCAACATCAAGCCGTTTTCACGGGCGATAATCAACAACTTACGTGCCACATCGCTACCGGACAAATCATCGCGCGGATCCGGCTCGGTGAAGCCTTTTTCTTTGGCCAGTGCGGTGGCTTGCGACAGGCTCAAGCCTTCTTCCAGCTTGCCAAAAATAAATGACAATGAACCGGACAGAATCCCGTCAAATTGCAGCACTTCGTCGCCCGCTGCCAACAGTTTTTGCAAATTATCAATCACCGGCAATCCGGCACCGACATTGGTGTCGTACATAAATTTTCGCTGATTTTGCGCCGCAACCGCTCTTAAGCGCAGGTAGTACTCCACATCGGAAGTGTTGGCTTTTTTATTTGGCGTCACCACATGAAAACCGGCACTCAAATAGCTGACGTATTGATTGGCAATATCTTGGTTAGAAGTGCAATCCACCAGCACCGGATTGACAATATTGTTATCTTGCACAAATTTTACCAGACGCTCCACCGAATATTCAGCGTCGGCTTGCACCAGCTGTTCACGCCAGTTAGTCAATTCCAGCGGCTGTTCGCTCAGCAGAAGTTTTTTCGAATTCGCTAAGGCATAGACGCGGATCGCGATATTCTTTTTTTCCAGATAATCGGTCTGGCGTTGGATTTGATCAACCAACTCGCCGCCCACACCGCCGGTGCCGACCACGAATACATCGACTACTTGATGATGGGTGAACAACGCACGATGGGTGGCTTTCACCGCTTGCACCGATTTGTTTTGCGGCACGACAGTCGAGATTGAACGTTCGGACGATCCCTGTGCGATCGCCACAATATTGATATTGGATCGGGCAAGTGCGGTAAAGAAACGGGCGGCAATACCTTTCGCGGTTTTCATGCCGTCGCCGACCACGGAAACAATCGATAAATTGTCGGTGATCTCCAACGGTTCTAATTGTTTATGCTCCAATTCGTAAGCGAACTCTTGTTGTAACGCTTGCTTGGCGATCGCGACCGATTTGCTTAATACACAAAAACTGATGCTGTATTCAGACGAAGATTGGGTAATCAAAATCACCGAAATCCCCGCTTTCGACATGGTGGAAAAAACCCGCGCCGCCATACCGACCATGCCCTGCATGCCCGGACCGGAAATATTGAACATACTGACATTATCCAGATTGGTAATCCCTTTCACCTGCAAGCTGTCCGATTTAACGTCGTTATTGATGTAAGTACCAGGCGCATCCGGATTGGCGGTATTTTTAATTACGCAAGGAATGCTACAGCGCACCAACGGGCCGATAGTGCGCGGATGGATCACTTTCGCACCGAAATAAGAAAGCTCCATCGCTTCTTGATAAGAAAGACTGTCCAACAAACGGGCATCACTGACTAAACGTGGATCGCAGGTATAAACTCCGTCCACATCGGTCCAAATCTCACAATAATCCGCATCCAGACACGCCGCCAACACCGCCGCCGAATAATCCGAGCCGTTGCGTCCCAGTAATACTAATTCACCTTGTTCATTACCGGCGGTAAAACCGGCCATTAATACGATATTTTGTTTCGGGATAGACGCCGCATCCACACGCGGTTTGGATTTACTGATACTGACCGACGATTCCAAATAAGTGCCTTTCGCCACCAGTTTTTCCACCGGATCAATCTGGCTGACCGAATAGCCTTTCGCCTCAAACCAGGCTTTCATCATCGCAATCGACAGTTTTTCGCCACGGCACAAAATGGTGGCATTCACGCTGTCAGGACAACGCTTGTTGCGCTGAATATCGCTTAATACCTGTTTCAGTTGGGTAAATTCGTTGTCAATAACTTGCAGAAGGGTGATTTTGTCGAGTTTGGGATTGGCTTGGTGTAAGCCATCGATAATGCGGTAGAAAATGTGAAGGGCGTCGTTAAAATCCTGTTCAAAATTTTCTCCGGCGACCGCCTTTTCTACCAACGCCACCAGATAATTGGTGATTTTCGCCGGTGCCGACAGCACGCCTGCCGCCTGATCCTTCAAATGCGCCTGTTCAATCAACCCGGCAGCCTGTAAAAAGCGTTCCGGATTCGCCAACGACGTTCCTCCAAATTTAAGCACTCGCATAATCTTCTCCTAATTCTCTAACATATTGATTTTAAATACTATTCTTAAATACTAAAAAACCCGCACTGGTCGGTGCGGGTTGCTTTGATTTTGTTATACAACACTAACCCGCCACGGACTTACGCATGGTAATCATAATGGTGGTGATAATGGTTGTGTTGTTTTGCATAATTTGGTTAATTTTTAAAAAAAATTGATGTGATAGAAATACAGAATTTCGTTCGGGTTGTCAATTAAAAATTAGAAACAAACCAAATAAACGCTATTTAATCTAGTCTAGCTCTCACTGCAACAATATAGTAGCTAAAAATAATTTTTATATTTCTAAGAGTAAATCTGCCGGAATACCTAATCCATAATGTAATTTTTTAATCATGGTTAAGCTCAGACGGCGTTTACCACTTAACACTTCCGACACTTTTGACGGTGACCCCAAATACGCCACCATATCTTTGGCATTGAGGTCATTTTGTTCCATTTTAAACTTAATAATATCAAGTGCGGTCACATCATTCGTCGGAAAAGGATAATGCTTAGCTTCATAAGCCTCGAGCAGCAACGCCAGCGCATTCAGCTCCAAATCCTGCTCACTTTCGACTTCCGGTTCTAAATCCATTAATTCGGAAAGCCTTACCAAGGCTTCGCGATAATCCTGTTCATCAGCAATTAATTTGATACTTTTCATCTTCGCTCCTAAAAATTCTGCTTACTATACTCAGCGTGTGTGCCAATCCATTCGATTTTTACAATTCCATTAAGATAGCGCACTTTCACCACGAGCCGGTAATGGTTACCTTTAATATTAAAAATAACACGGTTATTCGGCAAGAAATCACTGTTACGATAAGCATTTTTGATCTCTTGTGGGGTTTTCCAAGCCGCTTGTTTTACCTGCTGCAACCACGTTTTTATCGCTTTTTCACTGTTGGCATGTTTCTTGCAAAATGACAGCAACAGCTCTGTTCCAACCACAATCATTGATGCTCCTTAAGAGTAAAGCCAGCATAACATATTTCCCATTTTGGGAATATTATTTTCTACTTTTATATTTTTGTCAGTTACCACTGATGTTCTCTTCGATCCTGATCGCAAAATCAATATTCAATCTGAAACCACTCTTACTTAGACAGCCTCACCATTCCACGCTAGAATAACCCCACTTTTTGTTCACTTAACAGACCCTAGAATTATCCATGTCTATTCAACACAATCTGGCTGAGATTCATCAGCAAATCACATACCATTGTCAACAAGCTGACCGCACGTTGGGATCGGTAAAACTGTTAGCGGTCAGCAAAACCAAGCCATTTTCTGCAATTGCCGAAGCGGTTGCTGCCGGGCAAACTGCGTTTGGTGAAAATTATGTCCAGGAAGGTGTAGAAAAAATTCAGTATTTTCAATCACAAAACATCCCGTTGGAATGGCATTTTATCGGGCCGTTACAATCGAATAAAAGCCGTTTGGTGGCAGAACATTTCGATTGGATTGAAACCGTCGATCGGCTGAAAATTGCCGAACGCCTCAGTCAACAACGTCCGACCGCGCTTGCGCCGTTGAATGTACTGATTCAAATCAATATTAGCAACGAAAGTTCTAAATCCGGCATTATGCCAAACGCCTTACTGCCGCTTGCGACACAGATCGCAGCACTGCCGAATTTGCGCCTGCGTGGTCTGATGGCCATTGCGCAAGACAGTGATGATCCAAGCGTGCAGCAACAGGCTTTCAGCCGCATGCAACAACTATTTCAGCAGCTACGACTTGCCCTGCCTGAACAGCAAATTGATACGCTATCGTTAGGCATGAGTGGCGATATGGCAATGGCGATCAAGTGCGGTTCTACCCAAGTGCGGATTGGCAGTGCGATTTTCGGCGCAAGAAGCTAAAACAGGACATCAATTCGTGCTATACTCCGCCCCTTTTTCGATTTATTGATAGAGGCTGTTTATGTTTGGCTACGATCCAACAATTATTACCTTTACCATTTATATCATCGGTATGCTGCTGATTGGGGTGTTGGCATACCGCTATACCAGCAACTTATCCGACTACATTCTCGGCGGGCGTAGTCTGGGCGGCTTTGTCACCGGCATGTCTGCCGGCGCATCGGATATGTCCGGTTGGTTGCTGATGGGGCTGCCCGGTGCGGTGTATGCTGCCGGACTGGTCGAGGCTTGGATTGCAATCGGTTTGACCATCGGCGCTTATTTGAACTGGTACTTCGTTGCCGGGCGCTTGCGGGTATTTACCGAAAGCCACGATAATGCGTTGACGCTGCCGGAGTATTTTCAAGCCCGTTTCAGCTCAAAACAGGGCAATAATAACCACAAAATGTTAAAAGTCGTTGCCGCTAGCATCATTCTGTTTTTTTTCACGATTTATTGCTCCTCAGGTGTGGTTGCCGGAGCACGATTATTTGAAAACCTGTTCGGCACACCTTACCAAACCGCACTTTGGTATGGTGCACTTGCTACCATTATTTACACTTTTATCGGTGGTTTCTTAGCGGTCAGCTGGACTGACACTGTGCAGGCTACTTTAATGGTATTGGCGTTGATTATCACGCCGGTGATGGTGCTGTTTGCGATTGGTGGCATCGACGACTTTTCACAGGTATTGGCAGCGGCAGGCAATGATCTGGGCAAAAACTTCACCGATATGTGGACAGGCACATCGCTGATCGGTTTATTCAGTTTATCTGCTTGGGGCTTGGGCTATTTTGGGCAACCACATATTTTGGCACGCTTTATGGCGGCGGAAAATGTGCGTTCATTGACCAGCGCACGACGCATAGGTATCTCATGGATGATTTTCTGCTTATTGGGCGCTGTCGGGGTTGGTTTTTTCGGGATTGCCTATTTCTACACCAATCCGGAATTAGCCACAGTGGTCAACAACAATCGTGAGCAAATTTTTATTGAACTGGCGCGCCATCTATTTAATCCATGGATTGCAGGGGTGCTGCTGTCCGCAATTTTAGCCGCCGTGATGAGCACCTTAAGTTGCCAGCTGTTGATCTCCTCCAGTGCGATCACCGAAGACTTTTACCGTGGCTTTATTCGCCCCAAAGCCAGTGACAAAGAGCTGGTGTGGTTAGGACGCTTAATGGTGTTGGCCATTGCGGTGATTGCAATTGCAATCGCACAAAACCCGGAAAGTCAGGTGTTGAAACTGGTGGAACATGCGTGGGCAGGCTTCGGCAGTTCGTTTGGGCCACTGGTGCTGTTTTCACTCTTTTGGCAACGCACTAACGCCAACGGTGCTATGGCGGGAATGATAACTGGCGCATTGGTGGTCAGTTTCTGGAATAGAGTGATTCCGGACAGCGGAATTTATGAAATGATCCCCGGTTTCATCCTGTCTTCACTGGCTATCGTGCTGGTTTCACTGCTGACTAAACAGCCGGAAAATGATATTCTGGAAAATTATCAGACTGCCGATCGTCAATATAAAGCGAATATTTAGCGGCAATTTGCGCTCAAAAATACCGCACTTTGACTTTGCGCCAGTGCGGTATTTTACCAGTGAGTTTTAATCAACCGTTCAGCCGCTGCAAAAGTGCGGTATACAGATTAACGCCGGTCAGCAGTTGCTGTTCATCAAAATCGAATTCAGCTTGGTGATGTCCGGCAGTGCGGTCGGCACCAACAATAAAGTAAATCGCTTTGCCGCCGTGTTGCTGCACCCGTCGTCCGAGAATAGTTGCGTCTTCACTACCGTTGAAGCTATAGGTCGGGGCAACTTGCGCCACGTCGGTCTCTTTTTCCGCCAGTTCGCTGATTAATTCAACCAATTCAGCATCGTTATCGAGATCGACCGCTTCGCCCATAATTTCAGTTTCATAGTTCACATCAAAACTGATAGCGATACCTTTGGCGATTTGCAATACTTGATCCACCATATATTGATTGATCTCGGCATTTTCACCGCGCACCTCCAACTGCACTTCCGCAGTGGTCGGAATCACATTACGCCCTTCGCCCGCTTTCAACCCCCCGACATTGATTCGAGTCATACCGTCGCCGTGGCGCGAAATGCCGTGCAGTTGTGTCACGGCATGTGCCGCCGCCAGCAAGGCATTGCGTCCCAAGTGCGGTGCGGCACCGGCATGCGCCGGTTTGCCGCAATAGCGTATATCCATTTTTGTAGTGCAAAGAAATTTTTTCGGATTGGCAATAATCGTACCGGAATCGGCACAGAAGCTGAGATGAGAGGCGGCAAAATAGTCGGCATCATCGATAATACCGCTGGCGGCAATTGCCGCCGCGCCACGCACGCCCTCCTCCGCCGGCTGAAACACCAGTTTAATTTTACCGTTTAATTGCGCTTGGTTGTCGGCAATCCATTGCGCCACCCCCAAGCCGATCGCCATGTGTCCGTCATGCCCGCAGGCGTGCATAAAACCGTCATTTTGTGAGCGGAAACCCAATTTGTTGGGCAGGTGATCCTCAAGTGCGGTTTCCTGCACATTGACACAATCGATATCGAAGCGCAGCGCCACCGTGTTACCCGCTCTGCCGGAATCAAAAATCGCCACACAGCCGGTATAACCGTCCATTTTCTCCAACCAGTTTTGATCGGCGCCCCGTGCAATCGCCTGCTTCAAACCGACATCGACAATCGGTTGCTGCCGTCCGCGGACAAACTCTGGATTGATAATTTGCTTGCCCAACCTCACTTCAAAGCCCATCTCAGACAAGTATTGTGCCAATTTAGTGGTGGTCAAAAATTCACACCAACCGGTTTCCGGAAATTGATGAAATTCCCGCCGCCACGCAATCAACTGTTGTGGATTAATGCCCATACTACCCTCCAGCTATAACATAAACAGAGCCAAAAACAATACCGCCAGCACCATGCCCGGTGCAGTTCGTTTAATCATATCCACCGGATTCGCCATCGCCAAACCGGCACAGACAATGGTCACCCCGGCAATCGGCGAAGCCGTGCGGCCGATGGCACCGGCAATCGCGGCTGCCATGCCCAAATTGACATGAGTGTAACCCAGCTCAGCCGCATGCGGCGTCACCGCCGTATTGAAGGCTATCGCCGCCGCATCACCGGAACCGGTGATGATGCCCATCAAAAACGGTCCAATGGTCGCCCCCCAACGGACAAATTCATTGGAAGATTTTAAGAATTCAATTGCCGAGTCAATCGCCCCGGTCGATTTCAGTCCGGCGACAAACACACTGGCGGCAATGATAATCCCCAACACGTTGGCATACGAATTGCCCATGCCGTTGAAAAATTCATTAGTGATTTTCACCGGCGAAGCACGAGTGACAATGATCGCATAAATCGCGCCGATCAACATCGCTTCCGGCACCGTCATTTTGGTCCATGCCAGCCAAGAGATTTGTTGCAATTCAGTACCGCCGATCACCAGCAATACCACCGGAATCAACGGCGCCAGCGCATACAAAAAATTCACATTGGTGAAATGTTGCTCTGCGTTTTGGTTTTCTGCCAAATATTCATCACGGAATTTTTTGTGATAATCGCCCAAAGCCACGGCTAAAATCGTCAATACCACCGCACCGATTGCGCCGGCAATAATGGTGTAAGGCGCATGGCTCAGGTTCACTTGGGTCACCGTCAAACCCGACATTTCACTGATCATTGCCGAGTGAGAAGATCCGGGACTCATCATCGAACCGAACGTTCCTGCCAAAATTGCCGCCCCGGCGGTTGCCGGACGCACGCCAGCCGATTTCAGCACCGGTATCAAGGTTGCACCCACCGCCGCCGCACAACCGGCCGCCGACGGAATGGCGATATTGATAAAAAAAGTCAGAATCGTAGCGATCGGAATCAGAAAAAATTTCAAACCGCTTAAAGGCTTAGTCAACAAATGTACCAAGTGCATATCGCATTCGGTATATTTCATCACATAAGCAAAGCCCATGCTGGAACAGATTGCCATAATCAACCCGGCGCTGGTCATGCTTTTGGCAAATGCTTCCAATGCGCCCATCGGATTCAGCGTTAGCACTGCCATCACTAACCCCACGCCTAACAACACCGTGCGGGTTTCATATTTTTTAATCAACAGATAAATGGTCACGACAATGCCCAATAACGCAATGCCCATCTTTAATTCATTCATTTACAATCTCCAAATCATTTTATATCACTCATAATTGAACGTGGAATTAACCGCTATGGTTTCCATATCCATTTTTCCGCTGAAACGCAAAATATCGTCAAAGCCCAATACCGTTGCTTTGTGATCACGAATTTGCAACGCAGTACCTTCCGGCAGGGCATAGACCAGCGCTTTCGGGTTGACCAGCAAAAACTCATTTAACCGCTCTTCGCGACTTTCACCGTTATGCCCCTGTATTTTGCCGGAGATAAAGTGCGGGTTGATTTGTGCCGGAAACAAGTTCAAGGCTTCAAACGACGGCGGATAGACAATCGGCATATCGTTGGTGGTCATAATTGAAGCGCCGGCAACATTCGCCCCGGCACTCCAGCCGAAATACGGCGTGCCGCTATTCACTTTTGCCCGAATCGGTTCCAGCAGGTTGTGCCGATACAGCTGATTTAACAGACAAAACGTATTGCCACCGCCAATGGCAATCGCATCAGCTTGTTCAATCGCCTGCACCGCACTTGAGGCACGATGTACTGAAATAATTTTCATATCCAGCGACTCATATGCCTGCTGTACTGCCGCTTCATACTGATCATAACTACGACTGACCCCGGCATAAGGCACAAACGCCACCGTTTTGCCACGATAATCGGCTAAAAAACGGCTAATCCAAGGGATACAATGCTCCAAATAACCCGTAGTACGGTATTTAGAACCACTCATTAACAGCATTTTCTTGATACTCATCAGTACACTCCTTTTGCTGGTGATCATGTTTTGACGAGTATAAGTTTACCGCAACTATTTTTAGCGTATAGTGAAAGAGATCATGCTTTCAGCAAACAGTTTGTAAACTTTCCTATTTATGACCGTTTTTAAGGAGAAAAAGAATGCAGCCCATAACAACACCAGTTATTAGCCAAACAATTAATATGCCAAGAATCAAAGCGCTGATTAATCATCTCGCCACTATTTCCAGCTCGCCACATGAACTGACACGCCTAGCCTTTAGCAGCGAAGATCTGGCTGCTCGCAATTATGTATTGGAAATCTGTCGACAATATCCGTTAAAAGTGCGGATCGATGAAATTGGTAACCTAATTATCCGCTATGACGGAACTCAAAACGACTTGCCCGCGGTGGCATTCGGTTCACATATCGACACAGTGGTCAATGCCGGAAAATTCGACGGACCGCTTGGCACCATTGCCGGCTTGGAAATCCTGCTGCAATTGTGTGAACAACAACAGCAAACCCGTTATCCATTGGAATTAATCATTTTTACTTGCGAAGAGTCCAGCCGTTTTAACTATGCCACTTTGGGCAGTAAGGTAATGTGCGGTGTCAGCAAGCAAGCGGATTTAGCCCATTTGCAAGATAAAAACGGGATTAGCCTCGCCACCGCACTTCAGCAAATCGGCTTGGATTTTCAGCAAGTCGATCAAGCCAAACGCTCCGCCGCTGAATTTAAATGCTTTTTTGAATTGCATATTGAACAGGGACCACGTCTGGAAAATGAACAAAAAACCATCGGTGTCGTCACCGGCATTGCGGCACCGATTCGCTGCATCGTGAAAATTCAAGGCCAAGCGGATCACTCCGGCGCAACAGCAATGAATTATCGCCATGATGCATTATTAGGCGGCGCCGAATTAGCATTGGAATTGGAGCAAGCCGCGATTCGTGCCGGACACGCCACTGTCGCCACAGTGGGACAACTGCAGGTTAAACCGGGCGTGATGAACGTGGTGCCGGGCTATTGTGAATTATTGATCGATATTCGCGGTACTGATATTACCGCACGGGAAAGCGTATTTTCTGCCTTACAACAAAAAATCGATAAGGTCAGTCAACAACGCGGCTTACAGATCGAACTGCAACTGATTTCGCGCGATCAGCCAATCATCTTGAATACAGACATGGTTAATACGGTTGAGCAAGCTGCGGTAGGCTTAGGCTATACCTATGAAATTATGCCGAGCGGTGCCGGACACGACGCCATGCACATGGCAACTCTATGTCCGACCGGTATGATTTTTGTGCCGTCACGCCAAGGCATCAGCCACAATCCGTTGGAACACACCGATTGGCAAGATGTGGAAGCGGGCATCAAAGTGCTGCAAGCGGTGGTGCTACAACAGGCGGAGCTGATATAAAATCGCAATAAGGCGATATTTTTGCGCAAGCAATTATTTTCGAATCGGCTAATCTGAGCACGATTTTTCATATTAGGAGGCACAAATGCGAATGTTAAAATGGATAGCCGGCGGAATCTGCTTATTCAGCGGCTTATTTTCAACAGTACAAGCCAATATGACTACGCCAAAACACACGCCACAACAATTGCAACAGCAGCAACAAACTCAGCAGGCGATTTTGCTGGATGTACGCAGTCTTGAGGAGTTTAATGCCGGGCATTTGCAAAGTGCGGTTCACATTGCGCACGATCAAATTGCGTCACAAATCAGTCAGATAAGCAGTGATAAACAGCAACCGATTTATGTTTATTGCCGCAGTGGTCGCCGCTCCGAATTGGCAAAAGCCGAATTAGAAAAGTTAGGCTATCATAATGTGATCAATCTAGGCGGCTATCAACAGTTGCAAGCCGATGGTTTCAAATAGAAAACCATCGAAAAGCAAAGTGCGGTTCTGCTCGAACCGCACTTTAAAAATAAACATACTCTATTTTAAACCGATAAGCCGCCAACGGTTATGCGACAAGCCGTCGATTTTGCCTTGCTTCACCTGGGTAATATAGTCGATCATCATATTTTGAATGGTGCCGGCTTCACTGCCTAAAGCCACTTTCGATTCCCATAAAACCGGAATGGTCTGTCCTGCAAAAATTCCCCCTGTTTTGCTGAGTTGCCCAAAGCGGTAGGAATTCATGCCGACTTTTAATTTGAGTTCATCCGTCACCGGACGTCCGTCAGCTAAGGTTAAATCAACAATTTTATGTCCGCTTGGCTGAGTTAAATCAATGTTATAGTTGACCCCACCAAAAATATCGAAGGTCACATATTTGGATTTTCCACGCTCTGGATCATAACGATAAGCCGTATCGCCTGCTTCAATGGTATTAAAATAGTCGGCTGACCACTCCATATACTGCTTCAGCTGTTTGCCGCTCAACTCATACACCGTCACATCACCGCCGGCATAGCGGTAGTTATAAATAATATCTTTTTTCTTAATCGGCCCTTTATCCAAACGTACCTTTTCATGATCGAAGGCAAAGGAAACCACATCAGCTTTGCTGTAATGTAATTCGACGTCGGTAATCAGCGACGATAATCCTGTATCTTGTGAAAAAGCAACGGATACACCATGATTTTTCTGTTGCAAAACCATGTCATTGGCGGTTTCACCAATCACGACATTATTTAAGCGTCTTAACTCGTCATGATAAGGTTGGTAAATGCTGACGATTTCAGGATCGGCATCCAGCTCTTTCACCGGTACAGTTTTTGCCGCTTTTGACAACAGTTTAACCTGCTGTTTCTCATCAATATCAAAGGTTAAATCCACTTCAGAAACCACCGTGCCGTAACGGTGCGGCTCAGTGATTAACACATTATTGATGGTTTCGCCGGGTATATTTTGGTGCATATGCCCGGCAATAATCACATCAATCCCCTCAACCGCATTGACCAGATCCCTAACGCCGGTTTCGGCAATGTTGTTTTCATTCTCAATGCCCATGTGGGCAACCACAATAATCGCATCGACATGCCGGGCTTTTAACGCCGCAATTTGCTGCTTGGCTTCCTCAATCGGCGAGCTAAATTTCATCGCGTTTAAGTGTCCGGTGTCTTTTTCAAAGATCGCCGACATCGGCGTAGTCAAACCGATAATACCCAGTTTCACCCCGTCTTTTTCAATAATCGTGGTCGGGGCTAAGTAACGTTCGCCGGATTGATGATAAAAATTAGCGGTAATTTTTTGTGCGTTGATATCTTGCAAAATAGCATCCAACGCCGGCATACCAAAATTAAACTCATGATTTCCCAACACAAAAATATCATAACCCATCGCATTTAATACTTTCGGAATGGGATTGTCTTGGTAGTATTGCGGGGTTTTGGCAAACACTTCCACTTGGTTATCCTGAATCGCATCGCCAACATCAATCAAAACCACATTATCATGCTGTTGCTTCACGCGCTTAACATAACTCGCAATCTGGGCATAAGATCCCGAACGATCTTCAATATCAGCCCCATAGCTCCAAGGCACCACTCGTCCATGCACATCAGACGTTCCCAGCAATTTGATGTTAATCTCTTTAGCAACCACACTGCCCGCCATCGACAACATCAATAAGCTGCTCATTATTTTACGCATTATAGACCCCTTTTATTTTTATCTATTTTATGATTACCCATTTATAGCACACCACACTTGAGCGGCTAATAACCTTGAAAATATACCGTTTCTACCAATTTCACTGCGAGAAACGCCAAACTGAAACGCTGTTCGTCGCACACCGACCAAAACTGAATACCGTTTTCTAATGCTTGCACATCACTGATATGCAGTTGATCTTGTTCTTGATACTGCTCACCATTTGTCACCGGCGTGACAATTTGTTCCTCATGCCACACAAGCAGTTCATTTTGTTGCCATGCTGCTTGCCATTGCCCCACATCGGTTTGGTAATCAGAAAGTGCGGTTACTTGTTGTGCTAAGCCGTAGAAAACCGCACTTTGCACTTGGTGGATCACCAATTGAATGTCACTGTTTGGCAGGATTTTTTGGAACTGTTGCAGCAAGCGCTCGCTGCTGTGCAGTTTGAACGGCACTGCATCAAATGCCAACCGCACTTCGCCCTCGTCCAATGGGATCCCGTTCAGCAAGCGTGCGGTCTGCCCCGCCAATTTTTTCACCTGCTCGGCATTCACATACGATGCCGGCAGCATTGAGGTAACCAGCACCCGATTAATCCCCCCTTGCAGCAACAGCTCACCTGCGGCAAGCAGTAACTGGCTGATTTGTGGATCGGCAAGCGCCACGATATTGCGGTTACGCAGTTCGGACAGTTGCTCGTCATTAAAACCCGGCACGATTAACGGCACATCTTGCAATGCCGCACACACACCGTTGAGGTCGATCACCACACAGCCACTGTCCGCCGCTTGTGCCAGATAGCTGGCGTGTTTGGTTTCTCCGGCAAAAAATAGATATTGCTTATCCGACCAATCAAGCTCTTCGATATTTTGCTGCTCCACCGCACGGTTATTAAAGCGCAAGCCCTGCTCCTCGCCGAACGGATAAATCTCGGCAACGGTTATTTTCTCCGTCAGCAACTCGCTTTGTTCTAATAAATCTGCGATCTTCTCCGCCAACTCGAACTCTGCGGCAATGACAATATTCAGTTTTGTTTGCATCTTTTCCCCTAATTTCTAAAACAGTGCTACAATAATTTTTAGCTATTCTACGGAATTTCCTGTAATAAGTCTGTAAAAGAATCGAGAGTTCCCCCATGACACCGGCAATTAATTACCTGAAAAAACAAAAAATTTCGCATACGATCCACAGTTACCAACACGACCCGCACAACACCGATTTCGGGCAGGAAGCGGCAGAAAAACTAGGCTTATCCCTTGAACAAACCTATAAAACCCTGTTGGTCGCAATGAATGGCGATCAGAAAAAATTGGCGGTGATGGTGCTGCCGGTGTCGCATTTGTTAAGCCTGAAAAAAGCCGCCAAAGCGCTGAAGGTGAAAAAGGTAGAAATGGCAGAAATCGATGCCGCACAAAAATCGTCCGGCTATCTGATCGGCGGCATCAGCCCGATCGGGCAGAAAAAAGCCTTACCCACTTTTATCGATCAAAGTGCGGTTGAATGGGATGTGATCTACGTCTCCGGCGGCAAACGCGGTTTGGATATTGCCTTGACTGCGCAGGATTTGGCATTGGCAACGAAAGGGGAATTGGCAGATTTGCGGGATGAGTAAATCTACACATTATTTCCTTCTCCCTTGATGGGAGAAGGTGCCCGATAGGGCGGATGAGGGTGAGATATCACAGCACTGCTCCCTGCCCCCTCATCCTGATTTTTGCTTCTGAACGAAGCTAAAATCTGTCCTTCTCCCACAAGGGGAGAAGGAATTCTAACAACTACGCTCCAACGCTTTCACCAGTTCGGTCGATAATATTTGGTGGCTTAGATCACACAAGTCACGGCGATCTTTCCCTGTAGCATCAATCGCTTCAAAAAAATTGAGTTCAATCACACCGCACTTTTGTGCTGCCAGATCTTTTAAGGATTGCACCAGACTGATATCGCCGTAATACGCCATGGTACGGTTGACACCACCGTTTTGCGCCGGATAGAAACACAGCACCGGCCAAATCTTGGCTTCGGCATCAATCGCCGCCTGAAAGAAACTGCTTTTGAACGGCAACACCTGATCGCCGATGGTCGACGTGCCTTCCGGAAACAGGGTGATCTGTGCGCCGTTGCGAAGTGCGGTTGCCACGCCGTCGACTTTGCCCTGTGTACTCCCGTTGCCACGTTGACGCGACACAAACACTGTGTTGGCTTGCGCTGCCAGATAGCCGATAATCGGCCATTTGCGCACATCGTCTTTGGCAATGAACTGCCCCGGTAATACAGCATTGATCGCAAAAATATCTAACCAAGAAACGTGATTCGAGATAAACATCGAGCCCTTGACTTGTGATAAGTGCGGTACGTTATGGGCGTTGACCTGAATGTTAAACACCCGCAAAATATTTTGCGACCAGCGTTGAATCCGCGCCAATTTTTGTTGTGGCGTGCACCAACGAAACAACACCAACATTTGAAACACACCGCTTAACAGATAGTACATAATCCATGATAAGCGCCAAAAAACTCGCAACGTTTGCATAATCCGCCTTATTTTAAACTGTACCGTTCAACGACAGAAATGCTTTAAATAACGTTCGTCCAGACGGGTGATCGGCATCATAATCAACACGTCCGCCGAGTTGAAATCCGGATCCCAAGCCGGTTCGCCGCAAATATAAGCACCGGCACGCAAATAGCCTTTGATCAGCGCCGGTGTCGAGACCTCTAAATCCTGTTGCAATTTATCCAATTGCACCGGCACATGCGGAAACACCCGATATTCCAACGGCGATAGATATTTTTTCTCCAATTTACGGTATAGGCTTGCTGCGCTGTGCCCGCCGTCGCTCATGCTGATACTGCCACAGCCGATCATATACGACAGATTCTCCAAGTGCATAAATTTAATCAATCCGGTCCACAACAGCAGCACGACACCGCCGTTGCGGTAGTCTTTATGTACGCAAGCGCGCCCCAATTCGACGGTACGATCTAAAATATGTTCAATACGACTGAGATCAAACTCGCCGGCACTGTACCAGCCGCCGACTTTGCGTGCGCCTTCAATGGTCAACAGACGATAGCAACCGACAATTCGTCCGTTGTCTTCATCTCGGACAATTAAATGCTGGCAATGTTCATCATATTTATCAATATCCAAACCGTTTATACTCTGAATTTTCGCCCCCATTTCATTGGCAAAAATCTCGTAGCGCAAACGTTGCGCCTCTTCAATTTCGGCTTGAGTGGATGCCAGCGTCACCACTAAGCGCTGGTTGTCAACCACACTGTGTTGTTCGATATGATGTTGCAACACAAGCTCTCCTTACCTAAAACTCACATTATCACTACTAATTTAGGGCGTTATCATATCATTCTTGCGTGTTTCGTAAAACATTTATTGGTGAACGGCGGTAAAGCAGCAAAGACGGCAACAATGCCAGCAAAATGGCAAAAATAAAATTAAACAAAATAAACAGGTATTCCTCTTCGCCCAAGCGCACCGGTAGCACAAAGCCACTTTGCAAGCTAAGATGTTGGGAAATCAACTGTGCCGCGATATAACCGATAGCCACACCCAACAGCATTGCCAGCGCAATCATCACGATCAAAGCAAACCAAATCAGCAAGAAGATCTTGGCACGTGGCGCACCGAAAATCCGCCACGCTGCCACCTGTTTTTGTCGGTTTTGCAGATACAACACAATAATCATCAAAAGTGCAGTTGCGACCAGTACTTGCGTGACGATCGACACCCACAACAGAACCTCTTTGCTATCGCCTAACACGCCATACACCCGCACTAGCACTTCCGCCGGGAAAACCGCTTGGGTAGTGTCGGTTTTATACTGGCTGCGCAATTGATAAGCCGCGGCGAAACTCTTTGGTTTAACCACAATTGCCGATACGCCCAGTTCTGCGATCTCGTGCTGATGATCATGATCGTGCTCATCAACATAGCCCGGCGGACCATCATGTAAATGATCATGATGTTGATGAACATCCCAGACACTGGTAATCGGCACTAAAATCGCTTTATCCCAAATGCTGCCCCCTTCCGGTAAAATCCCGACAACCGTATAACTAATCTCGTCATGGGCGTGGTGATTGGCTTCACCCAATTGACCGTGCATCGGACTGAAACTGTCACCAATTGCCAAACCGCTGTTTGCCCCGACCACAGCTTCATAATCTTTTTCAAATGCTCGTCCGACGGCAAGTTGGCGTTTGCCGCCGTCGAGCAAAAGTGCGGTATTGGTGCCAACAATCGGCATAGTTTGATAATAATCACCAAATGCTAACGGTGCCGCCCACTCGACCAACGGGTTGGCTTCAAGTTCTTTGAACACCGCTGTATCCAGCAAATTGAGTGGTGACGGCTGTAGGAACACCGTACTCAGCACCAGTTGCACTTCGCTGCCCGCTGCGCCGATCAATAAATCAAAGCGATCCGCCGCTTGCGCACTGCCTTCACGCAATGCACGTTCCTGCAAGTTAACGGTGATACTCAACGCAGTTGACAACGCAATCAGAAAAATAATCAGCAGGCTGCCAAATTTGCTCTTTTTAAAATCAAGTAATAACAGTTTTAGCATTAACATATTTGCGCTCCTGTCTGCTGATCCGAGACGATAATCCCATTTCGCAACAACAATCGGCGTTGCAGCTGTTCGGATAAAAAATGATCATGGGTCGCCACCACCAAAGTACATCGCTCTTTTTCACTGATTTCCAACAGCAGACGGGCAATATTACGGCTGTTTTCCGCATCCAGGCTGGCAGTCGGTTCATCAGCGATAATCACGTTCGGCTTTGCCAACAGCGCTCGTGCAATCGCCACTCGCTGCATTTCACCGCGCGATAATTTAGCAACATCACTGTGTAGCCGTGGCATGTCCAGCTGTTCCAGCAAAGATTCCGCCCGTTGTTTCAGCGCATCAGATATACGCCAGTGGCGAAAAGCCAACGGCAGTAATACATTTTCCAACGCACTCAAACCGTTGGTCAGATAAAAATCCTGCATCACCATGCCGATATGTTGAAAACGCCATGTATCACAAGCAGTGGCTGAAAGTGCGGTCAACTCTTGTTGCTGCCATTTCACCGAACCCGTGCTAGGTTGTAATACTCCGCTGATAATATTGAGAAACGTACTTTTACCACAGCCGGAAGGTCCCATCACGGCGACCTGTTGTGCCGTGGCAACGGACAAGTGCGGTATCGCCAAAATCGGTTCTGGCAATGCCGGAATGTTGACGGTCAAATTCTTGATTTCTAACATTTGATCTCCTGTCAAACTAGGGGCTGTTTTATAATTTCTTGAATCGGGCATCGGTAATGCGCAGCAAGCTGACAAAGCCGGTTTGTGGATCAGTCCATGAGCCGTATTCTAATTTTCCTGTCACCTTGATCATGGCATTATTTTGTACGAACGGTTGTTTTTTATCCAAATACACCACCACGATATCGGCAGGCCAATCGGCATCAGACGAACAAAACGGACACAGTGCCATCGGTGCTTTGGTCAGCACAAAAAACTGTGCGTCGGCTTTCAGCGGCGGCGCCATAAAACCGTTCATTTCAACCGTCTGCTGCGACAATACTTTGACTTTTTCGGAAAACTCCATGCCCAGCACCGAAATTTTGCCGTACAACTCATCAAAGGTTAGCGAGGATGCCGCCAAAGCAGGCAGAGTCAATAATACCAAGCAAGCGCCGGCTAATCCTTGTTGTAAACGATGTAATGAAAACAGCGGAGTCACCCCCGCTTGATTGGATTGTAAAATGTTATTCACCATTCAAATTCCATTATTTTTGTGCGTTATTAATCGCTAAACTGTCCACAATCACTTTGAAAATATCCGAGTTTTCCATATAGCCTTTGATCGCTTCCGAACCCGGTCCCTGCGCTTGAATCACGATATCATCGATCGCATGCACCCCGGTGGATTCGCTTTTCGGCAGAATGCCGGTGCGCAACACTGCACCCGGAATATTTTTATAGGCTTCATTGGCAACGTATTCGTCTTTTTCATTTTTCAATGCCGGTACGAATTGCCCGTCGAGTTTCGGACGGAACGTTTCGTAATAATCCGGATAGTTGTTGAAGAACACCGCCAGACGTTTGCTGACATCCAGTTTATCCGGATAGCCGTCGCCGTTTTTGTCTTCGTAATTCGGATAGCCCGCCGCCGCATACACACCGACTTTTTCACGCATTTGGTCGCCCGGTTTGTCGTCATCCACCGTACCGATTAATGAAATGCCGTGCGTATGGTCGCCGGTGACGATGATAAGGGTGTCAGGGTGGGTTTCGGCGAATTTTTTCGCAATATCAATTGATTGGTCAAACATAATCGTACTCATGATCGCGCGCTCCCAATCCAGCGGATGCGAAGCTTTGTCGATTAATGACGATTCGACCACCAGCACAAAACCGTCCGGATTTTGTGATAGCACATCAAGTGCGGTTTGGGTCATGCTGGTTAGATCCGGCTGATCCGGAAATTTTTTGCTCACGCCGTTATCGGTTAGGAAACGACGATCTAGCACGGTATCCATGTTTCCGGTGTGGAACAAGCCTAACAATTGTTTGGTGTCTTGCGGAATCGAAGTCAGTTCGCTGTTGCTGGTGACCAGTTTATAGCCGTCATTTTTAAACATTTCGACATAGTTCAACTCATCTTTGCGTTTTGAACCGGGTACGCTTTGCGGCAGAAAATACGCCGAACCGCCGCCCAAAATCACATCTGGTTTCACCTCAAACAACATACCGGTGATCTTGTCTTTGTCGGCACGGCGGCGGGTGTGGGCAACCACTGCTGCCGGCGTGGCGTCTTGGATTTCAGAATCGGTGACTATGCCGACGCTTTTGTTGGTTTTACGTTTAATCACCTCGCCCAAGGTCTCTTGTTTCGGGTGATTCAAATTGTCATCCGAGCGGCTGACATACACCCCCAACGCATTAATCGCCGATTTATGTCCGGTCATGTAGGCGCTCATTGTGTTGGCGCTGTCGGCAGTGATGGCATCGGTGCTGGACGTGCCGATAAAGCCGGTTACCGGCATGCTGTCCATCGCCAATAACCCGTTGGCTTTGCCTTCAGTCACGCCTTTGGAGAGAATCCGTGCGCCGGTGCGGTGCGCCACTGATAAACCGTCACCCAAGAAGAAGATCACGTTTTTGGCTTTAGCCACGTCCGGGGTTTGGTAAACCGTCCAGTTGACCGCACTTTCTTTGCCGTTCGCTTTGGTTTCGACTTTATAGTCGCCGGCAGCTTGCAGGCTGACATTGCGTAACCAAAGGGCGGAAACGTCTTTGCCGTCTTCTTTTTCGATAAATTCAACGTTGCTGCTGCCTAACACGTCTTTGAAATCATTACCGTTAATTAAAATGCTGACTTGATCCGGGCTGACGATTTCATCGAATTCCACTTTGAAATCAAATTTGCCGTCCGCCATCATGGTGGCGCGATCAATCGGATAAATGGTCTGCGCCACCGCACTTAACGGCAGAGCTGCCAGCACAAAGGGGAATAAGTAGCGTCGCTTCATGGTTGTCTCCTAATTGTTTATTAAAATAGGCACTCAATAGCTGAGGCATACCTACTATACAAAAGAAATGTGACAGAAATATGACAGTAACAAGCAAGGCAACCGCATACGTTTGTTTTTCTAATAACGGCCTTCTTGGTATTCACGATCGGGTTTCGCTGATGGCGACTTCCTTTTTTTGCTTGTACAAAAAAAGGAAGCAAAAAAATACCCCCCAATTGTAGTGCTGTTCTTCGCCTTTGCTAATTTCTACGCTCAATTTGTAAACTCGCTACGCTCAAACACGACAAATTGAGCTTGAAATCTTCACGCAAACGCTCAGGCACTACAGATGGGGAATGAAAACCAACCACACCGCACTTTGGGTTAACTACCCAAATTTAAAAGATAAAATACGGTTTAAAACCTTGTACTCTGCGCTGTGTTTTTCGACTGCCCTTATAAACTGCCTGAGCGGGGGTGAAGGTCGCCATCGGCGAAACCCGATAGTGAATACAAAAAATAAATGCTCATCAGCAAAACCCAATTCGGATTTCACGCTGCTGAGCTTTATGTTAAGATACTGCTTTTACGATAACGATCCCAACCCAAGACCAGCCCAAGATGCGAGACTTCCATTCCAGCCCCTCCGGCACTCATGCTAATGTTATTGCCTTTGCTTTTTTATTAATGGCATTTTTGACCGGAATCGGCTCGGCATTCCAACTGCCGGTGTTAAGCCTGTTTTTATCGCAGGAAGTGCAGGCAAGCCCGATGGCGGTCGGCTTCTTTTACTCCTTTAATGCCGTGGTCGGCATCATTATCGGACAACTGCTCGGTAACTACTCTGATCGCCTGCCGGATCGGCGCAAACTCATTCTGATCTGCTGTTTTATGGCAGCTGCCGGCTATTTTATCTTTGCCTTCAGCCGCAATTACTACATTCTGATCACCTTTGCCGTCGTGTTGTTTGGCTTAGGCTCGGCGTCTAACCCACAGATTTTTGCTTTTGCGCGCGAATACGCCGACAGCAGCCGCAAAGAGGCGGTGATGTTTTCCACCATTATGCGCACACAAATTTCATTGGCATGGATTGTCGGACCACCATTGGCGTTTTCTTTAGTAGTTGGCATGGGCTTTGAAGTGCTGTTTTCAATTGGCGCATTGACTTTTATCGGCAGCGGACTGCTCGCCCTATTGCTGCTGCCTAAATTACCACGGCAAACAAGTGATCATTCCACGACAACAAAAACACAAGCGCCGCAGCAAAATCGCCGCTCGACACTGTATTTGTTCCTCGCCACGATGCTGATATTTTGCTGCAACAGTATTTATTTAATCAATATGCCGTTATATGTAATCAAAGAATTACAACTGGAAGAGAAACTGGCAGGTATTTTAATGGGTACTGCTGCCGGTTTAGAAATTCCGATCATGTTACTTGCCGGTTATCTGACCCGTTATATCAGCAAAAAAAGTTTGCTCTTGTTTGCCATTGGCTGTGGCTTGCTGTTTTATGCTGGGCTATTATGGATTGAAAACCACTGGGGACTGATTGCCTTACAGTTACTCAACGCAGTCTTAATCGGAATTACCGCCACGATCGGCATGCTCTATTTTCAAGATTTGATGCCACAGCAAATGGGTGCCGCAACCACACTGTTTACTAATGCCGCCAAAAGCAGTTGGGTGATCGCCGGACCGATCGCCGGTGCAATTGCCTCAATTTGGAACTACCAATCCGTGTTCTATTTCTGTCTGCTATTCATTGTGCTCGCGTTTTGCTGCATGTGGCGAGTCAAAACATGTTAAAGCCTGTTTCATCGGCTACGAATACTGCTGCTAATGCCCAAATCAAAGGGCATCTTATTGTGCTGTTCACTATTTTGGTGTGGGGTATGACCTATGTCGCCACCAAGGTGTTATTGCAAGATTTTCGACCGTTAGAAATTCTGCTGATCCGCTTTGCCATCGGCTTTACCGCACTTTGCCTGATCTATCCGCGCAAACTGCCGTTTGTCGGCTGGCAGCAAGAAGCCTATTTCGCCGCTGCCGGGTTGAGTGGCATCACCCTGTATTTTTTATTGGAAAACATTGCCCTGCTCTACACCCAAGTCAGCAATGTCGGGATTATTATTGCCGTGGCGCCACTGCTGACCGCGCTGTTGAATAGGCTGTTTTTAGGCGGAGAAAAACCAACGCTGGCTTTTTTTAGTGGCTTTTTGCTGGCGATGCTCGGCATTGCCTTGATCAGCCTGAAAAGCAGTGACGAGTTGCAAATTAATCCGTTAGGGGATTTTCTGGCATTGCTGGCGGCACTGGTTTGGGCAATCTACTCGACCCTGATGAAAAAAATCAGTGAATTCGGCTACCGCACTTTGCAAACTACCCGTCGCGCTTTTCTTTACGGCTTGCTGTTTATGCTGCCACTGACTTGTTTGATGCCGTTTAAGTTGGATTTTAGTCTGATCTTAAAACCACAAAATCTGTTTAATCTGCTGTTTCTCGGCTTTGGTGCTTCGGCAATCTGTTTTGTCAGTTGGAATTATGCGGTCAAGGTGCTCGGCACGGTGAAAACCAGCCTGTATATCTATCTGGCGCCGGTGGTGACGGTGATCAGCGCCGTCTGGATTTTGGACGAGCAATTAAGCTATTTTTCCATTGCGGGCATTGTGTTGATCTTATTGGGCTTGGCGATCTCTGAGAGAAAAGTGATCTAAACTAAAAAAAGCAGCGCTAAATCCCCCTAAACGCTGCTTGCCTGAGATTCTGTGAATGCAAGCTGGTATTAAAAAACCGTTTCCGCCACATCACGAATATCTTTCCCTTTGAGATAATAATAGATAAATTCACAAATATTTTGGCAGCGGTCACCAATCCGTTCAATCGCCCGTGCGGTCAAAATTGCCGTCAGCAGGCTATCAACACTTTCAGGGCGTTTTTTCATACCGGCTTTCGCATCCAGTGTAATCTCTTTATAACGCTCATCGATTTTGATATCACGCGCATAAACGCTTTTGGCTTCATCCAAACTCATACTGGAAAAGGCACGTAGCGTGTCGTGCAGCATCGCAATTGCGTCTTGCGCCATCACATCAATTTTATCCAGCAAGGTTTTTTCAATCGTAATATCATCGTGAAGTGCGGTCTGGCTCATTTTATCCACCGAATCACCGATCCGCTCCAATTCCGCTGCCACTTTTAAAATGGTGATGATAAAGCGCAAGTCATCGGCGAGCGGCTGGCGACGGGCAATCAAGGTCACACAAGCCTCGTCGACCGCCACTTCCAGCGCATTGACTTGCTCGTCCGCCGCGACCACATCACGCGCATTGATCTCATCACTGCCTCGGATCACTTTGAGGGCATCGTGCAATTGGTTCTGTACTAAGCTTCCCATGGTCAACAACAGCGATAATAAGTGGTTGAGATCCTTGTCATATTGTCTGACGATATGTTGTTTTTCATTAAGTGTCATTCTGTTCTCCTTTTAAACGATATTGCTGTCAGCGAGACGGTTAACCGAAGCGCCCGGTGATGTAATCTGCGGTTCTGCTGTCCCTCGGTCGATTAAACATTATCTCTGTTTCCCCGTGTTCGATAATATCGCCCAAATACATAAACACCGTGTAATCCGAACAACGTGCCGCCTGCTGCATATTGTGGGTGACGATCACCACGGTGTAATCTTCTTTCAGCTCCAGAATCAAATCTTCAATCATGCCGGTTGAAATCGGATCTAGCGCCGAGCAAGGCTCGTCCAACAGCAACACTTCCGGTTTAATCGCAATACCGCGCGCAATGCAAAGCCGTTGCTGTTGCCCGCCCGACAAGCTGTAACCGCTCTTGTGCAGTTTGTCTTTGGTTTCGTTCCAAAGTGCGGCTTTGCTCAACGCCCACTCTACCCGTTCGTCCATTTCAGGCTTCGACAATTTCTCGAATAAGCGTACTCCGAAAGCAATATTATCATAAATCGACATCGGAAACGGGGTCGGCTTTTGGAACACCATGCCGACTTTGGCACGCAGCAGCGAAATATCTTTTTTGCTGCCGATGATGTCCTCGCCGTCCAACAAAATTTGCCCTTCCGCCCGCTGCTCCGGATATAAGGCGTACATTTTGTTAAACGTTCGCAGTAAAGTGGATTTGCCACACCCGGACGGCCCGATAAACGCCGTTACTTTATTGGCTTCAATATCCAGATTGATATTTTTTAGCGCATGAAAATCGCTATAGTAGAAGTTTAAGTCTTTGACTTCGAGAATTTTTTTACCCGGTTCACTCTTATTCAAATCAATAATTCCCATCGCTTATTCCTTATTTCTTTTCTCTATTTTTAAACACAACACGTGCCAACACGTTCAGCAACAACACCGCAAAAGTGATGATCAACACCCCGGTCCACGCCAGCTCCTGCCAGTTATTGAACGGGCTGGAGGCAAATTTATAAATCGTCATCGGCAAGCTCGCCATCGGTTTACTCATATCCAAACTCCAGAATTGGTTGGAAAGTGCGGTAAACATCAAAGGGGCGGTTTCGCCGGCAATCCGAGCAACACTCAACAGCACACCGGTGATGACGCCAGCGGTTGAAGCACGCAAGGTGATCGACAGAATCATTTTCCATTTTGGCGTTCCCAAGGCATACGCAGCTTCACGCAAACCGTTCGGGATCAAATTCAGCATATTTTCGGTGGTGCGGATCACAATCGGCACCTGCAACAGCGCCAACGCCACCACGCCCGCCCAGCCGGAGAAATTACCGAATGGTGCCACCAGCAGCACATACACGAACAACCCGATCACAATCGACGGTGCCGACAGCAAAATATCGTTGACAAAGCGCATCACTTCCGCCAACCATGATTTTTTGCCGTATTCAGAAAGATAAATCCCGACCAAAATCCCCAACGGTGTGCCGATAAAGGTGGCAAACACCACCATCATCAAGCTGCCCATAATCGCATTCGCCAGACCGCCGACTTCGGCATTCGGTGCTGGTGTCATTTCGAGAAAAGTAGCAAGAGAAAGCCCTGCTATCCCTTTTTGCAAGGTGGTGAACAAAATCCAGACCAGCCAGATTAAGCCGAAAACCATTGCCAACATCGCAATTCCAATCGCAATGTTATTGATAATCCGACGTTTGTTTTGCAACCGCACTTTGACTTTTTCATAGTGATTATTTGTGATGCCCATTATTTGGCTCCCTCATTTTTAGATAAACGACGTACCAATAATTTGGAGACAATCAACACGACTAAGGTAATCGCAAATAGGATTAAGCCCAACTCCATCAACGCCGAAATGTGCATATCCGATTCCGCTTCGGCAAATTCATTGGCAATCGCAGAGGTAATACTGTTGCTTGGCATATACAGCGACAAACTGTCGAGCTGATAGGCATTACCGATCACGAAAGTGACTGCCATCGTTTCGCCCAATGCGCGCCCCAAACCCAGCATAATCGCACCGACCACACCGCTTTTGGTATAAGGCAACACAATGCGCCACACCACTTCCCACGTGGTGCAACCGACGCCGTAAGCCGACTCCTTCATCAGTGCCGGGGTCTGTTCAAACACATCGCGCATCACCGAAGCGATATAAGGAATGATCATAATCGCCAGAATAATCCCGGCGGCAAGAATCCCGATACCAAAACTCGGACCGGAGAACAGCGAACCGATAATCGGAAAACCCGACACCACTTCGCCCAGAGGACGCTGAAAATATTTAGCAAACAGCGGCGCAAAAATAAAAAAGCCCCACATGCCATAAACAATACTCGGCACTGCCGCCAACAATTCGATTGCCGTTCCCAACGGACGACGCAGCCACATTGGCGCCAATTCGGTCAGGAAAAAAGCAATGCCGAAACTTGCCGGCACCGCAATAATCAACGCGATTAACGAGGTGACTAAAGTACCGTAAATCGGCACCAACGCCCCATATTGATCCATTGGCGGATTCCACTCTTTTGACCACAAGAAAGAGAAACCGAACTCTTTGATTGCCGGCAGGGAAGAAATAATCAGCGAAAGAATGATCCCGCCCAGAATCAACAACGTCAGATAAGTGGAGAATCTGACCAGTAATTCAAAAAAAATATCACCTTTCTTACCGGGTGATATTACTGTTGCGGATTTATTTGACATATAACGTCCTTTATAAGTCCATTTTTAGACAATAGAACGGTGTGCGCTAACACACCGTTCCATTAACACCATTTAGTAAAGCGCTTTGCCGTCTTTGCCAACAATATTGGCTTTCCAAGCTGATTTAATCGTGTCAACCACTGAAGTCGGCAACACCGCATAATCTAATGCAAGGGCTTCATCACCGCCTTTGTCTAATGCCCACTCGAAGAATTTCAAGGTTTCAGCCGCTCTTTCAGCACTACCCGGCTGTTTTTCTAGCAAAATAAACGTAGTTGAGGTGATTGGCCACGCGTTTGCGCCTTTTTGTTGGGTCAAGTCTTGTGCGAAAGAGTGGTTCCAATCGGCACCGGCAGCGGCATTACTGAAACTGTCGGAACTTGGTCTGACCACTTCACCGTCGGCAGACACTAGGCTGGCATACGGCAAATTGTTTTGTTTGGCATAGGCGTATTCAACATAGCCGATTGCACCGTCAAGTTGTTGGATTGAAGCGGAAACCCCTTCGTTACCCTTGCCGCCAAAAGAACCCGGCGCCCACTGTACTGTTGAACCGGCACCGACTTTCTCTTTCCACTCGGCACTGACTTTTGATAGATAGCTGGTGAACACGAAAGTCGTTCCCGAGCCATCAGCACGACGAATCACGGCGATGTCTTTATTCGGCAGATTCAAATTAGGATTCAGCTTTTTGATGGCTTCATCATTCCATTTTTTCACTTTGCCCAAATAGATATTAGCAACAGTTTCTCCGTCTAACACCAACTCACCGCTCTTAACATCGTCCAAGTGCACCGCCAAAACCACGCCGCCAATCACCGTCGGGAATTGGAACAAGTTTTCTTTCGCCAACTCTTCATCTTTCATCGGCGCATCAGTCGCCCCAAAATCGACGGTTTTGGCTATAATTTGTTTTTTACCACCGGAAGAACCGATACTTTGATAGTTTATACGGTTACCGGTTGCTTTTTGATAAGTGTCCGCCCATTTAGCATAAACCGGTGCCGGAAAAGAAGCACCGGCGCCGGTAATGTCAACCGCACTTGCCACTCCGGCAGACAGAACCATCGCAGAACCCATCAAGGTGAACAGTGAAGTACGAACCAATTTATTTTTAATAGCTTTCATAATGTCTCCTTAAATAAAATTTGAAATTTTTGTCGGCAAAACCAATTGAACAAACCGTTTTCTGATATGCCCATCCCACAACTTGTGCACAAATATAGATCAAAAATTTACCCGAGCAAGCTGTTTTTTCCATCTAAAAAGTGACAAAATAAATAGCTACCCAACTATTATTAATTTATTATCATTATGAAATATAATATTTTTTTATTTTTGTCATATAACTGTCATAAAACAAAAAAAGTTTAATTGCTTATTTTTCGAACAGCGAGCAAACTATTTGCAACCCTTTCCTGATTTTCACACTTCCACTTTGTTATTCTTCAAAAATGACGACTAAAGATAAAAAAGGATAATCCTTTTGTTTGACGCTGTTTTTTGCTAATATAACAAACCTATTGGGGCTGATTCTGGATTCGACGGGATTGGCGAAGCCCAAGGTGCATGTCGAGGTGCGGTAGGCCTCGTAAACAAACCGCAAAACAATAGTCGCAAACGACGAAAACTACGCTTTAGCAGCTTAATAACCTGCTCTTAGCCTTCTCTCCCCAGCTTCCGCTCGTAAGGCGGGGATCAAGAGGAGTCAAACCCAAACGAGATCGCGTGGACGCCTCCGCTTGCGGATCGAAACGTTAAATTGAATCAAGCTAGTTTATCTGTCGCGTGTCTGTCCGCAGTGGGTAAGTGAAATTAAAGACTGACTAAACATGTAGGACTGAAGGTAGAGTAATTTCGGACGCGGGTTCAACTCCCGCCAGCTCCACCAAAAAACATATCGTTACTGTTCGTAACTTATCGGAAAGCCTAGAGAATACAAGCCTCTAGGCTTTTTTCTTGTTCGTAGCTTACCGTTTCTTTTCGTCTTAAATCTAGAATTTTAGTAATACGTTTAGTAATATGCCGATCGTATTACTAAAAACCGTATTACTAAAAACGCCTGGAGGCTTGATATGGCTAGGACTGTTAAGATTTTAATGAAAACACAAGTTGATAAAGCAAAACCATCAGAAAAGCCTTATCATCTTGCTGATGGTGGTGGGTTGTATTTATTGGTAAAACCCAGCGGGGTGAAAACATGGCAATTTAATTATTACAAGCCGATAAGCAAAAAGCGCACCTATATCAGCCTCAATAATTATCCTGATTTTTCTCTTGCTCAAGCAAGATCCAAGCGAGAGGAATTTAAAGCCTTACTAGCTCAAAATATCGATCCACAACTCTACCAACAACAAGAAACCGAACGGCAGCAACAGGCGGATAATAATACGTTTGCCAAAATTGCAGCGGCATGGTTTGAAGAACGCAAAACCCGTGCCCGCTTTTCAGAGAAAACAGCTGCTGACACTTGGAGCATGATCGAACGCCATATCATCCCGCACTTTGGCGAATTGCCAATAACACAAATTACCGCACTTATGGCCATCAATGCGTTTAAGCCATTACAGATCAGAGGAACGTTGGAAACCTTAAAGCGGGCAATTCAGAAAATGAATGAAATCATGACTTATGCCCTACACCGTGGAATTATTGAAAGCAATCCTATTGCCAATATTGGAAAAGAGTTCGATAGCCCAACCGTTACCCACATGAAAGCAATCCAACCGGAACAATTGGGCGAATTTTTGACAGCCCTCGCAAATGCGAATTTAACGCGCACTACGCGTCTTTTGATTCAATGGCAACTATTGACCATGACACGCCCAGCAGAAGCCGCCACAGCTCGCTACAGCGATATAAACGAGAAAGAAAGAATATGGACTATCTACATTCAAAAAGGTTTAAAAACGACTGACGAGGGACGAGAGCATAAAGTTACGCTATCAAGGCAGGCTATCGCCGTTCTTCACGAAGTTAAAAAGCTCAGCGGTGGCAAAACGTATTTATTCCCGGGTATTAAAAATCCGTCAAGTCATATAGATCCACAAACTGCTAACGCTGCCATTAAAAGAATTGGTTATCGTGGCAAGCTGGTGGCACATGGAATGCGAGCGATAGCCAGTACCGCATTAAACGAAGCCAGAACACCCGACGGACTACGACGATTTGATAAAGATTTGATCGAAGTGGCATTATCACATATCAATAACGATGACGTGCGTATGGCTTACCTCAGGGCGGAATATCTGCCACATCGTTTTGATATGCTGCAATGGTGGGGTGATTATGTCGAACAAGCCGCACAAAACGCTATACCAAGGTTTCATCTACAAGTTGTTAATGCTTAAGCCAAGAGAACACTAGCCAGCCTTTTCGGTTGGCTTTTTTATATCCACATATTATTTTTTTAAACTTTTATAGTTTTATCTACTTATCTATTTATTTACTCTTATATATATTTATTTTTTTGATTTCTAAAGAAAAAATATAAGTAGATGAATAAATAGATAAAGAATAGGTAAGGGGGTAAAAGTAGGTTTATCAATTTCATTCCTTGGCACAAGTAAGATCGAGAATAACGCCCAATTCATGAAAAAATCCGATTATTCACAAATCCTTTTGTAAATTCCTTGTTCGTATCTTTTCGCACCCTTTCGCTTTAAAAATCCTCTATTTACAACGCCTTAGAAGTAGTTATCTTATGATATGGGCTACTTGTAGCCGTCTTAATTAAGATAAAAGGTAATCTATGAATATCCATAAAATTGTTAGAAAAGACGTTATTGATCTGCTTGCCGCTAATCTTGAGGGCGTAAAGCATTTTTATAGCGGTACTGCTTATTTTCCTGATGTTCAAAACCAATTGCCGTCAATTTCCGTTTCAATCCCTAACGCTACCTGTGAAGCCGCAGGGTTTGGTGTAACGGAATGGAATGGGACGCTTGATATTACTATCTTTGTTCCATTATTTGAGGGTGAAGATCGTCTAGATGATATAGCGGAACAGGCAGCCAAATTAATCAAGGTTGGTTATGGTTATAAAAGTATTCGCCAGTTCCGGGCAGATATTGGGTACGGTTATGAATTTGACACAGAGCAACACGCTTGGAAATCGGCAACATTAAGTTATTCCATTGATTACGGCGAACAACGAACAAATTAGAGGATTCATCTATGTTTAAAAAATTACTCGAATTACGCCAACAAAAGGCGAAACTGGCGGAGGATATGCGCAATTTGCTGACCCAAGCCGAAACCGAGAACCGTAACTTGTCAGAGGCAGAATCAAAAACCTTTGATGAACTGCGCTCTCAAGCTGCCACCCTAAAAACCGATATTGAGCGTTACGAATCGTTAGCCGATGAAGAGCGCAGTCAAAGCGGGCAACCGGTGGAGACTAAAACAATGCAATTTAGCAATGATGAACTACGTCACTACATTAAAACGGGTGAATTGCGCTCTTTATCCACTACCGCCAGTGATGACGGTGGCTATACGGTCATTCCGCAGTTGGATAAGCAAGTCATGACCCGCTTGACCGATGACAGCGTTATGCGTCAAATCTGCCATGTGGTGCGCTTGCCTGTCGGGGCGAAAGAGTTCAAAAAATTAGTCTCCGCAGGTGGTGCCACTGTTCAACACGGCACCGAGGGAAGCGCCCGCACTGAAACCAACAGCCCGAAACTAAACGAGGTGACGATTGCGCTTAATGCGATTTATGCCTATCCGAAAACCACTCAGGAAATTCTGGATTTTAGCTCGATTGATATTTTGGATTGGCTTTCAGAAGAAATCAGCGAAACCTTTATCGAAACCGAAGAATCGGACTTAACCAGCGGTGACGGTACGAAGAAAGCTAAAGGGTTATTAACCTATGCCCGCGCAGCTACTGCTGACAAAACCCGTGCTTTTGGCACCCTTCAAAAATTGGAAGTGGCTAACGCAGCCGGGATTACCGCTGACAGCTTGATTGACTTGTTCTATGCCTTACACAGTAAATATCGCAAAAATGCGGTGTGGGTCATGAGTTCAGCAATTGCTGCTCAACTTCAAAAACTGAAAAACGGTAATGGCGATTATATTTGGCGTGATGGTTTATCCGCTGGTGCGCCCGCTACGCTGTTAGGCTTACCTGTTCATTATTTGGAAACCATGCCGACAGGTGGCGCAGGTAAAGCGGTGATCGCCTTGGGTGACTTCAATCGCGGTTATTACATTGTGGATCACGCTACCGGCGTTCGCACCCGTCCGGATAATATTACCGAGCCGGGCTTTTATAAAGTCCACACCGATAAATATTTGGGTGGTGGTGTGGTGGATTCCAACGCCATCAAATTTATTGAAACCAAGGCTTAAGCCGAGGAAATCAGGGGGCTGCAAGTCCCCTTTTTTATCAACAGGAACATAAATGCTCACAGTTAAACTTTACGGCGATCTTAAACAATTTATCCCTGATGATAAACCGCTAAAACTGGCGGTTGTTACCGGTGCCGAAGCGATTAAGTGCATGACATCTCAGATCGAGGGTTTGCAGCAGCACATTATGCGAGGCGTATATAAAGTGCGGATCGGATCTCGTTATTTGTCGGAACAGAATCTAAGCCAAGGGCTGCATGAAATATTATCGAAAGGTGCGGTACTGCATATTACGCCGGTGTTGAAAGGTGCGAAAAAAGCAGGGGTTTTTCAAACCGTCTTTGGTCTGGTGTTAATTGCTGCGGCGTATTTTGTACCGGCATTTGCGCCTTATGCTACGCAGATGTACGCAGCCGGGGGAGCGATGGTATTGGGTGGTGTTTCGCAAATGCTGACCAAGCCACCCAATATGGATATGAAGCTCGGTAACAGTGACAAAAAAACGGGCTCTTCTTTTTCCGGCTTACAAAACCTGTCACCACAAAACCGCCCGATTCCGCTGTTATACGGGCGGATGATGGTCAGTATGATTCTGATTTCTCAAGGGGTTGACACCTTTATTCCAGAGCCGACAGAAGCCGAGAAAGAGGCTATGCGTAAGGAAGAAGAGAAAAAGATACAACTGGCAAAATCCTCCGGCAATCGCTATCCGAAACCGTTTGAGTATGGTGAGCATAACGAGCGAGACAGAGAGCGAGAAGCAGAAAATGCGCGAGCCGATCGAGAACGAGCGGAGGCAGATAAGAAAAATGAGCGGGACGAACGACGTTCAGAGGGTACAATTTAAGGGGGTATTATGAAAGATTTTGAAGTCAGATCTGTCACGCTGCAAGCCGATAACCAAAAATTAATCGGCTATGTGGTGCGCTGGAACAGTCAATCTAAACCGCTATGGGATTTTATCGAGCAGTTCGCCCCCAATGCCTTTGCGGAATCGTTAGCCGAAGGGCAAGACGTGCGGGCACTGTTTGAACACGACCACACTAAATTACTGGGCAGAACCGCCGCAGGTACGTTATCGCTGGTGGAAGATAACACCGGCTTACGCTTTGAGTTAGTGCCGCCAGACACCACGCTAGGGCGTGATTTATTGGTTTCGGTGGAGCGTGGCGATATTACGGGGATGTCTTTTGGTTTTCGCACGCTTTCCGATTCGTGGGATTTTGAGCAAGAGCCGATTTTGCGCACTGTAAACCGTGCCGAGTTGGTAGAAATTACGATCACCAGTATTCCCGCTTATCCGGAAAGCAGTGTTCAGCTTGCCAAACGGTCAATGGCAGATGCCCGGAAACGGCAACAGCCTAGCGCACTCTTAAACCGTTGGGCTGAGCTGGCGGGGGTGTAAGATGTGGCCATTCAAACGCAAAACCGAACAGCGCAATGCGTTCACCGTTGACGAGTATTTATCGTATCTTGGGTTAAGTAATACAGGCGCCGGGGAATTTGTCAGCCCGTCCACTGCCGAAGCCTTGCCCGCCGTGCTGAATGCAGTCACGGTAATTAGCGAAGCGGTGGCGGCTATGCCCTGTTATCTGTATCGCTTGGAAAAGGACGGACGGGAGCGGGTATTTAACAGTCCGGTAGATTTCTTGCTGAATGAAATGCCGAACCGCAATCAAACACCGTACCAGTTCAAATACACGATGATGAGGCACTGCTTGTTAAATGGTAATGCCTATGCGGTGATTGAGTGGGATAAAAAAGGCGAGCCGCTATCCTTAACGCCTTATCCGCCAAGTGCGGTTAATATTCAGCGCATGACCAACGGCAGCTATATTTACCAAATCACCGATTTAAGCGGCAAGGTTAAAACCTATCTACAGGACGAGATTTTACACTTGCGGCACTCGTCCGATGACGGCTTTATGGGACGTTCCCCGATTACGATTTGCCGGGAAACCATAGGGCTGGGATTAGCGCAACAACGCCACGGATCGGCAGTGATGAAAAATGGTTTAATGGCAAGCGGCTTAATTACCACATCCGAATGGTTGGACGCGGCTAAGGGGGATAAAGTGATTAAATCCCTTGAACGCTATGCCGGTGCCAAGAATGCAGGTAAAACCCCCGTGCTTGAAGGCTCAATGGACTATAAACAATTGGGCATGACCAACCAAGACGCAGAATGGCTACAGAGCCGCACATTCACAATTAGCGATATTGCCCGAATTTTCAATATCAGCCCGATCTTTTTACAAGACTATTCCAATAGCAGCTACAGCAATTTCAGCGAAGCCAGCCGCGCATTTTTATCACAAACTTTGCGCCCGTGGCTGACCAATTTTGAGCAGCAACTGAAAGACGCGCTGATGGTGGATTTGAACCGCACTTCCCCGCGCTATCTGATTGAGTTTGACACCAGTGATTTATTGCGCACCAGTCAAAACGACAGATTCAATAGCTACGATGTGGCGATTAAATCCGGTGTGATGTGTCCGAATGAAGTGCGCCGTAAAGAGGGCTTAACTCCCTATGCTGGTGGCGATGAATTTAGCCAAGCATGGAAGCAAACCGTTGAAGTGAAAAAAGGTAGCAACGAGAAAGGGGCGGACGATGGCAAGAATGATTAGCGCCGGACGTTATAACAAGCAGGTGGCAATTCAGCGCCCGATTCATACCGCAGGCAATTACGGACAGCATACAACCCAATGGGAAGATGTCACTACGGTCCACGCTGCCGTTGAACCGTTGCAGGGACGGGAATATTTTAGCGGGCCATACATGATGGGTGAAAATATTATCCGGGTGAGAATCCGCTATCAACCGAATATCACCAACAAAATGCGGTTGAAGTATGGCGAACGGATATTAGCGATTTATTCGGTGATAGACAGCCGAGAAAGCCACCGAGAAATACAGCTGATGTGTAAAGAGGGGGAAGCTTATGCCCGATAATTTAATCACCTTAGACGAAGCCAAGGCACAGTTAAGTTTGGATCACAATATGGATGATAACTTGATTCAGGGTTATATCGCGGCCGCCCTTGAGGTGGCGCAAACGCATATCGGCAAAACCTTTAGCGATAGCCTGACCGATAAAACGGTACCCTTTAGCCAGTCTATCAAGATTGGCTGTTTGATGTATGTCGGTCATCTTTATGCCAATCGAGAGATTGCCACCGATACCGCACTTCACATGGTACCGATGGCAATCAGTGCGCTATGGAATGTGTACCGTGAACCCGGTTTATATTGAGGTGGTGGCTTATGCCCTTTCAGCCCTTGCGGCGTTGCACCTATCCCGGCTGCCGTAACAAAGTACAGTTCGGACGGTGTGACGAACACAAGCCCAAGGATAACCGCCTGCCAGCCTCACAACGTGGCTATGATAGCCGCTGGACGAAGTACCGGGCGCAATACCTCAAGGCGCACCCGCTATGTGTGATGTGCTTAGTTAAAGGCAAGTACACCCCGGCAACGGTGATAGACCACATTAAGCCAATTGAGAACGGTCAAGCCGATCCACTGTTCTGGGCTGCCGACAATCATCAAGCGCTATGCCGTGACTGTCACAGCTACAAGACCAGAGTGATAGACCAACGGGGATTTGGTGCAAAGAAAAGAAATGAAACTTACTAACATAACTACAAGGAACTAAGACTATGAGCAATTGGAAAAACGATCCAGAACTGGAAGAGTTACTAAACAACGTTAAAGAACGCAGACCGCACTTATGGAGCAAGCTATCTAAGCTGAACATACAAGCCAGTAAAGCAGAGGCTGAAGAGTTTAATCAATTAAAGCGGGAATTATGCTCTATCAAGCTTCCAAGTAATGAAGCGCTAGAGAAGCTAACCGTAGGTGAATACAACAAGTTGGCACAATCCGTTGAGGCTAGATACGATGTTGTGCTGTTACTTTGTTCGATCTTTAAATAGTGCTGAATCAAAAAGGTAATTGACGGGGTGGGGGGAGTTTCAAAAACAAAGAAACTTCCCTTAAGAACCGCCCGCCCCCTCAAATTTTTACGCACAACACTTTTTTTGAAAATATAGGACACACAATGACGAGACGCAAAACCCCGAAAGCACCTGACTACTTAGACGAGATCGCAACACAGCAATGGAAAGCCCGAATTAAACAACTCTTGGAGCGTGGCGATATTCAAGACGCGGATTTAGTTCATCTGGAGATGTACTGCCTGAATTACTCGCTTTATCGCCGTGCGGTTCAAGACTTGGCACAGCGTGGATTTTCGATCACCAATTCCCAAGGCACGGAAGCACGCAACCCGGCACTGACCGCCAAGGCGGACGCAGAGAAAATCATGATTAAAATGTCGTCTTTGCTTGGCTTCGATCCTGTCAGCCGCCGTAAAACGCCAGTGGAAACGGAAGAATTAGACGAATTAGATCAGCTAGGGGCATAAATGAGCGAATGGCACGACTACGCAGAAGCCGTTAAACATGGCGAAATTATCGCTTGTAAGCGCATAAAACAGGCTGTTGAGCGGTATTTTTCAGATCTGAATAATCCGCTTTATGTGTTTGATGAAACGACTGTAGCGCAGTTTATCGCCTTTTCACGTCTATGCCCTCACGTTAAAGGACACTTACGCGGTCAGCCCATTGAGCTTTCAGACTGGCAACAATTTTTATTTGCCAACCTGTTCGGCTTCAAGCATAAAGAGACCGGATTGAGAAAATACCGATCCGCTTATGTTCAAGTCGCACGCAAAAATGCTAAATCTACCGTTGCCGCCGTGCTTGCCAATTGGTTTCTGATTATGGAGAAAGGGCAACAGGATATTTACACCGCCGCTGTGAGCCGAGACCAAGCCCGAATTGTGTTTGATGACGCGCGCCAAATGTGCTTGTTATCGAAGCCGCTTAAAAAACGGGTCAGCATATTGCAGCATAAAATGATCTACCCGAAAAACAACAGCCTTATGCGTCCACTGGCGGCGAAGTCAAGCACCATTGAGGGAACTAACCCCAGCCTAGCCATTGTGGACGAGTACCACTTACACAGCGATAACAGCGTGTATAGCGCACTGGAATTAGGACAAGGCGCACGCCCTGAGGGATTATTGTTTGCCATTACCACTGCCGGAAGCAATGTGATTTCTGCCTGTAAACAGCATTATGATTATTGTTGTCAAATTTTAGACGGCAACGAGCAGAACGATTCATTATTTGTGCTGATTTTTGAACTGGACGAAGAGAGCGAAATCGACAGCCCCGACAATTGGATCAAGGCTAATCCCAATATCGGCAAATCCATACCGCACTTAGACTTTGAAAACACCATCAAGAAAGCACGAGGTATACCGTCGGAATGGGTGGAAATGCTGACCAAGCGTTTTAATGTGTGGTGCCAAGGCTCGACACCGTGGCTAGGTGATGGCAACTGGGCAGCGTGTCAACGGGATTACAGCGAAGACGATTTACACCTCAAAGAATGCTATATGGGCTTGGACCTATCCAGTACCAACGATTTAACCAGCGTATGTTATGCCTTTCCGCACGGTAACAAAGTGCGGTTGTATGCCCGGCACTATATCCCCGAATTTCAGCTTAACAACGTGGCCAACAAGAACCGTGCTATCTATCGGCAATGGGTGCGCCAAGGTTGGTTACGCACTACCGAGGGCGATTGTATCGATTATGACACGATTCGAGATGACATTTTAAAAGACGCAGAACGATTTGACATCAGCATGATCGGCTTTGATGTCTGGAACGCCACGCACCTCAGAACCCAGTTACAAGGCGCAGAGCTTGAAGTAGAGCCGTTTCCGCAAACTTATCAACGTTTCAGCCCGGTAGCGAAATCGGCGGAAGTGCTGATCAATCGGCAAGTCATCGAACACAACGGCGATCCGGTTTTAACCTGGGCGCTATCTAATGTAGTCATGGAAACTGACGCCAACGCCAACATCAAGCCCAACAAAAAGAAATCGGCTAACAAAATTGACCCGGCAATTGCTTTTTTAATGGCGTTCGGCACGTATCAACTTGAATATGGCGATATTGCTTTTGAAATGAGCGAAGCACACAAAACCGCCCTTGATAACTTCAACGGCATAGATTTATAACCTAACCAATAGCACCAACAAACGACGTTAAAAAAGCACTGCAAAAACCTTTATTGATTAATTCGGCAGGTGACTAAAAAAGTCACAAAATAGCGATAGTTGATATTTTTAAGTAGAGCGGCTAGAATGACTAGACAAGCAACGGCAAGCTACAAGCAAAGACGACAAGTTACAAGATGAAGTTTGAACACCTAATTAGTGCAACCCTATGTGATTTTCAGTTACTCCTTGAACAATTTAATTTACCTATTGCAGTAGGTAGCATAAACGATAATGACTTTATACTACTCCAACGCGGTTATGGGGAGCTAAATTGGGATTACATTATTACTTGTTATTATAGTACAGATAGTAGTTTTGACTTTTGTCTTAAATTAAAGGATGCAACACGCAAAGGAATTGATGCGCCAATAGGTGCTTTTTTAGCCTCTTATAAAATTGAAGCTGAAACATTAGAGATTTATGGCATCGAAAAGTTTGGTAATAGTATCTATCTAGATGGGAAAATGTTTTTATTTTCTATGTTTGCCACTTTTATATTTATGTCAAAAATTCAAGGTCAATATATTAAGCTAATTGATGTTGAAAAAGGTAACGAAATTCTACGAAGCTATTATAAGCAATTTGGATTCGTAGAAGATGGCGAAGAAGATTTTATTTTAGGAATGGATAAATTACAAAATCTTATTGAAGATAGCATCAAAGGTAATTAAGGTGGATAATATGAAAAAATCAGTAGAATTTTCAGCTAAAGAAGTTTATGAGCGCACCGGAAAGGCAATGGAGTTGTTAATAAATGCTGCCCCTAAAATGCTTGATGATAATCGCTTTTTGTTTAAAGGACAAGAGGCACATGGTAGAAAAAAGATTCATAAAAATAAAAATGCTGCTTAAGAAATAATAGCATTTAAGAAATAATAACATTGAGGAAGCACTACTAAAGTAGTGCTTTTTTTATTATTCTTGATATTATTATAGATGAAAGAAATCTAATTTAGTGAGGCTGCCTATAATATGAGTACATTTGATAAACAAATATCTGTTTTTGTCGGTAAAGTAACGGGCGCATTAAAAGATCATAAAAAAGCCATGAGAAAGGGATTAAATGCGGCCGCTAAAGAGGTAAAAAATACGATCAAGCCCCAAGCGCCGTTATTAAAGCGTAGTTCTAATTTCCGACAACGGGGAACGATCAAAAACAATATCCGGCATAAAACTATAATCAGAAAAGACGGCAATTCAGGGATAGCCATTATTAGAATCATGCGAACCAAGGGGCGCAAAATGGCAAGAGTTGGCGAAAATACCAAAGACAGAACCGATCCATTTTACTGGTGGATGTTGGAATATGGCACTAAGAAAATGGAAGCCCGCCCGTTTATGGAAAAAGGTTTTAACGAAAGCAAAGATAAAGCAACAAATAAAGCACTTGAAATCTACTTTAGCGAAATGAAAAAGCTAGCCGGAACCAAATAAAAATCCCACTGGCAAGGTGGGATTTCATTACCTATCACGATTAACTTTACCGCTTACGAGTGGTTAGTTAATCAAATTATTCAGCAAACTATTTTGCTGAACGGTCATATTTTATCATAAGTCAGATAATGATCCATAAACAAGTTTTTTCACAGCCCCACTTTTGTTATGATTTCCTTGATGATAATTACAAAGGATAATGAGCTATGACAGAAGAAGAGTTACGAAATCTTGTAAAAGAACAACTCGATTCAGAAATAACAAGCGGAATCGCCAATGCCTTAGATAATGACGCTATGCGAAATCTTGTCATTAATAGTATAAAGAAAAAATCAATATTAGATGCTAATCAAACAATATTATTACAATGTGAAAATTTAAAACAAATGATTTTAAACTTAGAAAAAGATTATATTGATCTATTAATTACTATTACATCTAGAAACATGATTAATTCTGAAAAAGTTAATGGCTATCTTGATCATGCAGTAGATATAAAAATTAAATATAATTTAATAGCTGATACAATGCTGAATAATATCAAGGCACACTCCGTTTTTCTTTCAAAAAAATCTGATGTAATGCCAGCAGTGAAAAACCACTTTAATGGAAAGAAAACAGGGCAAAATAAATATAATGGAAAGGATAGAATAAAAGAACAAGTTTGCGAAACTGCTAAGGAGATTAAATCTAACCGTACTGAAATAAATGACAGTCAACTAGCAAGAGAGGTTTTAGCAAGACTTAAATTAAAAGTAACACCAATCACCGTGAAAAGATGGCTAAAAGAAGCCGGAATTATTTAAAAAATCCGCAAACTCATGATCAAAGTATCTTATGATCTAAATCTGATCATAAGATACTTTGATCATTTCCTCCTCTCAAATCATTCAGTTAAATTACTTTCGTCTAGACAACAAACTTATCGTTATTAACCAGATGAAAGGATTTATTAATGGAAACATCAAAAAACCGTCCTACAAAAAACCAAATATGGATCAGCACTGCCGATTTAATGACAATGCTGTCCTTTGGCCGCACAAAACTCAATGAGTTAGTCAAAACAAATCAATTTCCGCAGCCTATCCGCTTGACAAGCAACTTTATCCGCTGGGATTTAGCCGAAGTTAACGAATGGATCGAGCAACAGAAAGCAACTAGAGGAGCCGCATAATGACTAGATTAATGATGATTATTTGCCAGTTGATTTATAAACCGTTGGAGGGTGTAAGCGAAAAAGAAACATATTTCAAAGTTCATTTTCTGAATGCCCGCAATGAAATAAGCGAACTAGAACGAACCTTATATATTCAGATTCACAAAGAGAGGGAAAAAACCGAGGCAGGCAGACACTACACCCGCTACACGATTAAAAATCCCGATCATTTTGTCAAACTTGTCCGCCTTTTTAATGAGAAGTTGCGCTATCAGCAACGCGAGCGGAATCGCTGCCACGATGTACGCCCAATCACAATAGACGATGTAACCAGCGCTATTCGACAAATTAAGGCTTAAAAAAATGCCGGGTAACCACACCCGGCAAAAACTTTTAACTTACAGGTGATTTAATCCAAAGGAGCTATTATGAATTTAAATCATGATAATTTTATCAAACATGAAAATTATTGCAATGATAATTTTTCAACTTCTACCCTACCTGATTCAGTTTTTAACGTAATTTCTGATTCGGTTGCTTCAATCCTACAAAACGCAATTTTGCGCTTTGCTTTAAAATCAATCTATTACCCTTTCGGCTCAATGCCACGGGCAGAGAGTTCTTTACGCAAAATCCGTTTAATCCACGTTGCCAGTGAACCAGCGCCATCAATTTTAGCTTGTTCCTCCAACTGCTGGCGAAATTCTTCAACTAATCGCATCTGGTATTGCGGTGATCTTTTTTCAACTTTTTTCATATTGCCCCTTGCAATGGTACGTACCATATATTATAGTTTAAATCATGGTAATTACCATAACAAACAAAGCACCAAAAAGCAAACGCCCCAAAGTGGCGCAACACTCAAGGGCGTTCTAACCAACCATCTTACTAAGGATAAGACTATGGCTAAGCCAGATTATACCCGAAAAACCATTAGCACCCAAACGTTGGCGGCGGTATCAGCCAACGGCGGACACCCTACCAATATTCAAAAACGTGACCCAAATCACTTTACAAGTGACCGCACTTTAGGTTATTTTGTTCCCGCAGCCGCAAAATCGGTTGCCGAGCCTCGAAACTCGAATAGATATACGGCGCATGACACGCCTAATAATGCGTGTTTTTTTATGCGTAGCATTCGCACACCCAAAGCAAATACGTTCCCGAATTTTCGGGAGGGTAAATTTCTATCAATGGTGGCGTGCGATGGGAAAGGTTTCGCCCTTTGCTGTGTTCCGTGTATCGCAGTTTTCGAGCCCGTCGCACGTTACCGCCCAAGCCTCGAAACTTCAGCGGTAACTTCTAAAATCAAACACGGAGTTACAGCCATGATCTATTTATTTATCGGTATCAACCGCACCGACACCACCAATCAAATTCACCGTTTACGCATTGCCGCCACCAGCGAGCAACAGGCACGAGCCATATTAGCCCGTGATTATGTGTTGTGCTTTGCCGGGCGAATCAACCGCACTTTAGCCGCTAATTCTATTCAGGGGGTGATTTATGCGTAATTCAAAACCAACCCCAAACGCTATTTTTAAATCGGTTATGGCGAAAACTGCCGAGGGTAATTTGATCACCGAGGATGGCGAGAACCTTTTGAAATTGTACCGTAATGAACTTACCGAGGCTTATCACTTACCAAAAGACTTTAGTGAAGTTCGACACATTGAAGCCCAAAAAGGCGAGCAAATCGGCTTAATCGCCTCTTTGGCAGTGAATTTTGTGAACTATCACATATTAGCTAAAGCCTTGTGTGAGATCCCCGACATTAAGCAGCTTATTGATCAGACTTTAGGTGAAGCATATCTAGCCAATGCTACCGAATGGACAGGCGGCAACCTGAACCATATCAGCCAAATAATCAATGTTGACAATCTAGGCGCTGACTGGCGAGAACAAGCAAAAGCCAGTCATCAGAAAATGATTGAAGAAAGCGCACCATTGCCCCACAGAACAATTGTAATGACTGGTGAGGAGGTGCAGCATGACTAATATCTCATTCGATAAACAAAACATGATTAACCAAAACTTAACGCAGGCAAAAGCCCTTACTACCTTACTTCAAGACTATAGCCAAGAATGCGGAGGCGATTTTAGCCTGAAAAACCATTTGATTTGTGATGTACTTTGGACGATAGAAACGCTAATCGGCAACGCACAAAGCGCAATGGAGGGGTGATGTCTAACTTAACTAAAGCACGGTATTTCAATTCACAAGATAGAAATTACCAAGAGGAATTAATCATTATAGCCGGGGGGCTGGCGTATGCCAAGCCCTCACTGGAAAGGATTTCACAATGGCGCAAGTTGTCAAAAGATGATATTCCAGTTCTTGTTGGTTCTAAGGAATTGGAGAAGTTGCCAAATGTGGCAATAGTACCGGAAGAGCAAGAAATCGCCTCTATTCATCAAGCAGGCACATTAAAGGATAGTGAGATTGAGGGGATTATTGCCAGTATTGCGAAGCATAGCAAAGTCAAAACCTTGAATTTTTATGATTCAGCACTTCAACGGCAAGACCTGAGCGAAAAACTGTCTAAAGTGCGGGCAGGTGAAGACGATATAAATAAGCTGGTTGTTGAATCACTTCTTGATACTGAAATCGATCTGCACCATGCCAGCGATGACGATAAAGTTAAAGCATTCTTAAGGTGGCATGATTCCCCACTAAGACGTGACATTACATTGGGCAAAACCTACCAATACACAGGCGCAGTTTGGGAAGAGGTTGCTCAAGAGCGGTTAGAGCGTAAAGCGCTTGCCTTTTATCGTGATAAAAAAGCGGATTTTAAAATCAATACGCTACGAAAATTAGCGGAATTGATTACGTTAAGCATTGATGAAATGCCAATAGAAAGCATGGATTACATCGGCTTTACGAATGGCGCACTCAATAAAAAGACCGGAGAATTCATTGCGCACAATCCTGACTTGGGATTGCGTATGATTGATAATTTCCCTTGTAATATCACCAGCAAGGCAACACCGCACTTTAATGATTGGCTAAATTTTGCCACCAGCGGCAGCCAAGAAAAGAAAACGGCAATTCTGGCAGGGCTATACATGATTCTAACCAATCAACACCATTGGGGTCTATTTCTTGAGGTCACCGGCGTTGGTGGTGCCGGCAAGTCATTACTAGGGGAAATCGCCGCCACACTTAGCGGCCGAGGCAACAGCGTGATCATGGCAATTAAAGATTTTGATAAGCCAGAAACCCGATCGTTATTTATTGGAAAGTCTTTTGCGTACTCACCCGATCAAAAAGATTACAGCGGCAGCGCAGATGGCTTAAAGGCATTCACTGGGGGCGATGTGATGACGGTTAAATTGTTGTATAAAGATCCGTTTGACTACAAGCCAACGGCTAACTATATGATGATCACCAATAACCCGATTTTATTTACTGACAGAAACGGCGGTATCGCACGCCGCCGAGTGATTATTTTCTTTGATAAGCCAATTCCCGAAAGCAAAAAAGATGTGAACTTTATTGATAAAATCAAAGGTGAAATTTACGGCATTGTTCACTTGCTGCTAAACCGATTTCAGGATAATCCGGAAGAAGCCCGCAAGATATTAGAAGCGTTTCGAAGCCATTCTGACGGACTTAATATCAAGCAGAAAGCTAATCATCTGATCGATTTTGCCTCAGCTTTTAAGGTGGTGCCGATAAATGAAAACGATTCTCCAAGAGATAAAAATGCCAAAATCAGCGGGCTTTATTGGGGCAGCGGAACCAGCAAGCGCAACGCTGACACCGCACTTTATCAAGCCTATCTCAAATATTGTGATTGCCAAAATTACAGCCAGCGCTTAAGCCTATTATCATTCAAGCAAGCACTGCCGGACGCATTGAAAGAAGCCGGGCAAAAAGCCACGCTAGAAGAGCGTAAAAAAGACAATGCGCAGCTCACTAATATTTACTGGAAAGACCGCCACGCCACGTTTGAAGAGTGGGAGGGATAACAGAACCAACAACACAGAAAGGGCTTAACCGCCCTTTTTTGTTGCCGTCAAAAAGTAGTAGCTGTTTTCAAAACAAAAACGAGGTACTTTTCATCTAATCAACCAACTACTAGTAATAAATAACTTTAATATCAATATGTTAAATGAGATTAAGACTAAAATAGTAGATAAGGAGCTAACCCCCCCATAAAAATTTTATTTTTTTATTTCGATTTTTTTATTTTTCTGTGATTTTTATTTTTAGTAATACAGTTAGTAATACGATCAAAAATTGAATTGAATAAATGCCAGTATTTAAGCGGTTTACAGCGATTAATTCAGATGTCGCCAGCACCAAAAAACATATCGTTACTGTTCGTAACTTATCGGAAAGCCTAGAGAATACAAGCCGCTAGGCTTTTTTCTTGTTCGTAGCTTACCGTTTCTTTTCGTCTTAAATCGGACTTTTTTGTACTCTCTTTTGTACTCTCTGCTAAAATGCCTGAAAATCGAGAGTACAAAAAACGCTGGAGAGCCTAATATGCCTAAGATAACGAAGCCTTTAACTAATACTGAAATCGAGAAATTAAAAGCTAAAAATACAGCCTATGATTCACGAACTGATGGTGGCGGCTTGTATTTGTTGGTGAAACCCAACGGGGTGAAAACATGGCAATTTAATTATTACAAACCGATAACCAAAAAGCGCACCTATATCAGCCTCAATAATTATCCTGATCTTTCTCTTGTTCAAGAGATCCAAACGAGAGGAATTTAAAGCGTTTCTATGTAAGTCAGAATCCCTACACCGAATATATCACTAAGTGCATGTGCTAGAAAAAAAGGGAAAAGATTTTTTGGGCGTATGACGCTATAAAGCAAATAATAACTGCCACCTAAAACTAAGGTGATACCAATAGCTGCCATTTGCCCTTGCCTCGGTAAAATTAATAGCAGGGTTCTATAAGTAAGTCTTTAGCATATTATAAAAATGAGGCTATTACAGGAATTAGATAAGATAAAAAAGATGGTGCGGAAGGGGGGACTTGAACCCCCACACCCGTTAAGGCTCTAAGACCTGAACCTAGCGCGTCTACCAATTTCGCCACTTCCGCAATTTGGGTTGAATCTTATGTTTAATGGCTGGGGTACTAGGATTCGAACCTAGGAATGCTGAGATCAAAACCCAGTGCCTTACCGCTTGGCGATACCCCAATAAAACAAAAATTCAGTTATTTGATATAGATTAGTCGATGGCTGGGGTACTAGGATTCGAACCTAGGAATGCTGAGATCAAAACCCAGTGCCTTACCGCTTGGCGATACCCCAATCTATGACATTGCAAAGCTGATGAATGGTGCGGGAAGAGGGACTTGAACCCACACACCTCGCGGCGCCAGAACCTAAATCTGGTGCGTCTACCAATTTCGCCATTCCCGCGCAAATAAAATATGGTGGCTATGACGGGATTCGAACCTGTGACCCCAACATTATGAGTGTTGTGCTCTAACCAACTGAGCTACATAGCCATTCAATTATTTCTGCGTTCACCTCATCGGTTTTGCGGGGCTAATTATGCTAATATCGCCCTTGCTCGTCAACCGTTTTTTATTAAAAAAGCGCTTTTTTAATTTATTCGGACACAGATTGAGCAGTTTACTTGCTATTCGTGCAATTTACCAGCAAAAATTATTCAGCGCTTAATTTAGTCTTCTAATAATTGCACCAATAACTCACCGTTCCAAAGCGCGCGTTTAATCAGGGCAAAGGCGCCGATAATGTCGTCGTGAGCCAATTCTGAGGCTTCAAGTGCGGTATTTTGCACAAAATCCGACAATGCCATTGCTTGCAGCGCTTTTTCAATCGCCGGAAAAAGTACCTGTTTAGCTTGCGTTATTTGCCCGGAAAGAATTATTTTCTCCGGATTTAACACATTGATACACACTGCTAATACTTGTCCGATATATTTTCCTAGCCGTTGAAACAATTCCACCAGCAGCGGATCGCCTTGATTCACCGCTGCACAAATGGTATCCAGATTACAATTCTGCAAGGTTACGCCATCACAATGATGCCCTTGTTGCAGCAACTCGCGCACGCTGTCTTCAATCGCTTGATTACTGACCAGCGTTTCCAAACAACCGAAATTACCGCACTTGCAACGTTTACCGAGCGGATCTACTTGAGTATGCCCGATTTCACCCAAATTATTTTTACTACCGCTAAACAACTCACGATTTAAGATGATGCCGGCGGCAACACCACGATGGATACGCAGCAACAGCGAATCGCTGGTTTCACGGGTTTTGCCAAAATAGGATTCTGCCAATGCCAACGCACGCACATCATGCCCGATAAACACCGGAAGCTGGATCAGCTGTTGAATAGATTCTGCCAGTTTCCACGGTTTTTGCAGATTCAGCTGCGGCATAAAGCGAATCGTGTTGCTCTTTTGATCCACAAAACCGGGAACCGTAATGCCGCAGGCAATGATCTGGTAATCGTTCTGCTGCAATTCTGACAGTGACCGTCGAATGTGTTCCAACAAATATTGCTCCAGTTGCTCAACCGTCTGCTCAGTTTGCAGCTGATATTTGCGTTTAAACAGTACTTCAGTTGCCAGATTCATTGCCGCAATCGTGACACTGGTGCGCCCCAAACGGATCAAAAGGCAGACGAAGTTCTGTCGTTCTGCCACAATTGAAGTTGCCCGTCGCCCACCGGTCGATTGTTGCTGCGCCACTTCTTTAATTAAACCTAACCGCAGTAGATTGCGAGTGATTTTGGTGACACTAGCGGCAGCTAAACCACTCATTTCCGACACTTGAATCCGGGAAATCGGTCCAAGCTGATCAATTAAACGGTACACCAGCGCACCGTTCGCTTGTTTCACGAAATCAACATTGACTATTTGTATTTGCTGGTTCATCACTGCCCTTGCTTTAATTACATGCGCACTATTGTATATCCTATCGCTAAACAATTGATACTGTTTTAATCTTTATAATGTTAAAAAGTGCGGTAGCCAAACAGCATACCGCACTTTTGCACCGCTAAATCCGTTGTTTTAATAGTGGTGCAATACGCCATTGACTGCAGTCGCAGACACCTGGAAACGGTGATCGAACACGGTAAGATTTGCCACTTTGCCGACTTCAATTGATCCCAAAGTGCGGTCAGCGCCAATCGCCCGCGCCGGATACAGCGAACACATTCGCAGCGCTTCAAGCAAGTCGATGCCAACCTGTTCCACTAAATTTTGCAGCGATTCAATCATGGTAATCGCCGAGCCGCCAAGGCTGCCGGTTTTTTCGTCGTAGCATTTGCCATCTTTGACAATCACTTTGGTACCAACAAAATCAAACCATTCGATATCCGCACCGGCAGCAGCAGTTGCGTCGGTTACCACCACCAATTTTTCGCCTTTAATTTGCTTGGCAAAGCGAATATTCGACCAAGTGACATGCAACCCGTCGACGATAATACCGGTGTAAATATCCGAATCCAGCACCGCGCCCACCACGCCCATATCACGCCCGGAACTGATTGGCGACATTGCATTGTGCAGATGGGTGGCAAAACCAATGCCTTCATCAATCCGCTGTTTCGCCAGCTCGTAATTAGCATTGGAATGCCCGATCGATACCAAAATTCCGCTGTCGGTAAAGCGTTGCACATACTGAGCCGCTTCATTTTCTGCCGCAATCGTCAGTTTGGTGATCACATCGCCGTTAGCACATAAAAATTCCAGCATTTCTGGGGAAATTTGGCGGATATATTGCGGACGGTGCACCCCTTTTTTCTCAAGACTCAGGTAAGGGCCTTCCAAATGCAATCCCAACGCCTGATTGGCATTGTTTCGGTCTTGCAAATACTCGCGCATCACCGCAACCGCACTTTTCATGCCTTCATCCGGCGCAGTGATAAAGGTCGGCAGATAGCTGGTGCAACCATAACGCATATTGGTTTGCTGCATGGTGTGCAAGGTTTCAACAGTGGTATCCAAATTGAACATCACTCCACCGGCACCGTTTAATTGCAGATCGATAAAACCGGCGCTCAGGTTTTTTCCTGCCAAATCAACGCGCTCAATCTCAGCAGGAAGATCGTATTCCGGCACTATCGCTTCAATCAATTCATTATTAACAATCACCGCATGTTGATACAGTGCTTTGTCTGTCGTGTAAATCACGCCGTTGGTTAAGGCATAACGCATCATTTCCCCCTATGCCACACTGGCAATTTCAGCCGCTTCCAAATTGGTAAAATATTTCACGGTTTTGACTTTCAGCTCTTGCGTTGCCGGTTCGTCACACACCAAAATTGCTTTAGTGTGCATTTGCAGCGCACTAATCGTCCATAAGTGATTGACACACCCTTCCACACCCGCCTGTAACGCCAACGCTTTATTATGTCCTGTTGCCAAAATCAGCACCTCTTCTGCGTCTAACAAGGTCGCAACGCCAATCGTCAAGGCATATTTCGGCACTTTGGTTAAATCGTTATCGAAGAAGCGCGAATTGGCAATCAAGGTGTCTTCTGTTAATGTTTTAATCCGTGTTCTGGAACTCAGTGATGATCCCGGTTCGTTAAATGCAATATGCCCATCACTGCCGACACCGCCCATAAACAGGTGAATTTTGCCGTAGGAACGGATTTTTTCTTCATATAAACGACATTCTACATCATGATCCGGTGTGTTACCGTTCAAAATATTGACATTTTCCGCCTGCACATCCACATGATTGAAAAAATTCTGCCACATAAATGTGTGATAGCTTTGTTCGTGATCCTGTGGCAGCCCGACATATTCGTCCATATTGAACGTGACCACGTTTTTAAAACTCACTTTTCCCTGCTGATACAGTTTGATCAATTCTTTATAGGTTTGCAGTGGTGTACTGCCGGTCGGCAGTCCCAACACAAATGGTTTTTCTGCTGTTGGTTGAAATTCATTGATCTTTTTTACAATATAACTAGCTGCCCAACGGCTGACCTGTACAGCATTTTTCAATGGAATTAATCTCATTTTGTTCTCCCTTACATCATCTATTAATTATCGCGATTAAATTAAACAGTCTATAAAACTGAATCAATTTAATCATTTTTTTTAATGAAAAGCAAGATTGTTTTCAAGCCAATAAACAAGCAGAAAAAACTTGCAATTAAAATAGGATTAAGCCAATATAACCACTACTTATGTAAAGATATTTTTCGTAGTGAAATATATTATCATTTATTTCGTTTTTATTATCCTTGAGAGAGGGAAATTATGTCTATTCTTAACTACTTACAACGTATCGGCAGAGCCTTAATGGTGCCGGTGGCTGCGCTGCCAGCAGCAGCGATTTTGATGGGGGTCGGCTACTGGCTGGATCCAAACGGTTGGGGTGCCGACAGCCAACTGGCTGCACTGTTAATTAAATCCGGTGCGGCAATTATCGATAATATGTCTTTGTTGTTCGCCGTTGGGGTAGCGTTCGGTATGTCCGAAGACAAACATGGTTCTGCTGCGCTGTCAGGGTTGGTCGGATTTTTGGTAGTGACCACCTTGTTGTCACCAGGTGCAGTTGCGCAATTGGAAGGTATCGCTCTTGACCAAGTGCCTGCCGCATTTGGCAAAATCAATAACCAATTTGTCGGTATCTTAGTCGGTGCAATTTCTGCCGCCCTATATAACCGTTATTATAAAGTACAGCTGCCTCCGGCACTGGCATTTTTCAGTGGTAAACGTTTGGTACCAATTGTAGTTTCTGTGGCTGCTATCATATTATCTTTCATTTTATTGTATGTCTGGCCAATCATTTTTGGTGGTTTGGTCAGCTTCGGCGATTCTATCAAAGATATGGGCGCAGTCGGTGCCGGTATTTATGGTTTCTTCAACCGTCTATTGATACCAATTGGCTTGCACCACGCCCTGAACTCTGTATTCTGGTTTGATGTTGCCGGGATTAACGATATTCCAAACTTTATTGGTGGCGCACAATCGCTGGCTGAAGGCAAAGCGGTTTTAGGCGTGACCGGAATGTATCAAGCCGGATTTTTCCCGATTATGATGTTCGGTTTACCGGGAGCTGCCTTGGCAATTTACCACATGGCAAAACCAGAAAATAAAGCCAAAGTGGCTTCTTTGATGATTGCGGCTGCATTGGCTTCTTTCTTCACCGGGATCACCGAACCGTTGGAATTCTCCTTCATGTTCGTCGCCCCAGTGCTATATGTGATCCATGCTCTGTTGACTGGGATTTCAGTGTTCTTTGCTGCCTCAATGCAATGGATCGCCGGTTTCGGTTTCAGCGCAGGCTTGGTGGATATGGTGTTGTCTTCACAAAATCCATTAGCACAAAACTGGTATATGCTGATTCTGCAAGGTTTAGTATTCTCGGTGATTTACTATGTACTGTTCACCGCCGCCATCAAAATATTCCGTTTGGAAACGCCGGGGCGTGAAGCGATGCAAGAAGATGAACCGAGTGCCGCACCTGTCACTCAAAACATTGGTCGTCGTGAGAAAGCCCAGCAGTTTGTTGCGGCGCTGGGCGGTAAAGACAATATCAGCAGCATTGATGCCTGTATCACTCGCCTGCGTTTGGTGTTGCGTGATCTCAGTAAAATCAATGAAACTCAACTGAAAGCACTAGGTTCAAAAGGCAATGTCAAATTGGGGGACAACGCACTGCAAGTGATTCTTGGCCCAGAAGCCGAAATCATTGCTGATGAAATGAAAACGTTGTAAATCGCTATTGTTAACGGGTGCAACCGCACTTTTATAATCAATTGATTTAAAAGTGCGGTTGACAAGCTACAGTATAAATAGCCTCTGTGTGAAGTCCTAACCTGACTAGGATAAACTCACTTATCGGTGGTCGTGGATGGGTAGTCGTGGAAACCTAACTGTTCGGAAATGTTTTTCCCTGCCTGTTGCAACAGACCAACCAAGTGCTGTAGTTTATCCTCTTCAAAACGAATCGTTGGCAGAGAAATTGATAACCCGGCGATGATCCGTCCAAAACGGTTATAGATTGGTGCGGCAATACAACGCAAGCCCGGTTCTTGCTCTTCGTTATCTTCTGCATAATGTTGTGACCGCACTTGCAGCAAAGCCTGTTGCAACTGTTCGACATTCTCCAGGGTTTTGGCGGTATGTTTCACAAATTCGACCGGTTGCAACACTTTTTGCACTTCTGCGTCGCTGTAATCCGACAGCAGCACTTTGCCGATTGCGGTGCTGTAAAGTGGGTTACGTCTTCCGATACGTGATTGCATGCGTAAGTTGTAACCGGAATCAATTTTATGCAGATACACAATTTCTGTGCCGTCCAATGCGCCTAAATGCAGGGCTTCGTTGGTTTGTTCCGAAATAACCCGCATCTCTTTATCCGCCAAGCTGATCAGATCTACATACTCCAACGATTTGGCGCCCAACTCAAACAGTTTCAGCGTCAATCCATATTTGTCACTCTCCCCTTGCTGCGAAACAAATCCCAATGTTTTCATGGTTTGCAAAAAGCGATAGGTAGTACTTTTAGACATCATCAAGCGCTGTGCCAGATCGGTAATCCCGATCTCTTTCTGCTCCGCCAATGCTTCCAAAATGCCAAAAACTTTTAAAACCGAAGAAACAGAGTCCGGCTGAGTATCTTTTTCCATAAATTTCTCTCGCGTTATGTAGGGTTTATTGATGTTTGCTACTGGATTATAGAAAGAAAATTCAGAAAAAACCATTTTTTTTAAAATTGCTTTTTATAAAAAGCAAATTCCAGCGTTTTCCTACTGAAACTTTCGCGTCAACTGACTTCCAAAACAATCATTATAAAAATATAAAACATCTTTTCAAAAAAATTGCATGTTGTATTTGTTTTTTGTATAGTAGTCGCAACAGAGAGATTTCAATGCAAATGCAACTCTCAGACATTCAGCAAAATATAATACGAAAGGAGATAACCACATGTTTATGAATTCATTCAGCCTAGAAGGAAAAGTCGCCTTGATTACCGGTTGCAATACCGGGTTGGGGCAAGGCATGGCACTGGGTTTGGCTCAAGCCGGCTGTGATATCGTCGGGGTTAATTTGAGCGAGCCGAACGAAACTCGGCAAAAAATCGAAGCCACCGGACGCCAATTCATCAATATTCAAGCCAACTTGATGCAACAGGACAGCATTCCGTCAATTGTCGAAAAAGCCACTGCCGCGTTTGGCAAAATCGACATTTTAGTCAACAATGCCGGAATTATCCGCCGTGAAGATGCCATTGATTTCAGCGAGCAAAATTGGGATGAGGTGATCAATATCAATTTGAAAACCGTGTTTTTCCTGTCACAAGCGGTTGCCAAGCAGTTTATCGCACAAGGACACGGCGGCAAGATTATTAATATTGCATCGATGCTCTCTTTCCAAGGCGGAATTCGCGTGCCGTCTTATACCGCCTCAAAAAGTGCGGTCATGGGGATCACCCGAGCCATGGCGAATGAATGGGCAAAACACAATATTAATGTCAACGCGATTGCACCGGGCTACATGGCAACCGACAATACCGCCGCCTTAAGAAGCGATGGCGAGCGCAGTAAAGAAATTTTAGATCGCATTCCCGCCGGGCGCTGGGGAACGCCGAGTGATGTTGCCGGCCCTTGCGTATTTTTAGCCTCATGCGCAGCCGATTATATCAACGGCTACACCATTGCCGTCGATGGTGGTTGGTTGGCGAGATAGGAGCCGATATGTCGAAAGATTGCAATTTTATTCATGCCGATACGCTTAAACTTGAAGATTTAGGTAATGGCGTGAAACGTAAAATTTTAGCCTACAGCGAAAATATAATGGCGGTAGAAGTGCATTTCGAACAAGGTGCCGTTGGTGCTATGCACAGCCACCCGCACGAACAACTGACCTATGTTCTGTGCGGCGAATTTGAATTTACCATCGGCGAGCAAACTCAAATTGTCACAGCCGGAGATGTTTTATATAAACAACCCAACATCATGCACGGCTGCCGCTGCTTGCAAGCCGGCGTGCTGCTGGATAATTTTACCCCGATGAGAAAAGACTTTATTTAAATAATATAGGAAATACTGATATGAAAATTGCATTAATGATGGAAAACAGCCAAGCCGCCAAAAATCCGATTATTTTAAAAGAGTTGAAAGCGGTTGCCGACGCAAAAGGCTATCCGGTGTTCAACGTCGGCATGAGTGATGAAAACGATCATCATCTAACCTACATTCACCTCGGCATTATGGCTAGTATTTTACTGAATTCAAAAGCCGTCGATTTCGTGGTGACAGGCTGTGGCACCGGACAAGGTGCCATGATGTCACTCAATTTGCATCCCGGCGTGGTCTGCGGTTACTGCCTCGATCCGACCGATGCTTTCTTGTTTGCCCAAATCAATAACGGCAACGCCTTAGCACTGGCTTTTGCCAAAGGCTTCGGTTGGGGGGCGGAACTGAACGTACGTTATATGTTTGAAAAAGCCTTTACCGGTGTAAAAGGCGAAGGCTATCCACTCGACCGTAAAGAGCCACAAGTCAGAAACGCCGGTCTCTTAAATCAAGTCAAAGCCGCAGTGCTGAAAGAACATTATTTAGACGGCTTGCGCGCAATCGATCCAGAGCTGATCAAAACCGCGGTCAGCGGCGAACGTTTTCAACAGTGCTTGTTTGAACATGGGCAAGACAAAGAAATCGAAGCCTTTGTGCGTGATATTTTGAACCGATAATCCCTCTCAAAAAGCCGACTATCCCAATACGTTGGCTTTTTATTATTTTTGCAATATGGAAACAAACCAATGAAAAATAATCTTGCCGTGATTGGCGAATGCATGGTTGAACTGCAAAAGTGCGGTCAACACTATCGACAAGGATTCGGCGGCGACACGCTGAATACCGCACTTTACTTCTCAAGACTGACCCAACGCACTGGAAATCAAACTGCTTATGTTACTGGTGTCGGACGCGACGGCTTCAGCCAAAATATGTTGGCGGCGTGGGCAGCTGAAGCAATCAATACTGAGTTGGTGTTTGAACTGCCGCAGAAACTGCCCGGTTTATATGCCATCGAAACCCGTGACGACGGAGAGCGCAGCTTCCACTACTGGCGCAATGATTCTGCCGCACGCTACTGGCTGCGCCATATCAGCGCTGATGAACTCACGCAAAAATTAAGCACTTACCAATGGATTTACCTAAGCGGCATCAGTTTGGCAATCCTGCCGGACGATTGTCTGGAAAAACTGTTCACGGTTCTGAGTGCTTGCAAAAAGTGCGGTTGCCACATCGCCTTCGACAACAACTACCGCCCGGCGTTATGGGAAAATAGCACCAAGGCACAACAAGCCTACCGTGCGATTTTATCCTTGACCGATATGGCTTTTCTCACTTTCGATGACGAAGTGCAGCTGTATCGCGATCAACACGAAGCACAAGCAATCGACCGCACTTTGGCACTCGGAGTGCAAGAAGTTGTGATCAAACGCGGCGCCGACAGTTGCATTGTGGTTACGCCACAATCACGCCACGAACTGGCACCGCAGAAAATCGATAATATCATCGACACCACCGCCGCCGGCGACTCTTTCAGCGCCGCTTACCTCGCCGCCCGACTTAACAACGCCAGTATTCCTGAAGCCATCCTTGCCGGACACCAACTCGCCGGCACAGTGATTCAACATCGAGGTGCGATTATTGATAAGGAGTTTATGCCGCTGCTCTCATCATAATATCGCTAACTTCGGCTATAGTCGTCACGATATAAAGGAACATAAAAGGAAAAAGCCATGAAGAAAATAGTTTATCTTATTCTGCCTGCTACCATTTTAGTGTTTCCATTCAGTACATGGAGCAAAACATCGGCGCCAGCGCCGATTATTTGGCAAAGTATCACCTTTGGACAATCCACCGATTTAAATTTCGGCTCGACAATTCTGCCGGAGAAAGTTGGTACCAATGAAACGTTGGTCAACGCAACTCTGGTTACTCCCGGTCCGTTAGCACCCAGTTTTACCCTTGAAAGTCGTGGCGGAAAGCTCGCCAATTCTCACGAGGGAGTCACATTTTATTATACTGAACTACCGATAAACACCAATTTCATTCTGTCAGCCAACATCACTCTTGAACAACTTGGACCAGAAACCGGAGCCAATCCCAATCGACAAGAAGGCGCGGGAATCATGGTGCGTGATATTTTAGGCAAAGCACGCGAAGTGCCGCAACCGATTGGCTATGAAGAGTTTCCCGCAGCCTCTAATATGGTAATGAATTTTATCCGTTCACACAGCCGCGACGCCGATGGAAAAATCAATATTAATGCGACTTATCGTCAAGGCATACAAGATCCGTGGGGCACCGCAGGCAATCGAATATATCGCCAAGATTATGTTGAAGGAATTGATTTTTCAAGCAAATCTCCATTCCATTTAACCTTGGAAAAGACTGATCAGCAATTCATTTTTGGTTACCAACAGGGCGAAATCAAACAACAGATCACGTTAGAAAAATTAACGCCGGGGATTCTGGCACAGCAAAATCCGGAAAAACAGTATCTGGGTTTCTTTGCCTCTCGCAATGCCAAAATCTCGGTTCAAGATGCCACTCTACAAATCACTCAAGGAACGGATTTAAGCCCAACTTCCTTTTCTACACCATCAATTCCGGTTTTGCTGACACAAGCCTCTGCGAGCATTACAACCGGCGATAGCTATACCTTCCAAGCTCGGGCAAATTATGACGGGTATTTCAGTCTGTGGCAGGATAATCAAATTGCAGTGCAAAATGTAACCGTCAAAGCCGGTGATTTTTTTAGCCATGCATTAAGTATTACTACGCCATCTGCAGAAGTGAAAGTGCGGTTTGTACCTGATCTTCCTCAAGGAGAAAAAGAAGCACAAGAGAATACGATTACCGTCCGCAAATCTTCGGTTCTTTTAGAAGATCCAATGAACCTACATGTTGCAGTAGACGGCACTTCACAAGGCAACGGTACATTGGAGAAACCTTTGGATCTCACTTCCGCCATTCAGTGGCTGCCTCCGGGTGGTACTCTCTTTTTACAAGCCGGAGATTACCCCGCTTTGACTTTACCAAGCCAAAGCAGTGGAACAGCACAAGCTTACAAAACCCTCAAAGGGAAAAATGCAAAAGTGCGGTTTATCGGTGAGGTACTTCACCAAGCCAGTTTCTGGCATGTTGAAAATATTGAAGTTGCAGGTGCCAGTCTGATTGTACAGGGCAGCCATAACGAATTTCGCAACATCACCACCCATAGTGCACCGGACACCGGATTTCAAATTACTTCACCAGAAGGCGTCGGACGTGCCTTGTGGGCTAGTCATAATATTGTAAAAGACAGTATTAGTTTTAATAACATGGACAAATCACAAATCAACGCTGACGGCTTTGCTGCCAAGATGCGGGTCGGAGACGGCAATACCTTTATTCGTTGTATTTCCCACCACAATATTGATGACGGCTGGGATCTGTTCAATAAAGTCGAAGACGGGCCGAATGGTGTCGTTACTATTCTAGACTCCATCGCTTTCATGAACGGACAAACCTTACAAGTGCAAAGCAAGAGTGCTTCCATCGGCAATGGATTCAAATTGGGTGGCGAAGGCATTCCGGTTGCCCATATTGTTAAAAATAGCTTAGCTTTCCATAATAATATGGACGGGTTTACCGATAATTTTAACCCCGGCGCTCTATTGCTAGAAAACAATCTGGCGATTGACAACCGACGTTTTAATTATCTGTTCCGTAAAAGCCCCTATGAGAAAGCATCATTGCAAGGCACATTTATCAATAACCAATCATTCCGTTTTTACCAACCAAGCCCGTATCCTGACGTGGTTAATGGTAATCAAATGATTAATAATGACTTTTTACTATCCACAACGGCAAAAAATGCAAAAGTGCGGTATCTAAACGAACTACAAAAATTATCCAAAGTCGATTATTCACAAACGATTCCCGGTTTGAAAGAAGCTAAAGCGGTTCAAGCCTTGCTAACTGATTGATTACTTAGTTATTAGAGCTGATTAATACTATTTTTCAGCTCTTTTTTTCATCAAAAAAACATTGTGGAAATTTATTTTTATAAAAATAAAACATAATTTTGATTATTATCACATTATTTTTCATTTTTATATTGTATGATTCTAAAAAATCAAAACAACGTTCCGAGGTAAATATGAATATTGATAACATCGTCATAGCCGGTTATTTCATTTTAATTGCCGCCATCAGCCTGATTTTCAAAAAAATGGCGAGCAGTAGCACCAGCGACTACTTCCGTGGCGGTGGTAAAATGCTGTGGTGGATGGTTGGCGGCACTGCATTTATGACTCAATTCTCCGCTTGGACTTTCACCGGCGCCGCCGGAAAGGCATTCACTGATGGTATGTCGGTTATCGCAGTGTTCGTCGGCAATATGGTCGCTTATGTTTTTGCTTATTTTTGGTTTGCCCGCCGCTTCAGACAAATGCGGGTCGATACACCAACAGAAGCCGTCGGACGCCGTTTTGGTTCGGTTAATGAACAATTTTTCACTTGGGTTATCATTCCACTCAGCGTAATTAACGCCGGGGTTTGGTTAAACGGCTTAGGTGTGTTCGCTTCTGCGGTGTTTAATTCCGATATCATCACCACCATTTATGTTACCGGTGCTGTAGTATTATTAGTTTCGTTACTCAGCGGTGCTTGGGGGGTTGTGGCATCGGACTTTATCCAAATGTTGGTGGTAGCCGTGATTTCGATCGCCTGTGCTGTGGTTGCCTTGGTGATGATCGGCGGTCCCGGAGAAATCGTACGCGAGTTTCCGGGCAGCTTTGTAATGGGCCCGGATATGAATTATCCACTGCTGATTGTCTGTACTTTCCTGTTTTTTGTAGTCAAACAGTTGCAAAGTATCAACAATATGCAGGAATCTTACCGCTTCTTAAACGCCAAAGATTCTAAAAATGCCAGTAAAGCTGCAATTCTCGCTTTAGTGTTGATGCTGTTTGGAACCGCTATTTGGTTTATTCCGCCATGGGTTTCCGCCATTATCTATCCGAATGCCGCCGCAGAATATCCACAATTAGGCAACAAAGCCGCTGATGCTGTTTATTTAGTGTTTGCCCGTAATGCGATGCCGTTGGGTACCGTCGGATTACTGATGGCTGGGCTATTTGCCGCCACCATGTCCTCAATGGACTCTGCCTTGAATCGCAACTCCGGTATTTTTGTCCGCAGTTTCTATGCCCCGATTATCCGTAAAGGACAAGCTGACGATAAAGAACTGCTGCGCGCCGGTCAATTGGTTTGCATTGTCAATGGTATCTTGGTTATCTTAATGGCACAGTTCTTCAACTCATTAAAACACCTCAGTTTATTTGATTTGATGATGCAGGTTGCCACCTTATTACAATCGCCAATTTTAGTGCCGTTATTCTTAGGCATCATCATTCGCAAAACACCAAAATGGGCGCCTTGGGCAACAGTTGTGGTGGGAATGTTGGTTTCTTGGTCGGTGGTAAAAGTCTTCACTCCTCAATGGGTTGCCGGCTGGTTTGGCGTTGACAACTTAACCGGTCGTGAAATTTCCGAACTTAAAATCATCATTACCATTGCTGCCCACCTATTCTTTACCGCCGGTTTCTTCTGCTTGACCACTCTGTTCTATAAAGCAGAAAATGATCCACATAAAGCGACAACTGCCGCCTTTTTTAACGATGTGGATACCGAATGCGTTGCTGAAGACGGACAAGATATCGTTGACCGGATGCAACGCAAAAAATTAGGTACACTGGTTACCTATATGGCAGCGGGTCTGAGCTTGATGATTTTAATTCCAAATCCGTTGTGGGGAAGGCTGCTCTATCTTTGCTGTGCCCTGACCATCTTTACTATCGGCTACCTGCTAAAACGTAGTGCAGAAATGAAGTAGCGTTGCAGTAACCAATATTGACTTGCGGTATGCTTGAACGCCACACGCATACCGCACTTTAGGAGTAAAAACTATGGCTAAAGGACAGCAAATCCAATTTGAATTTGAATCATTTCTTGATTCGGATACCGAGATTGAAGTGACACGGCTGACGCCAAAAGAGATTATCTGTCATCGCAATTATTTTTATCAGAAATGCTTTACCCGAGACGGCAGTAAGTTGCTGTTTGCTGGGGATTTTGATGGCAACCGAAACTATTATTTACTGGATCTGCACAGCCAAATCGCTACGCAACTCACCGAGGGTAAAGGCGACAATACCTTTGGTGGTTTTATTGCAGATGACGATAAATCATTTTTTTATGTTAAAAATGACACTAATTTATGTAGAGTGGATCTGCAAACCTTGCAAGAAACGGTAATTTATACCGTCGATGATAATTGGAAAGGTTATGGCACTTGGGTGGCAAGCTCAGACTGCACCAAGCTGGTCGGAATTGAAATCCTAAAATCCTGCTGGCAGCCATTAACCGATTGGGAGAAATTTAAAGCGTTTTACCACACCAAGCCAACCTGTCGTTTAATCCGCGTGGATATTTTAAGCGGCAAGGTCTCCGTTATTCATCAAGAAAACGCTTGGCTAGGACACCCGACTTACCGCCCTTTTGATGACAACACAATCGGTTTTTGCCATGAAGGTCCACACGATTTAGTCGATGCTCGAATGTGGTTGATTAATGAGGACGGCAGTCAGCTGAGAAAAGTGAAACAGCACCTGCCGGGCGAATCCTGCACCCATGAATTTTGGCTGCCGAACGGCGCTAAAATGGCGTATGTCTCTTACTTCAAAGGGCAAACCGAACGGGTTATCTACACTGCTGATCCGATAACATTGGAAAATACCCGTTTGATGGTGATGCCGCCATGCTCACATCTGATGAGCAATTTTGACGGCAGTCTAATGATCGGTGACGGCTGTGATTCTCCGGTCGATGTCGACGATAGCGCTAGCTACAATATTGAAAATGATCCGTATTTATATATTTTCAATATCGGACAAAAGCAAGCCTACAAGCTCGTCAAACACAGTACCTCTTGGAAAGTACTGGACGGCGATCGCCAAATTACCCACCCTCACCCCTCTTTTTCACCCGATGACAGCCAAGTGCTGTTTGGTAGTGATTTCGAAGGCGTACCGGCAATCTATTTGGCAAATGTACCTGCCAGCTATCGTTAATCTCGTCTATTCCACTAAAAAAGCGCCATCCCTGGCGCTTTTCTCTGATGCTCTTGCTATAAACCGTTTACTAAACCACCGTTAAGCCACTTTAGTCACGTCCCAAAAATCAATTGCGGCATTGACCACCGGTTTGCTGATGCCGCTGCGGATTGCGAAATCGCCAAAACTTTCATTGCTTTGTCGGTTTTGTGCCCAGTCTCCAATCCAACCGTCCAGTATCGCCAGAATTTCCGCTTCGGTGATATTTTCTTTAAACAGGCGTGGGATGCGGGTGCCGGCTAGGTTGCCGCCAACGTGCAGGTTATAACGCCCGATGGCTTTGCCAACCAAACCGATTTCCGCCAACATCGCTCGTCCGCAGCCGTTCGGGCAGCCGGTGACGCGCAACACGATATGCTCCTCCGCCATGCCGTGTTTGGTTAAAATCGAATCCACCTGATCGATAAAGTGCGGTAGGAAACGCTCCGCTTCCGCCATTGCCAACGGGCAAGTCGGCAAGGAGACGCACGCCATACTGTTTTCTCGCTGTGGCGTTACGCTGTCGTCAATCAGTTTATATTGCCGGGCAATTTTTTCGATTTTAGTTTTATCTCGAGTGGCAACGCCGGCAACAATCAGATTTTGATTGGCTGTCAGGCGGAAATCCCCTTTGTGAATCTTAGCAATTTCACGCATACCGCTCTTTAACGGTCGGTGTGGGAAGTCCAGCAAACGCCCATTTTCAATAAACAGCGTTAAATGCCATTTTTTATCTTCGCCCTGCACCCAACCGATCCGATCGCCCCGTTCAGTAAATCGATAAGGACGGATCGCTTGCAATTTAGCGCCGATACGGGTTTCGATCTCTTGGATGAAGGTCTCCATGCCGACCCGCTCGATGGTGTAACGCAGTTTAGCATTTTTACGGTCGCTTCGGTTGCCCCAATCCCGTTGCGTCGTGACCACCGCTTCAGCACACGCCAGCACGTTTTCCAAGCCGACAAAACCTAGCTCTCTCGCCGCATTCGGGTAGGTTTTGTGGTTGCCGTGTTCCATTGACAAGCCGCCGCCGACCAGCACGTTGAAACCGACCAATTTACCGTTTTCGCCGATGGCGACGAAATTCAGATCGTTGGCGTGCAGATCCACATCGTTATGCGGTGGAATCACCACGGTGGTTTTAAATTTACGCGGCAGATAATTTTTGCCCAACACCGGCTCGGTTTTATCACTAGACTCTTTCAACAGCGGCTTGGACAGTTCGGTAGTAAACACTTTTTCGCCGTCCAACCAAATATCGGCATAAGCAGTGGTTTTCGGCAGCAAATGCTCGGAGATTTTTTTCGCCCATTCGTAGGCTTCGCGGTGCAGATCACTCTCCACCGGATTGGAAGTACACAATACGTTACGATTGACATCACCGGCAGTCGCGATCGAATCCAGCCCCAAGTGATGCAACCACTGGTGCATTGGTTTGATGTTCTGTTTCAGTACGCCGTGAAACTGGAAAGTCTGGCGGTTGGTTAAGCGGATACTGCCGTAGTTGGTGTGTTCAGTGGCAAATTGGTCAATGCCCAACCACTGTTTCGGCGCAATGATACCGCCGGGCAAGCGACAGCGCAGCATCACATTTTTATTCGGTTCTAATTTCTGTTCCAAGCGTTCGGCACGAATATCCCGGTCATCTTGCTCGTACATACCGTGAAAACGGATTAGCTGGAAATTATCTTTCACGAAACCGCCGGTCAGTTGTTCGTTGAGATCGTCGGCAATGGTGCCGTGCAAATAATCGCTGTCACCTTTGAGCCGCTCATTGTCAGCTAACGGTTTAGTTTTCCACTCCACTGCTTTTTCTACTGTTTTTTTATCGCTCATGCTGTTCACTCCCATCCAAATGCTTAATACACATCACGCTGATAGCGTTTGTTTTGTCGTAATTCGTCCAGATATTCATCCGCCTCTTCCGCACTGAGTTTGCCCTGTTGCGCAATCACGTCTAACAACGCCTGTTCCACATCTTTCGCCATGCGCGAAGCATCACCGCAGACATAAATATGCGCTCCTTGCTGCAACCATTGCCACAGGCTCTCCGCCTGCTCACGGATTTTGTGCTGCACATAGATTTTCTCGGCTTGATCGCGCGACCAAGCAAAGTTGTATTTATGCAGATAACCGTCTTTGGCGAAGCCCTGCCACTCCACTTGATACAGAAAATCATCAGTGAAGTGTTGGTTGCCGAAAATCAGCCAGTTTTTGCCGCTCGCCTGCTCTGCCGCCCGTTGTTGCAGAAAGGCACGGAACGGTGCAATGCCGGTGCCAGCGCCGATCATAATAATCGGGGTGTCGTTATCTGGCGGCAGGCGAAAGTTGTCGTTCTGTTCAATGAATACGCGTACTTCGCCGTCTTCTTCCACTCGATCCGCCAAATAACTGGATGCACCGCCGCTACGGATTTTGCCGTCGTGTTCGTAACGCAGCACGCCGACGGTAAGATGCACTTCCTCGCCGACTTCGTCAGCAGATGAGGCAATCGAATAAAGACGCGGCGTCAACGGTCGCAACAGACCAAGCAACTGCTCGGCACTGAGCGCGAACGGATAGGCTTGCAACACGCCGATAATCGGTGTGGTTTGGATATAATCCTGAATTGCAGCAATACTTTTCACACGCTGGTTTAGTTCGCTGTTATCGGCTAATTCAGCATAGCCTTTGACAAAGTGCGGTGTGTTCTGGGTGATCTCCAACGACTGCAGCAATGCGCTGCGAATGCAGATTTCCTCCCCGTTCAACCGCACTTTTTCTTCGCCGTTCAACGAAACTGCTTGCAAGATCTCTGCCACCAGTGCCGGATCATTGTTGAACCACACCCCCAGCGCATCGCCCGGCTGATAGTGCAAGCCTGAACCGGAGAGATCGATTTCCAAATGGCGCACATCTTTTTCCGAGCCACGTGCAGTGATTTTTTGGCGTAGCGCCAGGGTTGCGCTAAACGGATTTTCTTTGTTATAAATCGAGCCGACCGCACTTGCGTTGTCAGTGGAATGGGGCGCTGAAAGCGTAACCGCACTTTGACTTTGGTTTTGAGTTTGGTTTTTCTGCTGTAACCGTCGGCTGATCTGTTCGATCCAAGTGTCGGCAATCGCTTGATAATCCAGATCGCAATCCTGCCGTTCTAACAGTCGTGTACCACCCAATTCTGCCAGCTTGGCATCAAAATCTTTGCCAGCCTGACAGAAATCCGGATAGGAGCTGTCACCCAACCCCAGTACGGCAAATTCGGTATTGCTCAAATTGGGTGCTTTTTTGCCAAACAGATATTTATGCAGGCTGACCGCCTCCTCCGGCGGCTCGCCGTCGCCTTGGGTTGACGTCACCAGCAACAGCAACTTTTCATCGGCGAGATTTTTCGGTTTGTAATCCGCCGCTGCAACCAGTTTGACCTCTACACCACTTGCCGCCAGTTTGCTTTTTAACTGCTCCGCCACTTTGCGCGCATTGCCGGTTTGCGAGGCTGAAATAATCGTCACCGGCAATGGCTGAAGTAATGGCTGAAGTGCGGTTGGTTGCGCACTTGCGGTTTGCGAAACCGCACTTTGCCCGCCTTGTCTGTTTTGTGCTTCGCTCCAGCAATAGCCGGACAGCCACGCCAACTGCAACGCATCCAACGTGGCAAGGCTTCTGCTGAGTTCCGGCGGCAGTGTTAAATTCATTGTTTTCTCAATCGTCATCTGATCCCCACAAACGCCATATTATTCAAAATCTAAAATCATACCTGCCGCCACCGTGTGATACGTCGCTTCATCAATCAAAATAAATGAGCCGGTGGCGATATTGTCCTGATAGCGGGTGCAGCAAATCGGTTTTTGTAAGCTGAGCTGCACTTCCCCCAAATCATTCATATTCAAGCTGTGCGATTCGCTTACCTTGCTCAAGGTATGGACATCCAGCACCTGCTCGACCTTGTTGATCTTGGCAAACACGGTTTGTGTGCTGTGTTTTAGCAGATATTTGCGTGCCGGATTCAGCGCCCGCTCATCGAACCAACACAAGGTTGCCCGCAGTTTTTTATTGGCTTGGGTGCCGGAATCGACTGCCAGCAAGGTATCGCCGCGTGAAATATCAATGTCGTCGCTCAGGCGGATTGTCACTTGCTCTCCGGCTTGCGCAGTTGCAACCGATCCGTTCGAGCTGAAAATTTTGCTTACCGTGCTAATGCGCCCGGCCGGTTCGATCCGCACTTGGTCGCCGACCTTAACGCTGCCGGCTTCGATTCGCCCTTGATAACCGCGAAAATCGTCTTGTTTATCACTATCTAAACGCTGCACCAACTGCACCGGAAAATGGAAATGCGAGGCATCAAGGGCGACATGCTCATTACTTGGCAATGCCTCCAAAATACTTAACAGCGGTTCCCCTTGGTACCAAGGGGTGTTGGCGCTGGCATGAACGATGTTATCACCTTGCAAAGCGGAAACGGGAATGAAGTGGATGTCCTGTTGTAAGCCCAGTTGCAGCGCCAAGGTGCGGTATGCGGCACAAATTGCCTCGAATTTTGCCTGTTCAAAACCCAGCAGATCCATTTTATTCACCGCCACCAAGATATGTGGGCAATTGAGATGTTTCAGGATCGCAGAATGACGTTTGGTTTGCGGCAATAGCTGTAATGGCAGTTGCTTGAAATCCAATTGTGTGGCATCAATCAGCACCACCGCCGCATTGGCGGTTGAGGCGCCGGTCACCATGTTACGGGTATATTGCTCGTGCCCCGGCGTATCAGCGATGATAAATTTGCGCTTGGCGGTGGAAAAATAGCGGTAAGCCACATCGATGGTAATGCCTTGTTCACGCTCGGCTTGCAAGCCGTCTGTGAGGATCGAAAAGTCGATCACTTCGCCGTTGTTTTTCGATTTGTCCAAGCTCAACAGTTGGTCGCTGAGCAGTGCCTTGCTGTCGTACAGCAACCGCCCGATTAAGGTGCTTTTGCCGTCATCCACACTGCCGGCGGTGATAAAACGCAACGGTGCATACTTAGTTACATTAGGGTTGAAATTGCTCATGGTTGTATTCCTTGTATTTATTTTGACCAATCTGATTGTTATTCTCTATCCTCAGCAAGCGATTTATCTCTATCGTGTTTCTCCGATGGCGACTTACTTTTCTTTGCTCGTGCAAAGAAAAGATAAGCAAAAGAAACACGCCCCGAAAATTTTGCTGATGTTTCGCTTGTTACTAATTTCTACGTCCGATTTGCCAACTCGCTTCGCTCAAACACGACAAATCGAACTTGAAATTTGACGCAACCACTCAACGCAAAATGACGGGGAAAAGGCTGTTTTATCAACAAAGTGCGGTATTTCATTGAGTATTTACCACCGTTACCTCTTTATTTCAGCCTCAAAAATACCCTTGTTTTTTGCGCTGCTCCATCGCTGCCTCACTCACCTGATCGTCTAAACGGGTGGCGCTGCGTTCCGAGATTTCAACCACTGCCGTTTCTTGGATAATCTCAAGTGCGGTGGCGGCAGTGCTGGCAACCGGGCAGGTGCAGCTGATATCACCGACGGTGCGAAAACGCACCGATAACACTTCGCTGCTGTCATTGGCAGCTTTTGGGGTGATCGCTGTCACCGGCACTAATAAACCTTTTTTGCGCACCACTTCTCGTTGATGGGCGTAATAAATCGACGGTAATTCCAATTTTTCACGGGCGATATATTGCCAAATATCCAATTCCGTCCAGTTGGAGATCGGGAACACCCGCATATTTTCGCCTTTGTGCAGCTTAGCGTTATACAGCGACCACAATTCAGGACGCTGTGCTTTCGGATCCCACTGTCCGAATTCGTCACGGAACGAGAAGATCCGCTCTTTGGCACGCGCTTTCTCTTCATCACGACGTGCCCCGCCCATCAAGGCGCTGAAGCCGTGCTCTTCAATGGTTTCCAACAGCGTCACCGCTTGCGCCGCATTGCGCGAGTCGGTGGCTTTACGCAACACCACCGTACCTTTGTTGATCGAATCTTCGACATGTCCGACTATCAGCGTGGCGTTGAGCTTCGCCACCTGCTGATCGCGAAAGGCAATCACTTCAGGATAGTTGTGTCCGGTGTCGATATGCACCAGCGGAAACGGCAAATTCAATTCACGTCCTTGCAGTTGAAAGGCTTTCCGTGCCAATGCCAACAACACCACTGAATCTTTGCCGCCGGAAAACAACAGCGCCGGTTTTTCACATTCGGCGACCACTTCACGGATAATATGAATCGACTCCGCCTCCAGCCAATCCAGATGGCCGTCTTGTAATGGTTGTGCAGTGTTTGTCATAGTATTTTCCTTTTATTCTTTTGTTTGTGATTCAGGCTGACTGGGTGTGCAAACCGCACTCTTTACTGTCTTTATTTTCCCACCACCAGCGTCCGGCGCGAATATCCTCCTCGGCTTTGACTGGTCGGGTACAAGGCTCACAGCCGATGCTCGGATAGCCTTGCTGATATAAGCGGTTGTACGGCACTTGGTAGTGCAGGATATACGCCCACACGTCCCGTTCCGACCAATCGAAAATCGGATTATATTTAGCGATTCTGCGTGCCTGATCCCGTTCGCTGAACGGCAATTCTGCGCGTGTGACCGATTGATCGCGCCGTTGTCCGCTCAGCCAAGCATCCGCTGCTTGTAACGCACGGTTAAGCGGTTCCACTTTGCGGATAAAACAGCACTGCTGGCGCTGTTCCACGCTGTCATAAAACGCATTTTCCCCTTGGGTACTGACATACGCCTGCACCGCTGCCGCTTGCGGAAAATAGCTTTGTAAAGTCAGATTGGGATAGCGTTGATCGACCTGCTCGAGCAGCGCTAAGGTTTCCGGGTTTAACCGTCCGGTATCCAAAGTAAACACCTCGATTGGGATACCGCACTTGGCAATTAAATCGGTGATCAGCATATCTTCCACCGCCAAACTGCTGGCAAATTTTGCGGCTTGATGCCGTTCGGCAATCTGCTGTAATCGCTCGATCAAGATCTCGGTTTTGTGCGCCAAGTGCTGTTGCACTTGCGGTGCAATCGTCGGAATTTGCCATAGATTCGGTTTAAACATAACGTCTCCTTTCACTGCTTGCTCAGGCGATTTTCTTTAATGGTTGAGACGGTTGAAATGCTTCAAACGATTGCAATTCGTTGTTCGACTGAAACAGTTGCGGCTCGGTCAGCACAAACTGCTGTGCCGCTTCGCCAAACCATGCCAAGTGCGGTTGCAGCGCCACCACTTCGCCGATCACGATCAACGCCGGTTTCGGAGCCTGCTCGGCTAACACTGCCAACTGATGCAATTGCCCGGTTTGAACCGTTTGCTCCGCCAAAGTACCGTTGCTGATTACCGCAACCGGGGTGTCTGCACTACGGCCATGCGCCTGCAACTGGCGGCTCAGCTCCGCCGCTTTAATCGTGCCCATGTACACCACCAGCGTTTGGTTGCCTTGCGCCAACGTTTCCCAGCGCAGTTTGTTGCCGTCCGGCTGGCAATGTCCGGTGATGAACATCGCCGTTTGCGCATAATCGCGGTGAGTCAGCGGAATCCCGGCATAAGCCGTCGCCCCCAAAGCGGCGGTAATCCCCGGCACCACGCTGAACGGAATCTTATGCGCTTTCAGCACTTCCAACTCCTCGCCACCTCGTCCGAACACAAACGGATCACCGCCTTTCAAACGCACCACACGCTTGCCTTGCCGGGCGTAATCCAGCAACAATTGATTGGTGTCTTGTTGTGCCACTGAGTGCTTGCCCGCACGTTTGCCGACAAACACTTTGTCCGCATCACGCCGCACCAATTCCAACACCTGTTCAGAAACCAAGGCGTCATACAACACCACATCTGCCTGCTGAATGGTTTGCAAGCCTTTCAAAGTCAACAAACCGGCATCACCCGGACCAGCACCAACTAACGCTACTTCACCGATAATCGGATAATCTTGATTGAGTTGCCGTTGCAGCAGCTGTTCCGCTTGGGAAAATTGCTGATTTTCGGTTAAACGTTGAAAAGTCGGGTGATTAAACAATTTTTCCCAAAAACGGCGCCGTTGGGTCAGTTGCGTCAACCGCACTTTGACTTTTTCACGCCAGCGCCCGGAGATTTGCGCCATTGCGCCTAAATTCTGCGGCAACAGGGCTTCCAATTTTTCACGTAGTAAACGTGCCAACACCGGTGCGGTACCGCCACTGGAAATGGCGACTTGAATCGGGCTGCGATCGATAATCGACGGAAAAATATAGCTGCAATGCGGTTGATCATCGACCACATTCACCAAGCGTTGTGCATTTTCTGCCGCCCAAAAAACTTGTTGGTTCAATTCGTTGTCATTGGTTGCAGCAATCACCAGATAGACCGAGCGCACCTGCTGCGGGTCAAACTCCTGAGCCAGCCATTCCAGCCGTTGTTGGCTAACCCATTGCTGCAAAGTGCGGTTCAGCGTGTGTGCCACCACCTGCACCTTGGCTTCGGCTTTTAACAATGCGGCAATTTTGCGTTCAGCAATGTGTCCGCCGCCGACCACTAGCACAGGACGCTGTTTTAAATCGACGAAAATCGGTAAATAGTTCATGTGACTCTTCCCACTATTGGCTTAAATAGAGCTGATCGAATAAGGCGCCGTCAGCAAAATGTTGTTGGTTGATCGTCGCCCAATCGCCAAACACTTGATTGATATTAAAGGTTTTTACCGATGGAAACCGCACTTGGTATTCGCTTAAAATCGTCGGATTACTCGGTCGGAAATAATTTTCCGCCGCCACTCGTTGGGCAGTGTCCTGCCATAGCGAGGCGATAAAATCTTGTGCCGTTTGGCTGTTTTTGTGGCGCGTGGTATTTTTTGTCACTTCTGCCACAAACACATCGACACTTGCGCTGTAGCTCGGATACACCACTTCAAATTGATCGGCACCCAGTGCGTGGGCGGCTAATCCGGCTTCGTTTTCCGGTGTCACCAGCACATCACCGATTTGGCGTTGAGTGAAGGTGATACTGGCGGCACGAGCACCGGCATCAAATATCGGAATGTTTTTCAGCAGCTTACGCATAAAGTCGTGGACTTGCGTTTCGGTGTGATACTGCTGTTTGGCATAGCCCAACGCCGACAGATAGGCATAACGTCCATTGCCGGAGGTTTTCGGGTTGGCAAAAATGACGCTCACCCCTTGCTGCGCCAGATCATTCCAATCGTGAATCTGCTTCGGATTGCCTTTACGCACCAGAAACACCGTGACGCTGCTGAACGGAATCGCTTGGTTCGGGTAGCGTTGCTGCCAGTCCGGCGCGACCAAACCGCTCTCTGCCAACAGATCGACATCGTTTTGCTGATTGAGCGTCACCACGTCTGCAGGCAAACCGTTGCGCACCGCAATCGCCTGTTTGCTCGCGCCACCAAATGATTGCGCAATATTCAAGCGTGCCTGATGCTGTTGTTGATAGGCTTGGATATACAGCGGATTGTATTGTTTGTAGTAGTCTCGAATCACGTCGTAAGACACCACTAAAATGGAGTCGTCAGCCACCGCACTAAAACTGATTAGGCTTGCCAATAAAATACGCCATTTTGTTGTTTTTGCTGATTTTTTCATGTCTTAAGACCATTTTCAATTGACTGAACCGACACGGTATTCGGCTGATGACTATGGGGGATAGTTATAAAATAATTCGTTTATGCCGAAAAATAATAAAAAGTTATAAATTAGTTGGTTTTCGACTATAAGAACTAAACCGCTTGTTTTTGCAACTTGTTATTCTTTTTAGTAATAAATGAGAATTTTATGTTCTTTGCTTATTGGTTTTTGCTCCGCCATAGTGATACGCCATAAGATTCTGAAGAAGTGGATAACGGCATGAAATGGTTGAAGACAAGTGCGGTATTGCCCGGTTTTAAAAGCAGTTTGACGATTACCCTGTTGTGGGTCGGCGGCATGGTCATTTTGCCGTTTGTGATGCTGTTGCTGACCACTCTTCAATTAGAGTGGCATCAATTTTGGCAGACCGTGACCAATCAACGGGTGCTTGCCTCGATCGGGCTGTCATTAAAGCTGGCACTGTTTGCCACCATGCTGAATGTGGTTTTCGGCACGATCGTCGCCTGGGTGTTGGTGCGCTATCAATTCAGAGGCAAAGCATTGCTCAATGCGCTGATCGATCTGCCGTTTGCATTGCCGACCGCCGTTGCCGGCATCGTACTGGCCAGTTTATATGCACCGAACGGTTTATTCGGCCAGCTGTTTGCGCCGCTCGGCATCAAAATCGCCTTCACGCCACTAGGCATTGCCATTGCGTTGGTCTTCGTCAGTTTTCCGTTTATTGTGCGTGCGGTACAACCGCTGTTGAGTGAATTGGACAGCTCGCTGGAAGAGGCGGCAACCACTTTAGGAGCCAATCGCTTTACCATTGTGCGCCGAGTGATCTTACCCGCACTTTATCCGGCGTTGATCGGCGGGGCAGGAATGGGCTTGGCACGCTCGCTCGGCGAATACGGTTCAGTGATTTTTATCGCCGGCAATCTTCCGCTGGTCTCGGAAATTGCGCCGCTGATTATTATGTCTAAATTGGATATTTACGATATGCAAGGGGCGGCAGCCGTGGCATTTTTGATGTTGCTGCTTGCCTTTTTATTGCTGCTGACAGTCAATTTGTGGCAGTGGTATCTCAACCGTCACACACTCAGCAAATAACGAGGTCAAGATGATTCACCCACAATATCAAGAAAACCGCTATTGGCGCTGGTTGTTGATTGGCATCAGCCTGCTGTTTTTAACCATGCTGTTGCTCGTACCACTGTTGGCGATTTTTTATCAAGCCTTAGCCGCAGGTTTGCCGACCTTTTGGCTCGCGCTGCAGGAAACCGAAGCCTTGAATGCCATTAAATTAACGTTACTGGTCGCGTTGATTTCGCTCCCACTCAATGTATTTTTTGGTTTAGTGATGGCATGGTTGCTAAGCAATTTTGATTTTAAAGGTAAAAATCTTCTCACCACGTTAATTGACTTGCCACTGTCGGTTTCGCCGGTGGTGGCGGGGTTAATGCTGGTGTTGCTGTTTGGGATAAATGGTTTATTTGGCTCATGGCTGGACGCCAACGACATCGAAGTGATTTTCGCCTTGCCAGGCATAGTATTAGCAACCCTGTTCGTCACCTTTCCGTTGGTGGTGAAATCACTGCTGCCGACGTTGAAAAGCTTAGGCAACAGTGAAGAACAGGCGGCACTCACATTAGGCGCCTCATTTTGGGCGATTTTTTTCCGAGTCACGCTGCCGAAAATCAAATGGCCGCTACTCTATGGCGCCATTCTCGCCAATGCACGGGCGATGGGCGAATTCGGGGCAGTCAGCGTGGTCTCGGGACACATCCGCAACCAAACCAACACCATTCCGTTGCACGTTGAAATTCTCTATAACGAATATCAATTTACTGCGGCTTTTGCCTGCGCCAGTTTGTTGGCATTGCTCGCCATTCTGACCCTGTTATTACAAAATGTAGTGGCCTACCTGCAACGAAGAAAACGGCAACAACACACTCGATTAAGCGATTATCTGCCTGACACGGCGATTGAAAGTGCGGTTTAAGGAAAAAATATGTCTGTGACGATTCAAAATTTAAATAAACATTTTGGCGATTTTGCCGCCTTAAAGAATATTAATCTGGAACTCAATGTCGGCGAGTTGACGGCATTGCTTGGTCCAAGCGGCTGCGGCAAAACGTCATTATTGCGCATTATCGCCGGTTTGGATTTTGCCGATTCGGGCAAGATTTGGTTTGCCAAGCGTGAGGTCACCGAACTGAGCGCCGCCCAACGCAAAGTCGGGTTTGTGTTTCAACACTATGCGCTGTTTCGCCAGATGACGATTTTTGATAATGTGGCATTTGGTTTACAAGTGCAGCCACGCCGTGTGCGTCCCAGTAAAGCCGAGATTGCGGATCGGGTGTTCAAGCTGCTACAGTTGGTGAAATTGGAACATTTGGCACAGTCGTATCCCGATCAACTCTCCGGCGGACAGCGACAACGGGTTGCGTTGGCTCGTGCCTTGGCTGTGAAGCCTGAAGTACTGCTGCTGGATGAACCCTTCGGGGCGTTAGACGCCCAAGTGCGCAAAACCTTGCGCCGCTGGCTGCGCACGTTGCAACACGAATTGAATATTACCACCGTTTTTGTTACCCACGATCAAGAAGAAGCGTTAGAAGTCTCGGATCGGGTGGTCGTGATGAATCAAGGTAGAGTCGAACAAGTGGATCTGCCACGGAATATTTACTATGCGCCACAAACCGAATTTGTGACCGAATTTGTCGGCGATAACAATGTGTTTCACGGACATCTGCAACAAGATCAGCTAATTATCGGTGAGTTTGTCCATCAAATAAAAGCCAACGGCAAACCAAACCACAACCACGGCTCAACCACCGCTTATGTGCGCCCGTATGAGTTGACATTATCACGTCACAGCAACAATGCGTTGGCGAAAGGCGAAATCAGCCACATCTACAATATCGGTTTTTTAACCCGGGTGGAGATCCACAGCAGCCAAAGCCAACAGCCGATTGAGGTGCTGCTGACCCAAGCCCAATTCCAACAACAGCAATACCAACTGGGCGAAACCGTATTTTTGATTCCGGATAACTTGAATCTGTTCCAGAATATGAATTTATAATATTTGAGATGACCAAGTGCGGTCAAAACCGCACTTGGCTATTTATTGCTGACTATCCTCAAGCTGTTTTAGCTCGCTTTGTGCAGTGCGCAACGCATCATCAAACAGTTTAAACATATTATGCTCACCAATCAGTTGAATAATACCACCCCGTCGCAATTTCTGGGTAACACTATAATTTGCACCGGATAGCATTACGTTCACCCCTTGTCGCTGCAAATTACCAATCACATTCTCTAAACTCTGAATGCCGGTCATATCAATAAACGGCACCCATTTTAGGCGGATAATCAAATATTTCGGATAGGTCTGACTGTCTGCTAAAGCTCGATCAAAATTTTCGACCGCCCCAAAGAAAAAAGGCCCGTCCACGGTGAAAACCAACAACTCTTCCGGCAGCGCCTCTTCGCCGGTGTGCGCCAATAAATCGGCTTGCGATACCCGCTTGACTTCAACGCTGCCTGCCATGCGCCGCAAAAATAGCAGCGTGGCAAGAATCACACCGATGTTCACCGCTACCACTAAATCGGCAAACACGGTTAAACCAAAGGTAATCAGCAAAATCGCGACATCGCTTTTCGGCGCACGCTTGATCATTTTAATAAACCGCTTGGCTTCGCTCATATTCCAAGCCACCACAAACAGAATCGCCGACAATACGGCTAATGGGATATGCACTGCCAAAGGTGCCAGCACCAGTAAAATCACAATCAGCGTAATCGAATGGACAATGCCGGCAAGCGGGCTGGTTGCGCCGTTGCGGATATTGGTAGCGGTACGTGCAATTGCGCCGGTGGCAGCGAATCCACCAAACAGCGGCGCCGCAATATTGGCGATCCCCTGCCCGACCAGCTCTTGATTGGAGTTGTGCCGCGTACCCGCCATACCATCAGCGACCACCGCCGATAACAGCGATTCAATTGCGCCTAACATTGCGATGGTAAACGCCGGGCCGATTAACTCAATTATTTTTGTCCAACTCACACTCGGCAGCTTAAATTCAGGTAGCCCCTGCGGAATACCACCAAAGGCAGTGCCGATGGTTCTGACGCCGTCAAATTGAAAGATAAACTGGACAATACTGATCAATAATAATGCAATCAAGGGACCCGGAATGCGCTTCAAGCCGGGGATGTACGAACTGTATAAAACGACAAATAACGCCAAAATAGCTAAAAGTGCGGTTGTCGGATGAAATTGTGGCAGTACCTGCAACAAATTCCACAATTTTTCATGAAAATGAACACCCTCGACTGCCGGTAAACCAAAAAAATCCTTCCATTGTCCGATCCAAATAATCACTGCAATCCCGGCTGTAAATCCGACAATCACCGGCGCAGGAATATATTTGATGATGGCGCCCATTTTACTTAGCCCGAAAGCCAATAAAATAACCCCCGCCATCAAGGTCGCGATTTGCAATCCCTCAATCCCATACTGCGCAGTAATACCGGCAAGTACCACGATGAAAGCGCCGGTCGGTCCGCTAATCTGTAAGCGACTGCCGCCAAAAACGGTAGTACAAAACCCGGCAATAATCGAGGTATAAATCCCTTGCTCCGGCTTCGCACCGGAGGCAATCGCAAACGCCATCGCCAATGGCAACGCAACAATACCGACAATCACGCCGGCGATAATATTATTTAACCAATGTTTTCGAGAAAATAGGCCGCTCTTATAGGCTTCGGTGATGGCGAACATTCAGACTGTCCTTTTGTAAAAAATAGTCGTCAGCCATTATATGCCTATTTATTGCCATAATCACTTGAATGATAAAAAATAATGAGCTATATCACAATGTTAAGCAAAATTAGCAAATAAAATAGCTTATAGAAGAAACAACATAAAAATGAAGTGGTGGGTCGTGAAGGATTCGAACCTTCGACCAACGGATTAAAAGTCCGCTGCTCTACCGACTGAGCTAACGACCCATTTGGGGGATTGCAATTTAAGTGGTGGGTCGTGAAGGATTCGAACCTTCGACCAACGGATTAAAAGTCCGCTGCTCTACCGACTGAGCTAACGACCCGCTTGGGAGATTGCAATTTAGTGGTGGGTCGTGAAGGATTCGAACCTTCGACCAACGGATTAAAAGTCCGCTGCTCTACCGACTGAGCTAACGACCCACATTAAATAGTGATTACAAGTCGAGTGGTGGGTCGTGAAGGATTCGAACCTTCGACCAACGGATTAAAAGTCCGCTGCTCTACCGACTGAGCTAACGACCCCTCGTTTGTAACGAGGCACTATAATACTCATTTTGCGAAAGTTATCAATCAAAAATTTTGATTTTTTTTCCGGCTGCCTGATTTATCTACAATATCAGCAATCTTGTTTTTAATTTCGCTGATTCCCCAAACAATAGGGTCTGTTGATCTTTGTTTATATTTTGAGCTGTCGTTTAAAATATAAACAAAGATCAACAGACCCTAATTCTATAGCAGCAAAATAAAAAACCCTGATAAAAATATCAGGGTTGTCCTATCTTTCAGTTTATTGCAATACTGATAAATTAGTATGCTAACACTGCACGACGGTTTTTAGCGTAATCTGCTTCAGTGTGACCTAAAACAGCTGGTTTTTCTTCACCGTAAGAAACGGTAGAAAGTTGTGAACCAGACACGCCTTTACCAGTCAGATAATTTACTACTGCGTCTGCACGACGTTGGCCCAATGCAATGTTGTACTCTGGAGTACCACGCTCATCGGTATTACCTTCTACTAATACTTTGCTTGCTGGAGTAGCAGTCAAGTATAGAGAATGTGCATCTAAAAGTTGTTGGTATTGGCCTTCAATGCTGTATTGATCAAAGCCGAAATACACAGTGTTATAACGCTGTTGTAAATCTTCAGCGGTATAGTTACCGAATAATTGACCTTTCGCAGCAGAATCATCGGAAGAGCTGCTACATGCAGCTAATACGAATGCAGGTGCAGCTACCATCAAAACTTTTGCAAGTTTTTTCATTTTATTACTCCTTAGTTTATAAGATACTACTTTTTAGTTAGAAATGGAGACCAAGCCGGGAACTTAATTTGCCCGCCTGCACCTGGTAACCTTGCTTTAAAGCGTCCGTCAGCGGACACCAATTGTAACACTTTCCCCAGCCCTTGTGTAGAGCTATAAATGATCATGGTTCCGTTAGGGGATACACTCGGACTTTCGTCCAAAAACGTCGAACCCAAAACCTCTACGCTTCCTGTTGCCAAATCTTTTTTAACGATATGATCAGCCGAAATCATAATCAGATATTTGCCGTCAGAAGTAATCTGACCACTGTAACTTCTGCCGCCGGCACCGACATAACTGGCACCGCCACCATAAGCACTCATCATATAAACCTGCGGACTACCGCCACGGTCGGAGGTAAAGACAATCGATTGTCCGTCCGGCGACCAACTAGGCTCGGTATTATTACCTGCACCACTGGTTAATTGACTGGTTTGACCCGAAGCCAAATTCATCACATAAATATTCAATTGTCCATCACGCGAAGAGGCAAATGCCAAGCGCGATCCGTCCGGCGAAAATGCCGGAGCGCCATTATGTCGCGGACTGGAGGAAACCACTCTGCGTGAGCCGGAGCCTAAATCTTGTACCACTAATTGTGATTTTTTATTCTCAAAACTAACATATGCCAATTGTTTACCATCGGCTGACCAGCTTGGAGACATTATCGGCTGCGAGCTGCGGTTAACCACAAATTGATTAAAACCGTCATAATCTGAAACTTGCAGCTCATAAGGGGTAGAGCCACCATTGCGTTGTACTACATAAGCAATACGGGTTCTGAACGCACCACGAATAGTGGTCAGTTTTTCAAAAACTTCATCACTCACAGTATGCGCACCATAACGTAACTGCTTGTTATTCGGGATCGTATAGCTGTTTTGCTGCAAGACCGACCCTACACCGCCATTACCAATGGTATCTACCAGCTGATAGGCAATATTATAACCCGCACCTGTCGGGGTGATCTGTCCAACTACGACTTCGCTGATACCCAGCGCAGCCCAAGCTTGCGGATTAACCTCTGACGCTGCAGATGGAGTTTGTGGCATTCTGCTCACCGGAATGGGATTAAATTTACCGCTATATCTGAGATCTGCCGCAATAATGTCTGCAATATCCGCCGGTGCTGAACCTGGACCATTCCATTTGAATGGAACCACAGCTATAGGTTGTGCCCCTTCCACCGCTTCATCAATCACTATTCGTACTTCTTCGGCACGAACGGTGTGGCTGAGTAACAACAACACAACAGCAAAAAAGCTCACTATTCGAGTCATATATTTCATTTAAATCCCCTATCAAGGTCGTTAATCACGTTTATTTTAAATCAAAGGCAATCAATGGATTTTTATACTTATCATACACTGCATCAGAAGGAGGTGGTGGTACTTTTTTGGTTGCCGCAACCGCTCTTAATGCCGGAACACAAATATCATCTGTGCCGGAAACTTTCTGATAATCCAAAATCGTTCCATCTCTTGCCAGTGAAATTTTGATATTGCATACTTTACCTAACAAAGCTGCTCTATCACCTCTAAAATTGCGGTTGATAGCACGTTTGATCAAACCGGCATATTCATCACCGACACGCGCCCCATCAGCTCCACTTACCCTGCCGGCGCCACTGCCTGTTGTTCCGCCTTGGTTTTGGTTACCACCGCTACGACTTGAACCGCCACCGATGGTTCCACTGTTCATAAAATCATCTAATGCCGCTTGCTGTGATGCTTTTTCTGCTGCCGCTTTCGCTTTAGCAGCGGCTTCTGCTTTAGCTTTTGCAGCAGCTTCTGCTTTGGCTTTTGCCGCAGCCTCTGCTTTACTTTTGGCTTCCACATCCGCTTTTGCCTTGGCTTCTGCTGCGGCTTTTATTTTAGCGTCTTCTTGTGCTTTTTGCTGTGCTTTGGCTTTAGCGTCCGCCTCTGCTTTCGCCTTAGCTTCTGCTTGTGCTTTAGCTTCCGCACTTGCTTTTGCCTTAGCTGCTTCCGCCTGTGCTTCTTGCTCTGCCTTTATTTTAGCCGCAGCCTCCAAACGTTTTGCTTCCGCATCCGCTTTCAATTTTGCCTGTTCTGCAATGCGTTTGGCTTCAGCCTCTTTGGCTATACGCTGTTGGCGAGCAATCTCTTCTTGCTTTGCCTGCTCTTGTTTTAGCTGTTCTTGCTTCGCTTGTTCTTGTTTAGCTTGCTCAGCTTTTGCCTGCTGCTCTTGTCGTTGTTGCTCTTGTCGTTGCTGTTCTTGTAACAGGCGCTGCTGCTCCTGCTGTTTTTTCTCTTGCTCTTGGGCGCGCTGCTCCAACTCTTCACGTTTGGCTTTTTCAACATCTCCTTTTTGTTGCTGTTGAATGCGTCCCCACTCTTGCGCTGCCGATCCGGTATCTACCATCACAGCACCCATAACCTCGCCTTCACCCTCGCCACCACCGGCAGCCGGCATATATTTATACCATAAGGATCCTAAAATCAGGATTCCGAACAGCAGTCCATGCAGGATAGTTGAAATCAAAACTGCACGATTTAATTTCTGTTTTTTCTCAGTCTGCACCGTTGATCCCTTGATTATTCTATTATAAAGGGTTGGTCATTAAGCCGACGGATTTAATACCGGCAAGATGCAACAAATTCAAAGCTTTGATCACCTCTTCATAAGGTGCTTCTTTTGCACCACCGACTAAAAACAAGCTGTTGTTATCTTTATCAAACTCTTGTTTTGCCATTTCGGTCACCATCTGCTCGGTTAAATTCTCATGTCGTTCACCGTTGATCGCCAACGTGTAGCTGCCGACACCCGCGACTTCTAAAATAATGGGTGTTTTATCTTCATTGGAAACCGACTGACTATCCACCGAATCCGGCAATTCAACCTGCACACTCTGGCTAATAATTGGCGCTGTCGCCATAAAAATCAACAGTAACACCAATAACACATCCAGAAACGGAACAATATTAATTTCCGACTTCATATCACGACGTTTGCGTCTGTATGACATACTATCCTCTTATACTTTACGATACGCTGTGCGGAAATTAATTAACGCTTTTTTTAGCAAAAGCCTGACGATGTAAAATTGTCGTGAATTCATCGATAAAGTTGGCATAGTTCTGCTCCAATTTGCTGACACGCAAACTCAAACGGTTATATGCCATTACTGCCGGAATTGCAGCAAACAAACCAATTGCAGTGGCAATCAACGCTTCTGCGATCCCCGGCGCAACCATTTGCAAGGTGGCTTGTTTCACATTACTCAGTGCCATAAATGCGTGCATAATTCCCCATACTGTACCGAATAACCCGATATATGGGCTGATCGACGCAACAGTTGCCAAAAACGGAATACGGTTTTCTACATCTTCGATTTCACGGTTCAAGGTCAGATTCATTGCACGGCTCGTTCCTTGAATAATCGATTCCGGTGTGCTTGACGCCGTTTGTTGCAGACGCAAAAACTCTTTGAAACCAACATAAAAAATTTGTTCGCTGCCACTTAAGCCATCACGGCGGTTATCCATGCCTTCATACAGTTTATTTAAATCTTCACCTGACCAGAAACGATCTTCAAAGCTGGCAGAAGATTTTAACGCTTGGCGCAAAATACCGCTGCGCTGAATAATAATAGCCCATGACATAATAGAAAAAAGGATCAAGATTGCGATTACAATCTGTACGATCACACTTGCATCTAAAAAAAGTGCCAGGAAATTTAACTCTGTTGACATCAATAACCCCGATTAGTCAGTTCTACAATATTTACTCTGCTGCCAACACCGCCCTGATTTCCTCAGGCATCGGTATCGGTTTCATTTTCGATAAATCTACCGTTGCAACTAAGACAGTTGCCTCCGACAATAATTCATCTTCCCTTAATAATTTCTGTTCAAAAACAATACTTGCCTGCTTAAGCTGTCGGATTTGAGTTTCCACCACTAAAGCATCATCTAATTTTGCCGCTGTTCGGTAATCAATCTGCATTTTGCGTACTACAAACGCTAAATGAAAATCAACCAATAATTTTTGCTGCTCGAAACCTAATTCTCGCAAAAACTCCGTTCTAGCCCTTTCAAAAAAATGAAGATAACGGGCATGATAAACTACTCCGCCGGCATCCGTATCTTCGTAGTAAACTCTGATTGGCATCTGCTGCGTCATTTCTATCTCCCCATTTTCGAAGTTGCTATTATCAAGAATTGTTTGATACTTGTCTAGTGATTGGGAGCTGGATCACAAATTATATTTTTAATCGCATAAAACATATTGACGGCTTGCTTAGGGTCTGTTGATGGAGATTATCTATCCACAAACAACAAAGGTGGCGCACTTTGTTGTTACAAATAAAAATATAATGATAATAAAGAATGGAAGTGCGGTTTTAAAACCGCACTTTGAGTTGCCGTATTAAACAATATAGATGTAAACCAATCCGGTTACTGCAGCACAATAACCAATAAGTGGATTAAATATTGCCTTCCAACGATCTTTTCTAATTTCTAAACCAATGCCATGAATCCATAATGTAGAAGTTCCCCAAATCAAAAATAGTGTGAACAGCGGCGAAGGGCCACCTAATTCCAGCGCAAATTTTTTGGCATTCAGGAAAATAGATCCCATTAAGACGATGGCAAGGATAAGTGAAAGGGCTCTATAAGAGCCCTTGTTTACCAATTGATAGAGTCGATCAATCATAGTTACTCATCAAATTTACCGGTTTTTTCAATACTAATCGTAACGATAGCCGCGAAGAAAACCGCTAATAAAACGCCTAACACCCAAGCTATATAAAACATAATAATTCCTCTTTACTTGTACTACTTTACTTGTATTAGTATAGTGAGTTTTTGTTTTCTTCGATAAAGTTGCTATCCAAGCGACCAAACATTTTTGCGTATGCCCAAATCGTATAGGCCAGCAAAATCACCACGAAAATTAATGCCAGCACAAACATCAGCATTAATGTCAGGTGGCTAGATGTAGAATCCCACATCAGCAAACTGGTATTCGGATGAGTAATTGACGGCATAATGAATGGGAACATTGCAACACCACAAGTAAAGATGATACCTGCCATCGTCAATGATGAAAACAGGAATGCAAATCCAGAGCGATTAGCTTTAGAGAACACAATGTTCAATAAGCCAGAAACAACCGCAAGAATCGGCAGTGCCCAAAGAATCGGCATTTCTCTGTAGTTGTTAAACCATGCACCGGTTTCCAAGATAACCTCTTTCCCCAACGGCGTTGAAGGGCCACTCTTATCAATAACGCTGGTTACAATATAACCATCTTTAAATAACAACCATACCCCAGCCAACACAAAAGTGATAACGGTTGCAAACGCCCCGACTTGAGTGATCATACGTGCGCGATCACGTAATTCGGCAGTGGTTTTCATTTGTAACCATGCTGCACCTTGAGTTGTCAGCATAGACAAGCTGATTAAACCACACAGCAAAGCAAATGGATTCAGCAAACCGAAGAATGAACCGGTATATTTAACTTGTAAAATATCGTTAAATTCAAATGGAACACCTTGTAATAAGTTACCGAATGCCACACCGAATACCAATGACGGTACAAAGCCACCAAGGAATAATCCCCAGTCCCAGGCTGTACGCCATTTTGGATTATCAATTTTCGCACGATATTCCAAACCAACCGGTCTGAAGAAAAGTGCGGCTAACACCAAAATCATGGCAATATAGAAGCCGGAGAAAGATGTCGCATAAACAATCGGCCAAGCAGCAAACATTGCTCCACCAGCGGTCAATAGCCAGACTTGGTTGCCGTCCCAATGTGGTGCAATCGAGTTGATCATAATTCGTTTCTCAACTTCTTTCTTACCAGCGAAAGGCAATAGGGTCAAAACCCCCATGTCAAAACCATCGGTCACTGCAAAACCCAGGAGCAAAACGCCCACAAGCAGCCACCAAATAAAGCGTAGAATTTCGTAGTCAATCATGATTAGGCTCCTGATTATCTTGCTGTTTGTTCAAAATGGTAGCGACCGGTTTTCAATGAACTTGGTCCCAAACGTCCATATTTGAACATCAGATACATTTCTGCAATCAAGAAAATCGTGTATAACGCACAGATTAAAATGATTGAGAACCATAGATCACCGGTTGTCAAAGCAGAATTTGCCACGCCGACCGGCAACATTTCATAAATTGCCCAAGGTTGACGACCATATTCCGCCAAGAACCAGCCACTTTCAATTGCAATCCATGGCAACGGTAAAGCAAACAGGAGTGCTTTTGAGAACCAAGGTTTAGAACCGATTGTTTTGCGTGCAGTTTGAGCAAATGCACCAATCAATAACAGTAACATTAAACCACCGGCCAACATCATGACACGGAATGACCAGAATGTTGGTCCCACTTTAGGTATCGTATCCGCAGCAGCCTGCTGAATTTGCGCTTCTGTTGCATCGACCACATTTTCAGTATATGGTTTTAACAATAAGCCAAATCCTAGATCTTTTTGGTAAACTTTAAACAACTCTTTATCCGCTTCACTGGCACTACCACTACGCAATTTCTGCAATAAATCATAGGCCATAATACCATTACGAACACGCTTTTCATTAATAGCTTTCAGCTCGGTTAAACCGGTAATTTCTTTGGTTAAAGAACGCGTTGCAATAATCCCCGCAACATAAGGAATTTGGATTGCAAAGTCATTTTTCATTTCCGCTTCGTTAGGGATAATCACCATATTCCAATCAGCAGGCGCAGGTGAAGTATGCCATTCCCCTTCCATCGCAGCCAATTTCACCGGCTGTGCTTGTCCGATTTCATAACCGGATTCATCCCCCATCAGCAAGACGGAGAAAATAGCAATAATGCCGAAAGACGCAGCAACGGAGAAAGAGCGTTTTGCAAAACCAATATCACGACCTTTTAACAGGTAGTAAGAACTGATGGACAATACAAAAATAGCGCCACAAACATAACCCGCAGACAAGGTATGCAAGAATTTACTTTGTGCCACAGGATTCAACCACAAATCCAAGAAGCTGGTCATTTCCATTCGCATGGTTTCAAAATTAAATTCAGATCCAATCGGATTTTGCATCCAACCGTTTGCTACCAGAATCCACATCGCCGACAAATTGGAGCCGAATGCAACCAAATAAGTCGCCATCAAATGTTTGCCTTTTGACAATCTGTCCCATCCGAAGAAGAACAAGCCGACAAAAGTCGATTCCATAAAGAAAGCCAATAACGCTTCAATAGCCAAAGGCGCACCGAAGATATCGCCAACGTAATGTGAATAGTACGACCAGTTGGTACCAAACTGGAATTCCATTGTTATCCCGGTTGTTACCCCTAAGGCGAAATTGATACCAAATAATTTACCCCAAAATTTGGTCATATCTTTATACACTTCTTTGCCGGTAACCACATACAAGGTTTCCATTATCACCAGAATAAAGGAAAGGCCTAAAGTAAGTGGTACAAACAAAAAGTGATATAGCGCAGTTAACGCAAACTGCAATCTCGAGAGTTCAACAATATCTAACATCTCAACTCCTTGTATATACTACAAGTTTCTCTGACATTGATTACATTCGTAATCACCCCAAACATCCGACAAATATTCCTGATGTTAATAAAGTTAACTTACTCAAAACACTTATCCAAACCAGCCAAATTGACACAATCTAGATAAATCTTTAAATAAGCTAAATTTATGCCTGCCTATAATACTCTGTAATGCGAGTATTAAAAACAGAAAAATTAATATTCCCGTCACATTTTTGAACATATCTCAAAAAATCACTCTATTCACGGACCACCTCATTTTGACTTAAATCAATTTATTGAAAATATTGCTATTTTTTATACACATACCCTATAAATTTAGTCGGACATTCTACACATAAAACAAATATTTTCGTTGCTTTTATAGACATCGTTTTATTCTTTTGCTATTTTGTGGAAAGATTTTTCGCAGGCAAAATTATCAAGGCTGATAAATGTATCGATAGCGCCAATGTTGTCTCGTTGTTTTTGTATTTTTCATCGAAGGAAAAGGAAATGTTAAAAAAAATTGTTGCTTCTGCTGCTCTGGCATTACTCATCGGTGCTGCCTCAGCCAATACCTCTACCAGCACCCCCATAACAAGCAGTATTCCGCAGCAATGTAACCAACTCTTTACCGAAACCGAGCAACTGATCAAAGAAGCGGAAAAACAACCGGGCACTCACACCCAGTTCGCCAATATCAAAAACAAACTCTCACAAAGTAAAAAACAAATCTTAGCTTTAGAACGTGAAGTACAGATCAAAAGCTGTGACAAAGGCTTGGTTGCACTGAACAACATCAAGAATCAACAAATTCAACCTTAACCACTCATTCTCTTATAAAAACTTATTTACTCACTAAATACGGGAATCCAAGCCCAAATGTAGATAAGTTTTTGAGGTTGCGATCCGTCCACGTGGCGTACGCTGTAAATACCCTTGCTGAATCAAATACGGTTCTAATACATCTTCAATTGTTTCCCGTTCTTCACCGATAGCCGCCGCCAAGCTGTCTAAACCGACCGGACCGCCGTCAAAGCGCTCCACCACCGCACTTAATAGTTTACGATCCATATAATCAAAACCCTTGGCATCAATATCCAACATCTTCAGTGCCGAGCAAGCAATTTCAATACTAATCAAACCACTGTTTTTTACATCGGCATAATCACGCACCCGACGCAGCAAACGGTTGGCAATACGCGGAGTACCGCGTGAACGGCGAGCAACTTCCAAAGCAGCTCCCTCTTCAATCCGCAAATTTAAGCAATTGGCGCTGCGCGTCACGATCGAGGTCAAATCTTCCACCGAATAAAACTCCAAACGTTGTACGATCCCGAAACGATCACGCAGCGGTGAAGTCAATGAACCGGCGCGTGTCGTTGCGCCGACAAGGGTGAACGGTGGTAAATCCAATTTAATCGAGCGTGCCGCCGGCCCTTCGCCGATCATAATATCCAGTTGGTAATCTTCCATTGCCGGATACAACACTTCTTCAATTGCCGGTGAAAGTCGGTGAATTTCATCAATAAACAGCACATCATGGGCTTCAAGATTAGTCAGCATCGCCGCCAAATCCCCGGCCTTTTCCAACACCGGACCTGAGGTCGTGCGGATATTCACCCCCATTTCATTGGCAATAATATTGGCAAGCGTGGTTTTCCCCAATCCCGGCGGGCCAAAAATCAGCAGGTGATCCAGCGCATCTTTGCGCAGTTTTGCCGCTCGGATGAAGATATCCATCTGCTCACGCACCGCATTCTGCCCGACATAATCTTGCAATAATTTAGGGCGAATCGCACGATCAAGAACATCTTCTTCACCGATTTCTGCCGCACTGATAATTCGATCTGCTTCAATCATACCGCTCTTTTCTCTTCTGTTTTATAGCGCCGCTTTTAACGCTTCACGAATCAATTGTTCGCTTGTCAGTTCCGGTTTGGCAACCCGTTTCACCATTTTTTCTGCATCCAAGGCTTTATAACCTAACGCCACCAGTGCCGCTACCGCATCATCTTCATAATTCGGCGTGCTCAAATCCAGATCATGATGGCTACCGTTCGGCATTTTAACAAAGAAATCAGCCTTCGGCATATTGGCAAATTTACCTTTTAATTCAACCAATAACCGCTCTGCGGTTTTTTTGCCGACACCGGGGATTTTCACCAGTTTAGACAACTCTTCCCGCTCGATCGCAAATGCAAACTCATCAACCGACATCGCTGAGAGAATTGCCAGCGCAAGTTTCGGCCCGACGCCATTGGTTTTAATCAATTCCCGGAACAAAGTGCGGTCTTGCTTAGTGGCAAAACCAAACAGCAGATGCGCATCTTCACGCACCACCAGATGGGTAAACAATATTGCACTGTCATTGATTTCCGGCAAATTATAAAAACTAGTCATCGGCAACAGCAGCTCATAGCCGACCCCCTGCACATCCAGTAAAATTTCCGGCGGTTGTTTTTCGATAATCGTTCCCTGTAAACGTCCAATCATAGTGAATTTTCTCTTTGCTACTGAAAAGAATGCAATGTGCTTAGCATAAAATAAAACTGTATAAATAACCAGTTATTTTTCTGCTTTTAAACGAAAGCGCCCACGACTATAACGCGCTTGGAGAATTAAACCGCTCTTTTCCATTTTAAGTGCGGTATTGGCTGTTTTTCCGATTTGAAGAGAGTGCTGCAAGCTGTGTGCATGAGTAATGGCAATCGCCAGCGCATCGGCGGCGTCCGCCTGTGGTTCAGCCGATAAATTCAGAATGCGGGTCACCATATGCTGCACTTGGACTTTATCCGCAGAACCGCTGCCGACCACGGTTTGTTTGACCAAACGTGCCGCATATTCAAATACCGGCAGATCAAAATTGGTGGCGCAAACAATTGCCACGCCGCGCGCTTGTCCCAGTTTCAAGGCGGAATCAGGATTTTTCGCCATAAACACCTGCTCAATCGCAAACATTTGCGGCTGAAACTGGGTGATAATTTCGCTGACACCGGCATAAATCCGCTTCAAGCGGGTCGGCAAATCCTCCACCGCAGTACGGATCGCGCCACTGCCCAGATATTCCAACTTGCGCCCGTTCTGCCGAATCACACCGTATCCGGTGACACGCGAACCGGGGTCAATGCCTAGAATGATTGTCATAGAAAAATTTGCTCTTTTATACTGCTTGCAATAATTTTTGCCATTTCGACTGGAACAGCATTGCCCACCATTTTATAACCAGTATCTACACTATCATAAATGAATTCAAAATCATCTGGAAATGTTTGGATTCTCGCACATTCACGAACTGTCATTCTTCGATACAAATATTCGTATCCCTCAGCAAAAATATGCTTATTTTTATCGATCTTGGGCATTATCGGTGCTTGTGGGTGTAATTGTGCTTGTCGCCCACTAGCCTGAACAGTAAAACCGAATTCCTCCCATTGGCGAACCCTATTTCTACTCATAAAAATAGTCGAGAAACCACCCTCAAAGTATTCATGATTTAGTATTTTCAAATTTTGATTAGCTTTATTTTTAGCTTGTGCTGGTTTAGCACTATCCTTTAAATCAAAAATACTGTCTTTCAATGTTCTTTTTATAGGCTTATTTACTGGAAATTTGAAATTTTTATTTAGGTCTTTTCTTATACCAATATAAAAAACACGCTTTCTATCTTGTGGGATACCATAATCAGATACATTAACTAAATTAACCGTAAGATTATAGCCACACTCAATAAACATTTTTTTGATAGTCTCAACTGCCATCTCATGCCTTTTAGACATCATTCCAACTACATTTTCAGCTAGAAAAAATTTAGGTTGCTTTTCTCGAATGATACGAATGTAATCAAAAAATAATTGTCCTCGAAGATCATTAATACCTTTTAATGATCCTGCTTCAGACCAAGATTGACAGGGTGGACCGCCAATAACACCATCACAATCTGGAATATCATTTGATAATATTTTTCTAATATCTCGGGTATCTAAATAAGCCGAGTGATTTTTTTTATAAGTAGCCCAAATTGTTTTATCATACTCATTTGCAAAGATAATTTTAAAGCCAGCCTGCTCAAAACCTAAATCTAAGCCGCCCGCACCAGAAAATAAACTAATAATATTCATCATTCCTCACTATATAAGAAGGTAATTAGCTTCGCATTTTTTAGTTTAGCTGGATTATTAGGATCTTTAATCTTAATATCATTAATAACCAATGAATTATTTTTCTCCGCACTAGAAAATAAATCAGATTTATTTTCTAGTGAATTGAACTTCTCATCATTAATAATTGCCATAAAATTAAAGGAGCAATTAGGATTTCTAGTATAAATATAGTTGAAAACCGTAAATGGGTTTTCAATCCCCCACATGCCTCTAATTCTTAGATAGGTAATTCCTAATGGATCCACTTTATTTACTCGACCCAATTCCTTAGTTTCAGAAAATTCAACATCTTCAATTTGAGTGATACCTTTTTTTATATACATTTTAATTTGTTCATAAACATCTTGTGTAGCACAATAATCATCACCATAAACGAAACATAAAGCGGTTAATTTATCATTATCAACTACACCAACGCTATAAATCATATCTTTTTCAATCCAATTACCACCATCACATTCACGACAAGCTTTCTTAAGCATTGGATTTGAAGAAAATAGTTTTGCTTTTGGATAACTACTATTTAACGCTAGACTTGAATTAGGCAACTCAATTTTTTTCACTTCAATTGCATCACCTTGCTTTAAAATCATATCTGGAGGATTATTTTGATTACCTAAATAACTGAAAGTTGAAGAAATTTTTTCAGTTCTTATCTGTTCGTTATTTTCATTTACCGTATCAGCAAATAAATCTTTAATATATTCTTCTAAAGATTCCCCCATATTATTTGCACGATTTCGACCTGTTGCATATTCACGCAATCTAAATTGTGGTTCTCTGACTAAATTAATGATTGCATTAATAATATTTGCCATATTTTTCTCCATATAGCAATGCCCTGATTTCAGGGCATTATTTAATTATTACAGTAAAAAATAAATCTAAACTACAACAACGCCGCCACTTCGTCGCTGATATCGCCGTTGTGATATACGTTTTGTACATCATCACACTCTTCCAGCATATCAATCAAGCGTAGCAATTTGGGCGCGGCTTCAGCATCTAAATCCACCGTAGTGGACGGAATCATCGACACTTCGGCACTTTCAATTTTAAAACCTGCCGCTTCAATGCCGTCGCGCACTGTGCCCAACTCTTCCCAAGCGGTATAAATTTCGAAACTGCCGTCATCTTGCGGTTGCACATCGTCAGCACCGGCTTCGATTGCCGCTTCCATCAGCGCATCTTCATCGCCTTGCGCAATTAAAATCAAGCCTTTTTTCGTGAACAGATAACCGACCGAGCCTTCCGTGCCTAAGTTGCCACCGCACTTGGTGAAACTCGGGCGTACTTGCGAAATGGTGCGGTTGGCGTTATCGCTCAAACACTCCACCATCACCGCCGTGCCGCCCGGACCATAGCCTTCATACACGCGGGTTTCCATATTGGTATCATCGCCACCGCCCACGCCACGTTCAATCGCACGGTTAATGGTATCACGGGTCATATTACTGGCTAAGGCTTTATCCACCGCCGCACGCAAACGCGGGTTTGCTGCCGCATCGCCACCGCCGATTTTGGCGGCGGTAACCAATTCACGGATTAATTTGGTAAAAATTTTACCGCGCTGCGCATCTTGCGCTGCTTTACGATGTTTAATATTCGCCCATTTACTATGCCCTGCCATATTCAATTTCCTCTTATTTTTGTTTTTGACTAAAATGAAACCTGATGCAACTCGCCATTACGCAGTAACACCAGAAAATCCTGTTTAAACTGCACCAATTTTACAATGTCGGCGTTAAATACCAACTTGTCATCTCTAAAACGATTTTGTGTTAGATCCCACATTTTCAATTCACGAAAATTTGCACTCGGCAAAACAATCTGGTTGTGCATGACCAAGCTGATATTACGCTGATAAGATCCGATTTTGTGATTGCTCACTCCTTGAGCCAACTTACTCTGTGGTAACGTTGCTTTGCTGGTATCGTATGCGGTCAATGTGCCCGATAAGTGCGGTTTAACCACTGAAAACAGCTGTTGCCGAGCGCTGATTAGCGACAACCAGCGGTACGCTTGTCCAATCGGTTTGCTTTGTGCCGCCACGACCAGCGCATTATTCTCAAGAGTAATCAACGCAGCCCTAGCCCCTTCCTGCCCATTGGAAATGGTGGTTGCAATGGCGTTTTTTTGTTGATAATACGCAGCAATCGGTGCATTATCTTCAATCACATCAATCTCATTTAAGATCAAGGGTGCAGCTAAATCACGTAAATCGTGCCGTTCCAAATACCGCACTTGCTTCGCTTCCCAACCATCTCCCAATACGCCGTGCGCATATTGCTTTGTCGGTTTTGCCAACACAGCAATATGCTTACCGTTATGATTCAACTCAAGCGACAGCGGATTTAAATCAGGCAACACTGTAAAATCCTGGCGTATTGCAACAACCTTCAATTCAGGTTGTGCCTCTATTCTGGCAATATGCGCCTTGCCGTCCTGCTCAACCACGGCAATTGTCGCCAATGCCAACGGCACAAAACCGGAGTGTGGGCTAATTTTAATACTTGATGATTGCAGCCTTCCTTGACTAATCAATTGAAAATGCCGTTGCTTATCGGTAAAGGCAATTTTTTGAAATCCAGCAACTAGTGGGCTATCCGACGCAACATCATGACTCAGCAATTGCCAATCCACTTGCTGCTGCCATAATTCGCCCTGCTGCGTGATTGCCAGCAAGCCGACCGATTCTTCAAAGGCAATATTAGCAATCGCTGCACTATTCGGTAACTGCACTGATTGAACGCTAACCGCGTTGGCAAATTGGCTCATGCACAACATCAGTAAAAACACCAATCTATATTTACTCATTTTTAGCCTTATGTGGTCAGTAAGAACTGTTCAATCGCCGCCGCATTGTTCCACGACTTCGTCATTGTCACTGCCTGCTCTGCCGTCACCCAGCAATACGCTGAATGCTCGCTCAACCGCACTTCACACTCATCAGCTAATGGCAATAAAAACCAATGTTCGTGACAATGGGTTATATTAGGTGCGTATTTATACCGAAATTGCGGGAAAATTTCAAAATCAATGGCTTTTTGGCAATCAACTAAACCGAGCGCACTTAACCCCGTTTCTTCCGCCACTTCACGCTTTGCAGCGCAAAGTGCGGTTTCACCTTGCTCCAAACTGCCTGACACCGACTGCCAAAAGTCGGAATCATCGTTACGCTGCAACATCAGCACACGCTGGGTGTCAGTAGCGTAAATCACCACCAACACCGATTCCGGGCGTTTAAATCCTGGCATTTACTCTTTCGCTTTCGCCACCGTCAATGCCAATTCATTCAACGCTTGCTCGTTGGCAATACTCGGTGCGTCGGTCAGCAAACAGGCTGCCGCCGTGGTTTTCGGGAAAGCAATCACATCACGGATATTGTCGGTTCCGGTCAACAGCATGGTGAGTCTATCCAAACCAAACGCCAAGCCGGCGTGCGGCGGGGTGCCGAATTTCAGCGCATCGAGTAAGAAACCGAATTTTTCTTGTTGCTCTTGTTCGTTAATGCCCAAAATGCTGAACACGGTTTGTTGCATTTTTTGATCGAAAATCCGCACTGAACCGCCACCGACTTCGTAACCGTTGATCACCATATCATAGGCATTGGCGACCGCACTGGTCGGATCTTGCGCCAGTTCTGCCGGGCTGAAATCTTTCGGTGAAGTGAACGGGTGATGCATTGCCGCCAAGTGACCTTCTTCGTCACGTTCAAACATTGGAAAATCGATTACCCACAGCGGCTTCCATTGTTCTAATTGGGTCAACGCTAAATCTTTGCCGACTTTCAGGCGCAATGCCCCCATCGAATCAGTCACGATATTGTATTTATCCGAACCGAAGAAAATAATATCGCCACTTTGCGCCTGGGTGCGTGCCAACACCGCACTTAGCACCTCGGCTGACAAAAACTTGGCAATCGGGCTTTGCACGCCGTCCACACCAGCAGAGAGATCGTTTACTTTCAGCCACGCCAAACCTTTGGCACCGTAAATGCCGACAAATTGGGTGTAATCATCAATCTGTTTACGGGTCAACGTTGCCCCGTTCGGCACACGAAGTGCGGTTACGCGCCCTTTCGGATCGTTCGCCGGGCCGCTGAACACTTTAAATTCCACCGCTTTCAACAAATCAGCAACATCAACCAGCTCCAACGGATTACGCAAATCCGGTTTGTCCGAACCAAAACGGCGCATCGCTTCGGCATAAGTCATGATCGGGAACTGCCCCAAATCAACACCGATAATCTGTTGCCATAAGCCGCGCACCAATCCTTCCATTTTTTCACGCACTTCTTCCGCGCTCATAAACGAAGTTTCCACATCGATTTGGGTAAATTCAGGTTGGCGATCGGCACGCAAATCTTCATCACGGAAACACTTCACGATTTGATAATAACGGTCGAAACCGGACATCATCAGTAATTGTTTGAACAGTTGCGGCGATTGTGGCAACGCATAGAATTTGCCTTTATGCACTCGGCTCGGCACCAAGTAATCGCGCGCGCCTTCCGGTGTCGCTTTGGTCAGCATCGGAGTTTCGATATCCAAGAAACCGTGTTCATCCATAAAGCGGCGTACAAAACTGGTGATTTTGGCACGGGTTTTAATCCGTTGTGCCATTTCTGGGCGGCGCAGATCGAGATAACGGTATTTTAAGCGCTGCTCTTCGGTATTATTTTGATTGAAATCCAACGGCAACACAGCGGCACTGTTGTAAATTTTCAGCGTTTTCGCCAGCACTTCCACTTCACCGGTCGCCATATCCGGATTGATATTTTTTTCGGTGCGGGCAATCACTTCCCCTTGAATCTGCACACAAAATTCATTGCGCAATGCCGCCGCCGCCGCAAACGCCTCTTGCTGTGCCGGATCAAAAAACACTTGCACAATGCCTTCACGATCACGCAGATCGACAAAAATCATCGCTCCGAAATCTCGACGGCGGTGAATCCAACCGCTTAATGTAACTTGTTGTCCGACATTGCTTTGATTCAGTGATCCGCAATAATGTGTCCGCATCATAGTGTGTGTTCCTTGCTGATTTTAAATTGAATTCCCGATTCTCGAAATTGAGAAAAAGTTGAGAAGATTAACTGACGGATTATAGCGGAATTTTTGGTAGGAATGAACTGGTTTATCAGCCGTCAAAATCAAAAGTGCGGTTCGCTAATCGGGCTGAAACCGCACTTGAACAAATATAATTCGTTATATTCTTAAAACTATTGTTGTGGCGCTGCCTCCGGCAAACCTTCTAAATCTGACGGCGATAAATCCGGGATTGCCAAGTCATAATCTTCATCTGCCGGCGAAAAACTGTCATCCAACTGATCGTCAGGATAGATCTCACCATCTTCCCCCCATTGCTCATCATCTTGATTGTATTGGTCATCATCAGACATATTGTAAAATGCGGCAGCCATCACCATGCTCATCACAAATTCATTGATTTTCTCTTCCGGCACCACTTCACCGTTGTGTTTCAAGACGCCGTTTTCCAAGATCAAATTGGCGATAAACGCTTCTGGGGTATCAATAAATGTACCGTCAACAAGTAAGTCGGCGCTTGCCGCTTGATAAGAGTCATCAATGGTTTGTGCTTGCCCTTGATCCGTCATATCCGGATTATTCATTTCAACTACTGTAGTGATCAGGCTGCGCAACATCTGTTTATTGACTGCTCCACTGAGTTCAAATTTGGAGAACAGCGACAATATATTTTCGCCAACTTGATCAATATTATTGAAACCGATATCAAGATTCAGTTGACTGGTGCCGCCGTCGTTACGCCAAGCTAGCGGTAAAAATTGTAGTTGTGGATGATTTGCCATAAGGGTTTGCAACAATTGCTTGCCTTGCTCGTCTTGTTCCGGCGTAAATTCACCGTCTGCCGGCATATTTTTCAGCAATTCAACCAAATCATTCAGCGATTTGCCGTCAAGATGATTAATACCCAGATCAAACTGGAATTGCCCGAAATGATTTTCGTCAATCAATAATTTACCTAGCTGATTTTTAGACAAAATATCAATAAAACCGTCATTCAATTGCACTTCACTATCGATGCTGGTGTCGCTGAGTTGCCATTTCAGCGGCGAATCATCGCTTTGCTCTCCCGGTTGCAGATCAAACGAAATATCGTTGACGGTCAAACGGCTGCTGCCGACCGCCAGATTTTCAAAGCCTTTTGCCTGTTGCTGCCGACTATCCATCTTGATGCCGTTAATTTGCAAGGCGGTGCTGTTCTGCGCTGTTTCAGAGGCTTGCTCCGAAAAACTAAGCTGATCCAGGTTCAATTTAATATTGCCGATTGCGTTCAGATCGGTATCCGAATCAATCACGAGATCCGACATCTTAAATTCAAGGTTGTCTTCAGCCCATTGCAATGCAGCAAACCGGCTGCTGGCAACCACTTTCTCATTGTAATCCAGCGTAAAATCTGTACTGAAAGGTGTTTGCTCTTTGGCTGCCTTAAACCACGTTGCTACACTTGAGTTATTCACCAATTTGGCATTGCCTGCCAATAGCACCGGTTTTAACTCCAATTTTCGCAGACGAGCCAACGGCAACGGACCATGTTGCACCGCACTTTCAAACACCAATTCAATCGGTTGATCATGATCCTGCAAAACCAGCTTATCTACAATTTTCGAACTGAAAAATCCACGCTGATAGCTGACGTTTTCCACTTTGAGGCCATTGCCATCAACCGGTGGTAAATACTGCGTCAGCGTTTTATTCAGATCTGCGATTTTTTCGGCATATTGCTGTTCCAGATTTTTGCCGGTGTACCAAGTTCCACCAGCCCAAACCACAGCCAACGCTGCCACGACACTGATCGCCACCACGGATTTTTTCATATCGCTTTCCTTTTTATTTTATCGAGAAAATCAGCCCAAACTGACCGTATGGAGTGCACGATAGCATAAAATTTCAGCTTAACCTATATCAAACTGCCCCCGCAGAATAAAGCTCAGAATAAAGCGCAGAATAAAACAAAGTGCGGTTTAGCCGCTGTCGTCGGCAAAAGGGCGAATATTCATCCGCCCGCTAACCATTACCAATAAATACGCAAGCCAATCACAGCTACTTTATCTTTGCTTTCAAGGGTTTTGATGTCGCTGCCGTTATAAGTTTTGGCACGCACATATTGCCCTTCCAGAAACGTTTTCACCCGAAACGGTTGATCCGCACTTGATTGCAGCAAGATGTACTCTGTGCCGATCATGTATTTATCGCGTTTCACTTTTGAATTCGCCAAGGTGTCACTTTCTCTTTTGGTGGTGTGATAGCCGTATTGTGTATAGATATTCCAAGCTTTGTTCAAGCGGTGGAATACGAGGGCGCGCAGTTCGCGATCAGTAGTACGACGCACATCACCGCCGCTATTCACCTGTTGATTGGCAACAATGCGTTGATCCAAATCTAAACCAAATGTGGTATCGGCAACGGTGTAAGCCGAGCCAACGGAGTAAACGCCACGGCTATAGCTTGAACCATTGGCATTTTCATAGCGCTCACGATCTGCACCGGCTGCCAGTGTCACCTTATGACCGTTTGCCAATTCCCATTTGTAAATAGCTGCCCCGCCGTAGCTGTCGATGCGGCGATTGGCACGCTCAGTCATATTGGCATTGCGCTCAGAATCAAATCCGTAAAATGCCGCTAATGTCAGCCCCGGCACACCTTTATACACATACTGCAACGAGTTGCGCTGGGTAGTATTATAATAACCGTCTGAAATACTTAAGGTATTTGCCAAGTCAGTTTGTTTGACATAATCGGTGTAAGCCAGCTGGTTACCATAGGTCAACTCGCCGTATTTTTTATGCCCAACACCGGCAAACGCATACTGAGTATACAGATGATCGAAATCGTGCTGCGAATTTGAACGCCCGTAACTATCCGCTCCACGTGCCCGAAACTGCATGCGACCAATCGCATAGAAGCCGTCGCCTAGCTGCTGGGTAAGTTTAAAACCTGCACGCGAACCATTATTCTGCACCGGCTTATTGATATGTTCTTTACTTGTACCATCTGCCGTTTCAGTTTTATTTGAAGTGCTGGTCCATTTAAAACGCAGCGAGCCATCTAATTCAACTTTAGTGCTGTCATTATCAAACACGGTATACGCCTGCGCAGCACCAGCAGATAACGCCAGCAATGTTGCGGTCAAAGCAAGTTTTTTCATTATATTGGTTCCTTAAGTCAATTTAGGTTAGGTTAAAATCGGCAAGTATAGTGATTAATAAAGTTATTTTCAAATGACATTAGGGTCTGTTGATGTTTGTTTATAATTTGAGCTATAGACTATTTTTCGCCAATACAAGGCAAAAGTTGTGAAGTTTAGTGATTCTAAACGAACGACTTTTAACGCCGTAGTGGCGAAAAAGCGTCATAGTCCTACGGATTGTGTTTAAAATGAGCACACTCGTCGTTGTAACCCTCATCAATAGTCCCACTATTGATTTCGGCTTACGCCTAGATTGTGCTCATTTTAAACGACAACTCAAAATATAAACAAACATCAACAGACCCTAAATGATGAGATATGCTTTTATGGACTATGCGCGAAAATGAACTCAAAGTGCGGTCAACTTGCCACTGCACTAAAATAATTTGTCGCTGTTCTCTGTTTTTCGCTACAATAACCGCACTTTCACTCTTTGCAAAAAACCGATGAATAAAGACACCATTTTTTCTGCGCCGATCGAAAAAATCGGCGATTTCACTTTTGACGAAGCCGTCGCCGATGTGTTTCCCGATATGATCCAACGCTCGGTGCCGGGCTATTCCAATATCATCACCGCGATTGGTATGCTGGCACAACGTTTTGTGCAGCCGAACAGCTACGTTTATGATCTGGGCTGCTCGCGCGGCGCGGCAACCCTGTCGGCACGGCGCAATATCAAACAGCCGAATGTGAAGCTGATTGCAGTGGACAACTCCCCGGCAATGGTCGAACGCTGCCAACGTCACATCGATGCTTATCACGGTGAAAGTGCGGTTGAGGTGGTATGCGATGACATTCGCAATATCAAAATTGAAAATGCCTCGATGGTGATTTTGAATTTCACGCTGCAATTTTTGCCGCCGGCTGACCGCACTTTATTGCTGCAAAACATTTATCACGGACTGAACCACGGTGGCGTGTTGGTGTTGTCAGAGAAATTCCGTTTTGACGATCCGAGCATCAACGAACTGCAAATCGACTTACACCACGAATTCAAGCGTGCCAACGGTTACAGCGAGCTGGAGGTCAGCCAGAAGCGCACCGCACTTGAGAATGTGATGCGCACCGATTCCATTCCGCAACACACAGTGCGGTTGCGTGAAGTCGGTTTTGCCCACGTTGAATTGTGGTTTCAGTGCTTTAACTTTGGATCGATGATCGCCATCAAACAGTAAGAAAATAGAAAAGACAGAATAGACAAAACACAATAGAGAAACCCATGATCGACTTTCGCCCTTTTTATCAACAAATCGCCACCGGCAAACTGGCAAACTGGCTAGAAACATTGCCGTTGCAGCTCAGCCAATGGCAAAAAAATGCCCACGGTGAATACGCCAAATGGGCAAAAGTGATTGAGTTTTTGCCCGAACTCACCGCCTCACAGATTAATTTGCAAAGTGCGGTCGCAGCGATTCCCAGCCAACCGCTGTCCGCTGGCGAACAACAACGGATTATCTACCATTTAAAACAATTGATGCCGTGGCGCAAAGGTCCGTATCAGCTGCACGGCATTGATATCGACTGCGAATGGCGTTCCGATTTCAAATGGAATCGGGTGCTACCGCACTTAGCGCCGTTGCAGGATCGTACCATTTTAGATGTCGGCTGCGGCAGCGGTTATCATATGTGGCGCATGGTCGGTGAGGGTGCCAACATGGTGGTCGGGATTGATCCGACCGAGCTGTTTTTATGTCAGTTCGAAGCGGTGCGCAAACTGCTTAATAATGACCGCCGCGCGCATTTAATTCCGTTGGGCATCGAACAAATGCAGCCACTTGCCGCATTCGACAGCGTATTTTCGATGGGAGTGCTGTACCACCGTAAATCGCCGTTGGATCATTTGAGCCAGTTGCGAGAGCAGCTGGTCAACGGCGGCGAATTGGTGCTGGAAACCTTAGTGATCGACGGTGATGTCAATTCGGTGCTGGTGCCGCCGGATCGCTACGCCAAAATGAAAAACGTCTATTTTATCCCGTCGGTGGCAGCGCTGATCAACTGGCTGGAAAAGTGCGGTTTCAAAAACGTGCGTTGTGTCGATGTCGAAGTCACCTCACTGGCAGAACAGCGCAAAACCGACTGGTTGCAAAATGAATCGTTAATCGACTTCCTTGACCCGAACGATCACCGCAAAACCCTTGAAGGCCACCCTGCCCCGAAAAGAGCGGTTTTGTTGGCGAATAAATAAGACAAATACTGATGCAGAAACTCCTCGAAAATCGACAAGATATTGAGCTATTAGTGAACACCTTTTACCAAAAAGTACTGGCTGATGAACGGATTGGCTATATGTTCAGCCATATTCAGGGTAGCCATTGGCAGAAACATTTAGAAAAAATGTACCGCTTTTGGGAGAGCAATATTTTTGATCTGGACAGCTATCAGGGCAATCCGATGTTGCAGCATATTAGGGTCTGTTGATATTTGTTTATAATTTGAGCTATAGACACTTTTTCGCCAATACAAGGCAAAAGTCGTGAAGTTTAGTGATTCTAAACGAACGGCTTTTAACGCCGTAGTGGCGAAAAAGCGGAAAAAGCGTTGTTTCGTGCGGCAACAATTAAAGATCTGATGGAACAACGTGTGCTGACCGATGACTTGCCGATGTTTATGCGCCGCATTCGTTCCAATTAATTTTAAAAAGAGAGAATACTGATGAGTTATTGTGATTATGTAAACCAGTTAACACCAGAGCAAGACGAGCTGAATAAACGCTATCACGATCACCGCTACGGCTACCCGATTGAAAGCGACAACGAGCTGTTTGAACGCCTCGTGCTGGAAATCAACCAAGCCGGTCTAAGTTGGACACTCATGTTGAAAAAGCAGCAAAATTTCCGTCGTGCTTACTCGCAATTCGACATCGCCAGCGTCGCCGCCTATAACGCAGTAGACCGAGAGCGGTTGTTAAATGATGCCGGTATCGTGCGCAACAAACTGAAAGTCAACGCTGCGATTCATAACGCACAACAAATTCTGTTGCTACAACAGCAATATGGCTCATTCAAAAATTGGCTCGATCAACACCACCCACGCCCGCTTCAAGACTGGGTTAAGCTGTTCAAAAAACAATTCAAATTTGTCGGCGGCGAAATCGTCAATGAGTTTCTGATGAGCAGCGGTTATCTGCCCGGCGCCCATCAAGCGGATTGCCCGATTTATGCCAAGGTGCTGGCGAGTAAACCGGCTTGGAGCGAATCAAAATAAGACTTGAAGATTTAGCTAAACCTGTTATCTTTTGTGTGAATTAATCACACAAAAGGATCATCATTATGGCTCGTACCACCAGCGTTACCCTCGGTCAACCGCTCACCGATTTTATCACCCGTATGGTTGAATCCGGACGCTACGGCTCAACCAGCGAAGTCATGCGCACCGCACTTCGGCTGTTAGAGGAGCAGGAAGCGATAAATGAAACTCTTCGCCTTGCAATTTTAGCCGGTGATCAAAGTGGAGAAAGCGATCTCACTCTACATGATATTTTTAACCGCGAAAAACAATTATTAAATGTATAAACTCTCAAAACTGGCAGAGCACGATTTTGCTAAAATTACTCGTTATAGTCTGATAAATTTTGGAGCCCAAAAAGCCTCTGACTATTTATTGTCGTTAGAAAATGCACTATTAAGATTAGCCACATCACCTCTCATCGGCAAAAAATGTACTGCTATTGATACTACATTGATGAGCTTTCCCCACCAACAACATACGATTTTCTACCGTGTACGTAAAAATGATATTTTTGTGGTTAGAATTCTCCATCAACAAATGGAGACAAAATTACACATTAGTTACAACTAAATCCGGTTGCCAACCCCGCCAGTCAGCGTAGAATATTGACAACACTTTCAACAAGGATTCGCTTATGTCACTGCCAAAAGCCCAATTTATTAAACAAATTCACCCCAACCTTTCGCTGCAACAAATCAATGAAATCCCGGTTATCGTGCTGGATCACGCTGTGGGCAAAGCGATGATCGCCTTGCAAGGCGCGCATTTGCTGAGTTGGCAACCGCACTTTGCTGCTCAGGATATTTTTTGGTTGAGTGAAATTGAGCCGTTTAAGTTGGGCGCTGCGATTCGTGGCGGTATTCCAGTGTGTTATCCGTGGTTTAAAGATAACGGCAGTCCGGCGCATGGCTATGCGCGGATTAACTTATGGCAGCTCAGCCAATGGCAAATCTGCGATGATCAAGTCGAACTGAATTTCACCCTGTATGACCGGCACAACCTGGTTGAAGCCGAAGTGAAAATGACGTTTAGCGCTGAATGTAGGCTAAGTTTCACTCACTACGGCGAGCAAGAGGCACAACTGGCACTGCACAGCTATTTTAATGTGGGCGATATTGCCGAAACCACGCTACACGGTTTGCCGAAAACCGCACTGAACACGTTGAATAATCAACAAGAAAATGTGCCGTCGCCACGCCAATTCGATCAGGAAACCGATTGTATTTACTCCGCAGAAAATCCGATTAGCCGTATAGAAGATAAGGCACAGCAGCGCACGATTGAAATTGAGCATATCAATGCGTCGGATATTGTGGTGTGGAATCCATGGCACAAAAAAACCTCCAGCATGTCGCAAAGCGGCTATCAAACCATGCTTTGTGTGGAAACATCTCGGATTCGCCGCCGATTAGTGCAAGGCGAAAGCGTGCAAGCGATTATTCGTTTAGTACGATAAATCGGTTCAAGGGCGACTCCATCGCCCTCAGTTTATTGACAAACCTGAGATAACAATGGGCGGATGCAATCCGCCCCTACATTATAAAACCTAATTAATTGAATTTTAATGATATTTAATTTCTCTTGTAGCAACTGTGTTTCCTGTTTTTTTGGAAACACATTTTTAACCCACAGATACTGTGGATAAATGGCGTGTAGCGTCCCATTTCTCATTACGTTT
>NZ_SMCP01000005.1 GCF_004342725.1 Testudinibacter aquarius | reverse complement strand
TGCCGGTTACTTTACAGCCCCTGTGGCAGAAAGTCTTGAACGACGAGAGATTGCAGGCGTTTTCGGTTATCGTCGCCCACCGCGTACAAAAAATAGCTATAAAAAATCCAAGTTTAACTACGATGTCAATACAGACACTTACCGTTGTCCACAAGGTGAAACCTTAATCTTCCGCACCATCAGCCGTGATGGCTACCGCAGTTACAGTACCTACGCAAGTACCTGTTTAAACTGTTTGGCACGTTCAAATTGCACGAAAAGTCAAACCGGGGCAAAAGTCATTACTCGGCACCTCTATGCCGATGCCATAGACCGAGCCAACACAAGGCGATTAAGCGAGCAAGGCAAAGTATTTTACAAACGCAGGGCTGAAACGGTTGAACGGAGTTTTGCTGATGCGAAACAACACCACAATCACCGCTACGCCCGCTTTCGTGGGGTCACTAAAGTGCAAATCCAATGCTTCTTAGCCGCTATGGCACAAAATATCAAGAAAATTGCTCTATGGGTATGGGCATTGCTGCGCTTTATTTTAGGAAAAATAGCCTTATTAAACGCAGATTTTAAGCCATATAGGCTTCATCTAATCTAAAAAAGTATTTTGACCCACTACGCCCAAAATAAAACCCACTATCCATAAAAATTAGTGGGTTTGTCAGCAGTCTGAAACCCGGTATAGCCGGGTTTTATATCGCTAAATAGCAGTGAAAATAGTGTTAAAAAGTACTTTTTTTAACTTAACCGCTTAAAAAAAGAACTATTTTTTGTAAGAAGTATTGATTTTCTTTGAGACTACTAGGATAATTCAGCAATACTCAGTTCACCTAGTGGATTCATTATTATATAAAGAGTATGGGACGATTCAGCTTATTCAGGTGTGAATCAAAACTTAAATACAATTTTTTTCAATAGTGGAATTATGGCTTCAATTGAAGCTGGTGGGTTCTAACTATTATGAAATTTGTATCATAGATGAAAACAAATAGAGGATCATCAAAATGAAAAAAACTGCAATTGCATTAGCTATCTCTGGCTTAGCATTAGCATCTGTAGCACAAGCAGCACCACAAGCTAACACCTTCTATGCAGGTGCTAAAGCAGGTTGGGCTTCTTTCCACGATGGCTTGAATCAATTTGAAGATCAAGCAGAAGCAATGGGTACCTTACGTAACTCTGTAACTTACGGTGTTTTCGGTGGTTACCAAATCACTGATAACTTCGCAGTTGAGTTAGGTTACGATGATTTCGGTCGTGCTAAAATCCGTGAATTAGGTAAAACAGTAGCAAAACACACTAACCACGGTGCTCACCTAAGCTTAAAAGCTAGCTATCCTATTCTTTCTGACTTAGATGCTTACGCTCGTGTGGGTGCAGCATTAGTTCGTTCAGATTATAAAGGCGAAGCAGTAGAAAGAGATCACAAATTACAAACTTCAGCGGTATTTGCCGGTGGTTTGGAATATGCGATTATGCCTTCACTGGCATTGCGTGTTGAATACCAATGGTTAAATAATGTTGGTAAAAAAGTCAACTCATTCTCCACTGACTACCGTCCAGATATCGGTTCTGTCACTGCAGGTCTGTCATACCGTTTCGGTCAAGGCGTTGCAGCAGCTCCTGAAATCATCACTAAAAAATTCGCATTCAGCTCAGACGTATTGTTTGACTTCAACAAATCCAGCTTAAAAAATGGCGGATCTGAAGCATTAGACGGTATGACTGCTGAAGTAGCTAATTCAGGTTTAGCAAACCCTAACTACAATGTAGCGGGTTACACAGACCGTATCGGTTCTGATGCTTACAACCAAAAATTATCTGAAAAACGCGCTGAAACTGTAGCTAACTACTTAGTTTCTAAAGGTGTTGATCAAGCTAACGTAACTGCAGTAGGTTACGGTAAAGCAAACCCGGTTACCGGCAGCAACTGTGACACAGTGAACGGACGTAAAGCGTTGATCGCTTGTTTAGCCCCGGATCGCCGTGTAGAAGTTGCGGTTCAAGGTGCAAAAACAGTAACTATGTAATATAGCACTCGTTCTATCATTTCTAAAACCCGGCTAGTCCGGGTTTTTTTATGTCTGAAAATGAATAAATACAATTCCGGCAATAAAATAAGGTACAATCATAGACAGTCAGACAGCCCCTAGTCACGATGAAAAGGATATGATGAAATGAAGCCTAAAAATGTGTTACCCAAAATTATACAAAATGATAATCCGTCACTTCAATTGATATTCACAGCGGCTTGTATAATTATTATTTTAGCTGGCATAAAAGCAGCCGCGGACATCATCACCCCTCTGCTATTGGCTTTATTTATTGCGATTGCTTGCTCTCCTTTAATAAAAAAAATGATTGATTATAAAGTTCCGCAATGGCTTGCAATTACCCTGTTGCTCTGTTTTATTTTTACCCTTTTCAGTGTTTTTGCAACCTTAGTCGGAGCTTCGGTAACCGAATTTACCGCATCGGTGCCACAATATAAGCTTCTGTTATCTGAAAAAGTGGGCTGGTTGACGACATTAACCGAGAAATACAATATTTCAGCATTACTGCCGAGAAAGAGAATATTGGAAAGTCTAGATCCAAATACACTGATGAATTTTATGAGTAATATGCTAGGACAGTTGTCTGGCATGTTGAGTAATATTTTTGTATTGTTCCTGATCGTGGTGTTTATGTTGCTTGAAATTCCACTGGCAAAACAAAAACTGACTTATTTGGTCAGTAATCAACCACGAGGCGAACAAATCCAGCTGAAAAGTGACGTTTATCGGGTTATTGACAGTGTTATACGCTATTTATCGATCAAAACATTAGTCAGTATTCTTACTGGGGTATCCATTTATATCATATTGAAATTACTGAATATTCAATATGCCATTTTATGGGCAAGTGTTGCCTTTCTCTTGAATTATATTCCAAATATTGGCTCGATTATCGCTGCGATTCCGGTGGTGATACAGGCTTTTATTCTTAATGGCTCGGTTGAAGGTATTTTAGTCATCGTGGCATATTTTTTAGTCAATACGATATTTGGTAATATTGTAGAACCGAAAGTGATGGGAAAACATTTGGGATTGTCGACATTGGTCGTATTTATTTCACTAATTTTTTGGGGATGGTTGCTTGGTATGGTCGGTATGTTCCTCTCGGTGCCCCTGACAGTGGCGACTAAAATTGCCCTAGAAGCCAACCCTCTGACTGAAAGATTTGCTTATTTGCTCGGCAATGGTGAAAAATAGAGCCGATTAATCGTCCTTGCTATATTTCGTGTTTTTCGAGATTGGTTCTATTTTTATCAAAATAAAGCTTGATTAATACAGAAAAAAGGTTCAAATTAAACAGAATCTATTTTTTGTAGCATATACTTTTTATTTTGATTAAGTTGAGAACCGTAATGTGTGAAAAAGAATTTGAGCTGAAACAAAAAGGTAAGTTGGCGAGGCTGACAAACCGCACTTTTAAGTTTGATCCGCGGATTAAAGACGGTTGGTTTTCAGCGGTTTATTTCTTGAAAACCAGCAAAATTGTAGCAAATCGTATCCCCCGACAAACCGTGAGTATGCAATTTTTTCAAAAAAATGAAGCGATTGTGTGCGGTATGGATGAAGCGATTGCGCTGTTGCATACTTTTGCCGCGAATCCGCAAAACCTTAAAATTTGGGCGTTGAATGACGGAGATAAAATCTCGCCGTTTGAAACCGTGTTGATGGTGGAAGGCTATTATGAAGATTTTGGCTATCTGGAAGGCATCATCGACGGGATTTTAGCACGACGTACATCGGTGGCAACACACGTTTATAACGTGGTGCAGGCGGCAAGTGGTAAGCAAGTGATCTTTATGGGGGATCGTGATGACCATTTTTCACAGCAAGCCGGTGACGGCTATGCCGCTTATATTGGCGGCATGAGTGCGCAGGCAACCTATGCAATGAATGAGTGGTGGGGCAGTGACGGTGTCGGCACGATGCCACATGCGCTGATTCAGTTGTTCAACGGCGATTTAATTCAGGCGTGTGAAGCCTATTTGGCAACGTTTCCTGAGGATAATTTGGTTGCGCTGGTGGACTATAATAATGATGTGATTGAAGATTCACTCAAGGTGGCTCGCCATTTCGGTAACAAATTATATGGCGTGCGGGTCGATACTTCCGCCAATATGGTGGATCAATATTTTCTTAGAAATCAACATGAATTCGGACAATATGACTTGCGCGGCACTAATCCGCGCTTAATTAAATTGTTGCGTCGCCATCTGGATGCCGAAGGGTTTCAGCATGTAAAAATTATTGTCAGTGGTGGTTTTGACTCGACAAAAATCCGTTTATTTGAGCAACTGAAAACACCGGTTGACTCCTACGGTGTCGGTTCTAATTTGCTGAAAGTGAATATCGGTTTTACCGGCGATTGCGTTCGCTTAAACGGCAAAGAGCAAGCCAAACAAGGGCGCCGCTACCAGTTTAATCCACGTTTACAGCCAGTACGGTATGCAGCTGAACAACATGCCGAACGAGAGGAATAATATGACGTTGCAACAATATGCAGATTATTTAGTAGAGTGGTTGGAGCAGCAGCGTCATTTTTATGGTGCGAAAGGCTATGTGATCGGCATTAGTGGTGGCATCGATTCGGCAGTGGTGGTGAATTTGTTGATGAAAACCGGGGCGCCGGTGCAAGGCTTGATTTTACCGTCGGATACCACCTCTGCCCAAGATATTGCCGATGCTTATGCTGTTGCAGAAAGTGCGGGTTGTGCGGTGATTGAAGCCTCGATCAGCCCGAGCTACCGCACTTTTATGCAAAGCATGCAGCCATTGTTCCGTGATGATGCCGAGCGGCAGAATGTGATTGCCGGTAATGTGCAGGCACGGTTACGTATGATAACCCTGTATGCAGCGGCGCAAAATCAGCAGGCGATCGTGGTCGGCACTGATAATGCGGCAGAATGGCATACCGGTTATTTCACCAAATATGGCGATGGCGGTGTTGATGTTGTGCCGTTGGTGCAACTGCGCAAAGAACAGGTGTTTGAATTAGGGCGACTGCTTGGTGTACCGCAAGCGGTGTTAGACAAAGCGCCAAGTGCCGGCTTATGGCAAGGGCAGACTGATGAAGATGAAATGGGCGTCAGTTATGCAGAAATTGATGCTTTTTTGCGCGGCGAAACGGTGTCGGCACAGGCACAAAAACAGATTGATTTTTGGTATAACCGCTCTCATCACAAACGTATGTTGGCACCAGCACCGCAGAAAATGGTTGAATAGCCAATATCAACAAACCCTAGAATATACGATTGATATGATAAAGTAGCAACTGTTTTTGGAAAACCCCGTTGCTACTTTGCCTCATCAAATAATTTTGTAAACTAGATTATTTTTTCTCACCGATTGGCAACACTGTTCTGCCATAAGATTCGTTGATCACTTCCGCTGCAGCTAAGTAGAAAGCGCAAAGTGCGGTAATCAATCCTAAGTAACCGCCGACATTGATAATGGTGTGGTTAGCGGTGGCGTCACCGATTGCCAAAGCGTAGAAAGTTAAGGTCAGGAAGAAGAAAATCGCTTGCAGGGCGCGCGGTTTGGCCAGCGTGGCGATGAACATCATCAGGGTGAAGGTGCCCCAAGCGGCCAGATACCATGCAACGAAAGTTGCCGGGGTTTCCCCTTTGAAAAAGGCGACGAACAAGCCCCAAGACCACCAGAATGCGCCGTAGCTGATAAACGCAGTGAAACCGAAGGTATTGCCTTTTTTAAACTCCATAATTCCGGCAATGGCTTGCGCGGTGCCGCCGAAGGCAAATGCCATGGCAATCACCAAACCGAGTGATTGAGTGTCAAAAAAGCCACCGTTGATTAAGCACAATAACCAAGTGGTCAAGGCAAAACCGCATAAACCTAATGGGCCCGGGTTGGCATAACTATTTGTGGTGTTAGACATAAAAGTTCCTTAAATTAAGATAAATGACAATAAAAAGTAGCGCTAAAAAACGGGCGCTAGTATGAATGATTTTAGCATTAAAATATAGTGAAATAAAAATACTCAGCCGCTTGGAATATGACTATTTTAAGGCTTTGTTGAGAAACCGTTGATAAAAATGCCGAGAACGACAATCATCAAACCGACAAATGCCAAGCCACTCGGCATCGGATCGCTGAGCAGCAACACCCCACCCAGTAAAGTGAACAAGATTTCGCCGGCTTGGGTGGCTTCAATGACCGCCAACTGCTTCATATTGTGTTTCACCAATTCGGTTGCTTTGAAAAACAGCAGTGTGGCGATGACGCCGGAAAACAGTGCCACCATAAATGATTGGCTTACTTGGCTAACAGGCGGTAAACCGCTGTTGACACCGGCAATCGTCATGCAAATCAACCAAAACGGCATAGAACACAACACCATACCATAGACCCGCTGTTGTGTTGTCAACCTGTTGCCGACCAGCACCATCATTTTGCGGTTGCCGAGCGGATAAGCAAAGGCGGCCATCAGAATCAACAGTAATGGATACAAGCTCTCCTGCAACGAGAGCGTACGCAGGTTATCAATTTGCAGTAGCACGATTCCCAATACAATCAGGCAGGAAAAAAACAGGTTTCTCAGCGGAATGGCTTGCCCAAACAGCGGCGTCAGCAGAATACCGGCGATAATGGTAATCTGCCATGAACTGGCGACCAGCCATGACGAGGCATAATCTGCGGAGAGTGTCAGCGGCAGATAAAATAAGCCAAAACCAACTGTTGACCACAATAACCACGCAATCGGTGCCTGCCGAATTGCATGGTAAACCGCACTTCGTTTTATCTGCATTCCCAACAGCAGATACAGCATCGGCAACATAAACACAAAGCGCAGCGCCGCTGACCACCAAGCATCGCCGCCAGACAGCGACATACTGCGATTGAGTACAAAAGTGGCGGCAAAAAACAATGAGGAAAACAATCCGAGTAAAATAGCGTTGTTCATAATAATGGCATGTTGGTTGATCTGATTGAGGATTCTAACAGAAATTTATTGTGAATCGTTATATAAATAAATATATATCGATTTATCAATAGTTTGTGATAAAAAATCTTAAGATCTTGTGATTTAGTGTAGTGACTATTCTCATTTGATATTAATCAATTTTAGTTAGATAAAATCCTCTATTATTCTCCTCGGTTATTTTTGATTTTTTTATTTTGTGGGGAGAAATTTTATGGAGAAAAATTCCAAAAACGCTCCGGATTTTGCGACCAGCCGTCGTAGTTTGCTCAAAGGTAGCGCTGCTTTAAGTGGAATTGCCTTGGCTGCAAGTGCGGTGCCAATGCCGGTGTCAGCAGGTGAGCGTGGCACAGCGGCGATGGGTAGTAAAGCGGAAGAAAAATTGGTGTGGAGCGCTTGTACGGTAAATTGCCACAGCCGCTGTCCATTGCGGATGCACGTGCAGGACGGTGTGATCAAATATGTGGAAACCGATAATCTGGGCGATGATGTTTACGGTGATTTTCATCAAGTGCGGGCTTGTGCGCGTGGGCGTTCAATGCGCCGTCGGGTGTACAATCCCGATCGCTTGAAATACCCGATGAAACGAGTCGGTAAGCGTGGTGAGGGCAAATTTAAGCGTATTTCGTGGGACGAAGCCTTTACGGAAATTGCCGATAATCTGCAACGGATCATCGCTGAACACGGCAACGAAAGCCTATATCTACCATTTGCCACCGGCACGTTGGGCGCTACGGTTGCGGCTTCATATCCACCGCCGAGAAGTATTTCCAGCCGCTTTATGAACAGTATCGGCGGCTGCCTGGGCCATCACGGTACTTACAGTTATTCGCAAATCTTTGAAGCCATCCCGTTTATGTACGGCAGCAATGCCGGCAACAGTCCGACGGATATTGAAAATTCGAAATTAGTGGTCTATTTCGGTAATAATCCGGCAGAAACCCGCATGAGTGGCGGTGGTGTAACCTATTTAGTGCAACAAGCGATGGAGCGCTCTAATGCACGCATGATTATGGTCGATCCGCGTTATAACGACACAGCCTCAGGACGGGAAGGCGAGTGGGTTCCGATTCGTCCGGGCACGGATGCGGCGTTTGTTGAGGGGATGGCATATGTGATGATCACCGAAAATTTGGTCGATCAAGCATTTTTAGACACCTACTGCGTCGGTTACGATGAAAAAACCTTGCCGGCTTCAGCCAAGCCGAATGCGCACTACAAAGCCTATATCTTGGGCGAAGGCGACGATCACACCGCCAAAACGCCGGAATGGGCAGCAAAAATTACTGCGATTCCAAAAGAGACAATCATCCGTTTAGCACGTGAAATCGCCACCACTAAACCGGCGTATATCTGTCAAGGGTGGGGACCGCAGCGCCACGCCAACGGCGAACAGGCAGCACGGGCAATTGCGATGTTGGCGTGTTTGACCGGCAATGTCGGTATCAATGGCGGCAACAGCGGTTCGCGTGAAGGATTTTACAGTATTCCGTTTGTGCGTTTGCCGGTCGGTGAAAACCCGATCAAAGCCAAAATTCCGATCTTTATGTGGACTGATGCGGTGGTGCGCGGTGCAGAAATGACCGCGTTGAAAGACGGCTTAAAAGGTGCGGAAAAACTGAATAAACCGATTAAATTTATCTTAAATTATGCCGGCAACTGTATTGTCAACCAACATTCCGACATCAACCGCACTTTAGCAATTTTACAGGACGAAAGCCAATGTGAAATGCTGGTGGTGATCGACAACCACATGACTTCGACCGCCAAATGTGCTGATATTCTGCTGCCGGACTGCACCACCTCCGAGCAGGCAGATTTCTGCATGGACGGCTCGGCGGGCAATATGGGTTATGTGATTTTTGCCGATCAAGCGATTGAACCGCAATTTGAATGCAAACCAGTGTATGACATTCTGGCGGGTATTGCGGAAAAAATGGGTAAAAAAGAGGTGTTTACTGAAGGCCGTAGCCAAGAAGAATGGCTGCGCTATCTGTATCAACAGACCCAAGAGAAAAACCCGTTGTTCCAAGACATCAGCTTTGAAGAGTTCAGACAGCGCGGCATTATCAAACAGCAAGATCCGTCCGGGCATATGGTGGCGTTCAAAAAATTCCGCCAAGATCCGGTGGCGAATCCGTTGACCACGCCGTCGGGCAAAATTGAAGTGTATTCAGAGCGCTTGGCAAAAATTGCTGAAAGCTGGGAACTGGCAGAGGGCGATATTATCAGTCCGCTGCCGATTTATGCTCGCGCGGTGGAAGGTTTTGATGATCCGTTAACAGAGAAATATCCGTTGCAGCTGGTCGGTTTCCATTTTAAATCACGGGTGCATTCCACTTACGCTAATGTTGATGTGTTGGATCAAGCTTCGTTGCAATCGTTGTGGATCAACCCGATTGATGCAGAAAAGCGTGGGATCAAACATAACGAGATGGTGCGAATCTTCAATGATCGTGGTGAAACTCGGGTGATGGCAAATGTGACGCCACGAATTTTACCGGGCGTGATTGCGATGGGCGAGGGAGCATGGTATACGCCCGACGGACAGCGTGTCGATCAAAACGGCAGCTTTAACGTGTTGACCACTCAGCGCCCGTCGCCACTCTCGAAAGGCAATCCGCAACATACCAATTTGGTTGAAGTCGCCCGTGTGGGAGGTGAATGATGACGGCAAAACAATATGGATTTTATATCGATTCGCAGCGCTGCACCGGCTGCAAGACCTGTGAACTGGCGTGCAAAGACTACAAAGATTTAACCCCGGATGTCAGTTTTCGCCGCATTTATGAATATTGCGGCGGCGGTTGGAAGCAAGAAGGCGAAGCATGGACACAGGACGTGTTCTCCTACTATCTTTCGATCTCCTGCAACCACTGCGAAAACCCGGCTTGTGCCAGTGTTTGCCCGAGTGGTGCCATGCACAAACGAGAAGACGGCTTTGTGGTAGTAGATCAAGATGTGTGTATCGGCTGTAAATATTGCAGCATGGCGTGTCCGTACGGTGCGCCGCAATACGACGAAAGCAAAGGGCGCATGAGTAAATGCGACGGCTGTTTTGAACGGGTTGAAGTGGGCAAAAAGCCGATGTGTGTCGAGTCTTGTCCGCTGCGTGCCTTGGATCTGCTGCCGATGGATGAGCTGAAAGCCAAATATGGGGATTTGAAAGATGTGGCACCTTTGCCGCCGTCGCACTACACTAATCCAAATATTGCGCTACGTTTGAACCACAATGCGAAACCGAGCGACGACCGCAGCGGTTTCCTTGCCAACCCGAAGGAGGTGTAATATGGGAATGGGATTACATGAATGGCCTCTGGTGTTTTTCACCGTGTTGGCGCAAAGTGCGGTCGGCGCATTTTGGGTATTCACGCTGTTATTGTTAACAGAAAAAAGCGAGCGTGCCGCAACACGCACGCATTATGTGATGACGGTGTTATGGGGTTTGATGGCGATTGGCTTTATTTTTTCAACCCTGCACCTAGGTTCACCCCAGCGTGCCTTTAATGCCCTGAATCGTATCGGTGCTTCCGGCTTAAGCAACGAAATCGCCGCCGGTTCGGCATTCTTTGCACTCGGTGCAGGCTACTGGGCGTTGGCGACGGCACGCTTATTACCGCAAGCATGGCAAAAACTGCCTGTAGTCGGTTTCGTGGTACGGTTGTTGGCGAATATTTCTGCCAAGTTGCCGTCGATTTGGCGCCCGTTAGCACTGATTGTGGTTAGTATAGTCGGTGCAGCGTTTATCTATGCGATGTCTAAGCTGTATATGATCCCGACAGTGCCGACTTGGAATTCCGTGTTTACGCCGCTTTCATTTCTGCTGACCGCACTTTTGGGGGGCTCAACCCTGGCATTGGCACTGCTAAACAGTGTCAAAGCGGCTGAACGTCTGAACGGCTTGTTGTTAACGATCGCATGGCTGGCGTTTATTGCTGCAGTTATCGTGACTTATCAGCAATACGGCTACTTAGCCGGCATCAGCAGTGCGATTCACCAAGCATTGGATCTAGTGCCGTCATTCGTGCCGGTGATGCTCACGCGCTTTGTATTAATCGCAATCGGCTTATTGTTACTGACTGTGAAAAAAGCCAATACCGCACTTCCGTTTATCGGCGTGCTCCTGATTATCGCTGCGGAATTGCTGGCTAGAATTATTTTCTACGGCTTGCATATGACCGTCGGCATGGCAGCACTGGGATATTGATTTAATCTTTGCTCACCAACAGACCGCACTTTGAGTTGAAAATCAAAGTGCGGTTTTTTTTCGAGTTAAACCCGCGCAACATAAGTTTTACTTGCTTTTTTTATTGCTTTTTTGGAGACTTGGACTAAATTGTATTACAAAATAGTAATGACAATATTGTTATTACATTTATCCGATGGAGGATTTATGGATGCGAGTGTAACCATTCGAGTGGATAGCCGGATTAAGAAGCAAGCGCAAGAAAATGCAAAAAAGCTAGGGATAGATTTGTCAACGGCGATCAGAATGTTGTTAAAACAACTGGCGGCGACACAACGCTTACCAGAGGGATTGCTTCAGCCAAATGAAGAAACATTGCAAGCTATTTATGAATTGGAAAATCAGATAAATACCGCAACATTTAGCACGGTTGATGAATTAAAGCGTGATTTAGGTTGGTGATATGTTTGCGATTGTTCGCTCGGCTAAATTTAAAAAAGATGCCAAAAAGTATCAAAATGATCAAAAAGCCCAATCGATTATTCTTGATGTGATTAGCTTACTCGCTATAGGCGCTCCATTACCGGCTAAATATAAAGAGCATTCCTTGATCGGAAATTATGTCGGTTATCTGGAATGCCACGGCAGACCTGATTTGTTATTGATTTATCAGCGAGACTTTGAAAATAAACAGATCAAGCTATATCGTGTCGGTTCACATGCGGATTTGTTTAAGTGATGCTTAGGGTCTGTCGATCTTTGTTTATAATTTGAGCTATAGACTATTTTTCGCCACTCTTTTTGCTTGATTTATAAACACAAAAGATCAACAGCCCCTAAATTTCCAGCTATTTTTCTATGCGCTGTACCCGGTATTTGCTTGGGGAGATGCCGTATTTCAGTTTGAAGGCTTTGCTGAAGTGGGCTTCAGATTGGTAGCCGACTTCCAGTGCCACCGCCAAAATAGATTTGTTGGTGTTGCACAGCAGCAATTCTGCTTTCTGCATTCTTAATCCCGTTAAAAATTTTCCCGGCAAGGTACCGGTTTTACTTTTGAAAAGACGGATGAAATTAGCGCGCGACATGGTACTCAGTTCTGCCAGATTCTCCATATTCCAGCTGTTTTCCGGATTTTGCAGCATGGCATTCACCGAGTGGTATAGACGTTTGTCTTGCAGTGCGCCTAATACGCCGTTGGTCACGTCTTGGCTGCGTTGGATATAATCGCGTGTAAGGTAGGTAAACAGTACATTACACAGTGCATTGACCACCGAAACCGTACCGATTTCCAACAAAGCTTCTTTTTGCAGCAATTCGAGTAGTGCGGCAACCGAACCGTTGTTGCCGGACAAATACCAGTATTCCGGCAAAATCGCTGGTAATGTCGAATGCCCGGAGTAGTGAAAATAGCCACAGAACATTTCAAAATCATGGGACGCTTGGTTGTTGGTGCGTAAGGTAAACGGACCGTGTTGTAGCTGTTGAAGTGCGGTCAGTGGTGTGTTTTCCTCTGTTGAAACCGCACTTTGATGCTTGCTGTCGATACGGTGGGCGAGACCGTGTGGCAGAAAAAAGACATCACCGGGTTTTAAGTGATAACTCTGTTGATCATTTAATGTCAGGCGGCATTCCCCTTTTGAAATAATGTGAAAAATGCCAAGTGCTTCCGGTTCTTGTTGGTGTTTGAGCTGCCAACTACCTTGAAAGCGGCAAAGCACGTTAATTTTGCCCTCTACTTGGGCAAGTTGAATCAGTCGATCGAGATAGTCCATGGTCATATTTCCGCTTAAGATGAATAAGATAAAAAATGATACTATATAACAATTTATATTGTTTTATAATATCAATAATGAGCGCCGTTAACCAGCGTATTTACCTATTATTTAAATCAGGAGAAAAAAATGTTTGCAGATTGGAAAAATGATGTGAGCCATGTCAAAAAATCTTTCGGACAATTGGGACAGAAATATCCCAAAATGTTGCAAGCTTACGGCGCATTGAATGCGGCGGCAGCGGAAGGAGATGTATTAGATGCTAAAACTCGGGAATTGATTGCACTGGCTGTGGCGGTGACCACGCGTTGTGAAAGTTGTATCGGGGTGCACGCTGCTGAAGCGATTAAAGTCGGAGCAAGCGAAGAGGAAGTTGCGGCAGCGTTGGCGACAGCGATCGCTTTAAATGCCGGCGCCGCTTATACTTATTCGTTGCGTGCGTTAGAAGCATTTAACGAGCAGAAATAGTCTGGCTGTACCGCACTTTAGCTACATTTAGCCACACTTTAACCGCACTTTGAATAACACCCTGTTTATGTGGCATAAACAGGGTGTTGTTTATTTGTGGGGGTTTTCTTGATAGGGCGTAACCGACGGATGGTCTTTTTCGCTGAGCAGACGAGTATCTTTAACCGCAGCACGGGCCAGCATGTGTGACGCCAGTGGCAGCGTGAGGATCAGGAAAAAACTCATAATCACTAAACGGAGTGTCCATGCCCACTCTTGTGCCAGCAAAATTGCCGCCAACGAAATCAAGGTGATTGCCAAAGTGCCGGCTTTGGTTGCTGCGTGCTGTTTGCTTAAAGTATTAGGCAAAATACGAATCCCAAGTGCGGATACGACAAGACTTAATCCGCCGAGCAGTAATAAAATAATTCCCAGTATCTCAAGAATAGTATTCATGTTATTTGCTCTCTTGCAGTTGTGCGTCATTTTTACGCCGAATCACGGCAGACCAACCGACGGTGCCGATAAAGCCGATTAAAGAAAGTCCGATGGCAACGTCTAATAATACGGTACGTTTGATCATTAATGAGGCGATGATGCACAGAATCAACGCCGCAGCTAATAAAATATCCAAAGCAACGATGCGATCGGCATCATCTGCACCTTTTTGAATCTGAGCAATCACCAATAAAATGGCAATCAGTGCGCAGACCACAACAAAAATCAGGCTAAACTCCAGCATTTTTTCCTCGCACAGCTTGTTTGGCAAATAGGGTCATAATATAAGGTTCAAATTTTTGTCTGATTTCACGGATAGCTTCATCACTTTTTTCAGTGTCCAAAATATGTAGCAACAGCCGATTATCTTCGCTGTCGATCGCCAGTAGTGAGGTTCCCGGCGTCAGACTGATCAGGCAAGCGAGCACGACTAAACCATTTTCGTTGACATTAGGGATCGTTAAGCTGGTGTAGCTGTCTTGCAACGATTTTTTCAACCCGAATTGCAGTTTGATGATCAGCAACAGGGTCGTAAAACCGGATTTTAGCATCAAATATAAAAATTGCAGGCTGAGCTGTAACACGGCGCAGATTTTTTTGACGATCACAACAGGCCTCCCAATTGCAGTGCCGCACGATGACTAAAATCGTACAGCAGATTTGGCAATAAGCTGATGAATAGGATAGTGATACATAAAATACTGATGGCAATCACGGCCGGCTTGACATCTTGTCGCACCGTTGGTTGCCAGACGCTGCTGCTGTCGCAAACCAGCGGATGTGGTTTACAGAACGCTTCGAACCAGATTTTCATCATCGAATAGAGCGTCAGCACGCTGACGATGAGTGCAATCGCAGTCCAAAGGACTCGACCTTGTTCAAGGGTTTCACGCAGCAGCAGTACCTTTGCCCAGAAACCGGAAAATGGCGGAATGCCGACCAACGACAGCGCCGGAATGGCGAAAAGGATTGCCAGCCAAGGCTTGATATTATACAGTCCGCCGATTTTGCGCAGATCATAACTACCGGCATAGACATAGATTACTCCAGCAATCAAAATCAGACAGGCTTTGACAATACTGTGATGAAAGGTGTAATAAATCGCGGCGGTATTGCCATCAGGGCTTGCCAGTGAAATGCCGAGTAAGATGTAGCCGATTTGCGAAATACTATGAAATACCAAAATTCGACGCATATCCCAATGATAAGCCGCCCCCAGTACGCCGACCACCATCGTACAGATTGCAATCCAAGCCAACACCAGCTGCAAGATGTCTATGGTAGGGGTGAAGGCTTGGGAAAGCGAGCGCAGTAAGGTATAAACGGCCACTTTGGTCAATAGCGCTGAAAATAGCGCCATCACCGGAATAGGCAGCGTGTGATATGACGCCGGCATCCAAGTGAACACCGGAAATGCAGCCACTTTGATCAACACGGCGACAATAAATAACGTGATCATCATCAACTTCGTTGCTGGGCTGATGGCGCTCAGAGCCGCTTGCACGGCTTGAAAGTTAAGGTTGCCGGTGCTGCCGTACAGCAATGCGATTGAGGTTAGCAATAACAGCGTACCGAACAGGTTTAACACCATATATTTGAAAGCGGCATCCAGTTGAGAAATTTTGCGCCCAATGGCCAATAAGCCGATGGCGCAGATCAAGATGACTTCGAACCAAACATACAGATTGAAGAAATCCTGCGTGATAAAGCTGCCGTTGACCCCGGCGATCAAGCCAAAAATTAACGGCAGTGTCAGTGAGTTGAGCGGACGAGTACTTAAGCCGGACAGCATAAACAGCAGGCAACAGAATGTAATCAAGGCAGAAATGGTGAGCATGATATAGCTCAACGCATCGATCTGAAATCCGATTCCGTATGGCAGTGGCCATTCACCGAATTGTGAAGACAGTGTTTGCTGTTGCAGCGGACTGTACAGCATGACGTGATTGAGCAAGATCAACAATGCTGCCAGCAGTCCGAGCCAATATTGTGTGCTTTGGCGGTAACGCAGAATAACCGTGATAGCGGCTGCCAACAGCGGCAGCAAAATGGGAGAAATGACTAAAAAATTCATTAACACAGATCCTTACGGTATTTTTTAAACTCGCCGTCGTCGTCATGATCAGGATGGATTGCCGGTTTATGCCCGCTGTTATTCAGCGGCTCGGCTTCACGCCATTCATTGATATCGTCGGTGCCCAGTTTTTTAATCAGCTTGATCATTAAGACAACGGAAAAACAGGTGAGGGCAAAGCCGATCACAATGGCAGTTAAAATTAATGCTTGCGGCAGTGGATTAGCCGGGTTCTCAATAACATTTTGTCCAAGCGGCACCACGGCAGGCACCGTTGAATACACCCGACCGGAGAGCAATATAATGAAATTGACGGCATTGCCAAGCAGCATCAACCCGATCACGATCCGTAGTGCGTGACGGGACAGCAGCAGATAGATCGCAGCAACCAAGGTGATCCAAAGGGTAATTAAAATAACTAATGTCATAATCTCTATTCCGTGGTTTCCAACAACATAATGGCATATCCGCTGACCACGCCCCAGATACAAAGATATACGCCTAAGTCAAACAGCAACACCGTCGAAATTTTATACTCAAAAAAGAATAGTGGTATTGTTGCCCAAAAGTGATATAAAAAAGCCTGTCCGCTGAGCAGTGCAGGTAATCCGGCAGCAGCGGCCAGTAGCAGCCCGCAGGCTGCGAGATTGAGTGGCGAAGCGAACGGTAATTTTTTCATTGCCTGTTTGGCAGAAAATGCGATCGCCCATAAAATGGAGGCGGAAGCAGCCAATAAACCGGCAATAAAACCACCACCGGGTTCATTATGACCGCGCAACAGAATCACTAAAGAGGTCAGCAATACAATCCAATATAGCGGAAGTGCGGTTTTGCTTAACAGCAGAATTTTATGGGGTTTCATCTTGCACCTCTTGGCTTTTTTCTGTTTTATTGCGTTTCAACAATCCGGTTTGGCGTTTCAGTTCACGCAACAGTGGACGAGCGGCAAGCAGTGAGAACAGCATCACGGCAACTTCGCCAAACGTATCCAGCGCGCGGAAATCAACCAAAATCACGTTGATGATATTGCGTCCATAGGCTTCGGGCACACTGTTTTCAATATAAAAATCAGAAACGCTATGGTCGAAATCCAGCCCTAACATCACTAACAGCGTGACCAGAATAATACTGGCAACCAGCACAGAAAGCAGTAGTGTGAACAGCAGCTGTTTCGGGTGTTTGCGCCGATCTTGCGGACGATTGAAATCGGCTGATTTACTTTGGATTAAAATAATCAAAATTGATGATAAAATAATCACTAAAATGGTTTCTACCACAAACTGGGTCAATGCCACATCAGGGGCAGAAACAAACACAAACAGCAGTGCAGAACCAAAGCCGACCAAGCCCGAATTGAGCAGTAAGATAAAAGGTTTGGCGGACAACATCACAAAAATTGCCCCAATGCAGATCAAGGTTGCGGCACTGATCAAGCCAAGACTCGGCAGTGGATCCAACAGTGTAGTGATATTGACGCTAATATTAACCCCTTGCGAAATAGCCCAAATTAAGCTGAGCGTCAGGCTGATTAAAGTAAAACCCAACATCCAGCGGATATAACCGGAAAGCAATCCATGTTGAAATCTGCCGGTGACTTTGGCAGTCAGTGCCGGAATTTGATCAACGATACGGGTATACGTCGCCGCGCCGCCCCATTGTGGAAACAACTTCAAAAAGCGATCGAAAGCATAGTGCAGCCGATCCCAAAAATAGAAGACGATCAGTCCGAACAGTACGGTTGCCAAAATAGTTAAACCGGTGGTTTGCAATGCTTCCCAGTTAAAATACAAATCGACATCGCCGATGGGTTTTGCGGTGATAGTTTGTGCCGCAATTTTAATAAACGGAATGGCCAATTGTGGGGTTAAACCGATAAATAAGCCAACAATCGCCACCAGTGCCGGCGCCAGTAACATTTTGATCCGCACTTCTTGCACATGCGGGGTGATGTTGTTGCCGGGATGCAGCCAAAATACCCGAATGGCAGCAACAGCGGCAACCGCGACCGCGATAATACTGAAAATGATGTTGCCATAAGCGCTGAACGGCAGAGTATCGTCGGCTTCTTTGGCTACGGTTAGGGCTTCTTTGGCGATAAAACCGAATGAAGTCGGCATACCAGCCATGGAAAGTGCGGCGAGGATAGCGACCGTTGCCGTCCACGGCATATAGCGTTTTAAGCCGCCCAAATGATCAATAATCCGCGTGCCGGTGGCATGGTCGATATTGCCGGCGACAAAAAACAGAGGCGCTTTGTATAGTGCATGTGCCAACACAAATGTCACCACCGCAATCGAGGCAGAGCTGCTGTCTAAGCCGATCAGCACCACCATCGTACCTAGCGACGCCACGGTGGACCATGCCAAGATTTTCTTTAAATCCCGTTCTCGCAGTGCCAACATCATACCCCAGGCGGCAGTAATCGATCCGACGGTTTGTAAGATCTGTTGCCACAATGCCCAATCGGAAAGCGCATAATCCAGTCGTGCCAATAAGAAAATACCTAATTTCACCATGGTTGCCGAGTGTAAATACGCCGAAACCGGGGTTGGCGCCGCCATTGCATTCGGCAGCCAAAATTGGAACGGAAACTGAGCGCTTTTGGTAAATGCCCCAATTAAGATCAGCAGCAAAATCCACTTAAAGTGCGGTTGTGAGAGGTAATCCGGCAATATTTTGATGATTTCTGAAATTTGTGCTGTACCGGTTAACTGCCACAGCCACAAAAATCCGGCTAACATACATAAACCACCGCTACCGGTGACCAGCAACGCTTGCTTGGCAGAAGTGCGGTTTTCTTCCGCTTGGTAATTAAACAGCACCAATAAAAATGAGGTGATGCTGGTGAGTTCCCAAAACAGGAAAAATAGCAGCAGGTGATCGGAAACCACACAGCCAATCATCGCCAGCATAAACACACTCAACAATACATACAGCCGTCGTAGTTGTGGATGATCGGCAAAATAACCGGCAGCATACAGATATACTGCGCAGCCGATGCCGGTGATCAACGACAGCATCAGTAGCGAAAGCCCGTCAATATAGATCAAAAAATTGATGTTGAGCAGACTGAACCAAGGCAATTGGTATTGATAGGCAGGTTGATAATTGCTTATCCAAAGAAAAATCACGGCGATCAATCCGCCCAGCGGCAGTAAGCTCCAAAGTATTTTTTCAATTTTTGTCGGAGTTTTGCCGGATAATGTCGGATCAATATGCGCCATGTCTGAATAATCACCTTGTACTGAAATAAAAATCGGCTTATAAAACTATCTGTTTTGACAGCGATAGTCAACCTTTGCAGGAATTTGCACAGGATAGACAAGTATTTTTTTCTCTTTACGATAACAAAAAGCAAAAAGCTCTCTTGTTGAGAAGAGAGCTTCAGATTATTGACAAAGATATTTGATGAGGCAAAGTAGATATTTGATGAGGCAAGGTAGGGACGGATTGCATCCGCCCGTTTGCGAAGTGCGGTATAAGCACTTAATCAATAAAGGAAAAATGCAAAGTGCGGTTCGGGGCGATATATAATCGCCCCCTACTTTTACAATATTAATCGTGTATTTTAACCTTTGTCAGCAGTCTAAAGCTCCCTTATTGAGAAGAGAGCTTTATTTTTGTGCAGTCTTTACCTGCCGTCAGGGGGACTATAATAGCGATGGTGCTGCGCCGAGCAGACGACGAGTGTAATCCTGTTGTGGGTTTTCAAAGATTTGGTTGGAAGAACCGCTTTCAACGATTTTTCCGGCAAACATCACCACAATTCGATCGGATACTTGACGTACCGTTTGAATATCGTGCGAGATAAACACCATTGCTAAATTCAACTCTTTTTTCAAATCCGCTAACAAATTCAACACCTGCGCCCGAACTGAAACATCCAGTGCAGATGTCGGTTCATCCGCCACAATCAGGGACGGATTCAGCGCTAATGCTCTGGCGATGGCAACCCGTTGTTTTTGCCCACCGGATAAACGAGTTGGTTCCACTGCGGCGGCAGAACGTGGCAAGCCGACGCGAGAAAGCAGTTCATATACCCGTTTCTCCCGCTCGTGTGGCTGCAGCACGTTATGAATATCCAACGGATCACGTAGAATATCGAATACCTTCATGCGTGGGTTAAGTGCGGTTGCCGGGTCTTGGAAAATCACCGACACTTGCCGCCCAAACTGTTTGCGCGCTGCGGCACTGCCATATTGCATTTTCAGACCGTTGAATTTCACTTCGCCGGACGTTGGCGGTTGCAGCCCGATCATCACATTGGCAAGCGTTGATTTGCCACAGCCGGACTCGCCGACGATACCGACGGTTTCACCGGCACTGACGTGGAAGTCCACACCACCGACTGCGGTGACTTTGTTGCGGCTGAATAGCGAACCGTCACGCGAAGGGAACTGTACCACGATATCTTTTAAGTTGATGATATGTTGTGGTTTGATGACTTTGATACTGCTGCTCATACATTCTCCCCTTGTGTGGTATGATGTTTTTCTGCTAAGTGCGAAGCCCATAAATGGTTAGGCACATCGCCTGCCGGAACCAACGGCAGTTTTTGTTGCGGGTTGGCATCTGGACGCAAGGAGCGACCTGCAAAGCGGTCACCTTTGGCAAAATCATAAGGCGACGGCACGCTGCCCGGAATTTGGTATAACCGTTCGGCACGTTCTTCAGTGGAAAGCACCGAGCCGAGCAAGCCTCGGGTATATTCGTGCATTGGATTTGCCAACAATGGCGAAGTCGGTGCGCTTTCAACCACTTGACCGGCATACATCACCGTGATGTGGTGTGCCATTTGTGCTACTAAAGCAAGGTCATGACTGACGAATACCATCGCAAAGCCCAGTTTTTCGCGCAATTCGTTCAACAGTTTGATCACTTCCGCTTGCACCGTCACATCAAGTGCGGTCGTCGGTTCGTCGGCGATCACCAATTTCGGCTCTCTTGCCAATGCCATCGCAATCAACACCCGTTGCCGTTGCCCGCCAGAAAGTTCATGCGGATAGCGGTTTAAGGTTTTGGACGGATCCAGTTTTACCCATGACAACAGGGTTTCAGCGGTGTGTTTGCTGCCACGATTGATGATTTGTGCCATTTGTGCCTTGATTCGCATTGAAGGATTCAAGGCGCTTAACGCATCTTGATAGATCATCGCAATTTCGGTGCCGCGCAATTGATTCAGTTGTGTCGAGGTCAGCAGGTCATGCTCTTTGCCGCTGCGATCACAGAATGTGATGCTGCCGCTGATTTTAGCCGATGGTGGCAACAAGCCCATAATTGAGAAAGCGGTGATTGATTTGCCGCAGCCGGATTCACCGACCAGCCCCATGGTTTCACCTTCATTGACGGTGAAACTGATGTTATCCACTAACGGGGTTTCTCCATAACGGCTAGGGAAGCGGATAGAGAGGTTTTTGACCTGTAAAATCGGTTTGGCAGTTGGATCTAACTGCATACGATCAGTACGGGTGATCTCTTTGTTGTGTAAGTTAAATAGGTAGCGTTTCAGTGCTAAACCCTCTGCCATCGCTTCTTGCACATCGGTGCTCAAAATGGTGGCGGGTTTTTCTTCGCCGCTGTCGGTACGGGTGGTTTTGCGCAGTTTTGGATTGACCAACGCATCGGTTAAACCTTCTGCCAGAATATTTAATGCCAGCACAGTTAACAAAATGGTTAAGCCGGCAAAAGTCGTTGCCCACCAACCGCCGTTTAACACGAGGTTACGACCATAAGCGATAACATTGCCCCAAGACGGAGCGGGTGCTTGCACCCCGGCGCCCAAGAAGGAGAGTGATGCTTCGAATACGATGGCATCAGCCACCATCACGGTAGCGAACACCAACACCGGTGCCGCAGTGTTGCGAACCACGTGCTTAATTAAAATATAAGGACGGCTGGCACCCAACACCCGTTCAGCACGGATGTAGTCTTCTTCCCACTGAGAAACCACGTTGGCACGCACGACGCGGGCAAGTTGTGGGGTATAAACCACGGCAATAGCCAGAATGATCATCGGCAAGGAGTTGCCGAATGTCACCAATAAAACTGCAGCTAGCGCAATTGCGGGGAAGGACATCATGATATCCATCAACCGCATGATGGTTTCATTACCCCAACGGCTGGCTGTGGCGGCAGTGGAACCCAAAATAGCACCGAAAAGAATGGCTAAACCGACCGAACCCAAACCAATAATCAGTGAGGTTTGTGAACCGTACACCATGCGTGAGAACACGTCGCGACCTAAGCGATCGGTGCCGAACCAGTTATTCAAGCTTGGGGCTTGTGCCGGAATGCCGCTGGCGAGCGGATCATGGGTTGCAACCCAAGGGGCAAAAATAGCCACTAAAACAATCAGAAAGATAAATGAGAGTGAGAGTTTTGCGCTAAACGGCAGTGCTTGAAAGCGGGCGCCACCGCTGGCTAAACGTTTACTTAAACCTTGACGTAGCATCATAAACTCCGGATTCTTGGATTAATCAATAAATACAATATATCAACGATGATATTGACCAAAATAAAGGTGAACGCAATCGTTAATACAACCCCTTGTACTAAATGCAGATCATGATTCACAATACCGTTGAAAATCAATTTCCCCATTCCCGGTAAATCGAAAATTTGTTCGATAACCACCGCGCCGCCTAACAAGTAGCCGACGCGCAGACCTAATACCGTCACCGGTGTAATCAGTGCGTTACGCAACACGTTATAGCGAATGACAGTGGAATAAGGCACGCCGTTACCAATTGCAGTACGGACATAATCTTTATCCATCTCTTCCACCATGGTGGTGCGCACCACCCGGATTAACGAGGCACAAACCGGTACGGCAAGCGCTAAAGAAGGCAATGTCATCGAAAGAATGTAGTCTTTCGGGCTTTCACTGAAAGGAACAAATCCGCCGGACGGGAAAATGTCATAGTCGAGTGACAACCATTGAATCAATAAGATCCCCAGCCAGAATGACGGGGTAGCAACAGCGGCAACAGAGAGTAAACGAATGACCTGATCAACCCAGCGATCGCGATAAAGTGCGGCTAACACACCTAAACTAAAAGAAACAATTGCAGCAAAAAAAACACCGATAAAAGTTAATTGCAGGGTTAATGGGAAGGCTTTAGCAATCAGTGCACTGATTGGTTGTTCCGGTGGCATGGTGACACCGAAATCAAAATGAAATAAGTTGACGATATAACGTCCGTATTGAACCAAAATAGGATCATTTAAACCGTGTGTTTCCCGATATAAGGCTTTGGCAGCTTCGCTCGCGCTGTCTCCTAGTGCAATAATTGCCGGGTCACCGGGACTGAGTTGCAGAATAACGAACACTAATGCCGTCACCCCGAACATCATGACCGGTAGGGCAAGCAAGCGCCGCAACAGCAAACGCAACACAATTTCCATATGGTTATCTCCAAATAAAGCAATGAGTTAAGAAACGCAGGTATCTTGCGATACCTGCGGAATGGCTTTGGGCTATTTGCGACCGGTGCCGATGAAAGACAAACCGGTTGTTGGTAATGGTTGGAAGTCGCTGAGTTTTTTCGCATCCCACGCGGTAGGCAGTTTGCGGTGGAACAGAGGATAAAGCGGAACTTGATCAGCGATGATATTGATGGCTTCGCTCCAAATTTTCTTCGCTTCATCATTCGTTTTCGCTTTAACAGCGTCGTCTAACAGCACTTGCACTTTGGCATATTCTGGCGTATTGCTCCAACGATAGCGGTTTTTCGCCCAAACATCACCGCGATACCACCAGCTCATCAACAAGTCAACGTCGTTACCGAATACAGACGGATCGCCCGGGGCAATCACCACACCAAAATCACCGGATGGGATAGCTTGGCCATATAACGCACCGGATTGTAAGTGTTCTAAGGTAACTTTCACGCCCGGGATTTTATTCCAAGACTCTAAAATTAATGGGGCGCAGTCTTTCACCCAAGAGTGATCGGTTGCCAACAGTTTGAATGACAAATTGGTGACACCGGCGTCTTTCAATAACGCTTCTGCTTTTTTCACGTCATAGTCATACTGCGTTGAGGCTTTCACATAATCGGCGTGAGTGGTTTGCAGGAATGAGGTCGCAGGTTCTGCGTTACCCATCAGGGCGGTATTGATTAGGGCTTGGGTGTCTAAACCGTAGTGTAATGCTTGACGCACTTTTGGATTATCAAACGGTGCTTTTTCGCAGTTGAACATCAGGAACAGTAAACCGAAAGATTGCACAGATTCAACCGTTTGGCGTTTTTGTAGGCGAGTGACATCCAAATATGGCACACTTTCCATCGCTTGGGTACGGCCAGACTCTTGTGCGGTAACACGGGCGGAGTCATCAGACAGTAAGAACCAAGTCATGTCTTTCACTTGTGCCGGATAGATACCGTTATAGCTGTCGTGCGCTGCAAACACGATACGATCATCTTTCACCGCAGAAACAAATTTAAATGGACCGGAGCCAACTGGCTCGGCATCAAATTTAGCTGCACCAACGGCTTCGATCACATGTTTCGGTACAATTTTAACGATAGTCAAGCGGTCATTGAATAAAGCAAATGGATATTTCAGTTTAAATTCCACTGTTTTGGCATCAAGAGCGGTAACTTTGTCAATATATGGGATGAACTGGGCAAACAAGGATTTGTTGTCAGGGTTCAAGACACGCTCGAAGGAGTAAACCACATCTTCAGTAGTAACCGGTTTTCCGTCGTGGAATGTTGCGCCGTCACGTAAGGTGATGTGCCAAGTGGTGTCGTCAACTTGCACCGGTTCAGCACCGGCTAGCGCTAAGTAAGGCTTGCGGGTAGCAGGGTGCAGATCCACTAAGCCTTCAAAAATATGCAGGTTAGCGGCATAAGACGATGCACCACTGGAGGTTAACGGGTCGAAACCGGTTGATAGTGGATAAGCAATTCCGGCTTCGATACTACCTGAAGTCGCGGCTTTAGCAAAAGCCGGGTTGGTGAAAGTTCCTAACGTTCCTGAGAATGCCAGTCCGGCACCAACACCGCCCATAAGTTTCATAAAATGACGGCGTGATTCGTTATGTGATGTAGTCATATGCAACGCTCCTGTTTTGTTTGTGCTTAAGTGTCTGTTTAATATTTCTATCTGTTTATCGATAAGTCGTAATAAACGTTAAGCCCATCTCCGACCTGCGGCTGATTCACCATTTATGTATGCAATACAAGATAAGAGATGTGAATTTATAAACTCCATGAAACATAAATTCATGAAGTGTTTTTATCCATGATAAAAATATCATGAAGTGTAGCTATCATAATTCTCCATTCGGATAGGGTCAATAAGAATCCCGAGAAAAATAAAATGTTTTGTAGAAAGTGAGAACTAAGTCACAACTGAAGATTGAAGCTTGCTCAAAACGGCAGCGCAAAAGGGATTTTATATCAGTAGCAAAGTGAAAAGTGCGGTTTATTATCAGGCAGAATTTAAATTATAAGAAAATGGGTTAAAGAATTAACTTACTGTTTTATATGAAGATTATTCTTATTGAGAATTTGGAGTGAAGTTTTGTAATTTTATTTATTTTATTTGATCCACTTCACAAATTTATATCTATTTTTAAATAAATAATAAAATCATTTGGTTAATAGCCTAGTTATCATTTATGATAATGCTAATAGTTATCATTAATGAAACTATTAAACAATATATTAAAACTAGCAAGCATAGGCTATGAAGTGGGATTTCAAATCGACAAGATTATTTGTCGGTATTGATAACCTATTCATAGCCTAAGCATTTTGTACAATCTTAGGTATTACAATGAAAATTAATCAACCCAAATTACTTCATTTTAAAATGAAGCCACTATCAAAGATAGTGGCTATAGCCCTCTTTGGCGGACACCTTGCTTTACCATTTGCTGCTTATGCTGCTGAATCGGAGGAAGGTGCTGTACTGGATGAAATTCAAGTAGTCGGAAAGTTGAGCGAAACCAGTAAATCGCAGCGTAGCATCAGCCGTGTTGTTAAAAATGCAGAGCAGCTCAAAAAAGAACAGGTCAATGATATTCGGGATTTGACGCGTTATGATCCGGGTATTGCCGTTAATGAACAAGGTTCCGGTGCTTCGGCGGGGTATTCGATCCGTGGTGTGGACAAAGATCGGGTGGCAATTTCGGTCGACGGCATTTCACAAGCACAAAATTTTATGCCTCGTTCTAGCTATTCAGAAGGCTTTAGCGGCGCGAAAAATGAGATCGAATTTGAAAATATCAAAGCAGTCGAGATTAGCCAAGGTGCGAATTCGGTGATGGGCGGCAATGGTGCATTGGGCGGCTCGGTGATGTTTGTGACCAAAGAACCTGACGATGTGATTAAGCCCGGCCAAAATTGGGGGCTCAACATTAAAAACAGCTATGCCAGCAAAGATGAGCGTTGGGGCAACTCGATTGCGGCTGCGGGGCGTGCCGGTGGCTTCTCTGCATTATTGCAATATACCCGACGTGATGGGCATGAAATCAAATCCCATCCAAAAACGCCGAACCAAACACTGAACAGAATGTTCCCGACCGATAAACAATACGAAGATTTGAGAAATGCAGGGTGGACAGATGCCACCAGACCGGATCATTTCCCGCAAGGTGAATATTGTATTGGCAGAGCGCACCCTTCTGCTTGTGTTCAAAGTATGGATTTATCACCGAATGAGGTTTACGGAACAACCCGCAATGCCGCTAACCCAATGGACTATCGTTCAGATTCTTGGTTTGGGAAATTTCAATATGACTTGACACCGGAACACACCGTCGGTTTTGTATTTGAAGATACTCAACAAAAATATGAAATTGATGATCGTGCTAACCGTCAGCGGCCTTACTTCCGCAATTTCCGAGATGCCGATCCAAGTGCTACTCGACACAGCTACATCTATCGGATGTTGTTCCCATTTTATAAATTTGTCGATCATATCCATGAGAAAAACAGGGTCGGCGTGTTTTATCAATATCAATCTGAAAATCGCAACAGCTGGCTAGACACCGCAAAATTGGAGATTGATGAAGAGAAAACGCATATTACTTCGATCCACACTACCGCAGGTTGCACTTTGATTGGCGATAAGCCGAATAGAGACTGTGAGCTTTTCCAGCGTCAGGATAATATCGGTTCCAGCTTTGTTGAATACCAACACCAGCGTCAAAATGTTGCCCGTTTGACTGAGCAAAATAAACGTGTTCGTTTCAGTGGCAGTAAAAGCCTGGAGTATTGGGGCATTAAGCATGAAATTGATCTGCTTGCCGGCTTAGGGTATTCCGAGTATCGCTTACTGGATCGTTATAAACGTCGCGAATATGCCTTGAAGGTACCGGATGACCATCCTTGCCATGCCGATAAGCGTTTTGGTTGTAACCCAGCATTTGAAGGGAAAACGCAGATTGTTGATACTTTACATGATGATATTTATCACCCAATCAATGGTAAAAATTACTATATTGGGCTGAGCAATCACTGGAAACTGAATCAATATATTGATTTGAACGGGGGGATTCGTTATGACGAATATAAATATCACTCTTCGTGGCCTTACTTTGCCAATGATAAGTACAGCAGTCTGTCATGGTCTGCCGGTGTCGGACTAAATCTGACCGATAATATCAGTTTGAGTTATAAAGCCAGCACAGGCTTCCGTGTACCTAACGCACAGGAAATGTATGGCACCAATGGTCAGCGCCATTTTGAAAAGAAATATAGCCGTCCCTTAAGCCGAGAGAAAATTCAGGCGGAAAAAGCCTTTAATCAGGAGGTTGGTGTCGATATCCATGGCAATGTAGGCTATATCAATGTCAATGTTTTCCGTTCTGAATACACTAATTTTATCACCTTAAAAGCTAAGACGGCTGCGAATTTTAATGAACCGCGAGAAATTGGTTTGCAATACTACGGCAACCAAACCAAAGCTTATGCCGAAGGTTTCAATATTCGTGGGGTCGTTGATTTCCATGCGTTGTGGAGCGTGCTTCCGGAAGGGCTGAGTGGCAGTGCTGCCTATAGCAAAGTCTATCCTAAAAAGCTTGGCAAACTGTCCGGTGATAGCTCCAATATGCTAGAAACCAGCTATGCAATGGATACGTTACAGCCGGCAAAAACGGTGTTGGGCTTGGATTACGACGCGCCGTCCGGTAAGTGGGGCAGCGGAATACGTTTTACTCGCTCCGATGGCAAAAAAGCCAGTGAGTTGGTCAGCAAACTTCCCAATATTGATATTCGTCAATCAAGGGATATTTCCGTCGTCAATGTATTAAGTAAATCTTGGTATACCTGGGATTGGGTCGGCTATGTAGAGCTAGGCAAAAACGTTACGCTACGCGGTGGCATTTATAACTTAACCAACAGCAAGTATGTGACCTGGGAGTCATTACGCCAAACCGGTATTGCAGGCTTGACTACCGGTGTGGTGGCAGAAGTCGATGGGGTGGGCTATGACCGCCTGACTGCACCGGGACGAAATTATGCCCTAAGTGTCGAATTTGCTTTTTAACGCTATGCCAATTTATAAAAAATAAGGAATTATCAGAATATGAAAAAAATAACGTTTATCCGTGCACCTTACAGTTGTGTTGCACTGGCAATCGCAGCTATGTTCACCTTGACTGCCTGTGGTGGTAATGGCGGTGTGACAGGCAATGAACCTCCGGTGGTGGTGCAACCAAAGCCAACACCATCACCAACACCATCACCGACCCCAACTCCGACACCAATTCCGGTGCCTGAACCAATTCCGGTACCGGAGCCGATTCCAACACCGGAACCAACGCCTGAACCTAATCCGCAGCCAGAACCGGAAGGACCTGTGGCCCCGCTACCGGCGGCGAATAAAAACACGCCGAAGGCTGGCGAGTTCTTGCCGAAAGATTTTGCGTATAACGAATATACGTCGCCAATTGTCCGGTTGCACAAAGACACCGTGGATAATGAATCGACCATGCGAGTTGAATATGGTGTGAAAAAAGTTGGTACTCGACAGACTTTTGCTGGTATTCGCAAAGTTTTTTATACCACAGATGGCAAGCTGTCAGCAATTCTAACTGGGGCAACTGGACCTTACGAAATCTTTAGCCATAAGCTGGGTGATAAAATTCATCATACTACTGAATATGGGAAGGGGGATTTAGATGCCGAAGATAGGTACGATGCGGGATTGAAAGCCGGCGGACAATATGGTGCGGTTTATAGCAGCAATGCCAGCCCAACTTACTTTTTCCGTGATCCGGCAGTGGCAAATTGGAACTACCAGACTTACGGCAAATTCAAAGCGACCGGCAACATTGAAGCGGAATCTGTCTATCAAAGTTTGGGACAACAAACCACAGCAGCGGAACTACCGACCAGCGGCAGTGCGGAGTATAAAGGGATTTCCAGCGGAACCAATCATAAAGCGGCTTCTATTGATTTGATCACCTCCGATGTGACGATCAAAGCCGATTTTGGCAAACGTGAACTGGAGTTCGCCACCAGCAACACCAAGACTTATACTTGGGAAAGCGATCAAGCAACAGCCGCCGACAATTTAGATTTATCCGGCAAAGCGGTTTGGAATAGTGGTAGCGCCACCTTCAAAGGCAATATTGAAACTGCAGACAAAACCATGAGCGGGCAGGTTGACGGACGTTTCTATGGCCCTCAAGCCGATGAAGCCGGCGGCGTGTTTGGGGTCAGCAATGCAGATAAAACTGAAAACTACCTAGGTGGTTTTGGTGCCAGACGCGAATAAAACCGCACTTTCAGCGTTACAGCCACAAAGTAGCTGAGTGCAAATGAGGGGCATTGCCCCTCAGATTATTGACAAAGATATTTGATGAGGCAAAGTAGGGGCAGATTATATATCCACCCGAACCGAGCTTTACATTTTTCCTTTATTAATTAATTGCTTATGTCGCACTTTGCAAACGGGCGGATATATAATCCGTCCCTACTTTTACAATATTAATTGTGTATTTTAACCTTTGTCAGCAGTCTAAGGGACATTACCCCTCTAAATTGCTGGCAACATTTAATTTTGATATTTCAACCGGATAGGATTATGTGTTTATCCTCAATTTTTTATGCCCTGTTTTATGATTTGCGTAACAACAGATTTTTGACCGCACTTTTGGTTACCGCACTTTTTATCGGCGCTATCCCTGCGACAGCGGCTGAATCATCGGCGCTCAATCAGCAAGATCTGCCGATTTACCAACTCAACAATTTACCTGAACCACAGCAATATCAGCATGACAACAGTGTGCCGACACCAAGTGCGGTACACACGGCAGCGCCAACACAACAGCTCTTGAAATTAGAACAACACATTTTGCCGACAGTATTGCAACAGATGAAAAAAGGCGAGTGGCAGGCAGCAAAACAAGCGTTGACACCGCTAATAAATCATATTCCCCCCTCTCTGCATGGACTGTTTTTGGCAGGACAAATTGCCGAGCAGCAGCAAGCATGGCAAAGTGCGGTCAGCTATTACCGCAAGATGTTGGCAATCGACAGTAGCTTGCACCGCCCACGTTTAGAGCTGGCAAATGCGCTGGCAAAATCCGGTGATATTAAAGCGGCAGAATACCAATTTAATCTGGCGCTCAGTCAAAAGTTGCCGCAAGCGGTGGAAAATAATGTGTTTTCAAGATTGCAACACCTCAAAGATCAAACCACTTATTTGAACTTCCATTTTTCACTGGTACCAAGCAGTAATATTAATCAGGGCAGTAGCCGTCAATCTTTTATCCTAGACGGCAAAGAGTATTTTCTGACTGAATCCAGCAAGGCAAAGCGTGGGCTTGGAGTGCAATGGGGAATTAACGCTGAAAAGCGTTTCGGACAGCAATATCAATGGTTCGTTAGCGGTGCGCTGCTACATTCGGATTTCCCTAATAAATCGAATGATCAAACGGTCAGCCGTTTGATGCTGGGGCGCAGTTTCGGCACACAGCAAGGACATTCGCTGGATGTTGCACTGGGCGGACATCATGTGTTGTATCAACACAAAGGGTTATACCACGGCGGCGTGTTGCGTTTGGACTACAGCTGGCGTATCCAGCCGGATTGGCGACTTGCGCTATCGTGGGAATCACAGCAGTTACACTACCGTCCGCAGTTTGACTATATGCGTGGCTGGCAACATTGGGCAACAGCAAAACTAATCCATCTTTCGCAAGGTCGCACCAGTTACTATTGGGGTGTGCAGCAAGGCTTCAATCGGGCTGCGGAAAAGAGCTACGCTTACCGCACGTTGAGTTGGCAAAGTGGTATTCGGCACCATTTTGATTTTCAACAACTGACGCTCGGCGGACATTTGTCTTATACCACGACCCGTTATCTTGCTGCCGATCCGTTTTTTCGCACTCAGCGCCAAGATAAACGCTGGAATGTAAGTGCCGATATTTTAAAGCGTGACTGGTCATGGCGAGGCTTTTCGCCACGTTTATCGTTTCATTACAGCGATAACCGCTCGAATATCCCGATTCATACCAACCAGAATAAGCAAGTGCGGTTGACGTTCTCTAAAGAGTTTTAAGGAGCAGCAAGGGCAGAAGTCAGCTTTCGTTTTGTGGATAATACGGATAACGCAAAATCACCCGGTTATAAAAACTGCCGTTCAGCTGGGTTTTGTTAAGGTGAAAACGGCGATAGGCAGAGAACAGTTTCATATTGGGTTTTTCGGGGGTATGCCAAAAATTGTCCAATTTTCCCTGATAGGTTAAACCGGGAATATTGTAATGGGCACGCCCCAAGGTGATGACCGGCATCGCGTGAAGCAGTGCGGAAATGCCGCTGGTGCTATTCAGGGTGACCATGCCTTTGCCATAACGCAAGAAAACCGGCATCGGCACATCGTGAATATAATATAAGCGAGTGTTTAAATGGGAATAACGAGCTTTATATTCATTGATCACCTGTTGGTAATCAATAAAGCCGCGATCCATCGGGTGGTGTTTCACAATCAAACTTAAATTATCCGGTGCTGTTTGGGCAAAGGAGTCCAGCACTTCACGCAGAAATTGTGCTACGCTGCTATAGTCACTGTGCACGTTTATTTGGCTATCGTCATACACTTGCAATGGCAGAATATAGAAATTACCAAAATGCCCTTGTTCCACTTTTTTGGCGAAGGAGTGATCGCGAATCATGTAACTGAAGCGCTTAATCCCTGAAATCAGCCATAATTTAATGTAATACAACACGTTCAGAATACGGTGATGGCGATAGTGTGGATATTGCGCTCGGTTTAAATACGCCTTGCGATAATAACCGATTGCCAGTTTTGCCATTGGAACAAAGCCTTGTGCCACTTTTTGTGGTTTTGGTGGTTCGACCGCTTGAGGACAACGATGGATAAAAAAATCAGCTTCGTGTGGAATGGTTGAAAAGGCATTGACGCCGTCTTTTTCCAACGTGATGTAATCCGGGCGGAAATAGCCCTCTTCAAACACCCAAAACGACAACTTGGATGCGGTAGCAATTTTTTTGGCAATTTTGTGGTAATGTCGATTGTCGCCAAAACAGACTAAGGCATCGATTTGATGTTCACGGCAAAAACGGGTTAAATAACCAGAAAATTGTTCGAGCGAATCACGATAGGCAAAAGTATTTTCGAGTGTATTGGGATAAAAATATTCATCACCCGCATTGAAGTTGATTTTATATACCGTTTTACCTTGAGATTGTAACCATTGCGCAAAATTTTGAAAAAAATGCCCAATGGGTCCTTGCAACAAAAGGATGCGCTCGGCAGAAGTGATTAAATCATCTAAGTTATGGCTAAGCATAAAACTCCAACATCATGATTATTTCAATTATCTTATCAAATATCCACAGACCCTAAGGCAAAAAAAGAATTTCAACAACTTATTTTAGGGCTAAATAAAGATGTTTTAGCTTCGTTAGCTGTTTTTTCATCCAATGCCGTTGCAACCCGTTCCCTTGCAGCTGATTTTTTTGTTGTTGTAATATATCAATCGCAGTTTGAACATCAATCATCTTGCCACTATTGGGGGCAACATATTGTGGATAATACACGAGCACCCCTGAAATAAGCTGTGCCAAATTCAGCTTTCGCTGACGCCTTGCCAGTGATAAATGATCAACGGTTAGCCCCCAATTGGCATAAAACGGCAATCCGTAGCAATGTACGGTTTTATGCCGCAGCAGTGCTTCAAAACCAGCGAGCGATGTCATCGTATGCACTTCATCAACTTGTTGAATACACTGTAAAATATTTGTATTTTCAACAATTTCATCCGCATATTGCAACGCTATCTCAGATTTTATTGCGCCGACACGGTTGCCACTCAATACATCGGGATGCGGTTTATAAACAATATAAGCGTCGGGGTTATTTAACCGCACTTGTTGTAATAATTCAAGATTACTTTTTATTTGCGGCGAACCAAAGCGGATCGAGGCATCATCTTCCACCTGTCCCGGTACTAAAATGCTTCTTTTATCTTGAGTATCAATACTCAATTCAGTGTCGCCAATATTATATTTGCCGATATTAGCCGCAATTAAGTGCTGTCGCAGCTGTTCAGCGGTGTGCAAATCTTGTTCGGAAAACGCTTGGGTTTGCAGGATATCCTCTAAGCGAGAAGGCGACTCGGCATTAAAATAGATACCTAAATCATCGATCACTAAGGAAAGTGGCGCTACCAAATTGGAGCCGAGCCCGACTGAGCGGATAAAGCCGTCTTCCATGCGCAAAAGCGGAATTTGTTGTTGTGCAGCATAAGCCAGTAGTTCCGGTTTGCCTTGGCTCCAGATTAACAGGCGACTGTCTTTTTTCAGGGGTATCTTGCGCAGTTTATCCAGCGAAGATACGAAATGTAATCGGCAGCCGGGAAAACGAAAAAACGGTTTGATCACCGCTCTTTTCCAGAGTGACATGCCGATACAATAAAGATGACCACGCAATCGTTGATTTAATAATGTTGCTTGATGGAGGTAATCAATCACCTCAAAAATTGTCCCAACTTCCCCGTTGTTCGGATTAATATAACGGCTGTATTGCAAATAAGCGGCGGCAAACAGCTGCAATAAAGTGCGGTCGGCACGGCGTTGCTGTTGTTGCAAAATGCGGACTTGAGGGTGGCGATCGTCGGTTAACCCCCAACCGGCAAACCACGGCACACCAAATGTCACCACCGGTTTGCCGACGAGTAGCGCCTCGAACCCCATGTGTGAGGTGACACAATAGACTTTATCTACCTGTTTCAGCAATGAAAGTGGATTAATATCTTGCGCCAACAGCCGCACTTGAGAAAACTCAGCAGAAAGTGCGGTCAGATAACCTTTCTTTTTGCCACTGATCACATCAGGGTGGGTTTTTACCCAAATTTCCGCCTCCGGATTTTCAGCAACCGCACTTTGCAGCATATCTTGAAAACGGGCTGCATCAGCTTGCCCATATTTCACCGCCATATCACCAAAGGTTTGATCGATCACCAGCACAATGCCTTTACTTGTTGTAGGTGGTACGAAATCTGGCGCATGATTATATTTAGAGAGTTGATAACCACAAATCAACTCAAGTGCGGTTTCGGCTTGTTGCAATAATCCATCATCAGCTGACTTATCCAAAATTAACTGCTCAAGGCGCGAAGATTTTTCTGTGGCATAATAAATTCCAAGATCATCAACCACCATTGAAAACGGCGCATAGCCCTGTACACCTAACCCCAACGAACGCAAAAAACCATCTTCCAGTGCAACATAGGGTAATTGGTGCTTTACTGCGTAGGCACACGCTTTCTGAGTTGAAGGGCGCAGCCCCCAACCAAGCACTTGATCCACTTGCAATGACCCAAAAAGACTTTTTGTCACCATTTCAACATCTGGCAAAAAAGAGTGCAAGTGCGGTATCGCTAAAATGCCACGGGAAAAAATCAGGGATTTGGGTTTCATAAACGCTTATAGAGTTGATAATGATGGTTAATAGTTTATCACAGTGAATGGAGTAAAGCAGTAGTGTTGTGGTCAAGGATAGTCAGAGTGGTTTGCTGAATCTGCCAGCAGTTTCAATTCGCCTGACGCAAATATAATTGCTTTATCATCTTATAGTTAAAGTGAATAATCTTATCTAAGTATAAAAAATACACAAATTTATGGTGTTTTGGGGTTAGATCAAAAGGTTTGCTTGTTAATGACCTGTTAGCAAAAGCGTAAATCAATATTTTATTTTTATTAAAAAATTTAAATTTGATTTAGGTCACAGTTTGCGTACCTAATTATGGGTATAGTGGTGACACTTCCGGCACAGACCGAAAGTAAAATTATAAAGTAACCATTTATAGAGGAATCCAAAATGAAAAAAACAACGTTAGCATTAGTTGCGGCAGCAGTATTAGTGAGTGGGTCGGCGTTGGCACATCAAGCTGGTGATGTGATTGTGCGTGGTGGTCCGATTTTGGTCGTGCCAGACACCTCTACCAATAGCGAGATCTTTAAATTTGATGTGAACAGCAATGCCCAATTGGGATTGACCGGCACTTACATGATCACCGACAATCTTGGGGTGGAATTGTTGGCGGCAACTCCATTCAGCCATGAAATTAAATTAGGCAACACTTTGGTCGGTAAAACCAAGCATTTACCGCCTAGCCTGTATTTGCAATATTACTTCTTAGATAAAGATGCGAAAGCCCGTCCATACTTGGGTGCCGGCGTGAACTATACCACTTTCTTCAGTGAACAATCTAAATTGGATGGCGTAACTGATCTGAAATTAAAAGATTCATGGGGACCTGTTGTCAATGCCGGGGTGGATATTGGTTTAACCGATAATTTATATCTGAATACTTCGGTTTGGTATGCCAAAATCAAAAGTAAAGCCAGCTTTAAGCTCGCTGGTGAAGAACATAAAGTGAATGTGACTCTTGATCCAATGGTTTACTTCATTGGTTTAGGTTATAAATTCTAATTTTGCGGGGTTTCTGCTAAAAGAGAATTGGTAGAACCGCACTTTTAAAGTACAGGTTTTGCTTCATCGGGGGCAAAACCTGTATTTTTGTTTGCGTGTAAAATATTTTACGCAAAGTGCGGTTTAGAATACACGTTTAAACGGTTTGACAATCACGTCGCCATACACGCCGGCAGTAACATAGGGATCGGCAGCCGCCCACTGTTGTGCCTGCTGTAAACTGTCGAAACGTGCAATCACGGTAGAACCGCTGAAACCGGCTTCGCCTGGATTTTCGTCGTCAATAGCTGGGTTCGGGCCAGCGACTAGCAGACGATCTTCACTTTGCAGTGCGGTCAGACGCGCCAAATGTTGTTCGCGCACGGCTAAACGTTGTTGCAGAGTGCCGGGTTTGTCTTGTGCAAAAATAACGTAATACATGATTTTTCTCCTTTTATGTATTGTTTCTATCATTGTCTCTTTAGATCATTGTTTCTTTAGATCATTGTCGCCTTGAAGTTGATAGTATTCTTGTAATTCAAACATCGCTTTGTCCAATTCGGCATTATTCTCTTTCGGAATGGCTTTCGGACGGCCGTTTTGGTCGATCGCAACAAAGGTAAACACTGCATCGGTGACGCAGTAACGCTCGTTAAACGGTTCAGTCGAGACCTTTTTAACCCAAACTTCCACTTCGATTTTCAACGAGCTGTTGCCGACTTTGATACAGCGCCCGTAACAACAAATGACATCGCCAACCGACACCGGACGAATAAAATTAATTTTATCTACGGATACGGTAACCACACGCCCTTGCGCAATCTCTTTCGCCATAATGGCGCCACCGATATCCATTTGCGACATAATCCAGCCACCAAAAATATCACCGTTGGCGTTGGTATCGGAGGGCATCGCAAGGGTACGCAGCAGCAGCCGCCCTTTCGATACCCGCCCCGGATTCGCACCAAGTGCGGTTTCAACAAATTCGTGTCCCATAATTTATTCTTGATCCTGATGATTAGTGTTGTGTGCTTGCTGATCTTTCGGCAAATGACGGTATAGATAAACGCCGGTGATCACGGTGGCAACTAAGGTCATGCCGATGACGCCGAAAACTTTAAAGGTTGCCCAAGCATCGTCAGACATATAGTGGCTGATATACAGATTTACTAACATACACAGCACGAAAAACAGCGCCCAACCCAAGTTAAGATTATTCCACACGGTTTGCGGCAAGCTGATCTCTTTGCCTAACAGACTTTTGACCAAAGGTTTTTTGAAAGCGTATTGGCTGATCAATAGCGCAAGGGCAAAAATAGCGTAAACGATGGTGACTTTCCATTTCAAAAATTCCAGATCATTGAAATAGACCGTCAACAGCCCGAAGAAAATCACCGCAGCGGCCATAATTTTTTGCTGTTTTCCAATGCCGCCGAATTTGAGCTTCAGCAAAACCATCTGAACGACGGTGGCGGCAATCAAAGTGATGGCGCCGGCCTGAATGCCGTAAAGTTTATACGCGGCAAAAAACAGAATTAAAGGGATAAATTCGAGTAATTGTTTCATTGAAACTTCCGTAGGATATTTTTATCAATAAACAGCTGGTAGAAGCGATAGGTAAACACCAGGGTAAACAGGCTGATCGCAGCGCTGACGGCAGCAACGATCAGCGTCATTACTATCGAGCTGGCTAACGGTGCTAATTGCAAGGTGATAATCAGCGGGATCAGATAGACCAATAGGCTGAACAAAAACAGTGGCAGGATACGTTTGCCGCTGCCATTCAGCCAGACCAGCTTTAAAGCTTGGGAGAAAGTGCTGTTCTCCAACACATAGGAGTAAGGCGCCAGACATAAACGAATAAACAGATAGCAACCGATCAGCACCGAAGGCAGGGCGAATAGCGATCCGCCACCGGTCGCGACATAGCTGGCAGCGGCCAAACTAAAAGGCATCACGATCAGAAAATTCAGTAATAAAAAGATCGGCGTTTTCTTCACCGCATAGGCAAAGGCATTGCTGAGATTGGCGGGTTTTTGCTGGCTGATAAAGGTAATCATGCTGAGAAACCACAGGATCAACAGCGAATTGACCACTTGTCCGGCAACGGTCAACATCAAAAAAGTGCTGCCGCCGCCTTCTGACTGGGGATCGACACCATTGAGTAAATAGCGGAAAAACACATTATCAATGACCAACAGTACCAGAAAAAACAGCGCCATTTGGCGTTGGTTCAGAATGAAATTCCAACTGTCTTGGAAAATTTTGATAAAATTAACGGGCATAAAACGTCCTGAAACAAGAAAAAACGGTAGTGATTATAGCAATTATCTCCAGCAAACTCACTCTCTATCCGAACTTGCTGTCCGGTTACTGATGATGGAGAAAGCCGACGATTTATAAGCTTCAAACAGTGCTGCATTGGCGAGCAGTTGCGCTTTAGTCAGCGAGAACACGCCATCACCACCTTGTTTGAATTGAATCCAGTTAAAGGCGACAGTCGGGAATTGTTCGATCAAATGCACCATGCTGTTGCCGACTTCGCACACCAAAACACCATTATCGGTTAAATAATCTGCCGCTTGCGCCAAAATACGTTTCACCAGAATCAAACCGTCCTGTCCGGCTTCCAGAGCCATCGTCGGTTCATGATAAAATTCTGCCGGCATTTGTTGCAGATCTTCTTCATCGACGTAGGGCGGATTAGAGACAATCAGGTTGTATTGATCCGGTGGTAAGGCAGAAAACAGATCGGATTGAATCGGGAACACACGGTGCAGCGCATTGTGTCGTTCGATATTGATTTCGGCCACTTGTAGCGCATCGGGTGAAAGATCGATAGCGTCGATTTCCGCCTGTGGGAATCTTGCAGCGCAGGCAACGGCAATGCAGCCACTGCCGGTGCACATATCCAAAATGCGTTTTGGCTCGTCTTTCAATAAGCCGGTGAAACCATCTTGAATCAATTCGCCGATCGGTGAGCGTGGAATAATGACCCGTTCGTCCACATAAAACTCCAGCCCACAAAACCACGCATTGTGGGTTAAATAAGCGATTGGGGTGCGAGTGCCGACCCGTTGAATTGCCGCATGGAACAGTTTTTGTTTTTCATAATAAGTCAGGTTGGAGCTGTAAAGTGCGGTCGGCACATCTTGCGGCAGGTGCAGCACCGACAACGTCAATTGCACCGCCTCGTCCCAAGCGTTATCTTGCCCGTGTCCATAAAAAATATCGGACGCATTAAAATAGCTGTACATCCAACGCAGAAAATCTTGAATGGTTTTGAGATCTTCCAGACTGGAAGAAAGCTGCATTTCTTCGACTAATTCGGGGTTGTAGTTGATCTTTTCGGACATAAATTGAGTACCTTATAAAACAATATCATTGCCTAGTTATACCATATTTATCGCTGCTTTGCATAAAGCGTATCGGCTTTGACTGAGGAAGTGTTTGTTTTGTTTAAAAAGAGAGCAATAGTATTTTTTGCTTAAATGGCGGCTTCCTAACAACCCCCAAAGAAAAACCGTAGCCGATTGAAAGATTGGGCTACGGCTGTTCATCAGCAGATTAATCGCAAGGCAGGATTTTGATCGCTAAGCCGCCGGTAGAGGTTTCGCGGTACTTAGAGTTCATGTCTTTGCCGGTTTCATACATGGTTTCGATCACTTTATCCAGACTGACCGACGGGCTGCTGGTGCGACGCAGTGCCATGCGGCTGGCATTGATTGCTTTGACTGACGCAATCGCATTGCGTTCGATGCACGGCACTTGCACTTGTCCGTTGACCGGGTCACAGGTCAAGCCCAAATTGTGCTCCATCCCGATTTCCGCTGCAATGCAGACTTGATCCGGCGTGCCGCCCAAAATTTCGGTCAAACCTGCCGAAGCCATCGAACAGGCAACACCGACTTCGCCTTGACAGCCGACTTCTGCGCCGGAAATCGAGGCATTCATTTTATACAACGAACCGATAATCCCTGCGGTCAGTAGATAGCGCGAAATCGTCTCTTCGGTCAGTGGCGCAATAAATTGCTGATAATACGCCAACACTGCCGGAACAATACCACAAGCACCGTTGGTTGGTGCGGTCACCACGCGGCCGCCAGCGGCATTTTCTTCATTGATTGCCAAAGCAAACATATTGACCCAGTCGATTATTTTCATCGGATCGTTCGACAGGCTATTGTTAGATTCCAGCATATGCCGAAGTGCGGTGGCACGGCGCGTGACTTTCAACGGCCCTGGCAGCAGCCCTTCGGTATTCAAACCGCGCTGCATACAATCCCACATGGTTTGCCAGATACGTTGCAGATAGTCGTTGACCGCACTTTTGCCGTGTAGTGCAATTTCGTTTTTTAGCATTAAACCAGCAATTGATAGCCCGTTGTCTTTGCAATGTTGCAGAATATCGGCGGCGTTGCGATACGGAAAAGGGACTTGAATCGGGTTGTCTTCCACTTGACCAAAATGCGCTTCATCAACGATAAAGCCGCCGCCAATTGAATAATAGGTTTGTGAATAGATCACCTCACCTTGTTGCAATGCCCGAATAGTCATGCCGTTTTCGTGCAGTGGCAAAAAGTGACGCTGAAACAGCAAATCTTTTTCTACATCAAATTTAACCTGATATTGTCCGCAGGCAATGCTTAAAACGGCGGTTTGTTTTAAATTGTCGATAAATCCGGGAATGCCTTCAATATCTACATTTTCCGGCAAATAGCCCGCCAACCCCATAATTACCGCCGTGTCGGTGCTGTGTCCGCGACCGGTCAGCGACAGCGAGCCGTAAACATCGACTTTAATTTGATCGGTTTTATCCAACAGTTGTTGTTGTGCCAATTCGTCAAGGAATTGTTTTCCGGCTTTCATCGGGCCGACGGTATGCGAACTGGACGGGCCGATACCGATTTTAAAAATATCAAAAACACTAATCATAGAATACCTAATTTTGTTCTTAGATGTAGGGTCTGTCGTTCTTTGTTTATATTTTGAGTTGTGGTTTAAAATGAGCACAATCTAGGCGTAAGCCGAAATCAATAGTGGGACTATTGATGAGGATTACAACAACGAGTGTGCTCATTTTAAACACAATCCGCAGGACTATGGCTATTTTTCGCCACTACGGCGTTAAAAGTCGTTCGTTTAGAATGACTAAACTTCACAACTTTTGCCTTGTATTGACGAAAAATAGTCTATAGCTCAAATTATAAACAAAGAACGACAGACCCTAGAAACCTCCGCCTAAGTCGAGTTAAGCGGAGGTTTGTTAAATAGTGATTATACTCTGGTTTTGGTTAGCGGAAAAGGACATACACGATAGCTGAAATCGCGATCAATCCCATGACGGTAACAAAAACATTGCTGAATTTTCCACGATAGCGCTGCATCGCAGGCACTTTGCGAATCGCATACATCGGCATAATAAACAGAATCATGGCAATAATCGGACCGCCTAAGGACTCGATTAAGCCTAAAATACTTGGGTTGATGGTTGCCACAATCCACAATGAAATCAGGAAGAAAAGTGCGGTGCCGTAGTTCAGTTTTTTCTGATTGATGGCAGTTTTGCCGGCGTCACGGTTCATTTTGACAATCAAACCTGCCAAACCTTCACGAGCGCCCAAATAGTGACCGAAGAACGAGCTGGTGATCGCTAAGAAGGCCACCAATGGACCGAAATAAGAGATATACGGATTATCAAATTTATTGGCTAAGAATGACAGAATAGAGATGTTTTGTTGTTTGGCTAACACCAGATCTTCCGGCGTCAGACTTAAAACACAGCTAAACACAAACAACATGACAAAAACCAATAATAACCCCGAAGTGCCACGCAGCACCTTGCCGGTGTGTTGTTCGGTGCTGGCGAAGTCTTTATATTCCCGTTGTTGCGACAAGCTAAAAGCAGAGATAGCAGGTGAGTGGTTGAAAGAAAAGACTAATACCGGAATCGTCAACCATAAGGTGCCCAAAAAGGCTTGAGTAGTCGGGATTTGTTGCAGCGCAGAGGTATTCCATTCCGGAATCAGATATAACGACAATGCAAACAGGATCAACACCAATGGATACACCAGCCATTCAGTGACTTTCAACATGAATTTTTCACCCATCAACATCACTGCAATCAAGGCAGCGATCAGCATCACTGACAAAATAGCCCGTGGCGGAGCCGTCATCATCAGCTGGTTTTCCATAAAGGAGATGACGGTATTGGTGATCCCGACACCATAGATCAACAAAATCGGGAAAATAGCGAAGAAATACAATAGCGTTATCAATTTTCCGGCGGTATTGCCAAAATGTTCTTCCACCACTTCAGTGATGTCGCTGCCGGGATTTTTGGAAGAGAGCACAAAACGGCTTAAGCCACGGTGTGCCAAATAGGTCATCGGACCGACGATCACTGCCATCACGACTAACGGCCAGAACCCGCCCATACCGGCGTTGATCGGCAAAAACAGAACGCCGGCGCCGACGGCAGTTCCGAAAAGGTTCAATACCCAAGCACAATCAAATTTATTCCATTTCTTTGTGTTGGCTTGGTCGGCTTTAATAGCACTTATATCCATTTTTTATTATCCTTGTTTGAGATTAATTTCAATCAACGTAATCCGTTTGATCGGTAGAGTTGTTCTACAACGGCGCGAATAGTAGTGAAGTGCGGTATTAAATACAAATGCGGAATTTTGAATTTGTGATCTTGGCAACAATATAAATTTATTTTGGTTAAATATGTTTCAAAAATTGTTAAAAATAATGATTATTTTATACTCAACAAGGGAAAGTTGTCTGTTTTTTGACGAATTTATCATTCTGGTCTTGAAAAATGATTGATTTTATGCTTATCCAGAAATAGCAGTGTGAATATGACTTAAAATAAAATATTTTCTCGCTTTGATAGCATTAACGCTATTTTATTTTGATAAAATCCCGATATTGCAGCAGCAGTCGTTCAAAATCTTCCAGCCCGCAGAATGCCAAACTTTCTTGATCGTAATAGCCAAAACCGTCCTCTATCATATAATCACAGGCGAAGCTCAAATTATTGGCTTGCACCACCACTTCTTCTGCATTGACGGTAATAAAAAACTCACGACCTTCAAGGCGCTGTTCAAAGTGCGGTGTGGCATGTTGTTTTGCTTGTTTAATCATGTTTAAAACAGCATCGAGCTTTGCCCAATCGCCATCAATTTCGCTATTGATCCAAGCGGCAACCGCTTCGTGATCCATGCTACAACGGACTAGCGGTTTGCCAAGATAGTCGCAGGTAAATTGAAAATCCATAATGTTATATCTTATGTCAAGTTAGGGTCTGTTGATGTTTGTTTATAGGGTCTGTTGATCTTTGTTTATATTTTAAACACAATCCGCAGGACTATGACTCTTTTTCGCCACTACTTTTCGTACTACAGCGGCGTTAAAAGCCGTTCGTTTAAAATGACTAAACTTCACAACTTTTGCCTTATTATTGGCGAAAATAGTGGCGAAAAATAGTCTATAGCTCAAATTATAAACAAAGATCAACAGACCCTAATGTATAACAGAAAATTAATTTGCATTTTAGCAAGGCTTGCGGTAAATAAAAACAGCTATTTATTTGAAAACGCCAAATCACAAAATACACCAAAATGAGTTGATCTGGCGCAAAAATTACCAATTGAATTTTAAGTATGCTATAACCTTAAGGCATATTAATTTTATCAACACGGTGGGAGGGTGGTATGACAGCAGCAGAACTAATGGCGGAAGGTATCGCTTTAATGGTGTCGGGAATGGGGTTTGTTCTGCTGTTTCTCTGCATTTTGATTGTTGCGATCCGTTTAATGTCGTATCTGGTTAATCGGTTTTTCCCTGAATCGATGTCAACCAACCCGCACTTTTCTGCTCCAAAGCAAGCAAATTTGACTTTGTCGACAGCACAAGATGAGCTTGATGTTCTGCGTCCGGTTATTGTGGCGGCAATTGCCCACCATCGCCGTCAGCGTTAGCAACCATAGATCAAATCATAAACAAATATCAACAGTCCCGAATCTTTATGGAGTATTCTCATGACAAAATCTGCACACCCAATCGCGATTACTGATGTGGTATTGCGTGATGCCCATCAATCGTTATTTGCCACACGGCTACGTTTGGATGATATGTTGCCGATTGCAGCCGAACTGGATCAGATGGGTTACGCCTCACTGGAGTGTTGGGGAGGCGCGACGTTTGATGCCTGTATTCGGTTTTTAGGTGAAGATCCTTGGCTTCGGTTGCGAGAGCTGAAAAAAGCGATGCCGAAAACGCCGTTGCAAATGCTACTACGTGGGCAAAACTTGCTGGGTTATCGACATTATGCCGATGATGTGGTCGAACACTTTGTCGAAAGAGCGGTCAGCAACGGAATCAATGTGTTCCGTGTATTTGATGCGATGAATGATCCGCGCAATATGCGTTGTGCGCTGCAAGCGGTGCGGAAAAACGGTGCTCATGCGCAAGGCACACTCAGTTATACCACCAGCCCGGTGCATACGTTGGAAACTTGGTTAGACCTCTGTGAACAGCTGCTGGAAATTGGTGTTGATTCATTGGTGATCAAAGATATGTCAGGGATTTTGACGCCGATGGCAGCGCATCGCTTGGTACGCGAAATTAAACAACGCTATGACATTCCGTTGCATCTGCATTGCCACTCCACCACCGGCATGGCAGAAATGGCACTGTTGAAAGCGATTGAAGCGGGAGTCGACGGCGTGGATACTGCAATTTCTTCCATGAGCGGAACCTATGGTCACCCGGCAACGGAAGCATTGGTGGCAACATTGCAGGGAACGGAATATGACACCGGCTTGGATATTCATAAATTGGAAAAAGTGGCGGCTTATTTCCGTGAGATTCGTAAAAAATATCAAGCTTTTGAAGGACAATTAAAAGGCTCTGACAGTCGCATCTTGGTGGCGCAAGTGCCGGGCGGTATGTTGACGAATTTGGAAAGCCAGCTAAAACAACAAAATGCTTCACAACGTTTAGACGAAGTGTTGTCTGAAATTCCACGAGTTCGTCAAGATTTAGGCTATATTCCGTTGGTGACGCCGACCTCACAAATTGTCGGTACTCAAGCGGTGATCAATGTGCTCACGGGAAGTCGTTATCAAACCATTGCTAAAGAGACTGCGGGTATTTTGAAAGGCGAATACGGGCGTACACCGGCACCCGTCGATACCGCACTTCAAGCCAAAGTGCTAAACGGTGCAGCGCCGATGACCGATCGTCCGGCAGATCATTTACCGCCGGAAATGCAGCAACTGACAGCAGAAGTGAAGCAACAAGCAGCACAGCAGAATATCAAACTGGCGGATAATCTGATTGATGATACGCTGATTGTAGCGCTGTTTCCGCAAATCGGTTGGAAATTTTTGGAAAACCGTGATAATCCGGCGGCGTTTGAAGCGGCACCAGCAGCTGCTTCAGACATGTCTAAAGCTGCGCCGGTTAAACCAACCACAGCAAATTCGGTGAATGCTACCGATGCGGCGGTGTATACGGTTGAAATCGATGGCAAAGCCTTCGTGGTCAAAGTCAGTGAGGGCGGGGAGGTTGGCGATATCAGTCCGGCAAAAGAGCGGTCGTCACCGGATGAGACGTCACTTCCGACAGCGAATGCGATTACAGTCAGTGCGCCAATGGCTGGCAATATTTGGAAAGTGCTGGTGACGGAAGGGCAACAAGTTGAAAAAGATGAGGTGTTGTTGTTGCTGGAAGCGATGAAAATGGAAACCGAAATTCGCGCAGCTCAGGCCGGCACAGTGCAGGGGATTGCGGTGAAAGCCGGGGAGATGGTTGCTGTCGGTGATCGTCTGATGAATTTGATATGATCAGAGCAAGGTAACGGATTATGGAAAGCATTTACGCCCTGTTGCAGGGAATCGGCATCAGGCATCTTGAGCTGGGGCAAGCGATTATGTTGGCAGTCAGCTTGTTGCTGCTGTGGCTTGCGATCGCCCGCAAATTCGAACCACTGTTATTATTGCCGATTGGTTTTGGCGGGTTGCTGGCTAATATTCCTGAAGCCGGTATGGCGATGACCGCATTGGATAACCTGCTGCATCACGGCAGCACTGAACAGTGGGCGTTTGTTGCCGATAAACTGAATGTAGCAGCAAACTTGGATTCGATTAAATCCGGCTTGAATACCGCACTTCCTTCCGTGCTGGCGCAATTAGAAAGTTATGCAACGGATCAAGGCTATACCACCGGAATTTTAGCGCTGTTTTATAAGGTTGCTATCGGTTATGGCGTCGCGCCGTTAGTGATTTTTATGGGAGTTGGGGCGATGACGGATTTCGGGCCGCTGTTGGCAAACCCGAAAACATTGTTATTGGGCGCCGCTGCACAATTCGGTATTTTTGCCACCGTGCTCGGTGCATTGGCATTAAACAGTTTGGGGGTTATTGAATTTACCCTGCCGCAAGCGGCTTCGATCGGCATTATCGGCGGTGCAGACGGTCCGACGGCAATCTATCTTGCCAGCAAACTAGCACCGGAACTGCTGGGGGCGATTGCGGTGGCGGCGTATTCTTATATGGCGTTGGTGCCGTTAATTCAGCCACCGATTATGAAAGCGCTCACCAGTGAAACAGAGCGTAAAATCCGCATGGTGCAGCTTCGCCAAGTCAGCAATCGGGAAAAAATTCTGTTTCCGATTGTATTGCTGTTATTGGTGGCGCTGTTGCTGCCGGATGCCGCACCGTTATTGGGGATGTTTTGTTTCGGCAATTTAATGCGGGTCAGTGGCGTGGTGGAACGTTTAAGCGAAACCACGCAGAATGCTTTAATCAATATTGTGACGATTATTTTGGGCTTATCGGTCGGAGCAAAATTGGTGGCGGATAAATTCCTGCAACCGCAAACGCTGGGGATTTTACTGCTGGGTATGGTCGCATTTGCGATTGGTACTGCTAGTGGGGTGATTATGGCGAAGTTGTTAAATCGTTTTTCTAAAAATAATCCGATCAATCCGTTAATTGGCGCTGCCGGCGTCTCCGCGGTGCCGATGGCAGCACGGGTCGCCAACAAAGTCGGTTTGCAAGCTGATTCGCAAAACTTCCTATTAATGCACGCAATGGGCCCCAATGTTGCCGGAGTAATCGGATCGGCGATTGCTGCCGGGGTGATGTTGAAATACATTGCCGCGATGTCGTAAAAAGCAAGTCGGCTGTAAATAAAAAAGATGTGTCGCCGCAAAGCATCACATCTTTTTTACGTTTTTATAACCAGATAAAAGTGCAGTCAAATCAAAAGTGCGGTTTATCGCTGAAATATTAAATGCTAAACGACGAGCCACAGCCGCAGGTGGTGGTGGCATTGGGATTGTTGACCACAAAACGTGAGCCTTCCAAGCCTTCGGTGTAATCCACTGTGCCGCCGATCAAATATTGCAGGCTCATTGGATCGACCACCAATGACACACCATTTTTATCAATCGTCAAATCACCATCGTTGATTTTTTCATCAAACGTGAAGCCGTATTGAAAGCCGCTGCAACCGCCACCGGTGATGTAAACCCGCAATTTCAAGTCCGGATTCTCTTCATCGGCAATCAGATTTTTCACTTTGTTTGCTGCTGCGTCTGTAAAATCGAGAGGAATCGCCATCTCACTCATAAGTACTCCTACGCTGTGTACTTTGCCAACTATAAAAAAGATTTGCGCATTATAGCACTATTTTTCGGCTAAAAAAGAGCGAAAATTCGCTTTCGAAACACAGAGAGATCATTGGAATGATGGCAGAAATGGTTTCTTTAGGCATAAAATGCTACAATGCTTGGCGATTTTCAATAATAAAAAGGCGAGAAAAGAGATGAATATTCCTATCTGGAGCGGAGAAGAGCTGGATAAGATCAGAACGGCTTGCAAATTGGCGCAAGAGGTGCTGGTGATGATTGAACCTTACGTCAAAGAAGGCGTCAGCACGGGCGAGTTGGATCGCATTTGCCATCAATATATGCGCGAGGTGCAGCAGGTGATACCGGCATGCTTGAATTACAACGGCTTTCCGAAAGCCACGTGTATTTCAGTGAATGAAGTGGTGTGTCACGGCATTCCGGATGACGGCAAAATCTTGAAAAAAGGCGATATTGTTAACATTGATGTCACGGTGATCAAAGACGGTTTTTATGGTGACAATTCTAAAATGTATCTGATTGGCGAGCCGTCGATCAAAGCTAATCGGCTATGTGAAGTGACTTTGGAATCACTATATGTCGGATTACGCACGGTAAAACCCGGTATTCGTTTAAATCAAATCGGGCGCAGCATTCAGCAATATGTGGAGAGCAAAGGCTGTTCGGTGGTGCGCGAATATTGCGGGCATGGCATCGGCAACCGTTTTCACAGTGATCCGCAAGTGCTGCATTATTATGCAGATGACGGTGGTGTGGTGTTGAAGCCGGGCATGGTGTTCACGATTGAGCCGATGGTTAATGCCGGACGACGTGAAGTGCGGTTGATGAAAGACGGTTGGACGGTGAAAACCAAAGATCGCAGCCCGTCGGCACAATATGAACACCAGATTGTGGTGACAGAAAATGGCTGTGAAGTGATGACGATTCGTGATGAAGAAATTGCTGCCGGACGAATTTCACGCTTGATGATTAACGATTGATTTTGAATAAGTGTCGGAAGGCATAAAGCATGATATCTAGCCGTGATCAAGTCAGCGATGTGGTGGTCGAAAATAGTGTAATTGACGTCAGTGAAGTAAAAGTGCGGTTGCAGGCGCTAAAAGCGCAGGAATTGGCGCAATTTAATCACAGTGATATTAACCACTTGATCGCTGAGCGCAGCCGCTTTTATGATCAGTTGTTTCAGCAGTTATGGCGCCAGTTCGGTTTGGATCAACAGCCGTTGGCGCTGGTTGCGGTCGGCGGTTATGGGCGCGAAGAGATGTTTCCGCTCTCCGATTTGGATATTTTGATCCTCAGTGACACCGCACTTGATACATCACAGCAAGACAACATTAGCGCACTGATTCAATTTTTATGGGATTGTCACTTTGAAGTCGGCCACAGTGTGCGTACGCTGGATCAATGTATTGCCGAAGGGCAGGCGGACATCAGTATTGCCACCAATTTATTGGAGTCCCGTTTTCTGGACGGCAATCAAACCTTGTTCCGACAGTTACAAAGTGCGGTTAAATCTGCTGAATTTTGGTCGATCGAGGCATTTTTTGCCGCTAAAATGCAGGAAAAAGCTGAGCGTTACCAACGTTACAATAATACCGGCTATAATTTAGAACCGGATATCAAATACAGCCCCGGCGGCTTGCGCGATTTACATTTATTATACTGGATTGCGCTGCGCCATTTGGGCGTCAAGAACCTGCAAGAGATTTTGGATTCGGGTTTTATTTACCCGGAAGAACACCGCACTTTGAATCGTGCGCAGCAATTTTTATTCAAATTGCGCTTTGCGTTGCATCTGGTGATCAAACGCTATGATAACCGTTTGTTGTTTGATCGGCAGGTGAAAGTCAGTGAAATGTTGGGCTATCAAGGTGCAGGTAATCGGGCAGTAGAAGAGATGATGAAGCACTTCTTTCGTGCCTCCCATGACATTATGCAGCTGACAGAATTGTTGCTGCAACACTACCAAGAGCATTTTATTCAGACTTGCGACAGCGGCAAGGCACAGCCATTAGATTCGCATTTTGAACTGAAAAATCAGGCGATTCGCTTGCGCAATCCAGACTGCTTTTTACGGCAACCGGATACGATACTGGATCTGTTTTTCCATTTGACACAGCAGCCGCAAGCGGTGCTCCATTCCACTACGCTGCGTCGGTTGCGTTTAGCGTTGGCGGTGCAGGATAGCGACAAAAAAGGGCAGTATCTGATTGATATTCCCTCCGCACGGCAAAAATTTGTGCATCTGTTGGAACAACCGCAAGCGATTGCCCGAGCGATTGTGCCGATGCACCAGCACGGTGTGTTAAATGCCTATTGTGAAGAGTGGAATAATATCAGTGGTTTAATGCAATTTGATCTGTTTCATGCGTATACGGTGGACGAACACACCGTGCGGGTGCTGTTGAAGTTGGAAAGCTTTCTCGATCCACAAAATACGGAACAGCATCCGCTGTGCGTTGAACTGTTTCCGCATTTGGCAAACCGAACCTTGATCTACTTGACCGCACTTTTCCATGATATTGCCAAAGGGCGTGGCGGTGATCATGCCGAGTTGGGCGCCATTGATGTTTATGACTTCGCACAAAAACATGGTTTTGATGAGCAAGATGCGGAAATGACCGCTTGGTTGGTGCTCAATCATTTAAAAATGTCAGTCACTGCACAGCGGCGTGATATTTATGATCCGCAAGTGGTGTTGGCGTTTGCCAATAGTGTGAAATATCAAATTCGTCTGGATTATTTGACGTGTCTGACCGTGGCGGACATCAGTGCCACCAACAGCACGTTGTGGAACAGTTGGAAGCGTTCGTTGATTAAAACGCTTTATCAATTTACCAAGCAGCAGCTGGAACAAGGCTCGGACTATTTGCTGGATATCAGTGATGAAATTTTGCAACATCGTCTGCGAGCGTTGACACTATTGCAGCCATTGCTGCAAGATGAGCGCTTGAAATTACGTACCGTCAATGATTTTTGGCAGCGTTGTCCACAGGACTATTTTTTACGCAATAATCCACAACAACTGGCCTGGCATGTTGAATTGATCTGTCAAACAGGCGAGCAGACTATTGTGAAATCCAGCAATCGTTTTTCACAAGGCGGCACCGAACTGTTTGTCTATTGCCCTGATCAACCGCACTTGTTCAACAAAGTGGTGCGAGCTATCGAGGCGAAAAATCTGTCAATTCACGATGCCCAAATTTTAACCAGTAATGACGGCTATGCTCTGGATTCGTTTATTATCAGCGAAACTTCCGGCATGCTGGCGAAATTTGATCGCCGCCGCAGCATCGAACAGAGTGTGTTGACTGCGTTGCAAAGTGAATATAAGCCGGCGCTGAATACTAGAATCAACAATAAGTTACAGCATTTTCATGTCCCAACTGAAGTGCGGTTTATCGACAGCAAAAGAGGTGATCAAACCGAATTGGAAATTTTTGTGCTGGATAAACCGGGATTATTGGTGACGATTAGTAATGTCTTTAGCGAACAGGGGCTTAATTTGTTGAATGCGAAAATTACCACCACCGGCGAACGGGCGGAGGACTTTTTTATCCTTGCCAATTCGCAAAACAGAGCCTTGGACGACAGTGAAAAACAGCGGTTGCAGCGGGCATTGCTGAGCGCACTTGATTAGCGTCTGTTGGTGTTTGTTTATAGCTCAAATTATAAACAAACACCAACAGACCCTAGAGCAATGGGCTGAATAAAAAGAACAGTCGCTCAAAAAAGCGTTTATAAATCGGGCGGCGGTACCAAACGTGTGCATCCATCAGGCTGGATTGTGCTAAATAGCCGGTTTGTAACGCCTCGACCTCTTGTCCGAAACGCAGATCATCCACGATCATCGTTACTTCAAAATTCAGCATAAAACTGCGTGCATCCATATTTACTGTGCCAACCAGTGCCAGACGGGAATCAATCAGAATGCTTTTGGTGTGCAGCAACCCGTTTTCAAAACGGTAAATTTTCACCCCGGCTTCCAACAATTCATCAAAGAAAGTGCGGCTCGCCCATTCGACTAAGAATGAGTCATTTTTCTCTGGTAGGATCAGTTTGACCTCAACTCCACGAATCGAAGCGGTTGCCAGCGATTCGGCAATGGTGGAACTGGGCACAAAATAGGGCGAGGTGATTGTGATGCTGTGCCGTGCGCTGCTGATCGCCAGCAGCAGCGATTGAGTCATCAAATCTTGTGGAAACCCGGGACCGGACGGCAAAATTTGCACGCCGTGCGAATCATCAGGTTTATGTTGTAACAGCGGACATTGCGGCAGCAGCGCAACGTCTTCATTGGTTTCCATCTGCCAATCCCAACTATGAACGCCCTGCAAAATAAGTGATACCGGCCCTTCAATCCGCACCATAATATCGATCCATTGTCCGACTTCGGCGTGCTGTTTGAAATAACGCGGATCAACCATATTCATGCTGCCGGTGTAACTAATATTGTCATCGATCACCACAATTTTACGGTGTTGCCGCAAATCGACACGACGGAAAAACATACGGAACAGATTGGCGTGCAGCGCTTCCTCGATTCGAATGCCATTGTCGAGCAGGTAACGGTAATTTCGGCTGCCCAAAAAATGCTTGCTGCCGACGGAGTCCAGTAAAATTTGAATTCTTACCCCACGTTTGGCAGCGCGAATTAAGGCGCTGGTCAGATCATTGACCAAGCCGCCGTCCGACCAGATATAAAATGTCATGTAAATGCTTTTTTGCGCCTGTTCAATATCCTGAATCATGGTTTGGATAATGTTTTCGGCACTGTTTAAAATATGCAGTTCGTTATTTAACACGCACGGAATGCCGACTCGATAGCGGCTCAAGGCAAACAACGGTTTAAAACGTAGTTTTTCGTTGCTTAAGGTTAAATTGGAGCATTGATCAAAACTGCTGAACCATTCGGTGTAGAGCGGTGCCAGTTTTTTGAAGGACTCGCCGCGACGCCGTCCGAGTTTGATTTCGCCTAGAATCAGATAGGCAATAATGCCGAAAATTGGGATCATAAAGATGATCAGCAACCACGCCAAGGTGACGGAGACCGCTTGTTTTTTAAATGCCAAACGTGCGGTGATTCCAATGCCGAAAATCCAGACAAATGCCGGCAGCAAGTAACCGATAATTTGCGAAAGTTCTATATTCATACTATGCTTATCAAACGCCTTAATTATATGATTGATAGATAACCGCGATGTTGCCAAAAGAAACGATTACCTCGAAAGCTGATATTGCTGATGCTGATATTCCTGAACCGATTGCTGTGGTGTACCGCCACCCCGATTTTATTGTGATCGACAAACCGATCGGCATCAGTGTGCATAAAGATCAACAACTATCAGGATTGCCGGATTGGGTGGCGCAGCAAACCGGTGATGCCAAGCTATGGCTGGTTCATCGTTTGGATAAAATCACCTCCGGCTTACTCATTTTAGCTCGCAATAGCGCCGCTGCCGCCGAGTTTTCACGCCTGTTTCAAACGCATAAAATAGAGAAACATTATATCGCGCTTTCGAGCGGGAAACCAAAGAAAAAGCAGGGCATGGTGACAGGTGATATGGCGAAAACACGTAACGGCAGTTGGAAACTGTGTCGCAGTCAAACCAATCCGGCAGTCACCCGTTTTCACAGTGTGCTGTGTGAACCTGGCTTGCGCTTATTTCATCTGATGCCAAAGAGCGGTAAAACGCACCAATTGCGTGTGGCGATGAAAAGCCTCGGCAGCCCGATTTTGGGCGATCAGCGCTATGGTGATAAAACCGCACTTGACCGCACTTATTTACACGCTTATGCGCTCAAATTTGAGTATCGGGGTGAGAAAATTGTCATCACACAATTGCCGCACAGCGGCAAATACTTTCTACGCGCCGAGGTACAGCAGCAATTGCTGCGGTTAACGATTGATTGCACAACGGATTAAGGGGATAATACAACGATTTTGATTCATTTTAAGGGGAAGCAATATGCGTTGGCAGGGGCGTAGAGAGAGCAGTAATGTGGAAGATCGCCGGGGCGCGTCCGGTGGAGGTGGTTTTAGGGGCAAGGGCGGAGGTATTGTCGGTTTGCTGATTATCTTAGTCGGCGCTTATTTTGGCGTCGATCTGTCCGGTTTGGTCGATGCCAGCAACATTAGCTCGGGGCAGAGCTACCAATCTTCACTGAACTCTCAAGAAGAGCAGCAACTAAATTCCTTTTCGCGAGTGGTGCTGGCGGATACTGAAGTGGCTTGGGAGCAGTATTTTGGCAAGAGCGGTCAGCGCTACACACCACCAACAATGGTACTTTACAACTACGCAACCCAAACTTCATGCGGAACCGGACAGGCAGCAATGGGGCCGTTTTATTGCCCGAATGACCAGCGAGTGTATCTGGATCTTTCGTTTTATAAAGATATGAGCAGCAAACTGAAAGCCTCTGGCGATACCGCATTTGCCTATGTGATTGCGCATGAAGTCGGACATCATGTGCAAAACTTATTGGGCATTTTGCCGAAAGTACAGCAAGCTCAGCAACGCAGCGGCAGCCAAGCCGCTGCCAATCAATTATCGGTTAAACTGGAGTTGCAAGCCGACTGCTTTGCCGGTATTTGGGGGCACTATGCCGATAAAAACGGTATTTTAGAGTCAGGCGATTTGGAGGAAGCCTTCAATGCTGCCGAAGCGGTCGGTGATGACCGTTTGCAAAAACAATCTCAAGGTTATGCAGTACCTGACAGCTTCACCCACGGCACATCGGCACAGCGTTTAGCTTGGTTTCAACGTGGATTACAAAGTGGTGATATTAAGCAATGTAATCCATTTGGCTAAATCGTTGCTGCTGCTTTAAAGTGCGGTCAGCTGCAAACAAATAGCCTAAAACAATCTGTAATTTGACACTACAGATTGTTTTTTTATCGCTAAATTCTCATTTAGGATAAAAAATAAGGTTTTTTATCTCTTTTGCTATTGATAATTGTTATCAATAATGTAATATGCTACGCCTCGAATGTTCCTAAATAGAGATCAACAAACCCTAATATTGAGGCTAAACCATGCAAAAAAATATTCACCCCGGCAACTATCGTACTGTTTTATTTTATGATTCCAACGCCAAAACCGGTTTTCTAATCCGTTCTTGTGCCAGCACCAATGGCACCATGAAATGGGAAGACGGCAAAGAATATCCGGTGTTTATGTGTGATACCTCTTCAGCATCACACCCTTACTACACCGGTAAAACCCGTCAATTAGGCACTGAAGGGCGTGTCAGCGACTTCAGCAATCGCTTTGCCAAATTCGGCTTAAAAAGCAAATAAGGAGTAAAGTAACATGCAAGTATTATCATCATTGAAAAGCGCCAAAACTCGCCATCAAGGCTGTAAAATTGTACGCCGCCACGGCGTGGTTTATGTGATCTGCAAAGAAAATCCACGCTTTAAAGCCCGCCAAGGAGGCTGTAAGAAAAAACGCTAGGATTTTTTTCATTGAAAAAAAACTTAATAAATTTTATTATCGATACTCACAGCTATAATTCTGTGGCTGTGAGCCATATTATTTTTTATAAGGAATAGATAATGAAATTACACCATTTGTCAGGTTTTATTGCATTATTATCGAGCGTTGGCTTATCTGCTGCGCCATTAAATGTTGCCACTTACAATATACATCACGGCGCTGGTGAAGATGAGGTTTTAGATTTACAACGTATTACGAATGTATTGAATAAGTTAGACGTGGATTTGGTCGGTTTGCAAGAAGTGGATATCGCTAACGGCAGAACCGGATTTGTCAGTCAAGGTAAATATATTGCGCAGCAATTGCAAAATGCGCAAAATACGCCTTGGAAAACCTTAAATGCAGCCGCTATCGAATTTGAAAATGGTGAATATGGTAATGCGATTATCTATAAATCCGATGTATTAACTTTAAATGATTATAAAGTGGTGCGCTTGCCGGATCCTGATGGCGATGGCCAACGTTCAGCGGGTGTTGCAACCTTTACAGATAAAGATGGCATCACCTTTCAATTTGTTGCCTCACATTTAACCCACAAAAACAAAACTGAAAATGGTAGCACTATTCAATTGACATCACTGAAAATGGTTGAAGACAACCTTGATTCTAAGCTACCGACCATTTTTGTAGCCGATTTCAATGCTTCGATCAGAAAAGAAGATAATCATAATTTGGATACGATGGCGTATTTGATAAAAAATAACTGGCGGATTGATAGTCCGTTGGAAGGGGCGAGTATCCCGGATGAGCCATGGATTATTGATTATGTGGTCAGCAAAAATCACGATAAATTAAAAGTCAACAGTGCGCAAATTGTGTTAGATGATTTGACTAAAGTTGCTTCTGATCATTTCCCAGTGAAAGTAAACTACCTACTAGAAAAATAGTGATTAAAAAAGCCGATTGGTTTCCCAATCGGCTTGTATATCCACCAGTATAATACTGTACGGTAAAATTAACGTTTGCTGAACTGTGGACGACGACGTGCTTTACGCAAGCCGACTTTCTTACGTTCAACTTTACGAGCGTCACGAGTGACGAAGCCGGCTGCACGCAGTGCAGGGCGTAAAGTTTCATCGTATTCCATCAGAGCACGAGTGATACCGTGACGGATCGCACCTGCTTGACCGGAAATACCACCACCTTTAACCGTGATGTACAGATCCAATTTTTCAGTTAATTCAACTAACTCCAGCGGTTGACGTACGATCATACGAGAAGTTTCGCGACCGAAATAAACGTCTAACTCACGTTGGTTGATAGTGATTTTACCACTGCCCGGTTTGATAAATACACGGGCTGAAGAGCTTTTGCGGCGGCCTGTGCCGTAGTTTTGATTCTCTGCCATAATCTTGATCCCGTGATTAAATGTCTAAAACTTGTGGTTGTTGCGCAGCGTGGCTGTGTTCAGCACCGGCATACACTTTCAATTTGCGATACATTGCACGACCTAAAGGACCTTTAGGCAACATACCTTTAACCGCAATTTCAATCACGCTTTCAGGACGACGCTCGATCATCTCTGCGAAAGTCGCTTGCTTGATACCACCGATGTGACCTGTGTGCCAATAGTAGATTTTATCGCTTTGTTTGTTTCCGGTTACGGCAACTTTTTCAGCGTTAATCACGATGATGTAATCACCGGTATCGACGTGTGGAGTGTATTCGGCTTTGTGTTTACCACGTAAGCGACTTGCGATTTCAGTAGCCAAACGACCTAAAGTTTTGCCGGTCGCATCAACTACATACCAGTCACGTTTTACAGTTTCCGGTTTTGCTACAAAAGTTTTCATTAAATGATTACCAAAATAAAATTTTTAAACCCTGTGCTTAATATAACAACATCAAGCACACCTCTAAATTGATTGCTGCACCCCTTCGAGTGAGAACTCAATTAAATTTACGCGGTGGGAAATACCGTTCGTAATACAGGGTCGCAAGATTATATAAGAAAGGGTTTCAAAAAGCGAATCTTTTAGTAAAAAAATAGTCCAAAAGATTCGCATTCATTTAATTTTTATGTAAATCTTCCAACTCTTGATTAGCGGTTTCAGGAATAAGCCATTTGACCATAAAGAACGAGCCTATACAGCAAATACCATAAAACAAATAGGTTGGTGCAAGTCCAAAGGCTTGCAACATCGGAGGAAATGTCCAAGTAACAATAACATTACCAATCCAGTTAGCACAAATTGCAATGCCAAGCCCTGTTGTTCGAATACGATTAGGAAAAATCTCCCCTAAAACAACCCAAATCGCAGGTCCCCAAGTTCCACAAAAGAAAATATAAAAGACATGTGCACTAATTAAGGCTAACCAAGATAAATGTGCTGGCAACACCAGCCCATCTGCACTTTGATCCGCACTCATAAAAATAAAACCGGTTATCCAAAGAGAAACGCCCATGCCAATAGAACCAATCAGCAGTAATTTACGTCGACCTATTTTATCAATGTATAACATCCCAATTACTGTCATTAACACACCTATGATTGTTGTGCCAATAGGAACAACAAAAGAAAGCGATTGGGAGAACCCAACTGCACTCCAGAGGGAAGATGCATAATATAAAATGATATTAATGCCGGTAAACTGTGAAACAAATGCAAAACAAATACCAACCCAAACGACAGGGATAAAAAGTGTTTTTGATGATAATACGTTTTTAATAGAAATGATTTCATCTAAATTTCCTAAACTTTGCTGAATGTTTCGAATTTTAGTATCAGCCGCCGTTTCACCTGTATATTTTATTAATACTTGTTTTGCTTCGGTTAGCTTATTTTTACTGACCAGATAACGAGGTGATTCAGGTAATTTGAATGCCATAATCCCATATAACACCGCAGGAAAAATTTCGACTAATAACATCCAACGCCAAGCTAATAATCCCCCCCATAATTCGGCATTTGGAGAGTTTTGAATATTGGCAAGAAGGTAATTAGAGATAAAAGATACCAGCAAACCAACAGCAATAGCAAGTTGTTGTAAGCTGCCTAAACGACCACGCAGATGAGCTGGTGAGACTTCGGCAATATAAGCCGGCGCAATCACTGCTGCAATTCCGACACCAACGCCACCAACGAATCGCCAAATTGAGAAATCCCATAAACTGACGGCTAGCGCTGAGCCAACGGCTGAAATAGAAAACATCACTGAAGCAACCAGCATAACTTTCACCCGACCAAAACGCATCGCAGCAAACCCAGCGTACCAAGCACCAACTGCAGAGCCGACTAATACCGATGCAACCGCAAATCCTAATTCGCCTGAGGTGAGTCCGAAGCCAAACTCGACACTACGAATAGATTCAACAGTACCGCTAATAACGGCAGTGTCAAACCCAAATAGAAAGCCGCCAAGCGCAGCAATAATTGAAATATAAATAACCGCACTTGGCGTGTTTTTATTACTGTTCATAAAAAGCTCCTTATATTGGTTTAACCAATTTGTTGTTTTAGCCATTGAAAAATAGATATACCATCTATATTTGGAATGTTTTCATAGAGGTATAAAAAAACACAATGTGGATCAAAGTGAATATCTTGAATAGTGATATCTGAAAAAAATTGATATTTAATTTTTGGGTTTTTATTGTGTAGATAATTAATGATATATTCACTATTTTCAATAGGAACAATTTGGTCTTTTAAACTATGCAGAAACCAGATAGGCGTGTTATTTAATTTATCTAGCAAATCATCACTTGGGATTTGTGCTGGACAGGCAATAATGCCGGCAGAAAATAATGCGGGACCATCAGTTAATAATCGTAACCCTTGATAGCCTCCCATTGATACACCAATAATATAAATTCTATTTCGATCAATGTGTGAATATTGCAATAGAATATTCTCAATCAATTGAATTAAAGTTTTAGTATAATCTTGTGAGCCTAAATAAGTTACATTATTTACTTTAAATTCTTGCAGCCAGAAATCAGGGCATTGCGGTGCAAGAATAAATGGATAATCAAAGAATCGTTGTAGAGCGGGTTCAATAAAGATAGCAATAGCTCGATCAGCAATAAGATGACTTTGATTATCTCCCCCCTCTCCTGCACCGTGTAGATAGATAATTAATGGATGACATGTACTGTTTTCTTGGGGGGTATAGAGATTATAATGAATATTTTTAAATGAATAAAAGTTAAATTTGTCTGATTCTAAATGCTGAATGGGTAATATTTTAATATCGTCTAATACCTGGTGGTAAATATCTTTTATTTGGTGATTGAATTCAATTTTAAATTGAATATGGCAGCGCTGTTGGCGGAGTCGCACTCGGTCAAATTTTAGAGTTTTCGTTATTATACAATCTAGTGTTTGTTCAATAAATAACGTTAATCTTGAGGAGTTATGTTGTTCGATATGTCCAATAGCTAGCTTTTGCCACTGGTTATTCGTATTTTCACTAGATAAGAAAACAGAAATTGTATCTACGTTGAATGATGATATTTCTGAAATTGGGATTGAAAAAGATAATATTAATTGAGTAATTCGTTCACCCAGAATATCAATTTTAGTTATTGGCAAGCATTCACAATAAAAATTGAGCAGATTTTTTCTAACCATTTCCATCACCTATTGATTACCTCTGTTTTATATCGTAGTATGATAATATCAGATGAAAAATATCGCTTTCTAACACAATTTTCGCTATTTTTTATAAAAATCGTATTTTATAAGAGGTTTACTATGAAAATCACATTAAAATTAATGAGTGATTCAGCTGAAATCATTCAATCCTATTTGCCCTATGTCCGTATTGGTATTCAATGTAATAAATTATCAGATTTTAATGAGATGAAAGTATTATGCCATTGGCATGAAGATATTGAGTTGGTTAAAATTTTAAGCGGTGAAATGTATTATTATGTGAATGGAAAAACATTTGTTTTAACGAAAGGTGATGGCATTATAGTGAATGCGAAAGCAATGCACTATGGCTATTCTTCATCTGGGGAAGATTGCGATTTTATTTGCGTATTAATTAACCCTGTAATTTTTAGTGCCGAAAAAATTTTATACCAAAAATTTGTTGAACCTATTATCTATGCCAAACAGCTGGAAGCGAACTATTTATCTTCTGAACAACTTGCACATCTTGCTATTTTACAAGATATTGAAAAATTAGGTGCTTTGCATTTACAAGCTCAACATTTAGGCAACGGTATTGACATGGAATGCGTTGCTGTGGCTTACCAATATTGGCACAAATGGTTTAATTTAGTGAAAGATTCTCTCACCGGGGAGGACAAAGAAGAATCTGAGGAAATTATATTACAGAAAAAAATGACAAGTTTTATCCACCAAAACTATATGCATCCGCTACGATTAGACAGTATTGCTGCTTCGGCACATATTTGCCGTAGCCGTTGTTGCAAATTGTTTAAAAAATATATGCAGCAAAGCCCGATGTCATTTTTGAATGCTTATCGAATTGAGGTTAGCCAAACACTGTTAACGAATACTTCATTGAGTATTACCGAAATCGCATTAAGTAGCGGATTTAATCATTTGAGTTATTTTTCTAAGCAGTTTTATCTGTTAAGCCAATGTACACCAAAACAGTATCGTCAACGATTTCAAAAAGAAGCACGCAACTAAGTGATAAAATTTGTGATCTAAATCTAAAAAAACATGATTTAATACTTAGCTTTATCGCCATAACATTTTATACTCTAAGGCAGTTATTCTATTTTTTATTGCTTAATTTTAGGAGGAGTGAATGAACAACGAATTATTACACAATATCTGGGTTGTTGCCGGGCTGGGTGCCATGGTTGGTTTTATATTGGCTTATTTTTTTATCAGAATAACCAGCGGTAGTGTCAAAAAACAGTTAAAAACCGAGTCCGAATTAAAACAGGTGAAAACTGAGGTTGAACAGCAGAAAAACAAGATCGAGGAACATTTTGCCGAAAGTGCGGATCTGTTGAAATCGTTGGCGCAGGACTATCAGCGCTTATATCAGCATTTAGCCAAAAGCTCGGTGGCATTATTACCGGAAGCCACAGCAAAAGAAATTTTTGCTCAAGATTTGTTGGCAGACAAAACGGCTGAAACGTTTGATGAAAATGTGGTAAGTGCGGTCAGCGAGCCACAAAACGACGAAAAAGCACAACCTAAAGATTATTCTAAAGGCTCTTCGGGCTTGTTAAAGTCTAAAGAATCTTAAAGATAATGTCTTAATACAAAAAGTTTAATTTATTGAAAAGCAACGATTTTCCGTTGCTTTTTTAACACCTGGAGAGTGGTATTATGCGGGAATTCAGTGAAATTATTAAAGCCAGAGATTGGGAAAATCCATTAGTGACATCCTCGTTATCGCGACTGGCAGCACATGCGCCGTTGTGCGCTTATCCCGATGTGCAAAGTGCGGTCAGCAAAGCACCATCGCCTCATCAGCAATCGCTGAACGGTAGCTGGCAATTTCAACTGTTCGCTAAGCCGGAGGCTGTGCCGGAAGCCTTTATTCAACCGTACTTTGATGATGCCGACTGGCTGACGATTGCCTTGCCGTCCAATTGGCAGTTGCAGCCGAATGTGGCGGATAACCCGATTTATACCAACATTCAATATCCGTTCCCGGATAATCCGCCTTATGTGCCGCAAGTGAATCCGACCGGCTGTTACCGCACTTCGTTTGTATTGCCGCCGGAGTGGCAACAGCGCCAAGTGCGGATCAATTTTGACGGCGTGAACAGCGCTTTTCATTTGTGGTGTAACGGACGTTGGGTCGGTTATGCGCAAGACAGCCGTGTTGCCGCCGAGTTTGATTTAACTGAATTTGTGCAAGCGGGTGAAAACCGGTTGGCGGTGATGGTGCTGCGCTGGAGTGACGGCTCTTATCTGGAAGATCAGGATATGTGGTGGCTGAGTGGCATTTTCCGCGATGTGACCTTGCTTAGCAAACCGCAGTTGCATATTGCCGATGTCGAAATTCAAGCGGATTTGGATGCGATTTATCAAAACGGGCAACTTGTGGTCAAAACCCGTTTGAATCAAAACAGCGAATTGTCAAAAGTGCGGTTGCAGCTGTTTGACGGCGATCAATCGCTGTTGGACATCACCCATTCAATCGCACAACAAGCAGCGGTCGATGAAAAAGGCGGCTATCAGGATCGGGTTCAGCAAATCGCCGGCGTACCGCAGGTGCAACCGTGGTCGGCAGAGATACCGCACTTGTATCGTTGTGTGATCAGTTTATTAGATCATAACAATCAACTGCTCGATTGCGAAGCCTATGATATCGGTTTCCGCAAGGTGGAAATTAAGCTGGGGCAACTGCTGTTAAACGGCAAACCGCTACTGATTCGTGGCGTAAACCGGCACGAGCACCATCCTGAACGTGGACATACGCTGACCCTTGAAGATATGCGGCAAGATATTATCTTGCTGAAACAAAACAACTTTAATGCAGTGCGTTGTGCGCATTATCCCAACCATCCCGCTTGGTATGAATTATGCAATCAATATGGTTTATATGTGGTGGACGAAGCCAATTTAGAAACCCATGGACAGTTTCCGATGCAGCGCTTGTCAAATGAACCCAATTGGTTGAATGCCTATTTGGAACGAGTTGTGCGTATGGTTGAGCGGGATAAAAACCACGTTAGTATTATCATCTGGTCGTTGGGCAATGAATCGGGTATTGGTAATAATCACCATGCGATGTATCAATGGCTGAAACAGCGCGACCCGAGCCGACCGGTGCAATACGAAGGCGGCGGCTCGATGACCTCAGCAACTGATATTATCTGTCCGATGTACGCCCGTGTTGAACAGGATCAATTTTTTGCTGCCGACGCAGTCACCAAATGGGCAATCAAAAAAGCGATTTCGATGCCTGGCGAACAACGACCACTGATTTTATGCGAATATGCGCATGCGATGGGCAACAGCGTGGGCAATTTTGCGCAATATTGGCAGGCATTCCGCCAATATCCACGGCTGCAAGGCGGTTTTATTTGGGATTGGGTCGATCAAGGTTTAACCAAATTTGATCAAGAAGGTAATCCCTATTGGGCGTATGGCGGTGATTTTGGCGATCAAATCAATGATCGTCAGTTTTGTATCAATGGGTTGTTATTTCCAGACCGCACTTTGCATCCGGCCATGTATGAAGTGAAAAAAGCGCAGCAGTTTTTCCAATTCAAACTGGCAAAGGCGGAGCAGGGCTATGAGTTGACCGTGACCAGCGAATACCAGTTCAAAACCGTGAAAGATTGCTTCCTGCATTGGAAACTCAGCGCCAACGGTTTTCCGATCCGCTTTAACTATAGCGGGCTGAACTTGGCGCCACAAGGCAGCCAAACAATCCGGATTCCGCTGGATATTCATCTGCTGCCGGATACGTTGTATTTGATTGATGTGGAAGTGGTGTTAAATCAAACTCAAACATGGGCAGAAAATGGTTTCAGCCTGGCAAAACAACAGTTTGTGCTGCCTGAGGTGATTGCACTGAGCGAGCCGCCATTGCGACCTTCTGCGCTACCGCACTTTGTTGAAGATGAAACACAATTAACGGTGCAGCAGCCGCATTTTCAGATTGTGTTTGATAAAAAGAGTGGTTTGCTCAGCAGTTGGCTGAAAAATGGCGCTGAACAATTGGCGCAACCGTTGCGCAATAATTTTTACCGAGCCCCATTGGATAACGACATTGGCACCAGCGAAGCACATCATGCCGATCCAAATGCGTGGATCAGCCGTTGGCAGCAGTCCGGTCTGTGGTCGTTGAGTGAAAAATGTTTGGCGTTCAAGCTTGAGCAGCTGTCCGATTGTTTGCAAATTTGTGTGCAGCACGGCTATTATCATCAAGAGCAGCTGCTGCTTAAAAGTCAATGGGTATATCGTATCACTGCAGAGGGCGAACTGGGTTTGGCTGTTCAGGTTGAAGTTGCCGACGGCTTGCCGTCGCTGCCGCGCGTGGGTGTTGAGTTGGCGCTGGTCAACAGCGATAGTCGCGTGAAATGGTTTGGGCGCGGACCGCATGAAAATTATCCGGATCGCAAAGATGCGGCACACATTGGGCAATATGATTTGTCACAATTTGAGCTGCACACCAACTACATTTTCCCAAGCGAAAACGGCTTGCGTTGCGATGTGCGTGAATTAACCGTGGCAGAACTCAACGTGACAGGGTTGTTCCATTTTGCAGTCAGTCGCTTCAGCCAAGCCAATCTGGCTGAAGCGCGTCACACTTGTGATTTAGTGGCGGATCCTTGTCTCTATGTTCGCCTTGATGGATTCCACATGGGCGTGGGCGGTGATGATTCATGGACCCCAAGTGTGCATCGAGAATATCAACTGTCACAAAAGCAATACCATTATCAGTTACACTTCACATTGTAACAGAGTGAGAGCAGCGGCTTATTTGCGGCAGGATATCGATTTTGTCGCAAATAGTACTCGTCGTATACACTTTAAACAACTATAAAACTTGTTTTCTTTAAAATTGGGGTTATAATAACTCTTGGATAAAAAGGATCATCTGTGGACAGCAAAAGTATCATAAAATTGATAGAGAAGGACGGCTGGTATCTTGTTGCAGTTAAGGGCAGTCACCATCAATTTAAACACCCAGCAAGAAAAGGACGGGTGACTGTGCCACACCCTAAAAAGGATTTAGACATCAAAACGACAAAATCAATATTAAAACAGGCAGGGCTATAGCCCTTTGAAATAGGAGAAGAAAATTATGCTCTATCCAATCGCAATCGCTATTGGTGATGAAAAACACGCTTATGGTGTGGTTGTGCCTGATGTGCCAGGCTGCTTTTCTGCTGGAGATACGCTGGAAGAAGCGTTTATGAATGCAAAAGAAGCGATTACTTTTCATATTGAAGGTATGTTAGAAGATGGTGACGAGATTCCACAGCCGAAACCGATTGAACAACATCAACAAAATGCTGACTTTAAAGATTTTATTTTGACATTTGTCGAAGTTGATTTGTCCCACTTATTGGGTAAATCAGAAAAAATTAATGTTACACTGCCGAGTTTATTGATTAAGCGGATTGATCAATTTGTGGCAACACATCCGGAGTACAAAAATAGAAGCCAATTTTTGACCAAAATCGCCACTGACAGGGTGTTTGCATAACGGTTTTTATCAAAGCTGCTCCCTCTCTCATACGACAACCGTACTTTTTACAACCACATGGCCCTTGAATTCATAACAAGGGCTCGTTTTATACCAAAAGTTGCCATAATTTTGCCAAGTTAAATTTGGTGCAATTTTAGTGCAAAATAGTGTTGTTTTCGATCTTAGCAGATCACGGCGGATCAGCTAAGCACTGTTTAAGCATACAGTAAAAAAGAGGTGATGATTATTTAAGTGGTTGTTTTAGATAATAAAAAGCCCCGATTAAAAAATCAGGGCTTGTGGATTATATTTACCAGTGGTGCCTAGGGCCGGCACAAGATCTAATTCTAGATCAAAGATCTAAAAGTTACATAGTGCAAAATATTGCACACTTTTTTAACTGTATAAAAATAAAGAGAAATTTTATTATTTTGAATTTGATCACAAAAAAAGATCAAAAAAACTGCGTTTTTTTGCGTAAAAATGCGTTAAAGGATCTAAATAAAAAGATCTCATTAGTGCCAATACTGGCAAGGATCTAAATGCTAACGCAGGTTGCGTTGAAAGCGGCATATTAAGTGTGCGGGCGTGGCGAGGATACGAGCGCGCGGGCGCGGGGTTGATGGCGTTTTTGGGTCGGTTTTTCTTGGATTTTTAGGATTGGCTTTGGATGTTTTTACGGTAAAAAAGTAAGTTTATTTATTGAAAATAAAGAAAAAATCGTGATTTTAAAGGATTTAATTTCGGATTATGGTATAATAAATTGTCAAAATATTTATTTAAAACAAGGGAAAAGACCTTGTTTTACTGGCGTAAAAATACCCCTATTCAGGGGCTATTTTTTGATGGAAAGGATCTAAACCGTTTGGCCAACGTTGGTTCTGTGGGCGTTGCTATTGCTATCTTTTTCTTTCAACAATTCATAATCTTTAAACGTGATCACTGTTTCGCCAAGCCATTCGTTCAGTTCTAATAGCCGTTCTTGTAGCGGCTGAATTTCATTGATAAAAAATACTTCTGCAGCTTTTGCCACATCACCGAAGCCGCCGGTATTGTTTGGGATTATCCCCATCAGTTGCGGCGGCACACGGTGGGCAGCAAGTACATCATCGCGACTAACATTTTTAATATTCAAAAACTCATCTTTGGCAGCAACATCGGCAAGCGGTATCACTTGTACACCGTCTTTTTTTCCGTTCGCTGAATACATAAACAAGTTCTTAAAATTGCCTGGCCCTTTCGCACCTTTTAGCTGTTCACGTAAATTATTAATATCTTCTTGATTATGCGCAGGGTCAGACATATACAAGATAAACCCAGCGTGTGCACCATTCAGATAATATTTGCGACGGAACAACGTTGCTGATTCATTCAGCCAAGCCGATTGCATTGCCGCTAAATATTCAGGAATGCCGTACACATCTTGATTTACGTCTGGTTCAAACAAGTGAAACACCAAGTGCGGTTGAAATTCATATTCATTTAGAATACCTTGCGGAACATAGAAAAATTTTCCATTCTCCACGCCTTTACGCACATACTTTGCCTTTGGCGCGCTAATCTTGATCACCTCACCAAACGGATTTTTCGTGAGTTCAAAATAAGCATTGCCGAATACCAAATAATCCAGCACGAATTTTGATAATTCCGTTTTGCTCAAGCGCGAATCCAATAAACAGGTACTTAACAAAATATTTTTCTTCACCTGAATGGCGCTCGCATGATGTGACGCAGCGCGGTAGGATTTCGCCAGTCCGCATAAATCCAACGGTGGATTGTAATATTTTTGGTTGTAAATCGTAGATTGTAGATAATCCAAAATTTCTGCCCGATCCAACATCGGCACGGGTTCACCAAAGCTAAAGGCTTCAATTTTATTATTTTGACAACTGTTTTGATTTTTCACGAATAAATCTCCATAAATGACTGATTGACCGTTGAAGTACCCTCGAACGGCTCATTGATTAACGTTTGCATAATCGCCCAAGCAATATCGCCGTGACTAGCTTCTTCCGAACGGTCGGCAAAGTAAGTAGTCTGCTTTCCGCTGGCGGTGAGTTGTTTTTTGATTGACATAAAACTGGCAGGAATATCATTGCCGAGCGAATCCCACTCCATACGCCCTTTGCTAATCACATCAAATGCTTTCAGTACCATGCGATTTTTTAAGTCTGGGTTATATTGATAACCAACGGCATCAGGACGGAACGTTTTCACGATTTGATAAACACCTGTGCCAAGCCCTGTCATATCAATACCGATTCTGCTCACATTATAACTGTCGCAATAATGGCGGATTCGCTCCGCTTGCTGTGCAAAGTCCATGCCATGAAAGGTTTGATAATGCAACACCCGAAATGTGCCACCCTCGACACGCGGTGGGGCAATAATTGCCAGTGCTGCACGGTCACCGGTATATGCAGGGTCGTAACCCAGCCATACTTCGCGATTTCCAAATGGGCGCAAATACAGCGGATTGAAATCTCGCCAGATTTCCAAGCTGTCCACCTGACACCGCTGCAACATAGCGAATTTAAACACACTTTCGTTATCGTCGATAAACTGACACATAAACAACTGCTCAAATTCATCGGCAGAATATTCTAGTTTCAAATCGTGAATATCAAACAGATTACAACCGCCATTTTCAGCGTCGTAAATATTCACGATTTGCCGCCATTGGTTATCCGGCCCTACTCGACCGTACTTTAAAAAATCGTGGGAAATATCAAACACGCCCTGTTGTGCTTTTGGTCGTCCACGGTTAAATCGTTTGCCGCTCCAAAACGGATAAGCGGAATGTGCCAGTGTGGACGGAGTGGAAAAATAAGTTTGTCGATACTGTTTCTGTGAAGCCATCGCCGAGGCAACTTTGCGGATTTCTTCAAAGCGCGGCACCCAGAAGATTTCATCAAAATACAGATTACCGTGATAGGATTGTGCAGTTTTGCTGTTCGTACCGAGAAAAATCAGTTCTGCCGAATTGGGCAACACAATGGTTTCGCCTTTTAATTCGACATCAGCAACACGTTTCGCATAATCAATAATGTAAGATCTGAACTGTAACGCCTGTTTTTTCGACGCTGAAATAAAAATCTGATTACGTCCGGTTTTTAGCGCATCAACAAAGGATTCCAACGCAAAAAAGTAAGTTGCACCAATTTGACGACTTTTTAAGATATTGCGGATTCGGTGTTTCAGCCCTGCATCGTGCCAAACTCGCTGATACGGAAACATCGTTTCAAGCAAACCATTGATCAACAATTCTTCCTGTTCTTGCGTAATTGGATTTTTATCTGCCGTTTTGCGTTCACCCTTGTTGCGATTTTTGATTTTCGGATTCAGATCCGTTTCATTACCGCCACCGTTGGAGTATTTTTTAATCCGCGCCACGCGCTCCATCTGCCGTTGTAGCAAATCAATTTCTTTAAAATCCGAACCGCTCTTTGGTTCTTTCATTATCAAAATGCAAAGTCTCGTTTCCAACGTGGCTTCCACTCGACCAATTGGGGCGATGTCGTCCCACTTCTCCCGCTCTTTCCAGCTTGAAATTGTTGACTGCGGAATGTTCAACTGCCGCGCAATTTCAGCGATTTTAAAGCCGTTCCAATATTTGATTTGTGCTTGCCGTTTGACATTAATATCAATTTTATTCAGTTCATTATTTAAATCGTCGGTTAATTCTTCCATTCACGCATTCCGGATATTTTTTATTAGCCGTATGATGTAAGTTATTCCGCTTTTGATACATTCACGCGCCTTGTCAAAATCCACCTCACAACCTCAACCGATAGACCGCACTTTGAAAAGTCAGCAACATAACCACGATTAACCCAATAACCCAACCGCAGGAATCCAATATGCCTAAAAAATCGAAATGGTTTGTTGTAGCCACCGAGGGCGCAACCACGGACGGCCGCAAAATTTCACGCGAATGGCTGACCCAAATGGCAGCCAATTATGACCCGAAAAATACTTACGCTGCACGAATCAATATTGAACACATCAAATTCCGCATGCTATGGAAAGACGAACCGCACGCCAAAGCCTACGGCGATGTGCTGGCACTGAAAACCGAGCAACGCGACGACGGCAAACTGCAATTATTGGCGCAAATCGAACCAACGGAAGATTTGATTCAACTGAACAAAGAACGGCAAAAAATTTACACCTCAATCGAAGTGGATTTGGATTTTGCCGACAAGGGCGAGGCCTATTTAGTCGGGCTTGCCGTCACCGATTCACCGGCCAGTTTAGGAACGGAAATGTTGCAATTCTGCGCCGGAGCAAAAGTCAATCCACTGGCTGACCGCAAACAGAAAGCCGATAACCTGATTTCAGAAGCGTTGGAATTTTCCTTGGATTTGGAAGAAATCGAAGCCGAAAAAGAAAGCATTTCCCTGTTCAGCCGCGTTGCGGAATTGTTGAAAGGCAAAAGCAAAAAAGATGATGTACGCTTTGCTGATCAATCTCAAGCGATTGAATTGTTATCCGGCCACACTGCCGAATTGACCGAGAAACAGACCGCACTTGAAGCAGAAAACCAAGCTAATTTGCACGCTTTGACCGCACTTCAAGCCACAGTGAGCGAGTGGGAAACCAAATTTAACCGACTGGCAAAACAGCCGGAAGCCAATTACAGCCAACGCCCTGTTGCCACCGGTGAAAAAACACCGGATGGCGGACGCTTCTTCTAATTTATTATTAACAAAGAGAATACCGACATGAGAACAGAAACCCGAGCTATTTTAAATGCGTATCTAACTGGCGTAGCACAAGACAACAGCGTTGATTTCAGCGGCATTCAAGCCGGCCAGAAATTTGCGATCACCCCGAGTGTTCAACAACGCTTAGAAAAAGCAGTTCAAGAAAGTTCCGAATTCCTGAAAATGATCAACATTATCGGTGTCACCGAACAGCAAGGCGAAGTGCTAGGATTAGGCATTGCGGGAACAATTGCCGGCACAACCGACACTACCGCCAAAGACCGTGAAACGCAAGATATTCACAAATTGACAGCAATTGCATATCACTGTCAGCAAATCAACTATGACACCCACAACACCTACGGCACACTGGATATGTGGGCGAAATTCCCCGATTTTGCCAAGCGTCTAGGCGAATTGAAAGCCGAACGCATGGCGTTAGACCGCATTATGATTGCATTCAACGGCGAAGAGCGCGTCAAAACCTCAAACCGCACCGCTAAACCATTGCTGCAAGACGTAGCAAAAGGCTGGTTGAAAAAAATCGACGAAGCCGTACCACAACGCACCATGAAAGAAGAAACCCAAGGCAGCGGCAAAATTGAAGTCGGTACGGGCAAAACCTACAAAACGCTGGATGCATTAGTTTATTCCGCCGTCAGCGATTTGATTGCACCACAGTTCCAAGACGACACCAAGCTGGTTGCGATTATGAGCCGTGATTTGATGGCGGATAAATACTTCCCGCTATACAACGACCAAAAAGCCACCGAGCAACTGGCAGGCGATACGATTGTCAGTCAAAAACGGGTCGGCGGTTTACGTGCAATCCAAGCGCCATATATGCCAAAAGGTACAATCTTGATCACCCGATTGGATAATCTTTCCATCTATTATCAAGACAGTGCAATGCGTCGTACCATTGTGGACAACGCCAAACGTGACCGAATCGAAGATTACACTTCATCTAACGATGATTTCGTTGTGGAAAATTACGAGCTGGTTGCGGTGTTAAAAAACATCAAAATGATTGACGCACCGGAAGATAAAGCGGGGGCGTAATATGCGACCAACTAAAGCACATTTTCTACGGGTCAGCGCAGAGCAAGAAAGTTCTGCGCAAGCGGAAACACTGGACGGGGCAACGGCTTACGAATTGATGTTGCACCAGTTAGCCGTGCATAAACGCAGCTTGCAACAGATCCAATCAAAAGAAGCAAAAGCGGAATTTAAAGCAAAAATCTTGCCGGAATATCTGCCGTGGATTGAGGGAGCATTAGAAAAAGGCACAGGTTATCAAGATAACGTGCTGATGACGTGGCTCACTTGGTCAATTGACTGTGGTAATTATGCGCTGGCAATCCGAATTGGTGAATATGCGTTGTTCCATGATTTAGTATTGCCGGACGGTTTCAGCCGCACAACCGGCACGCTGATTGCGGAAGAATTTGCGGATAAAGCCAAAATTTCGCGCGACATCAAAACTGATTTTGATTTAGCGGTGTTAGTGAATGTCAATGCGCTGACCCAAGAGCAGGATATGCCGGACGAAGTCCGCGCCAAACTGCTGAAAGAAATCGGCTTGCTACAAAAGGAAAACAACCAAATTGCAGCACTGGAGAATCTCAAGCGTGCGATGGAGTTGAATAATAATGTCGGGGTTAAGCAAGATATTGATAAATTAACGAAAGTCGTCGATAAATTGCAGTCCGAAAATACGGACAAAACCGAATAACCGAGCGTATCACGCCGACCAGCGGGGCGGGCAAAACGATAATTTATTATCTGCAAAAGCCCTCACCCCGCTATTTTTTTTATCAGTTTTAAGGTTAGCAAAAATGAACGGCACAATCGCAGTCAAAAAAATCACCGATTACAGCATGGACAAGCTGAAAACGCAGGTGACGGAAAATGCTATAGCGGACGAGATCATAACCAATAACGGTTTTTTTCCCGATATCTCCTTGCTTGCAATACGTAACGCGATGCGACTTGACGGCACTGTGACCAACGAGCGGCTGAAAAGTGCGGTCATCGAAGCGATGGCAAGCGTGAATTACGACTTACACCCATTCCGCCAACGGCATCAAGGCAACACACTGGCGACAGTCGAAGCGGAAACCGTCAACGGCGAATCAGTGCTAATTCAACGTTACAAAAGAGCAGTTTATTGTCTGACAGTTGCGGATTTAACCGAGCAATACCACAGCTACGATGCAACCAACAGCGGACGCAAAGAAGCCAGCGAACAAACGCCACTCATCGGCGAATTGCGCCGCAACGCCCGCTTTGCGATCAGCGATATCTTGGGCGAAGTGCGGTTGACGGCGGAGTTGATCTAATGGCAACGGTTTACGCACAACAGCATGACAGCTTAGATGCCATCGTTTACCGCTATTTTGGAAAAACTGCCGGATTGGTCGAACGGGTTTTAGAACTGAATCCAAAGCTGGCCGACCACATCACACTAGAAATCGGAACCGCGGTTATTTTGCCGGAAGTTGAACAAACACAGGCGGCGGAACGCTCCATACTGCAGCTTTGGGATTAGAAAAGGATTTAAAAATGTATAGAGATCCGGGGACAACAGGCTTGTCATATTGGGGGGCTTTTATCGCAACGGTCAGCGGCTATTCATGGCATGAGTGGGCATCAATTTTCGGGATAACTTTTGGTTTTCTGACGTGGTTTACAAATTGGTACTACAAACGAAAAGAATATCAATTAAGGCTGCGTGAGCTGGAACTACGAATTATCAACGAACGGAAACAAAAATATGAAAAACAGTCTTAAAAAAGTCATCGTTTGTGCCGTCGCCGCAATTATCGGCATCGTGATAGCCAATCACAGCGATGATATCAGAACAAGAGAGCGGGGATTGGAAATCATCGGCAACGCCGAGGGCTGCCGCCGTGATCCATATCAATGCCCGTCTGATGTGCTGACAGTTGGAATTGGCAGCACCGAAGCAGGCGGCGAAAAAATCCAACACAACCACACTTACAGCGACAGCGAAATTGCGCAACGCTGGGTCAACGATTTAATCACCGCCGAAAACTGTGTAAATCGTTATGGCAACGGCGCAAAAATGCCTCAAGGCGCATTTGAGGCAATGACCAGTTTAACCTTTAACGTCGGCTGCGGTGCCATGCGCCAATCGACCCTATTCCGCATGGCGAATCAGGGCTACAGCCCGGCAATGTGTGATCAGTTCTTGCGCTGGGTGTATGCCGGCGGCAAAAAGTTAAAAGGGCTTGAAATCAGACGACGCAAGGAGCGTGAATTATGTTTAACGGTTTAAATTTTCGTAATCTGGTGTTAATCGGCGCATTGGCTATCTGCGTCGGTTTAAGTATCTGCTTGAGTTATTCTCAACGCCAAAGCCAACGATTGAGCGAGCAAAACCGCACTTTGCAAGCCGAAAATCAATTGTTCGCCGAGCAGCAGAAAAACCAAGCGCAGCAACTGCACCGCTACCAACTGCAAGTTGACCAACTCAATAACGCATTGCAACAACAAAAACAGCACGCCGACAGCCGCACCGAACAACTTAATGAGGCACTGAAAAATGAACAAAATCAAACTTGGCGCAATCAGCCTGTCCCTGATGATATTAAACGCCTGTTCAACGCAAACGGTTTATAAAGCCACACCGCCAGCGCCTATTTTATGCCCCACAACCGCACTTTGCACCGCGCAAGTGCGGTTTAAACTCAACACCAATGGTGATTTTGCGATGGCACTTGACCGCACCTTGGGGCAACTGGAAATCTGCGCCATTGCGCACCATGCCTTGCAATCCTGCATTAATCAACATAATGAAACCCTAAAACATGACTGATATTTTTGACCAAGCCAGCCGAATCGAACAACTGCAACGGGATTTAGCTATTGCCAAACACCGCCAACCGAAAACCGCCAGCGCAATTTATTGCGATGACTGCGGCGAACCGATTCCCGAGCTACGCCGTAAAACGATTGTCGGCTGCACCCGCTGCGTCAGTTGCCAACAAATCGCGGAAACCAAAGCGAAAGGATACCGCCGATGATCAAACCGCCACTGCTGCGCCATGCGATTGAACAGACCATTCCAGAATTGAAGACCAATCCCGATAAACTGCTGATGTTTGTCGAAGACGGGCAAATTGTCGGCACCGGGGCACAGTCCGCAAGCTTTGAATATCGTTACTGGCTGACTATTATCCTGACCGATTTTGCTTACCCGCTGGACGTGCTGATTGTGCCAATTATGGATTTTGTGCGCCGTAATCAACCCGAAATCGTGGAAAATCCGTCACTACGTGAAAAAAGCATCCAATTTACCACTGAGCAACTGAACCACGACACCGCCGATATTGAAATCAAAATCAGATTGACTGAAGCCGTGCGGGTAGCGGAACAAGACGGCGTAAATCTGATTAACCATCTTGCAGAACCGCCGCTGTACGAGTGGGCAGAGGTAGAAAAATGGAAGCTATTTGTTAAAGGCGAACTGGTGCGGGAAAGTGAATAATGGACGCATTACAACTGGAACAACGTTTCGGCGCACTGTTAAGCCGTTTCAGCGTTGCCGAGCGTAGAAAATTACTGCGCAACGTCGCGCAAAAAGTCAGCACAAGCCAACGCCAACGCATCGGCGCACAGAAAAACCCCGACGGCAGCGCATACATTCCGCGCAAACCGCAAAAGCGGAAAGGCAAAATCAAGCGCAAAGCGATGTTTGTGAAGCTGAAAAGCAGCCGATTTATGAAACGAAAAAACAGCGGCGAACAAGCGGAAATCGGCTTTAGCGGCAGTGCCGGACATTTGGCAAGCGTGCATCAATATGGCTTGGAAGGACGAGTACAAAAAAATAAACCGCACAAAGTGCGGTATGACCAACGGGAACTGCTAGGATTTAGTGATTCGGATAAGCTGCTGATTGAGGATTTGATTATTGATCAGCTTGCGTTGTGATTTTTTTGTTGTTTATAACGGATATAAGCTAATGCGATCAAGCCACACCATGCAACAAAACCTAATAAAAAATGAATTTCAGACAGCCAAAGCACTGCCCCAATAAGCAGCAAGTAAGCAATAATAAGCGGAGAAAGAATAATGGTGGAAATTGCCGCAGGAATAGCAACACCGAAGAAAACACCGGCAACCGCACATAATGCGAAAAAGCCTAACAATAAAAAGAGTATTTCCATGATTTCCCCCTTGGTTTATTCGAATTATTGGGTAAACAAACAGCATTGTCAATGATAGAGGTCAATAAATATGAGTAATTTAAAACTGGAAGTCACCCTAAGCGCAATTGATAAATTGACTGCACCGTTTAAAAGCACTGTAAAACAAGCACAGAAATTATCTGAATCGCTGAAAACCGTCCGTTCAGAAAAGAAAGCATTGGAATCCACTTACAATAAAATGAATTCCATGCAGAAGCTCACCGAAAATATTACTGCTGCAAATACGGCATTGGATAAACATAAAAATAAATTAGCCAATTTGCGCACTAAAATCAGTAGTGAAAAAACTGATAAGCAAAATATTAAGAATTTACTCGATGAGGAAAAAAGGAATTTTAATTTTCTCTCTAAACGTCATGCTGAATATTCCGCTTCACAAGCTGCAAGCGGAAAACTGATCTCAACATCAAATGCAGCCATGATTCAATCACAATTTAAAATTAAAGGATTGAGCGAGCAATACCAAAAAATCAATGACAAAATCAAGAAAACAAACCAATCAATTCGTACTGAAAATAGCTTAGCAAAATCCAATCAGCAAGAAAAGGTTAAGCAATATTTAGCATTGCGCCAATTACGCACGCAATTAAAAGAAGCCGGAATCAATTCGAAAGATTTTGCCAAACATGAAACAACGGTGAAAGGAAAAATCGAAGCCGCAACCGCAGCAATCAATAAACAAAAAACCTCACTTGATAAACTGAATAAAACTAAAGCCTATAATCAACGCTACCATGATAATGTAGAAACACTGAAATCTCGCAGCGAGCAGCTACGCAATGTAGGACAAAAAAGCATGATCACCGGAGCCGGAATCACCGCCCCGATTGTGAATTCCGTGCGCGACTTTATGAGTTTTGAGGATGTGATGCTTGGCGTGGTTCGCCAAGTGCCGGGGTTGAAAGATGAGCTGGGCAACTTCACGCCGGAATATGACGTGTGGAAGAAAAAAGTACAAGACTTATCCAAAGAATTGCCATTAACCACCAATCAATTGGGCGATATGGTGACGGCTGCCGCCAGAATGGACATTCCGGTTGACCAATTAGAAGATTTTGTGCGGCTGAATACTCAAATGGCAACGGCATTCGATGCTGAAAATCCTGATGAATTGGTTGAATTATTTGGTAAGGTGCAGAAAAACTTTCGTATGACCACGAAAGAAGCAAAAGAATTAGCCGATACGATCAACTACCTTGATGATAATGCGATTTCCAAAGGCACAGATATTATCAATTTTCTGAATGATACCTCCGGTATTGCTGGAATTGTCAAAATCAACAATAAAAATCTTGCCGCCATTGGATCAACATTGCTCACAGCAGGACACGAAGCCAGCACATCAGCAAAAGCCGTTGAAGCAACATTTAACCGATTAAGTAAAGCAACACGTATGAAACCGGTGCAAAAGGGCTTGGCGGCATTGGGGCTTGATCCTCGAAAAATTCAAAAAGGTATGGTCACGGATGCCGAAGGCACATTAATGACCATCGTCGAAAAAATCAAAAAACTGCCGAAACATCTGCAAGCTGGTGTTATCAGTGATATTGCAGGCGGAAACTACAACACGCAACTTGCCGGATTGGTGACAAACACCGAAGAATGGCGACGACAAATAGCCCTTGCTAACAGCGAAGAAGCCAAAAACAGTATGGGAAGGGAATTCGATACCCGAATGCGTTCCATTTCGGCAAAATGGCAAGTCTTCAAAAATCGCCTATTCAACATCAATAGTACCGTCGGCGGCAGCTTAAAAGTCACACTTGAAAATTTAATGGATAAAATCAGCGGCGCGTTAGATAAAGTGCAAGAATGGGTTAATGCCAATCCTGAATTAACCGCTTCAATTATGAAATGGGTCGGCGGCATCGGTGCAGGATTAACAGTGATCGGCGGATTAGCGATGGGACTAAGTTTTTTACTTTATCCGATTGCACGATTAATTTTAGGTTTCGGACATTTAACCGGAATTAATAAAGCCATCAGCAACCGTTTTAAAGTATTGGGACGGGCAATCCGCACGACTGGCGGAGCATGGAATAAATTTGCTATTGCAATGAAATGGGGAGTCCGAATGTTATTGTCACCATTGAAATTAATCGCCGTATTATTTTCCCCAATAGGGTTAGCTATTGCTGGAGTTGCTTTAGCGGGAACAATGCTTTATAAACACTGGGAAAAAGTAAAAGCCTTTTTCGGCGGCTTCTTTGAGGGGTTAAAAAAAGGGCTTGCCCCGGTGATGGAAAAATTCAAACCATTGGGAACAGTATTTGGACTGGTTGCCGATGCGGTGAAAAAAGTGTTTGATTGGTTTGGCAAATTGCTAAGTCCAACAAAACAAACATCAGAGCAATTAGACAAAGCCAAAACCGCAGGAGAAAAATTTGGTAGCGCATTAGCAACCGCCATCGAGTGGATATTAAAACCGCTCACCCTACTGATCGATGGTATCACTTGGCTAATCGACAATATGCCAAAAATTGAAGTACCAAAAATCGAGATGCCAACATTGGAACAGCAGCAACTGACGCAAACCTTGAAAAATGGCAATGCGCAAAGCGGCTATGCTGCCGCTGCTGCGGTGAATGAGCAAGTGCCGAAGCAGTATCATTTTCCGGCACAAACAAAAGGAATCAACAGCCAATATAGTTACGGCAATGCCGCTATGGCAAACGTGCTAAAAAATGGCAAAGCCCGCGGCGGCTACACCGGAGACGGCTACAAATACAGCCCGGCGGGAATTGTGCACAGTGGCGAATATGTGATGACCAAAGAAGCAACCAGCCGAATTGGGATTAAAAACTTGAATTTGCTGAACTATGCTAAAAAAGGCATGGGTGCGTTTGCATTGTCGGCAGGGATGGCGACCAGCGTCGCGGCGCAACCGTTTGTTATCGACAACCGTCCGCCGTTGGCGGCAAAACCGCAGTCAGCACAAGCTGCACAAGTCGGCCCGATGACAGTCAATATCACCATCAACGGCACAAACCAAAGCCCTACCGAACTTGCTAGTGCTGTCCGTTTGGAACTGGAAAAATTAGACCGACAACGGCAAGCAAAAAGCCGTAGTGCGTTGTTTGACAGGGATTAAAAAACGGGGCAAATGCCCCGCTTTTTATGCCACACTTAAATCCAGATTTTTACCCAGCGCGGCAAAGGCGCGCGCTAAAGTATCAATTTTGGTGGTGTGTTCAAGATTGGTGATCCGCTGCACTTCTTGCGGCTTCACTTTTATACGTTTTGCCAATTCCACGTTAGAAATATTCTGCGCTACCATTTCATTTAATAGCAGCACTTTTGCTGACACGCTCAACGGCAATTCAATTAAATGCTCACCGTCTTCCGCTTGGCTTGGCTGTGGCACGGTGCGGCGATCTTCAAAGTAAAAATCCATAGCGGTTAAAAGTGCATCTTTTGCCATAAAAAGCGCGTCGTCGAAGTCATCGCCGCAAGTAATCGCCTCGGGAATATCACGAAATGTTACGTTATAGCCCTCGCCCTCTTTTTCAAATTTTGCCGGATAGAACATAGTTACCTCTTTTAGCCTGATGAAAGCCCCCCGAAAGGGGCTTTAGATTACTTGAGTCCTAATTGCTTTTTCACTGCCTGCACAGTCCCTGTTTTTATCTCTTTCGAGGGGTGGCGGGGAAGTACCGACTGTTTGCCATTAAGATAAAGTTTGATATGGTTCGAACCTTCTTTTTTCTCAACACCTTGAGCAATTAGCCATCTTAAAAACTCACTTTGCTTCATTTTTCCTCCGTGGCTTTAAGATGGATTTATAATAAACAAAAATGTTTATATTGTCAACCAAAAACAAACAAAAATGTTTATTTATTTTATCCATATTGTCAAACCACACATCACAACCCCCACAACACGACAACCGCACTTCCGCCCAGCAAAATGCAGTTTATGAAAACACTCGCTGACGTTATCCGCCGACTTGAAAATATGCACCGCTTTGGCTTGATTGCCGCGGTGGATCATGCCAATGCACGCTGTAAAGTGCGGTCGGGGCAAATCCTGACTGACTGGCTGCCGTTTGCCGCGATGCGTGCCGGCACAACAAAAACATGGTCACCGCCGACGGTGGGCGAACAGTGTTTAATTGTCGCATTAAGCGGCGAATTGACCACGGCAATTGTGATCACCGGGATTTACACCGCCGGAAGCGCACCAAGCCAAAGCCCAGATGAACACGTTATCGAGTTCGCCGATGGCGCACGGTTTGTTTACAACCAAGCCAGCAGTGATTTAAGCGTGACAGGCGTTAAAACCATAAATATCACCTGCCCGCAAACCACGATTAACGGTGATGTGCAGGTGAACGGAAAAATCGAAAGCACGGGCGACCAAATCGCAGGCGGTATTAGTCAGATTAATCACCTTCATGGCGGCATTTTGCCGGGTCCAGCAAAAACAGGGAAACCAGAATAATAATGGATAAAACGAACGGCAAAAAAATGACAGACGAAACGGCGCATATTCGCCAAAGCATTGCCGATATCCTGCAAACACCCGTCGGCAGCCGTATTCAACGGCGTGACTACGGCAGCATTTTACCGCTGCTGATTGACCGCCCAATCAGCCACGGTTTGGCGTTGCAGATTGCCAGCGCGTCGATTGTTGCCCTGCAAAAATGGGAACATCGAGTCGAAATCAGCGGTTTTAAAGTGCGGTTTTCCGCTGATGAAAAACACCACATCACCGCCGATATTGACGCAACCCAGCACACAAACCAAACCAAATTAACCTTTGAACAAATGCCCTTGGTGTTATAAACATTATGACAAAACAAGTTGATCTATCCAAACTGCCAGCCCCCAAAGTGATTGAAGAAATCGACTTTGAAACGCTGCTGACGGCACGCAAACAGAATTTTCTAGCGCGCTTTGCCGACAGCGCCGAGCGCGCACACTGGCAAAGCCGGTTAACCTTGGAATCTGACCCCGTCACCAAGTTACTGGAGGAAAATGCGTATCTTGAAACACTACTGCGTGCGCGGATTAATGCGGCTGCAAAATCGGTGATGCTTGCCTACGCAACCGACAGTGATTTAGATCATCTGGGCGCATTATTGGGCGTGGAACGTTTGATTGAGGTTGCAGCCAATCCAACCGCAAATCCGCCGATTGAAGCCGAATATGAAACCGATGACCGTTTCCGAACCCGAATTCAATTATCACTGGAGTCAAAAACAACTGCCGGGTCACGCAACAGTTATTATTGGCACACCCTCACCGCCTCAACCGATGTCAAAGACGCGGAGATCACCAGCCCACAGCCGGGGACGGTTGATGTCACAGTATTATCCAAAAAAACACAAGGACAAGCAGATAGCGCACTGATTAACATCGTCAAAACCGCCCTGAACGCGGAAGACGTGCGCCCGTTGACAGACACCGTGAATGTGAAATCCGCAACCATTATCAGCTATAACATCAATGCCGAACTCACACTGTACCCGTCCACTGCCGAAGCGGTGATTTTGGAAAAAGTACAAAGTGCGGTGCGCCAATTTGTTGAAAATAAACATAAATTGGGTTTTGATATTACCCTTTCCGCTATCTACGCCTCACTACACCAAGAGGGCGTGCAGAATGTACAACTGAAAGCCCCGACAGCGGATTTAGTGATCCAACCGACCCAAGTCGGCTATTGTACGGCGATCAATATCAACGTAGGCGGACGCAATGAATAATCGCAACTTACTGCCGCCAAATCAAACCGCACTTGAAAAACGACTATCGTTTGAACTCTCACAGATTTTTAATCTTGACGTGCCGATTTCACTGCTGTGGCACGCGGAACACTGCCCTACCGCACTTTTACCGTGGCTAGCGTGGGCGTTGTCGGTGGATGAATGGGATGACAACTGGAGCGAAGAGCAAAAGCGCAACACGATTTTACAATCGGCACGGCTGCACAAGCAAAAAGGCACGGTAGCCAGTATCCGCCGCGTGTTGCAATCTGCCGGATATGGCGATGCGGAAATCCTCGAAAATCTCAACGCCAAGCAATATGACGGCACGATTACTTATAACGCCGACTATTTTTACGGCGATGAAGACAAACACTGGGCAATGTACCGAATTTACCTAAAACGCCCAATCACGATCGAACAAGCCGCGCAAATACGTCGATTATTAGACAACACCGCGCCAGCACGCTGCCATTTAGCCGGCTTGCACTACGAACAAGCCGGTCATTTGTACAACAATACCATTAATTATAATGGTCAATACACCTACGGAGTAGCCTAATGACAAAACTCGTCGAAAACCCAAAATGGGAAGAAGAAATCTATCAACTCGAGAAAACCGATCCGGTTGTCGCCGGATTGGACGGCATTGCAAACCGACAAGCTCAACAACTTGCAAACCGAACAAATTATTTAAAAACCGAACAAGACAAACTCAAAACCGCTACCGAAGCGGCAAGCACAACAAAGAGCGGAACAACAAAACTATCCAGCTCAACCACGAGCAGCAGCGAAGCGGAAGCGGCAACGCCTTTAGCAGTCAAAACCGCAATGGACAGAGCCAATGAAGCGCACACTCTTGCCGATGGTAAAGCACCGCTTGACAGCCCGGCACTCACTGGCTCGCCAACAGCGCCGACCGCTGCGCAAACCGTTAACAGTACGCAAATTGCAACCACGGCATTTGTTAAATCAGCAATCGCGGAACTGGTCGGCGGCGCACCGGCACAGCTCGACACTTTGAAAGAAATCGCCACCGCGTTGGGTAACAATGCCAATTTAAACAGCACATTGCTGGCAGAAATTGGCAAAAAAGCTAATGCAAGTCATACGCACACTGCTGCCAATATTACCGATTTTAATACTGCGGTAACACGGTTATTTACACAAAGCTACAATAATACCGGGTGGGCAAAACTACCAAACGGGTTAATCATTCAGTGGGGGAGGTTGACTATTAAAGTACCAAGGTTAGGAGCAGCTGCAAGTGGTCAGTATATTACATTTCCGATCGCATTCCCAACGTCGGTATTCGCAATAGCGGGGGATTTTCTATCAGGTATATCTGAAAGGGGAGGCGTTCATAAAACACTTGAAACCCAAGAAAATCATCGGTTTTGGTTAAGAACAATTAGCAGTGTTGATGTTGAAAACGCACATGAGTTTAAATGGTTTGCGTTGGGTATTTAAGGAGAATGTATGTATTTTTATGATATTAACAATAAAGGGTTCTTACATAGTGAAATCAACGAAATCCCGAATGGTGCAATTGCACTAACAGATGAACAATATCAACAACTTTTTGAAGCAGTATCAAACGGCTATCAAATCAGAGTTGATGGCACAAACATTACATTGATTGCACCACAGCCGACAGCGTATCACACCCTTGAAAACGGCGAATGGGTTTTAAGTGATGACGCAAAAAAACAGAAACGTGCGGATTTGCTCAACCAGCTAATTACCTCCATCGACAACACAGCAGCCCTCATTTCGGCACAGTGGACACGCTTCACGGAAGAATATAAAGAGCGAGAAGCCGCGGCACTTGTCTATAAACAGCACAACTACAAGGGCGAGGCAGGAATTTATATCACCGGTTTCAGCAGCGCTGCTGGAATCGATAACAAAACCGCAACGGATTTGATTTTGCGCCAAGCCGACGGCTTGCGACAGCTGCAAGCGGCACTGTCAGTACAGCGTATGCGCAAATATGAACTGAAAAAAGAGGGTTTGAGCGAGGCAGATTTGCAGTCAATCCACGATGATATTATCCACCAAATGCGGCAGCTAGCGGAGGCGTACGAATGACGAAAGTTTATTTAGCTCTATACAAGGGCAAAAAGCAAGGCTGGAAGCCACGTGATATTGTCGCGCGGTTCAGTGATTGGCTAACACGCAAGCTGACTAAAGGCATTTATTCGCATTGTGAGATTGCGACGAGTATCCGCGATTGTTACTTTGATTGCTATTCATCTTCAATCCGTGACGGCGGAGTAAGGTTTAAAAATATGCCTTTGCCGCCGAGTAAATGGGATTTAATCCCGATAACTGACGTATCAGAAAGCGAGATTAACGCATTTTTTGAGCTGACTAAAGGCAAACGTTATGACTGGTTCGGCGCCATCGGCATCGTCTTAAAATTCCGCAACGCACGCTCAAAATATTTTTGTTCCGAATGGTGTGCGGAAATGTTGGGGCTGCATGAACCGTGGCGGTTTAGTCCAAATGACCTTGCCGCCATCTATCACAAAAAATAATTTTGGTTTGGAATATTCCTGATTATTGCCGGGATATTCCAAATTTTTATCCGCAGATTGTCAAACCCAACATCACAACCCCCACAACACGACAACCGCACTTTTGGCGATCACAATAGCCCTTGACGATTTTTAATCAATCAAGGAAATCATATGGAATACTTACACGGAATCCGAGTGATCGAACTCAACGACGGCACACGCCCGATTCGCACGATTTCAACAGCGATTATCGGCATGGTGTGTACCGCCAACGATGCAGACGCAGACACTTTCCCACTCAATGAACCTGTTTTAATCACCAACCCACTTGCTGCCATTGCCAAGGCAGGTAAAAAAGGCACCTTGGCGCAGGCGTTGGACGCGATTGCCGACCAAGTCAACACCCCATGCGTGATTGTGCGGGTGACCGAAGATGACAGCGACGACAGTGTGACCAAAGCCAACATCATCGGCACAGTGACAGAAGAGGGCAAATACACAGGCTTGAAAGCGTTGCTGACCGCGCAATCAAAATTAAGCGTGAAACCGCGTATTTTAGGCGTGCCGAAATTTGATGATGCCGACGTTGCTACCGAGCTTGCCGGCATTGCACAAAAATTACGGGGTTTTGCCTACGTTTCCGCACACGGCTGCAAAACCAAGGAAGAGGCGGTTGCCTATCAGAAAAAATTCAGCCAGCGTGAACTAATGGTCATTTTTGGCGATTTTATTACTTTCAACACCGCCACCAAAGCCAAAGAAACCACCTATGCGGTGGAACGAGCCTTGGGCTTGCGAGCGTTGATTGATAAAACGGTAGGCTGGCATAAAACCATTTCCAACGTGGGCATTAATGGCGTGAGCGGTGTGACGAAAGATATTACTTTTGAACTGCAAGATAGCAGCACCGACGCTAACTACTTGAACGAAAAGAAAGTCACCGTACCGATTAACTTTAACGGTTTCCGTTTGTGGGGTTCGCGCACTTGTTCCGACGATCCGCTATTTGCGTTTGAAAACTACACCCGCACCGCGCAAGTGTTGGCGGATACGATTGCCGAAGCGCACGCATGGGCAATAGACAAACCGATTACCCCGACTTTAGTCAAAGATATTATCGAAGGCATTAATGCCAAATTCCGTGAGCTGAAAAATCTAGGCTACATCGTGGACGCAACAGCGTGGTTCGACGGCGAAATCAACAGCAAAGAAACGCTGAAAGACGGCAAGTTGTACATTGATTATGACTATACGCCGGTGCCGCCGTTGGAGAATCTGAACTTCCGTCAGCGCATCACTGACCGCTATTTAGCCGACTTTGCCGCCAAAGTTGCCGCAGCATAAACGATAGGAGCTGAAACATGGCATTACCTCGTAAACTGAAACAAATGAATCTGTTCGTGGACGGCAACAGCTATCACGGACAAGCAACAGAAATCACCGTGCCGAAACTGGCGATCAAAGCAGAAGCCTACCGCGCAGGCGGGATGTTGGGAGAAGTGGATATTGATCTAGGATTGGAAAAGCTGGAAATCGAGCATAAATACGGCGGCATTATTCCGGAGATTTTTAAACAATTCGGCGAAATCAAAATCGACGGCGTGCTACTGCGCTTTGCCGGCAGCTATCAGCGTGACGATACGGGAGACATTGAGCCGGTGGAAGTGGTGGTCCGAGGTCGCCATGCTGAAATCGACCCGGGCAACGCCAAAATGGGCGACGACACCGAACACACGGTGAAATCCTCGCTGACCTACTACAAACTGACTGTCAACGGTGAAGACATCATCGAAATTGATATGGTGAATATGGTGTATATCGTCAACGGCAATGACCGCATGGCGGAACATCGAGCCGCTATCGGTTTATAGGTATCGGTTTATAACAGAACACACACCCAGCGGCATTTTCTGCACCGCACTTTTGCAACAGGAATGCCGCTTTTTTAAAATACTGAATGGAATATCAACATGAGCAAAACCACCAAACCAGAAGCCAAAAACGCTAAATTTATCACCTTGACCGAGCCGTTGCGCCGTGGTGATACCGAGCTGACAGAAATCACAATTTTAAAACCGAATGTTTTAACGCTGAAAGGCTTAAAAATGTTTGAAATCATGCAGATTGATGTTGACGCCTACATTCAACTGCTGCCGCGGATTACCGCCCCTGCACTGACCAAAACAGAATTGCAGAATATGGAAGCAGTGGACTTTACCGCACTTTGCTTGGAAACAGTCGGTTTTTTCGTGAAAGCGGAAGCGACGCTAGAAGCATAAGCGAAAGTGCGGTATTAATCCCTCACAGCGTAGAAGACGCAATCGCCGACATCGCAACCGTATTCCATTGGCCGCCAAGCGTGTTTGATGAAATGGAACTGGATGAGCTGATGAACTGGCGCGAAAAAGCCCGACAACGGGTGCAAACTGACGAATAAATAGGGCGGATTTCCGCCCTTTTGCATAAGGGGAAAATATGTTTCAACAGTCAGCAATGATGATTTTTGGGTTGTTTGTTTTCACTCAACAAACGATCCCATATCAAGAATTAAGCCGACAACTGAACTGGCGGCATCCGACTAACTCAGTTATCGGACGTTTGCCGAAAACGCAATTCACAGGCAAAGAAAGCGAAACCATCACCATTAACGGCGTGCTAATGCCGTCGCTGACAGGCGGCCGCATGAGTTTGGGAATGCTGGAATTAATGGCAGAAATGGGCAAAAGCTACCCTCTTATCGGCGGCAACTTTGAATTTTTCGGCTTTTTCGTGATTGAGTCGTTTAGTGAAACCCGCTCTTTCTTGTTTGCAGACGGCGCAGCGCGACGGATTGAATTCAGCATGACGTTGAAACGCACCAACGATTCAATGCTGTTGGAATACACCGACCAACTACTGGAGATGATTTGATGTTTGACGTTATGGACCTGACCAAAACCAACCACAAAACCCCGATTTTTAAAATCACGGTGACGAGCAAAGGCGAAACCAAAGATATTACATCAGTCGTTTCCGACCGTTTGATCAGCCTTAGCCTAGCCGACAATCGCGGATTTGAAGCCGACCAGTTAGACATTGAATTAAGCGATCACGATGGCAAACTAGCATTCCCGTCACGTGGCGCAATGGTCGAGGCGTGGATAGGTTGGCAAGATAGCGGCTTGGTCAATAAAGGCAAATACACCGTGGACGAAATCGAATACAGCGGTGCCCCGGACAAATTGATCATCCGCGCCAGAAGTGCCGATTTGATGGGTAGTTTAAACACAAAACAAGAACGCAGTTTTGAAGCGATGTTTTTGGGGGCATTAATTGAATTTCTGGCGCGGGAACACGGCTTAAAAGCAGTATATGACGAAGAACTGGGCATGCAAGCGGTCACTCATCTAGACCAAACCAACGAAAGCACAATCAATCTATTAACACGGCTTGCAGAACAATATGACGCCATCGCCACAGTGAAAAACGGCTGTTTGATGTTTATCAAAGCCGGGCGCATGAAAACCGCCAGCGGTGAAGATTTGCCGGAGATGGTGATCACTAAAAAAAGCGGCGACAGTTACCGCTTCTCACTGAATGAGGGCGATAATTACACCGCGGTACGAGCGTATTGGCATAATCTGGACAACGGTAAAAAAGGCGAAGTGATTATTGATCAAAATACCGAAGTCCAGCGCAAAAATTTGACGACAAAAAGAGGGGAAAATAGCAGACAGAAAAAAAATGTACTGGTACAAACCGAACCGGTGGAAACCGACGCCAACAAAATGAAAACCCTACGCCATATCTATCAAAATGAAGCTAAAGCCATCACCGGCGCAAAAGCGGCATTTTCAAAAATGAAGCGCGGCGTTGCCTCTTTCTCGCTGACCCTTGCCAACGGCAACCCCGAATTGATACCGGAACTGCCTGCGTCACTGATTGGCTTTAAAGACGAAATCGACTCGACAAGCTGGATAGTGACACAAGTCACGCATAGTATCGGTGACGGGGGATATACTTGTGGAGTGGAGTTTGAGTTGGATGTTGAGGATAAACAACATAAAGAGATTGAACTTTGACTATAAATAATGTTATAAGAATTCATAGTAAAATTAAAAGTCAACAAAATAGGTATAAAAATGCCAAATCAATCCATTGAATTTACAAGGGAGATTATTCAATCGTTCTCAAGCTGGATTCAGCCATCAAATATATTACTACTTCTTAGTGCTATAATTTCAGGTTTTGCAGTTCGTTTAAGCTATCTGGCATTGCAACAAGCCAGAAATTCCCAAACTGAAATTTTATTTAAAAACACTTTTGATACATTATTAGAACAATATCGAATAGAATTAAATAAATTAAACAATGAAGTCACAAGTAAAAAAATATTTCGCACAATAAATAAAATATTTGATGTTAATACCCGCACTATAAACCCAAATAAAGCATATATTATTAATAAGCCAGATTATATTAATATTTTTCTTATTGTTTATAGAGTATTAAAACTGATTGATGAAAGCAAGTTAGAAGATAAGAGAAACTTTTCGGCAATCATGAGAGCCATCATTCCTAATAATTTTTTATGGCTAATTTCAATCAATTGCTTACATACTCAAAAAACTGAACAATCAAACTACTTTGGTGAATTTAAGAAACTTTGGTCTAAGCATGCAATGTTAGAACATATTAAATTATTTTATGATTTCTCTCCGGAAGAGTTTGAAGATATAACAGATGACGAGTTCGCAGAATTGGATATTGAAAAAAGTAATTATAAAGAATACCACATCAACATATTGATTCATTTTAAAGAACAGTTTGGGCAAGAAGTGTTTGGTGATGGTTTTAATCTTAAATATTTTGAAAATGAATTTAAAAAGCAAGAAGCTCCATTCAGGTAAGTGTAAGTTTCTTATTTTTTGTGAGGTTACTCAAATAATTTGATGGAATCAGGAAAATCCATTGATTCGCTGATCAGGGTAATGTACTATTATTTCGCTACTTGTTCGGTACGAGAGCAAGCACATAGAGAGTATAGAGGCGGCTACTTTATGTTATTCTTTTGTCCACCCCATTATCATCATTGACATCATAGCCATATCAGCCACTTCAATTGTAGCGAGATCTGGATCTACTTTTTTTCCATTGCAGGCGGCGGTATCCAAAGACTCAATAATTTGTTCCGCCATGACTTTTAGTCCAGACATACCATAACTATCAATAGCTTGTGTGATTTCAGTTTTAAGCATCTTATCTTGATAGCCTACCGCCACAAAATCCCCTGCCGTTGCTAACTTATTTTTAACATCAGCCTGACACCAATCCTTCATCGTTGCTTTATGTAGTGTGCCCTTTTCCTCATACCATTCTTTAGCTGACAAACCGGCGGATAAAATTAATAAACACAAAAAAGTTAGTTTTTTCATTTTTCAGCTCTCTTTCTCTTACTCAAAATCCATATTTTAAATTGATAAAGTTTAAAAATAATTGAGTGACTGAAACGGAATTTATCATCACTCATTTGGTTCTTATAAACCAATGCAACCGGTATTAATGTTTTTGCCATGGCATGAAACTGTTGTAGATGTTCATCATTTAACTCTTTAAACCAGCCGTGGCCATGTTGCGCTTTGCAGTGGTTGTAAATCGCCCAATATGTTGGAGTGGCTAACGTTTTTAGATCTGTAATGGTTTGGACTAATTTTTCTCTTTCATCTATTGAAAGTGCGGTTTTATTATTACCTTGGTAGAAGTGGTTATGCTGATCACCGGCTACCATATTTTCTACATTGCCGTTGGAATATTGATTAATATTATCTGACTTCATTATTATTTTATGTTCTCACTAATGCTAAAAAATCATCTTCAACAAGAATTGGAATGTCTAAATTCTGAGCTTGTATTAATTTCGCTCCTGCTCTTTCACCACAAATAAGATAATCGGTATTTCTTGCAACTTGATTAGACACTATTGCATTATGTTTTTCTGCCAATACTTTTCCCTCTGACAAAGTGAATGACTTAAAACGTCCGACGAAGCATAACGTTTTTCCAGATAACGGATTATCACCGTCTATAGCTTGTTTGGTTTCAGGATCGGGAATTTCGCCAGTATCAATCATAGTTAAAAATTCTGATTCGTTCATACAACTAGCACCATTGGATTCCGCTTGCTGTTTTTTGCTCCAACCAGCATTTTTTCCACAAACTAGATAAGTCAAATTAATCGTTACTGTTTTTCTGACGAGAAAATCATGAATGGTTGCCAATGTTTCTAAATATTCTCGCTGATTTTTTAAGAAGCCTGTAAAACAAATTTCCAGTTGTTCAGGTTTATTGTTAGCAAAAGTTTCTCGATATCTTGAATAAATGCCTTTTTCTTTTAACCAGTCATCAAGTGATAAATATTCATCATTACTTTTTAATGTGACTCCACCTAATATACGATCAATTCTAAAAGTACGTTCAGCCTTTCTATCGTGGCAATAGCCTTCAATGTATTTTGAATCAACTAAATGAATATCAATAGTCCGATAGCTAAAATTATCATCTACATCAGAATAGGAAAAAGAAATAGTATTCAAATTACGAGTTTTAGTATTGGATTCTCGCCATTCTTTCGTTGACCTTTTTTGAGAACTTTTGGGTAAACGGTGTTCTTTATTAACAGGTTGTTTTGGTATCGGTTGATTTTCTTGAAATAGCATTGGTGTTTCTTCACTCTGAATAACGGATACTTGAGTCGAATTTTCTTCTTTATTTTTGACTGCTTTTATTTGGTGGTTATCAGCATCTGTTTTAGAAAAAATTTTACCAAGCACTGCACTAATAATGATAATCCCCCAGAAAAAAGAACCGCCCACCGTATCACCAAATATATCAGCGAGCCAAACACTAATTAGCAATAAAATAAATAGAACCAAACATCCAGCCAAAATAAAGCCTTATTTCCTTTTCTGATTCCCCGCCACCATATTGGCAACATTCCCACCGGCAGACTGATTCACCCCACCACCCACTGCACTTTTGCCTAACCCGCTTAAAAATCCGATAGCTTCCAGTTTTTTGCTGTCGTCTAAGGTGCGGAAAGCAGACAGTGCCAGACGTTCGGCAGCATCGAGTTCATCTTTTCGTTCACCGAGAAGCAGCCAATCTAACGATAAGCCCCATCTTTTCACAAATGTAATATAGATTTCTGGCGGCAGTGAGTTTCGACTGCGCCAATTTGAAATATTTGTACTGGGTACACCGATCATTTCTGCCAATGATTTATCGCTGTTTGCCCTTACGGTTTCTTTCATTCGTTCAATTATTGAACTAACGTCCAAGTTTTCCATAAAAACCTCTTGCAATATCTCAAAATGAGCTTGCAATATCTCAAAATGAGATCTATATTATTTACACAAATCAAAAAATAGTAACTTCTACACAATATTACACAAATAGAGGAGATTTTTCTATGAAAGAAATCGACTTAAAGAAAAAACGTGAGCTAGATCAAGCAGAAAAAACCGATAAGCCAAAAGTTCAGGTGACGTTGGAATGGGCAGATCATGCCGAGCTGGTCGAGCGGGCAAAAACCAAAGGCGTGAAAACCGGCACGCTGGCACGGATGTTGATTCTGGAACAGATGTATCAGTGATGGGAATTTAGTTAATTAAGGGGTGTGTGATGTCGTTATTAATAAAAGAACAAATTATAGAACGTTTCGCAAACGTTGCAAGGGAATGTAGAGATCTTGAACAAATATTAGCTACGCAAAAAAACCTTTTTACGGTTATTCAGGCAAAAGAAAACAATCTCATTACGATGGGGGATTTTTTGGATACACGGATAGGGGATATTAAGCTTATCGCTGTTCTTATGACCCGTTTTATCGATGATATTTATAAATTAAAAAAAGATTTTAATGAAATTTTATAAATATCACGGGGGCGCGGCGTGGAGATTTAATAAATAAGGTGGTGTGTGGTGTGTAATGAAAAAACAACGGTTGCTGATGTGTTCAACAGGTTATCCGAAATCAATTTGATGATTGCTATTGCGACTGGCAAGGTTGCAAGGGATAACCCTGATTTTGCTTGGTTGATTTCTAATTTGCTTTATCAGCAAGCACGCGTTTTAAGGTTGTTAGAACTTCCGGCATATAGTCAGCAAGATACTGAATTGTCTTTGGACGCTGCGGCTTTGTTAAATCAAATTCACGAACAGCTCGCAGTGCTAGAAGGCGAAAGCCTACTTCAGCTTTAGAAGGAAATTTTTCCAGTTGGTTCGCAAGCTGAATAATTTCTTGTTGCTGGGCAATGAGTTCGTCAAGGTTGTATTTTTTCGGCATAGGGTTTCCTTTTTGTAATGGGTCGTTTAATAAAATTTAAGGTGGTGTGTGGTGTGTAATGAAAGAAAAAAACGCCAGAAACACAAGGCGTTTTCGAAACAAGGGATTAAAGGCGTTCAGCAATCGTCTGTTGTGTTTGTTGAAGGCAATCTATCAGTGACTGTACATATTCACGCCCAACCGAATCATCTTGCGCCAATTCCTGCTGAATCGTCCGGTATTGCTCAAGCTGCTGCGAAAGCAATCGCACAAGCGGAGATAAATCAGCGGTTGAAGCCAAGAGCGGTATTACGAGATGAAGATTAAGGGCTTGGTGTTGTTCGTGCTGATAGATAAGTTCGGAAAGCAGATTAATTCGGTCGGTCTTTTTCTGCATTTGAGTTTCTAATTTGGCAAGACGTAATTCAAGGTCATTCATAATAAAACTCCTTTTTCTGATTGGAAAATTGAGTTTAACAAATTTTAAGGTGGTGTGTGATGTGTATTCATCAATGTTTGATGTGTGGACATTGGGCAGCTAGGGAAACAAAAAAGCATGGGAAATTTAAATGCCGTTTCTGTGGCGCAGAGTATGAGAAAACAAGAAATCCTATTCAAAAACCTGCAATGTTGGGTCAATTTCGTGCGCTATGCGAAGAAGTGCTTGCGCTTGTCGGGGCTGATTCTGTTCCAGTAGCCGATGATACTCCTGCCGAAGCTGACGCTGTACGTCAGGCACAGTTGTCATGCGATGTTTTAGCGCAACTGCATAAAGTTGCTGAATGGAAGCGCGATAGATGTTTGGCGTTTGCGGATTTTCGAGCAGTGCAAGACAAAGGGCATTCAGAAATGCTTGCGCCGGACTTGTTGGATTGCCCTGTTTCTTTAGCTGATCTAACTCATATTCTCGAGCGTATTTCTCACGATGTTTGGGATGATACTGATCTTCTTCTCTATCAAACATTTATTTTTCCTCTTTTGGCTGGCTTCGGAGAGCGGTTCGGGTCGCTTTGTGCGTTGGCTATGCAGGGCATGATTATACAAGAGCGGTTGCGCAAAGGGCAATCGGCAGCTGTGCCGGATACGGCTGTGATTTGGCAGGATTTGAAAGCGGTTTTAGTGAAATATTCAGGGGTGTGTGATGTGTAATGAAAACAAATGTAAAAACCAATGCCCGCGTTGTGGCGGGCAAGTTGTGGCTATTGATGTGATGGCAGCAATAAATCAAGGGTGTGCGCAAATTGCTGTTGCAGATCCGGTTCTGGCGCAAGCTGTGCGGCAATTTGCTCGCAGTCTTGCCTTAAACGGTGCACATCTATCGCTTTTGCGCAATGGAGTTGCTCGACGATTGCGCGCAAAACAATTTGCTGCGTTATTTGCTGGTGATCCGTTGCCAGTTGCGCCGTATGTAGCTGAAATAGTTGATCTTGAAGTTCTTCAATCGTCAGTTGGAGTTCTGCATAGCTTGCAGCTTCATTTAGCGGATTCATTTTATCAGTCGTCATCGTCGATTTCCTCATTTGCAAAGTTGCATACATTGGGTGAGGAGTATAGCAAAGAATTGCGCAATCTGATCCGTCAGGCAGAAAAATCACAGGGGGAATAATGGCGAATATTGATCATAAATGCTTAAACTGCGGTTCGACTAATTTGCGCGTCAGAACATCGCAAAAGGTGGGTATGCGCACCATTGATGTGTTGTTGATTTGTAACAATTGTGGGGCGAAAAACCATGCGTTGAGTGAGATTTATAAATTGGAAACGCCGATTTATAACGAGCGGCAGGAAGCGTTGAAAATCAACAAACCACTACTGCAGATTGATGAAAACCAATTGGGCTTACCCTTAGAAGACTAACCCGAGTAAGCCAAAATCACTAAAACCGACACCGTCGGCGATTCTTTTCGATTTTCGGAAATTTTGCCGAGGGATTTTTGCAACCAAAATTTAAGGATTTGAACAATGATTAAGCAACGGAACTATAAAAAGGTGACGAAATTCGGTAAACGCCGGGTGAATTTGTTTGAGCTGGAACAGCGTGTAACCGCACTTGAGCAGTCAACACGGCGGCAAAGTCGGGTGAACGGTCATCAAATCAGAGTCAACAATAGCACAGATTTGCTGTTGGATATGTTGGAAGAAAAAATCGACGCACTACTACAGCGGCAGAACCGCACTTTCTTGCAGTGGTTGTTGTGGAAGTTGAGTAAGTAACGAATCGGGGGCGGTGATGGAGATTAAGCCAGTGAATATCGGCGATTGGGGTGGATTACGCGCCACGCTACAAACAAGCACGATTGATAATTTTCGTCGCCGACTGAAACAGATTACGCCGTCGGAGGTGAAATGGTGGTGTGAACGTGCTGGGTTGGAATGGCAAGACAGCCGAACCGGTATCCGCACCGCCGGTAGTTTAAGTTATTCAGAGTTGGATAAGTTAATGCGGACACAGCAACAAGTTGAGCGTATGAGCAACCGGTTAAAAACAGGGGTAGTGATATGAAATCAGATGATGTTTGGCATTTGGAATGTGCTGATGTGTTCGCCCGTCGCTATCAGCAATGTTTCAGCAAGTTTGTGGCGATGAAGAAAGCGGGGAAACAGCAGGAAGCGGCATTGATGTTTAATGAATTGGTGCATGCAGTGAGCGAGGTGAAACGGCACACCGATTTAGCGGTTGAGTTGAGAGGGTGAAAAATGGAGTTGTTAATGAATATCGGTATTTGGGCGTTGATTATCACGGGCTTGGTGTATTGCGCCTTTGGGATGTTGGTGTTGGCGTATTTTGTGCGCTGTACGATTGATGAAATTCGGGGGAAATGATGGAAATTATTTTGGGTTGTGGCGCACAAGTGCGGGTGACACGCAACGGCGTGTACTATCAGGCGGAAGAAGTGTTATTTGGGCAAGGCAAAGAAATTAGTGATCAGATTTGTAAGCCGATTGCTGATTTTGAAGCGTTGGTGGCGATGTTGTGTATTTTCGCCTTGACGACTTATGAAAAATTGACGGTGTTGGAAATGTGGGAAGTGATTCGGGATACGGCAAGGGCGCTGAAAGAATATCATGAGTTGAACAGTGAATATTTGGCGAATCTGGAACAGGGTTGCTAATTATGCAAGCGCAAATGCCATGGCAAGCGGAGCGTGACGCAAATGTGGCGGCAAATGCCGCCTATTTGGCAGAAACGCAAGCGTTGCGTGCCAATTCGATGCAGGTGGAAAAATCTGCGCCGGCGGGAATGGCAATTTATCAACAGGAGTTGTTTGAAATCAACCCTGATGATTATCCTCTGATTGAGCAATGGTTGTCGAAATTGCCGCGCAAACGTCAGCGTGAGCATTTCCGCAAGATTTATTTACGTGAATACCATTCGGTAAAAGATGATGGTTCGATTGCTTTCGCCTGTGGCAATACACAGCGAAAACACGCGAATCAATATCTGCGTAATGTTTTGAATAAGCGGCTTGATTTGGTGCTGAAACAGTATGATTTCAGTTTGTCTTGGCTGGAGTTGAATCAATATCGGATTGAAGATTTTTATGCAGCAAAACAGACGCACGATCAGAAAAGCGATGATGAAGTAAAAATTAAACCACGTTCGATTTTGGCAATTGCCGATGAGTTGAAACCACACAAAACAGAACAGAATTCGAAATTGCCGTTTTTTCTGATTCCGGTCAAAAAATTGGAAAGTTATGCGCAAACACTGGCAATGCTGCTTAGCCAAAAACAATTCGACTTTATCGAGCAAGCCGCTGAATCAGAAACCGCCGCAGAAAATAGCAATGCTATTTTCTTGAACTTATACAAACAACAAGGTGAATTTTGCCGTGGAGTAGGCTTTCCTATCCGCCATTGGGAACGTTTTGCCGACGGTAAGCAAATAAAGCCGGAACAGGTCGATACCGCACTTTCAGAAATTGCCTGCGAAAAATATTGGACGCGGACGATGAAAAAGGCGCAAAAGCGTCAGATTGAACATATTGCGATTGCGTGCGGTGAAGTGCAGAAGAAAGTTAGTCCGTATATCTCAAAGAGCGGTTTTTATGAATGGCAAGCCAGTGTGAAGAAAAGCTGGGATTTCTTGCGTGCGATGATTATTGAAAATATTGAAGACCCGACCGAACAAAAAGAGTTGTTTGAATCTTATATTAAATCGTCGTCAAACCCTGAATTGCGGCGTAAAGAGATGATTAATCATTTGCGCGGCATCGAGGAGTGGGCGGAAGAAAATGATTTGCAATGTTTGTTTCTGACACTCACTGCACCATCGGCATTTCATGCGCAGTTGCACAATGGCGCACAAAACCCGAAATGGAACGGCGCTGATCCAAGACAAACGCACAGCTATTTGAATGTGGTTTGGTCGCAATACCGCTCTTTGCTTGCCAAGCGAAAAATCGAATTTAGCGGAATGCGGGTTGCCGAGCCACATCACGATGCCACGCCGCATTGGCATATTCTTTTCTTTGTCAAAAAATGCCATGCCAGAACGGCAGCGGGATTATTCCGTAAAAAAGCCCTGGAATTACATGGCGACGAAAAAGGCGCGAAAACACATCGTGCAAAAGTGGAATTTTGCGACCCGACAAAGGGTACGCCGACAGGCTACATCATTAAGTACGTTTCGAAAAACATTATCGGTTTCAAAAAATCTGCCAAAGCAAAAGACAACAGTAAAAGTAAAAGTAAAGATAGCTTGTCACTTTTCGACAGTAAAAACTTTTCCGATGAAATAGAAAATCTGACGCTAGATGACAACAGCGCACACGCAACAGCGTGGGCGAGATTGTGGGGCATTCGGCAATTCCAGTTTTTCGGCATTAACGGCATCGGGGTATGGCGTGAATTGCGGCGTTTAGCCAATGGTGACGTGAAAGACAAACAAATGGAAGAGCTGCGGATTTGTGCCGATATGGGCGAATCAGCGGCATTCTTTGACCGTCAAGGCGGCGCAGGGGCGAAACGCTACGAACAATTGGCGGTGTTGCATTATGAGGAAATCGGAACCAATGCTTACGGCAAAATCACTAAACGCATTGTGGGGATTCGAAATCAGCGCACCGGTGAGGTGATTATTACCAGAAAGAAAAGATACGTTATCAAAAAACGTCCGGCAGGTTTTAAACCATCTGCCGAGTGTAACGAGGCACAAAATGGCGGGCTTGCCCGCCCTTGGACTTGTGTCAGTAACTGTAACCGTGAAAAAGATGAAAATTTGAGCGATTCAGGGGCTGACTTGTCATTAAATCCGATTTCCGGTGTTTCACATCGGCTAGAGCATTTAGTGAGTAAGAAAATCGGTTGGTTATTACGCAAAAATATCCGACTGACAGCAGAACAACTACACGAGTTAGACACAACAAACAAAGTGCGGTTGAAAAACGGGCGGATTTTGTCCGCTGAATTTAACGAGATTAGGTTTATAGGTGATAAACATGGAAAACATTAAACAATTATTAAGCGAAAGGGAAAGCACACACGGGGATTTTGAGTGTGCCTCAATGGATTTCGACCTGCTACATGACGTTATTTATGACAGCAGTGTTAGCTTAAGCAGCCCGCAGAAATACGCGTTAACCATGATTATGGTCAAAATCACTAGAATTTTAAATGGCGATCCAAGTGAGCAAGACCACTGGAAAGATATCGCCGGTTATGCGTTGTTAGGTGGGGATTTAAAAAATGAAGGAGAAAATGAAGGAGATAAATCATGATTTTCAAATGGGAAAAAATTGCCGTATCACCTGAAGCCCCGAATGGTTGGGAAGAATATCACACAGAAGCCGCACTGGGTGATGTTGTTGTGACGGGGAAAGTGTTTAGAGATTCTGAAAGTACGCTTCAATGGCGTGGCGTAGTTAGTGATAGTGACGGTTCTCGTTGCAACATGGGCTATTTATCTGAATATTTTGGTGAGTCTACTGAAAAAGTGGAAACCGTGATTGAGGACAGATTGATTAGTCTGAATCATGGTTGGATCGAGTATAAAAAATGTCGCCCTGTTGGGAGCGGTTATTATTTAGTATTTACGGCTCAAAAAAGCGTATTTATTGAATATTACGACGCCGATTTAGGTGGCTGGTCTGAATATAGTGATGATGGAATTACATATTGGCAACCTTTGCCGGAGAATCCGAGGGGGTGAGTGATGGCGCGCAAATTTATCGAAACGGAGCTGGGTATTGAAATACAGTGTTCATGTTGTAAGGAATTTTATCCTGCCGATACCGAATTTTTTTATAAACAACCGGGGTATCAGCGTAGTAAATGGGGCTACATTCTTGGTGTAAGGCGTGCTATGAAGCTAACGCTTCACAAAAAGCTAAGCGGCAGCGGTGGAAAACAAAAGTGCGTAAAAGTGCGGTTGAGCAGTCAGCAAATAGTGTGAAACAGGGGGAAGTATGTCAGGCGTAAATAAAGTAATTATTGTCGGTAATCTTGGGCAAGCAGTGGATTTTCGTACAATGCCGAATGGTGAGGGTGTAGCGACAATCAGCGTGGCAACTAGCGAAGTATGGACTGATAAACGCAGCGGTGAGAAACGGGAAGTGACCGAGTGGCATCGTATCGTTCTATACCGTCGTTTAGCCGAAATCGCCCGTGATTTTTTGGATAAAGGGTCAAAAGTCTATATTGAGGGCCGCTTGAAAACTCGCAAATGGACAGATGATAAAGGCGTGGAACGCTACACAACTGAAATTATCACAGATTCGTTGCAGATGTTGAATGGCCGTAGCAGTCAACCGACAACACAACCAACACAGCCTGCGCAACCGCAGTATGATGACGCACCTTGGTAAGTAAGGGGGAAACTATGCAAACGATTACCAATGAACAACTGTTTGAAAAGCTAAGTGCGGTTGAGGCGTTGGCGAAAGCTCAGATTAATTCAGCCAAAGCCGAGAGATTTAAAAATATTGATGATAAAAGTATGCAGCTTTGGACAATTCAGGATATTGCGGACTATACTCAAAAAACTTATCGTCATGTACAAAGTGCTTTATTGCCGTCACCTTATTTTCCGAAAGCTGTACGGTTGCCGCAACAACGGAACCCGAATAAAAAAGGGAGCAAACGGTTATGGTTCGCCGGTGAGGTGGTCCGTTATGTTCGGCGAATGCAGGGGTAAAGTGAGTGAAGGGGGCAATACGCCCCTTTTTGTTAATTAAGTAATGTTAATCCAATAGTTTGGCAATTTCTGACATATCCGGCGCATAGTAGGTATTAAGTAAAATCTTTATATCCCGATGGCCGGAGATTTTCGCCAAAGTCATCACTTCAACTTTTTTGGATAAACGGCTTAACGCTTCGCGGCGGGTGTCGTGGAAATGCAGATCGGCATCATCAAGCCCAGCTAATGTTTTCAGTTCGCGAAAAGTGGTATCCAGTGTGCCGGCAGTGATTTTAAAAATGCGGTTTTCCCCCTCTTTTTTGACAAGCGCCAGATGATTAATAATTTTAAGGGCGAGCGCTGATAACGGAACGTTTCGGGCGTGCCCATTTTTTGATGTGGGGATATGCAATATCCGTTTTTTAAGATCAATATCCTGCCAAGTTGCGTTACAAATCTCCCCTGCTCGCATTGCGGTTTCGATTGCAAACAGCATTGCCGCGGCAGTTCGACTACGCCCCGTCGTTGGTGAGTAGTTGAAATCATATTTCGAGACATAAACCAGTCTTTCAATCTCTTCATCACTATATCGGCGAGTGCGTTCTTTCGGTGTTGGCGGTTTATCAATATTTTTTAGCGGATTTTCTTTGATGAATTTCCATTTATTGATCGCAACGGTCATGATATTGGACAGTGTATTCCACTCTCTTAATACGCTAGCGGGACTAACTTTTTTCAAGCGTTCATCACGCCAGTTTTCAAAATCTTGTTCAGTTAAATCAATAATGCTAACGTCGGCAATCGGCATATCTAACAGACATTTGAGCCGTAAAGTTTCTGCTTTTGCGCCTTTTTTCTGTATAGTGATTTCACGGATATATTTGTCAATGATAAAACTGAACGGAACATCAATAATTTCCTCATACGTGCCAGCATCAATCGATTTTTCCGTTTCATTCGCCCAGACTTGCGCTTCTGGTTTCGTTCGAAAAATAGCTGATTTATTGACGCCTTTTTTCCGAATTTGAACGCGCCATCCGTTTTTATGTTTGAGTATTGAAGCCATTTTCCGTCCTTTTTACGAGGGTTAAAATCGTGTGCAGTCGTGTGCAATTTCGTGTGCAATTTTCTGTTTTTGGGATCATATCAGATCATTTTAGAACATAAAATAGGCTGAATCGAAAGGAGTCGGAAGAAATAGCAAATGGTGTTCAAGAGGCTTAAAAGAGGCGTAACTTATTGATTTTATTATTGAAAATATAACAAAAAAGCCGCTAATAAGCGGCTTTCGAGTTTGATTATATTTACCAGTGGTGCCTAGGGCCGGACTCGAACCGGCACACCCGAAGGCGGTTGATTTTGAATCAACTGCGTCTACCAATTTCGCCACCCAGGCAACGCTGATAAACATAATCGCTGTCAGTGGTGGGCATTATACGGCTAACCACATAACTTGCAAGCGTAAATTTAAAAATTTTATTTGTTCGCTTTAATTTTCGACAATTTGTTTATTTCTTAAGTGATACCGCACTTTTCAGACTTTGGGATGGCTGCAAAGTGCGGTTTGACATTAACAAAATTAACTCGGTTTGCGCTTCAATAGCCACCATGTCAGCAGTAAAAACAGCAGGCTAGGGAGTAATGCGCCGATGATCGATGGAATGTTGAACACCATAGTGACGCGGCCAAAGGTTTCGTTGATCACATAAAAAGCGAAACCAAACACGATACCGGTAACAATCCGTGCGCCGGTGGTGACGCTGCGTAGCGGGCCGAAAATAAAAGACAGCGCCAATAACATCATCACTGCGACAGAAACTGGCTGTACCAATTTGCGCCAGTAGAGCAGTTCGAACTGTTTGGCGTCTTGCCCACTCTCTTTCAGGAAGGTCGCATAGCTGTTTAAGCCGCTGATTGAGAGTGAAGTCGCTTTTAAACTCACCGTCAGCAGTTTATCCGGCGTCAGCCCAGATTGCCAAACGTGATTGAGGTAGTTGCGGTTTTGAATCGAATCCTCTTCAATAATGGTTTCGCTGAATTGATTAAAGATCCAATTTCCATCCGCCTCCTGATAAGTGGCTTGGTTGCCGTGTTGCATGGTTTTCAAGCGACGTTGATCATCAAATTGATAAATATAGATATTATTCAGCGTGCTGTTATCGGTGACATTCTGGATATACACAAAACTATTTCCGTCTCTTGCCCAAATGCCATTTTGTACCGACAGCAGTGAACCACCGGAAATCGCTTGCGAGCGCATATTGCGCGCAAATTGTTCGGTTTGCGGGATGCCCCATTCGCCCAACAGCATAATCGCTAAGATGAGCGGAATAGCAGTTTTGATTACCGATAGCCCGATTTTTAGGCGTGAAAAACCGGAGGCTTGCATCACCACTAACTCACTGTTGGCAGCGAGTGCGCCCAGTCCAATCAACGCACCTAACAATGCCGCCATCGGGAAAAACGTTTCTACATCGCGCGGCATCGTCAGCAAGGTATAATAAATGGCTTGCAGGCTGTCATAACTGCCTTTGCCGACATCGCGAAATTGCTCGACGAATTTGATGATGGCAGACAGACCGACCAGCATCAACAGCGTGGTTAAAATCGTGCCGAAAATAGTCCGGCCTATGTAACGATCTAATACACCAAACATAAATTAATCCTCCAGCGCCGAGTTGGGGGAGACAAAATGGCGAACTTTATACATAAAGGCACTATTCCAACTATTTAAGATGATGGCTATCAAGAAAAAGACCAGATGAACTAGCGGAATCAAAATCGTCGCATCAGCTTTGCCGCCGCTGCCGGCAGATTTTAATGAACTGAGCAACAGAAAATAGATCAAATACAGCAAAAGTGCGGGCAGCATTTTTGCAAACCGCCCTTGGCGTGGATTGACTTTGCTTAACGGCACGGCAAGCAGCGCCATCAACGGCACGGCAAGCACCAGCGAGATTCGCCACCACAATTCGGCTTGTGCTGCGTCAGAACCGTCGTTGAGTAGCTGGTTGAGATTTAAGCGTTCGATTTTGTCACTTTCCGATGTTACATTGGCAAAGGTCAGATAGGCTTGGTAATCATCAAAATGGGTAATTTTAAAATCAGGCAGAATTGCACTCCCTTCATAGCGTTCGCTGTTATTGAGTTTTAAGATTTGATCGCCGTTCGGCAGGGCTTCCAAATTCCCGTTTTCCGCCACCAAAACCGACGGTTTGATATTACCGCGTTCACGCATTTGGAATAGATAGATATTGTCTAAACGGTTGGCTTCGACATCATCAATAAACAACACAAAATTGCCGTCATTATTGCTGATAAATTGACCGGGGCTTAAGGCGGACAGCGTTGGATTGGCTTTTGCTTGTTCAAGCATATTCACCTGCTTCTCAATAGCCCAAGGCGAAAGCCAGAAAGCATTGTAGGCGGCAAGAGCGGCAGTAAACAGCGACAGCAGCAGCGCGACCCGCATTAAAATCCGCTGCCCGACACCGCAAGCGCGCATCACTGTGATTTCACTGTCGGCATACAGGCGACCGAGTGTCATTAAAATGGCGATAAACAGGCATAGCGGCAACATTAATTGCGCCATTGTCGGCATGCCCAGCCCGAGTAAAGAAAAAACCAAGTCGGAAGGCACACTACCATTCACCGCAGAGCCTAGCACCCGCACTAACTGCTGAGCAAAAAAGATCAACAGCAGAATAAACAGAATAGCAATCTGGCTTTTGAAAATCTCTTTGGTTAAATATTTAAGTAAGATCACGGTCAGCCCTTGTAGTTTTAGGTTTGCTTACAGAATCAATCTTTTATTAAGACAACAAAAATGAAAATAATCATCGCTCAGAAACAAAGTTTTTTTGTGAATCTCTGTTATCCTCTACGATAAATCGTATAATGATACCCTTATTTTAATCGTGACAACAATAAAAATTATCGGGAGAACAAAATGGAATTTACATTGAGCCAAATTGGAGCAGCATCGCAACCAAGCGATTGCGTGATGGTGGCAGTCTATGAAAAACAACAACTTAGCCCAGCAGCACAACAACTGGACAATGCAAGTGGCGGCTATTTGAGTCAAATATTGCAGCAAGTGGAAATCGAGGGCAAAGTCGGACAAAGCCTGATGCTGCATCATGTGCCGAATTTGTCGACAAAGCGGGTTTTATTGCTCGGCTGCGGTGACCAAGCGCAAGCTTTAAGCGAACGTCAATATCAACAAGTAGTATACAAAGCCTTTAGCACACTGCGTGACAGCAATGCACAAAGTGCGGTCAGCTTTTTAAACGAGGTTAATGTCACCAAACGAGGTGGATATTGGAAAGTGCGGTTTGCATTGGAAGCAGTGCAGCAAGCCCGTTATCAATTTGAGGCGTTTAAAACTAAAAAATCTGAACAACGCCTAGCACTGAATAACATTGCCTTTGCAGTGAGTGCCGATGATGTTGCCAAAGCAGAACAGGCGATTGCCCATGCGCGTGCGATTGCCAACGGCGTGAAAGCGGCAAAAGATGTGGCCAATTGCCCGCCGAATGTTTGTAATCCGGCGTATTTGGCAGACTGTGCTAAACAACTCGCTGACGAATCTGCGCGGCTTAACACCACAATTATTGATGAATTGCAAATGGCAGAACTCAAGATGAATGCTTATTTAGCAGTGTCGCGCGGTTCGCACAATCCGGCGTTTATGTCGGTGATGGAATATAAAAATCATCCGAATCCACAGACGAAGCCGATTGTGTTGGTGGGCAAGGGGCTAACTTTTGATGCCGGTGGTATTTCGTTAAAACCGGCGGCAGAAATGGATGAAATGAAATATGACATGGGTGGCGCGGCTGCGGTTTATGGGGTGATGAAAGCGGTAGCCGAATTAAAATTGCCATTAAATATTGTGGCGATTTTAGCAGGTTGCGAAAATTTACCGGACGGCAATGCTTATCGTCCGGGCGATATTTTAACCACGATGAACGGCTTGACTGTTGAGGTATTGAATACCGATGCAGAAGGGCGTTTAGTGTTGTGCGATGCGTTGACTTATGTGGAACGTTTTGAGCCGGAAGTGGTAATTGATGTTGCCACGTTAACCGGCGCTTGCGTGGTCGCATTGGGGCAGCACAACAGTGGTTTAGTTACGAGTGATGATCAGGTGGCAGAGGAACTGGAGCATGCTGCTCAACAATCACTGGATAAAGCTTGGCGCCTGCCGTTGAGTGAAGAGTATCAAGAACAGCTGAAATCCAATTTCGCCGATCTTGCCAATATTGGTGGTCGCTGGGGAGGTGCGAGCACCGCAGCCGCATTTTTATCTAACTTTACGAAAAAATATCCTTGGGCACATTTAGACATCGCCGGCACGGCATGGAAATCCGGTGCAGAAAAAGGTGCAACCGGGCGTCCGGTTGCATTATTGGTACAATATTTATTAAATAAAGCAAAATAAGTGATAAAAATGGGTCAAAATCAATTTTTCATCGGTTTTAGCTATAAATTTAAGCAAAAAATGGTGTATAGTTAGCGTTGCCTATTTTCTATTATCTTTAAATTAATTATATAAAGGAGGTTGTCATGGCGCTTGCACCTTTAGTCGTGCGGAAATTTGAATGTGCATCGGAACAGGATGCTGAACAGATTTGTGTGGCACTGAATAAGGCAAAATATCGTTCTGTTGCGTTAGGAAGCGCAGTAGTTTCACAATGTCGTCCGACTAAAAAGCTGGAAGGGATTTTAGCGAAAGTCAATCCGGTGGAGGTTATCCCGAGTGATTATGATCTAGAGCAAATCCGAGATACAATCGCTTGACACTTCATTTGATTTAAAAAGAACAGAATCGCCATCTTGTCATTGATAAGGTGGCGATTTTTTTACGACCGCACTTTTTGTTTTATATTCCGACTTATATTTTCTCCTTTCGTTACGACGCTTTTTTCGCTAAAATTAACCGTTTATTTCAGGCGATAATCAAGGCATCGAAATACTTGAATCTTGAATACGGAAGCTTATAACTGAAGCTTGAATACAAAAAATAGGGCAACGAGTGGTGAAACAAGCACAATTTTATCTTTTGCAGGCGGAAAAAGCGGATTCGGAACTGAATGCGCAAGAAGCGCTGAGCTGTGATTTGGCAGCTGATGCGTGGCGCTTGGGCAAACGGGTGTTGATTGCCTGTGAAACGGAACAACAGGCGTTGCTGCTGGACGAAGCGTTATGGCAGCGTGATCCGGAACAGTTCGTGCCGCATAATTTGTCCGGCGAAATCACCACTTATGCCACCCCAATTGAAATCAGTTGGCTCGGCAAACGCAATAGCCAACGGCGCGATCTGCTGATTTCACTGCAAAGTGCGGTTCCCGATTTTGCCAACAGCTTTAATCAGGTGATTGATTTCGTACCAGTTGAAGAACAAGCCAAAATTCAAGCACGTGAGCGCTATAAACAGTATCGTCAGCTGGGATTTGAATTGACGACACAGCAAGTTTCGTGATTTTGCATATCTAAATTAGTAGAGACAAATAATGCTCATTTCACAGAATATGATTACCGATGTTAAGCTGATCATTCATCAATCGCGCGAACAAGCGATTCGAGTTGTTGATCACCAACGCACCTTGATGTATTGGCATATTGGTAAACGTATTTTTGAAGAAGAGCAGCTTGGGCAAGAGCGAGCGGATTATGGCAGTTATTTGATTCGTTATCTTTCCGAGCAACTGCAACCGGAGTTTGGAAGCGGTTTTTCTCGTCGCCAACTAGAACGTTATCGCCAATTTTTCCGCTTATTTCCAATTGCGTCCGCACTGCGGACGCAATTGAGTTGGACGCATTATAAGTTATTATTGCCGTTTGAAAATGCGGATAAACGTGAGTATTACCTTGCCGAATATGCCAAAAATAACTGGAGTTCACGCCAACTTGAACGCCAGATTAATAGCCAGTTGTATGAGCGTTTATTGTTGAGTAACGACAAGGACAGTGTATTGGCGGTTGCTCGAAATCAGCAGTATCCAATTGATCCGAAAGAAATTATTAAAGATCCAATGATTTTGGAGTTTTTAGGATTAAAACGCGAAACTGCTTATTATGAAAAAGATTTAGAACAGGCGATTATTAGCAATCTACAAGATTTTTTGCTAGAAATGGGAAATGGTTTTTCCTTTGTCGCACGTCAAAAACGCTTACATCTGGACGGTGATGAGTTTTTTGTCGATTTGGTATTTTATAATCGCTTATTACAATGCTTTGTGCTTATTGAAATTAAAACACATAAATTAACTCACCAAGATATTGGGCAATTACAGATGTATGTGAATTATTTTGATCGTGTAGAAAAATTACGGCATGAAAATCCAACAATTGGAATTTTGCTGTGTGCAGATAAAAATGATTCGATGGTAAAATTTACCTTACCGGAAAATCAAAATCAGATTTTTGCCAGTCGATATCAGATGTATTTGCCATCAGAGCAAGAATTGCTTAATGAATTAAAACAAGAAATTGAAAATTTCGAACAACGCGAATTAAAAGTACAAGAGAAAATAGCCGAGTATTTTTATTCTAAAAGAAAACAATCCTAATATTGTTAATCAATAAGATAGAGAAACCTATGATAAAAACCTTTGAAATGCCGGATCGCTTCGAAGCATCGGCAGTAGAACAAACGCTGTATAAACATTGGGAAGAAAGCGGCTATTTTAAACCGTCGGAAGATCGTTCTCGTCCGAGTTACAGCATTGCGATTCCGCCGCCGAATGTCACCGGCAGTTTGCATATGGGACATGCGTTCCAGCAGACATTAATGGATACCTTGATTCGTTATCACCGTATGCAGGGCGATAATACCTTGTGGCAGGCGGGGACGGATCACGCCGGCATTGCGACGCAAATGGTGGTTGAACGCAAAATTGCGGCGGAAGAAGGCAAAACACGGCATGATTTTACGCGTGAAACCTTTATTGATCGCATTTGGCAATGGAAAGCGGAGTCGGGTGGTACGATCAGCCAGCAAATGCGGCGTATCGGTAATTCAGTCGATTGGGATCGCGAACGTTTTACGATGGACGACGGCTTATCCGATGCAGTGAAAGAGGTGTTTGTGCGTTTGCATGAAGAGGGCTTAATTTATCGAGGCAAGCGTTTGGTGAATTGGGATCCGAAGCTGCACACCGCGATTTCCGATTTGGAAGTGGAAAACAAAGAGAGTAAAGGTAGTTTGTGGCACTTCCGTTATCCGTTGGCAAACGGCGCAAAAACGGCGGACGGGTTGGACTACTTGGTAGTGGCGACCACGCGCCCTGAAACCGTATTGGGCGATACCGCGGTGGCGGTGCACCCGGAAGACGAGCGCTATCAATCCTTAATCGGTAAAACCGTGTTGCTGCCGCTTGCCAAGCGTGAAATTCCGATTATCGCTGATGATTATGTTGATCGTGAGTTTGGCACCGGTGTTGTGAAAATCACACCGGCACACGATTTCAACGACTATGAAGTCGGCAAACGTCATAATTTACCGATGGTGAATGTATTGACCCTGAATGCGGATATCCGTGAACAAGCGGAAGTGTTGAATAGTGACGGTAAAGCCAATACCGATTACCAAGCCTTTATTCCGGAAAATTATCGTGGCTTAGAGCGTTTTGCGGCGCGTAAACAGTTGGTTGCCGAGTTTGAAGAACTGGGCTTACTGGATCAAATTAAACCACATGACTTAAAAGTGCCGTATGGTGACCGTGGCGGCGTGCCGATTGAACCGATGCTGACCGATCAATGGTATGTCAGCGTGGCGCCATTGGCAAAAGAGGCGATTCGTGCAGTCGAAGACGGCGAGATTCAATTTGTGCCGAAACAGTATGAAAACCTGTATTTCTCGTGGATGCGCGATATTCAAGATTGGTGTATTTCGCGCCAATTGTGGTGGGGACACCGTATTCCGGCGTGGTACGACGAGAGCGGTAAGGTGTATGTGGCGCGCGATGAAGCCGAAGTGCGGTCGAAATACAATTTGAGCGCTGATGTTGCATTGCACCAAGACGATGATGTGCTGGACACTTGGTTCTCCTCCGGTTTGTGGACGTTTTCCACCTTGGGTTGGCCGAAGCAAACCCCGGATTTGGCGATGTTCCACCCGACTAGTGTATTGATCACCGGCTTTGATATCATCTTCTTCTGGGTTGCCAGAATGATTATGTTCACCATGCACTTTATCAAAGACAAAGACGGCAAGCCGCAAGTCCCGTTCAAAACCGTGTATGTTACCGGTTTGATCCGTGATGAAAGCGGACAAAAAATGTCGAAATCGAAGGGGAATGTGATCGATCCGTTAGATATGATCGACGGTATTGATTTGCAAGCCTTAGTGGAAAAACGTACCGGCAATATGATGCAGCCGCAGCTGGCGCAGAAAATTGAAAACGCTACGCGCAAAGCGTTCCCGAACGGTATCAACCAACACGGCACCGATGCGTTGCGCTTCACCTTGAGCGCACTAGCGTCAAATGGACGTGATATCAATTGGGATATGAACCGCCTGGAAGGTTACCGTAATTTCTGTAATAAATTATGGAATGCCAGCCGTTTTGTGTTGATGAATGCCGAAGGCAAAGAGTGCGGTTTTGGCGACGGCGAAAAAGAATTGTCACTGGCGGATCGTTGGATCTTAGCCGAATACAACAATACGGTGCAGGCGTTCCGTCAGGCGTTAGATAGTTATCGTTTTGATTTAGCAGCGAATATTCTGTATGAATTCACCTGGAATCAGTTCTGCGACTGGTATCTGGAATTGACCAAACCGGTCTTTAACAACGGCAGCAACGCGCAGCAACGTGGCACTCGCCACACTTTATTAACCGTGCTGGAAAGTCTGCTGCGCTTAGCACATCCGATTATTCCGTTTATCACCGAAGAGATTTGGCAACGGGCGAAAGGCTTGGTTGGGGTAGTTGGCGAAACCATTATGTTGCAGCCGTTCCCAAGTTATGATGCGGCATTAGTTGATCAAACTGCACTGGATGAAATTGAGTGGCTGAAAGAGATTATCGTCAATGTGCGCAATATCCGAGCCGAGAAAAATATTCCACCGAGTAAAGGGTTGGATCTGTTGTTGCGGAATTTAAATGAGTGCGAAGCGGCTTGTTTAGCCAAAAACCACACTTTACTGCAAAATATGGCGAAGTTGGATTCGGTGCAACTAGTGGCACAAGGCGAAGCTGCGCCATTGTCGGTGGCGAAGCTGGTTGGCGGTTGCGAGCTGCTGGTACCGATGGCGGGCTTTATTGATAAAACCGCTGAATTAGCACGTTTATACAAAGAGATTGAGCGCTTGCAAGGTGAAATCAGCCGTATCGAAAATAAACTGTCAAACGAGGGCTTTGTCGCCAAAGCCCCGGCAGCGGTAATCGACAAAGAGCGGTCAAAAATGGCGGAATATCAAGACGGTATGGAAAAACTTAAAGCGCAGTATTTGAATATCGAAGCGCTATAATCAGCGAGTTTTTTATGCTTAGGGCGGATCAATTTAGATTCGCCCTTTTTGTTAACCGCGTAGTTATCTTGATTTTAGCTGCCGTCACAGTCGGATAATCCCATTGCGACAAAAAACAAATGGCGCTATGCTATTTTGGCAAACAAACTTTTACCGGTGCTTACTACTGTTGAAGGAGAGTGAAATGGCAAGTAAAAATTATTATGAGGTGTTGGGGGTGGCGAAAGATGCCAGCGCTAACGACATCAAGAAAGCCTACCGCAAATTAGTGCGAAAATACCACCCGGATATTAGTACCGAAGCAGATGCTGACCAGAAAACCAGCGAAATCAATGTGGCTTATGAAACTCTGAAAGATACAGAAAAGCGTGCCGAATATGATGCAATGCTGGAAAATCCATTTGCCGGGCGTACTAATCAAGGTGCAAATTTTGATCCACGTCGCTACGGATATGAATCGCATGATTTTTCAGGCAGCCATTTCGGCGACGGGCAACCTTTCGGTAGTGGCGATTTCCGTTTTGACGACATCTTTTCAGCCTTTGGCAGTGCCGGCAGGCGTGGACAGGCTTCTCGCCCGAGCGGACCCAGCAAAGGCGAGGATCAACATGCTGAACTGAGCATTGATATTAGTACAGCTTATCACGGCAGTGATCGTAGCTTAAGCTTGGATATGCCAACTTTGACCGCCGACGGACAGATGAGCTATGAGCGCAAAACGTTGCAAGTCAAGATTCCGAAAGGGATTATTGAAGGGCAGCAAATTCGTTTGCGTGGGCAAGGATTGCCGGGGTTTAATGGCGGCGAACACGGCGATTTATACCTGAAAATTCGCTTTCATCAATCGGATCGCTTGTATGTGGATCAACGTAAAGACGTGTATCAACGCATTGATATTATGCCTTGGACTGCAGCGCTCGGCGGCAAAATAGAGTTGGAAACCATCGCGGGCAAATTTAACCTGAATATTCCTGCTAACAGCCGTAATGCACAAAGTTTGCGCTTGAAAGGCAAAGGCATTCCGAATAAAGAAGCCGGTGATTTGTATTTGTTGCTGAATATTGTGTTGCCGCCTGCCGACAGTGATGCGGATAAAGCCGCTTGGCAGCAGCTAGCCGATTATTACCAAGCTTAAGGAGGACGATGATGACCGAACAACAAGATATTCAACTGACTTTTGAAGAGATCGTGTGCGCCTGCGACAATAATATCGATTGGGTGGTCAGTGTGATTGAAGAGGAGATCATCTCGGTTCACGGCAAGCCGCAACAGGCGAGTTATAGCGGTTTTCAACTGTCGCGAATTCGCCGTGCGCACCGAATCAGTCGTGATTTTGAAGCCAGTGTTCCTGCCACCGCACTGATTTTGCAATTGCTGGATGAATTGGAAACGCTGCGCAAAGGTGGATAAGCCTTGGACTTAGATAAGGTGATGTTGATAAGACCGTCGAGGAAAACGGCGGTCTTTTGTTATGGCTATAAATTGATAAAAAAGACTAATAAAATTGGCACCAAGATATTGATGATAAATCCGTAGCTAATCGCCAGCGGTACAACTTGCATGCCGCCGGAACGTTGAATGACCGGTAAGGTGCAGTCAAGTGCGGTTGCGCCAGTGATGCCAACCGCAGTAGAGCGGTGCTGCTGCATAAAAAACGGCACTAAAAACAGGCTGAGGATTTCTCGTGACAGATCATTAAAAAAGGCGATACTGCCGAAAACCGGGCCCCAAGCATCATTGATCATCACACTCGATAAAGAGTACCAACCGATGCCGGAGGCGATCGCTAAACCTTGTGAAATCGGCAAATCCAATATTATTGCAGCCAAAACTCCACCGAGCAAGGCGCTGGCGGTAACCAGTATCGCCGTGTAAATTCCCCGTTTATTAAACAGCACCTCACGCAGTGCAATGCCGTTGTTGCGTAATTGAATCCCGATTAAAAAAATCAGCGCAAGCAAGACATAAGTGCTGCTGTTCAGTGGTATATTCAAATGTCCTTTGCTGAACAGTCCTAAAATAAAACCCAGTAACACCATCGAGGACATCAGCAGTGAATCCAGCATCAAGCGTAGGCGAGATGGCATCTGTTCGCTATGGTGGCTTAGTGGACGTGGCGAGATTTTGTCGTAAATCAGCAGCGCCAGCAGATTTAATCCCAGTATCAGGCTGATAAACGTGAAAGCGGACAACGCAATAATCGGCAGTTGCACCGCAAGATCATCCATTTGTCCTAAAGAGAGTCCCATAATCAATAAAATTAAATACAGCAGTGCCATCACGGCTTTGTTAATTCGATTCAACCATTTTCTGTTTGTTGTTTTAATTAAATAACCGAAAAACATCGGTCCTAATACGATCAATAAGCCTTCAATCATAACCACCTCTTTCTGCTGCGAGCGAAGATTATAGCGAAAAAGATAGCGTTACGCATATTCAGACCGCACTTTTTTTAGTAAGCTATTTTTTAGCAAGTTAGTAGGTAACCGACGGATATTCGCAAACGAGGTCAAGATGTATTTGAAACAGGTTGATGTGGTAGGTTTTAGAGGTTTGAATCGCTTATCTTTGCAACTGCGATCCAATATGGTGTTGATCGGCGAAAATGCGTGGGGAAAATCCAGCTTATTGGATATCTTGAGCCTGGTGCTCAACCCGGAAAAGCGGTTATATCAATTTAAAGCCAGTGATTTTCATCTGGCAGCAGAAGAGTACCAAGAGTTATCCGATGAAAGCGCTGTGCCGCAACGCAATCACAACTGTATGGTGCTGTTTACTTTCAGCGAGAGCCAGCATTGTGAAAAAGAGCAGCGGCAGTGTCGGCAGTATCGACAGCTGTTTTCCGAGCATGAAGACGGTTATGCCCGGATTTATCTGCGGATCAGCGGCGAATTGAGAGCCGGAAAAACCACAACCGAATACTCCTTTTTGAATGCCGCCGGCGATCAAATTCAGCTGAAAAACGCCAAAAAACTGATTTTATTGATTATTTCACGCCATCCGGTATTTCGCTTCCGTGATGCCCGTTTACAGCGACACTATCACACTATTCGTCCGTTTTGCATCAAAGGTGAATGTGAAGGTGATGTGCTGCAAGAGGAAATCCGCTCGGTAGCATTGTTGTTGCAATACTATTTTTTGGATAATCAGGATCGCCTACTGTGGCAACAAAAAATGCGTGAAACCAGCAAAATGTGGGGACAGGTCAAATCGTTGTCGCAGCGGCTGATGCAGGATAAAAGCGGTAATCTAAAAAAACGGGTCTTGTTTTATCTATCCTCAATGTTCGAGCGTGGCAAAGGAATTCGTTTCAGCAAGCAAACTCGCCCGATTATCCTGTTTGAAGATTTAGAAACTCGCCTACATCCTCGAATGGTGGCGATCGGTTGGGAACTTGCCAGCCATTTGCCGATTCAACGGATCACCACCAGCAACTCGGTGGAACTGTTGGCGTACGTCCGTTTGGAACATATTTGTCGCTTAGTTCGTTATGAAAACCAAACCAAAGCGTTTCAACTGTCACGCCGTGATCTAGGCAAGGAAGATATGCGCCGCCTCAGCTTTCATGTGCATTATAACCGCAGTTTGGCACTGTTTTCACGCATTTGGCTGATGGTTGAAGGCGAAACTGAAGTCTGGATTTTGACTGAATTGGCACATCTGCTGAATATTAATCTGGAAATGGAAGGGATTCGGATCATTGAATTTGCCCAAAGCGGATTACGCCCGTTGATTAAATATTGCAAAAAAATGGGTATTGAATGGTTTGTGTTGACTGATGGCGATAGTGCCGGTTGGAAATATTCCGATACGGTAAAAAATCTGCTTGAAGCAAATGAATCGGTGCATAGCCGCTTGCTGACGCTACCAAAAAGAGATATTGAACATTTTTTCTACAGCGAAGGCTTTGAAAATGTATTTTACCGCCTTGCCAACCATATTCCGCAGCGTAATCAAGTGATAAGCAAAATTATCCAACGGGCAATCCAACGATCTTCCAAACCTGACTTAGCGCTTGCCTTGTCGGATGAAATGGAAAAACGCGGAGCCAATTCGATTCCTCTGTTGTTTAAACAGATGTTCTATAAAATTATGCAACTGTCAAAACAACAGGAAAGGGTGTAGACACTGATTAGCGTTTCGGCTTGCTGACCATAATTTCAATCACCTGTTTATCGGTATAGAGCATACTGCGTGAAGCGATGGCACACAAGTTGTTGATGGTGGCATCGATATCATATTCGACAATGCCTTCATCGCCGGTCACATGGCTGTTATCCATCGCCATCAGCACTGATTTATAACCACTGGAAACACTGGTCGAGACTTTCATCGCACAACTGTTTGCCGCACCATCGCAGATAATCCCGCTGATGTCGCCGATCATACTGCAAATCGCCATACTGACGGTTTCAAATTTTCCGGTCAGCAACCAGGCAATTCCGGCACAACTGCCCATCGAGGCTGTGGTGACGGCACAAAGTGCCGACAGTTTAGGCAGCTTACTGTGGATATAAATTGCCATTAAGTGCGATAAAAACAGCGCACGAGTCAGTCTTTCTTCATCAGCGTTCAAGTAATCGGCAACCACGACCACAGGCATGGTCGCAGCAATCCCTTGATTGCCCGAACCGGAATTGCTCATTGCCGGCAAGGTGGCGCCACCCATGCGCGCATCGGAGGCCGCGGTGGTTTGGATAATCACTCGGCTTAACAAATCGTCCGACATCAAACCGCTGCCGACGTGTTTTTGTAATGTGCGCCCGATATGCAGTCCGTAGTTTTTGTTCAATCCTTCTTTTGAAAGTGCGGTATTCAAGCGTGCTGCTGCTAAAATAAAAGCGATTTTTTCCAGATCAACGGCTACGGAAAAATCAAACAGATCTTGCGCATTCAGCTGTTCAAAAATCAGATATTCGTTTTCCGAGGTACAGGCTTGGCGTCCCGCACTTTGGTAGATCATTTTGCCATTTTTTTCAATTGAAATAATATTGGTGTGGTTATCTTGAATGCACACTTTGACCCAATCATCGTTGTGAAACAGCGTCGCTTCGGAATAGAGAATTTGTTCGGTTTCTTTAATCCCGACCGTCACTTTTTGATCGATTAACAGTTGTTTAGCCTCGGAAATTTGTTCCGCAGTAATATTTTTTAACACTTCCAGTTTACCGTCCGGATCACCGCCCAAGGCGCCAATCGCTGCTGCAATCGGCAGTCCGACCATACCGGTGCCCGGTACGGCAACCCCCAAACCGTTTTTCATTAAATTCGGCGACACTTTAGCTTCGATTCGCTGCGGTTTGGCGGCAAGATATTTGGCTGCAACCGCAGAGGCTAATGCCAATGAGATCGGCTCGGTACAGCCGAGCGCCGGCACGACGTCGTTGCGTACGATTTCAATGAGTTGGGTTTGTAACGTTTGGCTGAGTTGAGACATAACGGATTACCATCGAAAAGAGAAAAATAACGGCACATATGATAACAGCTTCATCGCTAAGATAAAGAAACGAATGTGCAAAATGTGATTTTTTAAGATTTTTTCTCTTGAATTCGAAAGATGTATAATAGGGTCTGCTGTGATAAACCACCGTTTAGGATGATGTTATGAACACCAAACAATTTGCGGTTTCGGTATTGAATTTAGCGCCGCTGCGAGCCGGATTTGACAGTCGCCAAGCAATTGAGGCGATGACACTGTTGGCACAACAGACTGAACAATTGGGGTATTGCCACAGATAGTACGGCAAGGCGCAGCAACGCTGTATCAATCTAAATTGGAGCGACTATAAAGTGTGGTTTAGTCGATAAAAAGCCCTTAACTTGCGTACAAATTAAGGGCTGAAACCGCACTTTGTTTAAAAACGATTATTTCTCAAACAGTTCGGCGTGCAACAAGCGCACCACTTCGTCGGCGTGCTGGCTTTGGACTAGCAGACAGATATTGTTGGTGCTGGCGCCGTAGCTGACCATGCGCACATTATAGTGTTCAATCGTGCCAAACAAACGTTTCGCCACGCCGGCAGTGATATGCAGATCGTTGCCGATCAGCGCAACCAAAGACAAGCCGGTATCGACTTTCACATTGCAGACTTCGCTGAGTTCGGTCAACAGTTCGTTGGATAACATATTGGCGCCGGAAGAAGCAGAGCCGGTTTTATCCAAAGTTAAGGCAATGCTGACTTCGGAAGTGGTGATGGTGTCCACTGAAATTTTGTGTTTGGCTAAAATATTAAACACGTTGGCTAAAAAGCCTTGGGCGTGCAGCATGCTTAAGCTAGATAATGTTAATAGGGTTTGATCGCGACGCAGCGCAATCGCACGGAAAATCGGGCGTGGCTGTGGATCGCGGGTGACCCAAGTGCCGCCTGCCGCCGGATCTTTGCTGGAGCCGACATATACCGGAATATTGCTGCGCACTGCAGGCAACAAGGTGGCAGGGTGCAACACTTTGGCACCGAAGGTTGCCATTTCTGCCGCTTCGGCAAAGCTCATGGTGTCGATTTTTTGCGCTGCCGGTACCACACGCGGGTCGGTGGTGTAAATGCCCGGTACATCAGTCCAGATTAGTACATCTTTGGCATCCAACACTTCCGCCAAGAGTGCAGCTGAATAATCGCTGCCACCGCGTCCGAGCGTGGTAGTTTTGCCTTTTGGGTCTCGCCCGATAAAGCCTTGCGTGATCACCAGTTCGCCACGATTGATCAACGGTTTTAAAATGTTGTCGCAATTCTTTTGGGTTTTGGCATCGTCCGGCGCGGCTTTGCCGTAGTTGCTGTTGGTGGCAACCAATTGACGCACATCAACCCAAGTGGCATTGGTTTGCAATTCACGCAACACTTCGACGAAAATCAAAGTGGACATCATTTCACCGTGGCTGATCAACTCATCGGTCAGTGCTGGCGAGGTCGCTAAACTTGCTGCTTCGGAAAGCGAAGCGATATTGGCGAGCAGGCGATCGATCTCTTCACTGATCACTTTGTTATTTTTTAATTCATCTAAAATGTTGTATTGAATCGTGCGCAATTCGGCAAGATACTGGCTGCGTTGTTCGGTTTCGCAACCGTTTGCCAGCGCAACCAGAATATTGGTGACACCGGCGGAGGCGGATAAGACCACTACACGGGTATTGGGATCGGCAATCACAATTTTGGCGCAGGCATTCATCGCAGGAAAGTTGGCGACACTGGTGCCACCGAATTTAGCAACGGAGAGATGTGACATAGTTTTAGTTCCTGTATTTGAGAGTATAAAATAACTGTTTTTGTCTTAGAATCTGTTGACCTTAGTTTATAATTTGAGCTAAGGTCAACAGACCCCTAATCGTTTTGCTGCAACATGTGCATGATCAGACGGATTAAGGTCTCTTTTTGCTGTGGTGCAGATTCTGCCACCAACAGTGCCAATGCCGCCAGTCCGGTGTCGTTGATCACCGGCTGGCTGTCTGATTTTAATAGTTTGCCATTTTTATGTAAAAAATCTACAAATAAAAATGCCCCACTGCGTTTATTTCCATCAAAAAACGGATGATTTTTGATAATAAAATACAGTAGGTGTGCCGCTTTGCTTTCAATGCTGGGATAAGCCGGCTCGCCAAAAACAGTTTGATCCAGATTACCGAGAATGGCAGCTAAGCCGTCCTCTCGTTCACGTGCAAACAAATCCGTTGCTTCACCTTTTGCGATTAAATCGGCTTTCAAATTGGCTAGTGCAGACTTTGCATCGTTAACGGATGGCAAAATGCCGCCGGGTTTTCCCTGCGGGTCTTGCAGCAAGCCCTCATCATATTGCTGTAACCACAGAAAAGTCTGAGTATAACGGCTGACGATATTGACCAAACCCCGCCCACTGTCGAGAGTTAGTGCTGAAGAATCGGCAGTTTTTTGAATCAATGCCAGTGCCTGTGCCAGTTCTGCGGCATTTTGCTGCAACCGCACTTGGTTAATGCTGTAGCCTTGCAGCAGATATTCTTTCAGGCGTTGGGTTGCCCAGCGACGAAAAGCAACACCTTGTGGAGATTTTACTCGATATCCGATAGAGATAATCATATCCAGATTGTAATGTTCAATGTCACGATTAACAGTACGTTTTCCTTCTTGGCGAACTATCCGGTATTTCCGGATAGTTGATGCTTTGTCCAGTTCAGATTCATCGAAGACATTACGAATGTGGTCGTTAATTGTACGGATATCTTTAGAAAATAATTCCGCCATCTGCGCCTGCGAAAGCCATACGGTTTCCTGATCAAACCGCACTTCGACTTGGGTTTGTCCATCTTGGGTCTGGTAAATTTCAATTGGATTCTTGCTCATCTGCGTCGACCTCTTAAATTTGGCTTGGATACTGGATCATCCAAACATACCCATGTTATCCCAGAAAATCATACGGATTTTGCGATCTAAAATCCAATCTATTAAAAAACCACCCATAGTCTAAATTAAGGGTGGTTTTGGCAGAATGAGCCGCACTTTGCTTATATTGATACAAATATTGATACAAATATTGATGCAAAGTGCGGTCAGCGCTGGAGTTAATTCAATTCGGCACGTAATTTCTTGGTGACATTGACCATCACTTCCAGTGCCGCGTTGGTTTCCGGCCAGGCACGGGTTTTCAGACCGCAATCTGGGTTGACCCACAGGCGTTCAGCCGGGATAACGTCTAACGCTTTACGCAACAAATGCTCGATTTCGGCGGCTGTCGGCACCCGTGGGCTGTGGATATCGTACACGCCCGGGCCTATTTCGTTCGGATATTTGAAATCGCCGAATGCGGTCAGTAATTCCATATCGGAACGCGAGGTTTCGATGGTGATCACATCTGCATCCATACCTGCGATTGCCGGCAGAATGTCGTTGAACTCGGAATAACACATATGAGTGTGAATTTGGGTGGAATCTTGCGCACCGAAAGAGGACAAACGGAACGCTTCGCACGCCCAATTCAGATATGCATTCCAGTCGGCACGTTTTAGCGGTAAACCTTCACGGATTGCCGGCTCGTCGATTTGGATAATTTTGATCCCGGCTTTTTCTAAGTCCAGTACTTCATCATTTAAGGCCAAGGCAATTTGTTTACACACGGTTGAACGTTCGATGTCGTTACGCACGAAAGACCATTGCAGAATCGTGACCGGCCCGGTTAACATCCCTTTCATCGGTTTTTGCGTCAAACTTTGTGCGTAAGTAGACCAAGAAACCGTCATCGGATTCGGGCGCACCACGTCGCCGAAAATTACCGGTGGTTTCACACAGCGGCTACCGTAGCTCTGCACCCAACCGAATTTGGTGAAGGCAAAACCGTCTAACAGTTCGCCAAAATACTCTACCATGTCGTTACGTTCTGCTTCGCCGTGCACCAACACGTCCAGATCCAATTTTTCTTGCTGTGCGACCACATAGGCGATCTCTTTTTTCATCGCTGCTTCATATTCAGCAGCAGAGATGGCGCCTTTTTTGAAGCTGGCTCGGGCGTGACGGATTTCACTGGTTTGCGGGAAAGAACCGATATTGGTGGTTGGTAATAATGGCAGTTTCAACCACGCTTGTTGCAATTTGATCCGCTCGGCAAACGGCGATTGACGTTGGTCGGCATTGGCAGGTAAAGCCGCTAAACGTGCCGCCACTTCCGGACGGTGGATCACCGTTGAACCGGCACGCGCATCGGCGGCAGCCTGACTGGCGGCAAGCTCGGTTTTCACGCTGTCACGTCCGTTGGTTAACGCTTGTTTAATCACATTCAATTCTTGGATTTTTTGCAGGCTAAAGGCTAACCAAGAGTAGAGATCACTGTCTAATTGTGTTTCCACTTCTAAATCAAACGGGGTATGCAATAAAGAACAGCTTGGCGCAATCCATAAGTTTTCCCCCAATTTGGCTTTTAACGGTTCAACCACATCCAAAACCTGGTTCAAGTTGGCACGCCAGATATTGCGCCCATCGATCACTCCGAGCGACAGCACTTTGTCATAATCAGCAAAGGCGCTGATTTGTTGCGGTGCACGCACCAAATCAAGGTGCAAGCCGTCAATCGGCAAGCTTTTCAGCAAGTCAGCGTGTTCGGCAACTGAGCCGAAGTAAGTCGCAAGCAATAATTTAGCTTGCAATTTTGCCAGTCTTTCATAGGTCGGTTTGAAAGCCGCAACCCATTCTGCCGGTAAATCGACGGTTAAGGCAGGCTCGTCAATTTGGATCCATTCTGCACCGGCTTGCACAAGTGCGGTCAGGATTTCTTCATAAACCGGTAATAATTTATCTAATAAATCTAATCGGTTAAATGTTTGTTTGCCTTTTTCTTTGCCTAACCATAAGAAGGTGAGTGGGCCGACAATAGTCGGTTTAGCTTGCAAACCAAGGGCTTGTGCCTCTTGTAGTTGTTGCACATAGTGCGCCGGATTAGCTTTGAATTCGGTATTTTTGTGGAATTCCGGCACGAGGTAGTGATAGTTAGTGTCGAACCATTTGGTCATTTCGATGGCATGTTGCTGTGTATTGCCGCGCGCCAGTTGAAAGAATTGATCTAAACTCAGATTGCTGCTGTCGAAGCCGAAACGGGCGGGGATCGCGCCGGTAGCGACTTGCAGATCCAGAATGTGATCATAGAGGGTGAAATCGGCAACGGCAACATAATCCGCATTAGCGGCAGCTTGGTGTTTCCAGTTTTTTTCACGCAACGCTTTGGCGATGTCGAGCAGATCTTGTTCTGCCAACTCTTTGCGCCAGTAGCGCTCTTGAGCAAATTTGAGTTCACGTTTGGCGCCTACGCGCGGAAAGCCGGCTAAATGAAATGTAGTCATGCTGATATCTCCTGATTATTCATGTTAATTTATTTATAAACAGCCGTCTAAATGGCTATCTGGGATGCAGAATGACGGATTTTAGTATATTATGCAAACTCATAATTTTCACAAAGATGATGAATAATTTTAATGAAGCCGATATTTTTAGAATTACGCCATTTAAAAACCTTGATTGCATTGAAAGAGACCGGCAGCGTATCTTTGGCAGCGAAACGGATCTATTTGACCCAATCCGCTCTTTCGCATCAAATTAAGCTGTTGGAAGATCAGTATGGTTTAACCCTATTTGAGCGCAAAACCCAGCCGCTGCATTTCACTGCGGCAGGAGAGCGCTTAATTAAGTTGGCTTATGAAATTTTACCGAGAGTGATTGAAGCGGAGCTGGATCTGATACGGGTGAAAGAGGGCGATGCCGGACAGTTACGGATTGCGGTGGAATGCCACACCTGTTTTGACTGGCTGATGCCGGCGATGGATTCATTCCGCCAAAACTGGCCGTTGGTCGAGTTGGATATTGTCTCCGGTTTTCATACCGATACGTTGGGACTGCTACTAACTCACCGTGCCGATTGGGCGATCGTGTCTGAAATAGAAGAGACCGCAGGCATTGTGCACCAGCCGTTGTTTGCCTATGAAATGGTGGGGATTTGCTCTAAAGATCATCTGTTGGCGAATAAAGAGCTGTGGCAGGCAGAGGATTTTGCCGATGAAACGCTGATCACCTACCCGGTGCCGGATGATATGCTCGACTTATTGCGTAAGGTGTTGTATCCGGCAGGCATTAATCCTGCTCGGCGCACGAGTGAATTGACCATCGCAATCATTCAGTTGGTCGCCAGCAAACGGGGCATCGCCGCATTGCCATATTGGGCGGTGTTGCCCTATTTGGAGCGGGGTTATGTGGTGGCACGCAAAATTACGCCGAATGGCTTGCAAAGTGAATTGTATGCTGCGGTGCGTGAAAATGATGTTCGCACTGCGTTCATGCAGGATTTCTTCCATACGGTGAAATCGCAGAGCTTCTCGACGTTGCCGGGCTTATCGGTGCTGGATTAAGCGAGCCAAAAAGCTGTCGTCAATTTGGTGTAACGAGTTTAATTTATGATCTGCCAGCGCCCAGCGTGGATCATTTTCTTCCTGCGCGGAAGGCACTACAATACAGCACATTGACGCAGCTTTGACTGCGGTCATGCCTACCACCGAATCTTCAATGCCGACGGCAAAGTGCGGTTCCACCCCCAACTGTTGTGCAGCGTGCAGATAAACCGCGGGGTGCGGTTTGTTGTAAGCCAGTTCGGTTGCAGAAGCAATCGCAGAAAAATAGTCGCGGATACCGCACTTTTGCGTGATACTTTCCAATAACTCCCGTGGCGATGCCGATGCCACGGCTATTTTTAGATTATGTTGGCGCAAACGCGCCAACAACGGTTTTACGCCATCCATCAGCGGTTGTTTGTCTAAAATTAGATCTATCGCACAGCGGCAATATTGCTCGGTTGCCTGTTCGACACTCAAATCTGCCGCACCATATTGTTGATATAACTTGCGGATCACCTCTTTTGACGGCACACCGACCATTTGTCGCATATCTTCAGCGCTGACCGGCAGTCCTAACTGGTTAAAATAGTGAATGCCTGCCTGTTGCCATAAGGGTTCTGAATCGATCAGCACCCCGTCCATATCAAAAATAACCGCTTTAATTTGCGTCATTTATTATCCTATTAACCTGATGATTTCATCGGCTTGCTGAATATATTGCCCGCCGAAACGGTGGCTGAAGTTGAGTAAATAATAGAGTTGATACAGGGTTTTGCGTTGCTGGTAGCCTTTATCAATCGGATTGATACTGTTATATGCCTGATAGAATTCAGGTGACAAATCATGAAATAGATCGGCTAAAGCGAGATCACATTCGGCATCGCCCCAATAGCAAGCCGGATCGTAAAGCACAATTTCATTGCCGCAAACCCCCATATTGTTATGGTAGAACGCTCCGTGCAGCAGTGCGGGTGTCGGTTGATATTTTGCCAGATGAAAACTGACCGAGGAGATAATATCCTCAAAATTGCCAAAATAGATATTTTTTTCTTTACACAACTGAAGCTGCCAGCCGATTCGGTTTTCACTGAAAAAAGTTGACCAGTTTTTCGCCCAGGAATTGGGTTGATAAACCGGACCGAGCCAAGTGTCGTAATCGAAACCGTAACGTTGATTACCACCGCTGGTATGCAGCGTAGCGAGCTGCGCCGCAAGTTCTGCCATTTTCTCAGACCCAACGGGCTGCAAATCAAGGGATTCCATTAAAATAAAACTGACATTTTCGGCACACCCCAGGGCGTAAACACGAGGCACACGCACAATACCGCTCTTTGCCAGCAGTTCCAGTTGATCCGCTTCGGCACGAAACATCGAACGGTAGGATTTATCATTGATTTTGACAAATACCGGAATATTGCCGTCATCAATGATCCAAGACTGGTGCATTTCCCCCCCTGCCACAGGGGTTTTGGATTTAATTGTGTAGTAAGAACCGAACTGATCGGCCAAAAGCTGCGAAATGGCTTTCCACATAATTCAACTCCCTCTAAAGCGGCTTGAGTTGCTATCTTAATCGGAACAGATTGATTTTACTGTGATTTGGGTCAAACTTTAGCATTGTCGGTATAAAAGCCGCTATAAAACTGCTAAAATCGCCAATAATTTTTGTTTAAAGTTTGTTTGTTGACGGATTAAGGATTCATTTTGGCATTATTAAATTTAACTAAGGCTTACCTTTCATTTAGCGATCACCCGTTATTGGATCATGCAGATTTGCACATTGAAGCCGGTGAGCGGGTCTGTTTGGTTGGGCGCAATGGCGCAGGCAAATCGACATTGATGAAAATTCTTGCCGGCGAAACCGCACTTGATGACGGCACGTTGCAGTTGGAAAGCGGCGTAGTAGTGTCACGTTTGGAGCAAGATCCGCCACGCCATATTGAAGATAACGTGTTTGATTATGTGGCAGAAGGCATTGCTGATTTGGCAGATTTATTGAAACAGTATCACCACCTGTCGCACGAATTGACCGTCAATTATTCGGATGCACTGATGCAGCAACTGGCGGAAGTGCAGCATGAGTTGGATCACGCCAACGGTTGGCAAGTGGAAAGCCGAATTCAAGACGTATTGCGCCGTTTAGATTTGAATCCAGACACCTTGCTGTCGGCGCTGTCCGGCGGCTGGCAGCGCAAAGCAGCATTGGCTCGTGCACTGGTCAGCAATCCAACAATTTTATTACTAGACGAACCGACCAACCATTTGGATATTGATGCGATTGATTGGCTGGAGGCGTTTTTGCTAGAGTTTTCCGGCAGCATTATTTTTATTTCTCATGACCGCTCTTTTATCCGCAAAATGGCAACTCGAATTGTGGATTTGGATCGCGGTAAACTGGTTTCTTATCCGGGCAATTACGATCTGTATTTAACCACCAAGGAAGAGAATCTGCGGGTTGAAGAATTACAAAATGAGCTGTTCGATAAAAAATTGGCACAAGAGGAAGTCTGGATTCGGCAAGGGATTAAAGCTCGCCGCACACGCAATGAAGGACGGGTGCGAGCGTTAAAAGCACTGCGCGAAGAGCGTCGTCAGCGACGTGACGTATTGGGAGCCGCCAAAATTCAAGTAGATAGTGCAATTCGCTCCGGCAAAATAGTATTTGAGATGGAAGGGTTAGGCTATCAAATTGAGGACAAAGTGCTGCTGAGAAATTTCAGCGACAACATTATGCGTGGCGATAAAATTGCCTTGGTCGGGCCGAACGGCTGCGGCAAAACCACGTTTATCAAACTGCTGTTACAGCAATTAACTCCGACCAGCGGCAAAGTGCGGTCGGGCACTAAACTGGAAATTGCCTACTTTGATCAATATCGTGCTGATCTGGATCCGGAAAAAAGCGTGATGGACAACGTAGCAGACGGCAAACAAGATGTAGACGTCAACGGCCATAAGCGCCATGTGTTGGGCTATTTGCAAGACTTCCTGTTTCCACCAAAACGGGCGATGAGCCCGGTGAAAGCGTTGTCTGGTGGCGAGCGCAATCGCCTGTTGTTGGCAAAACTGTTGCTGAAACCGAATAACCTGTTGATTCTCGACGAACCGACCAATGATTTGGATGTGGAAACTTTAGAATTATTGGAGGATATTTTAAGCGACTATCAAGGCACCTTGATTATAGTCAGTCACGATCGCCAGTTTATCGACAACACCGCCACGGAATGTTACTTTTTTGAAGGCAACGGCGTTTTAAACCACTATGTCGGCGGCTACAGCGACGCTAAACAGCAGCAACAGAACTATTTTGAAAGCGTGCAACAAAACGCGGCTACCGCACAGGCAAAAACGCAAAGTGCGGTTGAAGCAACGGAAGACAAAAAAGCAAAAACCAAACCGCCGGAGCGTAAAACCAAACTTGGCTTTAAAGAACAGCGGGAATTAGAGCAGCTGCCACAATTGTTGGAACAATTGGAGGCGGAAATCGAAACCTTGCAAACTGAAGTCAGCAGCGGCGATTTTTTCCAAAAAGATCATCAATATACAGCTAACACTTTACAACGGCTTGCCGATAAAGAACAACAGCTGGAACAGAGTTTACTGCGTTGGGAAGAACTGGAAAATATTAGTAGCGGTAATGCGTAAAGCCACGACCGCACTTTTCATCAAATTTTGTTCAACTGATCTAAAAGTGCGGTATTGGGATTGAATTTTCTGCAATAAAAAAGGCGATTGAAGAAATCGCCTCAGACTGTTGACAAAGTCCTAGACATTTGACTAGGACTTTGATCTAATAAGGAAAAGCCTTTTAAGGAGTTTCCGATGCTAAATCCTCCAATACCTCATCAATCCGAGCTCGAAATGGTCTCGCTTGAACAGCTTGTACCGAAAGACCATCTCGTGCGTAAAATCGACAAGGTCATTGACTTTGAATTTATTCGTGATGAAGTCGCCGATCTCTATTGTCACGATAACGGTCGCCCTGCGATAGATCCTGTCCGCCTGTTTAAAATTATGCTACTCGGCTATATTTTTGGCATTAAGAGCGAACGTCAGTTAGTCAAAGAGATTGAAGTCAATATAGCGTATCGCTGGTTTCTCAAAATGACACTTACCGAAAAAGTGGCGTAAAGGACAAAATTAATGCTAACAAAAAAGGAGAAAATTTGAACAGATTTCTCCTTTTATTTTCACTTCGAAACGCCTAAAATCTCATCAATAAATTTTGTCCTTTACGCCGAAAAATTTTAGTTTAAATTTTCTTGGATATACAATACTATCGCAGTTCACAACACTCATTTCTATCAATATCAAGGAGTTATACCATGCTAAAAAAACTACTGCTTCTCATCTTCTTAGGGCTATCACTCACCACATCAATTAGCTATGCTCAGACACCTAGCCAAGCAGAAATTGCACAATGGCGTACCTATGCTCAAAAAGGCAACTCGGATGCACAATATAACCTTGGGGTTTTGTATGATCAGGGTTGGGGAGTAAAACAAAACGATGCCACTGCAGCCAAATGGTATGAAAAAGCCGCCAAGCAGGGAGATACTAAAGCTCAATTTAATTTGGGGAACATGTATTACGAAGGCCGCGGAGTAAAACAAAATAAAACCACTGCAGCCAAATGGTTTGAAAAAGCCGCCAAGCAGGGACATGTTCGCTCTCAATCTCGGTTGGGGTTCATGTATGAATGGGGGGAAGGAGTAAAACGAGATCTAAAAAAGCCAAATCGCTATATAAACAAGCCTGCGATGGTGGTTTTGAAGGTGCATGCAGGGCTTACCGACTAACGAGCTAACAATAACCTCAAAGTGCGGTGAATTTAAAAAAGTTTTTTAAATTCACCGCACTTTTGTTTTTCCCATGATAACGCAAGTTTTAACTTGTGTCAGCAGTCTGAGGCGATTGAAGAAATCGCCTTTGAAATGCTTATGACAGTATTATTTTTTCAGTTCATCGCTCAAGTGCGGTTGCAGTTTGGTCAAAATCGCTTTGGCAATACGTGGTGCAGCGGCAACCATATTACCCGATTTCAAATAGTTATGCCCACCGACAAAGTCGCTGACAATACCACCGGCTTCACGCACAATCAAATCACCGGCAGCGCAGTCCCAAGGTTTCAACCCGATTTCAAAATAGCCGTCGACACGGTTGGCAGCAACATAGGCTAAATCCAATGCGGCAGAACCGGAGCGGCGGAAATCCGCAACGTTTTCCAGCAAAGACTGCATAATATTGAGTTGGGTTGGCATATGGTGCTTAGCTTTAAACGGGAAACCAGTTGCCAGAACCGTGCCGTCGAGCTCACGCTTGTTTTCCACCCGCAGACGGGTTTCGTTTAATTTTGCGCCTTCGCCACGCACCGCCGTAAACAGTTCGTTACGAATCGGATCATAGACGACACCGACTTCGGTACGGCCGTTTTCACGGATAGCAATCGAAACAGAAAAGTGCGGAAAGGATTTGATAAAGTTGGTGGTGCCATCCAGTGGGTCGATAATCCATTGTACATTTTTGTTCTCGCCTTCAATCACCCCAGTCTCTTCAGTAATGATAGTGTGCTCAGGATAAGATTTTTTGATCACCTCGATAATCGCCTGCTCAGCTTCTTTATCAATATTGGTGACGTAGTCATTAGCACGTTTGGTTGTTGTTTCAAGACTGTCAGGACGCTCATAGCCTTTGGCAATCACATTGCCTGCTTTTCGTGCGGCACGAATAGCGATATTTAACATTGGATTCATAATTCCACCGGATTTTAAAGAACAAATAAAAGAAAATTTGTTTTGTCATGACAAAACAAAAACTGAGCGGATTATAAAGAATTGTAGCGGAAATTGCGAGGTAAATTTGCTTTTGTTTCTCGCTGTATATTCAGATATAATTGACAACACAAATGACACCATAAATTAGGGGGGAGAATGGAAACGATCCATTTTCGAATTGATGCGCAAACAAAGCAATTGGCAATGCAAGCGGCTAAAAGACAGCAGACAGATTTGACTAAGTTAATGCGTGAAAGAGCGGAACAGCTGGCAGCAGAAGAGCTGGAATACCAGAGCAATACGCATGCTTATTGGCTTGAAACACAAATAAATGAAGCTATTCAGCGTTATGAAAGCCAACAAACACATTTATTTGATGCCGATCAGAGCCAGCAAAAAATGCAACAATTACGTCGTCAACTAACTGAGAAATAGTCGTGAAGCTATTTTGGGAAGCGCAGGCACAGCAAGATCGAGAACAGATTTTCCATTATTTTTTTGAACATGCAGGTTTGGCTTTAGCCGATCAGGTAGATGCAAAGTTTGAAGAGATGGCGGTGCTATTAAAGCAAAATCCTCAGCTTGGTAAAAAAGTGAAAGAGGCTTCTAGCCGATATCGCAAACTGATTATACCTCACTTTCCATTTATTCTGATTTATGTGTTAGAAAAGGAAAGTTTGATTATTTTAAGAGTGCTGCATAGCGCTCGCAAACTTGCGAGTAGTTATTAAAATGAAAATTGAGTTAAAAAATATCCGAATTGTACTCGTAGAAACCTCACACACCGGCAATATCGGCTCGGCGGCGCGGGCGATGAAGACGATGGGATTGTCGTCGCTGTATTTGGTAGCACCAAAAATCTTGCCGGACGAGCAGGCAATCGCCTTATCAGCCGGGGCGAATGATATAGTGGAAAGTGCGGTAGTCGTGGAAAACTTTAATCAAGCGGTGGCGGATTGCTCGTTGGTTATTGGCACCAGTGCGCGCAGCCGACATTTGGCGATTCCGCAAATTGATCCGCGTGGTTGTGGTGAGCAGGCCGTGCAATATGCTGAGCAGGACAGTAAGGTGGCGATCGTTTTTGGGCGTGAACGGGTCGGATTGACCAATGAAGAGCTGCTAAAGTGCGGTTTTCACTTGAATATTCCTGCCAATCCGAATTATAGCTCACTAAACTTAGCGATGGCGGTGCAATTAGTCAGCTATGAAGTGCGGATGGCAATGTTGAGTAGGCAGCAGCCAATGCAAACCGCACTTTCAAACGAGATTCATGACAAACCGACACAGCAAGAGCTCGACTATTTTTTCCAACAAACCGAGCAGCTCTATCGGCAGTTGAATTTTATTCAAAATAGTGGCGTGATGCCGAAATTGCGTGGTTTGTATGCCCGAGCTGATCTGCGCAAAAATGAACTGAATATTTTGCAGGGAATGCTGGCGGCGGTAAAGAAAAGCACGGTTGCAAGCGAGTAAATAAATCGTGAACGCTACGATAGATGAAAACATACAGAAATAGTCGGATTTAAAGTTGACTAAAATAGTCTGGTATGAAAGAATCAGCCTATACCAGAATGATTGAGGATAGGCTATGAAATTGACATCTAAAGGGCGTTACGCGGTGACGGCAATGTTGGATATTGCGCTCCATTCACAACGTGGCGAAATCGAAATGCCGATTACGTTGGCTGAAATTTCAGATCGTCAACAAATTTCACTTTCCTATTTAGAACAGCTATTTGCAAAATTGCGCCGTTACGGTCTGGTAAAAAGTGTGCGTGGACCGGGCGGTGGTTATTTGTTGGGAATGCCGATTGATAAAATTGCGATCGGTATGATCATTGCTGCAGTGAATGAAAACATTACGGCGACAAAGTGTAAAGGCAAAGGAAACTGTCAGGGCGGAATGACTTGTTTAACACACTCATTGTGGGCGCAGTTGAGTGAGGAGATCGAGGATTTTCTGAACGGGATTACGATTGCCGATTTGGTGAATAAGCAGAACCAACGCAGTGCGTTAAAGAAACATTTGGATCAACAACCATTTCAAGTTGTCAGTCGCGCTTAAAGTGCGGTTGATAGTGTTAATTTTTCAGGAGTGAAAATGAAATTACCAATTTATTTGGATTATGCGGCAACTTGCCCGGCAGACGAGCGAGTTGCTAAAAAAATGATGGAATTTATGACCTATGACGGAATTTTCGGTAATCCGGCCTCCCGTTCGCACCGTTTTGGCTGGCAGGCTGAAGAGGCGGTAGATATTGCGCGTAATCAAGTTGCGGATTTGATTGGTGCAGATTCAAGAGAGATCGTATTTACTTCCGGCGCAACTGAATCCGATAACTTGGCGATCAAAGGGGCGGCGCACTTTTACCAAACCAAAGGCAAACACATCATTACTTGCAAAACCGAACACAAAGCGGTGTTGGACACTTGCCGTCAGTTGGAACGTGAAGGCTTTGAAGTCACTTATCTGGAACCAGAAGCGGATGGTTTAGTCGATTTGGCAAAACTGGAAGCTGCAATGCGTGACGATACTATTTTAGTATCGATTATGCATGTGAATAATGAAATCGGTGTGATTCAGGATATCGAAAAAATCGGCGACTTGTGCCGTGCGAAAAAAATTCTGTTCCATACCGATGCCACGCAAAGTGTCGGTAAAGTGGAGATTGATTTAAGCAAATTGAATGTAGATTTGATGTCGTTTTCCGGTCATAAACTCTATGGACCGAAAGGTATCGGCGGCTTGTATGTACGTCGTAAGCCACGGGTGCGGATTGAAGCGATGATCCACGGCGGTGGCCATGAGCGCGGGATGCGTTCAGGCACATTGCCGGTACATCAAATTGTGGGAATGGGTGAAGCTTATCGGATCTGTAAAGAAGAGATGGCGACAGAAATCCCACGCATCAAAGCACTGCGTGACAGACTGTATAACGGTTTGAAAGATATCGAAGAAGTGCATGTCAACGGCTCATTGGAACAGCGTGTCGCCGGCAATTTGAACATCAGTTTCAATTATGTTGAAGGCGAGTCGTTGATGATGTCGCTGAGTGATTTAGCGGTCTCTTCCGGTTCTGCTTGTACTTCAGCCAGTCTTGAGCCGTCTTATGTGCTGCGTGCCTTGGGCTTAAATGATGAATTGGCGCACAGTTCGATTCGTTTTTCTATCGGGCGTTATACCACAGAAGAAGAAGTGGATTATGCCATCGAGTTGGTCAAAAAAGCAGTCAATAAATTGCGTGAACTGTCACCGTTGTGGGATATGTTTAAAGAAGGTGTTGATTTAAATTCAGTACAGTGGACTGCCCACTAATTAAGTAAAGAATAGGAGCAAGAAAATGGCATACAGTGAAAAAGTTATCGATCATTATGAAAATCCACGTAACGTGGGGTCATTTGACAAAAAAGAACAAAACGTCGGCAGTGGCATGGTGGGGGCACCGGCTTGTGGTGATGTGATGCAGTTGCAGATCAAAGTCAGCGACAACGGCATTATCGAAGATGCACGCTTTAAAACCTACGGTTGTGGTTCTGCGATTGCCTCCAGTTCATTGATCACCGAATGGGTTAAAGGTAAATCTTTGGACGAAGCCGGTTCGATTAAAAATAGCCAAATCGCCGAAGAGTTGGAATTGCCGCCGGTGAAAGTCCATTGTTCAATTCTGGCAGAAGATGCGATCAAAGCGGCGATTGCTGATTATAAAGCTAAAAATAATAAATAATACTATTCCCCCACTCGGTGTTGCGCCGGGTGGGTCTTTCCATTTCAGGGTTATCTTTAGTAGTAAAATAAGGAAATGATATGGGTGTCAATTTAACTGAAAGTGCAGCCAATCGTGTACGCACATTTTTACAAAATCGTGGCAAAGGGGTTGGTTTGCGTTTAGGGGTGAAAACATCGGGCTGTTCCGGTTTGGCTTATGTGTTGGAATTTGTCGATACGCTGAACGAAGATGATCAGGTGTTTGAACAACACGGCGTAAAAGTGATTATCGATAGCAAAAGTCTGGTCTATTTAAAAGGTACACAATTGGATTTTGTCAAAGAGGGGCTGAATGAAGGCTTCAAATTTAATAATCCGAATAAAAAAGACGAATGTGGCTGTGGCGAGAGCTTCACGGTATAAAGTGCGGTTAATCGACTAGGAAACAGAATGCAAAACCCATTTGAGCTTTTTAATCTTGCCGTTGAGTTTAATCTCGATACCGCACTTTTGTCTCAGCGTTATTTAAGTTTGCAAAAAGCTTATCACCCGGATAATTTTGCGAGCTCCTCCAGTACAGAACAATTGAAAGCGGTGCAGTATGCCGCTGAGATTAATGACGCTTACCAAGTGCTGAAAAATCCGATTCGCCGCGCCGAAGCGATTTTACAACTGAATTGTACACAGCCGCTTAATCCGGAAGAGACAGTGAAAGACAGCGAATTTTTGTTGCAACAATTGATGTTGCGTGAAGATTTGGAAGCAGCTGCCTGCGGTTGCGATGAAGCGGAAATTGTCGCCTTGCGCGATAAAGCGGAAGCCCTACGCCGACAACAATTACAGGCGATTGAAACGGCTATCCGACAAAGCGGATGGGCTGAACTAAAACAACAGATAGACCGTTTGAAATTTATTGAAAAACTGTTGTTGGAAGTAGAACAAATCGAAGATCGCTTATACGGCTAATGCTATACTAGCGGCTGTTTACAATACGGATAAGCGAATCTATGCCACACAAAAACCGCACTTCGCTTATTAGTTTTTTACTTTTACTCTTATTCTGATAAAAACGGAAACATAACATGGCATTACTTCAAATTGCCGAACCCGGACAAACTGCTGCGCCACACCAACACCGTTTGGCGGTGGGGATCGATTTAGGTACGACCAACTCGTTATTGGCGACTGTGCGTAATGGTGCTAGCGAAATTTTAGCCGATGTAGACGGCAACGTCTTGATTCCTTCGGTCGTCAATTATGCACTGGATAAACCGTTAGTTGGTTGTGCTGCTTTAGCAAGGGCGGTCAGCGAACCGCAACAGACCATCATCTCGGTCAAACGTTTGATCGGACGCAGTTTAGTCGATGTACAAAAACGTTATTCCAATTTGCCATATCACTTTCAAGCGAGCGAAAACGGCTTGCCGTTAATTGAAACCGCACAAGGCAATTTTAGTCCGGTACAAATTTCAGCCGATATTTTGAAAAAACTCAATCATCTGGCGGAGGCCCGTTTAGGCGGTGAACTGTCGGGTGCGGTGATTACTGTACCAGCGTATTTTGATGATGCCCAACGGCAGTCCACCAAAGATGCCGCACGTTTAGCCGGCTTGCAAGTATTGCGCCTGCTGAATGAACCCACGGCAGCGGCAATTGCCTACGGTTTAGATTCCGGACAAGAAGGGGTGATTGCCGTCTATGATTTAGGCGGCGGCACTTTTGATATTTCTATTTTGCGGTTATCAAAAGGTGTGTTTGAAGTGCTGGCCACCGGTGGTGATACCGCACTTGGCGGTGATGATTTCGATCACCTACTTGCCGATTGGATTGAACAACAATCGGGTATCGTTGCGACCAATAACATTGAACGCCGCCAGCTATTGGAAACGGCGATTGCGACTAAAGTACAATTAAGTGCAGAAAGTGCGGTCAAGGTGCAGTTTAAAACATGGCAGGGCGAAATCAGCCGCATCCAGTTTGATCAACTGATTCAGCCGCTGGTGAAACGCTCGCTAATGGCGTGCCGTCGTGCGTTGAAAGATGCACAGGTCAGCCAAGAGGACGTATTGCAAGTGGTGATGGTCGGTGGCTCAACCCGTGTTCCGGTAATCCGTGAACAAGTGGGCGAATTTTTCGGTAAAACGCCGTTGACTTCGATTGATCCGGATAAAGTGGTGGCATTAGGCGCAGCGATTCAAGCCGATATTTTGGTGGGTAATAAAACAGATGCCGATATGTTGTTGCTTGACGTGACACCGTTGTCACTGGGAATAGAAACCATGGGCGGTCTGGTGGAAAAAATCATTCCGCGCAACACCACCATTCCGGCCGCACGAGCACAAGAGTTCACCACTTTCAAAGATGGGCAAACCGCAATGACGGTGCACATCGTGCAAGGCGAACGAGAAATGGTGGCGGATTGCCGCTCGTTAGCTCGTTTCACCTTGCGTGGTATTCCACCGATGGTGGCCGGGGCTGCACATATTCGGGTGACTTATCAGGTTGATGCCGATGGTTTACTCAGTGTCACTGCGATGGAAAAATCCAGCAAAGTGCAGTCATCAATTCAGGTGAAACCGTCTTATGGTTTAAGTGAAAATGAAATCAGAGAGATGATTCATGCTTCGATCGAAAATGCTGAACTGGATATTGAAGCACGTCGTTTGACGGAACAGCGTGTTGAAGCGAGCCGTGTAATCGAGGGCGTGGAAGAAGCATTAAAGCAAGACCGAACATTACTGTCTGCCGAAGAATTAGCGCAAATTGAAGCGCAAATCGATAAATTACGGCAGCAGCTTGAACAACAAGACAGTGAGTTGATCAAGCAGGGAATTAAACAACTTGATATCGTGACTCGCGATTTTGCCGCCCGCCGAATGAATCAATCGGTGCGTAGCGTGCTGCAAGGTCACAGTATCGATGAACTTGAAAACAATTAATTATTAAAAAGGATTTAGAAATGCCAAAGTTAATTTTTCTTCCTCATGAAAGTTTATGCCCGGAAGGAATGGTAGTAGAAGCCGAACGTGGCGAAAGCATTTTGGATGCTGCGTTAAATGCAGGGATTGAAATTGAACATGCCTGTGAAAAATCATGTGCCTGTACCACATGTCATGTTGTGGTGCGTGAAGGCTTTGACTCGTTAAATGAAAGTAGCGATCTGGAAGAAGATATGTTGGATAAAGCTTGGGGTTTGGAAATCGAAAGCCGCTTAAGTTGTCAAGCAGTGGTCGGCAATCAAGACTTAGTGATCGACATTCCGCGCTACACCATCAATCACGCCAGAGAAGAGCATTAATTCTGAAAGGATTTTCAAGATGAAATGGCAGGATACGCAAGATATTGCATGGGCACTGTCGGAGTTATATCCCGATACTGATCCTAAAACCGTACGTTTTACCGATATGCACGCCTGGATCTGTGATCTAGACGGATTTGATGACGATCCGCAGAAATCTAACGAGAAAATCTTGGAAGCGATCTTATTGCTCTGGCTAGATGAGTTTGATGATTAGTCGGGATTAATGAAAAAAAGTGCGGTAGCTGAGCAATTGGCTACTGCATTTTTTATTGTCATAGATTCTGCTGTTAGGGGTAGGTCATCGATAAGTTACTGTTCAAAACAGGGAGAGTTAAGCTTGGTTGATGTTGTTTTTAGATAATCAATCTGTACTTTTTTCTGGTTGATAGGACAGACAGATAAAGCTGCAATGGTTGCAGTGAGTGCAATAAGTTTAGGTTTTCATTATGCAAGCCGAAAGCATGGCCTGTTAGTTGCTAGCAGGCCGATTAAATACAAAGATTTTGACAAATTCCCTTGCATAACCCTGCGTTTTTCTTTAAAATTTACGCCACTTTTTTGCCATATTCGGCAAAATTTTCAACTGCTCAGCTGCAAAATATTGCGTGAGCCTGCTTATAATAAATAGAGGAAGATGACTATTAAAGCTGTAAAACGAGTTCAGACGCAACGCCCAAATCGTATTAATGACGAGATTAAGGTGAAAGAAGTTCGCTTGATCGATGCTGAAGGCGAGCAGGCAGGAATTGTCGGTATTCAACAAGCGCTGGAAATGGCGGAGGCCGCCACTTTGGATTTGGTTGAAATCAGCCCGAATGCAGAGCCGCCGGTATGCCGAATTATGAATTACGGCAAATTCCTCTATGAAAAGAGCAAAACGGCTAAAGAGCAGAAGAAAAAGCAAAAGGTTGTTCAGGTTAAGGAAATCAAATTCCGTCCTGGTACAGACGAAGGTGACTATCAGGTAAAACTACGCAGCCTGATTCGCTTTCTGGAAGATGGGGATAAAACCAAGATCACAATCCGTTTTCGCGGACGTGAAATGGCCCATCAGCAAATCGGTGCCGATGTGTTGGAGCGTGTTAAAAACGATCTGGCAGATATCGCCGTGGTGGAGTCTGCTCCGTCAAAACTGGAAGGCCGTCAAATGGTGATGGTACTTGCACCGAAGAAGAAGTAATCAGTGCCAACAAGTAATGAAAGTGCGGTTGGTGTAAGCCAAGCGCTTTTTATTCGCCTGATTACATTGATTAATAATACAATGCGGAGTTAATCCAATTATGCCAAAAATTAAAACAGTACGCGGTGCTGCGAAGCGTTTCAAAAAAACAGCTTCCGGCGGTTTTAAGCGTAAACAATCTCACTTGCGTCATATTTTGACCAAGAAATCGACTAAACGTAAACGCCATTTACGCCACAAATCAATGGTAGCGAAAGCTGACCAAGTATTAGTGGTAGCCTGCTTGCCGTACGCATAGTTCATTTCATTCCAGTTAAAATAGATCAAAGGAGATCCCTATGGCCCGTGTAAAACGTGGTGTTGTTGCCAGAGCTCGTCATAAGAAAGTTCTTAAGGCTGCTAAAGGTTATTATGGTGCGCGTTCACGCGTGTATCGCGTTGCTTTCCAAGCGGTTATCAAAGCAGGTCAATATGCTTACCGTGACCGTCGTCAACGCAAACGTCAATTCCGTCAATTGTGGATCGCGCGTATCAACGCAGCGGCCCGTCAAAACGGTTTGTCGTACAGCCGTTTCATCAACGGTTTGAAAAAGGCGTCTGTTGAAATCGATCGTAAGATCCTTGCCGACATCGCTGTATTCGATAAAGTGGCTTTCACCGCTTTAGTTGAAAAAGCCAAATCTGCTTTAGCTTAATTTAAGCGATTGCAAAAAGAGAAAAAGAAAGGGAGCTTAGCTCCCTTTTTCAATTTAATCCATATAGATAGAAGCCGCGAGGTTACGACCAAGCGGCTTTTTTGTTATTAGTCAATTGAAAGATATTGCAACGGTAGTTTGCATAAGGTTGCCAGCAGCTGTTTTGCCATGACTTTTTGGCTGATTTCAGCTTTTTTCTCGATCAGAACCGCTCTTTTAATATTTTGTAATTCGAATCCGCTTAGAATTAAGTGGTTGATGGCGACTTGCAGCGCCGGTAGGCTTGGATTGAAAGCCGCATTTTCTGCATAGCTGCCGATGAAATAGAAGTTGTCTTCAGTTTCCAGCGCAACACCGGCGTAGGCTCCACTGTAAGGTGCATGGCTGATATTAATACCTTCAAGTGCGGTATCGATCAATAAATCTTCAGTGTTAAGCAGGCTGAAACCGTGATGGCGTGGTGTCAGCAGTAATTCATTGATATTAAGATCTTTAGGTCCGAAACTGTTCGGCAGATATTCACTCAGTCGTTGATTCTCGTGCTGTGGCAGGTTGATGATCAGTCCTTCTGCGGTATTGAGTTCATTCATAAATTGGCGACAGTGACCACAAGGGGCGTAATTGACCGAAATTTCTTCAAGTGCGGTTTCACCCTGCATCCACGCATGCGCAATCGCACTTTGTTCGGCATGGACGGTCTGCTGCATACCGGTATCGATAAACTCCATATTGGCGCCAAAGTAGAAATTTCCACTGCTACCAATAGCAACTGCACCAACATAGAAATGTGAAATCGGTGCGAGAGAGTAGGCAGCAGCGATCGGTAGCAGCGCAATCGAAAGCTCCCGTGCCGTCAAATCGAATTTGTGGCAAAGGTGCTGCACAGTAAAGTGCGGTAAACGCCCAACAAAACGTTGTTCGGTCAAAATGGTCAATACGGTTTGTGCCAAGTCTTGATTGGTTAATTTGGCACAGGCTGACCGCACTTGGGCTGAAATATGTGAGTTGGAACGATAGTGATTAGGCATGAAAAAATCCTCCGTAGTAACACGCCGTTGGTGCTTTATCTTATGCTATAACGTAAAAAAGATCTTCTAAAGAAGACCTTTTTTGTGAGATTAATCAAGTAATTGTTATTTTGCTGCTTTAAACTGCTGAAAATAGTTTTCATACACGGCAGAAACATCACCGACATCGTCTTGCCAAATACTGCTTTTCATCACTTCCAACGGTGGATACAACTGGCTGTCTTCCACAATTTCTTTTGGCAGTTTTTTTCGTGCCAGTAGATTTGGAGTCGGATAACCCACTTCTAATGCCACTTTTTCGGCAACCGGTGCGCTGATCAGATAGTTAATCAGCTTGTGGGCAGCTTCTGGATTTTTGCTGGTCGCAGGAATCGCCAATGTGTCCATCCAGAAAATCGCGCCTTCTTTTGGCCAGCTGATATTGATCGGCATGCCTTCTTTGCGTGCGATAAACGCTGAGCCATTCCACAACATGCCCGCATTGACTTCACCGGCGATAAATGAGTTGGCAGGGTTGTCCGAATTAAAGGTCAGTACATTCGGGCGTAGGGTCAGCAATTTTTCGTAGGCTTTTTTGATTAATTCCGGATTAGTGGTGTTCGGATCTTCGCCCATGGTGACTAAGGTCATGTGAAACAGCTCTCGGGCATCATCGGTCAATTGCAGTTTGTCTTTAAATTCCGGTTTCCATAAATCATTCCAAGAGTTAAACGTACCGGCAGGATAAATGTCACTGTTGTAAGCAATCGCAGTGGCGCCGAAGATTTGCGGCACAGAGTATTGGTTGCCCGGATCATACGGCTTATCCAGCATTTCCGGATCCAGCTCTTGCAGCGATGGCAGCTTGCTGTGATCCAACGGCATCAGCATGCCTTCTTTGCGCATTTTGGAAACAAAGTAGTTGGACGGTGCGATCACATCGTAGCCACCGCTGTCGCCCATGGTCTTCATTTTGGCGTACATAGTTTCGTTGGATTCAAAGCTGGAAAAAATCACTTTGATCCCGGTTTCTGCGGTGAAATCTTCCAGTAGCCCGGGCGGAATATACTCAGCCCAGTCATAGAGGTAGATCACTTCATCTTTGGCATTTGCAGCGGTTTGCACGGCTAAGCCAAGAATGCCGACGGTAAAGACTGTGCTTAGTTTTTTCATCGTAAAATACTCCAACAAAAAAATAGGGAAGATAAATAACAGCAAGAAATACCCGCACTTTTGTAATGCGGGTAACCCAATACTACTTGTTTTTGCGTCCAATAAACAGGCTTAAGGTGACCAAGAATAACGAGAGCAAGATCATAATGGTCGCCAAGGCATTGACTTCCGGAGTGACGCCGGTTTTTACCATTGAGAAAATCTTCAGAGGTAGCACTTCATAGCTTACGCCGGTCACAAAGGACGACACGACTACATCATCCAGCGAAATGGTGAAGCTGAGCAGCCAACCGGAAACAATTGCCGGCAAGGCCAATGGCAGAATGATTTTGCCGAGAATCGTCAATTCGCCAGCACCCAAATCTTTGGCGGCTTCCAACATTTTGACATCAAATCCTTTCAGACGTGACAGAATGGTGACCACTACATACGGCAGGCAGAACGTGATATGTGCCAATAATAAAGACGCAAAGCCTAATTTGATGCTGAACAGCATAAATAGCGCCAACAGTGAAACCGCCATCACAATATCCGGTGACATCATCACGATAAACAGCATGCCGCCGACGAATTTTTTGCCGCGAAAGGCATAACGATAAAGCGCTATCGCGGTCAAGCCGCCGATAATGGTGGCTAAAGTAGCTGCAAAAAATGCGATCGTCACCGAGTGAATTGCGGCTTGAATCAAGGTGTCATTGTTGAACAGGCGTTCGTACCAGCTCCAGCTAAAGCCTTTCCAACTCAAGCCGTAGCGGTCGGCATTGAACGAGTTGACGATCAGGATAATAATCGGTATATACAAATAGGCATATACCACAAACATGAAACCACTGCGTAGTAAACGACCCATTATTCCAACTCCGGTTTTTTATTCAACAACTTACCTGCACGGTAGTAAATATATAACAGCAACGCCATCAGAATGGTCAGTCCGATGCTGATGGCCGAGCCGAACGGCCAGTTGCGTGAAACCAAAAATTCGCTCTTAATCACATTACCCACTAACAGCACTTTTGCACCGCCCAATAGATCAGCGACATAGAACATGCCCATGGCCGGCAGCAGGACCAATAGGCAGCCGGCGATAATGCCAGGCATCGTCAACGGCAGAATAATCCGTACAAAACGCTGCACTGTGCCGGCGCCCAAATCTTTGGCGGCTTCCAGCAAGCGGCCGTCCAATTTTTCAATCGCAGAGTAGAGCGGCAGAATCATAAACGGCAGCAGGATATACACCAAACCGATGATCACCGCGATTTCAGTATTGATAATCCGAATCGGCGAATCAATAATACCTAGCGACATCAACGTATTGTTCAACACACCACGCACACCAAGAAAAATTTTCATGCCGTAGATGCGGATCAAGGAGTTGGTCCAGAACGGCAAAATCACCATAAACAGCAGAATCGGGCGGTATTTGCTCGGCAGTTTGGCAATCATAAACGCAAACGGATAGCCGATCAGCAGGCAGATGATGGTCGCCAAACCCGACATATACAGCGAATTCCACATTACTTGCGCATACAACGGATCAAACAAGCGTTTGTAGCTGTCAAGCGAGAAGGTGAAATCGATCAGGTTACTGGTGTCACGGGTGAGAAAACTGGTGCCCAACACCAACACGTTCGGCACCAATACAAAGAAAATCAGCCAGCCGAAAATAATGGCAACGGTGATATTCTGAAATTTATGCGTTGTTATCTTCATCTTCTAACACCACTTCCCAACTTTCAACCCAAGTGATCGCCACTTTCTGGTTCAACGAGTGATCCACGTCCGGATCATCCTCGTTAAAGAATTCGCTGATCAACACCATTTTGCCGCTTTCCAGTTCGATGGAGGATTCCAGCGTCATGCCTTTGTAGTTGCGTTCGCGCACATAACCGACGATACCGTTGACTTTCTCGGTTTCGTTAACCTCTTCCAAGCGTAAATCTTCCGGACGCAGCAACACTTTCAGTTGACTGCCGGCGGAAACGGATTGTGTAGCGAAAATATCGCAGATTCGGCCTTCGACGTTGGCTTTGAGCCGTTTTTCATCCAGACGCTCGATGACTGTGGCATCAAAAATATTGATTTCACCGATAAATTGCGCCACAAACAAATTGTTCGGCTCTTCGTAAATTTCGCGTGGCGTACCGTCTTGTTGTAATTTGCCGGCACGCAACACGATAATCCGATCCGACATACTTAAGGCTTCTTCTTGGTCGTGGGTCACAAAAATAAAGGTGATACCGAGTTTACGTTGTAACGCTTTCAGCTCATTTTGCATCTGTTTGCGTAGATTGTAATCCAGCGCCGATAACGATTCGTCCAACAGCAACACTTTGGGTTTATTCACCACCGCTCTGGCAATTGCCACCCGTTGCTGCTGCCCACCGGAAAGTTGCGCCGGTTTACGATCGGCAAATTCTTCCAGCTGCACCATGCGCAGCGCTTCCAACACGCGTGGTTTGATGTCATGGCTCGGTACTTTCTGCATTTTTAGCCCGAACGCTACGTTTTCGTAAATACTCAAATGCGGAAACAGCGCATAACTTTGGAAAACGGTATTGACCGGACGCTGTTCTGCCGGAACTTGACTAATGTCTTGTCCATCCAGAATAATTTGTCCGCCGTTCAGTTCCTCAAAACCGGCAATCAGGCGCAGAATCGTGGTTTTTCCACAACCGGAAGGCCCTAAAATGGTAATAAATTCACCATGATTGATAGATAAATCAAAATCGTTAATGATGGCTTTGCCGTCATATTCCTTACGGATTGAACGCAGCTCAATCACCGGTTTGGTTTTAACAACGTTTTCCACTGTCTTTGTTTTCCTCCTAAATAACCACGTTATCGCGATTATCAACAATAGTCTCTGAATAAAGGGATAAATCGGCGCTAAGAATACCACAGTTGATTTCTAGATTAAAAAGAGAAATTGCGTGAATGAGGCAAAAAACCGCACTTTACTGAGTAGAATGGAAAGCCGGGCGGGCGTGTATCAATTAAAGCCAACACTGAGCGGAATTTAGTACTGAATAAAATCGAATGTTATGATAGAATCCGCGATCGAATTTAACAACATGGTTTTATCCAATTTCACAAGGTAGCATATGAAAATTTTACAAGGTGTCGTGGCTGCGCCAGAAGCTAAAGTTGCGGTGGTTATCGCCCGTTTTAACAGTTTTATCAATGAAAGTTTGCGTGAAGGGGCAGTCGATGCCTTGCAACGTATCGGACAAGTCAAAGACGAGAATATCACCTTGGTGTACGCACCGGGTGCCTATGAGCTGCCATTAGTGGCACGCCGTTTAGCTGACAGCAAAAAATATGATGCGATCGTGGCACTGGGTACGGTGATTCGTGGCGGCACGGCGCATTTTGAATATGTTGCCGGGGAAGCCAGCAGTGGTTTGGGGCAAGTGGCAATGCAGGCAGAAATTCCAGTGGCGTTTGGTGTATTGACCACGGAAAATATCGAACAAGCGATTGAAAGAGCGGGCACAAAAGCCGGTAATAAAGGCGCTGAATCGGCACTGGTCGCATTGGAAATGATCAATTTGCTGAATGCGATTGATAACGCCTAACGGAGAATATAATGAGTAAAGTATCACCACGTCGCCGTGCCAGAGAATGTGCGGTGCAAGGGCTGTATTCTTGGTTTATTTCTAAAAATGAGATTGCCGAAGTAGAACTGTCTTTCATTACCGATCAGGAGATGAAAGGGGTTGATATGCCGTATTTCCGCAAGCTATTGAGCCAAAGTGCCGAGCATAGCGACGATTTGCAACAGACACTGGAACCGCACTTGGACAGAGCATTCGGCGAATTGGATCCGATTGAGCGGGCGGTTTTGGTGATGGCAGCGTACGAATTGAAATATCAAGCGGATGTGCCGTATAAAGTCGTGATTAATGAAGCGATTGAAGTGGCGAAAGTATTCGGCGCAGAAGAGAGCCATAAATATATTAACGGCGTGTTAGATAAACTGGCACCGGCGCTCGGACGAAAATAAGCTAGAGTCAAAATTTAAAATCACAAAGTGCGGTAGGAGATTAAATGGTGCAGCAAAATAACGAGTTTAGTATTATTCGTCAGTATTTTAATGCTTCCACCCGAACACCGCGCAAGGACGTTGCGTTAGCCATTGGCGACGACTGTGCCATCACTGAGATCAAAGCCAACCAACGCTTAGCGATCACCACAGATACCTTGGTCGAAGGCATCCATTTTTTTAGCGACATCGATCCTGCTGATTTGGCGTATAAAGCCGTTGCCGTCAATCTCAGCGATTTGGCGGCAATGGGGGCTGAACCGGCATGGATTTCGCTTGCCTTAACACTACCGAAGGTGGATCACCGCTGGTTGGCAACATTCAGTCGCAGCTTTTTTGAAATTTTAGATCACTATAATGTCGATCTGATTGGTGGCGACACGACTAAAGGTCCACTTTCGATTTCGATCACCGCGCACGGATTACTTCCGCGTGACAAAGCGTTGTGTCGTCACGGCGCAGAAAAAGGCGATTGGATTTACGTTACCGGCAGTTTGGGTGACAGCGCGGCAGGTTTAGCTTTACTACAGCAAAAACGAGGGCAAAACACTGATACCGCACTTAGCCAAGCTGAAACCTACCTAATCGAACGCCATTTGCGCCCGGTGCCAAGAGTGCTGTTTGGACAAAGCATTGCGCCTTATGCCAGTGCAGCGATTGATATTTCTGATGGTTTGTTGGCAGATTTGTCACATATTTTACAACGAAGTGCGGTCAGCGCCAGCCTGAAACTGGACAAACTGCCGTTGTCGCCACAGCTGATCGCGGTTTTTGGTGTCGAAAAAGCAGAACAATTTGCTTTGGCCGGGGGGGAGGATTATGAATTGTGTTTTACTGTGGCAGATAAAAACTGTGCGAAACTAGAACGAGAATTAACCCATATCGGGGTTGATTATACTTGCATCGGACAGATTCGCAGCCAAAATGCCAATAAAATGATTCGGTTAAAACGTGGTGCTGAAAAAGTGGCGCTGCCGGATGTTCAAGGCTTTGAGCATTTTTAAATCTGAATAGAAAAGGGCGGCAGTCAATGAACGATAAAATAGATGATAAAAGAAGTGCCTTAAATAAGTTGAACATTCGTAATCCGGTGCATTTTCTGGCGCTTGGTTTTGGTTCGGGGTTATTGTCACCGGCCCCCGGCACTTGGGGAACTCTCGCCGGCTGGTTACTGGGTATCGGTTTATTACAGTTTGTATCGCCGTGTTTTTTATTGTTGCTGGCGGCACCGGGCTTTGTGCTTGGCATTTATTTGTGTGAAAAAACGGCACACGATATGGGCGTGCACGATCACGGTGCGATTGTGTGGGATGAGATTATTGCGATCTGGCTGGTGCTGGCTTTTGCGCCACAGCAGAATTGGCTGTGGTATTGCTTAGCATTTGTGCTGTTTCGCTTTTTTGATATTGTGAAACCCTATCCGATCAAATATTTTGATAAAAATGTTGAGAATGGTCTCGGTATTATGCTCGATGATCTGCTGGCGGCGATTTATACCGCACTTTGCTTGTTATTGTTGTTTACCTTAGGCGGATTGTAGAGTCGATTAGCCATGCTTGCTTTAGTGATTAAACTGTTTTTTGTGCATTTGTTTGCGTTGGTCAGCCCCGGCCCTGATTTCTTTTTTGTAGCGCGTAAAGCGATCAGTGAGAATCAGCGTAGTGCGGTGTTGGGTGTCGTTGGAATTATCTTAGGTTTAGTGGTTTGGCTGAGTGCAAGCCTGCTCGGATTAGCGTTACTTTTCAAATTGTATCCCCCGATTGAAAGTGCGGTATTGCTGTTGGGCGGTGCTTATCTCAGCTATCTCGGCAGCTTGATGCTACGGGTGAAAAGTAATATCAGTCTGGCGCAGATCAGTGGTCAACATGAGGTCAATCCAGTTTCCGATTGGGCGAACATTCGGCAAGGTTTGTTGGTCAATCTGGCCAATGCTAAAGCGATTATCTATTTCAGTGGTATTTTTTCTTTATTAGTCGGCAGCTTAACGGATTATTGGCAAATCGGTTTTATTGCAGTGATGATTTTGTTGGAAAGTTTTATTTACTTTTATCTTATTGCCCGTGTTTTTTCCCACCAAGGGGTTAAATCGTTTTATCTGAATTATAGTCGTTATATCGATAACCTGTCGGGATTGGTGTTTATCGGCTTCGGATTATTTTTGATTGCCAGCGCGATTCAGTTGATGGTGTAAGTGCGCTATTCATTTTAAGCTTAAGCGGTTATAAAAAATAACGGTTATAAAAAAGAAAACCCGATATTCAATGAATAAATATCGGGGGAGGTCTTACAATAAGTAAAATGTAAAAAGACAACTGCATTTGCAGTGCACTAGCATAAATTAAGACTAAAGATATGTCGAAAAGTTCATAAAAATCTCAACATTTTTTATTTTTATTATCCGACAGTGATTATTGCTGCCAAAATGCGCTAATTTGCTGCGCAATACCAGCAGCGTCCAGTTGCAATTCTGCTAAAACTTCTGCCTGTTCGCCTTGGGCAATGAAATGGTCGGGGAAACCCAATTGTAGCAGTGGCGGAATTGTGATTTTTTCACGTAATGCCAAGTGGTTTAATGTTTCGGCAACCGCACTTCCGGCACCGCCTTGAATCGCATTGTCTTCTAAGCTGACCAACATGTCGTGCTGTTGCGCTGCTTCGGCGATGCAAGCCTGATCTAACGGTTTAACAAAGCGCATATCGATCACGCTGGCGTTCAATTTCTCTGCGGCGGCTAGCGCCTGTGGCAACAATGTACCGAAATTTAAAATCGCAATATTTTTGCCGTCACGGACTTTGTTGGCTTTGCCAATTGGTAAGCTATTTAGAGGCTGCAACTCACAGCCAATGCCGGATCCTCGTGGATAACGCACTGCCGCAGGCGCATTCAAGTGATAGCCGGTGTACAGCATTTGGCGACATTCGTTTTCGTCACTTGGGGTCATAATCACCAGATTGGGAATGCAACGCATAAAACTGATATCGAAAGCACCCTGATGGGTTTGCCCGTCGGCGCCAACCACACCGGCACGATCAATCGCAAACAACACCGGCAAATTCGGAATCGCCACATCGTGAATCAGTTGATCGTAAGCCCGCTGCAGGAAGGTGGAGTAGATCGCCACCACCGGCTTGTAGCCACCGATAGCCAAACCGGCAGCAAAAGTAACGGCATGCTGCTCGGCAATGGCGACATCAAAATAGCGCTCCGGAAAGCGGTTGGAAAATTCGACCATCCCTGATCCTTCACGCATGGCTGGCGTAATACCGATTAATTTGGTATCTTGTGCTGCCATTTCACACAGCCAATCGCCAAAAATAGTCGAATAACTGGCGATATTGGCTTTGGATTTTGGTAGTGTACCCAATGTTGGATCAAATTTTGGTACACCGTGAAAACCGATCGGGTCGTTTTCTGCCGGGGCGTAACCTTTACCTTTTTTGGTCATCACATGCAGAAATTGCGGGCCTTTCAGGTTGCGCATGTTCTTCAGGGTGGAAACCAGCTCGTCTACATTATGACCGTCAATCGGACCAATATAGTTAAAACCCAACTCTTCAAACAACGTACCGCCGGAGACAAAACCTTTCACATGTTCTTCGGTTTTTTTCATAAACTCTTTAATCGGCGGCAGATTTTCTAAGATTTTTTTACTGCCTTCCCGAATTGAGGAGTAGAACGAACCAGACAGCAGTCGTGCCAAATGGTTGTTCAACGCGCCGACGTTTTCTGAAATCGACATTTCGTTATCGTTCAAAATCACCAGCATATCAGTGTGCATTGCTCCGGCATGGTTCAAGGCTTCAAATGCCATGCCGGCGGTGATGGCGCCGTCGCCGATTACGCACACGGTTTTGCGGTTGGCATTCTCTTTTTCCGCTGCAATCGCAATGCCCAAACCGGCGCTGATTGAGGTGGAGGAGTGGCCGACCGACAGCACGTCGTATTCGCTCTCTTCGCGCCACGGAAACGGATGCAAGCCGCCCTTTTGCCGAATGGTGTGCATTTTGTTGCGGCGTCCGGTCAGAATTTTGTGTGGATAGGCTTGATGACCTACATCCCAAATCAGCTGGTCAAACGGGGTTTGATAGACGTAGTGCAAGGCAACGGTCAGCTCGACAGTGCCTAAACCAGAGGCTAAATGCCCACTCGTGCGGCTGACGGATTCCAACAAAAATTGGCGCAATTCGTCACACAGTGCTGGCAGTTGATCGCGATTTAACAAGCGCAGATCGTCAGGGGTGTTGATTAAAGCTAAAATCGGGTAATTTTGCATAGTAGGTTGCATCGTTAAAATCAATGGTTCTTTATTATTTAAAATTGATTATTCAAAGTCGGGTAAGGGCATTAGTTATGCCGTTGAATAATATAATCCGCCAAATTGATTAGCGGTTCAGTATTAAAATTCAAATCCTGTAATTCTGCTTTGGCGCTGGCAATTAATTGTTCAGCTTTTTGTTTGGCGCCATCCAAGCCTAATAATTTGGGATAGGTGCTTTTGTCTAACAGCAGATCTGAGCCGGCATTTTTACCTAAAGTGGAGCTGTCAGCGGTGATATCCAAAATATCGTCTTGCACTTGAAAAGCTAAACCAATCGCTTGTGCATAACGCACCAGCCGTTGACGCAAAGCAAGATCGTCAAAGTGCGGTGAGCAGAGCAAGCCCATTTCAACGGCAGCGGTAATTAAAGCACCGGTTTTATTGTGATGGATTCGTTGCAGAAATTCCAGGCTGACCGCACTTTGTTCAGCAACGAGATCCAGACTTTGGCCCAAACACATCCCTTGTCCACCGGCGGCGGCGGCAAGGGTTTTGATCAACGCTACTTTTTGTTCGGCGGATACCATCGGCATATCGCTCAGGCATTCGAAAGCAAAAGCCTGCAACGCATCGCCTGCCAGAATAGCGCTGGCTTCGTCAAATTCGATATGGCAGGTTTTTTGCCCGCGGCGTAGCGTGTCGTTATCCATTGCCGGCAGATCATCGTGGATCAGAGAGTAACTATGAATTGCCTCAATCGCTGTTGCGGCGTAATCCAATGCTTGCGGTTCGGCGTGCAGCATACGACCACAGGCATAAACCAGAAATGGGCGCAAACGCTTGCCGCCCAATAGAATACCGTAACGCATTGCATCGGCTAATGGCGCCGGAGTGCTGTCGAAGCGTTGCAAGCGTTGCTGCAAAAAGCTGTTAATTCGCTGGCGCAAGCTGTTCAGATCATCGCTAAAACAGTAATTCGGCATGGCTTGATCGTTGTGTGGATTAGTCATTGTTATCATAGTCTGCAAGCGGCGCAACACTGCTTTTTTCCAGCAGTATTTGTACCCGCTGTTCGGCTTTTTGTAGGCGTTGTTGCCCCTGTTGCGCTAATTTAATTCCTTTTTCAAACTCGCTTAATGCCTCTTCCAACGGCAATTCGCCTGACTCCAAACGAGATACGATGCTTTCCAATTGAGAAAGTGTTGATTCAAAATCGGTTTTTTTTGCATTGCCGAGTTTGTCCATGAAACAAGTCCTTACTGATTAGGGTCTGTTGATCTTTATATTGTTTTATAAACCGCACATTGTACTTCAGATTCAATTTGTTGTCGGTGTTTTTTTATAAATTTCGTGTACAATGTCGCTAAATTTTTTTTAACCGTTAAAAACAGTCTGTCTACATGAAATTTATCATCAAATTATTCCCTGAAATCATGATCAAAAGCGAGTCGGTGCGCAAACGCTTTATCAAAATCTTAACCGGCAATATCCGTAATACCCTGGCTAGACACGATGAAACCGTGGCGGTGGTTCGCCATTGGGATTACATCGAAGTGCGGAGTAAAGATCCGCAACAGCGCGATCTGCTGTTGGAATATTTGCAGCGCACACCGGGTATCCACCACATTTTAGAAGTGGAAGATAAACCGTTTAGCAGTCTGCACGACATTTTTGAACAAACTTTGCAAGCCAAACGTGAGTTACTGGAAAACCGCACTTTTTGCGTACGTGTGCGCCGCAAAGGCAAGCATGAATTCAGTTCGCTTGATGTAGAACGCTATGTCGGTGGTGGCTTGAACCAACAGATTGCCAGCGCCAAAGTCAAATTGACCAACCCGGATATCACCGTGCGGATTGATATTGAAGACGATCATATGATGGTGGTTAAACAGCGTTATGCTGGATTGGGTGGCTTTCCGATTGGCACTCAGGAAGATGTGTTATCGCTGATTTCCGGTGGTTTTGATTCCGGCGTCTCCAGTTATATGTTAATTCGACGGGGTTCGCGAGTGCACTATTGTTTTTTCAATCTGGGTGGTGCAGCGCATGAAATTGGCGTGAAACAGATGGCGTACCATATTTGGCAACGTTATAGTTCATCGCACAAAGTGCGGTTTGTGGCGATCAATTTTGAGCCGGTGGTAGCAGAGATCTTGGAAAAAGTCGATAACGGGCAAATGGGCGTGGTGTTAAAACGGATGATGGTGCGTGCCGCTTCGAAAGTTGCCGAGCGTTTCGGGATTCAAGCCATCGTCACCGGGGAAGCGCTAGGGCAGGTTTCCAGCCAAACTCTGACCAATTTACGCTTGATTGATGAAGCCTCTGAAGCGTTGATGTTACGACCGCTGATTACTCATGATAAAGAGCAAATTATTGAATTAGCAAAACAAATCGGCACCGATGATATTGCCAAATCGATGCCGGAATTTTGTGGCGTGATCTCAAAAAATCCGACCGTAAAAGCGATTAAAGCGAAGATTGAGCAGGAAGAGGCGCATTTTGATTTTAATATATTAGACAGTGCGGTCAGCAGTGCGCAATATTTGGATATTCGTAACATCGGCGAGCAAACTTCCGACATTACCCACGAGGTAGAAACCACCAACGTGGTTGGCGAGAACGACGTGGTGGTTGATGTGCGCAGTATTGATGAAGTTGAGGAAAAGCCGCTATTACTGAGTGGTAAAACCATGTTAGCCATCCCGTTTTATAAGCTGGCAACCGCATTTGCCAAGCTAGATACCAACAAACAGTACTTGCTGTATTGCGAGCGTGGGGTGATGAGCCAATTGCAAGCGTTGTATTTACACCAATTGGGCTATCACAATGTTAAAGTGTTGAAGTTATAGGCAGAATTGCTATTCGATACACCCGTAACATGGTGTATCGAAGCGAGTTAGCCTAATCAAAAGCATTATATTGAAAGCCTTTGGTGTTTAATCTCACTCGGAACAGGCAGTTGCTGGCGGTGATAAACAATTGATTTTGAGCCTTGCCGCCTAAGGTGCAATTTGACGTGGTTTTGCCCAACGTGATTTTTGCTACGGTTTTTCCTTGTGGCGTAATGATCAGCACGCCATCAGCGCAACTGCAATAGATTAATCCATGCTGATCTACACAAAATCCGTCCGGAATACCGGGGTTGATTTCGCAAATAGTGCGGCGATTGCTCAGTTGGCAACCGTTGACATCAAAGGCGACCAAGTGGTGTAATCCGTCGCTGAATTCTACGCCGGACATGTCTGCTACATATAAGGTTTTCTCGTCAGGGGAGAAAAATAATCCATTAGGGCGCATGGTGTTAAATGTTGCCAGTTTAGTCTGTTTTTGTTGTGGGCAGTAGCAGTAGATATAGCAGCCGATTATCTCACTGGCGGCTTGATAACCCTCTTCGTTGCTGAGAATACCGTAAGGGGGATCGGTAAACCACACCGTGCCGTCGGATTTCACCACCAGATCGTTAGGGGAGTTGAAACGGCGCCCGTCGTAGCGATCGACTAAGGTTGACACCTTACCTTGTCTATCGGTGTGGCTGAGGCTACGGCTGCCATGTTGACAGGTTAGCAGTGAGCCATCCGTCCAAAGGGCATTACCATTGGCAAAGTCGGAAGGGCTGCGAAAAATCTCGGTGCCTTTTTCGTGCCATTTAAACATTTTATTGCCTTTTACATCGCTGAAGATAACCGCACTTTCGTCAGGCAGCCAGACCGGACCTTCTGCCCAAACGGCATCTGTGAACAAGCATTCTACTGAGGTATCTTGATCAAATAGATAAGCGTATGTTGAATCATAAATATTAATAGTCATGGCTGATACCCATTAGTGATTATGACTGATCAGGTTTACGGGATATCCGCCGATATCCCGTTGATTATTAAACAGATTATTTCACGCCCCAGATATTACGATAGGCATCTTGATAACCGTTTTGTGGGTCATAGTTATTTTTGTCGCCACCATCATAGGCAATATTTTCTTTGGTGACTAAATGTACCGGGGTGACATAACCGGACGGTTTTTCACCGGAAAATGCGCGGTTTAGTTCATCAACCAATTGCCAACCGTGCAAATTTAGCGGTTCTGGCACGGTTGCCACTTGGTGCTCACCTGCGCGAATGCGTTGATAAGCGGTGACGGAGCCATCGCCTGCCGAGATGTTATAAGGTGCGGCATTGCCCTTGATGCCGGCACTGCGCAGTGACGGTGCCATAAAATCAAAATACAGATCATTAATGGCAAGGGTGTATTGGAAATTATCCTGATATTTCTGCAAGGTGCTGAAGGTCAATCCCGGCATTCTGCTGGAGGTGTCCGCCAGTGGCGTATCGACGAATTCGAGCACTTTACAGCCACTGCATTGCTCAATCGTCTCTTTCATCACATTGGCTTTGCGCAATGCGATTTCATAGAGCGAGTCGGTTAAAATCACTACTTGGGCTTTGCCTTCGGATTTGGCGACGGCGAGTAGCGCTGATAATTTAGCAATTTGGTCGGAGTCAGAAGTCACGTTATAGAAGACATTGTATTGATCAATCGGGCCAGGTTGTGGTGATGCGTGCCAAGCAATCAGGGTAATGTTTTGTTCATGGGCTTTTTTCAACGGATTGCGTGCCACATTCGGGTTCCAACCGCCGATGACGATGGCATCCGGTTTTTTGGCGATCGCTTGATTGAGCGATGCCAATTGATTGCTGACCGAACCGGCACCGTCCAGCACATCCAGTTTCCAACCCGCAACGGCTGCCGCTTGTTTCATACCATCCAAGACACCTAACACGCCGCCGTTTTTCATGTCGGAAGCAATAAAAATGACAGATTTATCTTTTTGTAGCTGCGGACCACTGGTCGGGCCGTCCCACACTGTTTGTGGTGCAGTGGCGGCGGCAATGGTTTGTTTCGCTTGGGCAACAAAGGCATCTTCGGCAAAAGCAGCTTGGCTGAAGCTGAAGACCACGCCAAAAAGTGCGGTAGCGATAAGGGATTTTTTAGCGATGCGTTTCATGAGCTTATCCTTATTGAGGTTGTGTTTCAGGGGTAACAGGTTCTTTTTTCTGAACCAATTTTTGGTTTGACAAACGTTTGCGTTGGGCGTAACCGGCGATGGTAATCGACAGCAATAGGGTGGCGCCGTTAAATAACGGTTCAACCCAGAAAGCACCGCCAAATTGTTGAATGCCGGAAATACCAATGGCTAAAATAGCAATACCGACCACCGTTCCCCAGACGTTGACTCTGCCCGGTCGAATCGTGGTGCTGCCTAAAAATGCGCCGACTAATGCCGGTAATAAATAGTCCATACCGACACTGGCTTGTCCGACGCCTTGCTGTGCGGCAATCAACACACCGGTGAAGCCGGTTAAGGTGCTGGAGGCAATAAAGGAGACAATGGTATATTTTTTGATTGAGATGCCGTTCAGGCGTGCCGCAGCCGGATTGCCACCGACTGCATACATGCAGCGGCCAATCGGGGTGTGTTCGGTAATAATCCATAAAATAATCGCAACAATCAGCACATAGAAAGCGGAGATCGGAATACCGAAAAGTGCGGTGCTGTTGAGATCATAGAACGCATCTGGCAGATCACCGACGATTTGCCGCCCGCCGGAGTGCCACAATGCAATCGCATACAAAACGGTGCCGGAGCCGAGCGTGGCGACAAAACTGTCAATGTCGGCCAAGGCGACTAGAATACCGTTTAACAATCCGTATAGTGCCGCAATAACCAAGACGGTGATCACCGCCATTTGCCACGAAAAGCCGAATTGAACCTGTAGGCTGATGGCTAAAATATGCCATAACACGATGCCAAAGCCGACGTTGAGATCAATTTTACCGACAATCATCGTGGTGGTGGCGGCCAGTGCCAACAACGCGATTTTGGATTTGGTTTCCAAAATCGCATTCAAGGTCAACATTGAGGCAAAGGTTGGTGTGGTCAGTGAAAACACCAATACCAGTATCACACACAGCCAGAGCAGCCCATAACGGGTTGATTGTTGCGACAACCAAGGCATAAAACCGTCCCGACGCAGGGATACGGCTTGTTCAAGTGCGGTAGATTTGACAGAAGTTTGAGCCATAATAACAATCCTTATATCGCTGAATGCGTTACGGGTGAGGTGTGATGGGGTGCTGCTGCAGAAGCCAGTTGTAGTAATCGTGCAAAGGTGATCTCTTGATTAAACAGTTCGCCGACCACACTGCCACGGTTGAACACCAAAGCACGGTTGCAAAGATGAGCGATCTCTTCAAAATCGGTTGAGATTACGATAATCGCCATGCCGTTGGCCAGGGCTTTATTTAACACATCATAAATTTCCGCTCTGGCACCGACGTCGACCCCAGCAGTGGGATCTTCTAGAATTAGCACCGGGGTATTGAGGTGTAGCCAGCGTGCCATGACGATCTTTTGCTGGTTGCCGCCGGATAAGGCGCTGACCTCGATAAACATATTTTTAGGGCGAATATCAAATTGTTGGAATTTAAACCAGCTCTCTTTCAGTTCCCGTGCCCGATCATACCATCGAAGTGCGGTTTTCTGTTTAATGATAGGGTTGAGGAATAGGTTTTCGGTGGTGGTCATCGACATCACCAAACTTTCGTTGGCGCGATCTCCGGCAACCAGCGAGATTCCTTTTTGAATCGCCTCTTGTGGCGAAGTCGGGCGGTAATCCTGTTCCAATAAGGTAATGCTGCCTTGATCGGCGCGGCGTAAGCCGAACAACAAGCGCCCCACTTCTTCTTGCCCGGCACCACGCAGCCCGGCGAGAGCGATCATCTCACCACGGTGTAGTGAGAATGACACCGGACCGGTGTCGCCGATGGTCACGTCAGAAAGGGTGATGACCGGTGGCGTGTTTTGCGGTAGAGGACTGCGCTGGTGATCTCGGGTCTGTTCGCCGACGATCACCTCGACCAGATCTTTCACCGAATAGTCGCTGGTTTTCCCTTCTGCAACTGGAAAACCGTCACGCATCACATAGATACGGTCAGCAATTTCAATCACTTCGTCCAGTCGGTGAGTCACATAGATCATGCCGACCCCTTGTTGTTTTAAGGTGCGCAGCACAGTGAAAAGATGTTTAACGTCGCTGGCGGGCAGTGAGGCGGTCGGTTCGTCCAAAATCAAAATTTTAGCGTTCACCGCAATCGCTCGAGCGATGGCCAACAAGGCTTTTTCGGTGCGTGACAGATCAAAAACACGAGTGTCGGGATCAAGATTAATGCCCACTGCTGCTAGGGCTTTTTCTGCCTGAGACCGCACTTTTTGCCAGTTGATCAGCTTAAAACGTTTTGGAAATCCCATCACAAACGCCATATTTTCAGCGACGGTCATCCATTCAATTAAACCGAGATCCTGATGGATAAAGGAGATGGGTTGCAGATTATCGGTTTTTAGTGACAGCGCAGAGTCAATAGCTTGGTTTTCAAACAAAATTTGCCCACCGTCATTTGGGTAAATACCCGCCAGAATTTTGATCAGTGTGGATTTTCCCGCCCCGTTTTCGCCTAGCAAGGCAACGATTTCACCGGGATAAATATTGAGACTCACATCGTTGACAGCAATATTGTTGCCAAAGCGCTTCACGATATGCTGCATACTGAGGCGCGGGGGTTCAGCGTGATTATTGTGCATAGTGTTTCCTTGGTTTGGAGGAAAAACAGCACGCTTGAGTGCTGCCCACTGGGTTGACTTTGAGAGGTGTCTTTTCAAATTATGAAATAATATTTTGTTATTTGAAATTGTGAGATTGTTATTTTGTGAGCAACATCAAAATTTATTCGTTAAAAAACGGTTAACAGCAAAAAACGAATGGTTAACATCTCCTAAATTTATGAAAGGTAGGAGGCAGCATTGAGTGTTATTTTTGATTGTGTGGCGCCGATGCCACACAATGAATAGGGGATGTTTGTGATTGATTTAAATACTGTTGCTTGAGCCTAGTTCGTTGGAAATAGCATTGGCGGCTTTTTTCAGATGCTGCAAAAGTGCGGTTTTGCCGATTTGGTTGAGGCGTGCGGTCGACAGCGAAATTGACACCGAGTAAACCACTTTACCGTTAATATCGAAAATCGGGCAGGCAATACAACTGACACCAATTTCATTCTCTTCGGCATCCATCGCAAAACCCAAATCACGAATGGTTGCCAACTCATTTTTCATATCATCCAGTTTGGTGATGGTGTTGCAGGTGAGTTTTTTAATATGACTTTTGTTTTTTTCCCAATACAGTGGCAGGTAATCACGCTGGTCGTACGCCATAAAAATCTTGCCCATCGCCGAACAGTAGAGTTGCAGATGCTGTCCGATGTAGGAGCGGGTTCGCATCATGCCCATGGTCGGCTCCAGTTTGTAGATCATGATAGCGTGTCCGTTTTCCCGCAATGAGAAATTAACGGTTTCCCCGGTTTCAAGATTCAGTTCTTCCAACAGCGGCGAAGCAATATTGATGATATTTAATGATGACAGCGTTTTTTGCCCGATGGATAAGCATTTGCTGGTCAGTCGATAAGTCCCCATGGTGTTGGTCGGTTTGACAAAACCACAAGATTGCAGGCTTTGCAGCATACGGTGGGTAGTACTTTTATTCAGACCGGACAGTTCGCTCAATTTTGCTAAAGGACAGCCATTAGGAAAGTTACTCAAAATTTCAAGCAGGGTTAAGCCACGAACTAAACTTTGATTATTAACCGATTTTTTGCCTTCTGATTCAATGTGATCTGACATATTTCTGCTCTCATAATTGATGAACTCTATTATTCCTCTTTCTTGTCGAAAAGGTCAATCTAAAAATGCGATAAGGATCACAATATCAATAAAATTTTATAAGTGTTTGATTTATAGTTATTTTAATTTGAAATTAAATTTGCTTAATTATTAAAATTCATACAATATATGAAATATCATTTCACTATATGAAATTTCAAGCAACAGTAGAGGTTATTATGCAAGTCAGTTACAGCGAATTAAAACAAGAGTTCAAACGGGTTTTATTGGCGCGTGGTGTCGAAGAAGGCACGGCGGAAGCCTGTGCAACCATGTTTGCCGACACCACCGAATCCGGCGTTTACTCCCATGGTGTTAACCGTTTCCCACGTTTTATCCAACAGTTGGAAAAGGGCGATATTGATCCGACAGCCAAGCCGACCAAAGTGCTTTCTCTTGGCGCAATCGAACAGTGGGATGCCCATCAGGCAATCGGCAATTTAACCGCAAAAGAGATGATGGATCGCGCAATGGCATTGGCTGATCAACATGGAATCGGGGTGGTCGCGCTGAAAAATGCCAACCATTGGATGCGTGGCGGCGGTTATGGCTGGCAGGCGGCAGAAAATGGCTACATCGGCATTTGTTGGACCAACTCGATTGCGGTAATGCCGCCGTGGGGCGCCAAAGAGTGTCGTATTGGTACCAATCCGTTGATTATTGCCATTCCAAGTAACCCGATCACGATGGTGGATATGTCCTGCTCGATGTATTCCTACGGCATGTTGGAAGTCAATCGTCTTGCCGGCCGTCAAACCTTTGTCGATGCGGGATTTGATGATGACGGCAATTTGACCAAAGATCCGGGCACGGTCGAAAAAAATCGCCGTCTATTGCCGATGGGCTATTGGAAAGGTTCAGGACTATCGATTGTGTTGGATATGATCGCAACCTTGCTTTCCAACGGCTTGTCCGTAGCGGAAGTGACCGAAGAGAAAGATGACGAATATTGCGTTTCACAAGTGTTTATTGCCATCGAAGTTGATCGTTTGATTGATGGTAAAACCAAAGACGAAAAGTTGCAACGGATTATGGATTATGTGAAAACCGCAGAACGTGCCGATCCCAATATTGAAGTGCGGTTGCCGGGGCATGAATTTACCACCATTTTGGCAGACAACCGCGCCAATGGCATTCCGGTCGATGATACTGTCTGGGCAAAATTGAAATCACTCTAATCCGAACAAGATAATCTTAAGGAATACATTATGTTTTTTGGTCATATTTCACAAGTAGAGGAACATCTCTATCCAAGTGCGGTGGCTGCTGCACTGGATTTTCTGAAGCATACCGATTTCGACCAATTGGCAGCAGGGCGCTATCCGATCAAGGGCGAGCTGATTTATGCGCAGGTGTTGGATTTGGAAACGCAGCCGAAAACACACATTTTGCCGGAAGTTCATCGTCGCTATCTCGACGTGCAATATCTGCACAGCGGACAAGAGCGGATTGGTGTTGCGGTGGATCGTGGCGGCAATACGGTGGCAAAACCTTACGATACTGAACGTGATATTTTATTTTATCAAGATGTTGACGCTGAATCGGAACTGGTGATGCGTCCCGGCAATTTTGCAGTATTTTTCCCCAGTGATATTCACCGTCCGGCATGCTTCGATGGTGAAATGGCGAAAATTCGTAAGGTTGTCGTCAAAATTGCCGTCAGTGAACTTTAATCAGTTTGTCAGGAGTTCAAATGAATAACGTGATTTTCTATACCAGCAAAATCTTGGAAACCATCGTGGTGTTGCTGCTGTCAGCAATGGCGATCATGGTGTTTACCAATGTGGTGCTACGTTACAGCTTCCATACCAGTATTACCGTTGCCGAAGAGTTATCCCGCTATGCGTTTGTTTGGGTTACTTTTTTGGGGGCGGTGTTAGTTTTTAAAGAGAATGGGCATGTCAGTGTGTCGGTATTGATCGATAAACTGTCGCCTTTTAAACGTAAGCTGCTTACCGTCCTGACCGATGGGGTGATGTTGTACTGCTGCTACCTGATTTTTGTCGGCAGCTATGCCCAAATGCAACTGAATATGAGCAATTATGCGCCGATCTCGGAAATCCCTACCGGGGTTAATTTTCTGGCGGGTGTGATTATGAGCGGCTTAATTGGTCTATTGTTACTGATTCGCTTGGTTTCTAATGCGATCCAATTAGCCAAAGGAGAATTAGCATGACAATTATTATTTTCCTCGGCGTGTTACTGGGTTCGATTGCGTTGGGTATTCCGGTTGCCTTTTCTCTGATCGTATGTGGCGTTGCCTTGATGCTGCATCTGGATCTGTTTGATCCACAAATCTTAGCGCAAAATTTGGTCAGTGGCGCAGACAGTTTTTCACTGTTGGCGATTCCGTTTTTTATCCTTGCCGGGGAGTTGATGAATGAAGGCGGTTTATCAAAACGGATTATTGATTTACCGATGAAGCTAGTCGGGCATAAACGTGGCGGTTTGGGCTTTGTGGCAATTATTGCCGCGATGATTATGGCGAGCCTGTCCGGTTCAGCGGTGGCAGATACGGCGGCGGTTGCAGCAATGTTGATTCCAATGATGAAAACTACCGGCTATCCGGTCGAACGTTCTGCCGGCTTGATTGGTGCCGCAGGGATTATTGCACCGATTATTCCGCCTTCAATTCCGTTTATTATCTTTGGGGTTGCCAGTGGTGTATCGATCACCAAATTGTTTATGGCGGGGATCTTCCCGGGCATCATGATGGGTTGCTGTTTGGCGGCGTTGTGGGCATGGCAATCCAAACGCCTGAATTTGATGACGTTCTCGAAAGCCACTAAACAAGAGCTGTGCATTTCGTTTAAAAACAGTATTTGGGCGCTGTTGTTACCGGTGATTATTATCGGTGGTTTCCGCTTGGGCATTTTCACCCCGACTGAAGCCGGTGCGGTAGCTGCATTTTACGCCTTGATTGTTTCCATGTTTGTTTACCGTGAATTAAAAATCAAACAGCTTTATGGCGTGTTACTGGCGGCAGGCAAAACCACTGCCGTGGTGATGCTGCTGGTTGCGGCCGCTCAGGTCTCCGGTTGGTTGATCACCGTTGCCGAATTGCCGCAAATGATCACCGAGCTGTTGGAACCTTTGATTGATTCACCAACCTTGCTGCTAATTGTCATTATGATCGCCGTTTTCATTATCGGCATGGTGATGGATTTGACCCCGACCGTGCTGATTTTAACCCCGGTGCTGATGCCGCTGGTGGAGGAAGCAGGGATTGATCCGGTCTATTTCGGGGTGCTGTTTATCCTGAATACATCCATTGGCTTGATTACGCCACCGATCGGCAATGTCTTGAATGTGATTACCGGCGTGGCGAAATTGCAGTTTGATCAGGCAGCAAAAGGGATTTTCCCTTATATGCTCATGCTATTGGGACTGCTGTTTGCTTTTGTTTTGTTTCCATCGTTGATTTTAACGCCACTCAGCTGGCTACAACCTTAACTTGTTACTTTAATTTCTGACTAGGAGAATGCTATGAAAAAACTTACCGCACTTTTAACCGGATTAACGCTGGCTGCCGCAACGGTTAGCGCTCAAGCTGCAACGACGTTACGTTTTGGTTATGAAGCGCCACGCAGTGATACTCAACATATTGCTGCCAAAAAATTTGACGAATTATTAAAAGAGAAAACCAAAGGTGAATTGAAGTTATCGCTGTTTCCAGACAGCACACTGGGTAATGCACAAACGATGATCAGTGCAGTGCGTGGCGGTACTATTGATATTGAAATGTCCGGCTCACCAAATTTCAGTGGTTTGGTTTCTAATTTGAATGTAATCGATATTCCGTTTATTTTTAAAGATAAAGCACATGCTTATCGAGTGTTGGACGGCGAAATCGGACAAGGGCTGCTGAAGGAATTGGAAGATAAAGGTTTGAAAGGGTTAGGCTTCTGGGAAGTGGGTTTCCGTTCTATCACCAACTCTAAACATCCGATCAACACCCCTGATGATGTCAAAGGCTTAAAAATTCGCACCAACCAAAACCCAATGTATGTTGAAGCGTTTAAATTGCTGGGGGCTAATCCGGTGCCGATGCCATTGTCAGAATTATATACCGCACTTGAAACCCGCGCCGTTGACGCTCAGGAGCACCCAATCGGCATCGTTTGGTCGACCAAACTGTATGAAGTACAAAAACATTTGAGTTTGACTAACCATGGTTACACCCCGCTGTTGGTGGTGATGAACAAACAAAAATTTGACAGCTTCGCACCGGAAGTACAGCAGGCGATTTTGGATGCGGCAAAAGAAGCCGGTGCCTATCAGCGTGAACTGAATGCCAAAAACGAGCAGGATATTCTGGATAAATTCAGAAAAGCCGGTATCGAAGTGGTAGAAAAAGTGGATACCAAACCGTTTCGTGATATTGTAGAACAACCGGTTCGTCAATATTTCATCGAACGTAATGGTGATACTTTAATTAAACAAGTGGATGCCTTAGCGCAATAAATCAACAATAATAGCTCAAAGCGGATCACTAAACCGGTGATCCGCTTTCTCAAGTTTCAGAACCGCACTTTTAAGCGCTCACATCGTTTCAATAAGGTGAGTTGCTATGGCAAGACTGATTGACAGCAGTCATTCTTGCCATAGTCAATGATATTCAGTGAGGTAGGGGAGTCTATATGGATTTTTGGTTAGGCGTAGATTGCGGTGGCACTTTCATTAAAGCCGGGATTTATGACAGCAACGGCAAAGAGTATGGCAGTTATCGTCAAAATCTGGCGATTATTAGTGCCAAGCCCGGTTGGGCTGAACGTGATATGGGCGAATTATGGCAAGCCTGTGCTGCGGTGATTGCCGGCGCAATTCGCTCGTCAGGTGTGGCGGCGGAAAATATCAAAGGCGTTGGAATCTCAGCGCAAGGCAAGGGACTGTATTTATTGGATAAAAACCAAGTCCCGTTAGGCTACGGCGTGATTTCAGCAGATCAACGGGCATTGGCGATAGTCAAACAGTGGCAAGCTGAACAAATGCCGCAAAAATTATACCCGATTACCCGTCAAACATTATGGACCGGGCATCCGGTGTCGATTTTGCGTTGGTTAAAGCAGCATGAACCGGCACGCTATGCGCAAATCGGTAGTGTGTTGATGCCGCATGATTATTTGCGTTTTTGTTTAACCGGCGAGATTGCGTGCGAAGAGACCAATATTTCCGAATCGAATTTATACAATATGCAGAGCGGTGAATACGATGCAGAATTGGCTAAACTGCTGGATATTGAAGAGATTATGCCGGCATTGCCACCGATTATCGGTTCGTCGCAAATTGCCGGTTATATCCATGAAGAGGCTGCTCGTCAAACCGGCTTAAAAGAGGGTACTGCGGTAGTTGGCGGATTGTTTGATGTGGTTTCGACCGCACTTTGTGCCGGTTTGGACGATGAAACCAAGCTCAATACGGTACTTGGCACCTGGTCGGTGGTCAGTGGAATCACGTCTCATCTTGACGATAGCCAGAGCCTGCCGTTTGTTTACGGACGCTACGCCCAGCAGGGCGAATTTATTGTACACGAAGCCAGCCCGACCTCAGCCGCCAATTTGGAGTGGTTTACTCGGCAATGGAAAGTGGATGATTATGCGGAAATTAACCGTGCGGTGGCAGAATTGCCAAAAGCCGACAGCAGTGTGCTGTTTATGCCGTTTTTGTATGGTTCCAATGCCGGGCTTGGAATGCAAGCCGGTTTTTACGGGCTGCAATCCATACATACTCAAGCACACCTATGGCAAGCAATCTATGAGGGCGTGATTTTCAGCCTGATGTACCATTTGGAAAGAATGCGTCAACGTTTTCCGAATACTAAAGTACTACGAGTGACCGGCGGACCGTCACGCTCGGACGTTTGGATGCAGATGCTGGCAGATCTGACCGGTTTGCCGTTGGAGATTCCGCAACTGGAAGAGAGCGGTTGTTTGGGGGCGGCATTGATGGCAATGGTCGGCAACCAAGTGTTTAGCGACAGTAAGCAAGCACAGCAAATCATTGCTGCGCAGATGAAACATATTACGCCGGATCCTACCGTGTATGACAAATATCAAAATAAATACAAAAAATACAAATTATTGCTTGAAAGTTTGACGCATTTTAATAATCATTGCAATGATTAAATGTGATATATTATGATTTATTCTGATTTAAAAAGGCAAAGAGGTAGTCAATGAGAAAACATAAATTAGGCATCTATGAAAAAGCGTTGCCAAAACAGCTAAGCTGGCAGGATCGCTTATCCATTGCCAAAGCCTGTGGCTTTGATTTTGTAGAAATATCAATCGATGAAACCGACGAACGTTTGGCTCGTTTGGATTGGAGCAAAGCGCAGCGTTTGGAAATCGTTAAAGCAGTGTTGGAAACCGGCATTACCATTCCGTCAATGTGCTTGTCCGGTCACCGTCGTTTTCCTTTCGGCAGTCATGACCAAAAAGTGCGGTCAGAAGCTTATGTAATTATGGAAAAAGCCATTCAACTTGCCAGTGATATCGGTATTCGCACCATTCAATTGGCGGGTTATGATGTTTATTATGAACAGCAAGATGACAGCACGCTGCAAGGTTTTATCGACGGTATGCAATGGGCGGTGGAAAAAGCGGCGGCATCGCAAGTGATGTTGGCGGTCGAGATTATGGATACCGAATTTATGAACTCGATCACCAAATGGAAGCAGTGGGACAAGCTGTTGGCTTCGCCGTGGTTTACGGTTTACCCCGATGTCGGCAACTTATCGGCTTGGGGCAATGATGTCAGTAAAGAATTAGAATTAGGCATCGATCGGATTGCAGCGATTCACTTGAAAGATACCTATGCGGTGACAGAAACGTGCAAAGGGCAGTTCCGAGATGTACCGTTTGGCGAAGGCTGTGTCGATTTTGTCAATGTATTCAAAACCTTGCAAAAGCTGAATTATCGTGGCGCATTCTTGATTGAAATGTGGACTGAAAAATCCGAAGAACCGATTGCAGAAATTATCAACGCCCGCCGTTGGATTGAACAAAAAATGAAAGAAGGGGAGTTTGTATGTTAGAAGCGTTAAAACAACAGGTATTTGAAGCCAATTTAGCGTTGCCTAAATATGGTTTGGTGACTTTTACTTGGGGCAATGTCAGCGGCATTGACCGTGAACAGGGCTTGGTGGTGATTAAACCGTCCGGCGTGGAATATGATGTGATGCAAGCTGAGGACATGGTGGTAGTCGATCTTTATAGCGGTGCGGTGGTAGAAGGTAGCAAAAAACCATCTTCCGATACCCCGACCCATCTGGAGTTATATCGTCAATTTCCACAAATCGGTGGTATTGTGCACACTCACTCGCGTCATGCTACCACTTGGGCGCAAGCCGGGAGAGATTTGACCGCACTGGGTACTACCCATGCAGACTACTTCTACGGTACGATTCCCTGCACTCGTTTGATGACGGACGCAGAGATCCAAGGGGAATATGAGCTGGAAACCGGCAAAGTGATCGTCGAAACTTTCGCCACACGCCAAATTCAGCCGCAAGATGTGCCGGCAGTATTGGTCAATTCACACGGACCTTTTGCCTGGGGCAGTGATCCGCACAATGCGGTGCACAATGCGGTGGTATTGGAAGAGATTGCCTACATGAATCTGTTTGCCTGCCAGTTGAATCCGACCATCGGCGCAATGCAGCAAACCTTATTAGACAAACATTACCTGCGTAAACATGGCAAAAATGCTTATTACGGACAGTAAGTTAAGTATTTTTGTTCACTGATATAGAAGGGGCGATTATATCGCCCCAGATGATAAAGATATTTGATGAGGCAACGTAGGGGCGGATTATATATCCGCCCATTTTCGAAGTGTGGAATAAGTACTTAATTAATAAAGGAAAAGTGCAATATTCGGTTCGGGTCGATATATAATCGACCCCTACTTTTACACTATTAATCGTGGATTTTAACCTTTGTCAGCACTCTAGGGCGATTATATCGCCCCAGATTATTTTTCATATCGCTCAAAACTAAAAGCACTCAGCACTAAAAAGGGCTGTGTCGCCACAACCCTTGTAAGACTGCTTTCAATTACAGGAACGATTTGTACGGTAATTCCGGTTCATCGATAAAGATGTCTTCAAAGCCACGATAGTGTTGGAAATAGATTTTATCTTTGTCGGTCGGGAAGGTGTATTTGCCACCGACTTGCCAGAAGAACGGGTGGAATTGATAGCCTAACCGCTTTTTCTTCATATTCCACAATACTTCGATTTCACGCGGATCACTTTGGAAATTTGACCAAATATCGTGGTGAATAGGTACGACGACTTGGGTATTCAAACACTCGGCAGCGCGCAAAATATCGGAAGAGGTCATTTTGTCGGTCACGCCACGAGGGTTTTCACCATATGACATAAAGGCAACATCAATTTTGTGCTCGTTACCGTGTTTGGCGTAGTAGTTGGAGTAGTGCGAGTCACCGGAATGGTAGATATTTCCGCCACTGGTTTGGAACAGGTAGTTGACGGCTCTGTCGTCCATACCATCTAAAATCGCTTTATCGGTCGAGGATTCGCCTGCCGGTAAGGTGACAAGTGCGGTGCGGTCAAAAGCGTCCAATACTTTGATTTTGACATCGCCAACTTCGATTTCATCGCCGACTTTAGCGGTAACGCAGCGATCTGCCGGCACGCCCCATTTTTGCCACAACTCAACACAGGCTTTCGGACCGATAAATTTAACTTTCTCGTCACAGTTTTGTAGAACGGCAGCCGCAACATTCGGGTCGATGTGGTCAGCGTGATCATGGGTTGCCATCACCGCATCAATCTGTTTGATCGCAAACGGATCCAACACAAAAACGGAGGTTCTTAAATTTGGCTGCAAGTTACGTACACCACCCATCCGCATCATTTGGTGTTGTTTGTTCATCAATGGATTTTTACCGCTGCGTTTTCCGGTTCCACACCAGAAATCCACCGAAATGTTGGTATTACCGGCGGTTTTAAACCAAATTCCGGTGCAGCCTAACCACCACATTGATACTGTGCCGGCTTGCACTTGCTCTTGCTCAATCTGCTCATTAAGCCAAGTTCCCCACTCCGGAAAGGTGCTTAAAATCCAAGATTCGCGTGTAATTTCATCAACTTTACTCATAATATTTACCTTTATTTTGGTTAACAAATTTGATTGATCACAGCGTTATTGCAAGAGAGAGCTAACCGCACTTTTAGACTAAAATCACGTCTACACCTTTTTCTTTCAAGGCGGCGACCACTTTCGGATTGGCGTCCTTTCCTGTAATAACGATATCCAACTGTTCTGTGGTTGCAAAAATGGTACCGATTCGTCCACCGACTTTCGAGCTATCAACTAACGCGACCAGCTTGTTGACGTGTTTCACCATTTTTTGTTCAACCATAGCGGACAACAGATCCACTTTGAACAACCCCTCTTCACTCAAGCCACTGCCGCTGGTAAACATATAGTGCCCGGCATAAAACGCATCACTGGTTTGGTCGGTGCTCAGAAAAAGATTTTTTTCTTTATAAAACTGTCCGCCCAATACCACTAAATTATCGTGGTTCTGTTCAATCAGGTAGTTCAGCAATGGAAAGTAGTTGGTAATGACCTGTACCGGTTTTCCATTGATCTCTTGTCCTAGTAAAAACGCGGTGGAACCGCAGTTAATCACAATACTCTCGCCGTTTTTACACAATTCAGCGGCTTTTTTAGCAATTTTGCTTTTTTCGTCATAATTGGAGGTTTGATGAATATTCATTGGCGACCAAGTGGTACTTTTGTTACTTTCTTCCGCAGCATAAGCACCGTTACGGACTTTTTTCAGCTTTCCTTGCGTATCCAACTTGGTAATATCACGGCGTGCCGTTGCCGGAGACACCGAGAAACCATTGACGATTTCATTGATCGTTAACGAACCTTGCCGATGCAACAGTTCTAAGATTGCATTTTGTCTTTTTAGTTCCGTCATATTAAACCTCACATATGAGCATAATGTGATTGAAATTAACTATACCAATCATTTTTATGATTATCAATGATTATTTGTCAAAAGTAATCATTGAGAGTCTAACTTCAATTAATATTATGATAAATAACAATAAAGTTAACTTTAAAATTTCACCTGGATATTTTTAATGTTATAAAATTATTAAAATAAGCGATTTAGATCACAAAAAATCAAAATTAATCTTTATTTTTTCATAAATGATGACTTATTATGATTAATGAATCAGGGAGATGAGGTTGCACGATCAAATGCCCTGACAAACCAAAGTAAGTCATCAGATGTAATCAATCAACCCCGATCACTATGGAATCGATGGAGTCGAATTATGGAAACACTATATAATATATTTTATATTTTCTATAGCCAAGTTATGACAAAAGCCCCTTTATTGCTGGGTTTAGTCACCTGTATTGGCTATATTCTTCTGCGCAAAGACACAACCACTGTTTTAAAAGGTACAATTAAGACGATTGTCGGTTTTATGTTGGTGCAAGTTGGGGCTTCTACACTGGTAAGTGGATTCAAACCAGTGATTGAAAAATTATCAGAGTATCACCATTTGACCGGTTCGGTGATTGATCCCTACACCAGTATGATGGCAACGATGGAAACCATGGGGGATAACTACTCTTGGGTTGGTTATGCGGTGTTGATGGCGTTGGCGCTGAATATTCTGTTGGTCGTGTTCCGTCGCTTTACCGGTATTCGCACCATCATGCTGACCGGGCACATTATGTTCCAACAAGCGGGTTTGGTTGCGGTATTTTATATGGTATTGGGCGCCTCAATGTGGGAAACCATCATCTATACTTCGATTCTGATGGCGCTGTACTGGTCGATTTCTTCCAACATCATGTATAAAGCCACTCAAGCGGTCACTGGCGGGGCTGGATTTTCCATCGGTCACCAACAGCAGTTTGCCTCTTGGATTGCGACTAAAATTGCACCGAAATTGGGTGATAAAAACGATTCGGTCGATCATTTAAAATTGCCAAAATGGTTGCATATTTTCCACGATAGCATTTCTGCTACTGCGATTGTGATGACGGTATTCTTCGGGATTATTTTGCTTTCGTTCGGATTGACCAATTTACAAGAGATGGCAGGCAAAACGCATTGGACTATCTATATTCTTGAAACCGGGTTGAAATTTGCGGTGGCGATTCAAGTGATTGTCGCTGGGGTGCGGATGTTTGTGGCAGAGTTGTCGGAAGCGTTTAAAGGGGTTTCGGAGCGCATTATTCCCAATGCAGTGTTGGCGATTGACTGTGCTGCGATTTATGCGTATTCGCCAAATGCGATGGTGTTCGGCTTTATGTGGGGCGCAATCGGACAATTTGTGGCAGTGATTGGGTTGCTGTTATTCAGCTCGCCGATCATGATCATTCCGGGCTTTATCCCGATGTTCTTCTCCAATGCCACCATCGGCGTATTTGCCAACCATTTCGGCGGTTGGAAATCGGTGATGAAAATCTGTTTTGTAATGGGGATTATCGAAGTGCTGGGCTCTGCTTGGGCGATTCAAATTTTCGCTGACAATGGCACGGCTTTCAACGGCTGGATGGGCATGGCAGACTGGGCGCTGGTATTCCCACCAATTTTGCAGGGTATCAACAGTATTCCATTCTTCTTCTTTGCGATTTTAGGGGTTTCTTTTGTGTATATGGCATACGCCTCTAAAAAATTGCGTGCTGATGAAGCCGCAGCACTTGCCGCAGGCAAAACCTTGGATCAAATGGACGGTTATGGCATCGATGACTCAGACAGTAGTGATGACAATAGCAACAGCAACAATAGCAACAATAGCAACGAACTAGGAAGTATCAAACCGGTCAGAGTATTGGCGGTTTGTGGAAACGGACAGGGATCGTCCATGATGATGAAAATGAAAATCGGCGCTTACTTAGACAAAAAAGGGATTCCGAACAGTATGGATTCTTGCGCAATTTCTGATTATAAATCGAAAATTGACAGCACTGATATCATCGTCTCTTCCAAACATCTGGCAGGTGAGATGCAAGTCCCTAACGGAAAATATATTCTGGGCGTGCAAAATATGTTGAATCCAAACTCTTTTGGTGAAGAATTGATTGCTATCATTGAACAGAATTTTAAAACAAAATAAACTGGCTATCGGCATGACGAATTCGTCATGCCGGATTTTACAAAAGGAAGATAGAGGAAGGCTATGAACTTAAAACAATCACTCATCGATAATGATTCGATTAAGTTGAATCAGCAGGCAGCAGATTGGCAGGCTGCGATTAAAATCGGTACTGATATGCTGGTGAAGTCCGGTGCAGTCGAAGTGCGGTATCATAATGCTATTGTGGACAGTATCAAAAAATTAGGTCCTTATATTATTTTAGCGCCGGGCTTGGCAATGCCACATGCCAGACCGGAAGATGGTGTGAATAAAACCGCCTTTGCACTGGTGACACTCAGCACCCCGGTCACTTTCGAGGGCGAAGAGACACCGGTCGATGTGTTGATTACTTTGGCAGGCAGTGATTCAAATCAGCATATGCAGGGATTAATGGAGATTACCCAAATACTGGAAGATGAAGAGAGCGAAAGTGGCGTGGATTTGGAGAAAATTAAAGCTTGCCAGACTAAAGAAGAGATCTATCAAGTTATTGATCAAGCGTTGAATAAATAAATGTAAAGTAAACAGGAGAAATTATGACAACCAAACCTTTATTGCAAATTGCATTGGATTCTTTGGATTTAACAACCGCAGTTGAAACCGCTGATAATGTAGCGGGCTATGTGGATATTATTGAAGTCGGCACGATTTTAGCATTTGCTGAAGGCATGAGTGCGGTCAGCACTTTGAGAAAAAATCACCCGAAACATATTTTGGTATGCGATATGAAAACCACCGATGGTGGCGCGATTCTAGCCAAAATGGCATTTGAAGCCGGTGCTGACTGGATCACTGTTTCTGCCGCCGCCCATATTGCCACCATTGGTGCCTGTAAGAAAGTGGCTGACGAATTTAAGCGTGAAATTCAAATTGAATTATACGGCAACTGGACGCTGCAAGATGCACAAAAATGGGTTGATCTCGGCATTCGCCAAGCGATTTATCACCGCTCGCGTGATGCAGAATTGGCTGGCGTGGGCTGGACTGAGGAAGATCTGGTGAAAATGCAGCAACTGTCTGATTTGGGGCTGGAGCTTTCAATCACGGGTGGCATTGTGCCGGAAGATATTCACCTGTTTGCCGGCATTCGCAACGCAAAAGCCTTTATCGCTGGTCGTGCCTTGGTTGGCGAAAAGGGCAAAGCCACTGCAGAAGCGATCAGAGCGGAAATTGCCAAATATTGGTAATGGCTTAATCTACTCAGTAAAATAATAAAAGACACTAGCCCGAAACCTGCTGCGAATAACAGCAGGTTTTTTTATACTTCTGTTAGTTTATATTTAAATGGTAGACTTTACATCGACCAATAACGCTGTAGAATTCATCTAAGGTCGTTTTGACTAAAGGAGAGGATAATGGAAAATACAGCACAAATCCCAGTTGGTGCAATTAAAACCTTTGGTGTTTATGGCATTCCATATCAGGTTGGTGAGCAAGCCCAAGTATTACCGGACGGGGATATTTTAGTTAATATCACGCTGATCGAAAGTGGTGAGCAAGAGATTTATAAATTATCCAAATTATTGGAAGATCCTGAGGCGAAATAGTTTCATGTATGCAATTTCATTTGATTTAGTTGTCGCAGATACTGAAAAAAACCATCCTAAAGGCGTGGCTCAGGCTTACTTTGATATTGGTAGCACCCTAAGAAAATTTGGATTTGAACGGGTTCAAGGAAGTCTATAGCTCAAATTATAAACAAACATCAACAGACCCTAAAAGTGCAGAAGTCAATTTTCTGCACATCACAATTTTTTCTGCATAACAAATACTCATCAGCTACAAATCTGTTTTCCACAACTCCGCAAATTTGACTTTAGCTTTTAAATATTTAGGCGCAACCACCATGCTGCAATAGCCGGTGTTGGGGTTTTGTAGGAAGTAGCCTTGATGATAGTTTTCTGCCGGATAAAATGTTGTGACAGGGCTGATTTTCGTCACAATTGGGGCGCTAAAGTGCGGTTGCAGCTCGATGATGGTTTGTTCGGCAAGCTGTTTTTGCTGGTCGTTCAAATAAAAAATTTCGCTGCGATATTGAGTACCGATATCGTTACCTTGACGGTTCAGCGCGGTTGGATTGTGAATAGCGAAGAAAATATCCAACAGCGTTTGATAGCTTATCTGCTGTGGATCAAACTCGATTTTTACCGCTTCGGCGTGTCCGGTGTCGCTATCACAAACCTGACGATAGCTTGGGTCGGCGAGGTGTCCACCGATATAGCCTGAAACCGCACTTTGCACCCCTTGTATTTGGTTATATACCGCTTCGATACACCAAAAGCATCCGCCGGCAAAAATCGCTGTTTGCATCATCTCTCCTTATTCGTAACCCGAGGGTCTATTGATGTTTGTTTATATTTTGCGTGAAAGTGCGGTAGCGCACAAGCAAAAAAATCAGGCGATTAAAAAGCAAAGCCTTGTAGAATTGTACGCTTTGGCGGAAAAGCTATTGTAATCCCCTGCAAACCTTGATATTGTCAGCGCATTTTATGATGTCCTGATGTTAATTTTGATTAACGAGCACGCTGATTGGAACACGCTGATTGTGAAGCTGTAAAGTGCGGTCAGGCAACATTAAAAGTATTAACGTATAAGAATAGGAAGAAAATGAGTAAATCATTAGTGATTGTCGAGTCCCCAGCGAAAGCCAAAACAATCAATAAATATCTAGGCAAAGATTATGTGGTGAAGTCCAGTGTCGGACATATTCGTGATTTGCCGACAGCCGGGTCTGCAACCGGTGAAAAACGCAAGGCGGTTTCGACCAAAGGCATGAGCGTGGAAGAAAAAGCAGCATTGAAAGCGGAACGTGACCAAGAAGCGTTGGTGAAACGCATGGGCATCGATCCTTATCACGGTTGGAAAGCCAATTACCAGATTCTGCCGGGTAAGGAAAAAGTGGTTGCGGAGCTGAAATCACTGGCGAAAAAAGCGGAACATATCTATCTGGCAACCGACTTGGATAGAGAGGGAGAGGCGATTGCTTGGCATTTGCGTGAAGTGATCGGCGGCGATGATGCCCGCTATAGCCGCGTGGTGTTTAATGAAATTACTAAAAATGCCATCAAAAATGCGTTTGAAAAACCGGAGCAGCTGAATTTAGATCGAGTCAACGCCCAACAGACTCGCCGTTTTTTGGATCGCGTGGTCGGCTTTATGGTCTCCCCGCTGCTGTGGAAAAAAGTGGCGCGTGGGCTGTCCGCCGGGCGAGTGCAGTCGGTGGCTGTGAAACTGCTGGTTGAACGCGAAAGAGAGATCAAATCGTTTGATCCGAAAGAGTTTTGGGAAGTGGCGGTTGACACCTTGACCCAACAGCAACAAGGCATCCGCTTAGATGTGACGCAATTTAACGGCAAAAAGTTTGAACCGGTCAACCAACAGCAAGCCGATGTGGCGGTTGCGGCCTTGCAAAAAGCCGATTACATTGTCAGCAGCTTGGAGACCAAACCGACCAGTTCTCGTGCCAAAGCACCGTTTATCACCTCAACTTTACAACAGGCTGCCAGCACGCGCTTAGGTTTTGGCGTGAAAAAAACCATGATGATGGCACAACGCCTGTATGAAGCCGGTTACATCACTTATATGCGTACCGACTCCACCAATTTGAGCCAAGATGCGTTGAATATGGCTCGCAGCTATATTGAAAAGCAGTTCGGCAAACAATATTTGCCGGAACAGCCAAATTTTTATTCCAGTAAAGACAATGCACAAGAGGCGCATGAAGCGATTCGTCCGTCAGATGTGGCGGTGAAAGATAAAGATCTAAACGGCATGGATAAAGATGCGGTGCGGTTGTACGACTTGATTTGGCGCCAATTCTTGGCGTGTCAAATGCCGCCGGCACAATATGATTCAACTACACTCAGCGTGCAAGCCGGTGAGTACGAGTTGAAAACCAAAGGGCGGATTTTGCGCTTTGACGGTTGGACCAAAGTGCTGCCGATTATGGGGAAAAGTGCCGAAGATCAGGTGTTGCCGCAAGTAGCGGTCAACGAAAAATTGAATTTGAGCCAAGTCATTCCGCAACAACACTTCACTAAACCACCGGCACGTTACACCGAAGCGGCATTGGTGCGTGAATTGGAAAAACGCGGCATCGGGCGACCATCAACCTATGCCTCAATTATTTCCACGATTCAAGATCGTGGTTATGTGCGGGTTGAAAACCGCCGTTTTTACGCCGAAAAAATGGGTGAGATCGTCACTGATCGTTTGAATCAGTCGTTCAGTGAACTGATGAACTACGATTTTACCGCCAATATGGAAGATTCCTTGGATCAAATTGCCAACGGCAACGCCAATTGGAAAACCGAGTTAAATCAATTTTTCAGCGATTTTTCACAAAAATTGTCTACTGCTGAATTGGACGAACTCGAAGGCGGGATGACGCCGAACAGTCTGGTCGAAACTGAAATCAAATGTCCGACGTGTGGGCGCAATATGGCGATTCGCACCGCCAGTACCGGCGTATTTTTAGGCTGTACCGGCTATGCGTTGCCGCCGAAAGAGCGCTGCAAAACCACGATTAACCTGATTCCGGAAGCAGAATTGTTGAATGTTTTGGACGATGATTCCGAAACCGATGCCTTGCGTAAACGCAAACGCTGCCCGAAATGCCACACCGCAATGGACAGCTATCTGATTGACGGGCAGCGTAAACTGCACATTTGCGGTAACAACCCGAATTGTGACGGCTATCTGATTGAGCAGGGCGAATATAAAATCAAGGGGTATGACGGTCCGGTGGTCGAATGTGACAAGTGCGGTGCGGAGATGCACCTGAAACTGGGGCGTTTCGGTAAATATATGGGCTGCACCAATTGCAGTAATACCCGCAAAATTTTGAAAAACGGCGAAGTGGCACCGCCAAAAGAGGATCCGGTGGCTTTCCCTGAGCTGCCGTGTGAAAAATCCGATGCCTATTTTGTGCTGCGTGACGGCGCCAGCGGTGTCTTTATGTCGGCGCACAATTTCCCGAAATCCCGTGAAACTCGCGCCCCTTATGTTGAGGAGCTGGTACGATTCAAAGAGCGGTTACCGGAAAAATTCCACTATTTAACTGAAGCGCCGACCGTTGATTCAGAAGGAAATAAAACGATAGTACGTTTCAGCCGCAAGGAAAAACGTCAGTATGTGACTTCTGAAAAAGACGGCAAAGCGACTAAGTGGATAGCCGATTATCTTAATGGACAGTGGATCGAGCGAAAGAAATAGGGTCTGTTGATCTTTTAAGTATATTATTTGAGCTAAAACTAATCCTTTTAGCCTAGCACGGCAAAGCCGTACTAGGTTACGCATAGATCAGCCGTTCAGAGAGGCAAAGCCTCTCATCAATGCTTAACCGATTGCGACCGTAGGTCGCTGTCGGATAAAATCACACTCTTTTTGCTTGATTTATAAACACAAAAGGTCAACAGCCCCTAGCTAAACGCGAGAAAAAAGCATATCTTTACAAAACAAAACATGTGGTAGAATCAAATATTATTACTTTGTAATAATATCCAGGGGCAACCTTACAAAGGTTGACCTATACCACACCCTAGATATAAGGTTAGAGATTATGAAAAAAATTTTTTTAGCAGTCGGTGTTTCACTTTTTGCAGTGGGCGCACAAGCTGCGGATCTTTCTGAATCATGTACTAAGTATTTCGAGCAAATTGATCAATTTGTTGCCAAGAGCGGTCAAAATCCAGCAATGGCAAGCATGAAAGATCAACTGGAAGCCAGTAAAACACAGCTTGCTTCATTACCAAAAGAAGTGCAAGAGCAGAGCTGTACTCAAGGTATTGATGCTTTAAAACAAACGGAAGCTGTATTGCCTAAATAACTGTTACGTGTTGAAATAACAACCTTAAAACCACATGCTGTTTTAAAATAGCATGTGGTTTTTGTTTGCCCGCTGACCGCACTTTGTCGATTGTAAATGAAGGTAGACTCCATTTTCAAGCGAAAATCTATCAAGTAAATGAAAACATTGCATTAATTTTGTGATCTCCCGCTAATTTTAAGGGATTAAAGATTGCGTATTTTGACGATTTATTAAAGAATTATCAATGCGTTGCTTATCAAAACAATGATAAACAACAGATCATGGTGCAGAATCAAACAAGGTGAGGTCGGGGTATGCAGATAGGAACAGTAAAATGGTTTAACAACGCCAAAGGTTTTGGATTTATTGCAGAAGAGGGCAGTTCTGACGATATTTTCGCACACTATTCGGTGATTGAGATGGACGGCTACCGCTCTTTGAAAGCCGGTCAAAAAGTACAATTTGAGGCGATTCACGGTGACAAAGGTTCGCATGCCACTAAAATTATCCCGGTACCACTGGAACAAAGTTTAACGTCTTAATTCTTGGGTGATAAAGTAAAAAACGGACATATGCTTAACGTCCGTTTTTTATTATGATTAATGTTGGTATTTTCCCGCCATACTTTGGTAAATCGCATTTTCATAGCGCAACAAATCATATTTTGCCTGCAAAATACTCAATTCGGAATTTTGTTCAGTGGCGAGCGCCGCCAACCAATCTTTCATTCCAGTAATTCCAGCGTTATATTGTAAGCGATAGGTATTGCTGATACTACGATCATAGCGGTATTTTTGGTTTAGGTTCTGGTAGCTTTTTTGTGCCAATTGATACGCCTTATAGTTGCTGTTAATTTCATTCAGGGCGGTGGTGATGCCTTGTTGGAAATTCAGCTTGGCGGTTTCATACGCCGCTTCCGACAATTTTACATTCCATTTCACCCGATTCCAGTCTAAAAACGGTAAGTTAATCCCAAGCGTACCACCACTCAACGGCGCATCAAACATGTTGCCGACACTGCCGCCGCCGGTGGCTAAACTGGCGCCTAAGGTAATGCTCGGATACCAGCTTTTTTCCATTGCGTTTAAACTCTTAAAGGCGGAGCTTAGGCGGTATTGATAAGCCTTCAAATCCGGACGGTTGGCAATAGTGGATAATGGAATATCCAGATTGACCGGCAGCAATTTCAAGGTTTTTAAGTTGACTGCACTTAGTCCCAGATTTTGCTGCGGTTGTAAGTTTAGCAGATTGCGCAGTGTGCTTTCTACGGTTTGCAATTGTGATTGATAGCTAATCAGTTGGTTTTCCGCCGATAACACCGATTGTCGGCTTTGATCGGCATCTAATTGCAAGGTGACACCTTGGTTGACTTGGTTTTGGGTCAAGGTGGCGATTTGCTGATAGGTTTTGATATTGTTTTGCACTATAGCGATAGCTTGTTTCAAATAGGCAATTTGATAGTAGCTGTCGATCACTTGGTTAATCAGCGTCAATTTCACCGCATCTAAATCGGCTTCGGTCGCGCTGTGTTCCCATTCGGCGGCATCGGCACTGTCAACAAGTTTGCGCCACAGATCAAGAGTATAATTTAACGACAATGAACTACCGTAACTGCTGGTTGAGACACCGCTTTCGGTATTTTTTTGCACGCTGCCGGATATTGAACCGCCGAATGTCGGCACCAGATCGGCACCCAATAAATTGGCATTATACAAAGCACGGTTGACGCTGATTGCGGCTTTTGCCAAATCCAGATTATTAGCAAGTGCGGTGTCAATCAGGCGGTTTAACTGGGCATCTTGATATTGCGTCCACCAGTTTGGATTGATCTGATATTGCTCGGTCAGCGCTTGATACTGCCCGAATTGCTGCATTTGCTGTTGATAGCCGGTTTGTTGTTCATTGCTGACACAAGCCGTCAGCAAACCACTCAGCAATAAGGCGGTGACGGAACGACGAAATAAGGTGGTTGAAATCATATTAATCTTTATTCTCTATTCTCTTGAAAGTGCGGTGATCGGATTCAGTTGTGACGCATTTTTTGCCGGTAAGAAACCGAAAATCAAGCCGATTAAGGTAGAACAGATCACGGCGGCGACAATTGAATCCAGCGAAAACAGCATATTGAAATCTTGCATGGCACTGTTAAACACTAAGCCGATAAAATAGGATAACACCACACCGACCAAACCGCCGATCACGCAGATCAGGGTGGCTTCAATCAAAAATTGCTGCAAAATATTCGATTGTCGGGCGCCAATTGCCATACGCACACCAATCTCTTTGGTGCGTTCGGTCACCGAAACCAACATGATGTTCATCACCCCGATGCCGCCGACGATTAACGAGATCAACGCAATCGATGAAATCAGGAGTTTCATGGTATTGGTGGTGCTTTCAATCGTTTGTTTAATCGTATCGGTGTTCATCACGAAAAAATCTTTTTTGCCGTGGCGCATGGTCAACAATTGGGTCAAATTTTTCTCGGCAATTTGGGTGTTGACATTATCGTTGACTTTAACCGTGATCGAATCAATGGTTTTTTCGCCGGAAATTTTATTCATCGCGGTAGTGTAGGGCAGCCACACATTCAGCGAGCTGCTGGACATTCCCATATTGTTATTGGTTGCGGCCACACCGATAATTTTTAACGGTTTTTTGTCGATCATAATAATCTGACCTAACGGCGATTTGTCGGCAAACAGCTCTTTTTGTGTATTTTCATCGATCACCGCAACTTGTGCATTATCGGCGACATCTTGTGCGTTAAACGCTTTCCCCTGCTTCAGGGTTAAGCCTTTGACATTAAAGAACTGATCACCGACACCACGCGCTTGTGCGCTGACCGCTTGGCTGCCGTAAGTCAGGGTGCCGTTGAGCGTGCTATTCGGCGTGACACTTTCAATATAATGCTGTTTTGCCAGAATATCGGCATCTTGAACGGTCAGATTTTTGGTACGATTAGCGCGCCGATCACCAAAACCGGTGCCGTTGTAAATATCCATGGTATTCGTGCCTAACGAATTGATATTCGATAGGATTTTCTGTTGCGAGCCGTTGCCGATCGCAACCACGCACACCACTGAAGTAATACCGATAATAATCCCGAGCATGGTCAGCAAGGAGCGCATTTTGTGTGCCAGAATCGCACTGACCGACATTTTAAACGATTCGATCAGTTGATCTTTAAATTGCGCCAAGCGGTTTTTGTTAATCTTAACTGATGTGTCTTTTTCGATAATCTGATCGGCGCGGCGGGTGTCGTTGATAATACGCCCGTCTTTCAGTTCGATAATCCGATTGGCGTAGCCGGCGACATCTTTATCGTGGGTCACTAAAATAATAGTGTGTCCTTCATGGTGCAGATCCTGCAAGATTTGCATCACCATGGCACCGCTCTTTGAGTCGAGTGCGCCGGTCGGTTCGTCAGCCAAAATAATTTCACCGCCATTCATCAAGGCGCGAGCAATACTGACCCGTTGTTGCTGCCCACCGGAGAGTTGATTCGGCTTGTTTGCCAATTTATCGCCTAAATTCAGTTTTTTCAGCAACGCTTCCGCTTGTTGTAACCGTTGTTGTTGCGGCAAACCGGCATACACCGCCGGCAGTGCCACGTTTTCCACCGCACTTAGCGCAGACAGCAAATTATAACGCTGGAAGATAAAACCGAATTTTTTCTGGCGCAGATCGGACAGCTGATCGCGCGACAGTGGCGAGGTATCTACACCATCAATTTTATAGCTGCCGTCGCTGGCGATATCCAAGCAACCGAGAATATTCATCAAGGTTGATTTGCCCGAACCGGAGGTGCCCATAATCGCGATAAAATCGCCTTTTTTGATGGTCAAATCGATCGCTTTTAAGATATGAACCCGATTCTCGCCGGCGCCGAAATATTTGTTCAGTTTGCTGACTTCAATAATATTCATATTTGCCCCGCTCGATTAAAAGCGCATCCGCATTTGTCCGCTGCTACCGACTTCTTCGCCTTGTCGCATTTCAGCGGAAATCACTTGCTCACCTTCTGCCAAGCCGGATAAGACTTGGGTATTCATATCATCGCTGATGCCAATCTCAATTGTACGGGTTTCCGCTTTATTGTCCGCAGTCAATACTCTCACTTGATACCGCTCACCGACTTTTTGAATTGCCATGGTTGGAATCGTCAATACGTTTTCGGCATCAACAATCGTAATCGTATTTTGGGTGGTCATACCGATGCGCAACGCTTCGTCAGGGTTATCGATCACAATGTTGGCATAAAAATAGACGGCGCTGCTGTCGCTGGAAGATTCGCTGTAATCATTATCAGTCAGGGTGGTCAATGCCGGATCAATCGAGGCAATTTCTGATTGATAGACTTTATTCGGTTCTGCCAACGTAGTAAACCGCACTTTCATTCCCGCTTTGACTTTGCTGATGTCACCCTCGGAAATTTCGGCCTTGATCAACATTTTGCTTAAATCTGCCACTTGTACAATGGTTGGTGCGGTTTGGTTTGAATTGACAGTTTGCCCTTCAGACACCGGAATCGAAATAATCGTGCCGTCAATCGGGGCAAGAATTTTGGTGTAAGCCAGATTGGTTTGTGCCGTGGTAACTGAAATTTCCGCCTGCTTGATGGAGGATTCCAATTGTGCAATCGTCGATTGCGCATTCGCAAGATTCACCCGTGCGGTTTCAAGACTATCTTGAGTGGCGGATTTTTGTTTATACAAGCGATTTATCCGATCGTAAGAGGATTGCATCGCCGTTAAATTGGCTTGCGCCGCATTCAGTTGTGCCTGATAGGACGACAGTTGGGCAAGTGCGGTTGCCAGCTCGTTATTCTGATTTTTAGCATCAATTTCCGCAATTAAATCGCCCTTTTTCACTTTTTGCCCTAAAACGACATGAATCCGGAGCAGCTGACCGGATACTTGCGCTCCGACTTCGACTCTGTTATAGCTGCGCACGGTGCCGGTGGCAATCACGCTGTCGGAAAGCGAAGTGCGGTTGACCGTCTCTGTCATGTAGGTGGTTTTATTATCGCTGCCGGCACTGTCGTGCCAATAGTAATAACCGCCGAAAAGTGCGGTTAGCATCACGGCGGCAAGGGCAATGGTTTTGATTTTTTTTGCTTTCATGGGGTGATTATGCCAAGACTATTTTGTGAATTTTATAAGTGTACTCACTATAGCATTAATTTCTTAAGAAGAGCTTAAAAAATCGGAGAGGGACGGAATTGCGGTAACGGTTTTTTTCCGTCGCTAAAGCGTGTAGAATAGACTAATTTTCTATTCAGATTTATTATTTAAGGAAGTGCTATGAGCCAACCTGAAACTGCTGCTGTGCATGAAGCAGAACACCGACCGTCTAATTTTATCCGCCATATTATCGATGAAGATTTGGCGCAGGGTAAGGTTGAAACGGTTTACACCCGTTTTCCGCCGGAGCCGAACGGCTACCTGCATATCGGACACGCCAAATCGATTTGTTTGAATTTCGGTATTGCTAGAGATTATCAAGGTTTATGCAACCTGCGCTTTGATGACACCAATCCGGTGAAAGAAGACGTGGAATATGTCGATTCGATCAAACAAGACGTGGAATGGCTCGGTTTCAAATGGCAGGGCGAGGTGCGCTATGCCTCGGATTATTTCGATCAACTGTATGGCTACGCACTTGAATTGATTGAGAAAGGCTTGGCGTATGTTGATGAATTGTCGCCAGAGCAGATTCGTGAATATCGCGGCACGTTGACCGAAGCGGGCAAAAATAGTCCGTATCGTGATCGTTCGATTGAAGAGAACCGCACTTTATTTGAAAAAATGCGTGATGGCGGTTTTGCCGAAGGTGAAGCGTGTTTGCGTGCCAAAATTGATATGGCATCGCCGTTTATGGTGATGCGTGATCCGGTGTTGTATCGGATCAAATTCGCCCACCACCACCAAACTGCAGATAAATGGTGTATCTATCCGATGTACGATTTCACCCACTGCATTTCCGATGCGATTGAGCGGATCAGCCACTCGTTATGTACCTTGGAATTTCAAGACAACCGCCGTTTGTATGACTGGGTATTAGAAAATATCTCGATTGAACGCCCACTGCCGCACCAATACGAATTTTCGCGCTTGAATCTGGAAAGTACGCTGACCTCAAAACGTAAACTGTTGCAACTGGTGACCGATAACGTAGTGGATGGTTGGAACGACCCGCGGATGCCAACCATTTCCGGTTTGCGTCGCCGTGGTTATACTCCGGCTTCGCTGCGTGAATTTTGCGAACGTATCGGCGTGACCAAACAGGACAATACCGTGGAGTTCAGTGCTTTGGAAGCCTGTATCCGTGATGACCTCAACATCAATGCGCCACGTGCCATGGCGGTGTTGAATCCGTTGAAAGTGGTGATTGAAAACTATGATGCTGACAACGAGTGGATCAGTGCACCAAATCACCCGAACCGTCCTGAACTGGGCGAGCGCCAATTGCCATTTGGTCGTGAAATTTATATTGATCAAGCGGATTTCCGTGAAGAAGCCAATAAAAAATATAAACGCTTGGTGTTAGGCAAAGAAGTGCGGTTGCGTAATGCGTATGTGATCAAGGCGGAACGTGTCGAAAAAGATGCCGACGGCAATATCACCACGCTGTATTGCAGCTACGATCCGCAAACGTTAGGCAAAAACCCAAGCGACGGGCGCAAAGTGAAAGGCGTAATCCATTGGGTTTCGGCAGCGAACAATCACACGGCTGAATTCCGTTTATACGATCGCCTGTTCAGCGTCAGCAACCCGGGCGCAGCAGAAGATATTTTAGCGGTGTTAAATCCGAATTCATTGAAAGTCGTACACGGCGTTGTCGAGGCAAGCCTTGCCGATGCCAAAGCCGAACAGGCGTATCAGTTTGAACGGGAAGGCTATTTCTGTGCCGACAGCAAAGATTCCGCTCCGGGTAAGCTGGTGTTCAATTTGACGGTCAGCTTAAAAGAGAGTGCCGATTTTTAAGCGATAAATCGTAAGTTATCAAACAGGCATCGGTTATCATGCCTGTTTTTTATTGACTGACTTTTTGGCAGAAAATTTGGCAAAATTAGAAAGGAAGCAAATGAAAGAGCGGTTTTGGCAAACGAAATCCTTGCTAGAAATGAACGATCAGGAGTGGGAAGCGTTATGCGACGGGTGCGGTTTATGCTGCTATCGCAAGATTCTTGACGGCTACGGCAAACACGAGCGCATCTATTTTACCCGAATTGCCTGCAATCAATTGGATCTCACCAGCGGAAAATGCTGCAATTATCCTCGCCGTTTTGAACTGGAAGAAGATTGCACCAAACTCACCAAACAAAACCTACCGGATTTCAGCTGGCTGCCGAAAACTTGCGCCTACCGCTTGTTATATGAAAACAAACCACTGTTTGACTGGCACCCATTGATTTCCCGCGATCCCAACTCTGTTAAGCTCGCGGGAATTCCTATCCAAAACGGCATTCATGAAGCAGACGTGATTGAATGGTTCGACCATGTGATTGAAGATCTTTAGCACCCTAACAATTCAGGCTTTAAAAATACCCAACCTATTTTTCAGCTTAATTTTTAAACCTCCACCACTTTGCGTAACGTTGCACTTTCAAAGCATTTTTCCAGTAATGCCATCACTTTTGTTACTTGTGCTATGGTGACGATCAGCGGGGCATTGGCGGTAATGGCAGCGTAGATATTGTCATAATAGGCAGCATAACTCATGGCGGGGGATTCGATTTTGCCACGAAAGTGGATGCCGTTGAGATCGGTGTTGAGTATACCCCAATCAGCTTCATCTTCCAGATTCCAGTTGCCGCACGGTGCGATGCCTTGCGCTAATCTGGATTCTTGAATATCCATGGTTTGTTTCAGATATGATCCGTGACGACCATGTAGAGCAAGGTGCGGTGCTTTTTCCCGCACATATTTACTGGCGGCCAGTTCCACTTTTAATTGAGGGTAATACAGATAAATTTGGAAGTTATCATCGCTCACAGCGCCCTCGTGTTGATAGCGAATATCAGCAAACAGTGCTTGTGGCATACCGAAAGTATCCACCGCATGATCCAATAAATGTACCCCTAAATCGTAGACTAAGCCAGTGCCTTTTTCGCCGGTCTCTTTCCATGCTTTCGGATTTTTGTTGGCGCTGTAGCGGTCATACCGCACTTGATAGTCCACTATATCGCCAATCAGATTATTGGCGATGATATTTTTAACTGCTTGAAAGCCACTATCCCAGCGGCGGTTTTGGTAAGGGGATACAATAATACCGGTTTCGCCAGCCAATTGACCTAATTCAGCAACTTGCTCAGTCGTGACACTGACTGGTTTTTCCACTATGACATGCTTGCCCGCTTGAATAGCTTGTTTTGCCAACGGATAATGCGTTAAATTTGGGGTGGTGATAATCACCAGATCAATCTCATCGGTTAACAGTTCAGCAAAATCCCGTACCACTTCCACATCAGGAATTTTCTGTTTGGATTTTTCACCGCTACGTTCAAACACCTTTTTAATCTTAAAACGTGGGTCAATCAGTAAAAAAGGGACATGAAAAACTTGCGCCGACATACCAAAGCCGGCAATAGCAACGTTAATGATAGGTTTCATTTTTCCTCCGATTATTTAATTCGTTCTAAATGTGCTAAAAGTGCGGTTGCCGGAATGCGCTGGATTTGGCGTAGACGTAGCAGTAAGAAAACCGATGCAAAGGTCAAGCATAATACAAAACCGATCCAAAAGCCTTGCGCTGCCAAAGGAGTACCAAGCCAGTCGGTTAAGCCGCTGATGTAGCCCACCGGCATACCGATCACCCAATAGCACAGTAATGAGATTATCAAAATCGCTTTGGTGTCTTTATAGGCACGCAGCGCACCACCAGCGATCACTTGGATACTGTCGGGAATTTGATAAGCCGCAGCAAACAGCAGCAAGAAAGACGCCATCGCAATAACCTCTTGATCGCTGACAAAAATCTGGGAAATTTGGCTACGGAACAACAACGTTAAAATCGCTGTGGCAGCGGCAACAATCAGCCCCAGCCCCAGTGCGCTGTAGCTGACTTGTTTCGCACCTTCGACATTTTGTTCCCCCAAGCGCTGCCCGACTAAAATAGTCGTTGCCATCGAAATTGAGAGTGGCAACATAAAGATAAACGAACTGGTTTGCAGGGTGATTTGGTGGCTGGCAACCACATTGGCACCCAGTGGAGCAATCAACAGTGAGACAATGGTAAACAAAGTGACTTCAGCACATAGTGTCAGCGCAATCGGTACGCCTAAATTGAGTAGTTTACGCAGCGTCAACCAGTCGGGTTTTTCTAAAAGTTTTGGGAATAATTTTAAGTCTTTTTGATTTTTTGCGCGGTAGCAGTAGATCAAAATCATCAACATCATCAGCCAATTGACCAGTGCGGTAGCGATTCCACAACCCACGGCACCAAATGCCGGCAGCCCCAATTTGCCATAGATAAAAATATAGTTCAGTGGAATATTTAGCAACAAACCAATAAAACCGATCACCATCGCCGGTTTGGTTTTTGCCAAGCCGTCATTTAAACCGCGAAAGTTGATCATCAACAAATAGGGTACGATGCCGAATGCCATTGCTTGTAAATATTGGCTGGAGATTGTCGCTAAGCGTGGCTCCATTCCCATAAAATCAACAATAACATAACTGTTATAGATTAAAGCAAACAGGGGTATGCTGATCAACAGTACGATCCAGATGCCTTGCCGCACTTGATGGGCGATCCGTTTGCGTTGTCCTGAACCGTTGAGATAAGCGATGGTTGGCGGCAGCGCCAGCAGCAATCCATGCCCGAACAGCACCAACGGAAACCAGATGGATGCACCGATGGAAATGGCCGCCATGTCAGCGGCACTGACACGCCCTGCCATAATCGTATCGATCATCCCCATCGAACTTTGCGCAATTTGTGCGATCAAAATCGGTAAGGCGATTTTAATTAATTGTCGCATTTCTATACGGTGCTGACCGTTTGCAGTGAACTTTAGCATAAATAAATTCTGCCTAATTTAGGAAAAAGATTTATAATCTGAACGTTAATTTGAATAATGACTAATCCAAGAGAGCAAATATGTTTACAGGCATTATACAGGGTAAAGCCCGAATTGAATCAATTGAAACAAAAAAAGATTTTAAAACCCACATCATCAAAATGCCGTCGGATTTATTGGACGGGCTGAAACTGGGCGCTTCGGTAGCGCATAACGGGGTATGTTTGACCGTGACCCAAATTGACGGCGATTTGCTGAGTTTTGATCTGATGCAGGAGACTTTGCGGATCACCAATCTGGGGGATTTGCAGCCGGGAGACGAAATTAATATCGAGCGTGCGATGAAAATCGGTGATGAAATCGGCGGGCATATGCTTTCCGGTCATGTGTACAGCATGGTATTCATCGAACGGATTATCGAAACGGAGAACAACTATCAAATTTGGTTTCAACTGCAACAACCGCAGTTGATTAAATATATTTTGACCAAAGGTTATGTTGCGATTGACGGCATCAGTTTGACTATTGGCGCAGTGGAAGACAGCCGTTTTTGCGTCAATCTAATTCCGGAAACTCTGCAACGAACCATTATCGGACAGAAAAAAATCGGTGATAAAGTCAATATTGAAATTGACTCGCAAACTCAGGCAGTTGTGGATACGGTGGAACGCTATTTAGACAGAAAGTAGCTGTGGTTTATATTCAAAGTGCGGTCAGACCGCACTTCTATTCGTATTAATATTCGGTTTTGTCTTTGAATTCACACAAATCTTCGATAATACAGGCGCCACAGCGGGGTTTGCGGGCGATGCAGGTATAGCGGCCGTGCAGAATCAGCCAGTGGTGTACGTCAACTTTGAATTCTTTTGGTACGACTTTCAGCAGTTTTTCTTCTACTTTTACCACGTCTTTACCGGGGGCAAAGTTGGTACGATTTGAAACACGAAAAATGTGGGTATCGACAGCGATAGTCGGCCAACCAAAAGCAGTATTCAGCACCACATTTGCCGTTTTCCGTCCAACACCGGGCAGTGCTTCCAGCGCTTCGCGTGACTCCGGCACTTCGCCGTGGTGCAGATCCAACAGTAAGCGGCAGGTTTTAATCACATTTTCTGCTTTGCTGTTATATAACCCAATGGTTTTGATGTATTCCTTTAAGCCATCTACGCCTAAATCCCAAATTGCTTGTGCCGTATTAGCAACCGGAAACAGCTTATCAGTCGCTTTATTGACCCCTTTATCGGTCGCTTGCGCCGATAAAATCACCGCAATCAACAGCTCGAATGGTGAGCTGAAGTTGAGTTCGGTGGTCGGTTTGGGGTTGGCGTCACGCAGGCGTGTCAGAATTTCAATTCGTTTTTGCTGATTCATACCGCACTTTATCCTTTTTTATTATCGATCAGGTTTTTCAGCGCCAAGATTAAGCCCAAGCCGATAAAAGCCCCCGGCGGCAGAATTGCCAACAGAAAGCTGGTATCGACATGCAGAATCTCAAGGCGAAGTGCCTTCGCCCAGCTGCCGAACAGTTGATCCAATCCGGCAAATAGCGTGCCGCTGCCTAAAATTTCTCGCATTGCGCCCAGTACAAACAGGCTGCACGTCATGCCAAGCCCCATCGAAAATCCGTCAAACATTGATGGCAATACTGCATTTTTACTGGCAAAAGCTTCAGCGCGCCCGATCACGATACAGTTGGTGACAATCAACGGGATGAAAATTCCCAAGGCTAAATACAAGTCATAGACAAAAGCATTCATTAATAATTGCACGCCGGTGACAGTCGCAGCAATAATCATCACATAAATCGGGATTCGGATTGCGTGCGGAATCGCGCGGCGGCACAGTGAAACGATGGAATTGGTGCAGATTAGCACCAGCATGGTTGCCAAGCCTAACCCAAGTGCGTGGGTAACACTGTTCGAAACCGCCAACAGCGGGCAAAGCCCGAGCAATTGAACTAGGGTCGAATTGTTATCCCACAAACCTTGACGAAAAATTCCTTGCCAATCAGTGTTGCTAACGGCTGGCGTAATATCATGAATTTCAATTTCGCCAAGGCTGTTTTTTACTGTGGTTTCAGACATATTTCTTCCTCTTAATCACAAGCTGGAAATTGTGTTACCGGCGATTGTTTGAAGTCGGTGATAACCGTTAGCGCCGCTTGCTTTACCGCATTAACAACCGCTCTTGGGGTGATGGTGGCACCGGCAAACTGATCGAACTTACCACCGTCTTTTTTCACCGCCCATTGCTGCTGGTTTTCCAGAGAGAACAGCTGCTGATCAAAATTGTAGATCCAATCGGATTTCTCAGCCTCAATTTTGTCGCCTAAGCCCGGGGTTTCTTTGTGATTTAACACCCGCACACCCAACACTTTTCCGTCAGGGCGGATGCCGAGCAAAATCTCGATTCGTCCGGAATAACCTTGATTGGTAATGGCTTTTATTGCATATGCACTGATTTCTCCCTGTTTTCGGGCGATATAAATCGTTTTTAAAAACGGGTAACGCTTTTGATCCGGCACGACACAAGCGTCGATTAAGGCATTATCAAAATAATCAGCCGGAATCACTTGGCTTAGCAGCTGCCGCTGCTGGTTTAATGCTGCATTTTGAATACGATCACGGGTCAACAGAAAAACACCGATTGAAAGTGCGGTGCAGAGCAGTGCGACAAATGCCAAAATAACGGCAGATCGAAACGTGGTTTTTAACATCGTTCGTTCCTATTTGTTTAGGTTATTGACCCGGTAACCGTAAACGCGTGGTCGGGTGTAGTGATCGATTAACGGCACACTGATATTGGCAAGCAAAATCGCAAAGGCGACAGCGTCGGGGTAGTTGCCATAGTAGCGAATAATATAGATTAAAAAACCCACTAACGCACCAAATACCAGCTTGCCTTTCGGGGTGATTGACGCCGTCACCGGATCGGTGGCGATAAAGAAAGCGCAGAACATAGTGGCTCCGCTCAGCAGTTGTGCTAGCGGGTTTAGTGCGAGCTGTGGTGCCAGCAACCAGTTTGCTGCACTAAGCAGGGTTAAACTGAGTAAAAGTGCGATCGGAATTTGCCAATGAATAATTTTTTTCCAAAGCAATAACAAACCACCGAGCAAGAATGCTAGGTTGAGTTGCCACCAGCCGTTACCCAAAAAATTGCCCCAGCGGCCGTGGCTGAAAATGGGTGAGTGCAGAATGTTGTTCAGGGATTGCTGATTGTGCAAACCGCTCTTGATTGAATCCAGCGGAGTTGCTTGACTGATACCGTCAATGGTGCCCACCAGCTGCAACAATGAATAACCGTCGCTGCTGAGGTCATTGAAAATCAGGCTGATAGCGTCATTCCAAGTCGGAGGCTCATGTAATAAGCTAATTGGTGGCATCCAACTGGTCATTTGCAATGGGAAGGAGATCAATAGCACCACATAACCGACCATCGCCGGGTTAAATGGGTTTTGCCCTAAGCCGCCATACACATGTTTGCCAAGAATCACGGCACAAAAAGTACCGATTAAAATAATCCAGTAAGGGGCGTAGGGCGGAATTGCGACTGCCAAAATTAAGGCCGTTAAAATCACACTAAAATCGGCAACATAAAAGAAAATGGGTTTGCGGCGCAACAGTGTAACCAGGAGTTCTAAGGCGTAGGCAAAACTGGCTGCCAATACGATTTGAATCAGCACACCCACGCCAAAATAATACAACTGCACAGCAATAGCAGGCAGCATTGCAGCAATCACCCACAACATAAAACGGGCAGTCAAATTGCTGGAGTGTGTATGCGGGGAACTGGTCATTTTAAACATATTTTTCCCTATAATTTTTCAATATTGCTGATAGCACTATTTTGTTGCGCCACTTTTTTGGCTTTGGCACGGGCAATCGCAGCGGCAACAGCGGCTTTGCGCGGGTCATCGCTTTCGCTGACCGCACTTGGCTTATTTTCTTCGCGGTTTGAAGTTGGATTTACTGATTGAGTGGCCGCTTTTTTAGCTTTGGCTCGGGCAATGGCGTCGGCAACAGCCGCTTTGCGCGGGTCATCGCTTTCGCTGAACGCACTTGGTTTATTTTCTTCACTGTTTGAAGTTGGGTTTACCGATTGAGTGGCAACTTTTTTGGCTTTAGCACGGGCAATAGCGGCGGCAACAGCGGCAGATTTTGGTTGTGCTTCATTGCTCTTTTTATCGCTGTTTGCATCGTTTTTTGGATCGCCATGCTGGTTGGCAACCGCACTTTCAGATCTCGTTTGTTGCGCTTGTTCCCGCGCCTGACGTAGCGCTTTACGTTGTGCGATCAAGGCACGATTGTCCGGTACAACTTCTCCATTGTCGGTGATAATGGATTGTGGTGTCGGATGAGTTTGGGTTTCACTGTCCGCTTGTGCGGCTTTTTTAGCTTTCAAACGTTCAAGAGCGGCTTTGACCGGATCTTGCCCTTTTTGTTGCGCAATTTCTTGCCGGCGTTTTTCTGCCGCCTGTTGTGCTCGCAATTCGCGCTGCTGTTTCTCTTTCAACAAACGGGCTTCACGCTGTTCAAACCGCACTTTGGCTTCTTCCGCTAAGCGTTCTTTGTGTTTAATCTCAGCAATTTTGGCTTTTTCCTGACGAAAATATTGAATCAGCGGAATATTGCTCGGACAAACATAGGCGCAGACCCCGCATTCAATACAGGAGCTGAGATCATATTGTTCAGATTTTTCATGATCTTCACTGCGTGCAAACCAATATAATTGCTGTGGCAGCAGTTGTACCGGGCAGGCATCAGAACAGCTGGAACAACGGATACAGCTCTGTTCCGGCGGAGGTGGCGCATATTCGAAATGATCCGGTGCAATCAGGCAGTTGGTCATTTTGGTGACCGGTGCTTGCGGATTCGGCAGAATATAGCCCATCATCGGGCCACCAACAAAGATTGGTAGACGAGAGTCTGACTGATAATTGACCTGTTTAAGCAAGGCAGCAATCGGCGTCCCTAATCGAATCCAGTAATTGCGTGGTTGTGGGATTTTATCACCGGTTAAGGTCACAACCCGTTCAATTAATGGCTCGTCGTCAAGCACCGCTCTTTTAATTGCAAAAGCAGTGCCGACATTATGCATTAAAATCCCTAGGGAAGAAGAACGGGCATTTTTTGGTACTTCCAGCCCGGTTAAAACTTGAATCAGCTGTTTAGACGCACCAGAGGGATAAATCGTCGGAATCACCCGTAGATCGATATCATTTGCGCCTTGTAAGGCGTGTTTGACCGCTTGAATCGCTGCGGGTTTATTATCTTCAATCGCAAAAATTACCTTTTCCGGACGGGTCAAATAGCGCAGAATTCGGATACCTTCCAGCATTTCCGGGGTATAATCTTGCATGAGGCGATCATCACAGGTGATATAAGGTTCACATTCGGCACCGTTGATAATCAACAATTTAATGCCGCTGGTGACATGACGGATTTTATTGGCGCTGGGAAAAACGGCACCGCCAAGACCGGCGATGCCGGCTTGATAAAGACGGGTGAGCAGTTGCTCTGTGCTGAATGACATAAAATCATCAGCTAAAGTGCGGTCACGCCACTGATCGGCACCGTCGGCTTCCAAGACTAAAATAGGTTCGGACAAGCCTGATGGGTGGTTAGCGGGATAATTGCCGATATCAATAATTTTCCCGGATGTCGGTGCATGAACCGGCAGCTTGCTGAAATTTTGGCTGTGGGTCAACGCTTGCCCCTTTAGCACCTTGTCACCGATATTAACCAGCAGTTCCGCGGCTTCACCGACATGCTGTTTCAGCGGAATATAAAAGCGTTCACCGCGTTGTTCGCCGTAGGCAATCCGTCCAATTTTTTTCTGATTGGATTGGGATTTCATCTCGGCGGGGTGAATACCGCCGGGGAATGTCCAGAGACGGTTGGCATTGATGCGTTCGATAATATCACTCATGTTGCACCTCAGCCCTGTTTGGGGCAGCAACCGCACTTTTTTCGCTGACATCCAAGATAGGGATGACTAACTTGGGATCAAATTTCCAATTCCAATGGTCGATATCGGTTTTAATTGGTTCCATGGTAATACAATCGGTTGGACAAGGCGCAACACACAATTCACAGCCGGTGCAGAGATCGGCAATAACGGTATGCAAGGTTTTATTGGCACCGATAATGGCATCGACCGGGCAAGCTTGAATGCATTTGGTACAGCCGATGCACATATCTTCATGGATAAAGGCGACTTTGACTTCGGGCGCACCTTCGTCAAAATCGGTTTTTGGCACTTCAACGCCCAGCATATCAGCCAGTTGTACCACAAGCGGTTGTCCGCCGGGTACACATTTTGTGATGATGTCGCCATTGGCAATCGCTTCGGCGTAGGGACGACAGCCGGGATAACCACACTGTCCGCACTGACTTTGCGGTAAAATAGCATCAATTTGATCAACAATCGGATCGCTTTCTACTTTGAGTTTAACCGATGAAAAGCCGAGTACTGCACCAAAAATTAAGGCGAGAAAAGCAATAATGATCAGCACCCAGTGAAGTGCGGTTAATTGACTGAAAAGTTCCATCAGTTCGGCACCAGCCCGGTGAAACCCAAAAATGCCAGCGACATCAGTCCTGCGGTGATCAGCGCAATCGAAGCGCCACGAAATGGTTTTGGCACGTCAGCTGCGCTCAAGCGTTCACGCAGTGCCGCAAATAGCACCAACACTAACGAAAAACCTAAGGCGGCACTGAAACCATATAATACTGACTGCACTAAGTTATGCGCAAGATTGATATTCAGCAATGCCACGCCGAGCACTGCACAGTTGGTGGTAATCAATGGCAAAAAGATACCGAGCAGTCGATAAAGTGCCGGGCTGGTTTTGTGGATCACCATTTCAGTGAATTGCACGACGACGGCGATTACTAAAATAAAAACTAAAGTGCGTAAAAATTCAGCGCTTAGCGGCAGCAAAATATAACGATCGATTAAATACGAGCAAAGGGAAGCAACCGTCAACACAAATGTTGTTGCCAGTCCCATACCGATTGCGGTTTCGATTTTTTTTGATACGCCCATAAACGGACAAAGTCCTAAAAATTTAATTAGGACAAAGTTGTTGACAAGTGCGGTACCAATCATCAATAAAAGGTAATCAAACATCAACAGACCCTAACATTTCAGCCGAAAAAACAAGAGCGATATTATCCCTGTTTATATGCCTCAGGACAATACTTAAAACAGATTATAGTGGATTAAATTCATTTCCATACTGCGCTAATACATCTTGCCTTGCGGGAAAATGAGGAGGCTATTCTACCATCAGTGGTGGCGGTAGCGGCTCTGACTCTCCCAAGAAGTACGGGCCTTTTTCGGTTAATAGATCCCAAATCATGTAAAGACGCGCGAAAAATTCGCGTACTCTGACACCGTAATGCTCGCTGGGGTATTCCGCCGCATAGCAAATAGCGTCGATATTGTAGTATTGAGCGATAAACAAGGCCCTTTCACAGTGGAACTTTTGTGAAACAATGGTGATGGAATTGGCGTGGAAAATGGTTTTGGCACGGATCACTGAATCTAGCGTGCGGAAACCGGCAAAATCTAAATACATAAATTCACTGTTGACGCCAAGTTTGCGCAGATCATAAAACATGTTGCGTGGCTCGTTGTATTGTGGGGTGCGATTATCTCCACTCAACAATAAATAATCCACTTTATTGTTCTTTATCAACTGCTGCGCAGCCAGTAATCGGTTGTAATAAAACAAGTTAAGTGAATTATCGCTAAAATAGCGTGAGGTTCCCAACACCAGCGCATAAGGGCGGTGGGGGAGGGCGTTTATGTCATCATAGATGTTTTTTCGCACATAAAAGCCGATCAACTGATCGGTCAATAACACCAGAATAGCAAAAAATGAGAGAAAAAATGCCACATATTTTAAAGCGGGTGATAAAAACCGACAGATGCTCATACAACGGTGTCCATGAGCGGGCAGCGTTGTAGGTGGAGGTGTTGAGGTTTTTTTCAATAGCATATAAATTGCTCACCCTTATGTGTTTTTATCGTTAGGATACGAGAATGACAGCCATTTCAGGATAATTACAAGCTTATACCGAATTCTACTTAAGCATATCATTTGAAAAGTAAAAACCGTTTCGATTATTTTAGCAAGATTGCGCGGTCAGCGCCAACTCAAATTATAAACAAACAGCAACAGACCCTAGTTTATCGGTTGCGACGACCGCTCTCTTGGTAAGTAATATATAAAATTGAAAAAATAATCAGGGCAGCGCCCAGCCATAATCGTCCCGGCGGTTGTGCTTGAAAAATAAGCCAGCCCGCCAGCACATTTAGCGGCAGTTTCAAAAAATCAAAGGGCTGTAAATAGGCAGCGTCTGCTAAATTATAGGCTTTTGCGATGGCCAATTGTGCGATCGCAGTTAGGAATCCCAATAAAATCAAATAGCCTAGTTGCATAATATCCGGCGAAGTGAATTGTGAAGATTGTAATACACTGAGTAAATTAAACGGTGTTATCAGGATGAACAGATACACCACAATGGTGGTCGGTGATTCGGATGAAGACAATTTTTTGACCATTAAAGAATAAATTGCCCAGCAAAGTGCGGCTGCGAGCGGCAAAAGCGCAACAGGGTTAAAATCTTCCGACCATGGTTTCAAGATGATCATCGCACCACAGAAACCGAACAAGGTTGCGGTGATGCGGCTAAAACCAACTTTTTCTTTTAAAAATAGTGCTGCGCCTAAGGTTGCAAACAGCGGTGAAGTCATAATTAAGGCGATACCTTGCCAAATTGGAATTGGGTAAATTAAAGCGCTGATCCAGCATTGAATCCCAATAACAGAAATACCAACGCGCAGAATATGTAACCACGGATGTTGGGTTTTTAGTGGTTTTAAACCGGCTTTGAATAGGCTAGGCGCTAAAAATAGCAGCGCAAAAAGGTATTGGTACAGTGCAACAGAAGCCGAGTCGATGGTACTATTTGCGCCCAGTATTTGAGTTAACGTATTGATCACGGCAAATACAAACCCAGCAAGAATCATTGCTAGTGCGCCTTTAACGGGGTGATGTAGCATAATCGTCGAAGTTAGAAAAGATTATAGTAAGCATACCGATAAGCAATAAAAAATCAAGTAGCGAGGACAGTGATAAACGGCAGAGTATAGAAGGATATAAATCTAGATGTTTAGATGGCTAAAATTACTTGACAACTATTTTACGGATCGGTAATTTATGCAAAAACCTAAAAAAATAACCCAAAAACAGTGATCTTAAGGTAGTTATGGCGGTCAAATCAGTTAGGCTCTTCACGGATAATTCGCTCAATTTACTTTTGGGTGGGCAACTCAAGTATATTGATATTGCATATCAAACCTATGGACGCTTGAATGCAGAAAAAAGTAATGCCGTTTTGATTTGCCATGCGTTAACCGGCGATGCTGAACCCTACATAGAGCCACGGCAAGCAGGCAGTGAACAGAAAGGCTGGTGGCAGAATTTTATGGGCGCAGGATTGGCACTGGATACGGATCACTATTTTTTTATCTGTTCCAATGTGCTGGGTGGTTGCAAGGGCAGCACTGGCCCTTCTTCTATTAATCCTTCGACAAATAAGCCGTACGGTAGCCAATTTCCGGCGATCACCATCCAGGATATTGTAAAAGCTGAAAAAGCATTATTAGATGAATTGCAAATACCGCACTTGCATGCGGTGATTGGTGGCTCATTCGGCGGTATGCAGGCGACCCAATGGGCGGTAGATTATCCGGATAGGGTGGCAAGGGTGGTGAATCTATGTTCATCTTTGTATTTCAGTGCTGAAGCTATTGGTTTTAACCATGTGATGCGCCAAGCAATTGTCACAGATCCTAATTTCAATAATGGTGATTATTACGCGGACAAGGCACCGGAGCAAGGACTGGCAGTTGCCAGAATGTTAGGCATGCTGACCTATCGCACCGATATTCAATTGAATAAAGCCTTTGGACGGGCACAGAAACAGTCGCCGGAGTATTTCGGTGATTATTTTCAAGTGGAATCCTATCTGAGTTATCAAGGCAAAAAATTTCTTGATCGTTTTGATGCCAACAGTTACTTACACTTAACTCGTGCACTCGATTTATACGATCCGGCGATGAACTACAATAACGACATCAAAAAAGCACTTAGCAGAATCAAGGCACGTTATACCTTGGTGGCAGTGGCAAATGATCAATTATTTAAAACACCGGATATGCATAAAAGTAAACAATTGTTGCAAGAAACGGGTGTCCAGCTAGATTATCATGAATTCTACTCCGATTTTGGACATGATGCGTTTTTGGTGGAGTATGAACTTTTTGAGTCGATGATTCGTAAAGGATTACTATAAAAATTTAAAAAGTGCGATTGATAGTCTTCTGAATCAAAATCTTTCTCTTTCATAATAATTTGTAAATTCTATTAGTTTAAATTTATAATTAATGTAAACTGACAAGATATAGCGAATTTTTATAAATTCAGGAGTTTTATTAATGTTTAAACGCAAGATTATCAGCCAAATTCTGGTCGGCACAGGGTTAGTGCTTTTCAGTTCCATCGGTTATACCAACTCACTCAAAAATGTATTAGTTCAATCATTAGTCAGTGATCCCATATTAAAAGAAGCTGATGCTGAATTGGGCGCAGCCAAAGATCGGGTTGAACAGGCAAAAGGCGGTCATTATCCGGTGGTATCGCTAACCGGAAGTAAAATCTTGTCTCAGTATCATAAAGATCAGAGTGATTATAAAGATCGCAAAATCGTACCCGGAGTACGTGGTTCGATTAATTTATATGCCTTTGGTGCAATTGAAAAAGAAGTTGAAAAAAATAAAGAAAATGAAAAATACTACAACTTCAAATATTATGAAAGCCGTGAAGAGTTAGCATATACCATTTCCGAATTGTATTTAAATGCCTTATTGGCAAAAGAACGGATTGATGTAGGGCAGCGTAATCTACAGCGCCACAACGAGATCCTGGCAGATATCGGCAATATTGTTATCAACGATGAAGGGCGTGAATCCGAATATGCTCAGGCAGAAGCCCGTGCAATTTTGGTTGAGCAGGAAATCAATGATTATCAACGTGATATGTACCAAAACTTAACACAGCTGGCAAGTTACAGCGGTAGCCAGATCACTGAAAAAGATCTTGAAGATCCGTTTAGCAAATTGTCGGTTGAAGCGATGTATAAAAATTATTCTGCTAAAGACAGTAAATTGACAGCAACTTATCAGGCACAGATGGCTGAGTTGGAAACGAATATGAAAGACCACGAGTTGTCAAAACTGAAAAAATTGCCTAAAGTTGATTTAACAGCAACTGTAACCACCGAAGATCGGGAAGCCGGCATCAATGTCAATTGGGATGTGTTTAATCATACGTCAAGTTATGAAGTGCGCGAAAAGGCTAACTTAATTGCCTCTTCCAAAGAGCGGTTGGATCGGGTGGAGCGTAATTTACGTGAAACCACCAACTTGGCACAATTGGATATTAAACGTAACACCATTCAATTAAAAACCATTAAAAAACAAATTGAGGCATCAACCCGAGTAATAGAGTTTTACCGGTTACAGTTTGATTTGGCGCGTAAAACATTAATCGAATTATTGAATGCGCACAGCGAGCTGTTTAATGTTGAAATGGCGCAAGTCAATACCCAAGGGGCTTTGCGCAAAGCAAAATTGGATTATCTTCGCTCTCAAGGATCTCTTGCCGAATGGGCGGGTTTCCCGAAAAATGCGAGAAAATAACACCATATAACCACGAACAACAATAAAAGCAGAAATATCTGCTTTTATTGCTTTTCTCTCTCTCAAGAAGAATTATTCATATGAAATTGATTATTGAAAATCTGTCTCTTGCAACCCAGTTGGTCGGATCACAACTGTCGGTGGCAACCTTGGCAGCAAATGTTATCCGCGATAACAATATGGGGATTAATTTTTCCTCACTGCAAGAGTTTTTAAAAAGTGAAGGCTTTGAAAACACGATTTCACAACGTCCGCTGGAGGATATTCCGTCCTTGGCAATGCCGGTCGTGGTGTTGTTAAAAAATGAAGAAGCGGCTGTCATTGTCAGTATCGAAGGGTATGGACAAGACCGAGTGTATAAAATTCAGCAATTAGACGGTCTAACCCAACTTATCAGCCATCAGGAGTTGAACAAAAGTTATTTAGGCTACTGTTGGTTTATCAAACCGAAGATCGGGATTGATTCGCGTTCTGAACTGCCGGAATACAAATTGCCCAAAGCTTGGTTTTTCAAAGTAATCTGGCGTTTTAAACGTTATTACTATCAAGTTATTTTAGCCACGTTTATCATCAATTTTTTGGCATTAGTCAGTTCATTGTATGTGATGAATGTGTATGATCGGGTGATTCCGAATCAGGCATACAATACCTTGTGGGTGTTGAGCATCGGTGTGTTTATTGCGATCAGCTTTGAATTTATCGCAAAAATGATTCGTGGGCATTTAACCGATATTGCCGGTAAAAAAGCTGATTTGATTATCAGCTCAGCGTTGTTTCGCCGAGTAGTTGGGCTAAAATTACAAGAGCGCCCGGCATCTTCCGGCTCGTATGCCAGCAATTTACGTGATTTTGAGTCAGTGCGCGACTTTATGACCAGTGCCAGTTTGCTAACGTTGGTGGACTTGCCGTTTTTATTTTTATTTATCACGGTAATTTGGTTGGTCGCCGGCAGCTTAGCGATTGTGCCGTCCATTATTATTCCTTTAGTTATTTTTGTCGGCTTTTTGGCACAAGGCCCACTCGCGAAATATATCAACGAATCGATGAAAGAGTCTTCGCAGCGTCAAGGTTTGGCGGTAGAAGCAATTGAGGGATTGGAAACCTTAAAAACCAATAATGCGGCAAAATGGGCGCAAAAACGTTGGGATCACTACACGGCAACGGCTGCGGCATCTTCGATTAAACTAAAAGACGTCAGCAATTTTGTGGTCAATTTTGCAGTCGCAATGCAGCAATTGAATACTGTGTTTTTAGTGCTTTACGGTACGTATCTGATTCACAGCGAAGATCAAGCGTCAAAAATCACCATGGGGGCATTGATTGCTGCGGTAATCTTATCCGGACGGGCATTAGCGCCGGTCGGGCAAATTGCTGGATTGGCAGTGCGTTTTCAACAGGCATGGGTTGCGTTAAAAGGTGTGAATGGCATTGTCGAGCGCAAAACTGATCGTGACAGTGATCGCAACTATGTCACCTTGGATCAAGTCAACGGTGAACTTCAGTTTAATAATGTCTCTTTTTCTTATACCGAAGACGGGGCACCGGCACTGAGTAGTTTAAATTTATCAATCAGACCAAAAGAGAAAGTAGGTATCCTAGGACGCATCGGCAGTGGTAAATCAACCGCACTTAAAACAGCATCCGGCTTATATGATTTAAATAGCGGTACCATTTCTCTGGATGGCGTGGATCTACGACAACTGGATCCGAGTTTCTTGCGTAATCAAATTTTATTATTAGAACAAAATCCGCGCCTGTTTTTGGGTAGTCTGCGTGAAAATATGGATTTGGCGCGTATGGACGGTTTTTCAACCGACCAAGATTTGATCCGAGCGCTGACAGTATTTGGTTTGGACAAGTTAATCCGTAATCACCCACGCGGTTTGGATATGCCGTTAGGTGAAAATGGGCTAGGTCTGTCCGGTGGACAAAAACAGGTAATTGCATTGGCGCGGATGTTGCTGCGCAATCCGAAAGTGGTACTGTTGGACGAACCGACGACCGCACTTGATCAAGCCAGCGAAATCCAAGCGTTACGAGTGTTGGCAAACTGGTGTCGCAATCGCACCATGGTAATCGTCACCCATCGTCCACAAGTATTGCAGATTGTTGATCGGATTGTGATCATCGAACAGGGCAAAGTGGTGATGGACGGTCCGCGTGATGCAGTGCTGAAACGACTGGCAGAAAATGAGAAAAACGCCCAACAGCAACAAGCCACAGCGGAGCAAACACTACAAACGGCTACCGTAACCAAAGCACAAGCAAATAAAGAAGAAGTGCAGCAAGCAGCAGAAACTGCCTCGCCACGCATAGATACAACGCTTTAAGGTATAGAAATTATGTCTGATAATGAAACGAAAGTAGAAAAATCAAATCACGTTGTGACAAAAGCAGAGGCAGATAAGCTCAAGCCACAGCCACAGGCAAAGCATAGTGAACAATATAGTAAGCAAGATTTAAAGTTGCTGACCGACTTGAATGCGGCAATCCAGCAGGAGAAGCATAAAGGTCTATTTTGGAGTATTATCCTACTATTTGCATTTTTAGTGGTTTTTGTGATCTGGTCTTACAATAGCACTTTGGAAGAGGTGACTCGCGGACAGGGCAGTATTATTCCAAGCAGCCGTGAGCAGGTGATTCAAAGTCTCGATCCGGGTATTTTAAGTGAAATGATGGTGAAAGAAGGGGATTTGGTCGAAAAGGGACAGGTATTGCTGAAATTGGACGATACTCGCAGTTCCGCCGGCTTGCGTGAAAGCCAGGCTAAAGTGCAAAACTTAGCGGCAGTTGTAACCCGTTTAGAAGCTGAAGCTTATGACCGCGATCTCAAATTTGCTGACGATACTCCGCAAGAACTGATTGAACGCGAAACGGCGGTCTATAATTCGCATAAACAAGCGCTGAATGAATCTATCAATAGCCTGAGTGAAAGTAAAAAGCTATTGGATCGTGAAATTGCGATGACAACGCCGATGGTTGCCAAAGGTGCAGTGTCCGAAGTAGAAGTGTTGAGAATGCGTCGTCAATCCAGTGAATTGCAACTACAAATTGTGGAACGGCAGAATAAATATGTAACCGACGCCAACAGTGAATTGGTGCGAGTTCAGTCAGAATTACAACAAGCCAGAGAAAATATGGCAATGCGGGCTGATCCGGTAGAACGTTCTCTGATCCGCTCACCACTAAAAGGAATTGTAAAAAATATTCGGGTCAATACCATTGGCGGAGTGATCAGCGCCGGACAGGATATTATGGAGATTGTGCCGGTAGAAGAAAAACTGGTGGTCGAGGCTTATATCAGTCCGCGTGATGTGGCTTATGTACGCCCGGGAATGAAAGCACTGGTGAAACTTTCAGCCTATGACTACGCTATTTATGGCGGGTTAGACGGCGTCGTAACCTTGTTAAGCCCGGATACCTTACATGATCAAAAACGCCCGAGCGATCTGAAATTAAATGCCAATGAAGCCTACTATCGGGTTTTAGTGACCACCGAATCCAGCACCTTGACTGATAAAAATGGTGAAGAATTGCCGATTATTCCGGGTATGATTGCCACGATTGATATTAAAACCGGTGAAAAAACCATCTTTCAATATTTAATCAAACCGATCACCCGAATGAAGCAGGCGTTGCAAGAGCGTTAATCAATAAGGTTGCAAAAAACGAAAAACGGGATAATCATGATCCCGTTTTGTTTTTTCAGTTAACAGCCCTTAATAATTTCCATATGATGTGATTTAAACTTATCGGCTAAGCCCGTTAATTTTTCGCCATTCGGTAACTGCAACCGGGGTGCAATTTCATACAGCGGTACGATCACAAATTCCCGGTTAGCCATATCATAGTGCGGTACGCTCAAGCGTTCGCTCTCAATAACCAAATCGCCGTACAACAAAATATCCAGATCCAGCGTGCGTTCACCCCAACGGCGCAGACGCACACGCCCTTGTTGTTGCTCGATATGTTGTAAATGATCCAATAAATCCAGTGGTAAAAGTGCGGTTTCAATCGCTGCAACTGCATTGATGAAATCCGGCTGGTCTTGCGGGCCGAGCGGTTTGCTGCGATAGAAGGCACTAACTGCCGTAACTTGTGTATTCGGCAGAGCATCAAGCGCCCTAACCGCACTTTGCAATTGAGCCGTTGGATTATCCAGATTGCTGCCCAGTGCAATATAAACTGCACTTTTAGGCATCGTATTATTCTGCATGAGATTTGGCTCGGTTACTTGGTTTGCGGCGACGGTAACGGCGTTTCTTTTTCACTTGCGGATCACGCTGATTTTGTTCAACCATCAAATTTTCACGCTGCTGTGGGTTGCTCAACTGATATTCGTGCCACCAAGTAGCCAGTTCAACTAAATCCCCGCCTTCCAGTTCAGCTCGCATGGTCAGCAAATCATAACCAGCACGGAATTTAGGCAATAGAACGGTTTTTTCGGCACGATTGCCACTGCGTTTCGGCAATTGCAGTTGCAGTGACCATATATCACGCACCACCATGGTATACCGTTTCGGCACGGCAATCGCACGGCAAAGCCCGTCCAGAATTTCACTGCAAGCCACTGAAAACGCATCAAAATTATTTAGATCAGCTTCGTTTTTCAATTGATCCATTTTTTCCCGCAGCGGATACCAAAAGAAGGCGGCAAATAAAAATGCCGGATTCACTCGTAAATTATCACGGATACGCTCATCAGTGGATTGAAGTGCGGTACGGATCATCCGTTCTGCTAAAGAGTCCTGTTTTTCGGTAAAAAACGGGCTCAACGACGGGAACAGATATTGCAGCAAATCATAACGGTGCAGCAATTCGTAGGTTTTTAAGCCGGCACCGTTCTGTAATAACTTCAAAGATTCATCAAACAAGCGCGCCGCCGGAATATTTTTCAACAGTGAGGCGCAGGATGTAATCGGTTTTTCACTGTCGCGATCCAAAAACATGTCCAGTTTTGCCATAAAGCGCACTGCACGCAGCATTCGTACCGGATCTTCTTGATAACGCGTTTCAGCATCGCCAATCAAACGCAATTTACCGTTGCGCAGGTCTTCAACGCCGTTGAAGTAGTCAATCAACAGATTATTTTTCGGGTCGTAATACAGGGCATTAACGCTAAAATCACGCCGTTGCGCATCGTTTTCCAGACTGCCGAACACATTATCACGCAGCAGCATGCCATCGGAATTTTGCCGAGAGAGTTCACCATGGTGCTCTGCCTGATGCTCGGCGCGAAAAGTCGCCACTTCGATCACATCGCGACCAAACATAATGTGCGCTAAGCGAAAACGGCGGCCGATCAAACGGCATTGGCGTTGAAATACTTTCTTAATTTGTTCGGGGCTGGCATTGGTGGCAACATCAAAATCCTTCGGTTTTTGATCCAATAATAAATCACGCAAACAACCACCGACTACATAGGCTTCATAACCACCACGTTGTAATTTTTCGACAACAGTCAACGCATTACGTTGAATCATGCGCGGCTGAATACCATATTCGGAGGCTTTCAAACGAAATTTGCTATGAGATTTCTCTTTGGCAGAGTGGGTTTTATGGTTTTTTTTACCTGTTTTTTGTGTCACCAGCGGCGCACTACGCACTTTAGTTTTAGGAGTCTTCGATACAGAAGATTCTGTGATTACACCTTCCGGCTTTGCTGCTTTGCCGCTACTATTTTTTTTACCGAAAAATTGTTTGATTAAATTTAAAATGGTACACCTCGCTGAAACTACATAGCCTATCACGTTAATAATGTAAGAAATTTGAGGCGAATTTTAGTACAAATCAGCAGGGTTGCAAATATAAAAATTAAGAAGTCTTAACTCAGGAAACATATTGTACAGCTAAAAAGAGAATAACCTGCGAATTTTCGCCGATTTTGCTATACTGCGCCTCAATTAACCGATGCGATGAGAGCCAAGCAAAAGATGAAAAACCTGTTCGCCACCACAGCCCGTGGCTTTGAAGAATTATTAAAAACCGAATTGAGCGCATTAGGGGCGCAAGATTGCCAATTGAAACAGGGCGGGGTGGCGTATCAAGCCGATGACAGCACGCTGTACTGCACTTTGCTTTGGAGCCGTTTAAGTTCACGGATTTTATTGCCGCTGACGCAGGGCAAGGTTTATGACGATGTCGATCTTTACTCCACCATCACCAACTTCAATTGGTCTGACCATTTTGACAGCAAAAGCAGTTTTTTAGTGGATTTCAACGGCACTAATCAGGCGATTCGTCATACTCAATTCGGCGCCATGCGGGTCAAGGACGGGATTGTCGATTATTTTGAACGCAACGGCGAAGCGCGTCCGAATGTGGAAAAGGCGTATCCGGATATTCGGATTCACGTCTATTTAAATCGGGAAGAGCTGATTGTGTCGTTGGATTTGAGCGGCGATGCGTTACATTTGCGCGGCTATCGTGAAGAGAGCGGCAAAGCGCCATTGCGTGAAACCTTGGCAGCAGCAATTATTTTACGATCCGGTTGGCAACAAGGCACGCCGCTGGTCGATCCAATGTGCGGTTCCGGCACGCTGCTGATTGAAGCCGCACAGATGGAAGCGGGTATTGCACCGCAACTCAACCGCTTATATTGGGGCTTTGACCATTGGAAAGGGCACGATTTCGCTTGTTGGCAGCAAGTGCGGTCACAAGCGCAAATTCAAGCCGATCAGCAGGCACAAAAAAATCCGCAACCGCACTTTTACGGTTTTGATTTGGATCATCGGGTGTTACACAAAGCACAACACAACGCCAAACAAGCCGGGGTTGCCCATTTGATTCGCTTTAAGCAGGGCGATATTGCCGCACTGAAAAATCCGTGTGCAGCTGACGAAATCGGCACAGTGGTGTGTAATCCGCCGTATGGCGAACGGCTTGGCACGACGCCGGCACTGATTGCGTTGTACTCGGTGTTTGGCCAGCGCTTAAAACAGCAGTTTGGTGGCTGGAATGCCTCGATTTTCAGTGCTGAACCGGAGCTGCTGAATTGCATTCGCTTACGTTCACACCGCCAATTTAAAGCCAAAAACGGGCCGTTAGAATGTTTGCAAAAGAATTATCAAATAGCCCAACCAAGCCAGACCGCACTTCAGCAACCGAATGCGGAAAATTCACAAAGTGCGGTTTCCAATGGCGCAACGCTAGCGCCCGATTTTGCCAACCGCTTACAAAAAAACTGCAAAAAAATTGAGAAATGGGCGCAGCAGCAAGGGCTGGATGCTTACCGTTTATATGATGCCGATCTGCCGGAATATAATTTGGCAGTTGATCGTTATGCGGATTACATTGTGGTGCAAGAGTATGCCGCACCGAAAAATATCGACCCGAACAAAGCCCGGCAACGCTTGTTGGACGCCGTCAGTGCTACGTTGCAAGTGACCGGGGTCGATACCAATAAATTGGTGCTGAAAGTGCGGCAAAAACAGAAAGGCAGCAGCCAATATGAAAAATTGGGCAATCAGGGCGACTATTTTGACGTGCAGGAATACGGCGCCAAATTGTGGGTCAACCTGACCGATTATCTGGATACCGGGTTGTTTTTGGATCACCGCTTGACCCGTAAAATGGTGGGCGAAATGGCGCAAGGCAAGGATTTTCTGAATTTATTTGCTTACACCGGCTCGGCAACCGTGCATGCGGCGTTGGGTGGGGCAAAAACCACCACCACGGTGGATATGTCCAATACTTACCTCAACTGGGCGGAACAGAATCTGATCCTGAACGGTTTTGAAGAGAGCCGCCAGCATAAAATTATCCAAGCGGATTGTTTGCAATGGCTGGCGGAATGCAAACAGCAATATGATCTGATCTTCGTCGATCCGCCGACGTTTTCCAATTCGAAACGCATGGACGACAGTTGGGATGTACAGCGTGATCACTTGAAATTGATGACGCTGCTGAAAAACATTATCCGTCCGCACGGCACGATTATTTTTTCCAATAATAAACGTGGCTTTAAAATGGATTTCGACGGCTTAACCGCACTTGGCTTGCAAGCCACCGAAATCAGCGCCAAAACCTTACCGCTGGATTTTGAACGCAATAAACAGATTCACAATTGTTGGGTGATTACACTAAGATAAGCATGAAAGAGAAAAAAATGAACAACCGTGTTTACGCCCATCGCGGGATGTCGGCACTAGCACCGGAAAACACGCTGGCGGCGATTAAATTGTGTAAGAAATACAATATCGATTGGTTTGAGTGCGATATTGATGTGATCGCAGACGGCACGGTGATCTTAACCCATGATTCCACGTTGGATCGTTGCACCAATCGCAGCGGCGGTTATTATGATTTAACGCAGGCAGATTTAGCTGGAATTGATGCCGGTGCATGGTTTAGCGAAGATTTTCAAGGCGAGCCGTTGCCGACACTGTCGCAGGTGGTGCAATGGATGAATAGCTATCAATTGAACGCCAATATCGAGATCAAAAGCTGTGAAGCCGGCAAAGCAATGGCATTGAAACTGCTGGACGGCTTGCAACAGGCGCTGACCGCACTTGAGCCGGAACGGGAAGTGATTATTTCCAGCTTTAACCATCTGTTTTTAGCCGAGTTGAAAAAGCGCTGTCCGCAGCTTGCGGTAGCGTGTTTGTATGAAAGTTATGATTGTCTGGACGATGCGCTCACGGTGCTAGAATGGGTTGGCGCAGAATATATTCATTTATCGCAGCAAGGATTGACTCGAGAAACCGTTGCCCGTTTCAATGATGCCGGTTATAAAGTTGCGGTTTATACGGTCAACAGCCCGATGCAAGCAAATGAACTGTTTAATTGGGGCGTATTCGGCGTGTTCAGTGACATACCGCACTTGCTTGCGGCGCAATATCGGAAGGTGAATACAAATTGAGCGGATAAGCTTGAGTAGTGGCGGATTAGATATCCGCCCGTTTGCGAAGTGCGGTATCATCATTTAATTGATAAAGAAAAAGTGTAAAGTGCGGTTCGGGCGGAGATCTAACCTGCTCCAGGATAATATATTTTTGAACTTGATTCGACAGGCTGAGGGACGTAATTCCCGCTATAAATTTGAGAGAAAATATGCAACAAAATATCGTCATTACCATCGATGGTCCGAGTGGTGTCGGGAAAGGAACGTTATGCCAAGCGTTAGCGGAAAAGTTGGGCTTTGAATTATTGGATTCGGGGGCGATTTATCGTGTGCTGGGCGTGGCGGCGGTGAAAAGTGCGGTAGCGCTGGACGATGAAACCGCACTTGCCGCTTTGGCAGCGAAGTTGGACATTCGTTTTGTACCGGAAAACGGCGTGGTGAAAGTATTATTAAACGGTGAAGATGTCAGCAGCGAAATTCGCACCGAAATTGCCGGCAACAACGCCTCAAAAGTAGCCCCGTTTGCGCAAGTGCGGTCGGCATTGTTGCAGCGGCAACGGGATTTCAGCACTGAAAAAGGACTGATCGCCGACGGGCGTGATATGGGCACGGTGGTGTTTCCGCAGGCGCAAGTGAAAATCTTTTTGGACGCCAGTTCGGAAGAGCGTGCCAAGCGTCGGTTTAAGCAATTGCAGCAAAAAGGTGTGGCGGCGGATTATGATCAAATCTTAAGCGAAATCAAAGAACGCGATTTTCGTGACCGAAATCGTGCAGTGGCACCGCTAAAACCGGCGGATGACGCATTTTTATTGGATTCGAGCGCATTAAGTATTAGCGAAGTGATCGAAAAAGCGTTACAATGTGTCGGTTTACGCATTCAACAAGAAGCGTAACGCCTGAATATGGTTTGTTCAAGGATGGATAAACCGTTTGAAACAGCCCCATTTGGAAGGAATTCGAATGGACGTTATTAATTAATTTGAAGATTAAATATGACTGAATCTTTTGCTCAATTATTTGAAGAATCCCTAAAAGAACTTGAAACCCGTCAAGGTTCTATCGTTAACGGTACTGTTGTTGCTATCCAAAAAGGTTTTGTATTGGTTGACGCAGGTTTAAAATCTGAATCCGCAATTCCTGTTGAAGAGTTCTTGAATGCTCAAGGCGAGCTGGACGTTAAAGTCGGCGATGCCGTTAAAGTTGCCCTTGATGCCGTTGAAGACGGTTTTGGTGAAACCAAACTTTCTCGTGAGAAAGCGGTTCGCCACGAATCTTGGATTGAACTGGAAAAAGCATACGAAGAACAAGCGACTGTTATCGGTTTAATCAACGGTAAAGTAAAAGGCGGCTTCACAGTTGAGTTAAACGGTGTGCGTGCGTTCTTACCGGGTTCACTGGTAGATACTCGCCCAATCCGTGATACCTTACATTTGGAAGGTAAAGAGTTAGAATTCAAAGTAATCAAACTGGATCAAAAACGCAACAACGTTGTCGTTTCCCGTCGTGCAGTTATCGAAACCGAAAACAGCCAAGAACGTGAACAACTGTTGGAAAATCTGCAAGAAGATGCAGTGGTTAAAGGTATTGTTAAGAACCTGACCGACTACGGTGCATTCGTGGATTTGGGCGGTGTGGACGGTTTGTTGCACATCACTGATATGGCTTGGAAACGTGTGAAACACCCAAGCGAAATCGTGAACGTAGGTGATGAAATCACTGTTAAAGTATTGAAATTCGACCGTGATCGTACCCGTGTATCTTTAGGCTTAAAACAATTAGGTCAAGATCCTTGGGTTGCTATCGCTGAAAATCATCCGGTCAACAGCAAATTAAGCGGTAAAGTAACCAACCTGACCGACTACGGCTGCTTCGTTGAAATTTTAGACGGTGTTGAAGGTTTGGTTCACGTTTCCGAAATGGATTGGACCAACAAAAACATCCACCCATCTAAAGTGGTTAGCGTAGGTGATGAAGTTGAAGTGATGGTATTGGAAATCGACGAAGAACGTCGCCGTATTTCTTTAGGTTTGAAACAATGCAAAGCCAATCCTTGGCAACAATTCGACGAGACACATAAAAAAGGTGATCGCGTTGAAGGCAAAATCAAATCTATCACTGATTTCGGTATCTTCATCGGTTTAGAAGGTGGTATTGACGGTCTGGTTCACTTGTCTGACATTTCTTGGAATGTTGCCGGCGAAGAAGCAGTTCGTAGCTACAAAAAAGGTGACGAAGTTGCCGCCGTTGTTCTGCAAGTTGATGCGATTAAAGAGCGTATCTCTTTAGGTATCAAACAATTGGAAGAAGATCCGTTCAACAACTTTGTTGCTGCCACTAAAAAAGGCGCGATTGTAAGCGGTAAAGCGGTTGAAGTTGACGCTAAAGGTGTTAAAGTAGAACTGGAAGGCGGTGCGGAAGGTTATGTTCGTGCAGCTGACTTGGCTCGTGAGCGCATTGAAGATGCTACGACTGTAGTGAGCGTCGGCGATGTGGTTGAAGCGAAATACACCGGTGTTGATCGTAAATCCCGCACCGTGCATTTGTCAGTACGTGCGAAAGACGAAGCGGAAGACAGCGCAGCAGTTGCCAACGTGAACAAGCAAGAAGAAGCGATTCCAAACGCAATGGCTGAAGCCTTCAAAGCTGCTTCCAAAGGCGAATAATTAATTGAACTTCACATGCGGATACCAAGTGCGGTATCCGCCCAAAATGAGGAGACACTATGACTAAATCAGAGCTTATCGAAAGTTTGATTCAACAAAATCATACGATTCCGGTAAAAAGCGTAGAAAGTGCGGTTAAAAGTATCCTTGAATCGATGTCGCAAACCCTAGAAAATGGGGATCGGATTGAGATTCGCGGATTCGGCAGTTTCTCACTACATTACCGTCAGCCGCGAATCGGGCGTAACCCGAAAACCGGTGACAAAGTCGATTTGGATGCAAAATATGTTCCTCATTTCAAGGCGGGTAAAGAGCTTAGAGAACGTGTGAACGAATCCAATTAAATTTGATTGAAAACGGCGCATTAAGTGCCGTTTTTTATTGCCCGTAAAGTGGCAAAACACAACTTTTCTGATTATTAACAATAAATCGCTGATTAATACCGAATTTATCTATATGCCCAGTGTGATTTTTGGCATAATGGGGCATGTTCGTTATGAAACTCAGGAGAATAAAATGATTAAATACATTTTAGGCTTGGTTATCGTGCTGGCGATTGTGATTGTGGCGATTACTATCGGTGCTGATAATGATCAGGTGATTAGCTTCAATTATATTATTGCCAAAAGCGAGTTGCAGTTATCCTCACTGGCAGCGATTTTGTTTGGCTTGGGCTTGTTATTAGGTTGGACCATCTGTGCCTTTTTCGTGCTGCGCTTGAAAGTCAAAAATTTTCGTTTGACTCGGCAAATCAATCGTCAAACTCAGCAGATCACTGAATTGACCGCCAGCCGTGATAAAACAGTGTAATTTCGATGCTTGAATTACTGTTTCTGTTATTGCCCGTCGCCGCGCTTTACGGTTGGTATATGGGCTATCGTAACGCCAAAAAAGGGCAGGACGATGTCAGCAATAAATTATCCCGAGACTATGTCACCGGGGTAAATTTTTTGTTGTCTAATCAACAGGAAAAAGCGGTTGATCTGTTTTTGGACATGTTGCAAAAACAGGAAAACGAAAACGATATTCACAGTGATTCCCAATTTGAAGCCTCGTTGACGCTGGGCAATCTGTTCCGTTCGCGTGGCGAGGTGGATCGCGCGATTCGTATTCACCAAAACTTGGTGGATGACCCGAATTTCAGTTTTGACCAAAAATTGCTTGCCAAACAACAACTGGCTTTTGATTACCGCAAAGTCGGTTTTTTTGATCGTGCCGAAAATATTTATATTAGTTTGGTTGATGAACCGGAATTTGCTGACAATGCCTTGGAAGAGCTGGCAAAAATTTATCAAAAAACCAAAGAGTGGAAAAAAGCGGTTGATGTCACTGAAAAGCGGCAAAAAGCGTTTCCTCAATCTAATAATATTGAACTGGCACACTATTATTGTGAGTACATCGAGGCTGAAGAATTAAGCGTTAAAGAGCAAAAAGTATTGTTAACGCGAGCGTTGGAGGTGTCGCCGACTTGTGTCAGAGCATCGATTGAATTGGCTTATCTGTATATGCGAGAACAAGATTTTCGGACGGCAATCGAGCATTTTCAAGCAGTGCTGCAACAAAATTCCGCATTTATCGTTGAAGTGCTACCGCACTTGAAGTGGTGTTATCAGCAGCTGCAAGATCCAAATAACTACGAGCTTTTTCTGATTAAAGCCAAGCAGCGGCATAATAGTGGTGCTGTTGAATTGGCACTGGCGGAATTGACCGATAAAAACAGTGGTGCTGCTGCGGCACAAGCCGGCCTATATCAACAGCTGAACCATATTCCCAGTATGGATATTTTCAACCGCTTAATCCAATATGATATTGAACAGGCGGAGGATGGGCGTGCCAAAGAGAGCTTGATACGTTTGCAGCAATTGGTCGAAAATAAAATCGGGCAAAGTTTTGCCTACCGCTGTTCACATTGCGGCTATCGTAGCCATCGTTTAGTTTGGAACTGTCCGTCGTGCAATAAGTGGGAAACGATTAAGCCGGTAGATGGGCAATATCAATAATTTTATATAAAAGTGCGCTAAGCCACTTAAAAACTAGGTATTATTTATTTTTTCAACATCAATTAACAGGGGAAATAACATGAATAGTCGAGTCATTGTCGCCTTGGATTATGAAACAGAGCGCCAAGCGTTATCATTGGTAGATCAGCTTGATCCGAGCCTATGCCGGGTTAAGGTCGGCAAAGAGATGTTTACAACCTTAGGTACTGATTTTGTCAAACAGTTGCACCAGCGTGGATTTGATGTCTTTCTAGATCTGAAATTCCATGATATTCCGAACACTGTAGCAAGAGCGGTGCGCTCGGCGGCCGATTTAGGCGTGTGGATGGTGGATGTGCATGCCAGCGGCGGTTTACGCATGATGGAAACCGCGAAGAAAATTTTAGAACCGTATGGCAAAGATGCGCCGATTTTGATTTCGGTCACGGTGTTGACCAGCATGGAAGATGTGGATTTGTTGCAAATCGGGTTGAATGCCTCGCCGATGGAGCAGGTGATTCGCTTAGCGCGTTTAAGTCAGCGTGCGGGCTTGGATGGCGTGGTTTGTTCGCCACAAGAAGTGGAAATTCTGCGCGCCAACTGCGGTAAAGATTTCAAACTGATTACCCCGGGGATCCGCCCGGAAGGTGCTGAGTTTGGTGATCAACGCAGAGTGATGAGCCCGAAGGAGGCAATTGATGCCGGCGCAGATTATTTAGTGGTCGGGCGTCCGATTACGTTGTCGGAAGAACCGGTTGCGGTGTTGAAAAGTATCAATGCCGCTATTGCTTAAGGACCGCGCTTTTTATGTCTAATCCTTTAGTTTATTCTACCGAAAGCGGACGTATCAAACCGACAGAAGCACCAGAGCAGATCATCAAAGGGGACGGAATTGTGCGAATCCAACGCCAAGTCAGCGGACGTAAAGGCAAAGGTGTTTCGGTGATCACGGGGTTGGCGCTGCCGACGGTGGAATTGGAAAAAATTGCGTCTGAACTGAAAAAACGCTGTGGCTGCGGTGGTTCGGTGAAAAACGGTACGATTGAAATTCAGGGCGAAAATCGTGAGCTGTTAAAACAATTATTACAGCAAAAGGGCTACCAGGTAAAACTCGCCGGTGGTTGATCCGTTTTCAGTTTATATCAATAACAAAAAAGTGGCATAGTAGTAGACAAAAAAGTAGAAGAGAGCAGTATTGATCTTCTACTTTTTTAGTGTCTGATGATACTTAAGATTACATTTTGCTAACGGTTTTAATGCCCAATAGATCTAAGCCTTGACGTAGTGTGTTTTGGGTTAAAGCAGCCAGTTGTAAACGGCTGTTTTTAATTGCCTCGTCTTCGCTATTCAAAATCGGGCAACTCTCATAGAAACCGGAAAAAATACCCGCCAGTTCATATAAATAAGCACAGAGTATATGTGGTGTGCCTTCTCTTGCAACTGTTTGCACCGCTTCTTCAAACTGCAACAACTTAATCGCAAGCGCCCGTTCTTTCTCTTCGTTTAAGCAAATCGTGCCCTGCAATGTTGCACTATCGATTTGGCTGCGACTGAAAATGGAATGAATGCGGGTATAGGCATATTGCATATAAGGTGCGGTGTTGCCTTCAAAACTAAGCATATTATCCCAATCAAACACATAATCTGTGGTGCGATTTTTGGAGAGATCCGCATATTTGACCGCACCAATCGCTACGGCCTCCACCACTTGTTGCAACTCTTGTTCGCTGAGACTTGGATTCTTGGTGCTAATCAGTTGTTCCGCACGTTCAATCGCTTCGTCTAACAAATCGGTCAGTTTCACGGTATCACCGGAGCGGGTTTTAAACGGTTTGTTGTCTTTGCCCAACATCATGCCGAAATTGAAATGCTCCAGTGACATGCTGTCGGGAATATAGCCGGCTTTGCGCACAATCGTCCACGCTTGCTGTAAATGCTGGCTTTGACGGCTGTCGGTGAAATACAGCGCACGATCCGCATGCAGCACTTCATGCCGATATTTTGCTGCTGCAATATCGGTGGTAGTGTACAGAAAACCGCCATCACTTTTTTGGATAATTACGCCCATTGGCTCGCCGTCTTTGTTTTTGAATTCATCCAAAAAGACCACGACCGCACTTTGATCTTCCACCGCAAGACCTTTATTTTTCAAATCGGCAACAATCGCCGGCAGCATCGGATTGTATAGACTTTCGCCCATCACATCGTCATTGCTTAAGGTGACATTCAAACGGTCATAGGTTTGTTGATTTTGCTGCATGGTGATATCCACCAATTTGCGCCACATCGCCAGGCAATAGTGATCGCCACCTTGCAGCTTCACCACATAGGCACGGGACTTCTCAGCAAATTCGGCATCATTGTCATAACATTGTTTGGCAGCACGGTAAAATGCTTCCAAATCGCTGAGTGCCAAATCGTCGGCATGTTCATTTTCCATTTTTTCCAGATAAGCAATCAGCATTCCGAACTGGGTGCCCCAATCACCGACATGGTTGGCACGAATGACATTATGTCCTAAATATTGCAAAACCCGCACCACCGCATCACCGATAATGGTCGAACGCAAGTGTCCGACGTGCATCTGTTTGGCGACATTTGGCGCGGAATAGTCGGCAACGATAGTTTGTGGTTGTGTGACTTTTTCTACCAGGGTTTGCTGCTGTAGCAACTGTTGGCTTTGTTGTGCTAACCAGGTATTTTTAAGAAATAGATTGATAAATCCCGGCCCGGCAACTTCCGCTTTTTCCAATAAATCACCTAATTCTAGATTTTCAATGGTTTTTTGTGCCAATTCGCGCGGATTTATTCCCCGTTTTTTAGCAGCCGCCATAACGCCGTTTGCCTGATAATCACCGAATTGCGCTTTGCCGGATTGACGCACGAGCGCATCGCATTGTGGTTCTGCACCGGCAGCGATCATTGCCTGTTTAATTTTTTGCGATAGAATGTGTTGAATATTCACAGAAATTGTAGCCTTTTAGATTAATAAATTGGTCGCTATAATACCGTTTTATCGGGATTGAGGAAAGACGGAGTCTTTAAAAATGCCAAATTTAACAAATGCCCATCCACTGTTGCAACTGGAAACCGCACTTGGTCGTACACTGGCTATTTTTCAGCAAAATATTATACAATTAGCTGATGCGATTGGGTTAGAGCGGCAAACCTGGTTGATTGACCATCTGGCGGTACGGGTGAATACGCAGCAGCAGGGCGAACTCTGGCTGGCGTCATTCCTAAAGTGCGGTCAACTACTGAGTGATAATCAGGTAAACGGACGACCAATTTATTTAGTGGCGTTGTCGCAACCGCTGGTTTTTGCCGAACAATCAGTGTCGGTGATTGAATTGCCGCTGCCGAAAAATAAGATCTATCCACAGCAAGGATGGGAACATATCGAAGTCGTGGTGCCTTTTTTGGCTAAAGAATCGCCAAGCGAGTGGCTTGAACGTCTAAATAAGCAATTTTGTTTGAACGAAAAGCCCTTTTTAACAGTCAAAGTCGGCGAACCTAAAGTCGTCGGCGAGAAGTGTTGTAACCTCTCAATGGCAATAACATTTACTAACAACACAGAAAACCGTACTTGTATTAAGCTACACCCCTACCATATCCGGGATGTGGTCAAGCAAGAACGGTGATCATCACTCCAATGTAATTTAAGGAAAAACTTATGAAAAAATCGATGTTAGCGTTAACGGCAATGATGGGACTGGCTGTAGTCGGCTGTGCCAACAAAGATATTTATAGCGGTAATGTTTATACCGGTGACCAAGCGAAAGAAGCGCGTTCAATCAGCTACGGCACTATCGTTTCCAGCCGTCAGGTCGATATTCAAGCACCGAATCAAGGTGTAATCGGTACAGTCGGTGGTGGTGCAATCGGTGGTATTTTAGGCTCAACCGTCGGTGGTGGTTCAGGGCAAGCGATTGCGACCGCAGTCGGCGCGGTCGCCGGGGCTGTTCTCGGCAGCACGGTAGAACAAAAAGCCAGTAAAGTAGATTCGTTGGAATTAGTGATTCGCAAAGATGACGGCAAAGAAATCGTGGTGGTGCAGAAATATGACTCAACTCTAGTGCCTGGCGCTCGAGTTCGCATCGTTGGCGGCTCAACCTTGAACGTCTCTGCGTTGTAATTGAAATCATATTGTAAATTAAAAATAAAAAAGTGCGGTTGAATTTTATTTTCAACCGCACTTTTTGTTTGGATACAGATACAGCTATTTTTTGAATTGAATTATAAATTTTGTTCTTCGCGTTGTTTACGTTTGCGTTTCCAATAGGTGAAACCGACAAAAATAACAACGGCTGCCAAAATGAGATAAATCCCCATTTGACCATGACGCATCTGAGCTTTAATCCAGTCGATATTCTCTGCGCCGTGATGCCCCAAATAAACCCAAAACGGTACTGAGATAATCGCTGCAAAGAAATCAATCAGTAAAAAACGGATGAAACCCACACGGCGAGTGACGCCGGAAATAATATAAACCGGCGTTCGCAAACCGGGTAGGAAACGGGCAAAAAATAGCAGCCGATTGCCGTAGCGGTCAAATTTATCTTTAACCATTTTCAGCCGTTTGAAGGTGATAAAGCGTTTGATCAGACGAAAACGCAGGATTTTTACCCCGTAAAACCGTCCCAACATATACATCAAACAGTCGCCGAACAGTACGCCGATCATTCCAACCACCACCATCCAATGCGGATTGGCATAGCCTAAGCCGGAAATAATCCCACCGGACACCAGCGTAATATCTTCCGGAATCGGCACTCCCATTCCACACAACAACAAAACGAAAAATACGGCGAAATAGCCGTAATTAGTAAAGAAATCAATAAAAAATTGCACGGTTAATCCATTGTTCTAGTTAGCGAAAAGATGAAGGTTTTTCATCGAAATAACATTGCATACCGACGTTATTGTGCCTTTTTTTAGTGATAATTACCATCATAAAAAAGAGATTGACAACAGAAACTTGAGTGGTTGATCCCAAATAGAGAAAATAGGCGATAAAGTGCGGTTTTTATTTGCGTTGTGAGAGAAAATTAACTAGAATAACCGCCCTTGAGTTCGCTGCAAGCGGCTTAAGCCATACTTGTCGGGATTGTTGGGTCGCCTGCAATCCTTAATATTGAGAAACGTGATAGCGTTTCATAGCAAAAGAGAAAGTTAATATGTACAAATTTAATGCTGAAGTTCGTCAAGCGCAAGGTACGGGTGCGAGCCGCCGTCTGCGTCATGCTGGTTTAATTCCTGCGATCGTTTACGGTGGTAACGAAGCGCCGGTTTCTATCACATTAAACCACGATGAATTAAACAACGCCCAAGCCCACGATAATTTCTACAGTGATGTCATCACGTTAGTGATCGAAGGCAAAGAAGTTGCAGTGAAAATCCAAGCGGTACAACGTCACCCGTTCAAACCGAAATTGGCACACTTGGACTTCAAACGCGTATAATTTTTAACGTGTGATCTGAAAAACACCAGCAATCTTGGATTGTTTGGTGTTTTTTCATATCTAAACAGGCAAAAATGGCAGTCAAAGAATGGCGAGGCAAACATGAAAATTGCATTGGGGATTGAATATGACGGCAGTCGCTATTTCGGTTGGCAACGCCAACAAGCAGTTAAAAGCGTGCAACAAACATTGGAAACGGCGCTGAGTCAAGTTGCCGCCCATTTGGTTTCGGTTTTTTGCGCCGGTAGGACAGATTCCGGGGTGCATGCCACGGGTCAGGTGGTACATTTTGAAACCACTGCCATTCGCCAGCCGCAGGCTTGGACACTGGGCGTGAATGCTAATTTGCCGGATGATGTGAAAGTCAAGTGGGCAACCCCGGTTGATGACGATTTTCATGCCCGTTTTAGTGCGACGGCGCGTCGCTATCGTTATCTGATTTATAACAATGTGTTGCGCCCGGCAATTTTAGCCAACGGCTTAACTCACTATCACCAACCGCTGGATGAGCAAAAAATGCACCAAGCCGGACAGGCATTATTGGGTGAATTAGACTTCAGTTCATTCCGCGCAGCGCAATGCCAGTCGCATTCACCGTGGCGTCATGTGCAGCATTTGAATGTCAGTCGCCTAGGGCAATTTGTGATGGTGGATATTCAAGCGAATGCGTTTGTGCATCATATGGTTAGAAATATTGTCGGCAGCTTGATCGAGGTTGGCAACGGCAATCAACCGCCAGAATGGATTGCTTGGTTGCAGCAACAAAAAGACCGCACTTTAGCGGCGGCAACAGCGAAAGCCGAAGGCTTGTATTTGGTGCAGGCGATTTATCCGCCACGCTTTGCACTGCCGCAAACGTCGCTCGGACCGCTTTTTTTAGCGGACTGATGTGGTTAAATTTGGAAAAATGTATAAAAAAAGTGATAAATGTGGTGTAATACCTCGCATTGAACCCTCCGATAAATCATTATTAAAGGTTAACAAATGAGTTGGATTGAAAGAATTTTTAGTAAAACTTCAGTAAACAGCAGTAGCCAGAAAGCCAATGTTCCGGAAGGAATTTGGACTAAATGTACTTCTTGTGAGCAAGTTTTATATCGTGATGAAGTGGTTCGCAATTTGGAAGTTTGTCCAAAGTGCGGTCATCATATGCGAATTGATCCGAGAACGCGTTTACTGCAATTATTGGATGAAAACAGTGCTCAAGAATTGGCGGCAGAAATTGAGCCGGAAGATATCTTGAAATTCAAGGATTTAAAACGCTATAAAGATCGGATTAGTGCTGCGCAAAAACAGACCGGCGAAAAAGATGCGTTAATTGTGATGCAAGGTAAAATCTATGATTTGCCGGTGGTGGTTGCGGCCTTTAACTTTAATTTTATGGGCGGGTCAATGGGCTCCGTAGTCGGCGGCAAATTTGTCAAAGCGGCGGAAACTGCTTTGGCTAACGGCTGGCCGTTAATCTGTTTTTCTGCCAGTGGCGGCGCGCGGATGCAGGAAGCGCTGTTCTCCCTAATGCAGATGGCAAAAACCAGTGCGGTGTTGGCGAAGATGAAAGAAGCGGGTGTGCCGTATATTTCAGTGTTGACTGATCCAACCATGGGTGGGGTTTCCGCCAGTTTTGCGATGCTGGGCGACATCAATATTGCTGAGCCGAAAGCGCTGATCGGTTTTGCCGGTCCACGAGTGATTGAGCAGACTGTGCGCGAAAAATTGCCGGAAGGTTTCCAGCGCAGTGAGTTTTTGATCGAAAAAGGGGCGATCGACATGATTGTCAACCGTTTGGAGATGCGCAACACGCTCGCCAGTATTTTATCTAAACTCTGTGGCCAGCCTTCACCGTTCAAAGAAGCGGAATTGGTGGAGCAGGACGTGCCAACCGAAACGCAAAATTAATCCATGATGAAATCATCTCTACAAGCCACCTCTTCATTGGAGAAGTGGCTTTGTTATATTGAACAGAGCCATAGCAAAGTGATTGACATGGGGCTGGGACGGGTCAAACGGGTTGCCGAACAGCTGGATTTGCTGTGCCCGGCGCCGTTTGTGATCACCGTCGGCGGCACCAATGGCAAAGGGACAACCTGTCGTCTGCTCGAAATGCTGTTGTTGAATGCAGGTTTGCGTGTTGGTGTGTATTCCTCACCGCACTTATTGCGCTATAACGAGCGGGTTAGAATCCAGAATCAAGAACTGCCGGATTCCGCACACAGCGCATCGTTTTATTTTTTGGATCAAAGCCGAACTGAATCGTTGAGTTACTTTGAATTCAGCACCTTATCGGCACTATATCTATTCAAACAAGCTGCTTTAGATGTGGTCATTTTGGAAGTCGGGCTAGGCGGACGTTTGGATGCTACCAATATTGTTGACAGCGACATCAGTGTGATCACCTCAATTGATATTGACCATGTGGATTATTTGGGCGATAACCGCGAAAAAATCGGTTATGAAAAAGCCGGAATTTTCCGAGCCGGAAAAAGGGCAGTGATCGGCGAAGCCAATCTTCCTGATTCAGTCGTACAATATGCGGCTGAAATGGGTTGTGAGCTGTTTTGCCGTGATAAAGATTGGTCATACTGTGAACAGGGTGAAACATGGCAGTGGCAAAGCCAACGATACAAACAACAGACCGCACTTTGGCAGCAGTTGCCGATGCCGCACATTCCGCTTGCCAATGCTGCAACGGCATTAGCGGTGTGTTGCTGTTTGCCGTTTCAAATCAGTGTCGAGAATATTGTTAACACCTTGATGCAAGTCGAATTAAGCGGGCGTTTTCAAACGATTTCAGCCCAGCGCTTACAACCGTTGGCAGAACAATGGCAGCTTGCGCTAGCGGATTTGCCACAGGTGATTGTGGATGTCGGGCACAACCCGCATGCAGCACGTTATTTGGCGCAGAAACTACAACAACTGAATACGCAACACAAACGCAAAGTTACTACGGTTTTTGCAATGTTAAAAGATAAAGACGCCGTGCAGGTGGTGGAGCCATTGGCGACTGCTATTGAGCAGTGGTACTTTGCTGATCTTAACGGTTATCGTGGGCAGAGCGCTGAACAGTTGCAAAGTGCGGTCGCTGAGGTGTTGACGCCGCAACAACGGCAAACGGCAATCACCTCAGCGAGTGTTACCGCCGCGGTCAAAACAGCACTGTGCAATATGCAGGCAGATGAATTGCTGTTGATTTTTGGCTCGTTTTTTACTGTAGCTGAATTTTTAGTATTACTGGAACCGAAAAGTGCGGTTTGACGGGCAACAAGCGGATAAATAAGCGGATAAAAAAGTAGCCGTATAAAAAGAAAACAGGTAGGATAGCGATAGAATATAGCCACAGTTAAATAAGCAGCAGTGAATTAGGCGGTAGCAATAATGCAAATGAATGGTTTTTTTTATTGGGAGTATGACAAAGTGCAGGATTACCTGATGCTTTGTTCGGAAACGACCCGACGAAAAATACCGACTGCCTTAAAATGCGAGGTACTAAATTATAGCGCATTGGGTCGTAATGATTGTGAGGCAGAAGATTTTCTGTTTTATAATCAAGTGATTGAGCTGTTGGAATACAGCAACCTGATTGACCCGGAGCAGCACGAGTTTATCGCTTATAGCGCAACGGGAGCTCGTCAGTTTTTATTGCCGAGCCAAGCAAAGAGTTGGTTTTTTGAGTTTGCTGCGACGGCTTTGGCGCTCGATGATAACAGCACACCAATCCCCTCAATCGTACAAACTGTGGTTAAACAAACCGGGCAGCCGATTAACTTGCTGTTACTGAATTGTGATGAGCAAGTCGCTGACTGTTTGCTGTTAGACCCAGCGTTGAATTTAGCGGGGCTGCAACGACAATTTGGGCAACCGCTGCGAATCTTTAATAACCGCTTGCAAGTCTTACCATTGGAGACGTCACTGGCTATTTTTCAGCAACAATCTGCTTAACTTCAATCGGTTACCTACCATTAAATCTATAAATAAAGAACAACAGATCCTATAAACTTATCATGCCGGCAATCGTTTTTTGTCATATCGGTACTGAGAAAAATAATGAGAAAATATCATGCAGCCAGAAAATTTAACCCCTCCCTGTTCGATTGATTTGCATTGTCACAGTAACCGATCCGACGGTGTGTTGACACCGACAGATGTGGTTGCCAGAGCTGCAGAGAATGGCATTCAACTATTGGCATTGACTGATCATGACACGGTTGACGGCTTAGATGAGGCTCGACTTGCAGCACAACAGCATAAGATAACACTGATTAACGGCGTGGAAATTTCGACCTTGTGGCAAAATCGTGGAATTCATATTGTTGGCTTAGGTTTTGACCACCAACATCCGGCGATGACCGCACTTTTAGCACAGCAGGCAGAACTTCGTCAGAAAAGAGCAGAGGAAATCGGTGCAAAATTGGAAAAGTGCGGTATTGAACAGGCTTATGCCGGCGCTAAATCTCTTGCTGGCGGGGAGGTCACGCGCGCGCATTACGCCCGTTATTTAGTGCAAATCGGTCAGGTCAAAAATGAGACTCAAGCGTTCAAGCGCTATCTCGGCCAAGGCAAACCGGGCTATGTGAGCGCACAATGGTGCGATATTGAAACGGCGAATCGTGTGATTCATCAAGCCGGTGGCGTGTCAGTTTGCGCACATCCGCTGCGTTATCCATTGACACGCAAATGGTTGTTGCGTTTATTGAGCGATTTTCAACAATGGGGTGGTGATGCGGTGGAAGTGGCGCACAGCGGACAATCGCCGGATCAACGGCACAATTTGGCAAAATGGGTGGACGAACTGGGGCTGTTGGCATCAGCAGGATCGGATTTTCACTATCCGTGTGGTTGGATTGAATTGGGCAAAAATCTCTGGTTGCCGACAATTGCCAAGCCCGTTTGGCAAGCGCCTGATTTTGCGTTGCTTTTCATGCAAAGTGCGGTTTAGTGTCACTATTGCTGCTGTTCAAAACGGAAAACCACTTATTATTTTTAGTTATATAGCGTATAATCCGCCAAGAAATTGCCGTTAGGCATAAGATAGAGAGAAGTCGATGAGTCAGTTTTTTTATATCCACCCCGATAATCCACAGCCGAGATTGATCAAGCAAGCGGTTGAAATTTTACGCCGTGGCGGTGTTATTGTGTATCCGACCGATTCCGGCTATGCGCTAGGTTGTATGATCGGCGAAAAACATGCAATGGATCGCATTGTCGAGATCCGCCAGTTAGCAGAAGGGCATAATTTTACGCTGGTTTGTAGTGATTTATCCGAGCTATCCAATTATTCGATCGTCAGCAATGTGGCGTATCGCTTGATTAAAAACAATACGCCGGGGCATTACACTTTTATTTTGAGCGCAACCAAAGAAGTGCCACGTCGCTTGATGACATCAAAACGTAAAACCATCGGTATCCGCGTGCCGGATAATAAAATCGCCTTGAGTTTATTGTCGGAGTTAGGCGAACCGATTTTATCCTGTTCATTGATTTTGCCGGGCGAAGTCGAGACCCAATACGATCCGGAAGCGATTCGTGATCAACTGGAAAAACAGGTAGATTTAATTATTAACGGCGGTTATTTAGGGCAAAAACCGACCACGGTGGTCGATTTGACCGAAGATACACCACAAGTTATCCGAGTCGGCAACGGTTCGGTAATCCCGTTTGAATGAGCAATAATTGACACCCGTGAGGGTGACACAGAGGAATAGATGAAACCAATCAACAAAAGCAAAACGGCAACACATGTCAAGGGTGTTGATGCGAAACGCACAGCGCGTAAAGCCAGCTCCGCAACGACAAAACCGCAAGCAAAACCTAAGCATTTACAACATCCGAAAAGTGCTGCAAAGCCTAAAAGCGATATTAAGCCTAATGTTAAGCCTAAAACCGATACTAAGCCGAGTAATGCCGCAACGAAATCCAAAGTAGTCGGTGAAAAGCTGCAAAAAATTCTGGCACGCGCCGGGCAGGGATCGCGGCGTGAAATTGAAACGATCATCGCTGAAAACCGTGTCAGTGTGAATGGTGAACTGGCAACATTAGGCGACCGGGTTGAACTGCGGAGTGATACCAAAATTCGGATTGACGGTCATTTGATCAATCTAGCTACAGTGCAAAAGCAAGTTTGCCGTGTGTTGATGTATTACAAACCGGAAGGTGAGCTGTGCACCCGGCATGACCCGGAAGGGCGGGCAACGGTTTTTGACCGTTTACCACGCTTAAATGGTTCTCGTTGGATTGCCGTCGGGCGCTTGGATATCAATACCTCCGGTTTGATGCTGTTTACTACTGATGGTGAACTGGCAAATCGTTTGATGCACCCAAGCCGAGAGATTGAACGGGAATATTCGGTGCGTGTGTTTGGCGAAGTCAATGATGCGATGTTATTCCGTTTACGCAAAGGAGTGCAACTGGAAGATGGCCCGGCACTGTTTAAAAGCATTAAAAATGGTGGCGGTCAGGGGATTAACCAATGGTTTGATGTCACTCTTACTGAAGGGCGTAACCGCGAAGTTCGCCGCTTATGGGAGTCGCAAGGGATTCAGGTCAGTCGTTTGATTCGTATTCGCTACGGCAACATCAGTTTGTCAAAACAATTGCCGCGTGGCGGCTGGCAAGAGATGGCATTGACAGATGTTAACTATTTGCGTGATCTGGTCGGTTTGCCGCCAGAAACGGAGAGCAAAATCGAGCAGCACACTCAACGTCGTCGCATGAAAACCGCCAAGATTCGTAAAGCGGTTAAACGTTTTTCAGGACAACCTTCAAGCCGCCGTCAACGGCATGATCGCTAAAATCAAGAAAGGAACAGCGGATGAAAATTCAGCAACTACGCTATATCGTTGAGATCGCCAACCAAAATTTGAATATTACCGATGCAGCCGAAGCACTGTATACTTCACAGCCGGGCATCAGTAAGCAAGTGCGGTTATTGGAGCAAGAGCTTGGATTAGAAATTTTTGAACGTAATGGTAAACATATTAAAAGCATTACCGCCGAAGGAAGTAAAATTATTGCGATTGCACGCGAGTTGCTGGCAAAAACCCAAAGCATTAAAGCGATTGCCGATGAATATACCCGTCCTGATCACGGAGTGTTGCGGATTGCCACCACCAATACTCAGGCACGTTATGTATTGCCCAAAGTGGTTGATCGATTTTTAAGCCGTTATCCGGATGTCAGCCTGCAAATTCACCAAGGCTCACCGACACAAATCTATGATGCGTTGCTGTCGGGAGAAGTGGATTTGGCGATTACCACCGAAGCACAATACCTGTTTGAAGGTGTGGTTCTGCTGCCTTGCTACAATTGGAACCGTTCAGTGATAGTGAAACGCAATCACCCGTTGGTCAATTGTAACAATGTGACGATTGAAGAGTTGGGCAAATATCCGTTGGTGACCTATACTTTCGGCTTCACCGGCGCTTCCGATCTGTCACAAGCGTTCAGCAGCAGCGGCATTTTGCCGAATATCGTATTCACGGCAACCGACGCCGATGTGATCAAAACCTATGTACGCTTGGGATTAGGTGTCGGCATTATGGCATCGATGGCGCATACTCAGGAAGATACTGATTTGGTGGCGATTGATGCCTCACATCTGTTTAAACCGAGCAGCACGCAAATAGCCTTTAAACGCGGCTCTTTTTTACGCCATTATATGTATGACTTTATCAATTATTTTTCGGATCACCTGACCCGCCCAATGGTTGAACAGGCGGAGCGATTGCCAAATAATCATGCGATTCAAAAATTATTCGCCGATATTGAATTAGAAATGCGTTAAGTTAACATGAGAAGAGCAGGGCGAACTTTTTCTTTGCTAATAACATCATTTGCATATAAATCGTTCATTAAAATTGGGGTATTTCTTACCCCAATTATTTCATTACAGTTTGCCTTTTATCATTAGTCTACAAATTCCTGACACTTCGTGTAGCATATCTGCAAAATCATTATAGTCATTTTCAAATTCTCTGACTGCATATAGACCAATATTTATTTTATCTAGCTTAAATCTATCATTCTCATTTCTAAGTGCCTCAAGAATATATTTTAACTGATTTCTTACTGAAACTATCGGCTGCCAAGTTGAATTATTTTGGAAAAGTTCGAACGATTTTTCCAGTGTATATACAACAATATTTATTGCTTTATCTTTTGTCACTATTTTTTATAACCAAATTCTGTTCCGTTAAAATAAAAATCGCCGGGGAACGGTTAGGGTTTTAAGAGTTTACAATATCTTTTAGCCATTGCGGAATTAATGATTCTTCTCGTGGAAACTTATTTAAGTCGTCGATATATTTTTCTTTGCTTGGCGCATAAGTAAACTCTGGCTTTTCCCCATATTCAAAATGAGTTTGAAATTGTCCATTATTTTGAACTGTAAAATATGCAGTAAACCATGCACCTTTGTCAGAAGACATAGAATACATTTCTTCCCTTAAATCTTTAAATAAAAATGTTAAATCCTCATCACGAGTAACCTGCCCTTGATTTTTAGGGTTAAAATAATTATGTTTTTCTTCTGTGATGTAAAACGCAGTAATTTCAACCATTTTTATTTATAACAAACGCATTCAGCATCATTGAATTCCATTCAATATTAGAACCAATATTTTTTACTGCAATTTTAAGAGTTGAATTGATTAATTTATTTGTTCTTTCCATTTATAAAGTTCCCAAAACATGTTCTTTTGAGGTTTTTGTATCAAATAAGAACTTGTCTGGTCTACCATGATTATAACTCAATATTAATGTATATAAATCTTGTGGCAACTTTATACCAAGCTTATCTTCTGTATTCTTAACTTCTAGTTCTGAAATTTTATCTATCTTTCTTCAGTTAATCATTTTCATATTTATTTAAGTTACTAAAATTAATGAATTTATCTACTTGAAGAGTAACCTCCTCAAATATTTTTGCCTTTAGCCAGTTGGTAGCCCGTCTATGCGTTTAAATCCTGTGCCATAAAAATAAAAACCGCCCAAAAGCGGTAGAAATTAAAATACTAAACAATTTCTGATGTTTCCTAAGAAAATATGTTTATTCAAGAAACTTATTTTGCTATTCTCAATTTTATAAACTAATCCATATGAGTAACCACATTCTTCATCTTCATTAAATAATTGAGTAATGATAGCATCAAAAGTTTCGTCAGTAAGCTGTATCGTATCTTTATAAACAAAAACTACAGTCTCTTCATCCAAGTTTTCAATTTCTTCTTGGGCTATTTCAATGGCTTCGTCAACGCTATCAGCAATTATTTTTTGAATTTTCTTTTCTCCTAATGAAATGTATGGTGAAAATTCCACATTATTTTGTAGATTAATAATGGCATACTCTTCTGCTTGTTCAACAGATTTTTTCAAATCGTATTTTAAATTTATAAATTCCATATGCTTTATTTTTCAGTCGGTATATCGTCCAAATCTAATAATTTAGGAGAAATATGATTATCAATAATAGTTTTAAAATGATTTTCTCTTGGACGTAATAATAATGATTTTACACTTGTAAAAGGTGATAATAAAACATCTTTTACCTTTCCCAATCCTGTAATGACAGGAAGTCCATAATATAGAGAATTGTTTTCTTTATCAAGATTACATATCCACTGCCCTCCATAGTTCATTCTTACAACTTCACCGAAATATGCAGCTGCATCATTTACATCAGTACTATTTTTATCTACTTTTTCACTGATTAAATATTTTTTAAGAGTTTGCAAACTATCAATAGAAAAATCTAAATCATCCCCTTTTTGATGAGCTTTTTCGATAAAATTCTCTAAATAATCATCAATATTAAAAATAAAATTTTCAAATTTTTCTTCTAACTGTCTATTAGTATGAGGGTTTTTTACCGTTTCACTTTTCCCACCAAGCTGGTCTCTATAAGCTTGCTCACGAGATAGTTCATATGAAACATTTTTCATATTTGTATCATACCGCTTACTCCATTTCTCATACGAATATTTTTTAGGATTATCTTTCATTCGCTCTTCATACTATTTCCATCTTTGAGCTTTATGTTCTGGTGTACCAGCTTCTAATTTTGTTTTCTTCGGTTTTATCGGAGCATCACCACCTTCTGCATAAGCACTACCATCACTTCCTTTCTTAGTATTACTTTCCGGTGCATGACTTCTTGGTTTTGTAGTATTCCCATCTTCACCATCAGCTTTTTTGTTACTATTATTCTCTGCCTTTGGCTTATTGTTTGGTTCAGCAATATGATTATTATTGTTCCCTTTACCTTTTTTACCACCCGGTGTTAATAGCATTACGGCAGCTACCCAATCCTGCGTTTTTTCAATATCTTATTTTATTAACAATACATCTGGAACATTACCTTTTATTTCATTTTATTCTGAAAGATTAAAATTGTACTTATCGTCTTCTCTGGGGTCATTATATGTTTTGAATGAATCAACTTTTTCAAGTGTAAATAAATATCCATAATTACTTTGCGGGTATTCCGCTTCTTCCTTTCTTTCATAACCAGTTACGGATAATTTATATTTACCAGAATTAACCTCAAACAGAAATCCTGCATTAATAATTTCTCCGTCTAATGTGTTGTATGAAATAACATTTTGACTTAAAAATTCATTTTTATCAAACTCCAATAATCGTCCAATATCTATAACCCAAAAATTATTATCTGAAACATCTAAATTAAAATCAGAATAAGCGAATTTTTGTTACCAATTATCACTAAATGATTCATTTTTATTACCAATTTTTATTTCATATTCAATAGAATCAATAGGGAGTATTGGAATCCATATGCCTTTTTCTAACTTAATACATTTTTAGTTTTAACTTTTTTTAAAGCAAGGAAATCTGACAATTTTTCAAGAGAAAAAAATGCTAATCCATAACTTGCTGTATCTATTAATCTATTGTTCATATTACTTCTTTATTTACACGGTATTTTATTTTTATTATAAAGGTCTTTTAATATATCTAACGTGTAAATACCCCTAACCTAACACAACTCCAAAGTAGAGGTTTTATATTCGACTGGGCTCATGTCATTCAGTGATTGATGATGAAGGCTGTTTTAGTGTTAAAACAGCCTTCGTTTTTTGGGAGCGTTGTTATCACAGCACCATTGCAGCAATCCAGCCGAAAATAACCAAGGGAATATTAAAGTGGATAAAGGTTGGCACGACTGAATCCCAGATGTGGTCATGTTTGCCGTCAATATTCAAACCGGATGTCGGCCCCAACGTTGAGTCGGAAGCCGGGGAGCCGGCGTCACCTAAGGCGGCGGATACGGCAACCAGCGAGACAGTCGCCATTTCAGAGAAACCTAAACTGATGCAAATCGGCACATAAATAGCAGCAATAATCGGCACGGTGGAGAAAGAAGAACCTATTCCCATGGTGATAAACAAGCCGATCAATAACATAATCAATGCTGCCCAGCCTTTATTGTCACTGCCGATGGTTTCGCTGAAGGTTTGCACCAACGCCGCAACGCCGTGAGTTTCTTGAATCACATTGGCGAAACCGGAAGCGGCGATCATCACGAAGCCAATCATCGCCATCAATTTCAAGCCTTGCTGGAACAGATCATTGCTCTCTTTTAATTTGAAAATGCCCCCTAAGGCGAAAATAATTAAGCCAACCAAACCGCCGACAATAATCGAATCGGTATAGAGCTGCAAACCGAAAGTGAGCACAATGGCTAAAAGACTCACTGCCACATGAAAGTTACTGATGCGGCTGACACGACGTTCTATATCGTCTGCAGTTGGTTCAGGCGTTGCAACCAGATATTCGCGTGGTTTGCGATAGGTGTAGAACACCGCAACCAGCAAGCCTAGAATCATACCCAACACCGGAATCAGCATCGAAGCAGAAACTTGAGCAGCCGTGGTGTGCAAGCCTAACGCTGCGCCGGCTTCATTAATTTTGGTAACTAGAATATTATCAATAAAAATCTTACCGAAACCGACCGGCAAAATCATATAGGTTGCAGTTAAACCGAACGTCAACACACAGGCGACGGCACGGCGATCCAGTTTCAGACGGTTCATGATGTCCAACAACGGCGGCACCACAATAGGGATAAATGCAATGTGTACCGGCAGGATGTTTTGTGAGGCGACAGCAAACAGGGTCAACAGCAGTAGCACTAAATATTTAAACCAAAACAACGCCTTTTCACTAGGTTGTTTACCCAGTTTTTTGATCACCTGCACCGCAAGCAGATCAGTCAAACCGGAACGGGAAATTGCCACGGCAAAAGCACCCAAAATAGCATAGTTCATTGCGACCGAAGCACCACCGCCTAAACCGTTGGTGAAGGTGGCTACGGTAGTTTGAATGTCCATGCTGCCAAGCAAACCGGCAGCCAGTGCGGAAATAATCAGGGCGATGACCACATTAATCCGCATCAGGCTCAGTGCCAATAACAGAATAATCGACAACACCACATTGTTGGTGAGTAACATAACGGTTGGTTCCTTAATTAAAAAATATAAATAACACAGTAAAACAAAATCAAATTCTAAAGCAAACTGAAATCAATTTCTGCAATTTATTGGTTTTCGAGATTAAATAAGCGAAATCCATCCAGTTGTTTTAAACGATTCACCATAAAACAGAATAATTCTGCGGTTTTTTCAGTGTCATATAAAGCAGAATGGGCTTGTTTGGCGTCAAACGCAATATTCGCTGCTTGGCAGGCTTTGATTAATACGTTATTACCGAACATAAAAGCGCTGAGGGTAGCGGTATCAAAGGTGCCGAACGGATGGAATGGGTTACGTTTCAACTGGCAACGCTCAGCCGCTGCCATCAGAAAGCCGTGATCGAAGGCGGCATTGTGCGCCACAATAATTGAGCGTTTGCAGTCAGCGGCTTTTTGGGTGCGGCGCACCATCTTAAAGATTTCACTCAAGGCATGTTCTTCACTGACTGCGCCGCGCAACGGGCTTTCAATATCAATGCCGTTAAATTTGAGTGAGTCTGGGTTGATGTTTGCCCCTTGAAACGGCTCAACATGAAAATGGCATTTCTCATCCGGCTGCAACAGTCCCTTGTGATCCATTTTTAAGGTCACGGCTGCAATTTCCAGTAGAGCATCGGTTTTAGGGTTAAATCCGGCGGTTTCGATATCGATAATCACCGGAAAATATTGCCGAAAACGATTTTTCAATAGATTAAAGTCGGTTTCAGTAGCAGTTTGTTTAGTGGTAGATTGGGGAGTGGCTTGGGCTGTTGTGCTCACAAAAGAAATCCTGTATCGGGAATATCAAACCGGTGTGAATTCACACCGGCAAAGAAAGAATAAATTAAGAGAATTAATTGCCTAAACCGGCTTTGGCACTTTTATTTTCAATGAATTCAACTTTGTAACCGTCCGGATCTTCGACAAAGGCAATCACCGTGGTGCCGCCTTTGACCGGACCGGGTTCACGGGTCACCTTCCCGCCGGCAGACCGCACTTTTTCGCAGGTGGCATAAATATCGTCGGTGCCGATAGCAATATGACCATAGGCCGTGCCTAATTCGTATTCAGTGACACCCCAATTATAGGTCAGCTCCAACACCGCACTTTTGTCTTCATCATCGTAACCCAAAAATGCCAACGTATAGCGATATTCAGTATTTTCGCTTTTACGCAGCACTCGCATGCCCAATGCTTCGGTGTAAAATTTGATTGAGCGATCCAAATCGCCGACACGTAGCATAGTATGTAAAATTCGCATAATTCACTCCTGAATGGTTAACAGAATAAGCAATATGGCATTATAATGCCGTATTATCAATAATTTCGATTTATTCTATCATGTTGGGTATTTTATGTCAGATCAAACCGACAACAAATCACGGATTGTGTTTTTAGCGCTGCTGCCGGTGATGGTGTTGCTCGCCAGCGAGACCGCACTTTTTTATCTGCAACAGCATTTGTTGAGCTTTGTTGCGATATTTTCCTTTGCCGTGCTCAGTTGCCAATTGATTATCCAAGTGGTTTTTACGCAAGGAGAAATTTGCAACGGGCAGCGTTTTCGCTTGGTTAAGGTCAATTTGTGGTTGGCACTTTATTGGGCTGGCTTATTGCTGCTTGGTACGATGGCAGCAAAACGCTATATTCCATTGGCGCTGTTGATCGGTGCTGCACTACTGCTTTTGATCACGGTATGGCAGCAACCAAAAGAGGATATTCGCTTGCAGCGCGGAATTCTGTTGTTTGGTACGGTTTGCGGTATATTGGGCATGTTTTGTTATGTGGCGATTTTGCTGAATTTACCGTTGCAAGATGGGTTAATTTACAGTCCGTTCAGCCAACTGCTGCTGGGGTTGATTGTGGCGAACTGGCAACTGCGCTTATCACGCAACCGTTTGCAAGGCTTTCTGGCGTTATTGCCGCGCTTGATGCTGTTAACGTTGTTACTCAACGCAATTTACAGTGTTGGTATTTTATTGGCGTTGCATGTTAATTTGCTGCTGCCGACCATCAGCAGCAGTGCCTTTGCCGGGTATTTTGCCTTGCATTTAGTGCTGGGCATCCTATTGTTCTGGCTGATTTTAAAACAAAAAATGCTGGATTTGCGTTGGCTATCGCTCTTGCTGTTGCTGACCCTGTGTTTGCCGTTGCTGCTGATGTCGGCCTATTTACCGCGCTAAAATTAACTGTGAGTGAACATTGGTTATGTGGAAAAAGTGTCTGATTGCCTGCTGCGCCTTACTACTGTTGCTGGCGGCAACGGTTGCTTGGTTGTTGTTTGGCAACGGCATTCAAAAAACGGCAAACTATTTTCTTGCCCCGGATTTTCAAATTCAACTGAATCAACCCCTGAGAATTGATCGGCAAGCGGTCACCTTGCCGGAGATTCAACTGACCAGTTTAAAACACGGCTGTCAACTGACAGAAACCACGCCAATTCGGTTTATTTGGCAACAGCGTAGACTGTTCTCTGAGCAAGTGCGGTTGGACTATAGCTGTTTGCAACAGATGGTCGCACAAAAAGCGACAACAACCGAGCGGCCGCCTTTCACCCTCACACGCCTGTTTGCCTTATTGCCACTGGGCGAAGTGGAAATTGCCGATGTTGAGTGGCAAAATAGCCAAGCCGAGCACAATCCACAGCTGCAACGGTTGCTTGCAGCCAGCACTCGACTTAAGGCGGTGCGACAAGATGATCAACTGCGTCTGCAATTGAGCGCAAGCGAATATCAAGACGGGCAAGCTTATACATTGGCAAATGTGGATGGCATTTTAGTTGATAAAACATTAACCGCACTGTTGGTTTATCAGCCTGATGAACAACAACACCATCAAGTGACATTAACTGCTGATTTGGCAGACAGCGTCGAGCAGCTACCACTCAGCGCTGATCTGGATTATCACTGGCGTTCGCCGGACGTGATTATTCCGCAGGGCGGCATAACGTTAAACTGGAAGCAGCAGCAAGCACAGTTGCAGCTGTATGAAGTGGTTGATCAGGAGCAACATCAACTGCTGGCGCTGCCGTTCGATATTAAAAACGGACGACTGCACATCAGTAAAGCCCGTTTCAATTGGGCAAAACAGCTGCCGCAACCGCTCAATGGCTTCCTTGATTTAGAGCTACAGCCAACGGCTCAAAACCGCGCTTTTTGGAACAGTTTCCCGCTGAATATCAATTTTCGGTTGTCGCTGCTGACCAGCGGTGACAAAGGCAAAGGGCAGGTTGTGATTCAAGGATTAGACGGCAAAATTGATCGACAATCGTTGGATATTCCGCTGCAAGTCAATGGCGAAGTGAAATCCTTCGACAGTATCTTTTATACCAATCTGCCGATGCGGCTTGAAGGGGAGTTATACCGACCGTTGTTGCGTTTTTTAAGCGGCTCGTTGTTGCGTATGACCGGCAATACTGAATACATCGATATCGAAGAGCTGCGTTTGCCTCTGGCAGGCGTGGTGGTCGGGCAGTATGGAATCAAAGGGCGGTTGCAAGCGATTTTGAAGGGCAAAACCCGACAATTTGAACAAATTGATTTGCGCCTTGACGGGCGAGCGAATGAATTTATTGCCGGCATTCATTCTATTTTTAATATTCGCTCGGCACAGGAAGTGATCCAGCTGTCGGAAACCTCTGCAACGAATCGTTGGAACTGGAATTTTTGGGGCAACGCCAAAATACCTAGTCTGAAAAGTGCGGTCAATCTGCGTGGTCGCGGCTTTTGGCAGGACAGCTTGCTGAACATTCAGCTGTTGGACGGCGATTTACAACGCTTCGCATTGCCGGGAGTGCAGGTTGGCGCCTTGCAATTGTCCTTGTCACAAAACCTGTTGTGGGATTATCAACAGCAGCAAATCAGCGGGGCGTTATCGGTGAAAACACCGTATATTCGCTTGGATTACGGCGGGCAAATTTTGCAGCCGGATATCAGCGTGACACTCGACGGAAAAGATTTCTCGGATCTGAATTTAAAAAGCGAGTTGAAAGCCGATCGTTTGGGGCCGATCCGCTTATTTTCCAGTTATCAAGACGGTATGTTACGTGGTAACATTTACTGGCCGCAACAATCCTCTGATGTGTTTCAACCTCTGTTTCCAAAGCGCTGGAACTGGCTGATTCAACGTGGCACGATTCGTGGGCAAACCGCATTTTCGATTACACCGGAGAGTGGTTTGGTTGCCGGGGGGCACATTGCGATTCAAAACGGCAGTATTTCGCTGCCCAACGGCGCGATCAGCGGTATCAGCTTTTCGTTGCCGTACCGCTATCAGGATCAACATTTCCAATTGGGCGTAAAACAGCCGGTTGAGGTCAAAATCGCGCAGTTGGATAACGGCGTGCGGTTAAATGATGTGTCACTACAATTACAGGGCTATTATCCCTATAGCCGTCAATATCCGCTGTCATTGACACAGCTGCATCTAAGACTGTTAGGCGGTGAACTGAATGTGGACAAATTCTCGTTGCCGCAGCATAATCCAGCCTATTTGCGCTTAAATGGCATTGAATTGGCTGAGATTTTGCAGTTAATGCAATATAATCAGTTAGAAATGCGTGGTAAAGTGAATGCCAAGTTGCCGTTTTGGATCGAAAATTCGGCCTGTATTATTTGCGATGGTGTGATTGAACAGGGCAATGATTGGCGCATTCATTTAAGCGATGAATTAATACGTAAAATCGAGCAGGGCGGCGGCATTACCGAACGGATTCTGACCAATTTGATGGAAACCATGGATGTTTACGATTCGAATATCAAGGTGAATCTATTGACAGACGGCACCGGTTTGATGAATGCGAAAATTAAAGCCAACAATGCGCTGCAAAATCCGATCTTCTTGAATTATAACCATAAAGAGAATGCATTTGATTTGTGGGATTCTATTAATTTTGGTTCAGAGCTACAGCAGCAGCTGGAATATCGACTTTACCAAAAACAGAATCAGGATAATCAAAACCAATGAAATTAAAGGGAATTATTATGTTAAACCCGAAGCAGTGCGTGGGGCTGCTGTTTGCTGTATTTTTTACCGTCGCTTGCGTGCCGAAAATTCAATTGGAAACCCCAAAAGAGGGGATTACCATTAATATGAATGTGGAAGTCGAGCATAAAATTCAAATTGAAACGGATGAGAATACTCGCAAAATTCTAGGCGAATAGTGTTCGGAATCATAGCGTCAAATACCAAGAGTATCGAATTATTGGTTGCCGCCTTTCCAATTCATCCAGTCAAATGTGCGGGTCGGCAACAGACGACGCAGCCACCAATACAGTTTGGTCGGGAAAGTGACGCGGTAACGTGGTTTGGGCGAATTGCTTTCAAGACAGCGCAAAACCGCTTGGGCACAGGCTTCAGCCGGCAGGGTAAACGGATTGGCATTGCCGCTGGCATTTAAACGCTGTAACTGTTGCTGATAGGCGTTGCGATGCACACTATTTTGCCAATCAATGTGTTGCTCAAATTTCGCCAACGCATTCGGGCGAAAGCGGCTGCGGATCGGACCGGGTTGTAACAGGCTGACAAAAATCCGGCTGCCGCGCAATTCAGTACGTAAGGTGTCGCATAAGCCCTCAAGGGCAAATTTACTACTGTTATAAGCACCACGCCATGGCATGGCGGCAAAGCCTAAAATACTGCTGTTGACGATAATCCGTCCGTGACCTTGTTGACGGAAAACCGCCATCGCATAGCGAATGCAGTCCCAAGTGCCGAACACATTGGTTTCAAACTGCTGTTGTAATGCGCTGTGGCTGATATCTTCTACCGCACCGGTTTGTCCGTATCCGGCATTACAGAAAATCGCATCTAAAGTGCGGTTTGCGCTGATCTGTTGTATAACCTGTTGGATTTGTTGTAAATCGGTGATGTCCAGTTGCACACATTCCAAGCCCTCTTGCTGCAAACGAGCCACATCTTCCGCCTTACGGCAACTGGTGATCACTTGCCAATCGTGCTGCTGAAGGTAAAGTGCGGTTGCATAGCCAATGCCGCTGGAGCAGCCGGTGATTAAAATGGTTTTTTTCATGTTTATAAGGGTTTGTTGCTATTTGTTTATAATTGGAGCTATAGACGCTTTTTCGCCCCTCTTTTCGCCAATAAATAAGGCAAAAGTCGTGAGGTTTAGTCATTCTGAACGAACGACTTTTAACGCCGCGGTAGTAGAGAAAAATAGTAGCGAAAAGTAGTGGCGAAAAAGTGTCATAGTCCTTTGGATTGAGTTTAAAATGAGCACACTCGTCGTTGCAACCCTCATCAATAGTCCCACTATTGATTTCGGCTTACGTCTAGATTGTGCTCATTTTAAACGACAACTCAAAATATAAACAAATAGCAACAGCCCCTAATCCAAGTGGTGTAACAACGATTCGATCTGTTTTAAACCGTTCAAACGGGTGCTGCTCAAGCGCTGTGCAATACCGCATTGTTGCAACAGAGCGCTGATGTCAAGCTGCCGAATTTGTTCTAATTTTAGCGGTTGCAGCGCACTCAACAGCAGATAAAGCAAGCCGTTCATAATGCGTGCTTCACTGTAGGCGGCAAAGTGATAACCATCGGCTTGCTTCACTGCCGCAAACCGCACTTCTGCTTCACAGCCTTGAATCAAGGGCATCTGCTCCCGTGCGCTGTGTTCAATTGTTGGCAATTTTTTACCGAGCTGAATCAACAGCCGATAGCGATCTTCCCAACTGGGCAAGCTACTAAATTGTTCGACGAGATCGGAGTAATTTTGCATATTATTCTCTTAAAAGTGTCAAAGTGCGGTCTAGCGCAGCGAAAAAAGCCTCTACATCAGCCGATGTATTATAAGGGGCAAAAGAAAGGCGTAAGGTGCTTTTTTGTCCTAACCGAGCTAAATACGGCTGGGCGCAATGTTCGCCAGCCCGCAGCGCAATGCCTTGCTCGCTCAGCAGGGTGCTTAAATCAGAAACGGCAATATCATCAAATACAAAGCAGACAATCGAACTGGGTTGTGGCGAGTTGAATAAGCGCACGTGATCATAGCGTTGCAACCGCACTTTAGTCTGTTCGGCAAGCGCCACCGCATAGGCTTCTGCCTGCTGAAGATCATATTGACCTAACCAATTCAGCACTGTGCCAAAACCAATCACTGCGGCGATATTCGGCGTGCCGGCTTCCAAGCGATAGGGCAGAGGATTAAAGCTAATCTGCTGTTTGCTGACCCGATCCACCATTTTGCCGCCATATAGCAACGGTGTCAGTTTTTCCAGCGACTCAGGCTTGCCGCTCAACACGCCCAAGCCGTTTGGGCCGTAAAGTTTGTGTGCCGAAAACACATAAAAATCGGCATCAAGCGCTTGAATATCCAATTTGAGATGGGCAACCGCCTGCGCACAATCCAGCAAAATCAACGCCTGTGGTGCATTTTGGCGTACAGTGTTGATCAGCTCGGCAATCGGTTGTTCGGTGCCGGTAACGTTGGAAACCATGTTGAAAGCGACAATCTTACTGCGTGGCGACAGTGCTTGGCGCAACACCGCACTTTCAATCTGCCATTGATCATTGATTGGCAAAATAATCAACCTTGCCGCACATTGTTGTGCCAGCATTGACCAGGTCACAAAATTGGCGTGATGATCGGCTTCGCTGATCACAATCTCATCGCCGGGCTCGAGCCAATGTGCCAACCCGTGTGCAACGCTATTGATCGCTTGCGTGGCACCGGAAGTCCAAATGACAGCCGCTGGTGACGGCGCATTGATCAACTCAGCGACCAGATTGCGTGCCTGTTCGTAAAGTGCGGTCTGCTCGGCATCGTACTGGCTGCGGTGCACCGACCCCGCACTTTGATAAAAATCAAGTGTGCTGTCAATCAGCACCTGTGGTTTTAATGCTGTTGCCGCCGAATCCAGATAAACTGAGGTTGCGGAGCTTTGCAGATAAGGGAAGGCTTGGCGGAATAGCGCCGGGTTGAAATCGGATTCTAATCTAAACATAACGCTGCCATCATTGAAAAAAGAGCTCACATTATAAACTCAAGGCTGTGCCTTGCGCCACAAATACGGTTCTTGCGGATTATTGTCCTGCCACAAGCCCAATCTTTGCCATTTTGCCCGTTGTTGCGCCTGTGGGTAGCGTGGATCTTTTTTATAAAAACGGTATGCCCAAGCCCAACCGTTTTCTATCATCAGTAAATTAATATCACGCTGTTGTGCGTCATATGCCCGTGCTAAACGTCGCGCAAATTTATCAATCCCCTCAATTTGCAGGTCTACGTTCTGTTGTAGAATCAATGCAGCCAGAAACTGTTTGGATTTTGCTGAATAAGGTTGTCCGTTTTCAGGAGCATCGATACCCAGCAACCGCACTTTGATGCGTTTATTATTACCGCTCAGGCAAGTAAAACTGTCGCCATCACTGATGTGAATCACCCGACATTGAATCTTAGAGCGAGAGTTGCCGTCATTGGGCTTGGCGTAAGCGACTGTCGTAAAAAGTAACAGAAATGAAAACAAAAAGAAAAAACGTGTTATCGACACTTTAAAACCTTATCTATTGCGCCCAAAAAAGGCAAAATTCGGTGACATTGATCACAATTTGAGAGAGAATTATTGCACATCATTCCGTTATCGCAAACGTTATCTCAAGTAAAAATGAAACAAAACATCATAAATCTGCTGCGTTCGCTAGCCATTTTATATGCCATTTTGTATCTGGGTATTTTCCTACAATATCTGATTCCAATCGGTGTGCCGGGCAGTATCTGGGGCTTATTGATTCTGTTTCTGTGTTTAACCTCGCAATTGATTAAAGTCGAGTGGATCGCCTTTGGTTCCAGCCTGCTGATTCGCTACATGGCGCTGCTGTTTGTGCCGGTCAGTGTCGGGATCATCAAATACGCTGATCTGTTGCTTGCCAATGCCAAGCAGTTGCTGATTCCGAATATCATCAGCACGATGTTGAGTCTGGTGGTGATCGGTTTGATGGCAGATTACCTGTTCGAACGGCACAGTATCCGCAAATTACGCCGTAAAATCGAAAGAAAACGGATTAAGCAGCGACGCTGAGATAAAGTAAGCCGTGATGAAGTAAGGCATAAGCAGGAGATATTTAAATGATGGCAGTTTACCTCTACTCTGTGTTAACGATTTTGGCGTTTATGGCAGCGATCTGGATCAGTAAACGCTGGAAGTCGATTGTGTTTAACTCGTTTGTATTGACCATTCTATTATTGATTGGGGTCTTACTGTTGGCAGATATTCCTTATGATCAATATATACAGGGCAATGCGCCGCTCAACAACTTATTGGGGCCGGCGATTGTGGCGTTGGCGCTGCCGCTTTATGAGCAGTTACGGCAAATCAGCAGCCGTTGGCGCAGCATTTTGCTGATCACGCTGACGGCATCAGTCTTGTCGATGTTAAGCGGCGCGTTGTTGGCGCTGTTATTAGGCGGTAATGCGGAGATAGTGGCGACAATTTTACCGAAATCGATCAGCACGCCAATTGCGATGGCGGTGGCAGAAACCATCGGTGGTGTGCCGTCGGTGGCTGCGGTCGGTGTGGTGTTGGCTGGATTGCAAGGCTCGATTTTGGGTTACTTATTACTGAAAAAAATCGGTTTAAAACACCCCGAAGCCATCGGTTTATCCATCGGCGCAGTTTCCCACGCACTAGGTACAGCCCGCACTTTAGAAATTGATAAACAAGCCGGAATTTACAGCTCAATTTCGTTAGTCTTATGTGGCATCATCAGCTCGGTTTTAGCGCCGTTGGTCTTTCGTTTAGTCTTGTTGGCGGCATAACCCGTATTTGGTCTTGGCTATTTCGCCTTGCGGCGACCAACTTTCTTGATTCACAAAAGCATGAAGGATTTTGTTCACCCTACGGGTCGTTGCTTAAAGGCAACGTTCAAAAAGTATCGCTTTTTAGATTATTCACAAAGATATTTGATTAGGCTTGGTAGCAACTGTGTTTCCTGTTTTTTTGGAAACACATTTTTAACCCACAGATACTGTGGATAAATGGCGTGTAGCGTCCCATTTCTCATTACGTT